>JAQSYI010000038.1 GCA_029256185.1 Paenibacillaceae bacterium
GGAGCAGATTTAGTCGAATTTTCGTTTCTGGCAAGGCGCTTTTGTGCAGGCGTACCGGGGACCCCGGGCCAAGCGAAAGCAACGAAGCTAGGGGCGAAAGGCGGCGAAAGATGCCCTCAAGTGAGTTTTCAGACACGCCCTAGCCGCGCTATTCCCTGCTTTTTCCACAATTAACGTCTCTCAGGTTCTCTCAGGTCCGTCAGCCATGAGGGTTAGCGTTCAAATTTGAAGTTCTCTCTGCGGGGCGGTTGTTCTTCTTTCCGGGAATTCAAAAAAAGCCCCGTCCATAAGGACGGAGCTGCACATTTGCCGTTTCCGGTTCCAGGAGCAGAATTGCTTCTGCTTAACCGCGGTTGGCTTTGGCCCGATTGTAATAATAATACACCGGCAAGCCCACCAGTGTAATCCCGATCCCGATGAAGGAGCGCCCGGGAGTACTGATGATGGTGTTGACAATGATATAAATGCCGCCGATCACTCCAATTATAGGAGTAAGAGGGTACAAGGGGACCTTGTAGCCGCCGGCTTGCTTGCCATGTTTGCGCCGGAGAATGAACAAGCCGAATACACCCATCGTAAAGAAAATCCACAATACGAATACCAGCAGGTCAGTCAATGTATTGAATGTGCCGGAGAAGATATAGACCGTCGCCAGCACTCCCTGGAAAATCAGCGCGTTGGCAGGTGTCTGGAAGCGGGGATGAATCTTCTGCAGCAGGCGCGAGCCCGGCAGCTGTCCTTGTTCGCCCATGACCTGTGGAACTCTCGCCGCTGTCATCAAGTAGCCGTTAAGCGCACCGAATACGGAAATAATAATGCCCGCTGTAATAAAAGCGCCGCCGCCATTGCCGAACAAGGCTTCCGCAGCGTCAGCCCCGGGAGTTTCCGAAGCGATGATCGCTTCATAAGGCAGTGCCTTGAAAATGGCCAGATTAAACAGAATATACACCGCCATGACAAACAGGACGCCGATGGAGATGACCTTCGGCAATGTTTTTGCCGGGTTCTTCATTTCCCCGGCCATATTGGTTACACCGATCCAGCCGTCGTACGCCCAGAGTGTGCCCAGCACAGCCATCCCAAGTCCGGCTCCGGTTACCGTGGCGTGGATACCTTCAAAGCCCGGTGCCGACCCCGACAGCAGGCCGAAGGCGATAATGCCGATGACCGGGATCAGCTTGCCTACAGTAGCTACCGTCTGGATAATGCCCCCGAATTTGGTGGCAATCACATTCATGATCAGGATGAACGCCAGCGCGCATACGGCCAGCAGCTTCTGCCCCAGTCCGTTCATGGGGATGAAGTAATTGGAATACGTGGCGAAGGCAATCGCAAGCGCTGCCACGGAGGCGGGATAGGAGATAATGGCTTGCACCCAGCCCAGCAGGAAGCCGAACACGCTGCCGTACAATTCGCCCAAGTATGTATACAGTCCTCCGGACTTGGGGATGGCAGAGGAAATCTCTGCTACGGACAAGGCGGATGCCAGGGTAATCACCCCGCCCAAAGTCCATGCAAGAATACTCATCCATGGGGTTCCGGCATGGCTTAATACAATCCCCGGCTTCAGGAATATTCCCGAACCGATGATCATGCCTATGACAATCGCCATAGCTTCAATAAAAGTAACCGATTTTTTTAACGAGGTTGTTCCCATCGCTGATTCAGACCCCTTCTCATTCTGCAAGAATAAATGGAATTTCTTAATCTACCTATGGCCATTTTACAGGATTGATTCAATAAAATATATGAATAATAACAACATTCCTGATTTAATTATTTTATATATCGCATAAGCTTAACAAATAGCGGGAGCTTCCTTCCGGGAGGTTGCTGCCGGGATCTTAGGTACGGTAAAATTAAAGCGGAGAGTCTGGGACGGGGCGGGAATACGTGACGGAAGGGGAGTTAAAATGGCGGATTTGCTTGGTCTTGGACCTAAGGAGCAGAACTTTCTGAACAAGTGGTCCAAGATCCGGAGAAAGGGAATGGTCCGGTACATTATCACGAGAGGTTTTCTCTACGGGTTACTGCTGTTTGCAGTCTGGCTTATAGGGAGTGCGATTGATATCCGCTTGTCAGAGTTCGAGCAAGCCTTATTTACCTGGAGTCAATTTTTAAGAAGCTGCGTGCTGTGGTTTATTGTGGAACTCTTGATCGGTTTCACCCTTTCGTTCCAGAGCTGGAGAGGAAGGGAAAGCAAGTACCGGTATTTATCGTAGGCTGATGCCGCGGCATGAATGACGGTGCTTCCCCCCTAATAAAGAACGAATGCGGACGTCTGCATAATATTAACTCATATGGTTATATTACGGGTGTCACGATGTCTGCCGTCTGGGTCGGATCGAGTTCTGACGATGGCCCGAAAATAACAGGGGGAAGTGAATCGGTGTGTTCAATCAGATTTTATTATGGTCGGCGTTGGTGGTTCCTTGGTTCAGTCTCATTCTGATGAAGCCCGCGCTGCTGAAGCGGTACGCTCCGGTAGTTTTGCTGAGCGCACTGTTGGTAACCATTAATCAAGAGGTGGCATATTCCCTCAATTGGTGGGTGAACCAGGATCAAATCGTACCCTGGGGCCATATCACCAATATATCTTTAGTTTACGGTATGTTTGCAGTAGGGACCTATTGGATCTTCTATTTTTCCTACGGTTCTTTCTGGTTTTACTTGGTTCTGAATGCAGTCATCGACGGAGTGTGGCTGATCCTTACTCCCCCATACATGGAGTCGAGGGGAATATTGCTGCTCGTTAATATGAATGCGTGGCTTCTGTTTGTCATCAGTATGGGAATCTCCGTAATTCTTTACGGCTTCCAGATGTGGCAGGAGGGAATCTACAAGGAGGAAGTCAGCAGCCGCAGCAACAACGAAGTGCTGAAGAAATGGCTGGAGAGGTTGGGCGGAAAAAGGGAGCCGGCCAGATAGTGATTGTCAACGCCCGAACCGGTGTCTGTTCGTTCACCGCAGAGAAGCAGCCCGGAGACTCCCGGGCTGCTTCTCTGCGGTCATATTGCCGGATCATTTCTCCCCAAGATAGCTTAGGTCGAAACGGGCCAGCAGCTCTTCTGGTATCGGGGAGTCCTTAGGCATAACGGTCCCCCCGTAAACCGGGCTTCCCGTGGCGGTATCGTAAACCAGTACACTGGCTGGAGCAAGGTCCCCCTCCGTGTATGGGGCCATCACATAGAGCCTGTTATTTTTTAGGAGAAGGTTGGATATATTCTTGTCGGCGAAGGAAAGGGTTTGGGCAGTCGTTGCCCCGTCAGCGATGGAATACCGGAGAAGCTTGACGCTTCCTTCATTTTTTACGCGGCTCATCATCGTCATATACTCTCCCGACAGTTCTATGGTAATATTGTCCGCCTGCATGAAGCTCTCGACTTCCCCAGAATTCAGTTGCACCTCCTGATCCGCTTGCAGATCATACAGGAACAGCTCCACGGATATTCGCTCGTTTGAATAGGCGCCCCTGGCATCCCGGGTCTCCTTCCTTTGTTCCACTTGGAAGCCGGTATAACGGTTGGGATTCTTTCCGGAGACAAGATATAATCTGAAGCTGGTCCTTATCTCTTTTTCCTTTCCGGCAGGCTCCGAAAATAACAGCCTATCGGAAACAACAGATTTTTCCTCCGTGGCGCAAGTGTACAGATGGATGGTGGAGGTGTTTGCCGGTGCATTGTAATTCCTGGTCATTATCTTGACCAGCCCGTTCACCACTTGCACGTCGAATACCTCGATTGTTTCGTATTTATCGTTATCCGGCACTTCAGCCGTATAAGAGAACGTTTTGCCGGTTTTCTTGTCCAGAATGGCGATCTCAAACAGGTTCCAGTCGGAGCGCTGCTTGGTCCCCGCATAGACGAGCTTGCTGTCGTCCTCATAGAACCCTTCAGCCGCGTCCTTGCTTCTCATGAATCGGGGATAACGGTCAATCAGATCTTTCCAGAACACGTCTCCCCTATAATTGAAGGCTTCCTTGAGGAGGGACTGTCTATAGGAATAAGAGGTCCCCTCGCTCGTCACCGTTAACGGATTCATGATTCCTCCCCTGCTGTAGTAGCCGTACAGCAACAGGTTATCCGCCGCATGCTCCTCACCGGATTGATGCTTCAGCACCAACTGGGGCAACGGCTCGGGAGCCGCCAGAATATAATACAGGCCGATGCTGACAATGACCAGCGCACCAACCAGCAATGACCACCAATACCGCTTTATCATATGGGCCTCCTTACAGCGTGACCTTATTTTTGATGAGATAAGAGCTTAATGCTCCCGAACCGCTGAGAATGATGAGCACCATCACCAGTTCAAGAGCCAGCAATTCCTTGGGATACAAGAGATATGGCCGCATCTCCGAAAAAAACACAGGTGCGAGAAAGATGGCCAGAGCCAAGGAGCCATAAATGATCCCGGCAATAACACCCCTCAACCGGTAGCTGCGCTCCATCATAATGGCTGTGAACAGAATGGTTACTGCCGTCAGCCCCATACTGTAATGAAGAATAAAGTCGATAAACTGAGCCGGCGCCAATATTTTCAACAAGGGATGGTTGGCCACAATCTCTGTCAAGGTAAGGGGGATTCTCAGCACTTCTGGCAGCCGGGCTTCAAACAATGCATTCTGAAAAGGAAGGATCAGCAGCTCGAAAGCAACCAGCCCGAGAGTAAGCAGCATAATCGTAGTGAGCTTGGCCAGGTAAACCGCCATTCTGGAAACGGGCAGCATCATCAGCCGGTAGATGAAGATGCTCTTGGCATACCAATCGCGGTACCAGATCACAAAAACATAGATAGCCACTATGGCCGCGCCCATTGCTATGGGAGCCATGAACCATATGCTGTTCAGCGAATACTGGTAGAAGCTGGCGGGCTGGTATTTGACCGCATACTCCAATTGGGTAATGCCCTGCAGCTTCATGGCTGACTGAACTCGATTCATGTAAGAATGGGCGTATACGAAAATACCGGCAAACTGCACAACCAATGTGAGACCCAGCATCACCAGATACATCTTGCGGACCCGGAAAAGCTCATAATGAACCAGCTTCAAAAAAGGCATCATGGCAGGTACACCTCTCTCATTACATCGACGACGGACTTTCCTTCGGTTTCCCGGTATTCCTCGGTGTCGAACTCTTTTCTTACTGCGCCTTCATCCAGCAGTACGGCCTTGTCAATCAGATGCTCGAATTCACGGATTTCGTGGGTGGTCAAGAGCACACCCCGGTCCTCGATCAAGTGGCTGGTGAACACCTGAGCGATCAGCTCCTTGGAGAACATATCGATGCCGGAGAAGGGTTCATCCATCAGGAGATAGTCCACATCAAGCGCCAGGCCCAGCAGCATGTTCGCTTTGGCCGCGTTGCCCTTGGACAGGTTATTAAGGCGGTCATTGCGGTTCAGCTTGAAGAACGCAAGAAGCTCCTCGGCCCGTCCCGGATTCCAGCAGGCATAGAAGTCCTGCATGAAGCTCATGCATTCCGTTATGGTCATATGTGAAGGCATAGTCAGCGTGTCGGGAATGAAGGCAACCTTCTGATAGGTGCGTTTGTCCACAGATTGGCCGTCGATCAGGATACGCCCTCCATTAACAGGCACCAGACCCATAATGGCTTTCAGAATGGTGGACTTGCCGGCGCCGTTAATCCCGATCAGGCAAGTGATCTTGCCTTTGTCAGCGGTGAAGCTAACGTCCTTAAGTACTTGCTTGCGTCCATATTTCTTCGATATCGATGACACTTCAATCATTCGTCCACCTCCTGATCCTCAGCACGCCGGTTGAGATAAGCCTCTTTAACAATTTCCAGCAGCTCGGAAACGGGCACATCGATAGATCTGACAGAAGCGATAAAGGTATGGACGGCTTCCTTAATCAGTTCCTCGCGAATAACGCTTAACACCTGCTCTTCTGCCGCAATCCGGCTGGGGGAATTGCCTTCGGTCCTTATCAAGCCTTGTTCCTCCATTTCCTTGTACGCTTTCTGCGCGGTGTTGGGATTGATCTTTAATATGCCTGCCAATTCCCGTCGCGACGGGATTTCCTGACCCGCTTTAAGTCTGCCTGTGGCAATCTCCTCCTTGAAGTACCGCACCACCTGCATATAAACCGGATCCCGGTTATTGAACGTTATCTTCATGTATCCATCTCCAGACCCTTAGTGGCGTCAGTGTATGTACTAAGTAGTTCATACACCTATGAGTGTACTATACGATTAGTACACCTTATTTGTCAACCCCGTCTGTCACTCCTTGCCGGGGAGTGAATGTGCAAGGGCTGTCCATTTACAAAAGGATGGATTTCCCGCGAAAATACTCAACCCCTGGTTGCGGGAAGCGGCAAGCGGGACGCTAATACAGGTTGTGATGCACGGCCGCCGCTTCTTCAGGGGAACAGCCCAGCACAACGGGGGTAGAACGGTAGCCAATCCCCATCCGGTCAATGCCCATGTCGATCAGCTGCAGGAAATGCCCGCGTGTGCGGATTCCACCGGAGCCTTTGATCTTGCAGCGGCCTTGCGCCGCCTCCATCATCGCTGCGATGACTTCCACTGTTGCCCCGTCGTTTTTGCCTCCTGTAAAGAATCCGGTGGAGGTTTTCACGAAATCGGCGCCCGCCGCAATCGCTGCTTCCGTAGCTTTTTTCACCTCATCGATAGTCAACGCATCCGTCTCAAAAATAACTTTCACAGCTGTGCCGTATGTATGGCACATATCGCAGACAGCTTTGATGTCGGCCTCCACTTCGGCCCACATGCCGCTGCGAATCCATCCGTAGTTGGCCACAATGTCCAATTCAAACACCTTGCCGCCTTTACAGTATTCCTCCGCCTGCATTACTTTGGATGCTGTAGTGGACAGCCCCAGCGGGAAGTCGCACACAACGCATACCCTGGTAGCGGTGCCCTCGCACATCTCAATGGCCAGAGGCAGCGAAGCCGGATTGATGCAAACGGTGCGGCAGCCGTAATCAATCCCCTCCTGAATATATTGGCGGATGTCCTCTTGTGTGAATTCCGGCTTCAGTACAGATTGGTCGATGTAGGCGGCAAGCTCCGCTACACTCATGTCGACAGCTTTCTTTTTGGATGGCATAGTGTGGTTTAACGCGGGCCTTATATTGCCGGAACGGCAGGCAGCGCGTCTCCTTTCGATAGCTTTACCATATCACGACATAACTACATTATCAATACCTAAATGTAGTTTTACTAACTAATTGATGTGATGTAGTATTGCTACGAAAAATTCTTGAATAGGGATTATCCGTCTTTTATAATGAAACAAACGGAAGGGGAGAACTGAACTATGCAATTCCAGCAATGTGAAACTGTCATCAAACAGCATTATCCCGGACTGCGCGCATCGGAGCAAAAGGTGGCGGACTATGTTCTGCTCCATCCGCATGAAGTGCTCAGTCTGACAATGGCTGAACTTGCCAAGGCCGCTGGTGTAAGCGATCCTACGGTGCTGCGTTTTGTGCGCGCATTGGGGTATGGGGGATTTGCCGCGTTTAAGCTGGCATTGGCTCAGGACGCTGTTTCCGGCCAAACACCCTTGGGCCCTCTGGTGGATCTGCATGTACAGCCGGGCGACGAGCTTGTATCTGTACCAGAGAAAATGATTGCCCTGGCCATGCGCGCTCTGGAGGATACAGGGCGGACGCTTAACAAAACGAATTATGAGAAGGCCATACAAGCCTTGTGCACCGCACGCCTTATTGATGTGTACGGCGTAGGCAATTCGGCATCCGTTGCTGCTGATATGGTCACGAAGCTGCTGCGCATCGGTCTTCCATGCCGCTTCTATCCGGACAATCATCTGCAGCAGATCTGTGCACAGGGACTCACCAAAGGTGACGTAGCTGTGGGGATTTCCCATTCGGGAAGCACGCGTGACACCGTAGACGTGCTGCGTATGGCCCATGAGTGCGGTGCTGCTACTATAGCGATCACAAATTTCAAAGGCGCAGATATTTTGCGCCATGCGGATATCGCGCTTCTTACCGGCGATGTGGAAACGGCGTTCTACACCGAAACCATGCTTTCGCGCATTTCGCAGCTTGCCATCGTGGACAGCCTGTACATGGGTGTGCTGCTGCAGGATTATGAGCGCTATTCCCGGGTTCTCGGCCGCGTGAACGAGATGGTAAGCCATAAAGTTTATTGAAAGACAATAGCATGCGTAGGGTCATTCGTATCTGGCGGGGACGGAAGACGGGAGGCTTTTTTGTTTGGTATAACGCGGCAGTTTTTACTGTCGCCTCATATTTGGCTTCTCCCACAGGAACATCCGCCCATATTTGCGAATACACTGTGCTTGAAACCGCCCATATTGTATCGAAGCAAAGTGCCGCATGCTGTTGCTATGCGAATTGGCCCCGGCCTGTTGCGATCCATTGAGACAGAAGGTGATGCCTATGCCGAATGTGTACAATATTTTCAATATAAGAATTAATAACGTCTCGAACGGCGGGGCGGTTAACTTCGGAGATAATCTGTTCAGCAACAATGCTGCCAACCAGAAGGCGGTGGGCGGCAATACGATTATGGGAGACGCCAGTCCGTCCGTCAACGTGGATAACAACCTGGTGAATGATCCCGACGAAGAGGATATGCCCACCAATTCAACACAGATTCTCTAAAGAGGTGATTCATTCATGATGAACTTCTATATACACAACATCAAGGTAAACTCCATTGCCAGCATCGGTTCCCTCAATATCGGCAACACCATCCTGACGGGGAACCGTTCTACCCAGATCACCACACCGGATGCGGGAGAGTCGCCGGATGTCGAATCCGAGGGCCAATCTGTTGCGGAGATTCCACCCGTCGCCGGGAATCTGGCACAGTGACGGATAACATTGGAGGTGAGGGCGATGAGCTATGCCTATCCGTCTTTCCAGCAATGGGCCTCTTGGCTGGAGCAGCGGCTTCAATCCCTGGAGCAGCGGGTGCTGGAGCTGGAGTCGGACAATAAGGACTTGAGGGAACAGCTTGCCGGAATCAAGCCGGTCCAATGCGGCAACATTACGTACAAGGTGCAGGAGCTTCATGTGAATGAGCTTACCGGAACGCTTAATATTGGCCTGACCTCTCTGGCCGAGGAGGGGCAGCTTAAGGATATGATTGATCAGATAAAGATGGAGCATGTGAAGGATGATGAGAGCAAGATGCCCTTTGGTGATTAAATTCACAATCGAAACCCGCCTATGGGATAGGCGGGTTTCGTCTGTTCATTTCTAAGAAGCTTACATATAGACAGGCTGTTGTCCCAGCTTCTGTTGGGCGAATTGGAACGCTTGCTGTCCCGATTGCTGGGAATTCTGGATTTGTTTTTGAATCTCCTGGCCTTGAGCCTGGGAACCGGCCTTATACATGTTTTGCTGCTTCATGAACTGATACAGCTGTCCTTGAAGAGAGAGGGTGCTGTTCAATAGATCAGTGAAGACTTGGCGCAGCTGCTGATTATCGCTTTCGGTTACTGCAGTTGTATACTCTCCGGACACCCGCTTCAGGTCACACAGGACGGTGCTCAGCCATTCCTTGTCCGGGAGCAGCGATGTATTCTGGGATTGTTGCTGTATATTCTGCTGCTGCATGTTCTGTTGTTGGGACTGTTGATGATACAGATTGTTCATGTTAGGCAGATTTTGCAGGTTCTGCTGATTTTGAGGATGAAACGGCTGGTTCTGTTGATTCTGGTACATGGTTGTCTCTCCTTTCTAAGGAATTAGTGTTGTTGCATGCCCGATGGCTGCATGCCTCCGAATTGCTGTTGATTGCTTCCTTGGTTCTGTTGCAGCACATTCATCAGGGTGTGCAGATGCTGCTCGTGGGTACGGAGTTGGTTAATGCAATGATTTTGGACAGTCGGATTCGCAGAGGCTGCTGCCGCGGCTGCGCATTGCTTCAAAAGCAGCTCTTCGTTGGATATGGAATCCGCAATGTAATTCAGCTCTTTGTTCGTCAATGTTTGCATGTTTTTCCCTCCCTTCTTGATTTGCCGAATCTTACTATACCCATCTGAGGATGAGGTATGTACGATTACGGGAAAATCCTTAGTTCATTACGGGAATATTGGCGGCCTGCTGCAGCCGTTTGCTGATTGCCTGGAAATCCTCGGCAGAGATGCCCGGCGCGAATTCCTCCGGCAGCTCCGGCGCTTCCTGAATGGGCACTCCCTTCGGCACGCCCTTCAGCACCTCAAGAGGCTGTCCGTCTTCGGGGTGGGTTCCCTTCCAAATCTTCGCAATATCCCCGAAGTCCTGGTCGCTGTAAGTGTACAGCTTGGTATGCACCCCCTTGTCCTCATATTTCTTCGCTTCCTTAAAGGCCTTGTTGTCGAGCTTGGGAATAGGCACCAGCTTGGTTACGTTCACGCCTGTGGCAACCTCCAGCGCTTTGGCGTATGCCACCACGTGCACGCCTCCCCGCACCAGCAGAAAACCTACCACTTCCCGGGCCGCAGGGTGGTCGGTGGTCTCATATACCTTCATCTTGTGGGTTCTTGCCCCGCATTCCAGGAAGAAGTTATGCAGCAGATCCTCTACCAGATTGCCGCTGTTGAACACATGCTCCCCGCTCCATGGACGCCCCATGGAGTCCACCGGCAAAGCTCCCTGCGCGCCCTGCAGGAATGAGTAGGATAACCGGGCATCCTTAACCGGCTTCAAGGGAGTCGAATCCGGATCGCCGGGTTTGGTGCATCCCATATAGCATTTGTTGATGGCGTGGGCTACCAGTTCCACATGGCCCAGCTCCTCGGCCGTAATGCTGGTAACCAGGTCGTAGAAGGGCTTCAGCTTGGTTTTGCCGCGGAAATTAAAGGATTGGTAGAGGTAATTGTTGAGGGTGGACATCTCTCCGAACTTGCCTCCCAACAGTTCCTGGACCGCCGCGGCAGCATTGGGATCGGGCCGTTCTACACTGGGGATTTCAATCAGAATCTCGTCCATTCGCTTGAACATGGGTTATCCCTCCTGCAAGATAGAGTTGGCTGGGTCAGCCTAACATCACCGTTATTGTCTGCCGGAAGAGCCAGAGGTATTCCGGTTCCTGAATTTTGAAAGCCGGAAAGTATAATCAGGGAAGTGGCTGGACTACTCGACAAGCGCACGGCGGCAAGGAAGCTGTCAGGCGTCTATCCTCGGGAGATGTGTCCGGGAGTTATTGGGGGAATGAATAAAATGGGCGCGGAGTCCCCTTCAAAACAGTGGCAAAAACGTGATGATTATGTTACTTTATATAACAACAACTTAACATATTAATGCCATTGCAGACATAGGCTATCCCATGAAGGGAGGAGAAGCGAATGAAACCGAAGGAAACCAGGGAATGGTTGTCGCAATTTCCCATGATTGATCTGCATGTTCATCTGGATGGTTCAGTCAAACCTGACACTTTGCTTGAATTGGCGGCAGAACAAGGCGAACCCCTAACCATAGCGTGCAAGCAGGAGCTGGCGGACCGGATGCAGATTAATGACTCTTGCAGAAGCTTGAAGGAATACCTGAGCAAGTTCGATTTTGTTTTGCCCTATTTGCAGACAGGGCGGGCGCTGGAGCGTGTCGCTTATGAGACGGTTCTCCAATCGGCCGCCTGCAACGGCAAATACATTGAGGTTCGGTTCGCTCCTCTGCTTCATACTCGCCAAGGGCTCGGAGTAGATGAGGTCATCCGGCGGGTGCTGGCGGGACTCAAGCGGGGGGAAGAGCAGTTCGGGGTACTGGCACGGGGCATTGCCATTTGTATGAGACACCATGACCCGCTGCGCAATTTGGAGGTCGTGGAGGCGGCCGCTTCCTTCAGAAAACAGGGATTGGCAGCAGTGGACCTGGCCGGCGACGAAGCCTCGTTCCCTCCGCTTCTCCATGAAGCCGTGTTTGCGAGGGCCCACCGGCTGGGGATTCCCGTTACTATCCATGCCGGAGAAGCGGCCGGCCCTGAGAATATCTATGATGCTATCGTTCGCCTGGGAGCAAGAAGGATCGGCCATGGAGTCAGAGCCAAGGAAAGCGACCGGGTGCTGAAATTCGTCTCGGAGCATAGAGTGCCGCTTGAATTATGTCCCGTGAGCAATATCCAGACAAAGGCTGTTCCGGGCTGGGAGATGTATCCGGTACGGGAATATTTCGAACAGGGGCTGGTGCTGACCATCAACACGGATAATCCTACGGTATCCGGCACCACTCTGCTGCGGGAGTACACGGTGCTGGCCGACCGTTTCGGCTTCAGTCCCCAGGAGATCGCCAGACTGATTATGAACAGCGTGCAGGCAGCATTTGTGGAGGAGCGGGAGAAGAAGGCGCTGCTGGGCCAGTTTCGGGAACGGTTCAGGGAGCTTGACATCAAGGTGTCCTGAAAGGAATTGAAGCTTGGCGGCTGCGGGGGACAGAGACGAGGGTGTAAGGCTTTTTGCATGATAAAAAGAGGCAGGCTGCCAACCGCGGGTCCTGTCTCTTTTTTAAAGTGAAGCTTAGAGTTTAATTCTTGTTCTTTTCCTTGAAGAAGTTGTACAGGTAGTCCACGTCAACGATGTGCAGAGAATCCCGGAACCATCTCTGCTGCTGGTCCTTGGCAAGATGGATGGCGAAGATCCTCAACGTATAGGTGGCGTCCCAAGAGTACATAAAATAATGGTCTTGCTGGCCATCGACGGCCTCGATGAAGAAGGGCCGGCTAAACCTGGGATAGATGCTGTTCTCCGTCTGGCTGTAGGTGATAACGTCATTGGCCATATTGAGCAGATAATCCTTCACCTCACCCTCGGGAACACCGGAGGTTGCCACACCATAGGACATAAATTGCTCAGGCGGTTCTTTCCAGAGCTTCTCCACTTCATCCTGCCGGACGTAGAGCGAATGGGTATTAATTTCTCTCGCTTTCTTCAAGCCTCTTGTATCCACCCCCATCCGGGCCAGATCCAGAACTCTATAGTAGTATACGCCGTCGTGAACCAGGGAGAGAATCCCATAATCCTTCCCTAAGTATCTCAGCTGATAGGCAGTGGGGTTTTTCATCTCAATATTGATATATGTATCATCGGCTGCCGGTGTTTCGGGCTGTCCGGCAAACCTTGGATTCACGTAGATCGTGTTGGTTCTTCCATCCCAATTCACTTCGGCGCCCAGTATCTCGCTGATCGCCCGTACCGGCAGATAGCTGTTGTCGTTGTACAGCAGCACCGGATTCTCCAATTGGACAGACTTGCCGTCCACCACCATCTTAAAATCAGGCCGCAGGAAAGCCTCCACCTTCTCAATCCCATTGGTAGCCCATGCCCCGGCTGCGAAACAGCCGCTCATCAGCAGAGTGAGCAGGGATACCTTTTTCCACCTCTTCAACACGCTTCACCTCCTCAAAAATTGGCCGTACCTACTCTATATATCGGCAATTCCGGCTGGGAAATGAAGGCATTGACATAAACTGCCGGATGGTCAGCCGGGAAGGCGGCCTGCAGTTCTATAGCTCAACCCGAGCAAGCCCTGTCTTTGCAACCGCAAGTCCAGCACTTACCCAGACTTTGGTCTAAGTTCCAATTACGTCTGAGGCTGGTTTTGACCGGGGGCAATCTGTTTTATTCTTGGTATATAAGAAAACGGGTAAACAGGGGCGACGCAAGGGAGGCGCACACGTGATGGATACGGAGCAAAGCATTTATGTGCTTCTGTCAGATACAGGTACACTATTCACACGATTGATCAAATGGTATACGGGGGACCCGATGAATCATGCCTCGATTGCCTTCGACGACAGGCTGACGGAGGTATTCAGCTTCGGCCGGAGGAATCCGGACAATCCGTTCATCGGCGGTTTTGTGGAGGAGGATCTGGGCGGCAAGCTGTTCGGCAACGCTTCTTGCCAATTGTACCGGTGTACGGTCAGCAAGCAGGCATATGACCGGATGGTGCGGCATGTAGAAGAGATGAGGGGCCGCAAGCACCAGTTCAAATATAACCTGTGGGGTTTGTTATGCGTCATGATGAATGTCAGGCTGGAGCGCAGGAACGCGTATTTCTGCTCCCAATTCGTGGCTTCGGTGTTTGAGAAGAATGGCTGCGCCATCCTGGGCAAACCGGCGGCGCTGGTCACTCCCGGGGATCTCGCGGCTTCGCCTTCGCTGCGGCTTGTCTACCAGGGCCACATCCGCCAGCTGACACAGCCGCTGCCTGTTACAGGGTGATAAACAGGAGAACTGCTAAGAGGAGTGACGAATCGCGCAGACGGATCGGGGAGATGGATAGAGCAGATGAATTGGGCGGACGGACAGGATAGACCGATCGGGAAGACGGATAGAGGAGATGGATTGGGCAGATGGATCGGATAGACCGATGGGGAAGACGGATAGAGGAGATGGATTGGGCAGATGGATCGGATAGACCGATGGGGAAGACGGATAGAGGAGACGGACAGGCAGAAGGATCAGGCAGAGGGATAGGAAAAACCGGGGATCGGAAGATCCCCGGTTTTTTGGCAGGTGCACGTTTATTGAGCCTCGAGAAGTGAGGCGCAGAAGACTTGCTACTTGGGCTCCACTTCGTCCATGGTCATGCGGTAGCGCAAATCATTCATGCAGGTGCCGTCCGGATTCAGGAATACGATGCTGATCCGGATGTCCTCCTGTCCGCCGCGGACAATGGCGATGAACCGGTTTACTCCTGTCTGCAGGAGGATCTCCTGTTCCGGCGCGGGAACGGCCTCACCGTTCATGTATATCTCGCAGGAAGCGGCGGAGCTTACACGCAATTTTCCAGTGCGGATTGCCGGACCCGCTTCCCGGCCTGTCCCCCGGACAGCTTCCCGGTTAGCCGGATGATCCGCATCCTCCGGAACATGGATGAAGCAGCTGAGAAACCAGGGGTTGCCTTCCGGTTGGCCGATGCGGAATGCACCGTCGAGAGGGCTGCGCTCCTTCTTCTTCATCCACCCGTACAGTCCCTCACCCAGATTGTTCAGGGAGAATTCGGGATCGGTGTAATAGCTCTTCATCGCAGCAAAATCCACATGGGGCAGACAGGGCAGCGCCATTACCGCCTCCACTGCGCACTGGGCGTCATCCTTGACGCTTTGCAGCAAGCCGTCGCGGAAGCCCGCGCCCAGATTGCCGAGCAGCCGGGTATACAGCCGGATGCTCTTGTCGCTGTCCGGCACCAGCAGAAGCTGCGAGCAGAGGATGATGCCGTCCCCCGTCAGGGCCCGGATCACAAAATCCCCCGGCTCCCGCGCTTTAACCTTGTTATACTCCACCAGGGCCAAACGGCTGTATTCCGCGGAATATTGGCCGACAAAATAATCCTTCCAGGCTGTCCCTTCCACACTTGTGCATACGGGCATGCAGCCGTGTCCCTCCAGCCGGTGCGAGGCCAGCGGACGGTTGACCACATCCCGCGGCGACAGATGCACCTTGTCGAAGCCGAACAGGTCCACGGGACTTACCCCTTGAGCTTCCGGGCAGGCGTAGTCCGCTTGCAGGTGATACGTCTCATGGGCCGTAACGCGCACATCTGCCTGCAGCAAGGTGAACAAGGCGGCGGAAGATCCGCTGGTGTCTGCGGGCAGAACGACCACCTTGCCCCCGGCGGCGGCATAACGTCTGGCCGCTTCTGCCGCCCCTGGTTCCTGAAGCAAGGATGCTTCTGCCAGCAGCAGGGAATAAGAAGTGTCCTGCGGGATAACTCCCGGCGCCAGCACCTCATATTGGAGGCGGAGAACATCCAGGAATTGTTCTGTGTTCCCGCCCTTGTTCACCCAGGCCGCTGCGGGAGCGGTTGAGGCCGGGACCGTGGCCGAGCCGGCCGGGAGCTTGCCTTCATCCGCCCCGCTTCTTGCAGCTGTTCCCCAGCTCCCGGCATACTCCAGCATATTCCTGAGCAGCAGGCAAGCCTGGGGAACCTGGTTCACCAGTTCCATCACTTCCAGCTGATTGGCAAGGAACATGCCCTGTCCGCTGCGGTATTCGAGCAATGGGGACCACAGATCCCCGCCGTCTCCGAAGTCTCCCGCGCTGCATTCCAGCAGCATGGTGAAATCGCCGGCAACGGGCTTTTCGAAGGCAGTGCGGATAATGGGAAGAGGACCTTCCTCCCGGATTTCCTCATGCCAGTACATGAAATCCTCATCGCCCAGTCCCTTCAGGACAGGATGAGTGTAGCTGCCGCCATGGGCCCGCATGAACTCCTGCCGGGAGAGGGCGAGCTTGCCCAGAGACAGACTTTCCTGCTCCAGCAGCAGGAGCCTCCCGCCTTTGGCCACAAAGCCCTTCAGCAAATCCTCCAGACATCCGTCATTGTCCCGGGCTTTGCTGCCGATGATGAGAAGAGTGTCTCCGGATAACCCGGCAATATCCTCCCGGTCTAAGCGGGCACAATCGGGAATCAGCGCAGAGAGGAGTCCGTAATCCCGGTCGGCTCCCACATATGCTGCCGGAAGCGCAAGCTCTGCCCGGCTTGTCTTGCAGCGCTGTGAGACGATGACGTAACTTACTGTGAGCTCGTGCATCCGCACACCATCGTGGAACAGAACCGCGGTCAGCACGGCTTGCTCCCGGTCCGCCGTCTTGAGGGGAGTCCATTGGACGGATACGCTTATGCGTTCCGCGGGAGCTTGGGTGAACGACAAGGTCTGTTGGTGGACCTGCTGCCCGCCCTGAACCACCCGGCATTCAATCCGCACGCTGCGGGTATAGAGCGTATCGTTATACACGTCGAAGCTGCGCCGGATGTCCGCGTCATCGAAGAAGGACCGGTTGTATTCGGCGGCAATCAGTGTCACAGGCTTGAAGGCAGCCGCCATGATGGCGAAGGACGGATTGGTGCGGTACGCCGGGTATTCTTTGGGCAGCAGGCCGTTATTAAGCGACAGGGAATACGCGGGGATCACCTTAGGCTTGGGTCCCGGTGCAGTCAGATCGGCGCTTTCAAGTACAATATCCTGGTCCGGCATGGCCCGCATGAAATAATGGGCAAAGTTGAAGGTGGAGATGCCGGAGACATCCTGGCGCCGGGCATGCTCCACAAACAACCGCTCCTTCTGGGCCAATCCTGCTGCGCAGTCATCTGTGTGCCGGTATGCCGCAAGCCCGACATACATACTGCTGTTCTGGGGACAAATGTACCACCAGCCGCCATGCTCCCCGAATACTAGGGGGACAGTTTTGTCCCATTGGGCAATGGTGCCGTCAATGTTGTAGTGGCGGCTCTCCACTTCAGTCAACTTCTTCTCGAGCAGCCGGTTGTCTCCCTCCACGATAATCGGACGGGTGGGATCAAGGCCGCGGATAATGTCCATCAGCGCGGGGATATGCAGCTTGTAGCCATCCCGGCCGTCCACCCAGCGCATCTCGTTCTGGACGCTCCACATGATGATGGACGGGTGGTTCTTATCCCGCCGCACCAGTCTTTCCATATGCTTCTTGCAGTTGGCGATATAGTCGGGATGATCCGCCTGCATGGTTTTGCCGGAGCCATAAATCGCCGTTTCATCCACGATCAGCATGCCCATCTCGTCGGCGATATCCAGATAGCAGGCCGGATACGGTTCGGCGTGAAGCCGGATGCTGTTGACACCGACCTCCTTGCACATGGCGTACCAGTTGCGCACATAGTCTTCTGTCTGCTGGACGGCGCCCTGGAAGTGCCAGGAGTCGCCCCGCAGATTCACAGGGACACCGTTCAGGATGAACCGGTGACCCTCCGTCCATACCTCCCGGAAGCCAAAGCGCTGCTCCAACTTATCCACTATACGTCCGTCCTCGGACAGCGTAAGCTCCAGCATGTACAGATGAGGCTGGTCGGGAGTCCAGAGAACGGCATCCGTCCAGTCCAGACGGAACAGGGCTTCGGTCTGCAAGCTCCCGTCCTGCTCCGCAACGCCGTCATATGCGGCAGACCACTCTCCGGGGGCAGCTTCGGCAGTTATTGCCGCGGGCGCTTCCGCCATGGTTCCGGCTCCCCCGCCGCTCCATTCCCGGACAGCGAGCCGCACCGTCAATGGATGTGAGGTTGCCCCACCCGCATCGCCGGTACGGTTCACCACAGCATCCACCTCAAGCCGGTTCTCCCGGACGGAGGTGCGGATGAAGGCATCGGCCAGCGCCACCTTCGGAGTGCTCTCCAGATAGGCGTCCTGCCAGATGCCTCTGGCAATATAGCCGAACCAGGAGCCGGTAAGGCCCGTCACCTTCTTTTGCCCGGAGGGCAGCGTCACCTTGCCGAAGCTGGCGCAAACCACATGCAGCCGATGCTCGCCGCCCGCCTTCACCCGGTCCGTAATATCTATCCGAAGCGGCAGATAACCGTCCTGCCACAGGGCGATCCTCTCCCGGTCAAGGTAAACCGCCGCCTCCTGCATAATGCCGTCGAGGCGCAGGAAGATGCGCTGTCCTTCCATCTCTGGGGGTACCAGGAAGGTCCGGTGCAGCACCCCCGCCTCTGCGGCATCCCATTCCTGCGGGTAGCCATAGAGGTCGTAAGGGGCATATTCATGATCGGAAATGGCTCCGAAGATATTGCCGGCTGCGTTCACATAGCTCTTTCTCCAACTGGAGGGAACCTGTACCTTGCGGTTTTCATACACCAGTTCATAAGGCAGGTCAAGACTTGCCGCTGTTCCGTAAATCGGCATAAAATCCCATTCACCGTTTAAGCATACTGAGGTTCTCATTGCCCGGTACCTCCTGTTTATCCATTTGACTCTTATGATACTCTCATGTTACCGCATCCATTTTGGCGCCGCCTTGACGATAATGACCTTGTTTAGCATAATAGTGACATGAGCAAAAAAATCTTTTTCCGGGACCTGCAATTGGAGCCGGATTTTATCTTCCGGATCCAGAAGTGTCCCTTGACCCATGATTACTTCGTCCATAGCCATGATTTCTCGGAGCTGGTTGTTATTCTGGAGGGCAGCGCAGTTCATATCATCGAAGGAAGGGAGTATCCGGTATCGGCCGGACAGGTATTCCTGATTCACAAGGATGTTTCCCACGGGTATAAGGATGTTAATAATATTCAGTATGTGAATGTCATGTTCCATCCCGAGCAGATGGTTCAGCGGTCCGAGCTGAAGCTGATGCCCGGATTTCAGGCGCTGTTCTATATCGAGCCTTTCTACCGCAAGGAAATGTACTTCAAGGGCATGCTCTCCTTGCTGCCCGACCAGTTGGCACGGGTATCCGGGATGCTTGACGCCATTCTCCAGGAGGATGAGTTGAAGCAGGACGGCTGCCGGTTGATGATCCGCAGCTACTTCTGTGCGCTTGTGGGCATGCTCTCCCGCTGCTATTCGGAGAACAGCGGCAGGGAGGACAACAAGGCCATGAGGATTGCCGAGGCCGTCACCTACCTGGAAGAGCATTTCCTGGAGCCTATCACCTTGGATCGTCTGGCGGAGATGGCTTTTCTGTCCAAGCGCCAGTTCTTCCGGGTGTTCACCCGCAATTACCACACGACACCGATGGATTATATTATCAAGCGGCGGCTGGACTATTCCTGCACCCTGCTGCGCAACGACAGCTTGTCGGTGCAGCATGTGGCGCTGGAGAGCGGCTTCCGGGATCAGAATTATTATGCCAGACAGTTCAGGAAGGCGTACTGCTGCACGCCCACCGAATACCGGGAAAAGCAGACGGTACACCATTCCCCAAAGGGAGATTAACGCGATGGGAACGGAAACAGGGAAAGACAAGAAGCAAGCTTCTGGCCCAAGCAACGGACAGAAGCCTGGATCGGCAGCCGGAACGGCAGCGGGTTTGAACGGTGTGGAGCTCATCGGCGCCATCCGCCGCAGGCTGTCCGTGCGCAATTATGATCTGACGGCTCTATCTGAAGAGGATTACCGGAGCATCGAGCAATTCGTGGCGGAGGCTGACCATATGACGGGACCATTTGGCGGGCGGACCCGGGTGGAAATCATCCGCATCACCAAGGACATCACCGACAAGGGTATCAAGCTGGGCACCTATGGCATGATCCGCAATCCCCGGGCTTATCTGGCGGGGATTATCGGGGAGGAGAGCAAGCACGGGTTGCTGGACTTCGGCTACGCCTTCGAGAAGCTGGTGATTTTCCTGACTGCCCGGGGCATTGGCACCTGCTGGCTGGGCGGCACCTTCAACCGCAGCTCCTTCGAGAAGGAGCTTGAGATGGGGGCAGAAGAGAAGATCCCCTGCATCACGCCTATCGGCTATCCCAAGGAAAAGCAGGGGTTTATGAGCTCGGCGGTGCGCTATATGGTGAAGGCTGACCAGAAGAAGGGCTGGGAGGAGCTGTTCTGCGATTCCGCATTCGGTCAACCGCTTACGGAGCAGGCGGCGGGAACGCTGGCGGTGCCGGTGGAGATGGTGCGGCTTGGGCCGTCTGCTTCCAACAAGCAGCCCTGGCGGCTGGTGGTGTCGAAGGACCGGCGGAACGTTCATTTCTACTTGGCCCATACACCCAAATACAGTGAGAAGATGCAGACCATCGATATGGGCATTGCCATGTGCCATTTCGAGCTGGCCTGCCAGGCGACGGGGCTTCAGGGACAATGGCGTGAGGCGGATCCGGGGTTGACAGCGCCTGATGCCCGGACCGAGTATATGGTTAGCTGGGAGCTGTCCGGGGAATAGTCCCGCCTGGGATTACACGGATGAAGCCGTCCATTTGAGCAAGGGAGGTACTCTCTCAGTAGACCAAGTGCTGAGGAGTTGGAAATAGAGGTGTACGGGCAGGATTCTGGTCAACCAGGCAGAAAATAAAAAAGAGGCTGTCCCTTAGTCAGTTTATGACTTCCGGGACAGCCTCTTTGTACCGCGGCGGCAAAACACGCCTTTACGCGATTATCCTTAAGCGATTGAGAAATTTTCCGTAAACAGCTCGAAGAATTGCTTGGCCTTGAGGCAGGTTGGGCATTTTTCCGGCGGATTCTTGCCTTCGTGGATATGGCCGCATTCGGTACAGATCCATACCACTTTCTCTTCCTTCTGGAACACCTGGTTGCTGTCCACTTCTCCGGCCAGCTTCAGATAACGCGCTTCGTGGCGTTTCTCAATGGCCATGATCAGCCGGAAGGCTCCTGCTACTTGGGGAAATCCTTCTTCTGTGGCGATGCGGGCGAACTCCGGATACAGTTCAGTCCACTCCTCGTTCTCTCCGCTTGCAGCTGCTCTCAGGTTATCGGCCGTTGTACCCTTGGCAAAGGGATAGGAGGCCTTGATCTCTAGCGCTGACGGCAGTTCCCCTGCAAAACCCTCCACCAGCAAATTGTAAAACCGCTTCGCATGCTCTTTCTCATTATGGGAGGTTTCTTCAAAAATATTGGCAATGGGAAGAAGTCCTTCTTCCTTCGCCACCAGGGCAAATATCGCATACCGCATGCTGGCCTGTGCTTCCCCGGCAAATGCCGCCAGCAGATTCTCTGCTGTGCGTGTTCCAACCAAGCTCTTCATCCTGCTCATCTCCCAGTCTCTATCGATTATCCTCTATTTCAGTATAGAAGCAATCGGCAGAAGGGACAAGTTACCGTTATATGGACGTTGATAGCTGGTCTCAATGGAGAGGCGTTACGGCTTGCTGCAGGTCAGCCTGTCAGCCGGCTCGTCTGTATGAATCTGTTTCCTTTTTTGGAGGAATGAAGACGTATTTCCATATGGAAGCATCCTATTCTCATTGACAACAACCGGAGTACAGGTATATAGTAGGGGCAAAAAACGGCTACAGGAGAGGGTGCCCATGAATCTGCTTCAAACCCTGCGGGCTCGGAAATACTTGCAGCGGATCCTGCTGAGCTTCATGCTGGTGATTACCGTGCTTATTGCTGCCTCCGTGGCCCTTTATTTCAATTCCCAGGGCAAGGTATTCAGCATGCAGCATGACGCGGACCGCAAGCTTCTGACCCAGATCAACTACAATATTGAGAACATGAACGGGATTGTCAAGGATCTGGCAGTGTCCCTGTATAATGACGATGAGTTCATCGCCCTTAAATCCGGTGCGGCGTTTGAGGAGAGCATTCTTAAGCTCGACAGGCTGAACAAACTGGTGGCCACATCCCCTTATTTGCATTCGGTGGTATTCTACAACGGCAAGCAGCAGCGCTTCTTCTCTTCGCAAAATCATACCGCCGACAGCAATCTGCTGTACGGCACGCTCTCGGATTATATGTCCGCCCATCAGGCGGTGCCCAAGCTTCAGCTTATCCCCATGAGTCTGGAACCCTCCAGGGACGGCTTGGATGTGTTCTCTTTCTTCATCTATGACGGGCCGTCGCTCAATTCGGTCAACGGGAATGTACTCGTGCTCAATATCAAGCCCATGTGGATGCTGGACAATGTGAAAGCGCTTAATGCTTTGGCGGAGCGGGAGAACGATGTCATCTTTGTAACCGACAGCGAAGGCAAGGTGCTGATTTCCAATGACCGGCTGCTGCCGGAGCAGCTGGATATGAAGAGTGATCTTCTCCAGCGCATCAGTTCATCCGGGAAGACGCTGGATCATTTCAGCTATAATCATGGCTCCAAGAAGTTCAGGGTCACTTACCTGACCAGAGGACTGAATGACTGGCAAATTATCAGTCTCCAGGATTATGACGCTGTACTGAGCAACGTGCGCCAGATGAAATGGACGGCTGCCGCTGTTACCATTTCCGTGGTTCTGTTGGCGGTGCTGCTCTCCGTTTATTTCTCCATCCGTCTGTACAAGCCGGTAGGACATCTGATGACCCTGGTCCGGCGCCATGGACATCAGGGGGTGAGCCAGCCCCGGGATGAGCTGTCCATCATTGCCTCCAGCTATTCGGAGTTGACCGGCAAGCTGAAGGAACTGGAACTGGATCAGGCGGCCCAGAGCAATATTGCCAAGCTGTACCACCTGCGCAGTCTGATCGGCTCCAGTACTGGCATCAGCCAGCAGGAATTTTTGCAGAACAGAGAGCAATATGGGATGGATATCGCTCCCGATGGCAGGATGGTACTCGCTTTAGTGCGGATCGACAGCCTCACCGATTTGTCCGCCCGTACCTCCGAGGCGGCATTGCCTCTGCTGCACTTTGCCATCTCCAATATCGGGGAGGAGCTGCTGCGCCGCATGTTTTCCTGTGAAGCGGCGGACATGAAGAGCGATCATCTGGTGTTTATTATCAGCGGCGGAGAGACCCTTGCATCCGAACGGCTTCACGAAGTGTTCCGGGAGCTTCAGGACACGGTCCGCCGGTTCTACCGCATCACTTTCTCGGTGACGCTTAGCCCGGAGTTTGCCTCTTACCGCGATATTTCCGCCTGCTATGCTCTGGCTCTGCGCCATTCCAACTATCGGATGATCCTGGGCAAGCAGGCGATTATAGATCCGGACAAGGTGAAGGACAACGAGGAATGTGCGCAATTCCACATTCCCCAGGAGCTGGAGCGCCAGTTGACGGAAGGCCTGAAGAGCGGCGATTGGGAACGTATCGACAGCGGGGTGTTGAAATGGATGGAGCTGGTGCGTACCTTTAGCTTTGAGAATATGTTTTCGGCGCTGCTGCATATGGTGGTGACTCTTAACAATACGCTCAGCGAGATGAACCGGAATAAGCTTAACGCCGTATCCATCAATCTGAAGACCATCAACCGGCGGATTCTGGAGCAGGATACACTGGAGGAGATCCGCATAGTGCTGATGGAGGAAATCCGGCAGGTATTGGATACGCGCCCCAGCGGCCGCGAAGAGAAGGCGCGGCTGGTAGCCGACACCGTCAAGGAGATCGTGGAGAAGCATTACTCCGATCCTGATCTCAACGTCCAGAAGATCGCCGATATGCTGCGGATGAGTCATGTTTATCTGGGACAGGTGTTCAAGGAGCAAGAGGGAGCGACTGTGGTGGACTGCATCAACCAGACCCGGCTGGCCCAGGCCAAGCTGATGCTGGAGCATCAGGACCTGACGGTGGCGGAGATTATGGAGAAGGTAGGCTTTGGCAACGAAAGCTATTTCTACAGGCTGTTCAAGCGCCAATACGGCACCACCCCCAAGGAATACCGCTTGAAGTCGGCAATTGAACGCACGTGACGGTGCCACGGAACCTAACTGCTGCATCAGGCATCACGCATCAGGGAACCGTACCGGATAGAGTTAACCGTAGACAAGCTCCGCATATTGCGGGGCTTTTTTACGCCAGAATATTTAAATTCTTTACAGCGCTAAAGCGCGTAAGGAAAATATTCGGATTGGCGATAAAAACTTCCGCTTAAACGCGGTCGTTCTTCCTCGAAATACCCCGATAGGAGTTTTTCTCATAAAACAGACTTCTATGCCGCTTGGGCGGCACCAGGGGCGTGTGTAGGACGAGGTTAACGGAAATTTTTTCCGCTATCAGGACATTTTTTGGTATTTGCCGAGATTTAGCGGAAAAAATTTCCGTTAGGAGTAGGCCGGGCGGGAACGCCGTAAGAAGTTACTCCCTTGGCAATAAAAAAAGGACCTGGCGGTATTCTTCCGCCAGGTTTTTTTCAAAAAGAAACGTAAATGCAGGCTGTGCCGCATTATCATTCGGGGGCTCCCCCAAAAACAACCGGATTTTGCATGGAAGCATCTCGTCACTTTTGGGGGATTGTTTTTTTGTGCCACAAGAAAGTATGAACGGGGCAACGGCCCGGCTTCTTGACAAACTCACGGCATCAATGAACGGCGATAATCGGTTACTCACGACAAATCCGCTGTCGCTTGGCTGCGTGCACCGTCCGTGGGGGGCGGGAAGCGCTTGGTGCTGCAGGAATATGGAGTATGTACAGCCGGATTTACAGGAATCTTGCGTATGTACAGTACCATTTTCCCTGCCGCTGCCCTATCGTTAATTCTGCAAGCTGCAGCAAGCATATCGGACAGGAGGAAGCAAACTTATGCTGAATAAAGAGAGCCCTGCATGGGACGGAAGTGCGGGCATGCCCCCTGCGGCAACGTCATTGGGCGGCAAGCCCAAGCCCCGATCCCTGATCAGAAGAGAAATGCATTATTTCTGGAAAAATAGAGAGCTGTTTCTCTTATCCCTGCCGGGGATTCTGTACAAGCTGATCTTCGCCTATCTTCCCATGGTGGGATTGATCATTGCTTTTAAAAAGTACAGGTACGATAAAGGCATCTTCGGAAGCGATTGGGCGGGACTCGATAATTTCCGGTACCTGTTCACGGGAGATGCAGCCTGGCGGATCACACGCAACACCGTTTTATATAACATCGGGTATATGCTGCTGACTACTTGCATCGCCCTGCTCTTCGCCGTATTGCTGAACGAAATCAGGGCCAGGTGGACGAAGTTCTACCAGACTTCCCTGTTCTTACCCCACTTCCTCTCCTGGGTGCTGGTGGGCTATATCGCCTACGCGTTTCTCAATCATTCCGACGGCTTTCTCAACGGATTGCTGACCAGCTTAGGCATGGAACCAATCAGTTGGTACCAGAATTCGAGCTATTGGCCGTTTATCCTGATTATATTCCATATTTGGAAGGCCGTAGGCTTCTCTACCCTGATTTACTTCGCCGGGATCATGGGAATTAACGGAGAGTATTACGAGGCTGCCCGGATTGACGGGGCAACCAAACGCCAGATGGCCGTAAGCATTACGATTCCTCTGCTGGCGCCCCTGGTGATTATCATGCTGATCCTGTCCATTGGGAGCATGTTCCGCGGAGACTTTGGCCTGCATTATTTTATCCCGAACAACTCCGGATTTATCTTCAACACGACCGATGTTATTGATACCTATGTATACCGGTCCTTAAGGGAATTGGGCAATGTAGGGATGTCGGCGGCAACCGGATTCTACCAGTCGGTAGTGGGTCTGGTGTTGGTGCTCCTGGCCAACGGCATTGTGAAAAAAATAAATCCGGATCACTCGTTATGGTAGGTGATGCTGCAGGGCCGGATATGGCCTTCGCCAAAACGTTCAGGAGGAATTAAGATGACACGCAAATTTGAGATCCACCAGGCTTTGATCCATCTCGCTTTTATCGTCATATCCATTCTTATGATCATGCCCTTCGCATTGGTAGTCATTGTCTCGTTGACCAGCGAGCCCAGCATCATCAAGAACGGATACCGGTTCATACCGGAGATATTCAGTCTGGACGCTTACCGGTATATCCTCCAGTCTCCGGATATGCTGTTCCGCGCTTACGGCATTACAACGCTTATTACGGTTGCAGGTACGCTGTGCGGACTGCTTCTGACGGCAATGACAGCGTATGTGGTATCCAGAAAGGATTACCGGTACAACCGGATTACCACTTTCTATGTATTCTTCACCATGCTGTTCAGCGGCGGGCTGGTTCCGGTGTATATCCTCATTACCCAATACCTGCACCTGAAGGATACATTGTTTGCTTTAATTCTTCCCGTGTTATTATCTCCCTTCAACATTATGGTTATGAAAGGCTTTATGTCGAAAATTCCGCTGGAAATTATTGAGTCGGCCAAGATAGACGGGGCCAGAGAATTGCGGATTTTCTTTACCATCATTATTCCGTTATCCAAGCCGGCGCTGGCCACCATGGGGCTCTTGATATCCTTCGCCTATTGGAATGAATGGTTTAACGCCATGCTCTATATTGACAATCAGAAGCTGGTGCCCTTGCAGCTCCTGCTGGTACGGATCTTGAACAGCATGGAATTCCTCACATCCAATTCTGAGTTTTCCCAGCAGATGGGCATTAATCTGGCCGAATTCCCCAATAATTCCGCCCGGATGGCAATAGCCGTTCTGGCTGGAGGACCGATGCTGGTGATCTTCCCCTTCTTCCAAAGATTTTTCGTCAAAGGACTAACGGTTGGCTCCCTAAAGGGTTAACATAGAAAATAACAGGATACACAGGAGGTCGTGCAAAATGAAAAAATGGGTGAAAGCATCGTTGGCCTTGTCGTTGGCCGCTACAGTTGCAGCAGGCTGCGGAAATGAAGAAGAAGGTGCTCCCGCGGCAAGCGCATCGGCAGGGGCATCGCCTGCGGCAAGCGCGGAGGCCAAGCTGGCTCCCGCGGAAATTACCTGGTATTATCCCCTGTCCCAACTGCAATCCGACCAGCAGACCATCCAGGATGAGGTCAACAAGATCACCAAGGAAAAGCTTAATGCCACAGTCAAGCTTATGCCTGTGCCCATCGGTGATTATGTCCAGAAGATGAATACGGTATTGGCTGCCGGAGAGAAGTTCGATATCCTGTGGACCGGCTATCTGTTGAAGCCTGAGGAACTGGTGCGCAAGGGAGCCATCCAGCCGCTGGATGACCTGCTGAACAAATATGCTCCGGCGCTGAAGAAGGATGTGCCCCAGGTTATGTGGGATGGGTTGACCACCGACGACAAAATATACGGCATTCCCAACCAGCAGATTAACGGCAATCGTCTGGGCTTCATCATCCAGAAACGCTACGTGGATAAATATAATCTGGACCCTGCTTCCATTAAGAACATTACGGACATTGAGCCATTCCTCGAGCAGATTAAGCAGAATGAACCGGGCGTGATCCCGTTTGGCAGCAACTTCTCCAGCGCCGTTACCGGTTTGAACAGTGAAAAGTATTGGGTGGTCCCCGGACTGGATGACCATTTCTATGTGAAGAAAGGGGATACCAGCTATACGCTGCTCCGCTATCCCCAGGAGGATCTGGATAATTTCCGGCTGTCCACCAAGTGGTATAAGGCCGGGTACATTTACAAGGATGCGGCTACGGCCAAGATGGCGGATTTTGAAACCAAGGGACAGATGGCGGTTATCTTCAACCCTGTATTGAAGCCTGGAGTAGAAACCGAGGTGAAGGTCAAGAATTCCGGGAATGAGGTTATTACCATCCCCGTGACCGACTGGTTCTCCAACGGCTACTCCGCCACCACCAATCAGGCTATCAGCCGCACATCCTCCAATCCGGAACGGGCCATGATGCTGCTGGATCTGGTCAACAGCGACAAGACCCTGTACAATCTGCTGTGCAACGGCCTGGAAGGGGTCCATTATGACAAGATCTCGGATAATGTAGTGAAGGCGAAGGCTGACTCCCGCTACAAACCCAATATGGACTGGGTATTCGGCAGCGTGTTCAATTCTTACCTGAAGGAAGGCCAGCCAGCCGATGTCTGGGAACAGACGAAGAAGATTAACGCCACGCCTAATGTCAGCCCGATCGGCGCCTTCAAGTTCAATTCCGATCCGGTCAGCACCGAGATTGCCAACTTGAATGCGGTATGGGGAGAATACAAGAAGGGGCTTACCACAGGAACATTGGATTTTGACGCCACCTGGCCTGCTATGTATGAGAGACTGAAGAAAGCTGGCGAGGACAAGTACGTGGCTGAGGTCACCAAGCAGTTCAACGAGTTTCTGGTTAAGAAGGGTCTGAAAAAGTAATAGTCGCGTTATAGAGGAGACAGAATAATAGGGAATGCTCCCCCGCCGTTTGTTCGGCTAGAGGGAGCATTCCCTTTATGATTGCATTCCTGCTTTACCGGTCTAGCACAGCTACCGGCGTATAGGCGGAAGCCAGATAGACAGAGGCAGCCGGCGTGGTAATTACCTGGGGATACATCATGCCTTCTTCCGGCAGGTGCAGCTTATAGTGGATCTCTGCTGTCATGTCGGACTTGAATACTACGCTCTCAATGGTGAGCGAGTAGCCGGAATGGGGCTTTTCTCCCCAGGACAAGGTGACTTTGTTGATATCATCGTTGACGGCAGTGACGGATTGCTCCACATCCGTGCCGGTGGGCTCTTCTTCACCGGACGGCGACTCGGCATGGGAGGCGATGAACTCAGCGGCATTATAGGCCCACACCGCAGCCTCCCTGCGGGTAACCGGCTCCTTCGGACGGAAGTTACCGTCATCCGGAGGTGCAATGATTTTGCCGTTCATCAGGACTTGCAGGCTGTTCATGTATTCAGCGGTTACTTCTCCAGCATCGGACAACTGGAAGTACATCTCGGTAAAAGCATACTCGCCGGTAAGCATCAGTGCATGATGCAGATAATGGGCATAAGCTTCCCGGGTCATCTCCTCATTGGGCTTGATGTCCCGCGGCACACCCACGCCGTTGACCGCAGCGATAATGAAGGAATCGGCGTACCATGCGTCGTTGTCCACATTGTCGAAGGAATCGCTGGCCAGAGGCGCCTTGAAGAATTGGAACGCCGCCAGGCTAAGGCCGGTGGACTTGACGATCAAGTGAATGCCTTCGGCGTTGGTAAGCCGCTGCTCTCCGCGGAACAAGCTGCCATAGCCGCTGACGATTCCCTGCTCCTTCAAGGACATAATCTTGTCGCGGTCCGCACCCGCAGGCAGATCGTCAAACGCGGACGCGGTTGTGCCAAAGACCAGAAGCAGCGCCATAAACATGGGGATAATGTAACTCCACTTTCTCATTCTTATCACATCCTTATCCGTTGTTGACCTTTCAGACGCAGGGAGCGGGCCAAAGGTTGCAGGAAGAACCTGGATAGGCCTTCGCAGTGCCCTTGCGACGGTGCGCAGTTTCCTTTATAATCCTTTTTATATTGTTCGAAGAAAGAAGGAAGCGCCATGGGGCAAGTGGGACTGGTTTTGGAAGGCGGCGGTATGAGAGGCGTGTATACCGGTGGTGTTCTGGAATGTTTTCTGGAGCACGGCATCCATATTCCTTATGTAGTTGGAGTATCGGCGGGGGCCTGCAATGCGGCCTCTTACGTTTCCAGGCAGAAGGGCCGCAACAAGCGGGTAACCATCGATTATGTCACACATCCACGATACGTAAGTCTCGGCAACCTTTTTCGCGAGGGGAGCATCTTCGGCTGGAAACTGATCTTCGATGAGATCCCGAACAAGCTGGTCCCTTTTGACTTTGACATGTTCTATCAGGCCCCGGGACAGCTGTGGGTGGGGATGACCGATGCCGTTACGGGAGAAACGCTGTATGTGGAGAAAAGCGAAACCAGGCACAGGGGCAATATTCTCGCCATGATCCAGGCGTCAAGCAGCCTTCCCTTCGTCTCGAAGCCGGTGCGGGAAGACGGCCGGGTGCTGTTCGACGGGGGCATCACCGCTCCTATTCCCTTAAGCAAGTCCATTGCCGACGGCAACAGCAGGCATATTGTGATCTCCACCAAGCCTGAGGGCTACCGCAAGACTCCCTTCAAGCATACCTGGCTGGCCAAGGGTGCATATGGCCGTTATCCGGGTCTGGTGGATGCGCTGGCCCGGCGTTACCGGGTGTACAATGATTCCCTTGAACAGGCAGAGGAGATGGAAAAGCAGGGTCATGTTATTCTAATCCGGCCTACATCCGTTATTGAGGTGGGCAGGATGACCAAGGATAAGCCCCGGCTGGAGGAGCTCTACGAGTTGGGCTACCGGGACGCACAGGCCCAGTTGGCCCGGGTCAGAGCCTGGCTGCAGCAGGATGTTTCCCATGCGGGAGAAGGCGGCACGGAAGTAATCTCCACGTCAGAAGCGATATAGAGAAGCAGGTGAAGAAAAGAGCCCTTCCGCATTCTACAATGCGGCGGAGGGCTCTTTTTGGCATCCGGACTGTTCCTGCCGGGTCCTGTTCAGATAAGCGTGGAGGTAGTAGAAGCCGGCGGATAAGACTGCGGTTCCTACCGCCAGCCATGTGACTGGCTGCAGACCGCCGCTGTCATACAGGCTGCCCATCACATAGGGGCCCACTACCCGGCCTGCCGCTCCGATCCCGCCGGTCAGGCCGATATAGAAGGGAGCATGCTTGCCGCTATGCTCCGAGAGATAGGCGGGCATAGCCGGGGAGATGAGCATTTCTCCGAAGGTGGCCAGAATCATGCCCAACACCATGCCGGGATAGTTATGCATAGCCAGAATGCAGGCATACCCCGCAGCATAGAAGATACTGCTGGCAGTCATCTGGGCCGTGAGGGATTTGGCTGCGTATTTCTTGATCAAGCTGATCACCGGCTGGGCGGCGAAGATCAGAATCCCGTTCAGTGTCCAGAGGAAGCCGTATGCCTTCTTGGGCAATCCCTCTCCTACGATAAACGGGGATACTCCCGTATTCCACATGGAATTCCCCACATGCAGCAGCAGGATGCCTACTGCCATGAACAGATATAGGCGTATATTCCCCAGCAGCAGTCTCGTTCCGGGGTTATCTGCCGCATCCGGCTTTTGTCCGGTCTCTTGCACGGCCGGCGCCTCGCCGCTCTTCACCTTCTGCAGATAAATCAGAAAAAATACCGCGAAGAACGCCGAGGAAGCTCCGTTGGCAATGAAGCTCAGGGAATAGGAAATGTCCGCGAGAAAGCCGCTCAGCGCTGTACCCAGAGCAACCCCGATATTGTTCGCCACGTACACCGTATTGAACATCTCGGCTCTCCGTTCCGTGAAGCGGAAGCCGATGAACGATTGGATGGCAGGCATGGACAGGGCATTGAACAGCCCGATGAAGGCCATGGCTGCGATGAACAAGATCCAGTTGCCGCTTATGAACGGCAGAGCGAACAGACCCAAGGCGTTCATGGCCAAGGAGCCTACTACCAGGCGCTTCACGCCTGCGCGGTGATAGAGCGCTCCGCCCAGCAGCTGCCCGATGATGCCGCCCAGGGATTGCACCAGAATCACCAATCCGGCGTCGGTCATGCTCCTGCCCAACTCATCAAACACATACATGGATACCAGCGGCCACATCAGAGCGCTGCCTGTGGCATTGATCAGGCAGGCGGCCAGAAAAACATTCATCTCTCTGGAATTGTTCTGTCCAAAAACTCTCATTATTGTTTATACTCCTGTCAGGACATGCTGCAGCAACCAAGCTTTGCGAGAAGGACAAAAATGAAGGCGGAACTGCCGGCTTCCCGTTGCAAAGCTTGTTGATAAAATTGAACAGCGGTCGAAAGATGTACATAGTCTACTTCCAACCGGAATGATTGTCAATGGCTTACAGCAGGCAGAAGCCTGCCCTGCACAAACGCAGGACAGGCTTCTGCCCGGGGGGTTATGGATATTTAATCTGAGGGACATGTTCGACGTCGGGTTGCAAATATGCTTAGGCTGCTCCGGCAACGTATGGCATCAATACGACGCCGTGCGACGCTTGTCCTTATAGCTGTACGTTAGGATTGACATCCGCCTCGTAATCCACGTTGTCGAAGCCGAATCCGAACAGCTGCAGGAATTCCCGGCGGTACTCTTCCAGATCCCCAAGCTCCGGGAGCGTTTCGGTGGAGACTGTAATCCACATCCGGGTAATCATTGCTTGAATCTCTTCATCCATCTCCCAGTCATCCATCCGGATGCGTCCCTGCTCATCAGTGAGAACCTGGCCGCCGCCGGTGTAGATCCGCTCATACATGCGCTGCATCTGTTCAATGCAGCCCTCATGGGTGCCGTTTTCCTTCATGAGCTTGTACAGCATGGAGATATACAGCGGCACAACCGGAATGGCGGAGCTGGCCTGGGTCACCAGCGCCTTGTTGACGGAGACGAAAGCGCGGCCGTTATATGGCTGAAGCTGCTGTGTCAGCTTATGGGCCGTAGCCTCCAGATGGTCCTTGGCCCTGCCGATGGTGCCTTCGCGGTAGATGGCATGGGTAACCTCCGGGCCAATATAGGAATAGGCCAAGGTAAGAACGCCATCTGCCAGAAGGTCTTCCTTGGCCAGCAGATCCATCCACAGGGTCCAATCCTCCCCGCCCATGACCTTGACGGTATGGCGGATTTCCTCCTCACTGGCACCCTCCAGCGTAATTTCACTGACGATGCCATTCTGAACATTGACCGTTTTGTTGGAATAGGCTTGCCCGATGGGCTTCAGCACGGAATTGCAGGTTTCCCCGGTAACCGGGTCGGTCCGTCTGGGGGAGGCGATGCTGTAGACAACCAGATCCACCTTGCCCAGCTTTTCTCTGACCAGCTTGACGGCCTGCTCTTTAATCTCGGTTGAGAAGGCATCCCCGTTGATGCTCTCCGCCGTAAACCCGGCGGCGCGGGCCGCCTTCTCAAAGGCAGCGGTATTATACCAGCCTGCCGTGCCTGTACGTTCATCGGCAGCAGACCGCTCGAAGCACAGGCCGATGGTGTCGGCGCCCATTCCGAAGGTGGCCGCAATCCGGGAGGCCAGGCCATAACCTGTCGATGCCCCTATGACGAGCACCTTCTTCGCACCTTGAACGGCCGGCCGGCTTTGGACGAATTCAATCTGGCGGTTCACATGCTCTTCACAGCCGGTAGGGTGGGCGGTGGTGCAGATGAAGCCGCGAATTTTAGGCTTGATGATCATTTGGCAGAATACCTCCAACATTTTTTTGGGAAAATCGCTAGATATGGCCGTTTCAATATGAAGAGAACGCGGTTAAAAACATTATGTCGGGAAAGGATTTCGGATACTTCTTCCTCCAAGGCGCCGCCTCGCGCGCGTCATGGGACAGCCATTAATAAAAAGAGGGCCATGCTGCTCTTCCATAATATATATGTTATGTTCCGCTTTTTCAATACCGCGGCCCGTCCCGGCGGTCCGGCCCATGAAGGAAATTAAAACACCCCCTGCCCGGGTATTCCCGAACAAAGGGTGTTTGGAGTGATACAGTTTTCGTATGGAACGAAAAAGGCATTGGAGGTGATCAGGCGTTTACGCTGCAGGCTCAGTGGTTATCTGAGTGTAGATTTCCTCCCACAGGACGCGACGGGCAGAGACGTAGCGTTTCTTGTAATAGGCTTCATCGAGGCTGCTCTTGGTAACCCCGATATCGCTGGCGGAATGCGCGAACATTCCGTCCCCGATGTACACGCCTACATGGGAAATGCCTTTGCCGCTGGTGTTGAAGAACACCAAATCTCCCGGACGAAGCTCGGATTTGTCGATCCAGTAGCCTTCATCATTCTGGGATTTGGAGCTGTGCGGCAATTCAATGCCGAGCTGGTCGAACAGGTAGCTTGTGAAGCCGGAGCAGTCGAAGCCCTTGGTAGTGGTTCCCGCATACTTGTAAGGGGTTCCAATTAAAGCATCGATCTTCTCATTCAACGGAGTGGCCGCCATAACGGTACCCGCTGAGAACGTTAGCAACATGACAACGGAGACCAACAGAACAACAGACTTCTTGAACAAGCCATAATGCCCCTTCCTGGTGCCTACGAGGTTAGCTGGAGGATTCGGTTGAAGGTTCCCTATGGCAACTATGTAATCGAAGCCAATTCACCCAAGATGGTTCCCCCGTTTCCCTTACGGGAATTCGGCATTTTATTTTTTCCAGTTCTATAGATTCTGCATTATGGGACAAATCCCTTCTTGGTTTTTATGAAAAACTTAAGAATATCTTCAGAAACCGAGGAGGTTTCATACTTTTGTCACATTCTGGTCGAATCGATAACGTTTACATTGTAACTGAAAGCCGATTTTTTCCATCTTTAGTCGCATTTTGTTGCTGTCGCCCATAGGTATTTAGGCGGAAAATGCCGATGCGGAGCATCCGGGGCGATAAGCCGCCGCAGATAGGCGGAGAACTGCAATAAAATGATGGGCGCTGGTGGCAAGAGTACGGAGAGTGGCAAGAGTGCCGAGAGTGCTGAGAGTACGGAGAGTGGCAAGAGTGCCGAGAGCGCCTAGAGTGCTGAGAGTGCCAAGAGTGCCGGAGTGGAAAGAGTGCTAAGTGTGCCGAGAGCGCCGAGAGTGCTAAGGGACACAGATGACCTTATTGGCGGAAAAAACGGGGGTTGAAACATATGACGGACCTGAGAAACCTTATTATGCCCAAAACCCTCTGGATGGGGTGTATAGGAGTCGCATAAGAGCGCGTGAGTCCGTTAGAATTCCAAACCCCTTGTTTTTGGCCCGATAAGAGCGCTCATGTCCGTTAAGCTCGTACACAGAAACACTCCCCCTCCCGAAACCCCGCCCATCAAGCTTTTTGGCTGTTCTTCAAGCCTGGACTGGACCGTCACGGCAAGCATCAATGCCGGCCTCGCTGCCTTGTTTATTCATTTTGCCGTCGCATAAAAAAATGACCTCCTCTCCCGGCAATTGCGGGATAAGGGGTCATTTTTTTGGAAACGGCAGAATAGCATCTGCGGGGATGATCGTTTGATTTCCGGATAAACGCGCACGGCGTCGAAGAACGCTGTCAGGCGTTCTTCCTTGAAAGATCAGACTTACATGCCGCTGCACGGTACCACTGTTGAATGAAAGGACGGGAGCAGTTATTTCCAGCCTGCTTTGGTCATATAGAGCTCGTGTTGGGCGGCGATGGCCCAGACGCTGAACAGGGTCTGGAAGAAGCGGTAAGCCTGATAGACAACCAGCATCCAGAAGCCGGCCCACATGATGGTGGAGGAGAGAACCGCTAGAGAGCATAGTGCTGTTGCCAGCAAGATCAGAACGGATATCCCCAGCATGAGCGGAAGGGAACGCAGGGCCGTGCCCAGTGTTCGAAGAATGGAATCGGCTTGGACCCTGCCGAATTGCAGGTACACAAACAGCAGATGTATTAAAAAACTGTAAACCGCCAGAAATCCCAACTGGGGCAGCATGCCGTAGGCCAAGTCAGTATAGGAGGCCGCCGTGGCGAAGGAGGCTTGCAGCTTGGGGCTTATCCACCAGAGAGGCAGCAGAGTGAGCGCTGTCTTCGCCGCGTACAACAAGGTATAGCTGCGCCAGTGCTCGGCAATTCCCCTTACGAACCGGTATCCCGCGTTGAAGTGGGTATTGGACAAGGAGTAAAACAGACCTGCATTGAGAAGGGGAGTACATACCATCCTCAAGACCAGCAGAACTGCAAGCAGCCAAATGACAGAATGACTGATATCGGTCTTAAGCAGAACAAACTGGCCTTCGGCGAGAAACAGCCGGGTCTGCGATTCAAAGCCGCTATCGCCAGGATACCGGTGCAGCAGAGGCAGCACGATGGATTGGCATAGCTTATACAGCACAATCCCCCAGCAGAACCGGTACAAGAACAACACCAGCACGGGAAACGGCTGCCGCAGGGTGGCGTGGAAGCCCTTGTTGATATAATGGAACATGGGCTGATCCTCCTAAGAGTTTTTGAGTTCCATAAGCCGGCGAAGCGGTTATACGAAAAAACTGGCATCGGAAGCATACACTTGAGTTTTTGAGTTCCATAGGCCGGGCGAAGCGGTTATGAGAAAAAACCGGCATCGGAAGCATAGGCTGGCTGCCTCTTACCAAACAAGCCAGTCGAACAAGGTCTCCACCAACCGGGTTATGCCGATATTCAGGCGGATGTTGCTCCGGTTGTCAATTTCATGCTTCATGAAGTTGTTGATATGTTTATTTTCCAGCACAAGCGAGTAGTCCGGATCAATAAACACCCAATCCAGCGGCGCGCTATGGGAGAGGGTGAACAGAATTTCGCTGCCCTGCCCATCCCAGGTTTTATCGACTACTGTTCCGTCTGTGAAGCGGAAGCGGATGGGAACGGATCCGGTTGCAGCACCTTTCTTGCGGATCAGCGCTTGATTGTTGTAATTTCCGTCTGCTCCCGTTTTCTCCACCTTAATGCCGGCTGCCTCATAATCCACCATCTGCCCGCCGTAAACAAATTGGTCAAAAAATTCCGCCCAGCTCTTCCCCGTCTTACTCTCCAGCATAGCCTGAAAGTCGGCGGTGGCCGGATGCTTGAACTTCCAACGCTGGAAGTAGCCCCGCATGACCTTGTTCATCATGTCCGCGCCGACTTCCTTCTCAATGGCGTGCAGCACCAGTTTGCCCCGGGTGTAGACGTTCTCTGCATATTCGTCATGGCTCCCGAATTCCCAGGAGTAGCGGGTAAGGGGTTCCGGAGAGGTAATATAGCTGGCCTCAATGGGCAGATTGGGACTCACTCCATATTCCTTCTCCATCACCTTGTCTTCCGCATAGGAAGTGAAGCCCTCATCCAGCCAAGCCTCTTCGAACTCATTGGAGGCTACCATGCCGTACCAGAACTGGTGTCCGATCTCGTGGACCACTACACGCTCCAGCTCCAGTCCGGGGTTGTTGTCCCCCGCGCCCCAGGCGGTGACCAGAGTGGGATATTCCATGCCCCCCGCTCCGTTGCCCCCCTCCGGCGGCACCACAACGCTTAGGGTGGAGTAAGGATATTGGCCGTACCACTCGCTGTAACGGGCCAGTGATTTTTTGGCGGCAGCCAGATAACGGGCTCTCAGATGCTCATGAGCCGGGTCCAGATACAGCTTGATTTTGACCCCGGGAATATTGGGCGAGGAGAAGGGTTCCTCCACATAGATGAAATCCGGGGAAGCGGACCAGGCGAAATCATGCACATCATCCGCATAGAAACGGTAGGTCTTCTCATCATTCTCGATCACGGCCGGCTTGGTTGGAAAACCGGTGGCAGCCACAGTGTAGGAAGAGGGAACCTTAATTTTCACATCATAGATGCCAAAATCGGCATAGAACTCGGAGTTGCCATGATACTGATGCAGATTCCAGCCGTCTTCGGTCCGGCCGCGCGTCCCGGCGGGCTCATACTTGGCCAGCTTGGGGAACCATTGCCCCGCCATGTAGAAGTCACCCGAATAGCCCATTCTGGCGAAAACCTGGGGCATCTTTACCTGATAATCCATACGCAGGGTGATTTTGCCGCCGGGGAATACGGGTTCAAGCAATGCTACTTTTACCAGGGAGCGGTCGTTCTTGTTTCCGTCATCGGGCTGGACATAAGTCAGCCTCTCCATGAGGTTGACTCCCTGCTCTGTTGCGAGGGATTGAAGCTCCATACGGCCGTAGCTGTCCCCTTGCTGCTTGTCGCCTCTTAACTGGCCGCCCGATTCGGCCATGAAGGTGGTTTTTTTTCCGGAGAAGGCGTTGGGATACAAGTGCAAATACAGCTCTGTGACGGGTTTGCTTCCCGGATTCTGCCAGGTTACCGTCTGGGCGGCTTGAATCGACTTTTGCTCCGGCTGAAGAGCTGCGGCAATGTGGTACTCCACCAGCCTGTTGCTGAGCACAGGGGAAGATTCATACACAGGAGGGCGGGGAATCTCCATGGACAGGGATTCTCCGGCGGATGGCTCATCCCCGTACACCGTGCGGAATGCTTCGTCTTCCCGGTTAAAGAAGGAGGAGACGGTTATGGTGACAGCCAGTCCGAATACAAGAGCCAGCGTCCACTGGAACATGCGGTTTGACAGATTCGGCTTCATTTCTCATTTCACCCCGTTGACAAGCGTCTAAAGGATGTATATGAGGCGGTTGGGACAAATATATCTCCGGCGGCAAAGTCGGTTGGGACAAATCTTCCTGCTGGGTGAACCGCATATTGTGCCGCCGGCAACAAGGTGGAGGTGGAGCGCTGCTCCAGTTTTGTATCGCGTTAAGCGACTTTGCCTCCATTGTGGATGCGGACAAACGGGTTTAAGATGAATGGACAGAAGAATACGGGAAGGAGAATTTTACATGATGAACAAAGCTCATATCGGGCAAACCATTTTGTTTTTGCGGAAAGGAAGGGGGATCACCCAGGAGCAATTGGCGGCGATGGTTGGAGTTTCGGCAGGCGCGGTAAGCAAATGGGAGAACGGCAATTCGGCGCCGGATATCGCGCTGCTTGCCCCGTTGGCCCGAGCTCTGCATACATCGTTGGATATTTTGCTGTCCTTTCAGCGGGAGCCGTCGGAGGCTGAGGCCGGCCGGATCAAGCGGGAACTGGCCGATCTGTTCATCCATCAGGGATACGAGGCGGGAGAGGCGCGGGGGCGGGCGTATCTGGAGGAGTATCCCACCAGCTTCCGGCTGAAATATATTGTGGCGGCCTTAAATGAAATGTATCTGATGATGTCCGAGCTTGACAGTCCTGCATTTATCGAGGAGAAGCGCCGGGAATCATTGGCCTTGTTCCGGCAGGTGGCCGATAGCGGGGACGGGGATTACAGGCATGCTGCTCTGTTCTCTCTGGCCCATACCCAGATGGTTCTGGAAAACTATCAGGCCAGCGAAGACGCGCTTAAGGAGCTCCCCCAAGCTTTCTTCGATCCCATGACCCTGTATCCCACTCTCCTCATGCGGCAAGGGAAGCACAAGGAAGCAGCCAATCTCTGCGCCAAAAAGCTGCTGCATGATTTGACTCAGGCCAACCTGATGCTGATTGTGATGGCCAATAGTGCCATGGCGGAGGAGACGGAACAGACGGGGAACCCGGAGGAAACCACAGAAGCCACAGAAGCCGTGAAAGCTATAGAAGCCGCAGAGGGCGGACAGCCCTTCGCCCGGGCTGCATTATATCTGAATACCGCTCACCAATTGGAGGAGATGTTCTCGATCGGGCTGGGTTCTGCGGCTTACAACTTAAGCCGGCTGCACCTTAAGGCAGGCCGGCTGGAAGAGGCGGCAGACTGGTTCGCAGTCTATGCGGACAGACTGCTTGCTGCCGGTTACGACCATGAGGGGAGCCCTTACTTTGGAGACATCCGGCTGGAGGTTGATCCTGAAGGACAGAAGGTGCTCCGGAAAAAATTGTTCCAAACCCTGCCCCGGGAAGAGGAATTTCAGCCGCTGAAGGGCTTCCCCGCATATGGGCAAGCCCTAGAAAAGCTGAACGCCGCCGCTGCCGCGTTATAAATCTCTGACGCTGCTGCCGACTCATTATAAATGGAATGGGGGCATCAGTTCAGTACAAGATCTCCATTAGCCTTAAAGGAATAGGACAACTCCCGCTTGATATTGTCCTTGGTATAGGTGATTTTGCCGTCCTTGACCTGCTCCAGCTTGTATAAGTCGGCAGGGGTGGTGTCCACGTCCACATCGAACTCCTTGTTCAGCTTGGTGTCGTAGCCCGTAATGCCGTACATGGATTCCACAAAAATCAAGTAACGGTTATTAAGCCAGGTGAAGGAGCTGGAGAAGTTGCCCACATGGATTTCCCGGTCAGGCTCCTCTCCGGCGGGATGCAGCACATAAAAACTTCTGCTGTCATAGCTGGTGTTGTCATTGGGGATAACAATCTTGGCACCGTCGGGCGAGACGGCCTGCGAATGGGCGGCCCGCTCCCGGATGTAGCGTTCTCCCGCCAGCCGCCGCTGTTCCTGCAGGAAGACCAGATCCTGGTGCAGCCGCAGGAGGTAAGGATACGGCGGTTCCGGCAAAGCGGCAAGCGCGGCCGCATCCTCCGGCAGACGGATGCTCTCCGTCAGCGGACCTTCGTAATTGCCGTATACCTGGATGTAAGGCTCCGCCTGCTCTTCATAGTTAATATCGGCCTCAATACCGGAAGAGACATACGACAGGATATAGCTGCCGCGGGCGTTGTCCAGGCGGTCGTAGTCCGGCCACCTCAGCTTCATCTCATCCATCGTGCCCATTGCTTCCAGTCCCCCCGCCTGCGCGCGGCTTCGGAGAAGCGCTGCCAGATCATGATTGCTCCCGGAGCCGGGTGCTGCCCCGCCCTCAGTCCCTTTCCACCCGCTTCCGGGATACACCGCAATATCGTAGGGAGCAGCCGCCCCGGCGAAGAAAATATAATAAGACTCCAGCTTGTAGCCGAACACCGGATCCTGCCCTTGATCCTGAAACGGCGGCTTGCCCAGGGCTGCTTCGATCTCTTCTTGCTTGGACGAAGTGCCGATCGAGCCGATAACGGGCTCTGCATACCGCTTGCGGAATAAAAGGGAGAACACCCTTTGCCGCTGCTCTACTTCCACTCCCTGCTTGAAGAAAATATCATAATGGTTGGAATAACTGTCCGGAACCCCGAGCATCGCGGCAGCGGCCTCCGGTCCCCAGTTTCCCTTGACGAATCCCTTGAGCAGGGCATTGGGCTCTGGAGAGCTAACCGGTGCAATGTAGCTGTAGTGTCTGCTGCTTTCCTTTTGAAAAAAGCCGGTCAACCCGTTGATCTTCGCCAGCTGGAATTCCTTCGGCCGGACAGTGTCCGCCTCTGCAATGACGGCTCCTGATTCATCCTTGATTTGGAAGGGCTGTCCTTCCAGAAGATGATACGTTTGATAGAATATATCCCGGTAAACAGGCTCCGTATCCAGGCCGGGAGCCTCCATTTGTTTCACGCGGACAATCGAGGGGCTGTTGGCGGAGGCGGGCACCAGTCCCAGCACGGTTATGGCATGCTGCTTGTATCTGGCGGCCAGTGTCTGTTCCTGCTCCTTTTGTTTGGGCGTGAGAACGGCAGCCCCCGTCGAAGGGGGCGGGAGGGATGCCGCCGAAGATATGGGCGAAGATGCTGCCGGAGACGTTGCCGGGAGAGAGGCGGGCGGCAGCTCATCTGCTGCCTGGTCGCAGGAAGCGAGGGCAAGGCCTGAGGCCAGCAGGCCTGACGCCAGGGTGAATCGGATCAATCCGGTTCGCAGCATGCTATGAAATCCCTCCGAATTATTGCCAAATATACAGAATATATTTCCATTTTAAATAGACGCTGCAGGGTAAAATGAAGTTGCTGTCCGTTGGTGGAAATGTGGAGATTATGTTACAGTTAAAGAGCAGCAGCCAAAGCCGGCTGCCCAAAGACCTGACGATGGCGGTGGATAATAGATGGATATCGAGAGCAAAGGCAAGAAGCCCGGCGGCCTTAATATTGTAAGCGGCAATGTGAAGCATAAAGGTTTCGGTGCGGGCGCCATTGATCTGTCCAGTGTATCCGGGGTTATCATCGATGGCGGTGAAGCCTATGTGGACAGCGGCACGCTCCATGCCAAGAGCAGACTGGAGAAGGGCATCAAGTTCACCTCAGACAAAAGTGAAGTGCCAAACGGCCGCAAATGCTGGATTGTCTGGGTGGCGGTGGACCGGGATGCGGAGGGACAGTTCTACGGCGGCTTGGCGGCATGCGAGCTGCTGGTGGATGAGGAGGCGAAGAAAGGCTGGAAGGTGCTCGCCGATCATGTGAACCGGATGGATAAAGCCATGAAGCGCCATGTGCTGGTGGATAATCTGGACCCGCAGGAGAAGGACGTGCTCCGTCGGCTTCTGATCAGCCATAACCCCCAGTGGTGGGAACGCACGCCCGACGAATTGAAGAATGCCTTGGCGAAGTAATCCGCGGCGGCATGCTTCCGCGAACCTGTGACAGCCTGTTCCGCTACTGCGGAGGGGCTGTTTTTATGTGAAGGCATAGGCTGATATAATCCCCCCTCGAATCCGATATTTCCCCCCTTACATTTTCGGTTCCATACCCTTACAATGAAAGCGGCTGCAAGCAGAGTTTGTTATAAAATCGGAGGTTGAGACAAATGATGAGAGTATCGATACAAGTAAAAAGCTGTGATCTCGACGACAGCGATCTGAAGCAGATGTGCCAGTTGGGTGTAGACTGTCTGGACCTTACCATGGGCGGATCATTTCCCGGAGTACGGGAGCAGGGATATCCGGACCTGGACCGGCTGCTTCAGCTCAAAAGAAGGATCCGCTCCTTCGGCATGGAGATCAACCGGGTTACTCTTCCCGATTTCAGCGAAGCCTTCATGCTGGACAACCCCGGCTCGGAGCAGGAGCTGGAGCATGCCGCCCTGGCGTTGAAGGTGTTCAGCGAAGCCGGACTCACCCTGATCCGCCAACGGTTTGCCGGGGATGTATTTCCCCATATGGCCGAGAATTACTCTGCCGTTCACCGCGGAGGCTCCATCGCCCGTGGTGAAACCTTGCTGCGGTCAGCGAATCCTGCCCCAACGATAGAGCAGCTTGCGGGCTGGTGGCGGCGATTTGACCTGGTGTATGGCAGGCTGGTGCCTTTGGCGGAGGAGTACAACGTCAATCTGGTGGTCCATCCCTCTGATACGCCTCACCACAATACCCCGTTTGGAGGATTGGGCTTCCACCGGATTATTGATGCGTATCCCAGCCGTAATGTAGGGCTGATCTATTGTGTGGGCACCCGTGGAGAAGCGGGAGGCACCCCGCTGGTATTGGATGAAATCTATCAATACGGACGCAAGGACAAGATCCGTCTGGTCCACTTCCGCAACATCCGCGGCAGTCTGGCTACCGCCGGAGCTTTTGAGGAGGCCATGCTGGACGATGGGCACATGAATATGGCCAGGATTCTGCTGGCGCTCCATAAGGTGGGCTATAACGGCTGCATCAACCCCGACCATATCACCTCCCTTGAGATGGACCGTGGGGCAATCCCCTGGGTGGGATGGGCCTATGCTGTGGGCTATGTGAAGGCGCTGTTGGCCGCCCTGACGGAATTTACCGGTGAGGCTGCCTGGCGGAACTGATATTTCTCCCCCCTGAAGCCGATGTTTGTCACCTTACGGATAGCGAAGACACCGCTTACAATAAGGGCAGATCAAACAAGGGAGGTACTTGAATATGAAGAAGTGGTTGGGAGCCGGTTTATCGCTGGTCATGGCAGGAGCCCTTGCAGCGGGGTGCGGAGGCAATGACAATACAGATGGTTCATCCGCTGCGGCAGGTGGTGCAAGCGGCAAGCCTGCCGAGAAGATTACCTTAAGCGTCTGGCATAACTGGACGGGGCAGGATGCCAAATCCATTGCCATGAGAAAGATCCTGGACGATTTTGCATCCCAGAACCCGGGAGTGACATTGGAGCAGGAGGGATTGCCCTCTGACGGATTGAAGACCCGGCTGAGAACGGTTGCCGCGGCCAATGAAATGCCGGATCTGTTCGTTATGTGGCCGGATGCCATGACCAAGGAATTCGTGAAGGGAGATCTGCTTCAGCCTATCGGCGCCTTTTTGGACAGCAAGCCGGAGTGGAAGAACAATTTCATCCCCAATGCGCTGGACGGGTATACGGTGGACGGGAAGATTTACTCCGTCCCCATGAATTTGGCGCCAAGCTCCTTCATCTATTACAACCAAGCCATCTTCGACAAATATAATGTGAAGGTTCCCAAGACCTGGGATGAATTAAAAGCCGCCATCGACACCTTCAATAAGAACAATGTGATTCCCATTTCCTTGGGGAATAAGGCCAACTGGGTGGTGCAATCCACTATCTTCAGCACCATTGCCGACCGGGTAACCGGCACGGAATGGTTTGTCAAGGCCGTCAACCAGGACGGGGCGAAGTTTACCGATCCCGAATTCATCCAGGCTCTGACCGTGCTTCAGGATTTGGGCAAAATCAAGGCCTTCCAGGAAGGCTACAACAGCATCGACCAAAATCAGATGAACCAGCTGTTTTATCAGGGTAAAGCGGCCATGTTCATCAACGGCGGCTGGGCTATGGCCGATGTGGTGAACAACGCTCCCAAGGACGTGCTGGACCATACCCATGTGACCATTCTGCCGCCGGTTAACGGAGGCAAAGGGCAGGCTCAGATGACTGCCGGTGTTGTAGGAACAGGTATGGGCATGAGCAAGAAGCTGACGGGAGCGAAGAAAGAGATGGCGGAGATGCTGCTGTACGCGCTGTCCGGTCCGGACGGGCAAAAGGCGACGCTGGGAAGCAGCACTCTGGTCAGCTACAAGATCGAGTTGGATAAGAGCAAGGCCCACCCGCTGTTCGTAGAACTCCATGAGCTGATGAAGACAGTGAAAATCTCTCCGGTATATGATTCCAAGCTCAGCTCCGCCGCAGTGGATGTTATCAATAACGGTTTGCAGGAGCTGCTGATGGGAAGCACTCCCGAAGCCGTCGCCAAGAAAGTCCAGGATGCCCAGGCAGGGGCATTGGGCAAGTAAGCCAAGCGGAAGCCGAAGCCGGCCCTCCCTCCGGGAGGGCCGATATTGTAACAAGGGAATTATTTGGATACCCGGGAGAGGGAGTGAAGAAAATGAGAGAAAGCCAGGTGCGCCGTTTCGTAGCCGTCGGCTTGCTGCCTGCTGTGCTGATCTATGCCCTGTTTGTATTCGTTCCGGTCCTTTGGTCCGCCTATTACGGCTTCTTTGACTGGAAGGGAATCGGCGCGGCCAAATTTATCGGACTGGACAACTATGTGGAAGCGCTGCATGATACCATTTTCTGGCGGGCGTTAAAAAATAATGTGATCTTCGTGTTGGCCTCCGTTTTCGGTCAAGTGCCGATTGCGCTGGTGCTGGCGATAATGCTGCACAAGGGCAGCTATCTGCAGCGGTTTCTCCGTTCCGCTGTATTTATGCCCATGGTGCTGTCTTCGGTTGTCATCGGGATGATCTGGCAGTACATCTACCATCCGCAGATCGGCATCCTGAACTTTTTGCTGGACCGCCTGGGACTGTCGGGCTGGAAGCTGCAATGGCTGTCTGACCCCAAGATCGCCATCTTTTCCTTGACGCCGCCCTTGATCTGGAGCTTTGTGGGACTGTACCTGATCATCTTCATCTCTGCTCTGCAGAATATCCCCGGCGAGATTCACGACGCGGCCAAGATGGACGGGGCCGAAGGGGCAAGAAAACTTGTGTCGGTGACGCTTCCCATGATCTGGAGCACGGTTCAGGTGGCCATTGTGCTGTGCATCTCCGGCAGCCTGAAATCCTTTGATCTGGTGTACGTGATGACCAAGGGCGGACCCGCCCATGCCACAGAGCTGCTCGCCACTTATATGTACAATTCAACATTCTCCTCCTACCGGTACGGCTTCGGCAGCGCTATCTCCACGTCGATCATTCTGATCAGTCTCACGTTCATTGGCACCTCCCAATGGCTCATGAGCCGCAAACAAAGAAGAACGGCGCGAAAGGAAGGGATGGCAGGATGAATACATCAGTTACGCTTGCACGGGTTCAGACGGCTAGGGTGCGTGCCGGCTGGAAACGCCTGAAGGGTGCCGTTATATGGACACTGCTTACGCTCTATGGTATTTTAGCGTTGTATCCGTTGTTCTGGTTGTTCATCAGCGCGTTCAAGTCCAATGCAGAATTCGTCAATACCCCCTTCGGCCTGCCGGCGGCCTGGCAGACGGAGAACTTCGCCAAGGCCTGGCAGAGCGCGAAGATGGGGACGGCCTTCAGCAACTCGGTGCTGGTATCCGCTTGTTCCCTGGTGCTGACCCTGTTTATCGCCGCATTGGCCTCCTATGTGCTGTCCCGGTTCAGGTTCCGCTTCAAGGCCTTTATCCTTGCATTCTTCGTGGTAGGGATGCTGATTCCCATTCACAGCACCCTGGTCCCGTTATTCATATTAATGAAGCAGATGACTCTGCTCAATACCTATTGGGCCTTGATTCTGCCTTACAGCGCCTTTGCCCTGCCGACGGCCATCTTCGTTCTGACCGCCTATTTGCTGGGTATTCCCAAGGAAATTGAAGAAGCGGCCTATATGGACGGAGCAGGCTTGTGGGGCGTATTCTTCCGGATCATGCTGCCGGTTTCACTTCCGGCCCTGTCCACTGTCACGATCCTGAGCTTCTTGCATTTTTGGAATGACTTTTCATTCGCTTTGGTTTTCATCAGCAAGTCCAGTCTGAAGACGCTGCCGCTAAGCGTAGCCAACTTTGCGGACGGCTACCAGACGGATTACAGCCTGACTCTTGCCGCAATGACCATCGCCGTAATTCCCACCATCATCATTTATCTGATCTTCCAGGAGCAGGTGATGAAGGGGATGACGGCCGGAGCAGTCAAGGGCTGACAGAGGCGAAAGAACAAGACGGCGGGAGGGATAGGCATGGGGCGCTGGATGGGATATTCGCTGCAACGGAAGCTGAGCTTGATTATCCTGCTGCTGACCTTGATTCCCCTGCTGTTCCTCGGCATCTATGCCTATATCATCTCGTCTCGGACCACAGAGGAGAAGATGAAGCAATCCGGTCTGGACACCTTGCGCCAGATGCAGGGCAATCTGCGCTTTATTGTCAGGGATGTGGAGAGCATGTCTCTGTTCCTCATCGGCCAAAGCGATATTCAGCAGTTCATGAGAGATCCTGCGGCATGGGAAAACGTGGGGGCCAGAACCAAGATCGTCGGCTTAGTCACCAATCTGGTCACCTCCAAGAACTATATTACCGACATTACCTTGTATCACGAGCATGCCGAGGCGCTCTCCACCAGAAGCATCTACCACAGCGATCTGGAAAAGCATATCCGGATTGCGGATGTAACCGACAAGATGTGGACGGAACTGTACGGCATCGAAAGCTACTCGGGCCATAAAGAAGTCATTTCTTTTATCCGCCCGCTGCGGAGCATCAATAACTACACCAATCTGGGCTGGCTGTCCATCAGTCTGGACGAACGGATTATTTCCCGGTACTGGTCGGAGCCCAAGCTGGGAGAAGGGCATGGCGAAGTAGCACTGATCAACAGCGAAGGCAAGATTCTGTCGGCCACCGACAGCCGGTGGCTCGGCCAATCCATCAATGAGCGCTACCCCGGCTTGCTGGCCCAGATGAATGATCCCTCCCATGGCGCGGTGCAGTACCAGGGCGGCGGCAAGAAGACGGTGCTGTATTATCAGGAGCCGCTGGTAGGCTGGACGCTGGTCGGAGTAATCCCCTATGAGATCTACTCTGAGCAGAATGCCTATATTCTGAAGCTTACGGCCACAACGGTGGCGATCTCCGTCCTGGTCAACGCGGGGCTGATCCTGTTTATTGTATCCCGCATCACCAACCCGCTGAAGGTGCTGACCCGGCTTCTGTCCAAGGTTGATCCCGATGAGCCTCTGCCGGTATATACCAATCATTCCGATGATGAGATCGGCAGGCTGGCGCAGAGCTACAATATGCTGGGCAAGCACATCAAGCAGCTGAAGGAACAGCTGATCCGCAACGAGGTACGCAAGAAGCAGGCGGATATGTATGCGCTCCAGGCGCAGATTAATCCCCATTTCCTGTACAACACTCTATCCTCCATCCATTGGATTGCCTTGATGACAGAGGAGCGGCGGATCGCTGACATGGTGGGGGCGCTAAGCGATTTTCTGCGGTTCAGCCTGAACAAGGGCAAGGAATTCTGCCCGGTTCATCAGGAACTGACCCACATCAGATGCTATATGCAGGTCCAGTCCATCCGCTTCCCTGACAAGTTCGAAGTGGACTACGTAGTGGATGCGCAATTGAATGACAAGCTGATGCTGAAGCTCCTGCTCCAGCCTCTGGTGGAGAACGCCATGATCCATGGGATTCAGAAGCGCCCTGACAAGGGAAGGATCGTGGTCTGCGTGGAGCGCAAGGGAGAGCGGATGGTATTCCAGGTGGTGGATGACGGCGTGGGGATGACGGAGGAGCAGTTGGAGCTTATTATCGCCAACCTTACCCCGTCCGATGAGGAATGGAGAGTGCAGCCCGGATACGGGCTGCGCAATGTGAATGAACGCTTGCTGCTGCATTACGGCCCTGAAGCCGGATTGCAGATCGAGAGCCGCCCCCAGGCTGGGACACGCATTACATTTTCCATTCCGATCAGGGAGGACTCGCAATGCGAATCATGATTGTCGACGACGAGATCATCATCCGGACAGGGCTCGCCCATGTGATCAAATGGAGCGAGCTGGGGCTTACCCTGCTTGAGCCGGCAGACTCCGCCGAGGAAGCGCTGGGCCGGCTGGAGAAGGAGCGCCCCAACATCATTCTGACCGATATCCGGATGGCCGGCAAATCGGGGCTGGAGCTGGCGGAGGAAGCCAAGCGCCTATATCCTGACATGGAAATTATCATACTCTCCGGGTATGATGATTTTGTCTATACACAGCAGGCGATCCGCCAGGGAGTGAGCGATTATCTGCTGAAGACCAGCCGCCCCGAGGAGATCATCAAGACGGTGCTGAAGGCGGTGCAGCGCATTGAGGAGAAGCGGGCGGATGTAAGCCGCAGCATGTTCCAGAACAAGGAGGCCCGCAACCGGCTGTTCGAGTCTTGGATTGTGGAAGGGGAGAATACGGGAGCCAATGCGGAGCAGATCGGAATTCTGCTGCCCCGTCTGTTTGAGCGGTCCGGCCAGCCTGACCGTAAGCTGTTGATCCTGCTTATATCCGCGGAAGGGTGGAATGAGCCGGTTGCTTCGGAACGGCTGCTGCTGTTCGCCGTTGAGAATATGATCCATGATCTGATCCGTTGCGAGACGGTCAGCCAGAAGAAGCGGATCGTCGTTGCCATCGAGACGGCGGGAGAGCCGGGCATCCGCTATTACCGCCCTGTTCTGGAGAAGATCGAACAATTGCTCAAATGCAGGCTGTTCGCAGCGGCCGGCATTTCGGTCGATGATCCGGCGAAGCTCCACGAGTCCTATCAGACCGCGGATTATACCTTTGGCTATAAAGGGCTGCTTGATCTGCAGTTTTGCGATTACAGCCAAGTGGAGCACCGCAAGGGAGGCAAGCCTGTCTGCGGCTACAAGGATGAGTTGAAGCTGTTCGCCATTCTGCTTGCGGATGAGCCTCTTTCTCTGAAGGAATGGGTGGACGGCTTTGTCGGCGGCCAACTCAGGGATCAGCAGATGACCCGGCAATCGCTGGAATCCTTTATCAGCTCCGTTGTGCTGGCGGCCTTCCGCTGGCTGGAGCGGGTGCGGGGAGTGTCGGGAGAAGGCGGCGATACTCCCAAGCAGCCGGAGGAAATCAAGCTGGGGCTCAGCATGGATCATCCCGCGGAGGAATTATTCCGCCAGTTGTACGCGATCATGAAGCATTATCACAACTCCATGTCTGCGGGGCAGCCCTCCCATGTCAAGCGGACAATCGCCTATATCGAGACTCATCTGGAAGGGGATGTGGGCCTGCAGCAAACGGCCCGGTATGTGCATGTGCATCCGGGGCATCTCAGCGAGATTTTCAAGAAGGAAACAGGCATGACCTTCGGTGATTATGTGACCCGCCAGAAAATGCGCAGGGCTATGGATTTGCTCGCGGAATCTCCTGCCAAGGTCAGCGAGATCGCTTTAAGGGTAGGGTATGAGGATGTGAAATATTTCACCCAATTGTTCAAGAAGCAGACAGGCCAAACTCCCAGAGAGTTCCGTGAGAACTCCGGTTCCGGATTCTGAGGAATCTTGGCATATTCAGCATAGAGGAGAGAAGCAACATGGAACTGAACCATTTGTGGAAGCTGCAGCAGTTTGAGCCGGGAGAGAAGCGCCCGCTGGAGCTGGCCGCTCCGGGACTGGACGACCGTTTCTGGATATCCGCCAAGGTGCCGGGGGATGTGCATTCGGCTCTCATCGAGCGGAGAATTATCGACAATCCGTATTACGGGCACAACGATGTCAAGTCCAGATGGATCGAGGGGAAGGAATGGTGGTACCGGACGGCCTTCGATTATGCCTTGAATGACCGCCAGGAACGCCATGAGCTGGTCTTCGAGGGCCTGGATACCTTCGCCACGGTATACGTCAACGGCTTGGAGATCGGGACCGCAGACAATATGCTGATGGCCCATACCTTCGATGTGACCCGTGTATTGCGCAACGGCTGGAACACGATTGCCGTCAAGTTCGACCCCCTCCATCTCCATAACCGGGACAAGGAGCAGTTCCAGTGGTCCTCCTATACGAAGGAACGCCCGTGGCTGCGCAAGGCGGCGATGAATTTCGGCTGGGACTGGGGTCCGCGGATGGTGACGGTGGGCATCTGGGGCAAGGTCCGGGTGGAGCGCAGACGCTGCGCCAAGCTGGACGGCGTTTATGCCAGGACGGTGGAGCTTAGTGAGGGGACGGCCCTTCTGGCAGTGGAGGCAGAGACGGTTGCCTATGACCGGAAATGCCCCCGGGAGTGGGAGGTCAGGCTCCAGGATGCAAGCGGCGCTGAAGTCTGCGCTTCCGGACGGCAGTCCATGAACGGCTTGACCGGCAGCTGCGGGCTGAGGGTGGAAGCGCCACGGCTGTGGTGGACCCATGATCTGGGCGAGCCCTACCTGTATACGCTGAAGGTGATCCTATACGCGGGCGGGGAGCAAGTGGATGCTTACGAGACGCGCTTCGGCATCCGCACCATTGAGCTGGAGCTGAAGGATGCCGATGGCGCCAATTCCTTCGCGTTCGTCCTGAACGGGGTGAAGCTGTTTGCCAAGGGGGCCAACTGGATTCCCGTAGACCATTTCATAGGGGCTGCCTCCGATGAACGCTACAGGGATCTGATCGATTTGGCTGCCCAATCCAATATGAACATGCTCCGGGTTTGGGCGGGCGGCATCTATGAGAAGGATGTGTTCTACCGGGAATGCGACCGGGCCGGACTGCTGGTCTGGCAGGACTTCTGCTTTGCCAATGCACTGTTTCCCGATTACAACCGGGATTTTATGGATAACGTGCGTGAGGAAGCGGTGTATAATGTGCGCAGGCTGCGGAATCATGCGTCCCTGGCCTTGTGGTGCGGCAACAATGAGATTGACTGGCTGTATGACATGAAGACCTCAGGCGGGGATCTCACCTGTCCCTTCTATGGGGAGTCCATCTACCACGAGCTGCTGCCGGAGGTGCTGGCAGAGCATGATCACAGCCGCCCCTATTGGCCCTCCTCACCCTTCGGCGGCAATGATGCCAACGATCCTGACGCGGGGGACCGCCACAACTGGCAGGTTTGGCACGGCTCCGTGTATCCCCGCAAGCAGGGAGAGGCTCCTATTCTCGATTACAGCATAGAAGGGGTCACCTTCAAGAATTACAAGCGGGATTTCACTCTGTTCAGCAGTGAATTCGGCATGCACGCTTCCGCCAACCGCTATACGCTCGAGAAGAACATCCCCGAAGGGGAGTTCTATTGGGGCAGTGTGGAGATGGCGTACCGCAACAAGGATACCAATCATAAGAAGGGCATCCTGCTGATGGAGGGCTTCACCGGCATCCCCCGGGATATGGAGGAGTATATGAACTTCTCCATGCTCACCCAGGCCGAAGGGCTGAAATACGGGATCGAGCATTACCGCCGGAACAAGCGCCGGACCAGCGGAGCGCTGATCTGGCAGTTGAATGACAGCTGGCCGGGCACCAGCTGGTCTCTGCTCGATTATGAGCTTTTGCCGAAGGCGTCGTATTTTTATGCGCAGAAATTTTTTGCCCCCCTGCTGGTTTCGGTGGATCATGATCCGGGCCAGCCGCTTAGGATATGGGTGGTCAATGACCGCTTGGAGCCGTATAATGGCGCCATCCGTCTGACGGTTCAGGATTTCTCCGGGAATACGGTCTATACGGGGGAATGGACGGCTTGCGTTGCCGCCAATTCCGCGCTGGAGCTGGGTCAGGTGAGCGAGGCGGAAGTGCTGGGAGGCCGGGCTGCCGGAGAGGTTGCGGTGAAGGTGGAGAGTGTGGACGGGCTGATTCCGGCCAACCGCTATTATCTGCGGGACCACAAGGACCTGCAGCTTCCTGCAGTCATGCTTCAGGCCCGGGTGAACGTGGAGGATTCCTCCGTAACCGTGACAGCCGCCGGAGGACTGGCCCGCATGGTGAAGCTGGACCTGCCCCTCGGCAACATCCGGTTCAGCGCGAATTACTTCGATCTGGAGCAAGGGGAGAGCTGCGTGGTGGAAATCCGCGACGCCGCCGGCAATGGCGTATCTCTGGCCGGACTGCGGGTCTCGGCGGTTAACGCACCGCCGGCAGCAGGCGTAGAAGAGCAGCGTTAAGATGCGGGTTCCCCAAGACGGCTTTTTGGCACGGGAAGATGCACGAAAAAAAAGAAAAGCAATAACAGGAGGAGAACAATGGAGAGAGAGACTGTAAACAACCGCATATCGGCAATTGAGGCATTCCCCCGGGCAATTCTGAAGGCGCATCTATGCTCTTGCGGCGTGGATTACAAGAGCCTGGACAAACCGGTGATTGCCGTAGCCAATTCTTGGAATGAAATCGTGCCGGGACATGTTCATCTCCGGCAGCTGGCTGACAAGGTTAAAGCGGGAATTGCCGCCGCAGGGGGAGTGGCGCTGGAGTTCAACACCATCGCCATCTGTGACGGGATCGCACAGGGGCATGCAGGGATGAAGTATTCGCTGCCCAGCCGGGAGACCATCGCCGACAGTGTGGAGATGATGGTGAACGGACATGGCATCTTCGACGGCATGGTGGTGTTAAGCTCCTGCGATAAGATCGTGCCCGGAATGCTCATGGCTGCCGCCCGGCTGAATCTGCCCAGTCTGGTGGTGCTTGGCGGGGTCATGCCCAACCATATTGCCCCGAAGGAATCCAAAGCGGCGCGGCGGGCGTTCTTGGACGGACAGTTGGATGAGCAGGGGCTGGTAGAAATAACCGCCCGGTATTATCCCGGCCCGGGAGCCTGTCCGTTCCTGGGTACGGCCAATACGATGCAGGGACTGTCCGAGGCCCTTGGCATGGCGCTGCCCAATACCTCATGGATGCAGGCCCTGTCTTCCGAGCAGTTGGAAGCGGCAGAGCAGGCGGGCCGTCAGGTGATGGAACTGGTGCGGCAGGGAATTACTCCCCGGTCCATCATGACCCGCGAGGCATTCGAGAATGCCGTGGCGGTGCTGTTGGCCATGGGCGGCTCCCTGAATGCCTGCCTCCATCTGCCGGCGATTGCCCATGAGTTGGGCTTGGAGCTGCCCTTCGAGCTGTTCGATGAGATCAGCAGACGGGTTCCTTTCCTGGCGGGGGTAACTCCGAACAACCAGGAATATACCACCAATGATCTGCAGCGCGCAGGAGGAATGCCGGCCCTGATGAACGAACTGCAGCAGCACATTCATGGAGATTGCCTGACGGTTACGGGAAGGACCGTCAGGGAGAATATAGGGGAGGGCAGCGTGTTGGACCGGCGGATTATCCGGCCTCTTGCCGATCCTATTGAACAGGAAGGCGGCATCGCCGTGCTCACAGGCAATCTGGCTCCTGAGGGGGCGCTGGTGAAGCAGTCGGCGGTAGCGCCCGGGCTGCGGGTTTTTAGCGGCCCGGCCAAGGTGTTCGATTCGGAGGAACAATTCGATGAAGCCTATAGCCATGGACTGATCTCGGAAGGGGATGTGATCGTGATCCGCTATGAGGGTCCCAAGGGCGGTCCGGGCATGAGGGAGCTGCACCGCTGCACGGAGATATTGGGCAAGTTCTCCCGGGTTGCGCTGATTACGGACGGCCGCTTCTCCGGAGCCAGTGCCGGGCTGTCCATCGGCTATGCCAGCCCGGAAGCGGCGGAGGGCGGTCCCCTTGCGCTGCTGGCAGACGGGGACCCGATCTGCATCGATATTCCCGCACGCAGGCTCTCGGTGGAGGTTGCCGCCGGTGAGTTGGAGCGCCGCTCCGCCGCATGGCAACCGAGGCCCCTTGCGGAGCATAGCGGCTCCTGTCTCAGCCATTATGCCAAGAGCGCCTCATCGGCTGCCCGTGGGGCAGTCCGCTTGTAGGCGCGGCGGAGGGGAAAATGAGGATATGAGTCAGATGAAGCTTGTGATCGGTCTGGATATTGGCACTACCAGCACCAAAGCGGTGGTGTTCACCGCTCAGGGCGCGATGCTGTCCCGCTATGAGTCCGCGTACCCACTGGAGCAACCGGAGCCTTCCCGGGCAGTGCAGGACCCGGAACGGATTGTCCGGGGAGTGGCGGACAGCGTCAGAGGCGCCCTTGCTGAAGCCGGGGCGAGCGGAGACGATGTGGCTGCCGTAGGCATCAGCGCAGCCATGCATTCGCTTATGCTGCTGGATAAGCGGGGCGATCCCCTGACCCCCCTTATCACCTGGGCGGACAGCAGAAGCTCGGAGCAGGCAGCCCGGCTGAAGCTGGAGCATGGCGGCGGCAACGGGCTCTACGGACGGACGGGAACTCCTGTGCATCCCATGTCACCCCTGACCAAGATCATCTGGTTCCGTGAGCGGGAGCCGGAGGTATTCAGCGAAGCGGCCATGTTCGCCGGAATCAAGGAGTACGTGCTGTACCGGCTGTTTGGACAGTACGTGGTTGACGAGTCAGTAGCTTCCGCTACAGGAATGTTTAATCTGGAAACGGCAGATTGGGATGAGCAGGCGCTGGCGTTGGCCGGCATCGACAGGAGCAGGCTGCCGGAGCTTGTACCGGCAACGGCGGTGCTGACCGGCATGGCGCCAGGCTATGCCGCAGCCATGGGGATCGGGGTGCATACTCCCTTTGCAGTGGGGGCCAGCGACGGCGCCCTTGCCAACCTGGGAGTGGGAGCGGCAGGCCCCGGAGAGGCCGCTGTCACCATCGGCACCAGCGGAGCCATGCGGGTCATGTCTCCGCGTCCCCTGACCGACCCGCGGGGCCGCACGTTCTGCTACGCTGTAGACGGCTCCCGCTGGATCATAGGCGGCGCAAGCAACAACGGAGGCATGCTGCTTAGCTGGTTCATCAATCAATTGGCCTCATCCCCCGGCGGCGGAGAACTTGCAAGCCGGAGCGGCCTAAGCGGGCGGAGCTACGAGGCGGTTATCCGGAGCGCCGGTGCAGTTGCGGCCGGGGCGGAGGGCCTGCTGTTCCTTCCGTATATGACCGGGGAGCGCGCTCCCCACTGGAATCCGGATGCGCGCGGGGTATTCTTCGGCGTGGCCCTTCACCACCGGCAGGAGCATTTTGCCCGGGCCATCATGGAAGGGGTTGTTCTCTGCATCCGCTCCATCAGTGCTGCTGTGGAGGAGCTGACGGGGCCGGTGAAGGAAGTCCGCGCCTCCGGCGGCTTCGCCCGCTCTCCGGTGTGGAGGCAGATGCTCAGTGATATGCTGGGCCGGGAACTCCTGGTCCCGGAGAGCCACGAAGCCTCTGCTCTGGGCGCGGCTATTATGGCCCTTTGCGCCATCGGCGAATTATCATCTCCCGATGAGGCAAAAGGCTGGGTCAGGATCGGCTGCCGCCATGAGCCTGACCAGCAGGTGCACCTCATTTACCAGGAGCTGTTCCATATGTTCGAAGACATCTACGGCAGGCTTGCGCCCGAGTTCCCCAAGATGACCCGCTTCCAGCGGACGGGGGCGTTTGCGGCATCCTGCTAGGACGTGTTTGCAAACACACCCTGGCAGGCTGCGGCTTTCTATTCATTCCACCAGCGCTTCAGGTCCTTCCACCAAGTGGACTCGGCTTTCTTCTGCTCCCCGGACTCACTTTGCTGCAGCAGACCCGCGTCCACGCAATATTCCGTAGGCTCTGTTCCTTGCACGAAGGTTTCCATCCGGGTGCTGGGGCAGCCTTCATTGGCCAGCTTGCCGCTAACCGGGTCCACATAGACCGTAACTACTCCTTCCGGCATGGGGAACAGCTTGGGCGGCACCGCCTCCAGAGTCCGTTCGGTGAACTCTGCGAAGATCGGCGCCGCCTTGCGCTGGTCCAGCTTGCCGATGGTCTTGTCCCGGTCATAGCCGACCCATACGGCAGTGGACAGCTCCGGCGTGTAGCCCACCATCCAGGCGTCGTAGTTGGTGGTGCCGGTCTTCCCCGCAACCGGACGCTTCATCAGATCAGAGACCCGGAAGCCGGTTCCCCCCTCCTCGAAGACGGACTGCATCAGATTGGTCAGCACGTAGGTGTATGCGGGATGAATAACCGGCGTCTCCACCGGCTCTGCCTCGAACAACACCCTGCCCGCATGGTCCTCCACCCGGATTACCGCCATAGGCTCCGCGCGCACCCCTTGATTGGCCAGCACGCCATAAGCGGAAGCCATCTCAAACGGGCTCACCGGCGAGGTGCCCAGCGCCAGGGAAGGAAGGGCCTTCAACGGAGACGTAATCCCCATCTTTTGGGCCATGGCTACGGCTTTATCCGGTCCCACATCCATAATGGTATGCACAGCATAGATGTTGTCCGATTTCATAATCGCCCGGCGTAAATCGATGTAATCGTTGTCGTATGTGCTGTCATAGTTGCTTGGCGCGTAGGTTTGCCGGCCTTCGTCATACGTGAAGACGGTAGGCTCGCTTTTGTATTGGGTCAAGGGAGAGAAGCTCTCGGCCAGAGCCGCCAGATAGACAACCGGCTTGAAGGCGGAGCCTGGCTGGCGCGTAGTGGCGAACACCCGGTTGAACTGGTTCGCCTTGAAGTCCCGTCCGCCCACCATTGCCTTGATATACCCGTTGCGGGGATCGATCGCGATGAGCGCCGCCTGAAGCTCCGATTCCGCCGGTATCTCCTTCTCGATGGCTTCCTCGGCAATTTTTTGGGCGCGCAAATCCAGGGTGGTGTAGATTCTGAAGCCTCCGGCCTCGAACTGCTCCTCGGTTATCCCCAGCTTGTCAATGACCACATTCCTTACATATTCCTGAAAATAGGGAGCCTCCGATTCCGTTCCCGTCTGCCGGGGAATAATCGTAAGCTGCTCCTTATAAGCCGCATCCGCCTGCTCCTCCGTAATGATGCCGCGTCCGGCCATGGCCTGAAGGATCAGCTTCTGCCTGCTTTTCGCATTCTCCATGTTCAGATAAGGGGAATAGTACTTGGCCCCTTTCGGCACTCCGGCCATCATCGCGCTCTCGGCCAGATCCAGATCCTTCGCATCCTTGCCAAAAAACATTTTGGCTGCCGCCTGCACGCCGTAGGTGGAGTGCCCAAAGTAGATCTGGTTCAAGTACTGCTCCAGAATCTGGTCCTTGCTCAGCTGCATCTCCAGATGAACGGCATAAAAAGCTTCCTTGATCTTCCGCGACCACGTCCGGTCATGGCTCAGGTACAAGTTCCGGGCCAGTTGCTGCGTGATGGTGCTTGCCCCCTGCTCCATGGACATGGTTTTGATGTCCTGTATAGCCGCCCTAGCCAGACCTTTGGGGTCGATGCCCAGATGGTTGTAGAAGTTCCGGTCTTCGATAGACAGCACAGCCTGAATCAAGTAGGGGGAGATATCGGTAATGCGGATCATCTCGCGGTTTTGGCCGGAATGAAAGGTATCGATGGTCTTGCCCTGAAAATCATAGATTTGGGAGTTTTGGGTGACGGTAACGGCAGGAAGGGCCTGGGAGCGGTAATAGAGCATGATGATTACACCCGCCGCGACGCATAGCAGCGTCATCGCAACCCCTAAGGTAAACAATTTTTTGAGAAAACGCACCATAGCGGATTGGGATGGCTTTTCAGGGCGGTGGTCCTTGCGGCTGTTGCTTCTGGAAGGCATCGGCTCGTCGGCCATCCGTTCTTCACCTCTCATCCATTAAGCTTTGTATTAGCTAGTATGGAAAAATAGGGAAGATGGTATTCAGGCGGGAAGCTGCGGCGGAAAAAATATTTGCAAGAGGGCTTGTCCCCTACTGCCGGTGAATCTTGCGGAAAGCGCTGGGGGTTATCCCCTCCTGCTGCTTGAACAGCTTGATGAAGTAGCTGGAGTGCTCGTAACCCACGGTCCTGGCGATATCCTTGATATCCTTGTCCGGCTCCCGCAGCAGCAGCTCCTTGGCGCGGCGCAGCCGGAAGCGGTTAATGTATTCGAAGGGCCGCAGGCCGAAGCTTTTCTGGAACAGGTGGCAGGTATATTGGGGGGAGATGTCCAGTTGGCTTGAGATGACTTCCAGTGTCAGCGGCTCGGCAAAATGTTCGTCGATATAAGACAGGGCAGGCATCAGCTGCTCGTAATGCTCGGTCTTCGAGCGCATGTCGGGTGTGCTGGAATACATGAACAGGTCCAGCACAATCTCGTAGATTAGGGCGGAACATCTGATATAGCGGAAGGGGTCCTTGGACTGGAGCAGGCCGCAGGCCTGCTCCAGCTTCTCCTGCACAATATCGGGGTGGGAGAGCTGGAGCACGGAAGAACCTGTCAGCTTCAGGGAAGCCAGCATCCCCTCGGCCTGAATCCCGTTGAAGCTGATCCACTGGACCGCCCAGGGTTCTTTGACCGCATAATATCTGTGCTTGCGGTTGGGATACAGCAGCATGCCATGGCCTGGGGCGATATGGAGCTGCCGTCCCTCGGTCTCAAGCATGCCTTCTCCCGCCACGCATTGAATCCATTGGAAATCGGGAAACCCCTCCTCGCGGGACATAGGGTCCTGATGGGCCCATTCTCCTGCGCTGGTCACAAAATAGGGCAGCTTCAGCTCTGTGTCCGTCAACACCGTAAAGATATTGATATTCATGCACTTCTCCTGTGTCGCTTCATATTTTTCAACCAAGTTAGAAGGCTATATTCCTTAAATATAATCAACTGGCGAAGAGACTGCAACAGACGGGCCGGCACATACTCCCAAGACCGCCGTCCAATTTGAAGCAGGGCAGATGCGCTTAGAGACTGCGACGAAATAAGTACCGCTAAATTGCCGCCAAAACTCCCAAGAACATGGAGATTTTGTCATCAAAAGCGGGTACTAATTTCCTCGCAGCTCCTTAGTATGCACAACTGCCCTGTCTGCTTCCGGCATTCCGTTTGTGGCCGCAGCTTGATTGTTCTTGCCTTGATTCTGTAGACTAAAGATACACTGCAAGATAAACACGAGGGGGATGGATCTCTTGGACGTGCAATTGACGATTGAGAGCATCAACGAGGGCGGGCGGGTGGTCCAGCAGGCGAACGCCCGGCTCTATGAAAGAGATGGACGCACCTATTATTATTATGAGGAGCCGCGGTCGGAGATGGGACGGATTGTAAGCATTCTGCGTGTAGAACCGGATTATATCCGCCTGCTGCGGCAAGGCGATATAGAAAGCGAGCAGCAGTTCAGGGTAGGAACACGCTTGCCCGGTTATTACGACACGATTCACGGCAGGCTGGAGTTGGATACGGAAACGACGGAGCTTGACAACCGGTTGGAGAACGGAATAGGGACGCTCAGCTGGTCGTACGAATTGTATGTGTCCGGAGAACGGACCGGCTTTCATCAGCTTCTCATAAAGGCTGTTGCGCTTTAACGCCTCTTGGGGACGCCCTTCTTGCGGCTCATGTCCTTGATAGCGCGGATGGCGTTCACTTCGCCCAGGAATCCCGCCTTCTTCGCCTTGACAGAAATGGGGACGGAGGTCTTCTGCAGGCTGTTCAACAGAGGCTTCAGAGGGAGCTGGGGCTTCAATGACATCATCAGAGCGATTACTCCGCTTACATGGGAGGTAGCCATAGAGGTGCCAGACAGCTCGTGGTATTTGCCGTTCAGCCAGGTAGAGACGATCCGGTCTCCCGGAGCATAGATGTCGATCTTGCTGCCCCGGTTGGTGAAAGCGGCTATATGCCTGTCGCGGGTGGTTGCACCTACGGCAATCGTACACTCATAGCGGGCGGGATAATCTATCATTCCCTTCTTGCCTTCGTTGCCGGAAGAAGCCACAATCACAATGCCCTCCCGGTGGGCGTTCTTCACTGCCGCCTCCAGCGCGGCGCTGCGGGTTTTCATACCGAAGCTCATGTTGATGATATGCAGCTTGTTGCGCACGCACCATTCAATACCTTTGACGATATCGGTTACATATGAGGTTCCGTTGTGGTCAAAGGCTTTGACGGCATAGATGGTGGCGTAAGGCGCAACACCGGTCATCCCCCGTTTGGAGGAAGCCGCGATGGTGCCGCTGATATGGGTGCCATGCCCGTTATCGTCGATGGGCAGCATGTGGCGCTGGATCAGATTGATCCCGCCGCCGATGGAAGACTGCAGATCAGGATGGGAGTAATCAATCCCTGTGTCAATGACTCCGATCCGGATTTGCTCTCCGGTTGTCCTCCGCCAAGCCAACGGCGCCTGGATGTGGCGTACGCCCCAAGGGATGAACGGCTTGCCGCGGCTGAAGACTGCTCCGGTCAAAGAACCGCCTGAAGGCAACCGGGGGGCAAAACTGTGAACGGCCGCCGGTTTAAGGTCGGCCTCCACGCTTGCTACTTCCGGCAGCGAGACAACATCGCGCACTGACCGGATGGGGCAGGAAATGGCGTTAATCAGCGGGAGAGCCGTTACGGCTTGATGATGGCGGTGACGCTCGCCAAGCGCTTGCCGAAGCTCCCGGGCGATCTGCTGGCAGTCGCTTCCCTCACGCAGCCGAATAATATGCCTGGCGGATGATTCAGTCGCGGCTCCAAGCTCATCTGTTATCCTGTGGAGGAGCTGTGGTTCATTCAAAGGCGGTTCCCCCCTAGATCAACGCATGTATGCTGTCAATGCTGTATCATATGAACCGCAGGGGGCCGGGTCTTAAGCATCTGCCTTATTTCTAATAAATAAGCTGTTACCCGTGTCAAATTGCAAATATGAACATACCCTAAATGGAGGGTCTTTCACCGGACTCTTATCGTCTAAACGCCAAGCCGGCCGCGGCTTGTGCTACAAGGGTACAGTCATAAGCGAAGACGCTGTCGGGGCGTCTTCGCTTATTTGTCCGGTTTGTACAGGCAAGAGAATAGGCCTAATCCGGGTCTTGAAGTATAGTAGGCTGCGCAGTGGGCGGCCTGCTTGCTTTTTTGCAAAAAATAAGGTTTACTATATGAAGATAATCCCTAATGTATAGAATGTGGGAAGGGCGTGTGCAAGGAAATGAGCGAATACATCTCGAAGTTGACACCGGAGCAGGCAAGGGAAGTCCCAATGGTCGACCTGGCATTTAACGTGCTGAAAGCGGCGAACACTCCCTTTTACTATCGTGACCTGATGGCTGAGATTGCCAAGGTAAAGGGTTACACCGAGGAGGATGTGCAGCGGCTGATTGCCCAGCTCTATACCGAGATTAACGTGGATGGACGGTTTGCCTGCGTAGGCAACAATCTTTGGGGGCTGAAGCGCTGGTATCCGGTTGACAATAAAGACGGGGATATGGGCGGTACTAAACGTCCGCGCATCATCAACGACGATGATGATGATCTGGAAGAAGAGGAATATCTGGAGGAAGAAGAGGATTCCTTCGCAGTGGAGGAAGAAGACTTCGACGCCTTTGATGAAGACCGTGAGGAAGTAGTGGAAGAGGAAGAAGAAGAATTGTTCGCTCCCGAGGAAATGGAGGAGGAGCTGGACGAAACCGAGGATTCGGAGCTGGAAGGCGAATTGGAAGAAGACGAGGATGACGATTCCGAATTCGACGACGACCTGGGCGCTGATAGTGAAGACGAGGATGACGAAGATAAGTAGCCGTGGTTCCAAAACGGCCTTGACATGCTAAGCCCAAACAGAGTAAGATATTGCATGGGCTTTGGATTTATATCCAAATGCAAATTGTTTGCCAATTGAAAGTGCCCCCCTAGTGTCGGGCACTTTTTATTTTTTTGCCAAAAATCGCATGATAATGCAGGGGGTTAATCCAGTGACGAAGTATATTTTTGTGACGGGCGGTGTTGTGTCTTCCTTGGGCAAGGGCATCACTGCTGCATCTCTTGGCAGGCTCTTGAAGAACCGGGGTCTGAAGGTGACCATTCAGAAATTTGATCCGTACATCAACGTGGATCCGGGTACCATGAGTCCCTATCAGCACGGTGAAGTATTCGTAACGGATGACGGTGCCGAGACGGATCTCGATCTGGGGCATTACGAGCGCTTTATCGACATCAACTTGTCCAAGAACAGCAACGTGACCACAGGCAAAATCTATTCTTCCGTCATCACCAAAGAGCGCCGCGGCGAATATCTGGGCGGCACTGTTCAGGTTATCCCCCATATAACCAATGAGATCAAGGACCGGGTGTTCCGGGCGGGGCGGGAAGCCCAATCTGACGTGGTAATCACAGAGATCGGCGGTACGGTCGGCGACATCGAAAGCCTGCCCTTCCTGGAAGCCATCCGCCAGATCAAAAGCGATATTGGCCGGGACAACGTCATGTATATCCACGTTACGCTGATTCCTTATCTGAAAGCGGCAGGCGAAGTGAAGACCAAGCCTACCCAGCACAGCGTTAAGGAACTGCGCAGCATCGGGATTCAGCCCAATGTGATCGTCTGCCGGACCGAGCATCCTCTTGCTGAGGACTTGAAGCGCAAGATTGGCTTGTTCTGCGATATCGACGCCAATGCAGTCATCGAATGCCTGGACGCAGATACGCTGTATGATGTCCCCCTTATGATGCGTGAACAAGGGTTGGATGACATTGTAGTCAATCACTTGAAGCTCACGACCAACGCTCCCGATATGACGGAATGGGAGGCTATGGTGCAGAAGGTGAAGCAGCTGAAGCATTCCACCGAGATTGCCATCGTAGGCAAGTATGTGGCGCTGCATGATGCGTATCTCTCCATCGTGGAAGCCTTGTCCCATGCCGGATTCGCCTGCGACTCGGAGGTAAATATCCGTTGGGTCAATGCGGAGGATGTATACGAGCATAATGTGGATGAGCTCTTGGGAGGCGTTGCCGGTATTCTGGTGCCGGGCGGCTTCGGCGACCGGGGCATTGAAGGCAAGATCATGGCGATCAAGTACGCCCGTGAGCAGCGGATTCCGTTCTTCGGCATCTGCTTGGGCATGCAGGTCGCTGTGGTGGAATACGCCCGCAGCGTGCTTGGCCTGGAAGGGGCGAACAGCTCCGAGATCAACCCTACAACCAATTATCCGGTTATCGATCTGCTTCCGGAGCAGAAGGACATCGAGGATATGGGCGGCACCATGCGCCTTGGGCTGTACCCCTGCAAGATTGCGCCGGGTTCCCTGGCGGAGAGCTGCTATGCCGATGAACTGATCTATGAGCGCCACCGTCACCGGTATGAGTTCAACAATGCTTACCGGGATGCTTTCGAGCAGGCCGGATTCCGGATTTCGGGAACCTCTCCTGACGGCCGCCTGGTGGAAATGATCGAATTGCCTGACCATCCGTGGTTCCTGGCCGTCCAGTTCCATCCGGAGTTCACCTCCCGTCCGAACCGGCCTCAGGCGCTGTTCCGCGAATTCGTGCACGCGGCCTTCCAGCTTACTCACTAAACAAATCGACAATTGTTGTAAAATTTCCGAAATCCTCATGAATTGCAAGCAGGAATTCACTGGTTCAATAGCGAATGTATACCCATTGATTGGAATTGATGGCTTTTTATGCACGGGAGCTGGTCTTTCTTAATTAGGGAGGGTATAAGTTGGACAAGAAGATTCTCATTGTCGATGACCAGAACGGAATTCGGGTGTTGTTGGTTGAGGTGTTCAGTGTAGAAGGCTACAAGACATTCCAGGCCGGAAACGGGAAGCTGGCTTTGGAAATCGTCCGCAAGGAATCCCCGGACCTGGTGCTGCTGGATATGAAGATACCGGGTATGGATGGACTGGATATCCTGAAGCATATCAAGCAGATCGATTCATCCATCAAGGTCATCATGATGACCGCCTACGGGGAATTGGATATGATCAAGGAAGCGACGGATTTGGGGGCATTGACTCACTTCACCAAGCCCTTCGATATTGATGAACTGCGGATTGCCGTCAATTCGGAGCTTCGGCATCCCGGCTCCAGTGCGAGCTTCGCCGTATGAGCAGAGCATATAAAAATTTCAACCCAATGATTGACGATGATCCTGGTGACAGGATCATTTTTCTCGAGCTTGGCTAACACTTGACCGGGTTGTATGATATAATGTTGCAGATAATAAAAATATAGGAGGAAACCTACATGGCATTAGTTTCAATGAATGAATTCCTTCCGCAGGCGAAAGCCAATAAATATGCGGTAGGGCAATTCAATATGAACAATCTTGAGTTCGCGCAAGCAATCACGGAAGCCGGCATGGCGCTGAAATCCCCCTTTATCTTCGGTGTAAGCGAAGGCGCGCTGAAGTATATGGGCATTGAATACACCGTAGCGCTTGCCGAAGCATCCGCCAAGAAATCCGGATTGCCGATTGCGTTGCATCTGGACCACGGCAGCAGCTTTGACATTGCGATGAAGTGTATCCGTGCGGGCTTCAGCTCCGTTATGTTCGACGGTTCCCACCACTCCTTCGAAGAAAACATCCGCCTGACCAAGGAAATCGTTAAGGCTGCCCGCGCTATGGGCGTTTCCGTAGAAGGCGAACTGGGGACAATCGGCGGAACAGAAGACGACATCAGCCACGATGAGGCAGATGCCTCTTTGGCTAAGCCGGAAGAAGCCATCCGTTTCTATGAAGAAACCGGAGTTGACGCTTTGGCGATTGCTGTAGGCACCGCTCACGGCGTATATGCCGGTGAAGTGAAGATCCGTTATGACATCATTGAGAAGGTTGCAGCTGCCATACCGGTATCCCTGGTATTGCACGGCGGTTCCGGCGTACCGGACGAGCTTATTGCGCAATCCATCGCTTCCGGTATTACCAAGATCAACGTTAACACCGAGAATCAAGTGGCCGGCACCGCTGCCATCCGTGAAGCGCTTGCCAAGGACTCCAAAGTATATGATCCTCGCAAATACTTGACGCCTGCCCGCAACGCCATGATTGAAGTGGTTAAATCCAAAATCGAGCTGTTCGGCAGCGCTGGCAAAGCTTAATCTATTCCGTTCGTTTCATAAAAACCGGGAAGGGGAAGCATCCATTTTTGTGACGGTGCCTTCCCTTTCTGTTGTTTGTTGTCCCTTTATGCTTACGAAGTTAGTTTTCCTCACGGAAAACTTTTAGGAGGAAACGATGCAGATGGAGAAACTGATGATTGCAGGCGGCCAGCCCTTGAGCGGAACCGTTACCATCAGCGGCGCCAAGAACAGCGCCCTTGCCTTAATCCCGGCTGCTCTTCTGGCGGAGAGTGCCGTGACGCTGGATAATCTGCCTGTATTGAGCGATGTCTCTATCTACCGGGAACTGCTGGTAGAGTTAGGAGCAAGAGTAGACTGGCAGGGTGATCAGATGACCATTGATCCTGCCGAGCTCAGATCGATTCCAATGCCCAACGGCAATGTCAAGAAGCTCCGCGCTTCCTATTATTTGATGGGTGCCCTCCTGGGCAGATTCGGTGAAGCCACCATTGGTCTTCCCGGCGGCTGCAACTTTGAGCCGCGGCCGATTGACCAGCATATCAAGGGTTTCGAAGCACTGGGAGCAAGCGTCAGCAATGAATACGGAGCGATTCATATCCGCGCCAAGGAACTCCGCGGCGCCAAGATTTACCTGGATGTTGTAAGTGTGGGAGCAACGATTAATATTATGCTGGCCGCTTCCCGGGCCAAAGGCGTGACTTTGATCGAAAATGCGGCGAAAGAGCCTGAAATTATAGATGTGGCAACATTGCTCAATAACATGGGAGCCCGGATCAAAGGCGCCGGCACCGAGACGATCCGTATTGAGGGAGTCCACGAAATGCACGGCTGCAGGCATTCCATCATTCCGGACCGCATTCAGGCCGGAACATACATGATCGCGGCTGCCGCAACCCGTGGGGATGTGGTGGTGGACAATATTATTCCCAAGCATATGGAGGCCATAACAGCCAAGCTGCAGGAGATGGGCGTACATATTGAAGAAATGGACGAATCCATTCGGGTTATGGGCCAGCCTCATTATCAAGCCATTGATGTTAAAGCGCTGGTGTACCCCGGCTTTGCTACGGATATGCAATCCCCTATGGCCAGTTTGCTGACTCAGGCCAAAGGAAACAGTCTGCTTACGGATTATGTGTACAACAACCGGTTCAAGCATGTTCCCGAATTGGTGCGTATGGGAGCCAAAATCAAGGTCGAAGGCCGGACGGCAATTATTGAAGGCAGTGATTTATCCGGGGCTAAGGTGAAAGCGACCGATCTGCGTGCCGGGGCCGCGCTGGTTGTGGCCGCTTTGACGGTTCCTTCAGGCGGAGTAACGGAGATAACAGGTGTGGAATATATCGACAGAGGCTATGATAATCTGGTAGAGAATTTGACCCGGCTTGGCGCCAGAATATGGCGTGAATAGAATTCTGTGAAACGGGTAATGCTAATTATGCGCATTTTGTTTCAATTACAGTCATCTCGAATGCAGTTATCTCGAAAAAAATTCATAGTAGCGTGGTGGTTCATGAAATGGATAAGCAACTGGCGGAGCTTCAGACACTGAAGCTGACCGAATTGTACAAGTTGGCCAAGATTCATCAGATTCCGTATTATGGCCAGATGAAGAAGAAAGAATTGATTTTCGCCATTCTGCGTGCACAGGCGGAAAAAAGCGGATTGATGTTTATGGAAGGCGTACTGGATATTTTGCAAGAGGGATTCGGCTTTTTGCGGCCCATTAATTATTTGCCCAGTCCGGAGGATATTTATATATCCGCTTCCCAGATCCGCAAGTTTGATCTCCGTTCCGGCGATGTAGTCTCGGGCAAGTGCCGCCCACCCAAGGAGAATGAAAGATACTTCGGATTATTGCAAGTAGAAGCGGTCAACGGCGAGAAGCCTGACACGGCAGCGGAACGGCTGCATTTTCCCGCTCTTACTCCTCTGTATCCGCAGAAAAAAATCGTTCTTGAAACTTCCCCCAATGCCCTATCAACCCGTGTGATGGATTTGCTGGCTCCTGTTGGTATGGGACAGCGCGGTCTTATCGTAGCTCCTCCCAAAGCCGGCAAGACGTTGCTGCTCAAGGAAATTGCCAACAGCATCTCTACCAATTATCCCGAAGTGGAACTGTTCGTGCTGTTGATCGACGAACGTCCCGAGGAAGTTACGGATATGCAGAGATCCGTTAAGGGCGAAGTGGTAGCGTCCACTTTTGATGAGCTGCCAGAAAATCATATCAAGGTGGCCGAGCTGGTGCTTGAGCGTGCCCAGCGTCTGGTAGAGCATAAGAAGGATGTTGTTATCCTCATGGACAGCATCACCCGTCTGGCGCGTGCTTATAACCTGGTAGTCCCTTCATCGGGACGTACATTGTCGGGTGGGATTGACCCGGCTTCCTTCCACCGGCCCAAGCGGTTTTTTGGTGCGGCCCGTAATATTGAGGAGGGGGGCAGCCTGACCATTCTGGCTACCGCTCTGATTGAGACAGGCTCCCGGATGGACGATGTCATCTATGAAGAGTTCAAGGGAACCGGCAACCTGGAGCTGCACCTGGACCGGAAGCTTGCCGAAAAACGAATTTTCCCGAACATTGATATCCGCCGTTCCGGCACCCGCCGCGAGGAAATGCTGCTTACCAAGGATGAATTGGAGAAGATATGGGCGATCCGCAAGAATATGCAGGATACCCAGGAATTCACCGAAGCGTTCATCAAGCGGCTGGGCGAGGCTAAGACCAATCTGGAATTCCTTGAGAATCTGGACCCCACGGGGAATATCAGAAAAACCAAAACTTCCGTTTCATAGATACAACCTGCAATCCACGACACCCTAGAAAGGAGACTCGCACTCGATGATGAGATTGGTTTATGCCGATTTGCAGGGCAAGGTGTATGATCATCCGGATTGCGAAGCTCTTGGGCGCAGTGGTGATATGATTGTGGATTTGCTGGAGGATGAGTTGATTCCATTGCCGGAAGGGGCAACGCTCGTCAGCCTGCCATGCACCAGGGCGATTTATGCCGATCCGGTTACCGGTGATATGAGAGCTCTGCAGGGTGAATTTACTGCGGTAGGGGCTTTGCTGCCCCAAGGGTATACCCGTCTGCTGCTGCCGGCGTATGTGAAGGCGGACAAAAGCTCTGTGCTGCCCTTGTTCGGTTATACGGCTGTTGTATGGAAGGATAACGGGTTTTATGTGGCGGCGCAGCAAAGCGATGATCCTCATAAGTGGAACCCCAATACCTGCAATCCCCGTGAGCTGAAGCGCAAGGTTCATGCGTTGACCTCGCAGTATCCGGACAACCGGTTGTACCGTCATCTATCCCACTGTGCGCTGGAATACCAATGCCTTACCGCATCGAACACCTTCCTTGGACGCTGGGAGGGAGGAGTTCCCGTCTCCCACTCCTGCAACGCAGGGTGCTTCGGCTGCATCTCGGAACAGACCGATGACAGCGCCTTTGTCGCACCGCAGACCCGCCTTGATTTTAAGCCTACGGTGGAAGAATTGGTTCAACTGATGCTTCAGCATCTGACCGCACCGGATGCCATCATCAGCTTCGGCCAAGGCTGCGAAGGGGAGCCTTCCACCCAAGCTCCGCTTATTATTGAGGCCATCAAGCAGGTCCGCAAGCAGACGGCTATGGGATATATCAACATCAATACCAATGCCGGTCTGACCGATCATATCCGTGGGATTGTTGACGCGGGCCTTGATCTGATCCGGGTGAGCACTATCAGCGCCTTGGATGACCATTACAACGTCTATTACCGTCCCCGCGGCTATACGCTTGCCAATGTGGAGAAATCTCTGCGGTATGCTGCTGACAAGGGGGTTGTTACGTCTGTTAATTATTTGGTGTTTCCCGGCGTCAGTGACCGCGAGGAAGAGATAGAGGCTATGCTGGGTCTAGCCAAGCGTACCGGTCTCGGGCTTATGCAATTGCGCAATCTGAATATTGATCCGGAGAGCTATCTGGGTCTTATCCCCCAGCCCAAGGGGGAGGTGCTGGGAATGAAGCAAATGATCGAGATTTTCCGGGAAGAGCTGCCGGATATGGTCATTGGTTCCTATACCCATACGCCGGAAAGTCTTGAGAAAAAGAAGTTGCAAACAAAATAACGTCCATGCTATAATCAGTCCATGTGTCAATTTAACTCTGGTTCGGTTTGACACTCTCCTTTGAGGAACCAGGGCGGAAAGAGGTGAAAGAAATGAAAGAAGCGATTCATCCGAAGTATTTTGCTACTACTGTTACCTGTGCATGCGGCAATACGTTCGAGTCGGGCTCCATCAAGCAAAACCTGCGTGTGGAAATCTGCTCCAACTGCCATCCTTTCTTCACGGGCAAGCAGAAGTTTGTCGATGTTGGCGGTCGTGTAGACAAGTTCAAGAAGAAATACGGCATTTAATTTCCGTACTTTCCCTGACGGGAACCGGAATAAGCCCACCTCCCCAGGCTATCCTAAGCCTCAGGGAGGTGTTTTTATGTTTGTTCGCAGCCTGAGGGCATTGGTAATCAGTCTTGTGGCAGCACTCTTACTGGCATCCTGCGGGAAATCCGCCGGACAGATCCGCACGCCATCCTCCCTTCAGGAAAGCCGGATGGATGCGGCAAGCATTGTTCCCTCCGATTTCGTGCTTGATCCGGCCTCGCATGATTATGCATCCGATTCGCGGATATTAAAAGAATCCATTGGCCGCATACCCGGTGTGACGGATTCTGCCATTGTGTTGAATGGGCCGATTGCCTATATAACCTTGCAGCTTCAAGCGGATATGGACATCGAGGAATCCATGCAGATCCGTAATCTGGCCCAAGCTCAATTAAAGCAAATATTGCCCCGCTATGATGTGCGTGTATCCGTCGGCAAGAATTATATGTATTGAATCACATGGAAGCAGCGGCATTTTTTGCAGTCGGTTGCGCTTTGGTCCAATATCGGATATACTAAGTCTTGCCGTGCTAGACGGGGAGGTAGCGGTGCCCTGTAACCCGCAATCCGCTGTAGCGGGGTTGAATTCCTGCACAAAGGTCCTATGATGTGGGGTCTGACGGTTACACGTGGTGTTGACGGTTGGGTCCTTCGCAATGAATGCTTGTGAACCCGGTCAGGTCCGGAAGGAAGCAGCCGTAAGCAGGACGTTTCATGTGCCGAAGGGTGGCTTGACCAGAGCTAACGATAGCTGTTCCGCCCGGATCGTATGTTCGATGGCAGGTGCACGGCTCCTTACTTATTGATTGACAAGACGTAACACTTCCAAGGAAGTGTTATTTTTTTTCAAAAAAAGGGTTTACCAATAGAAGGAAATTGTGAACAAAAAGAGAAATCTATAGAAAGTCGAAGATACGGCAAGACAACTGGGGGATAGCCACTGTCTATATAGCAGGGGGTGTACGGTTTATGCAACAAGGCTTGTTCCGATTTTCTTTGCCGATTGAAGAGGTTGAAGAGCATTTCGAACATTTATTTATGCATTCCGTCGTCATCATGGACAGTTCAAACCGCGTTATTTTCTGTAACAGCATCTTCCTGGACGCCACCGGTTATTCTTCGAAGCAAGTTATTGGTTCTCATTTGTTTGATTTTGTAGAGGGGGTATCAGAAGAAAGAGAGAATGACCCAAACATGATATCAGGCAATAGGTGGAGTATGCCGAATTTGACGGTACGCTCCAATACGGGGGAATTCATGAGGAGCCGTTATTACTCCGCCCGGATGGAAACGGAGAATAACAATGACCGGTGGATGCTCCAATTGTATGACATTCGGCCCGGCAGCAGCTTGTCCTTGCTGCAGCAATTCGCCGGAACACTAATGCGCGACATTAATCTAGGGGTGGTCCTGTTCGATACGGATTTCAAGCTGATAGATATAAGCGATATGGCTTGCCGTGTGCTGGGTTTTGCCAGAAACGACATTGTCAATAAACCCATTGATGAGGTATTTCATTTCATGCCGGAAGAGCATAGGCTGGTCCCCAAAAGCATCTTCGACGGCATCATGATCCGCAACAAAGCGTTGTCATGGACCAATAATACAGAGAGATATGAACTGCTGGTGGATTCCAGTCTGCTCCGGGACCAGAATGGATGTGTGGCCGGCGGATATGTGACCTTTAAGGATGTGACCAATATCCGCTCTTTGGAGGAACAGGTGCAGCGCAGCGACAGACTGGCCATGATCGGCCAGATTGCAGCGGGAGCGGCTCATGAAATCCGTAATCCGTTGACCTCTGTCAAGGGCTTTCTGCAGATGTTCCGCAGCACCTTCCTTGAGAAGGAAATGACCAAGGAGTTAAGCTATGCGGATATCATGTTGATTGAAATTGACCGTATCAATGAACTGGTTAATGAATTTCTGCTGTTAAGCAAGCGCAGGAATGTATCTTACGATATGGTGGATGTAGGGCCTGTACTCAAGGAGATTATGCCCATTATACATAGCGAAGCTACATTGCACGGCGTATCTGTCCAGTATGAACCTGTTGAGGTGATCCCGAGGATTATTGCCGACAGGGAGCTGCTGAAGCAGGTCTTCCTGAATATCGGCAAGAACGGAATCGAGGCCATGAGTGACGGAGGAATTCTGACTATTCAGGTACGAGGGGATTACCAGGATGGAATGCTGCATATCGATATTCACGATACAGGCCCGGGGATTCCCAATTTTGTTGTGGACAAGATATTTGATCCGTTCTTTACAACCAAGGCAAGCGGGACGGGCTTGGGATTATCCGTATGCCAGCGGATTATTCACGACATGGGCGGAACAATCCGCGTTTCCTGCAAGGGCTTCGGCACCACCTTCACTCTCAGTATTCCCATACCTTAATTGAGCGGCCGGCATTGAGGAATGCCGGTTTTTCTGCGGAGTTTTATGGCATTGGCTGATGGGGATTCACGACGGGTGCCCTTGCGGGACCCTCGGACCGGAAGGGGCAATCTTGTATTACAGGGGATGTTATCTGGTGGCAGGGTTCCGGGTTATGCTATAATGAAGGGACGGTTGGCTACACAGACTCCTAGGAGCGCAAGAGATCGGAGAGAGATTCATGGCTCATAAAGCGTTGTACCGTAAATGGAGGTCCCAGCTCTTCAGCGACGTGGTCGGACAGCAGCATGTGATCCGTACGTTGCAGAACTCCCTTAAGGAAGGGCGGCTTTCTCATGCGTATCTGTTTAACGGCCCCCGCGGCACTGGGAAAACAAGCGCCGCCAAAATATTGGCGAAGGCGGTCAATTGTGAGAAGGGCCCTGCCGTCGAGCCATGCAATGAGTGTCCCGCTTGCCTGAGAATAACGGAAGGCTCCGAAATCGGGGTGCTGGAGATTGATGCCGCGTCCAACCGGGGAATCGATGAAATCCGCAATTTGCGGGACAAGATGATTTTTGCATATACCGAGGTGCGCCATAAGGTTTACATCATCGACGAAGTTCACATGCTAACAACCGAAGCCTTCAATGCGCTGCTCAAAACATTGGAGGAACCGCCTCCTAATGTGATGTTTATTCTCGCTACAACGGAGCCCCACAAGCTTCCTGCCACGATTATATCCCGCTGCCAGAGGTTTGATTTCCGGCGGATTTCTCTGGAGGATCAGGTTGACCGGCTGGAGTACGTTTGCCGGGAAGAGGGAGTGCGGATTGAGCGGGAGGCGGCGCAATATATCGCCCGTTTGTCGGACGGCGGCATGCGGGATGCTATCAGCTTGTTGGATCAGGTGATTTCCTTTGCTGGAACAGAGATCGCTTATTCTGACGCTGTATCCATGACTGGCGGCATCGCGGCGGAAGTGTTCGAGAAGATGGCGGTCAGCATCCGGGACGGGGATACGGGGCAGGCCCTCCAGTGGATTGAGCAGTTGGTGCAGGAAGGAAAAAGCGCCGACCGCTGCATGGAGAATCTGTTGCTCTACTTCCGTGATATTCTCATGATCAAGATGGTCCCGGGCTCTCAGGCGGTGACAGACCGGATTCTGGATATATCCCGGTTTGCCCCTATTGTAGATTCTTTCTCCACGGAGAGGCTGTTTAAGATCATCGAAGTGCTCAACCAATACCAGATTGAGATGAAATATTCCACTCAGCCGCAGACATTGTTTGAGGTGGCGGTATTGAAGCTTTGTACGCTGGGAGTGGGTGGCCAGGCGGCTGCAGAGGTTGCCTCAGCCGGATCTGCGGCGGGCGGTACGGCACAAGAGGAACTGCAGACGCTTAAGCAGCGGATTACCCAGCTGGAGCAGCAGTTGCTGAAGCTGCAGCAGGGCGGGTTGGCGGTTGCCGCGGTGGAGCACAATCTAGACGCAGCGGCCCGCGGCGGTTCTTCGGTGAATACTCCGGGAGCCAGGGCGGCTGCCCCGGCAGTCAGGCGGTCAGGGCTGAAGCTGGATTCTTATCTGCAGGCCGGAGAATCCGAATTGTTCAAGCAGGCGCAGGCCAAGTGGAGCCAGGTGCTTGCGGGAGTCAAGGAGGCGAAGATCACTGTTCATGCCTGGCTGGTGGACGGGGAGCCGGTCGGCAGCAATGACGACCACGTTCTGGTTGCCTTCAAAAGCGCCATGCACCGCGAAACCTCCGAGAAGCCGGCCAATAAGCAGGTGATCGAGCAAGTATTGCTGCAGGTACTCGGTCGTCCCGTCAAGCTTGCTACGGTGATGATGAAGGAATGGAAGGAAGCCCAAAGCGGATTTGCTGCTCCGCCTGTGGAAGAAATGAAGCTGGTGCAGGAAGGTTCACCTGAGATAAAGGAAGAATGGATTCATGAAGCGGTTAAGCTGTTTGGCGAAGATCTGGTGAAGATCAAAGAGGAATGAGGCAGCATACTACTATTAAAGAGGAGCGATTCTAATGAATAATATGAACCAAATGATGAAGCAGGTTAAGAAAATGCAGGAGCAAATGCTCAAAGCACAGGAGGAGCTGGCCACCAAGACCTTGGAGGGGACGGCAGGCGGCGGTGTTGTAACCGTAACGGTAAACGGCCATAAGAAAGTGACCAATGTGGTGATTAAGCCCGAGGCGGTAGATCCTGAGGATGTGGAAATGCTGCAGGACTTGGTGTTGACTGCGGTGAATGATGCCTTGAATCAGGCAGATGAGCTTGCCAATAAGGATATGGGCAAATTCACCGGCGGTATGAAGATACCCGGTTTGTTCTAAATAATAGCTTTCAGCTGCTGTTGCCGGCTGTTCTTAGCGTATTTTTATAGCCCGATGAATCTATTTGAAAAGGGGCTGCTCGTTTGTACTACCCGGAGCCATTAGCAAAATTGATCGACTCGTTCACCCGCCTTCCGGGAATTGGACCGAAAACGGCAGGGCGCCTCGCTTTTTTTGTGCTGAATATGAAGGAAGAGGATGTGCTGGACTTTGCCAAATCGCTGGTGAATGTAAAGCGCAATCTTCACTACTGCTCTTGCTGCTGCAACATTACGGATGTTGACCCTTGCCGGGTGTGCCAGGATAAAACCCGGGATGACTCCGTGATCTGTGTGGTCCAGGAGTCCAAGGATCTGGTGGCGATGGAGCGGACCAAGGAGTTCCGCGGCTATTATCATGTCCTGCATGGTGCGATCTCTCCGATGGAGGGGATTGGCCCTGACGATATCTATATTGCAGAGCTGCTGAAGCGTCTCGGCGATGATAAGGTGCAGGAGCTGATCCTGGCCACAAACCCTAATATTGAGGGGGAAGCGACGGCCATGTATCTGTCCCGTCTGGTCAAGCCCTTCGGCATCAAGGTGACCCGGATTGCCCACGGGCTGCCTGTAGGCGGGGATCTGGAATACGCAGATGAGGTTACTCTGACCAAGGCCTTGGAGGGACGCAGAGAGCTGTAACACCGGTTGGGCAGCGGAAAATATTGAAAGAGAAAAGAGAACCTTCGGGTTCTCTTTTCTTCTATGACAGTAAGATTGACCTGCCAAAAGGTGCATAGTTGGGGGGAGACGGGGACCGGCGGCATACTGGAAAAAGAGAAGCACTTGCGCATAGGTGAAGTGGCCAACTGTGTTCGGACGAATTGAAAGGGCGCTGAGGGCGCTAAGGTGCTAAGGTGCTGAGAGTGCAAAGGGCGCTGAGGAAGAATCATCGATACCACCCCCGGTCTTGTTTGTTCATTTTGCTGTCGCAGTTTTTTTACTCTGGGCAGATATCCATGTTCTAAACCTCCTAATCTCCCACTATATCTAGAAAGAGAGGACATGTATTTGGCAGAGGGGGAGAAGCAGTTGAGGTGGACGCGTCTATTTTATTCGAAGCGGCAGAAACGGTTGGAAGACCCTGATTTTCTGAACATGATCGGCATGCATACGGAGCTGCAGAAGGCGCATACGGAGTGGCAGGCGGCTCATCAGAGGCTGGACTGGGCGATGGAAAAGGACCAGATTGACTATGCCATCTATGCGTTGGAGGCGGCTGAGAAACGTTATGTAATGCTTCTTAGGCAAGCCAAAAAGTTGGAATGGGCAGAAGGTATGATCGTGGCGGCCCAGGCCAGAAAGAGCCAGCTTCCGCACCACAAGGACAGGGATGGGCATAAGAGGAAGGAATTGGGATATTAGGACAGGCGATGCTGATGTCTGGAGGTTGTAGATGTGCATATTGTATGGTGGGGAATATTCCTCGTATCCTTAGTGTCGCTGATTCTGCTGACATTGCGCAATCGGACAGCGGCTGCCTGGATGGTCAAGCTGGGTATTCATGTGGTGGTTGCAGCAATACTGCTCTTTGGTGTCAATTGGCTTGGTGAATCAGTCAATTTCAACATTCCTGTTAATCCGGGAACTATGGCAACGGTGGGGCTTCTGGGAGTGCCAGGATTGCTTCTTTTGGTTGCTCTAAAGGTAACGGTTGTCTGATAAACTTATTCGGAGAAAAATGTGAAAAAAGAGGTTGACTTTGGTTTTTTGACTGTGCTATATTATTAAAGTCGCTTTTGAGAGACGACAAAATGCAACAAAAGCTGCATAGCTCCTTGAAAACTGAACAACGAGTAGTAACAAAAACACAGCCAAATGTTTCGACCCCAAAAAGTGAAGCGAAGCCGAGAGGCGGATGCCGAATACTTTTCGGGGACCCCAAGAGATTGGGAAAAATGAGCTAATCGCTCTGAAATAAAACGTTCCTCCGGGAACACTTTTATGGAGAGTTTGATCCTGGCTCAGGACGAACGCTGGCGGCGTGCCTAATACATG
>JAQSYI010000039.1 GCA_029256185.1 Paenibacillaceae bacterium
AAGCGGTTATGACGAAAAAACTCACTTCGGAAGCATCGGCTAAAAGTTTTTGAGTTCAATAACGAATGCGAAGCGGTTATGGCGAAAAAACTCACTTCGAAAGCATCGGCCAAGTTTTTGAGTTCAATAACGAATGCGAAGCGGTTATGGCGAAAAGACTGGCATCGCAAGCATCGGCTAAGTTTTTCACCCAAATACAAGCGGAAGCGGTATTGGGAAAATGGAATAATAGAATAAGGTAAGGGAATTTCCCTTATTTCTTTGGCTTGGGCGCGCTGCACGGGAATAAGGGAAGCTTTTTTCCCTTATCCGCTTGCTGAAGCTCTATTTTACCGTCCAATCGGAACAATAAGGGAATTGATCTTCCCTTATGTGCCCCAATCGCCAGGCTCTTCGCCGGATAAGGGAAAAACATGTCCCTTATTCCAACTGCACAACCGTAGATTGCTCCGGACTGTGCGGATGAATCCCAATAATGCCAACTATCCAAACCAACATACCCCTTCCGGAAAGCCGCATGGCGCTCGGCCGAGTCACCCTCTCCGTCGCCGGAATCTTGCTCTAATTGGACAAGGTAATCCATTCGTCCCGGTGGATGACTTCGATGCGCTGCACCTCGATCCGTTTCTGGACCTCATCGGTAGACAGACCGGCTACAGCCTTCAGCTGCCAGGTCTCATAGTTGACTACACCCCGGCCCACGATAGAGCCGGACGGGTTCACCACTTCCACCACGTCGCCGGGATGAAACTCGCCGCTTGCGCCGATTACGCCTGCCGGAAGCAGGCTTTTGCCCCCGGAGAAGAGAGCCTTCTCCGCACCGGCGTCCACCGTTATCGTGCCATGGGGTACGGAGAGGAAGCCGACCCATTGCTTTTTGATGGGAAGATTATTCATGCTGGTGGTAAAATAGGTGCCCTTGCCTTCTCCCTGGACGGCCAATGCCAGGTCCCCCGGTCCGGTCACCTGTCCGATAAACACGGGAACACCGCCCCGCGTAGCAATCCGGGCTGCCTCCAGCTTGGAACGCATGCCTCCCGTGCCCACGGAAGAACCGGCTCCCCCTGCATAATCAAGAATCTCCTGGCCGATGTGCTCCACCTGTCCTATGCGGACGGCATCGGGATTTTTACGGGGATCCCCGGTATAGAGGCCGTCCATGTCGGTAATGATCAAGAGCTTCTGGGCTTTCACCAAATTGGCCACCAAAGCGGATAAAGTGTCATTTTCGCTGAATTTCAATTCGGCAACCGATACAGTGTCATTCTCATTGATAATAGGAATAATTCCGTGCTCCAGCAGCTCCTCAATCGTCATCAAGGCGTTATGTCCCCGCACACGGCTGGAAAAGTCGGTTCTGGTGAGCAAAATCTGCGCTACGGATACTCCGCTTGCCGCGAACGCCTCATTATAAGCTTGCATCAGCAGCGCCTGGCCTACTGCGGCGGAGGCTTGCTTCTCGTGGAGCAGCTTGGGGCGCTTGGCATAACCGATGGTAGTAAAACCGGCTGCTACGGCGCCGGAGGTAACGAGCAGCACCTGATGCCCGGCCTGCTGCAGCCTGGCCAGCTCGTCGGCAAAAAAACGGACTTTGTCCCGGTTCAATCCCCCTTCTGCAGAGGTAAGGGAGCTGCTGCCAATCTTGACGACAATACGGATCATAAGCATCCACACTCCTGAATCAATTAAAATAAGCCCTCGTCCTCTATTACAAGGACGAAAGCCTGAGCTTCCGCGGTACCACCTTAATTGGCGCACATTCATGCGCCCGCTTGATCCCTGATACCGGCAGGGGCCGTTCAACTCATCGCTGACCGCTCGGGGGCGGGTTTACGCTGATGTGCGTCAGGCTCTTCCAGCCAAGGAGCCTGCTCTCTGAAACGCAACATGGCAAAAGCGTCATATTCCCCGTCATAACGTTCTTTTTAGGATAGCACTAACACAAGGTTTTGTAAAGAAGCTGCCCTGCCGATCTCCCGCCGTTCGCCGGTTAGCCTGAAGAAGATATATGATTTTGCGGGACTCCTATAAAGTTTAGGAAATGCGGGATCAAAAGAGATGATACGATCTATCTATGAATCATCTTCCGGGGAGTGGATGTAAAGTGGATATGCAGCGTTGCGACAAAGGCCATTTTTACGATGCGGAGAGAAGCTTGGGATGTCCCTATTGCGGTGATGGAGCCGATCAGATGTCAGCCAATGTGACCATTCCACTGTCAAGTGAGCCCCGCCCAATGCAGGGCAGCGGTGACACAGGCAAGACAAGACCAATGGACTACGGTATTTCAGGCCGGCCTGGCGTGGCGGATCAGGAGAAAACAGTAGCGCTCATTCGCAAAGAGAAGGGGCTTGACCCTGTAGTCGGCTGGTTCGTATGCGTCGAGGGCGGAGATAAGGGACGGGATTACCGTATCCGGGCTGAACGGAACTTCATAGGCCGTTCAGAAAAGATGGATGTGTGTATTCGCGGAGACGATACGATTTCCCGTGATGCCCACGCCATTGTCAGTTTTGATGCCCGAAAAAATATTTTTCGCCTGTTCCAAGGGGACAGTAAAGGAATTGTGTATGTCAACGATGAGGAAGTCATTCATGCCGTTGTGCTTCGTCCTTACGATGTTATTGAGTTGGGCAAAACCAAGCTGATCTTTATTCCATTTTGCGGGGAACAGTTTGTATGGGAATAGGGGGCTTGACGCAGGTGCTGCTAGTTGCAGCCGCAAAAACGCAAGAACCTGCTGCGGCAACCCCCTTGCCTGACGGGGCAAGCCCGGGAGACGGGAAGGGAAACGAAGGAATATTGGGCGGGATATGGTCGTTGATGATGGACCATATGCTGCTGTCGGCCATACTGCTGATTGCCATTCTTGCCATAGCTGCGGTTATTGTGCCAGTGTGCAGAAGAGGGGGCCGGATCATGGCTAAGCCCGGGCTGCAAAACGGGGCTGTGTCCCGGCAGGCCGGGCCGGGAGTGTTGACAATTGGCAACGCCCAGCATATCGGGAAGCGGGAGGATCAGCAGGATTCCTTCGGCATCTCCGATATCGGGAATCCCCAACTGACACGGGATAAAGGAATGCTCGCAGTAGTTGCAGACGGCATGGGGGGACTTGCCAACGGAAAAATTTCCAGCAATACGGTTGTTTCCTCCATGCTGGAGCGGTTTGTGGAGCAGACCGGGACGTTGACTATTCCTGAACAATTGCTTTCTATGGTGAATTGGGCGAACGACAGAGTATATGAATCAGCCAACCAAGGCTCGGGGGCAAGGAGCGGCAGCACAGTTGCGGCCGTGATCATCAAGAATGGCAGCCTCTACTGGATATCCGCGGGAGACAGCAGGATATACCTGTACCGCAACGGGAAGCTGGCTCAGGCAACACAGGACCATGTTTATGGGAATGAGCTGTTTGCAGATGCCTTGCAGGGCCGCATAACGCTGGAAGAGGCCAAAATGCACAGGGAGAAGAAATCCCTTATCAGTTATATAGGTACGGCCAAAGTTGAGCATGTTGACCGGAATGCGGCCTCCTTCAGATTGTATCCGGGAGACCGGATTTTGCTTTGCTCCGACGGTATATACGGGGCGCTGGCGGAAAGCGAAATCGCCGGGGCCCTTGATCTGGAGCCGCATTTGGCAGCGGAGGAACTGGTCGTGAGAGTCAACGGGAAACAATTGCCGGGACAGGACAACATGACGGCAGTAGTTATTGGACTGTAGGAGGCTGACATGCGACGAAATTTGGCGGGTATGCTGATTATTCTCTTCGTTGTCTTTATTGTTGTATTTCCGTCCAGCACCTCCGGTTCATCCAGTGTGGAGGAGGTCCGCAACAGCGTTGTGTGCATCATCGTCCCGGATAGAACAGGCATGGGCGCCTCGCTGGGGACAGGATTCGGCATCGGCTTGGCAGGGCAGCCGGTCCAGTACGTGGTAACGAATTATCATGTGGTTGAGGGCAATGAAGAGCAGGCGCTGGTCTGGCTGTCGGGTGAACAATATGTACCGGCCAAACCCGTCTACAGGAGTCAGACTCCTGATATCGCTGTGCTGAAGCTGGAGAAGGCATTGACCGTCCGGAACCCGGTGAAGCTCCGCCCTTCGGACGGCGTTTCTGTCGCCCAGAAGGTATTTGCTCTGGGTTTTCCCGGAGTGGCCTTTGATTTGCAGGATGACAAATCATCGGTTTCTCCCAAGGACGTAACAGTATCCACCGGCATCATCAGCAGGACAACAGTCATTGAGGGAGTCTCGTTCTATCAAATCGATGTCCCCATTAACCACGGCAATTCCGGAGGCCCGTTAATCGCTGAGGACGGGGCCGTGATCGGGATCAACACATTAGGATATGAAGGGATTTCCGGTATAAATGCGGCCATTCAGATCGATGAGCTGCTGCCTCATCTGGACCAGCTGCATATCGCTTATGAACTGTCGGGGGCGGCTGCATCATCCGGGAACGGTGAAACGGCGACTGCCGTCCAGCCTGCCGGAGGGCAATCCGCTGAATCCACGGGCAACAGCCTTGCCGGTAGCGGGTTATTGCCGGTAGTTGGCGCGTTGCTGCTGCTGGCCGCCATTCTCGCCATAATAGCAGCCAGGCGCAGGCCCGCTGCTTCGGCTCCTGTTGCCGTATCTTCGGGAGGAGCGCCGCTTCAGTCGGCGGGTCTCCAGCCGGCGCGCTTGCAGCCGTCACAGCCGGCAGGTCTGTCACACTCGGCTGGCCCGGTACACCCGGCAATTCCGCCGCAGCCGGTGCCGGCGCGTTGGATTAAAGCGGCGCTGACGGGAGTTGCCGGCTGTTACGCAGGCACAACCATTCAGATCGGCAGAGATTCTCTGGTCATCGGCCGGAACGCCCATCAATGCCATCTTGTGTTTCCGCAGGACACACCGGGAATCAGCGGCCGGCATTGTGAAATCCGTCACGATGAGGTGCGCAATGTGGGTCTGCTTATTGACCATGGCTCTACTTATGGAACCTTCAAGAGCAACGGTGAGAAGCTGGTCCCGGGACATCCTTATGAACTGAGGAGTGGAGACCGCTTTTATCTGGCCAGCGATAAAACCATGTTTGAATACGCTGTGGGAGGATGAGGGTGTGGAATTTATTGCCTCGATATACACCAATCCCGGAGGGCGGGAAATCAACGAGGATTATGCTGGGGGACTATACAGGCAGGGCAGCTACGGAGCCTGGGTGGTTGCAGACGGACTTGGCGGCCATTCGGCGGGAGAAAGAGCGTCCAAGAAGGCGGTGGATGCAGCCTTGGCCGAGTATGAGCGCCAGCCGGCTGTATCTGTTTCTTTGCTGGAGTGCATGATGAACAAGGTTAATCAAGCCATTCTGGATGAACAGGCATCCGACCGCATGTGTGCGGATATGCGCACTACATTTGTCGGCCTGTTTGTCTGCAACACGGAGCTGGCATGGGTTCATGTGGGGGATTCCCGCTTGTATTGGTTCCGCAGCGGCACTCTCCTCCACCAGACGAAGGATCACAGCGTCTCGCAGATGGCTGTCTCATCGGGAGAAATAACCTTGGGGCAGATCCGTCACCATGAAGACCGGAACCGGTTGCTTAGGGTGCTTGGCTCGGGTCCGGACATACGTCCGGAGATTCACGCGGCCAAGGAGACGCCCGCTGCCGGAGATGCTTTTCTGCTGTGCACCGATGGATTCTGGGAATACGTTAAGGAGCTTGAAATGGAGCTGGATCTGTCCAAATCCCTTACGCCGGAGCAATGGCTTAAGCTCATGTGTGTACGGCTGTGCGGCCGGGTGGATGGCGACCATGACAATTATACGGCTGCCGCTGTATTCGTGCTTTAGAAAAGTGAAGGGGTGGCTGAAATGCCAAAAGTGCTTTGTGCGCTTGCCGCGTTGGGATTGTGGGTTGGTTCATCTCTGGCTTGTTATGCGGAGGGAATGACAGGGACGGCGGCCATAACCGCCGTACAAATCACAGGGGAAGCAATCCATCTCTACGTGGATGCTCTGGATCAGGACGGCATGCCGCTAAAAACGGAGCCAGACTCCGCAGCGGCTTTTCTGGGAGACAGAAGCTTGCCCGTGCTGGGGACGGAAGCCTTCGGCGCTTCCGGCGAAGCGGCAGCCTATACCTTTCTCGTGGATATATCCGTATCCGTAAATCCCGGCCAGAATAAGGGACTCAAGGAACCGCTTCTGGCTCTGGCGGAGCAGATGAAGCCCGATGATCAGGTTTCCATTGTGGCCTTTGGCTCTGAAGTGACGGTATTGCAGGATTTTACCAAAGACAAGGAGGCAGTGCGCGGAAGCATTGCAGGCATCACGGCCAAAGACAACAGCACCAACCTCTACAAGGGAGTAGTGAAGGCATTGGATCTGCTGTCCGGCAAGCGGGACGGATTGCCGGCGAAGCGGATACTGGTCATTCTGTCGGACGGAGAGGAATGGCACGATAAAGGCATTACCCGCGAAGAAGTGTACATGAAAATCAGAGAAACAGGAATTCCGGTGTACACCGTTTCTTTCCATAATGCCAAAGCCTCTGCCCAAAGCAAGGAATACATGAAGGTGCTGGGCAGCTTTGCCCGGGCGTCATCGGGACAGGAGTATGTTCTCGGTCAGGAAGGCGCGACGGCGGATACGATCGTCCGGTCCATTCATGCCAGAGTAGACGGCGGACTGATTGTCCGTCTTGACCGCAAGGGGATCAAGGGTGAAGGACAGTCCGCCTATTTGAAGCTTGCCTTAACAACTCAGCAAGGAACTGTGCTGGAGAGCGGCAAGGACATACGGATGGATGTGCCGGAAGCTTCGCCAAAAGCTTCACCTGAAGCTCCGCCGGCAGCCGGTGAGCAGTTGCCCGCTGACGCCGGTCCTGAGGCGCGCGCAGACGAAGCGGCGGAAGAACTGTCAGTCCCTTCCCATAAGCGTTGGCTGGACGCCTGGCTCTGGTGGACGGCGGGAGTGGCGGCAGCGCTCGTGGTCTTCACCGTGATGAGACGCCGGAAGAGGAGAGCCGGGGCGGAGCCCGATGCGCCGATGGTTCAAGCAGAGGCAGGAATGGGGGAAGCTGTGGAATACATTTCCGATGATTGCGGGAGGACTCAGGCCATGGGGATTGATTTTCAGGAAAACAAGCAGAGAAGCCCCGGAGGAGGCGTTCTTGTGAGACTTACCCAATTGGGAAGGCATGAAGCGGAACAGCCTGTGAGTGTCCGCCTGTCGGATTGTCTGGTTATCGGCCGGGACCGCTCCAAGGCGGAGATTATATTCGGGGATGACGACAGATTGTCCGGCAGACATTGCGAGCTGCTGCTCCGCAGCGGGCATGTGTATGTGTCCGATCTTCAGTCCACGAACGGCACTTATATTAACGGTGTGCGGATTGAAGGCTCATACCTGCTGCAGCATGACGATGTGCTTCTGATTGGCTCGATGGAGCTTAGAGTCGGTCTGGAAAATTGAACCTTGCCGGGTTGGCATAAGGCGGCTGGCGCTTGATGAACCGAAGGTGCTGCGCGAAGGGGAGGAGAGTGTTCACATGTACGGCAACCGGGAGCAGGTCTATTACGCGGATTTTTTCAAACGGGTACTGGCTTATTTGATTGACGGCATCATCCTGTGGGGGGCCGGCTTTGTTTTATCTGTTATCGCGGGGGCTTTGTCCATCAGCTATTATCTGGTTTCCTTGGCCGCAAGCTGGTTGTATTTCTCCTACATGGAGAGCTCGGCGAAGCAGGCGACGCTGGGCAAGCAGCTTCTGCAGATAGCCGTTACGGATCTGAATGGAAACCGGCTTTCCTTTGGCGCGGCTTCCCTGCGGTATTTCAGCAAATTATTGTCCATGATTACAGTGGTGGGCTTTATCATGCCGGCGTTTACGGAACAAAAGCAGGGTTTGCATGACCGGCTGGCCGGCACACTTGTTCTGCGTGCCGGTTTTGTGCCGACACATGCTTATGAGCGGAGTGCTGCCCCGCCGACTGTAACGGATATGTCCGGCAACAAGCATGGAGGTGCAGTTCCTGCCGCAGTCAGACCTTTTCTTATAGGATTGACCGGGGAATTCAGCGGAGTTTCGTTTCCGGTAGACGGAGGGGAAATCGCGCTTGGAAGAGATCCGGATCATTGCCAGATCATATTTACGCGGCATACTGCAGGCATAAGCCGCAAGCATTGCATAGTCCGCTTCAACGCGGCAAGCCGCTCATTTGTGGTAACGGATGCGGGATCTTCTTATGGCACTTTTCTGGACTCGGGGGCCAGATTGCAGCCTGGGCAGGCTTTTGAGCTGGTTGACGGCGGGCGTTTTTATGTGGGGGACCGAGGCAATCTGTTTGAGGTAAAGGGATAGAAGCAGGCAGGTCCGCCGCCGGAATGAAGCACGCCGGACCTGCATTTTTGTATGATTTGGCGAATGGGAAGAGATGCGGCAAAAAGGGAGTGGGCTACAATGAACCCAGAGCAATTATGTGCAGGCTGCATGGAGGAGAAAGGAGCAGAGGAGGTATGTCCCCGCTGTGGTTATGCGGCAGGAGCAGGACCGGAGAGCCCGCTGCAATTGAAGCCGGGTACAATCCTGAATGGGAAATACTGGATCGGCCGCGTGCTGGGGCATGGGGGCTTTGGCATCACCTATCTGGCCTGTGATCTGAATTTGGGGCTGAAGCTGGCGGTGAAGGAATATTTTCCCCAGGGTATGGCGACGCGGCAACCGCATGATGCAACAATATCGGTTTATTCGGGAGCGACCCGCGAGCAATTCGAGTATGGGCTGGAAAAATTTATTGATGAAGCACGGACACTGGCCCGGTTTGACGCTGTGCCGGAGATTGTGACGGCCAAAGACTTTTTCCGGGAGAATGGAACGGCGTATCTGGCAATGAGCTACGTGGACGGGATTACGCTGAAGGAATATGTGAACCGGCAGGGAGGCAGGCTGCGGCTGGACGGGGCGCTGACACTGCTGCTTCCTGTGCTGAAGGCTCTGGAGCAGGTTCATGAGGCAGGTATCCTGCACCGGGATATCAGTCCGGACAACATCTATGTGACGCGCAGCTATCAGGTGAAGCTGCTGGACTTTGGAGCAGCCAGGCTTGCGATGGGAGAGCACAGCAAGAGCCTGTCCGTCCTGTTGAAGCCGGGGTATGCTCCCGAGGAACAGTACCGCAGCCGTGGAAAGCAGGGGCCATGGACGGATGTGTATGCAGTGGGGGCAACGATGTACCGCTTGCTGACCGGTGTGAATCCGCCGGAGGCGCTGGACCGGCTGCAAGAAGATGAAATGAAGCGGCCGTCAGAATTGGGGGCGGAGCTGCCGGCAGAAGTGGAGGCAGTGCTGTTAAAGGCGCTATCGGTCCGGGGGTCGGAGCGTTATCAGAGCGCAGGAGCTTTGCGGTCGGCATTGGAGGCTGCGGCTGCTTCTTCTGGGAGAAATCCTGTTCAGACGGAGAACGGGCAGGCGGCAAGCGGCGCAATTGCAGGGGCGCCGATGACGGCAGGGGCAACAGCTGGTGTGCTTCCCGGGCCTTCGGCTGCCGCTTCTCCCATATCCGGGCTGGAGCGGGAGGCAGAGCAGCGGCAAGCCGGTTCATTGGCAAGAGGAGCTTTCGGATTTAATGATTCCTCCTCATCCAGAAAATATGTAAAGCCATTATTGGCAATAGCGGCGGTTCTTGTCCTTATTATCGGAGGCATAAGAGTAGCTTCCCAATCCCGGGAGCCGCAACGGCAAGAAGCGTCCGGACAGTCTGCACCGCTCCAGCAGATTCAGTCTGCGCCATCACCCGCCGCAATACCGACAGAGGCTCCGGCGGCCAGCCTGGAGCCCGCGCCGTCTGCTGCACAGGCAACCGAACCCTCACCCACAGCGCCGGCCGCACAGGCAACCGAACCCCCACCCACAGCTCCTCCGGCTGCACAGGCAACCGAATTCGTGCCCAAAATGCTGCAGCCTGAGGAACAGGCCAGTCCCACACCCGGACAGCTGCCGGTCCAGACTCCTCCGTCCGTCATACAGTCTTCATCAATCCCGGTTTCGGTCAAGGAAAAGGTCGATTTCGCGGAAAACGCCCGGTTAGAGGAAATGGCAGTGCAAATAAATTCCTATGATTTGCAGAATTCTTATAAAATAGAGATGGAGGAACTCGCGGCGATTTACGAAACGGATTTGGAAGAAGAAGAAAGCGAGTTTGAGAGCCTCAGCAGTGAGATGGAAGCGGTCGTGCAGGGAAATGACCGTCAAGCCGCCCAGAGATTAGCCAATGCAATATTAACGGTCATGAAAGCGGTTGAAGGTGAAGTCGAGGGTAAAATTGCACAACTCCAAGAGAAGTATGCCACTTATGAGCAATTCAAAACCAATTGCACGTTATTAAGCGATTATTTAGTGGAAAAGCAAAAGGCTTGGGCCGATGCAGGGATGGATGTTTCATCAATAACGACGAATCTGGACAGGACGCGGGAATTATTTGAGATATCGAGGAAACTGGCGGGAGAATCCCAGCGAAACGAGGGGGAGCTCTCCGAGAATATGCGCGATCTCCGGGTTATCATAGAAACCTGGGAAGAGACTCGTGATAAGATAATGAATTGGAAGCTTGAAAGGGACGGACTATTAATGGATTATATAGATATATTCGATTAAATGGAGAATAGGGGGAGAGATTGTGGCGGATAACCGGAAATGCCGCGTCAGCCTGCTGCAAACGGATGTGGCGGCGGGAGAACCCGAGCGCAATTATGCGCATGTGAAAGCTATGCTGGCAAAGGCGGCAGGCGCACGGGAAAAACCCGATCTGGTGGTTTTGCCGGAAATGTGGAATACCGGGTACGCTCTGGACCGGATCGGAGAGCTTGCTGACCCTGACGGGGAGCGGACCCGGCAATTGTTCGGCAGTTTCTGCCGGGAGCACGGCATGATGGCAGTGGCAGGGTCGGTTGCCGAACGGTCGGCGGACGGTGTACGGAATACCTCCTACGTGTTCGGCCGCGACGGGTCCGTTGTCAGCCGGTACTCGAAGATCCATTTGTTCGGGCTTATGGGGGAAGACCAGGCGCTGGTCGGGGGTAAGGACATCTGCAGCCTTGTTCTTGAAGGTATTCCCGCCGGAGTGATGATCTGCTATGATATCCGCTTTCCCGAGCTGGCCAGGTCCCTGGCTATCTCCGGCGTCAAGCTGCTGATCGTGCCTGCCCAATGGCCGGAAGCCCGAATCGGTCACTGGAGGACATTGCTCACCGCCAGGGCAATCGAGAACCAGCTGTACGTGATCGGCTGCAACCGCGCCGGGAGAAGCGGAGGCGCAGACCAACGCGGAGGCGGGGCGGCGGAATTCAACGGCCATTCCCTGGTCATCGACCCTTGGGGCAATATCCTGGCTGAGGCGGGGGAGGAAGAGGAGATTCTGACCGCCGGAATCTCCTTGGACGTAGTGGAGGAGGTACGGGCTAGAATACCTGTTTTTCGCGACAGGCGGCCGGAGCTGTATAAGCAGGATTAGGCCAGACTGTCCGACATAACCTCACGCACAACATCCATGAAGGCAACGGAGGCCTTCGAAATGTACCTTCCCTTGCGGTACGCCACTGCCAGCATCCGGCTGGGACGTTCTGTGAGGCGCAGATAAACAGGCATGAAGGCGGTGCCGTGCCCCATGGCGATCATCCGCGGGACGAAGGCGATCCCCATGCCCGCAGCCACCAGAGACTGCACCGTCTCAATGTTGCTGCTCTCAAATACAATTCGCGGCTCAAAACCGTTCTGGCGGCACAGCTCCAGTGCGATCTGCCGGAAGCCTTGTCCCCGTTTCAGCACAATAAAAGGCTCATCGTGCAGTTCCCTGATGCTTACCTCCCCTGCGCAAGCAGCTTGTCCATCACGCGGGGAGAGGCGGTGCCGGGGGGGCACGGCCAGCAGAATTTCCTCCTCGGCCAGTTGATCGTACGCCAGATTCTCCTCCAGCACCGGCAGGGTGAGCAGGCAGATATCCGTTTGCCCCGCTGCAGTCAGATGCTCCAGCACTTGGGTTGTGTCTTCTATTAAATGGATTTCGATGCCGGGATAGCGGCTGTGGAAGAGCGGGAGCACCCGGGGCAGGATATGGGAGCCCGTGATCGGCAGGGAGCCCACGATCAGCTTGCCCTTCTTCAGCTCGGAGATGTCCTCCATCTCCTTGGTCAGCTGTCCGACCATATCCAGAATCATGTGGGCCTTCTCCATAAAAGCCGCTCCGGCATGAGTCAGCTCCACGGAATTGGTGTTGCGGGAGAAGAGCAGTACACCGAGCTCCTTCTCCAGCTTGGCCAATTGCTGGCTGAGCGAGGGCTGGGCAATGTGAAGCTTCTCCGCGGCGCGGGAGAAATTTTTCTCAGCAGCGATTTGCAGGGCGTACTGAAGCTGGCGCAGCTCCATAAGACATATCTCCTTTTCATATAGAACGTTGCAGGATTTGTCTTTCATCATAACATAACTGCTATATAGGAAAAAACTATGGGAACTATAGTTTTTATATCTTGGAACAATTAAATGCCGGGTGGTATCATAGCTCTACAGGAAATCCCGCATGCAGCGGCGAATGGTTTGGATGAAGGCCTAACAGATAGATACGGATAACTTATGAGGTGATTGAGATGAGTAAAAGAACAATGTTTGAGAAGATTTGGGACAATCACGTGATTCATCAGGAGGAAGGCAAGCCCAGCGTGATCTACATCGATCTGCAGCTGGTGCACGAGGTGACGTCTCCCCAGGCTTTTGAAGGACTCCGTCTTTCCGGCCGCAAGGTGCGCCGTCCCGACCTGACCTTCGCCACCATGGATCATAATGTTCCAACAAAGGACCGCTTCAACATCAAGGACCCTATTTCCAAGCAGCAGATCGAGACCTTGTCCAAGAACTGTGCCGATTTTGGCGTGACTCTGTTCGATCTGGACCATATTGACCAAGGAGTAGTGCACGTAATGGGACCTGAGCTGGGGCTTACCCATCCCGGCAAAACCATCGTGTGCGGGGACAGCCACACTTCCACCCACGGTGCCTACGGCGCACTGGCCTTCGGGATCGGCACCAGCGAGGTGGAGCATGTACTGGCTACGCAATGCCTGCAGCAGGCGAAGCCCAAGACGCTGGAGGTCCGCGTCAACGGCAAGCTGGCCCCGGGCGTAACGGCCAAGGATCTGATCCTGGGCATCATCGCCCAGTACGGTACGGATTTCGCTACCGGATATGTCATTGAATATACAGGTGAAGCGGTCCGCGGATTGTCCATGGAAGAGCGGATGACCGTCTGCAACATGTCCATTGAAGCTGGCGCGCGGGCGGGACTTATCGCACCTGACGAGAAGACCTTCGAATACCTGTGCGGCCGCCAATATGCGCCCCAGGGGGAGGCCTTCGCCCAAGCAGTCTCGGAATGGAAGAAGCTCACCACCGACGAAGGCGCGGTTTACGACCGGGTCGTGGAATTCGACGCCGACTCCCTGATCCCTCAGGTTACTTGGGGCACCAGCCCCGGCATGGGTACCGGCATCTCCGCCGTGGTGCCCGATCCGAAGAGCCTGCCTACCGAGAATGAACGCAAAGCCGCTGAGAAGGCGCTGGAATACATGGGGCTTGAGCCGGGTACGCCGATGACGGACATTCCCGTTGACGTGGTATTTATCGGCTCCTGCACCAACGGACGGATTGAAGACCTGCGCGCCGCCGCCAAGGTTGCCAAGGGCCATAGTGTGGCTGCCAATGTTCAAGCCATGGTGGTTCCAGGCTCCGGACGTGTGAAGGCTCAGGCAGAGAAGGAAGGACTGGATCAAATTTTTGTGGAAGCCGGTTTTGAATGGCGTGATGCGGGCTGCAGCATGTGTCTGGCGATGAATCCCGACGTGCTGGTTCCCGGCCAACGCTGCGCTTCCACCTCCAACCGCAATTTTGAAGGCCGTCAAGGCCGCGGCGGAAGAACCCATCTGGTATCTCCGGAGATGGCGGCTGCTGCAGCGATCAACGGCAAGTTCGCCGATGTCCGCAACTGGCAATACAACTAAACAGAGAATTTTTTTTCACCCTGTCTAAATAAGCGCTGAAAAGGAGTTATTCCCATGGAAGCTTTCAAATCCCATACAGGCCTGGTAGGCCCGGTGGACCGTGTCAATGTGGATACGGACGCCATCATTCCCAAACAATTTCTTAAGCGGATTGAACGGACCGGCTTCGGCCAGTTTCTGTTCTTTGAATGGCGCTTTACCGAAGGCGGCGAAGAGATTCCCGACTTTAATCTGAATAAGCCCCGCTACAAGGGAGCCTCGGTTCTGCTGTCCCGCGCCAACTTCGGCTGCGGCTCATCCCGGGAGCATGCCCCGTGGGCGATCCAGGATTACGGCTTCAAGGTGATTATTGCACCGTCCTATGCGGATATCTTCTACAACAACTGCTTCAAGAACGGCATTCTGCCCATCAAGCTCTCCGAAGAGCAGGTGGAGGAATTGTTCCAGCGGACTGCCGGTCAGGAGGGCTACAAACTCACCGTGGATCTGGAGAACAAGATCATCTCCGATGAAGCGGGCCTGAGCATCCCCTTCGATATTGACGAGCACCGCCGCCAGTTCCTGCTGCTTGGTCTTGATGACATCGGGCTGACCCTCCAGCATGAGGACAAAATCTCCGATTATGAAGCAGCGCATGTGTCCCGGCTGGGCGCTCGCCCTTAATCTTAACCACGGTACACGGCAGCAGCGAAGCTCCCCCATTCTGCGGAATGCGGGAGCTTCGCTGTTTTTCGCGGGCCAAATAAAAATTGGTGATAATCTGCCAATTTCCGCAACAATCTTTATTTTTCTGCGTCTATATCGGTATGGACAAATCACTGATGCTGCCAGGTTTTGTCGCGAGAATACATACATAGAGGTGAATCATGAGAAAGCTCGTTCTGGCCTTTGCCTGTATAGTCGGCATGCTGTTGTTCACAAGTGTTGGCACCGGTTATGCGGCGGATCTTCCCATCCGTCTGTATCTGGACAACAAGAAGCTGAATCCCGAGGTTGCCCCCAGGATCATCAATGAGAAAACAATGGTACCCGTCCGGATTATCTCCGAGGAAGTAGGGGCCGAGGTGTCCTGGAACGGGCCGGAGCAGCGGGTGACCGTGCAGAGAAACGGACTGACGATTCAGCTTGTCATCGACAAGGCGGAAGCAACGGTTAACGGCGTTCCGGAGAAGCTGGAAGTCGCCCCTTTGCTTGCAGACGGCAACACTCTTTTGCCTGTGCGCTTCGTGTGCGAAACCCTGGGCTTGAAGGTTCAATGGGACGAGCTTACCCACTCCGTCTTCCTGTTCGATGGCAGCGATGCGGTTCCGGTGGGCGGAAACGCGGGAGACGAATCCGGATCCATTCCGGCAGGCGCCACTCCCAAGCCAACATCCATAGCAGGTGGAGCGTCTACCCCCAAGCCTGCCTCGTCCGTTACTCCTACTCCGACGCCTACGCCAAAAACCAGTACAACGCCAGCGACTGACACAACTCCCACGCCTAAGGCGAGTGTTTCACCGACGCCCAAGGCAAGTGCCTCATCCACGCCCAAGGCCAGCGCTTCGCCTACACCGAAGACCGGTGCCACGCCCAAGGCCAGTTCTTCTCCTGAACCGGGAGCTAGCTCCGGGACGGGAACCGGAACGCCTTCTATCAAGCCTTCTGCCACGCCCAAGCCGGGAACAGGCGGCAATACCGGTGAGGAGGGAGGCGACACGGAGATTCTTCTGATCAATAAAATCAGCCTGGATGGGGACGTGCTTCGGGTAACCGCGAACAAAGACGGCATTAAGCCGGCAATCAGCCGGCTCTCCAATCCGGAACGTCTGATCATTGATATCCCTTATGCAGCATTGGGCAAAACGGTCAACGGCAAGCCGCCTGTTCAAAATGGTGAAATTGCGGTAAACAGCCCTCATGCCGGCAAAATCAGATACGCACTTTTTATGGATAATCCTTCCACTGTACGGATCGTAGTCGACCTTAATCAAAAAATAGCATATACTTTACTAGAAAGCACCAAAAAGGGAGAGTGGGCCATCTCCCTGAAGTCCGTCAAGTATACGGTAGTGCTCGACGCCGGCCATGGAGGCAAGGACCCGGGAGCGATGACGGATATGGGGCATAATGAGAAGGACTTCAACCTGTCCGTCGTGCTGAAGATTGCCAAGCAGTTGGAAGCCGTGCCAGGGTTTAACGTCCAACTCACCCGCAGTGATGATACGTTCGTGGAGCTGGATGACCGGGTTGAATTTGCCAACGGCATGGGAGCCGACCTCTTTGTGTCCATCCATGGCAACAAATTCACCAAGGAATCCATCAGCGGTACAGAAACGTATTATTCCAGGGACGACAGCCTGACATTGGCGGAAGTTCTGCACCGAAGGATTTTGGGAGCCACTCAGTTTGTTGACCGGGGTGTGCGAACATCCAATTTCAGGGTAACCAAGGGTACTATCATGCCGGCGGTGCTGTGTGAAATCGGCTATCTGTCCAACGCGCAGCAGGAACAGGCCATGTTTGACGAAGCCTTGCAAATACGGGTAGCAGAATCGATCGCAGCCGGCATCAAAGAATACCTGCAGATTCCATAAGGAGTGACCGACGATGCGTATCATGAAATCTATTCTGTTAGGCGCCGCCATCGCAGCTGTTGTGACTGCCGCCGGATGCGGGCAGAAAAAAACGGAAGGCAACGCCGCAGAGGGGCCAAGCGCAACTCCTGCAGTTTCTTCTCCGTCCGTTGCTCCGGCAAACAATGAGAAGCAGATATCCATCCAGTCTTTCTACAGTGATGCCGATTTGTCGAAGCTGGTAGCCAAGGAGACGTCCATCCGGTACTCCAAGGATGAGGACAAGTATCTGGCCTCGCTTGGCGCGCTGAAGAAAAGCCCGTCAGCCGAACTGGTATCCCTGTGTCCCAATACGACCTTCACTTCAGCCAAGCTCAACCAAGGGAAGCTTACGGTTGACATAAGCTTGCCGGATGAGGACAGATTGGGATCTCCGGGTGAAGGGATGCTGCTGGAGGCATTCAGCAAGACCCTGTTTCAGTTCAGTGAGGTCCAGTCCTTCGAATTGCTGGTGGACGGGAAGAAGCCCGATTCCTTGATGGGCCATTATGAATTGCCTGCTCTGTTCACGCGCAACTCCAATTAGAGAGGAGAAGAAACTTTTTCATGAAAAAACATTATATAACCAAAGCGGCCATCACAGTGCTGGTCGCTTCCCTGGCTTATGGCAATCCGGCGTGGGCCGAGTCTGATCTGCAGACCGGCGCGCAGACAGCGGCAACCACCACAGGGAAGCTTCGCTTCCCGGATGTGCCTTCTGCCCACTGGGCGACCAAGTATATTACGAAGCTGTCGCTGCTGGGAATCGTGGAAGGCAACGAACTGGGACAATATGAGCCGGAGAGCTCGGTTACCCAAGAGCAGGTCATTACCATGCTGGTGCGGATGTTAGGCTGGGAGAAGGAGGCGCTGTCTCTTCCCGCCTTTTACTCGGAGCTTGGGGTATCCGATTATGCCAAGCCGTATCTCTATACGGCTTTGGAGAAGGGACTCATTGTACAATCGGAGGAGCTTAGCCTGCCGGGCAGCGGGATCTGGGGGCAGCGCAATGCCAGCCGGGAGTGGGTGGCCAAGCTGGTGATCAAGGGAATCGGCAAGCAGGCCGAGGCCGAGAAGCTTGCTCTGGAAGCCTCGTCATTTACCGATAACGGTTCAATCTCCGATTGGGCCCGCGGGTACATCAATGAAGCAGTGGCATTGAAGATAGTCAACGGCATGGAGGACGGTTCCTTCAAGCCGAAGAATCCTGTCACAAGAGCGGAGATGGCCACCTTCCTGAGCAGAGGCAGCCAATATTCCGAAGCGGTCGGCAAAGCCGTGCTTGGCGTGGTGGAGAGCGTTACGCAACAAGGCATTGTGATCGTTAATGAGCTTGGCGACAGAAGCACTTATTCCCTTCCTGCAACTTCCGTCTATTATGGCCTGAATCAAGATACTCCCTCATCCGTTTCCGCCTTGAAGCAGAACAGCCGGGTGTTCCTGGTTGTCTCGGAGGGAGCTGTCCAGTACGCCGAAGTGCTGGAGGAGGAAAGCCAGTCCCTGAATACGCTGGAAGGGACCTTGGTTCGTCTGGATATATCCACCGCGCAGCTGGTGCTCATGTCAGGCGGCCAGGAGGTAACGGCCAATATCCAGGTGCCCCTTACCATCACAGATGCGGACGGCAAAGGAATGTCGTCCAGCGCCCTGGAGCCGGGCTCTGTATTGGAGCTGCAGCGGACGGGAAGCCGGGCCAAGTACTCCTCGATTATCGTAAAGCATATTCCTCTTAACAAAACGGCTGAAGGAACTATCCAGTCGGTGGACTTGGTTACCCGCAAGCTGTATGTATTGGAGACCGACGTGGGAGCCGTTGAATACCCGTTGGCGGACAATGTGCTGTATCTGAATGTCGGTGCGGCAGGCGATATGAGCACGCTGAAGGCGAGGGACAAGATCAGCTACCGCATCACTGCCGATTATGTGACCCAAATTGACATGGTCACCGCTTATGAAGAGCCTTCCGACAGCGGGAAGATGATCAACCTTCAGCTTGACAAGGATTATTCCTACATAACCCTGCAGAAGTCGGACAATAAACCCGCCATATACAATGTTTTGGAGAAAGCGGAAGTAGTGATTCCGGGTGTAGCGTACGCCACCTTCAACGATCTGGTCGTGAATGATCAGGTGAAGGTGATGCTGGATGAGAATAATGATGTCTACAAGATCTTCGTGACCAACCGCTCCATGAAAACCGAATATTTGAATACCATCGTTACCTTCGATACCGATTCCAAGCTTCTGACGGTGAGAAATTCTGCCGGTACGGCCAAGCTGTACGAGCTCACTGATCAGGTCAGCTTTGAAGTGAACGGCACCAGTGTGAATTATGCCACGGGTCTCACCTATCTGACCAAGGGCAGGAAGGTGGATGTTACCTCCTCCTCGGAAACCAATGTGAAATCCATCCGGATTGTCTATGGTTATGAGGGGACAGTAACCCGGGTTTCCACGGTGCAAAATGAGATCACCCTCAATCTGGAGGATCAGCAGCTGACATTGAAGGTGAGTTCCGGCATGTTCATTGATGTTCCCAACATCACGGGCGCCAAGCTCATGCATATCAGCCCGGGGGATTATGTGAAGATCGCCATGGATTCCACGAATAATACGGCTAACCGGATCCAGGTCGTCAAGACTTTTGTGTACCGCGTTACGGGAAAGGACGCGGTAACCCGCGGATTGAGCGTGAAGAATGAAGCCAATACCAGCAGCACCGTATACGTCCCGTCCACCGTCAAGATCTACAATCTGGCGAAGTCGGAGATCGCATTGACGGATATGATTCTGGAAGACCCGTACTATATTACCTTTACCGGCAGCATTGTGGAGAAGGTGGAAGCTGCGCCTGTCAGCCGTGGCAACGTGATCTCCGTCGATGCGGCAGGGGGCAAGATAACCGTTTCGGAAGCAGGCGGGGCCAATAAGACAGTAACGGTAGGAACAGGAGCTGTTGTTAAGCGGGACGGCATATCCGGCCAGACCACTCTGGCTGATTTGAAGCCTGGTGACCGTGTGGAAGCCATTGGGGGAATGGATGGCACCTATACCTTGCATGTAGCTTCCATGATTACAAGGCAAGTGGATTATTACGATGCGGTGACCAACTCCTTGTACGTTCTCCGGGACAGCTTGAATGAAACAAGAAGCTACACCCTTCATGCGAGAGTATATATCCACAAGGGCATAGCCACCTTGCTGCCGGTCAATATCGCCTCCAGAGATAAAGTCAACATTTATTTAATGGGCGGCAAGATTATTGAATTGGAGAAAATCTGATCCGCAAGAATTGTCCTTATAGGGCAATAGTAAGGCCGCTGACCTCGCGAAGCATCTTTACGTGAGGCCAGCGGCCTTATTGTTCCGAAAAAGTTCGATTTTTTTCGATGATTTGCATTGATTTACCTGCTAATTTTCGATAAAATCTGTGTTATCTATAATTATTCTTAACATTTCTCCTATCTTGCAGCAACCTGGAAGGTACGGCACTTAACGGAGGTGGACACCGCCGTATGAACAAGAAGCAATTGCGTCATATTTTGGATACGATAGGTGTTATGTTTCCAGACGCTCATTGCGAGCTGAACCATTCCAATCCTTTCGAACTGACCATAGCCGTTCTGTTGTCGGCCCAATGTACGGACGAGACAGTGAACAAAGTAACGGCTTCCCTGTTTCAGAAGTACCGGACCCCGGATGATTATATTCGCGTGACACAGGAGGAACTCGAGGCTGATATCCGCAGCATCGGTCTTTTCCGGAATAAGGCGAAGAATATTCAGAATCTGTGCAGGATTTTGCTTGAAAGCTATGGCGGGCAGATACCGCAGAGCCACGAGGAATTGGTCAAGCTGCCTGGAGTAGGTCGGAAGACAGCGAATGTAGTGGTTTCCAATGCATTTGATGTGCCTGCCATCGCAGTGGATACCCATGTGGAGCGGGTTTCCAAGCGCCTTGGCATTGCCAAAGCCGATGATTCGGTGCTTGAGGTGGAGAAGCAGCTAATGAAGGGCGTGCCAAGAGACGAATGGACGCTGACGCACCATCGGCTCATATTTTTTGGACGGTATCACTGCAAGGCCCAGAGCCCCCACTGTGGAACCTGTCCGTTGATCGATTGCTGCAAAGAAGGAAAGCAACGTATGAAAAACGTTGAAAAAAGGAAATCTAAGGGAAGCAAGAACACAATCTCCAGTGCGTAACTTAACTTTTAAAAGGATGGGATTCCATTGAAATGCATTGCCGTTTATACGAAGAACTTTGAGCTGTTTTCCGATATCTATGAAGAAGTGCTCAGCATTCCCTTCAAGGACAACGAAGAGCGCGTAATCGAAGGTGTAACCGTGAGCGAGGCCGGCGAGGTGCCTGAGCATTACATCGACCGGATGAAGACCAAGCCCGACGTAGTGGTTATGAAAGTGAAGGCCAAGGATATTACCATTTTGCAGCACGGCGACGTGTTTGAAATTTTTATCCCGCAAAAAGAAAATATGGTACACTAGAAGCCGAATCTTTCGGCTTCTTTTTTTTGCATCCGTGGCTATTTGGGGGAGGGAATTGCATGGTGACAGGGATGAAGGAGGCGGCGGAAGCCGTATGCACAGCCTTGAGAGCTATTGGAGGAGATACCCAAGCGCGCAAGCTGACGGAACTGTGGGAAAAGCAGGAGGAGGGGGAGCTGCATATTGCCTTTTGCGGTCACTTCTCGGCTGGCAAATCCACGTTGCTTAACCGTCTGTGCCAATATCCCTTGCTGCCTTCAGGGCCTGTTCCGACCAGTGCCAACATCGTCCGCATCCGCAATGGAGCTCCCGCGGCAAGATTGTTCCGGCGCGGGAAAGAGGGCGAAGGGGCTGTTCAGGATATTCCTCTGGAACAATTGGAGGAGGCTTGCAGGGACGGCGAGCGCGTGGAGGCGGTGGAGCTGTACTACCCGCTGCCCTTGCTGAGCAACCGCGCGGCGCTGCTGGATACCCCCGGCATTGATTCCTCGGATGATGCGCATCAGGCTGCCACCCAATCGGCCATGCATCTGGCTGACGCCGTATTCTATGTGATGGATTACAACTATGTTCAATCCGAGATCAACTTCCTCTTCGCCAGAAAGCTGCAGGAGGCGGGGAAGCCCTTATTTTTGATTATCAATCAGATCGACAAGCACCGGGAACAGGAGCTGACGTTTGCACAATACAGGCAAGGCGTGCTGGAAGCTTTCCACAATTGGGGAATTGAGCCGGGAGGGTTCGTGTTCCTGTCCCTCCGGCAGCCGGAGCATGCTCATAATGAGTGGAGCAAGTTTATCAGTCTGGTCGATTCGCTTGTTTCGCATGCAGACGCTCTGAAGAGACGGAATTTAGAACATACCACGCAGGTTTTGGTCCGCGAGGCTCTGAGGAGCTGGCGGGAGGAACGGATACTGGAGAAGACCCTTTATCTGGACGCCTTGGGGCCAATGAAAGGATTAGAGGCAGCACTTGAAGAGCAGACGCAGTTGGCCGCACGGCAGAATCTGGTCAGAGCGGCGCCCGGACAGTTCCTGGAACAAGTTCAAGAAGAATTGCAGAAGATCATTGAGAATGCCAATATAACACCCGCTGTTACGAGAGAACGGGCGGCAGCCTATCTGCAGACGCGCAAGCCGGGCTTCAAGACAGGCTGGCTGTCAAGCGGGGCTAAGACAGATCAGGAACGAAGCCGTAGGCTGGGTGCATTCGCATGCGATCTTCAAGAACAAGTACAAACGCAGCTATATTGGCACGGGGCAGAAGCTCTAAGAAAACACGGAGTTGCGGCTGGCTTGTCACCCGAAGAGTTGAAGGGGGAGCTGGAGCAGCTGCAGCCTCATGTGGCGGAGGAATGGCTGGCCGGACTTGTTCATGCCGGTCCCGATTTCACCGGAGAATATGTGCTTAATTACTGCCGGCAAATTGCCGAAGAGCTGAGACGCATCTGCAGAAGGCAATGCCGGGCGCAAGCGTTAAACCTGCAGCAATTGGTCCGGTCCCGTGCGGAGCGGGAACTGGCCGCGCTTGTTGCGGAAGAGCAGCAGCTCGGAGTCGTGCTGGCGGCGGCCAATGGGCTTAAGCGGATGGAGCGGGAGGAAGCAGCCAAGGAGGCGGAGCTTATGGAACTGGCCGGGCCGCTTCTGCAGACGGGCGGCTGGGATATTCCCGTTTATTCCGGCGGCGATAATATCTACGGCCACGGCAAGGTGGACGTTACAGATGCGGGACCAGCGACAGATGCGAGGCCAGTGACAAATGCTGGGCTAGCAACAGATGCCGGGCCAGGATGGCAGGAGCGAGTCATGTCCCGCGGCGACGGGGATCATGGTGAAGCTTCCAATCCGTCAAGCAGGGGAGAACTGCCGATTGACGGCGGGGAATCCATCGTACCTGTATGGAAAGGAAGGATGGAGGAGACGTCAAGCCGCCTTTACGCCGCAGCCGGACTGCTTAGCGAGCTTCCTCAGGCAGCCGGGACGGTCCGCGCGCTTAGGCAGAGGGCGGCACAACTGGCTGACAACCGGTTCACGGTGGCTCTGTTCGGGGCGTTCAGCGCCGGGAAATCCTCCTTCGCCAACGCCATGATGGGACAACGTCTGCTTCCGGTGTCCCCCAATCCCACAACAGCGGCCATTAATACCATTGTGCCTCCCGAACGGACTTACCCCAGCGGGACTGTCCGGATTAAGCTGAAGACGGAAGACGTTATGCGGGAGGAAATGATCCACTCTCTTCAAGCGATAGGATTGGATGTGCCCGAGGAACAACGCAGGATTGCAGAAGCCCTCGTGGAGCGTATCAGAAAAGAAGCCGGCAGGTGGAGTGTTGCAGCCTCCGGAAAGTCCCATCTGGCATTTCTCAAGGCTGTAGAGAAGGGTTGGGAACAACAGAGGTCCCGGCTGGGTCAGGAACTGCTGACCGGTCCTGAGGAGTTTCCCGCTTATGTGGCCTGTGAGGAGAAAGCATGCTTCGTACAGGAGATCATTCTCTACGAGGCCACTCCCTTGACCCGGCAGGGAGTGGTGCTGGTGGATACGCCAGGCGCTGATTCCATTAACGCCCGCCACACGGGAGTGGCCTTTGGTTATATCAAGAATGCGGATGCCGTTCTTTTCATTACCTATTACAATCATGCCTTCTCCCAGGCCGACAGGGAATTCCTGATGCAGCTGGGCAGAGTGAAGAATGCCATGGAACTGGATAAGATGTTCTTCATTGTGAACGCTGCCGATCTGGCTGCTGACCAGGAAGAGCTGGAGGAAGTGCTTTCTCATGTAGAAGATAACTTGGTGCGCATGGGAATCAGCAATCCCAGGGTGTACTCTGTTTCCAGCAAACTGGCTCTGGAGGGTATCCTTGCAGGCAGCCCCTCTGCAGCTGCTGCAAGCGGCATGAGAACCTTCGAGGAAGCATTCCAGCGCTATGCGGAGCAGGAACTGGCCTTCTCGGTGCTGGCCCGTGCGGAGCAGGAGCTTAGGCGGTGTGCCGAGCTGCTGGACAACTGGATAGCCGCGGCATCAGGCGATGAGGACAACCGCCGGCGGTTTCGCGAGAGCTTGATTGCTGCCAAACAGCAGGCATTAGGCGCAAACATGCTGCATGTGGATTCCCATGACCGATCAGCGTTGCGCCAGGAGCTGGAAGAGCAGCTGTATTATGTGAAGCAGCGGATGAACTACCGCTTCTCCGATTTTTACCGGCATTCCTTCCATCCTGCTTCATTCCGGGAGGATATCCATGATTTGAAGGTGGCTTTCAAGGCAGCCTGGCAAGAACTGCGCAGAATGATCGGCTATCAGCTGTCTCAGGAGGTTCTCGCCGTTACATTGCGTGCCGAACAGTTCTTAAGCCGGCGCCTTGAAGAAAAAGCCCGCAGGCAGGAACAGGAACTGGGCCGAATTCTGGAAGGGTATACTCCCGGAGGCTGGTCTCATTCCTTTCAGACTCCGCAGGTCGATCCCGATCCCACTGACCGGGAGCCCGAGTTGAAGTGGTTCTTGGGATTCTACAGGAACGGCAGACAATTCTTCGAGGGGGACGGAAGCCGCAAGCTGCTGGCAGCCTTGCAGGACTGGTTCCAGGTTCCGGTGGAGCAATACCTGCGCCTTCATGCCGAACGGTTGCATGAGGATTATATTCTTCAGTTCGGCGAGATAGTGGAGCGGCATTCATTGATGAGCGCCGATTCAATTTCCGACTACTGTTCAGGACTTGCCGCAGCCACGGTTTCCGGTGTACATCCGGAGCATTTGGCACAAAAAGGACAGGAGCTTGAAGCCCTGTTACACAACAATGTGGATTAAAGCTTAAGGGGCCGCCGCGGATTGCGGCCTGTTTGTTTTGCACAGAAGAGAAAGGGCTTTCATTTGGATGAAATCAGACCATTTCCATGGAAAACAGCTGCTCAGCTGGCGTAGCATTAGCATTTGTAAGTATTAGCGGAAATACCGGATGCACCGTAAATTGCCGTATCTATATGTTGATGGTAAGATTCATAAAGAAATTGAAAGTCCTTTCATAATGACAATCCAACCTGTCCTACAACAGGGCAGAACAGCGGAGGTGAGCCCTATTTCCGAGCAAATTCATGTTCAGAAACAAGACAGTCGCAATGGGCCGGTCGATTCCTTAAGCTAGGCGCAGCGGAAGGAAAGCGAAAAACGGGTACAAACTCATTCATGTGATCTGGAGGGTTCAAATGGAGGTTTTCAAACAGCTGAAGCAGTTTTATTGGAAGGACCGCAGATTTCTCTACGGCTCCTTGCTGTGTCTGATGACGGCAACGGCGCTGGGATTGGTGTACCCCAACCTGCTTCGGTACTTAATTGATGAGGTGATAACCAAAGGACAGTATGACAAGGTCCCTGCGCTATCCCTCTTCGTGGTTGCGGTAGTAGCAACTAAGGGGTGTTTTCAATTCGGAAGCGGGTTTATGGGAGGGCGGCTGGGCAACCGGATCGCTTATAATCTGCGTGAGTCGCTCTATGAGAAGCTTCAATATTTATCATTCCAATATTATGACAAGGCACGCACAGGGGATCTCATGTCCCGGCTGACCCAGGATCTGGAGGCCATTCGGCAGTTCATCGCTTTTGGCTTTCCGCAAATTGTCAACGTAGTGATGATGGTCGTGTTCGGCTCGGCCATGATGCTGTCGATGAATTGGAAGCTGACGTTGGTTACGCTTATCACGATGCCGTTTTTGGTGGTGACGGCGGTGAAATTCGAAGGTAAGATTCATCCTGCCTTCCGCAGCATCCGCAAGTCCATGGGGTCCGTGACCACCGCCGCCCAGGAAAATATCACAGGTGTGCGGACGGTGAAATCCTTTGCCCGGGAACCCCATGAATTGAATAAGTTTTCCAAGATAAGCGAGGAGTACAAAGACAACAATATCCATGCCGCGAAGCTGTGGGCAACCTACTTTCCTGTAATGGAGCTGTTCGCGAGTCTTTGTGTCATGATTTTGATTGGTGTCGGCGGCTTCATGGTCATCAACGGGGAGATGAAGATCGGTGAGCTTGTGGCTTTTTCCAGCCTGATCTGGTATATTATCGGTCCGTTATGGGGCATCGGTTTCCATATCAACAACTACACCCAATCGAAAACCTCCGGTGAACGGGTTCTGGAGATTCTCAATCAATATATTCATGTCAAGGACAAGGATAAAGCTGTAGCTTTATCTCCCGATCAGATAAAGGGCCATATTCACTTCGATCATGTGAGCTTTCACTATCCGGATAAGGAACCGGCATTGACGGATTTCAATCTCGATGCGCCTGCAGGCAGTGTAATCGGTCTGCTGGGCGCTACAGGCTCAGGCAAATCCACTGTCATACAACTGTTGATGCGCGCTTATAACGTCAAGCAAGGCAAGATTACGTTGGATGGGCGAAACATTGACGATGTGAAGCTGGCCAGTCTCCGCGGTCAGATTGCCGTAGTGTTTCAGGAAACCTTCCTGTTCTCGGCCTCAATCCGCAATAACATTGCATACGGCAACCGGGATATTCCCATGGCGGACATCATCCGGGCCGCCAAGCTGGCGCAGGCCCATGAATTTATTATGGAGCTGCCCCTGGGATATGACACGGTTGTAGGCGAGCGGGGCTTGGGACTGTCCGGCGGGCAGAAGCAACGGATCGCAATTGCCCGGGCTTTTATCAAGGACCCGAAGATTCTGGTGTTGGACGATGCCACAAGCGCCGTCGATATGGAGACGGAGCACGAGATACAGGCTGGCTTCAAGGAGCTGATGGCAGGCAGAACCACGTTTATTATCGCCCACCGGATCTCCTCTTTGCGCCAGGCCGATGAAATCATCGTGTTGGACAAAGGGCGTACCATTCAACGGGGAACCCACGAGGAGCTCCTGAAGCAACCGGGGCATTATTTGGATACCTTCAATATTCAGTATATGGACCGGCCCGGCCAAACCAATGATGCGCCGCAAGGAGACAGGAGGGTGTCCAATGGCTGATTCCGCCAAGCAGTCCGCCCGTACTCCCGGGCAGCAGAACCCTGGAGCGCAGCAGAACTCAGGGGCACAGCATAGCCCGGGAGCGCAACAAGGAGGTTCTCACGACAAAGGAAGCAAACCGGATGAGCGTTTTGTCTATCAGGACGATGATTTAATTGAAAAGCCGTTTAATTGGGGACAGGTGAGCAGACTGCTCTCTTACATGAAGCCGTACAGCCGGCAACTGCTGCCCATTATTCTGGTATCCATCATTTTGGTGACGCTGACCAAGCTGGCTATTCCGTTCCTGATCTCCCATGCCATCGATGACGCCATTTATCCCAAGGATAAGCGGCTGCTGCTGATCCTGACAGGAACAATGGGGGCCGTGTATATTATTCAATGGCTGGCCAATAATTTCAGGATCAGATTTACCAATATGATCGGCCACAGGGTCATTTACGATCTGCGCCAGGACCTGTTCGGCCGCATTCAACGGCTGAGCTTCCGGTTCTTCGACAAGCGTCCGGCCGGCTCCATCCTGGTACGCGTAACGAATGATGTGAACTCTTTGCAGGACTTGTTTACCAATGGTGTAGTTAACTCTCTGATTGATTGCATTCAATTGGCCGGTATCATTGTTTTGCTGCTTGCCATGAATTTCAAGCTGGGCCTAGCGGTTATCCTTACCGTACCCATTATGTTTTTTGTATCCACTTCACTCCGCAAGCGGATCAGACGGGCATGGCAGGATGTGCGGATGAAGCAATCCCGCATTAATTCCCATTTGAATGAGTCCATTCAAGGAATTAAGGTGACGCAGGCCTTTACTCAGGAAAAAGAAAACATGCAGTATTTCGAAGGAATGAACAAGGTAAACAAGAAGTCATGGGACACCGCCTCCGCGTTGAATCAGAGCTTTGGCCCGGTTATTGAAATAACAGGAGCCATTGGGTATTGCATCATGTTCTGGTACGGGGCCCACCTGGTGGAAGCAGACGGGCTAACCGTAGGAGCGCTTGTGGGTTTCGCCACTTATATAGGGCAGTTCTGGGACCCGATCAACCGGCTGGGGCAGATGTACTCCCAATTGCTGGTGGCGATGGCCTCCTCCGAGCGAATCTTCGAGTTTATCGATGAACAGCCTAATGTCGCGGAGAAGAAGGAAGCTATCGAGCTTCCTCCCGTTGAAGGCCGCGTACACTTCGATCATATTGTCTTCGAATATGAGGCGGGGCGTCCGGCTCTCCGGGGGATTAACCTGAAGGTGCAGGCAGGACAATCTGTGGCGTTGGTGGGACACACGGGCTCCGGCAAAAGCACCATTATCAACCTGCTGAGCCGGTTCTATGATCCGCTGGAGGGAAGGGTACTGGTTGACGGCTGTGATATCCGGGATGTGACGCTTCAATCTCTTCGTTCCCAAATCTCAATTGTCATGCAGGACACCTTCATTTTCTCCGGAACCATCCGGGATAATATCCGGTACGGCCGGCTTGATGCTTCGGATGAGGAGGTGGAGTTGGCAGCCCAGGCGGTTTTCGCTCATGACTTTATCTCCCGTCTGCCCGATGGCTACGAGACAGAGGTAGAGGAGAGGGGCAACAGCCTGTCCATGGGGCAGCGCCAGTTGCTGTCCTTTGCCAGGGCGCTTCTGGCAGACCCGCGGGTACTCATACTGGATGAGGCCACGGCCAGCATTGACACGGAGACGGAGCTGAAGATCCAGGAGGCGCTCAAAACCCTGCTCTTTGGCCGCACCTCCTTCATCATCGCCCATCGGCTGTCCACGATCCGCAATGCCAACAACATTGTCGTATTGGATCATGGCCGGATTATGGAGACAGGAAGCCATGAGGAACTGATGCGCAAGGAAGGTATCTATTACGGGCTGATTCAGGCCCAATACCGCTTCTTAAGCGAAGCGGCGGGATAAAGTGCAGATCTGTTTGGCTTGTTATCGGTAACTGCCAGACGCTGGACATGGCGCCATGAGGCTTAGGCTTCAGGGCGTCTTTTTATTGGCATGTAAGCCGCTTCACTCACTTCGCCTCGCCTTGTTTCGGTTCGTCGGCCGCCGGCATGATGCATCTCTGCTCGCTCCCTGGCTCTTTGTTCCTCCTTTAATCCATATGGCTCTCTGTTTCGCTCCCTGACTCCTTGTTCGCTCTTTGATGACTACTTGTTCACTCTGTGATGACTCCTTGTTTGCTCTCTGATGGCTACTTATTTGTCCTTAGTAGCTCCCTTCTCTCCCTAGTGCCTCATACTCCAAGCGCTTTTGGATACTATCCCTTTCGCTCAGTATTCGGCCAATATGTTTCTCCTTTCCTATTCACCTAATCCCCTCGCCAATCCCAAAGAACAACCCAAAGAACAACCCAAAGAACAACCCAAAGAACAACCCAAAGAACAACCCAAAGAACAACCCAAAGAACAACCCAAAGAACAACCCTAAAAGTGGGGAGAGTCTTTTGGAAAATGTTATGTTCCAAGAAATTGCTTCTACCCGTGAGGGCTTGTTGTAGCGCAAATTCGACTTACGCTCTCAAATATGGGTTTATCCGCCAACATCAGATTCATCCGGCAGCAAAATTCGTGAAGGTAGGTTTGCAGATGTTTCTTGCCTATCCCATGAAACGTATGATGAAACCAGCGGCGCGCTTGGTTCACCAGCGGCATGGAGATCTTATCGCTGCGGTGAAAATGCCGGTTGATCAGACACTCGGCTACCGTTGCATCTTTCTCCATATGCTCCCGGCGAAAATTAATGACCGCCTCAGGGTGAATCCGCCGTTGGGAAAGGTACTTCTCTGGAACAGCCTGCATGGAAATTTGTCCCGGAGTACCTTCCTCCGACAATGAAGCACCTACCAGCAGTGTCGTTTCCCCAGGATGGGCAACAAAAGGCTGGTACATAGGCGGACGTCCATAAGCTGCATCATGAATCACCACCTCGCCTGTCAAGGGAGTCTCTGCTGTTGCTTCCGACATGGCGGAACGAATTTTATGCAGTATACTCCAAGCGGTTTTGTAGGTGACAGCCAGCAGGCTTTGCAGCCGAAGAGCGCTGATGCCCTGTTCAGGATTAGACATGAGCCGAATCGCGGCAAACCATTTGGTCAAAGGGGTGTGTGATCCTTCCATCACGGTCCCAGTCGTCAAGGAAGTCTGGTGACGGCAACGGGCGCATTCATATAGGGGAAGACGGCGGGTAGAGATGGAATAGGCATGGCGGTGCCTGCAAATAGGGCATACAAACCCCTGGGGCCATTTCATACGAAACAAATAATTCATACAGGCAGATTCGGTATCCAGCTTCTCTTCAGCGGGCAGACAGGTCAGAGAGATAGACGAAGGAGCATCAGGCAGACAAGTTAGAGGGATAGAAGAATCGTCAGGCAGACAGGTTATAGAAATGGGAGCAGAATCGTCAGGCAGACGGGTGAGAGAAATGGGCGAAGCAACGTCTGGCAAATTAAGCACCTCCGGAAGCTGGGATGTTTCTAAGACAGCACGAATTGAGGATATATTCTCATTATATCGAACAAATGTTCTTATTTCAAGCGATTGTTGATGAAATAATGAATGAAATGCAATTAACTCAAGAGGAGATGTAGAGGTCAGCTATCAAGACGGGGGCGCAAGAGGACGAGTTAGCTGACGGAATATATGTATGGGTCAAGTATTCTCCTGATGGAAGGGGATAGTGTCCAAAAGGCAGGGAAAGCACTTATACTCTCCGAACTGCTCCGAACTGCTCCGAACTGCTCCGAACTGCTCCGAACTGCTCCGAACTGCTCCGAACTGCTCCGAACTGCTCCGAACTGCTCCGAACTCCCCCACCATCCCACCCCTAAGGAGAAGAAATCCAGAGATACGGACCCAATTTTTCATAAAGGAATGTTAGATGACGGCGGGTCCGGGGCTGAATTTCATGGATTTGCAAAATGCAGGAGGAAGTTTTAATCTTAACATAAGCTTAACCGCGGATAAGTCAGTGCAACGAACGGAGGCAAAGTGAGGATGGGCAATACCAACCGGTTATGGCGGATTACGGGCGCTATCGGACTTATTTCCACCTTGGTACTGGTGGCGGGTCTAATTTACGGGGTAAAAACGGTTCTCTATCCAAGCGGAGACAAGCTGCCGGAGGCGGTGGCGGTGCCTTCAGAACAGGAAACGGCCGGGCAGAAGGATAAGGTGCAGATTCTGGCCATGGGAGATTCTCTTACCAAAGGGGTCGGCGACGACAGCGGAGAGGGCTACGTATTCAAGGTGAAGAAGCTGCTGGAAGACAGAGTGGACAAGCCTGTCTATGTATGGAACTTTGCCGTGAACGGAGCAAAGACCTCCGATCTGCTGGCCGAGCTCAATAAGCCTACTGCAAGGGACTACATCTCCCAGGCGGACATTATTATGTTCACCATCGGGGGCAATGACCTCAATCAGGCCGCTGCGGCAAGCGGGCAAACCATGGACACGCTGCCAACCGAAATATCCTTCCAATTCGACGAATTGTCTAAGCAGCTGCCGGAGACAGTGGGCCGGTTTAATGAAATCATCGACAAGTTCGCTGAGTTTAATCCTGATGCGCAGATTGTCTATGTAGGCTTGTATCATCCGTTTGCGGAGTTCGATACGGACCGGCTGGGCTCTTTATGGCTGGGCAAGTGGAACGATGCGGCTTTTCAGGCGGCGAACCGCCATGCCAATGTAACGGTTGTTCCTACATATGATTTATTCCAGAACCATTGGCAGGATTATTTGTATACCGATCATTTTCATCCCAATGAAGCTGCATATGAACAGATTGCCCTAAGAGTCGCGCAAGTGCTGAAGTAAGGGAGGCATGCAGGAATGAGCAGTCATAAGGCGGTGCTGTCCGTACGTGATTTGAAGAAGAGGATCAAGGATAAGTGGCTTGTAAAAGGTGTAACCTTCGACATAAGCCCAGGCGAAGTATTCGGTTTCCTGGGGCCGAACGGGGCTGGCAAAACAACGACGATCCGCATGCTGGTCAATCTGATTAAACCAACGGAAGGTACGGTGGAGATCTGTGGGATTCCGCTGAAGGAAAGGCCCTTCGAGGCCTTGCGGCAGGTTGGCTGCATTGTGGAAAATCCCGAGCTGTACCCGTATCTGTCTGGCTGGGAAAACCTGGAGCATTTCGCCAGAATGCTGCAAGGGGTAACGGAGGAGCGGATTCATGAGGTTGTGGGAATCGTCGGTATGCAGCAACGGATTCACGACAAGGTGAAGACTTATTCCCTGGGCATGCGCCAGAGGTTGGGAATTGCCCAGGCGCTGCTCGGTTCTCCCAGGCTGCTGATCTTGGATGAGCCGACCAATGGCCTGGACCCCCAGGGCATCAAGGAGATGCGGGAATTCATCCGCAAGCTGGCAGCAGAGGGATTGAGCGTATTCGTCTCCAGCCATCTGTTGTCGGAGATTCAGCTCATGTGTGATCGTGTAGCCATTATTACCCATGGAGCTGTTATTGCCGTCGGAGACGTCAAAGACCTGATTAAGAAGGAGCTCAGCACGGTTGTGTGGCATGCGGCTCCCCGGGCAAAGGCTCTGGAATTGCTCGCTTCTTCCTTGCAGGTTGTGGTGAAAAGCGATGAGGAGATCATTCAGCAGGAGCTTGACGGGACCGATGCAGAGCAGGGAATTGTAACGGAAATGAACGCCTCGCACATTCCGGAGCTAACCCGGACTCTTATGGCGCAAGATGTGCTGGTGTACGGAGCGGCGGTAAAAAATCCCACGCTGGAAGATCTGTTCCTGCGTCTTACGGAGGGCGGGCGCATTGAGTAGCTTGTATCCCCTGATTCAGAATGAAACGATCAAGATGATCAAAAAGCGCCGGTTCATGGTTATTTTCCTGATTTTGCTTGTGCTTATTCCGATTTTCACTTATGCTCAGTACCGGGTATCCGCGGAGCGGGAGAAGCAGTTCGGCACCAGCAACTGGAGGGTCGAGGCAGAGCAAAGCCTGAAGGATATGACCAACCGGTTGAGCAGCCCCAGAGTACCGGAGGAATGGAAGAGGTACATGAAGGTGGAGATGACGCGGATTCAGTATGCACTGGAGAGGGATGTGAATCCGACTACTCCCAATGGAGTAACCTTTACGCGGGAGTTTATGAAAAATGCGCTCTCCCTGTTCGTTCCCCTCCTGATTGCAGTTGTAGGGGCGGATCTGGTATCCTCGGAACAGTCCTCGGGAACCATTAAGCTGCTGCTTACAAGACCGGTTCCCAGGTGGAAGATATTGACGAGCAAGCTGATTGCGCTGGTTATGTTTGTCTCGCTGATCACGGTGATGATTGGGGTCATCTGCTACTTCGTCTCAGGGTCCGTGTTCGGCTTCCATGGCTGGGATGAGCCCGTGCTGGTAGGTTACCGGATCGTAGGAGAGGAGCTTTCCACGGCAGATGTGTATTCTGTATCTCAGTGGAGGTTCATCCTGATGGAATATGGCCTGGCCTGGTATCCTCTGGTGGTGGTGGCGTGCATTACGATCATGGTGTCGGTGCTGGTGCGCAGTACCGCGGCCGGCATGGGAATTATGCTGGCAACCCTAATAGCCGGCACGATTTTGGCAGAGATGGCCTCGTCATGGACCAGTGCCAAGTATCTGTTCATGCTGAATCTGGGCACGATTGATTTTCTATCGGGGGCTTTGCCTTCTATTCCGGGCCTGACATTGACATTTTCGTTGACAGTGCTGACGGTTTGGGCGGCGGGAGCGCTGGTGACGGCATATGCGGTGTTTACAAAACGGGATATTTTAAACTAGAATGTTAAAAGTGAGTTATACGGTTGAAAGTGACTTAAATGAAATGAAGGTGGCGCGCAACCATGGCGGAACAGATCGAACTATTTGCGAATCAGGGACAGCCGCAGGCTTCCGGGTATGACGCGGACGATATCCAGGTGCTGGAGGGACTGGTGGCGGTCCGCAAGCGTCCGGGTATGTATATCGGCAGTACAGGTCCGTCGGGACTGCATCATCTGGTCTGGGAGATCGTTGATAATGCGGTGGACGAGCATCTGGCCAAATATTGTACGGATATTGAAGTAACCATCCATAAAAACCAGTCTGTCACGGTCCGGGACAACGGCCGCGGCATTCCTACCGGAATGCATAAAACCGGGGTTCCCACTCCCCAGGTCGTCTATACGGTATTGCATGCAGGGGGGAAATTCGGAGGCTCCGGCTACAAAAAGTCCGGAGGACTCCACGGTGTGGGCGCTTCGGTTACCAATGCCCTGTCCGAATGGCTGGAGGTTACCATCTGGCGGGAGGGTAAGACCCACCGCATGCGCTTCGAATCCTGGGTGGATGAGAAGGGGAACGAGCATGTTGGCCAGCCGGTGACGGGACTTGAGGTAATCGGCAATACCAACCGGACGGGAACGATGGTCACATTCAGGCCGGATGCCAAAGTTTTTGCCGGAGGCATCGCTGTCAGCTACGACACCTTGTCCGAGCGCCTGCAGGAAATCGCCTTTCTGAATTCCGGGCTGAAGGTGATTCTGAAGGACGAGCGCAGCGGCAATGAGGATATATTCTTGTATGAAGGCGGAGCCAGCCAATTCGTGGAGTTCCTGAATGAAGACAAGACGGTGTTGCATCCCGTCATTCACTTTATGGCGGAGAAGGAGGATATTGAGGTTGAGGTGGCTCTTCAGTATAATGACGGCTATACCGAGACCATCGCTTCTTTCGTCAACTCCATCCCGACGCGGGGCGGCGGCACCCATGAAACCGGATTCAAGACGGCCTTTACCCGGGTGATGAATGATTATGCCCGCAAAGCCGGCTTGCTGAAGGAAAAGGACAAGAATCTGGAGGGAGCCGACCTCCGGGAAGGCATGATGCTGGTCATTAACATCAAGATGGGCGAGGTGGAATTCGTCGGCCAGACGAAGGACCAGTTGGGAAGCTCTTCGGCCCGGGGAGCCGTGGATTCCATCGTCGCAGACAAGCTGGGTGTCTTCCTGGAGGAGAATCCCCAGATCGCCCAGGCGCTCTTAAAGAAGGCGGTGCAGGCTTCCAAGGCGCGTGAAGCGGCACGGAAGGCCCGGGAAGAGATCCGTTCCGGCAAAAAGGGCAAGGGGGAAAGCTCCAATCTGAACGGCAAGCTTACGCCTGCCCAGTCCAAGGACCATATGAGCAACGAGCTGTTCATTGTGGAAGGAGATTCCGCCGGCGGCTCTGCCAAGCAGGGACGGGATTCGAAGCACCAGGCGATTCTGCCCCTGAAGGGCAAGCCTATGAATCCCGAGAAAGCCAAGCTGGCGGATATTATGCGCAACGATGAATATAAGGCGATTATTGCCGCAATCGGGGCGGGAGTGGGCTCGGAATTTGATCCCGAAGAGTCCAACTACGGCAAGATCATTATTATGACCGATGCCGATACGGACGGCGCCCATATCCAGGTGCTGCTGCTGACCTTCTTCTACCGTTACATGAAGGCGATGATCGACGCGGGGCGGGTTTTTATCGCCCATCCGCCGTTATATAAGATTTCGAAAAAATCCGGCAAGAACTCCACGATGAAGTATGTCTTCTCCGATGAGGAGCTGCAGCGAGCGGCCAAGGAGTTCGGCAAGGGGTATGAATTGCAGCGGTACAAGGGCTTGGGAGAGATGAATCCGGATCAGCTGTGGGAAACCACGATGGACCCGGCAGGCCGGACCCTTTACCAGGTGCAGATTGAAGATGCGGCCAAAGCGGAGCGGCGTGTCTCCACGCTGATGGGGGACAAGGTGGAACCGCGGAAGCGCTGGATCATCGAGAATGTGGATTTTACTGAATTCGAGGAATAAATAAGGCAGTTCACGGTCAATACAGATTTTGTGCAGTCAAGTTTGCAGAAAGCGGTGGTAGCACTTGGGCATTATGGAACAGTTTATGCCGGCCTTCCTGGAGGATGTGGTCGGGGACCGGTTCGGACGTTATTCCAAATATATTATTCAGGACCGGGCGATTCCCGATGTGCGCGACGGACTTAAGCCTGTGCAGCGGCGGATTCTCTATGCCATGTATGACTCCGGCAACACGCCGGACAAGCCCTACCGGAAGTCGGCCAAAACCGTCGGCGATGTGATGGGCAATTACCATCCCCACGGGGATTCCTCCATCTACGAAGGGATGGTCCGCATGGCCCAGCCCTGGAAGATGGGGCATGTGCTGGTGGACGGCCACGGCAACTGGGGCTCCATGGATGATGATCCGGCGGCGGCCATGCGTTATACGGAAGCCAGACTCTCCGAAATCGCCATGGAACTGCTGCGGGACATCGATAAGCGCACGGTTCTGTTCAAGGATAACTTCGACAATACGGCCAAGGAGCCTACTGTGCTGCCCGCCCGTTATCCCAACCTGCTGGTCAACGGGGTCAGCGGCATCTCCTCCGGTTTCGCCACAGAGATTCCTCCCCACAATCTGCGAGAGGTGATTAACGCCTGCATCGTGCTGATGGAGAAGCCGGAATCCACGCTGGAGGAACTGATGACGCTGATTCAGGGCCCCGATTTCCCTACCGGGGGAATCATCATGGGAGAGGAAGGCATCAAGGAGGCGTTCCGCACGGGCAAGGGACGGATCTATATCCGTTCCCGCACCTCCATAGAAGATCTGCGCGGCGGCAAGCAGCAGATTGTCATTACAGAAATCCCCTACCAGGTAGTCAAGTCGCGGCTGGTTACGGCCATCGAGAATATGCGGCTGGAAAAAAAGGTGGAGGGGATTGCCGAAGTCCGCGACGAAAGCGGGCGGGCGGGACTCAGAATTGTGATTGAATTGAAGAAGGATGCGGACGCCCAGGGGATTCTGGCATTTCTGCTTAAGAAAACCGACCTTCAGATTACCTATAACTTCAATATGGTGGCGATCGTCAACAAAACTCCGGTGCAGCTTGGTCTGAAGGCCATGCTGGAGGCCTACGTGGCCCATCAGAAGGAGGTTGTGACCTTCCGCTCCCAATATGAGCTGGAGAAGGCGGAGGACCGTGCGCATGTCTTGCAGGGGCTGGTAAAGGCGCTCAATATCCTGGACGAGGTTATCGCCACGATCAAGGCGTCGAAGAACCGCCAGGATGCGCAGAAGAATCTGGTGGACCAGTATGGATTCACGGAGCGGCAGGCGGATGCGATCCTGACGCTGCAGCTGTACCGGCTGACCAATCTGGAGATCCACGCATTGGAGAAGGAATTGCGGGAGCTGCAGAAGCTGATCGACAATCTGCAGGGGATACTGAATAATCCGGCCAAGCTGATCAAGGTGATCAAGGATGAGCTGACCGAAATCCGCAATAAGTTCGGGATGGACCGGCGCTCTTCGATTCAAGGGGAAGTAGAGGAGCTTAAGGTCAACGTAGAGGTGCTCGTCAACGCGGAGGATGTGCTGGTAACCTTGTCCAAGGAAGGCTATGTGAAGCGGACCAGCAAGCTGTCCTTCACCCGCTCCGGCGGGGATATCGGCAGCACCGGTCTGAAGGACGGGGATTATGTCAAGCATCTGCTGGAGGTCAACACCATCGAGAAGCTGCTGATGTTTACCCGCAAGGGCCAGTACTTTGTCTTGCCGGTGCATCAGATACCCGAGTACAAATGGAAGGATAACGGCACTGCGCTGGTTAATGTGATCCCGATTCCGAAGGATGATCAGGTGGTGAGCGTCATTCCGCTCAAGGACTTCAGCGATCCGGGGAAATCCCTTGTATTCGTCACCAAGAACGGCCAGGTCAAGCGGACGGAGCTCAAGGAATACGAGACTATCCGTTCCATCGGCATTGCCGCCTGCAGAGTGGGAGACGGGGACGAAGTGCTGAAGGTAGAACTGTCGGACAATAAGCGGGATATTGTGTTGATCAGCAAGCTGGGGATGGGAATCCGCTTCTCGGAAGCCGAGGTCAGCACAATGGGCCGTGTGGCGGGAGGCGTTCGAGGCATTCAGCTGCGCGAGGAGGACGAGGTGATCGCCGCGGAATGGGTCCGTGGGGAGGACGGAGAAATTGTGGTGGTCTCCGACCTGGGGTTTGCCAAGCGATCCTTCGTATTCGATTATCCCCTGCAGGCTCGCGGCGGCAAGGGAGTTATCACCTTCGAGTTCAAGGAAGGCAAGCGGGTGCGTCCTAACGGATCATTCCTGGTAGGAGCATTTGCAGTAAAGGATGCGTTCGCATTGCTTGCGGTCAGCAAAAACGGCGAACGCTATGCGTTCACAACGGAGGATACGCCGATTGAAGAGCGCAAGTCTGTAGGCATCAGCATCGTTCCGGTAGTCAAGGGCGACGCGGTTCTCACGCTCATACGGCTTCCGGTGCTTCAATCGTAGGTTGCACAGGGGGGATCAAGCCTCTCCAATAACAGCAAAGCCACTTCGAGCACCGCCCATACGGGCATGGGCTCGTCTTTTTTTTCCATCCAGCCTGGATCATGAATAAGGCCCTCAGCCAAAGCGCGTTTGATCACTTCCAGCTTCCATTGCTCCTGCTGCATGTTTGTTCCCCCCATAGCCTAGTTAAAACAGCATATGTTGAAAAACCGCGGATGGTTCCTTAAGCAGTCGATTGATGTCCTAAAATATTCACGGGATTAATCTTTATTGTGCGCCTTGCAGATGGTACAATAAGGAAGTCGAAACAAATACGGACAACAGTGAGGTTAGAATATGTACGCGCAGGAATTCGGCAAGCTTTGGTATAAGATGTCAAGGGATCTGAAGGGGCATATGGAGACGGCACTTGCTCCCACGCTGACGGAAGGGCAATTGGCTGTACTGGAGGTGCTGACGCCGGAGGAACGGATGAAGCCGTCTGATTTCCTCCCCTATCTGTCTACAACGCCTGCAGCCGTAACAACGCTATTGGACCGGATGGAGAAGGCCGGTTTGATTGAGCGCGTCAGAGACGATAAGGACCGCCGGATTGTGTGGGTAACGGCCACGGAGAAGGGCATGGAAGAATGCGCAAGAGGAGTGGAGCTCCGCAAGCAGTTTCTTGACTCTTATCTGAACCGGATCTCTTCGCATAACCAGCAGCTTCTGGTGTATTTGTTGGGGAAGGTAGCCAATCTGTAAATCGTGTAAGGCAATGAATGCAAGAAGGCCGCGGAGGCCAGCCCCTGTTGCGGGCGGCCTCCGCGGCCTATTCTGTGTGCTAACGGAGCAATTCCGTCTCCCAGATCGACCAAGGAAAGGAGGGAGGAGGAGTTGAGTTGAATATAACCTGCTTCTGCAGGGTAGGGTGCTCAAAGGATAATTCCACCGACCAGAGGGACAGTTGCTGCCCCGGCTTATTCCGCTCTGCCCCGTACTTCTGGTCTCCGTACAACGGGCAGCCGATTGCGGCCATCTGTACCCGTATCTGGTGGGAACGGCCGGTATGAAGCTCAATCCGGACAAGAGAGTAACCATCCCCCGCGGCCAGCACTTCGTAGTCCAGCACGGCCTCCTTGGCGTCGGGATGGCTGTTTTTGGCCACTGTCTTGACTGTATTGGTGCGGGTGTCTTTCAGCAGATAGTGGGTGAGGCTGCCTGCGGCGGGCTCCGGACGCCCGTGGACCACCGCCAGATAACGTTTGCCGAAGGAGCGGGTGCGCACGGCATCCGACAGGCGCGAGGACGCCTTGGAGGTCTTCCCGAACACCATAACGCCTCCCACCGGGCGGTCCAGCCGGTGAACGAGTCCCAGGAACACATTGCCCGGCTTGGCATGCCTGGTCTTGAGATCCTGCTTCAGGGCGGTCAGCAGGTCCAGATCCTTCGATTCGTCTTCCTGGGTAGGCATGTTAACCGGCTTCACGACAACCAGCAGGTGGTTGTCCTCGTAGATAACGGGAATCTCCTCCCGGCTCAATTCCCCGCTCATCTCCTATGCCTCCCAGCGCCCCAGAATGCCGCATGGCAGCGTCAGACCGGATGCGGTAATAGGAAGTCCAATCTCGCCGCTTGACAGCTTGCCGCCGTATTTGCGGCCGAGAGAGAGGGACAGAATATTGGTCAATACGGTAGCGGAGATGCCCGTGGTATACGAATTGATCAGGAAGAAAAGAGGGCTGGGGGTCAGGATTGCCGCGCAGGAATCCACAAACCGGTACAAATCATTCTCCAGCTTCCACATTTCTCCGTTGGGCCCCCGGCCGTAAGAAGGCGGGTCCATGATAATGGCATCGTAGGTGCTCCCTCTGCGTTGCTCCCGCTGTACGAATTTGAACACATCGTCGGTGATGAAACGGACCGGCTTGTCCCCCAGGCCGGAATGATGAAGATTCTCCTTGGCCCAGGTGACCATCCCCTTGGCCGCATCCACATGGCATACCTCGGCTCCGGCACTGGCACAGGCAACCGTAGCTCCTCCGGTATAGGCAAACAGATTCAATATCTTGACGGGCCTGCCCGCCGAGCGGATCTTCTCCATCATCCATTTCCAGTTGACCTGCTGCTCCGGGAACAAGCCTGTATGCTTGAAGCTGGTGGGCTTAATAATAAACCGCAGGTCTTCATAGGCTACCGTCCAGCGTTCAGGCAGCCGGACCTTCTCCTCCCATTGCCCGCCGCCGCTTGAGCTGCGGTGATAATGGGCGTGGGCTTCCTTCCACATGCCGTTCTCCTGGCCAAGGGGCCAGATGATCTGAGGGTCCGGTCTGCGCAGGATATATCCGCCCCAGCGCTCCAGCTTTTCCCCGCTGCCTGTATCGAGGAGCTCATAATCTTTCCAATCTTTCGCTATATACATGGCTTAACCATCCTTTAAACGAGTATCCTTCCTATTCTACAACAGAAGTAATTGTAATATCCAGTAGAATCGTGTCAGAATCAACAGGGGTTGTCAAGAATTCGCCATACCTAATCCCGTTAATCATCGACATTATTGTGAACGCTCTATCTACTGCCTCCTTCGATTATATATACTGAAAATATATTCCTGCGAATCGTCTCTTCCTAAGCAAGGTAACATGGCAAGGTTGTCCGATGCATGGCCCTAGGAGTGTGGACTATTTGTTCAAAATGACGCTAAACCAAAAAGAGGGTATTCTGCTGATATCGTATTCGGGGTATTTCACCGTATACGATGCCAAGCTGTTCCAGAGGGAATTGGAGCTCAAGCTAAAGAGCATCCGTCCCGAAGACTACGTACTGGTCATCGATATGCAGGAGGTCCGCTTATCCACTCCGGATCTGGCGCCTCTGCTCGATGAGATCAAGAAGGCTTACCTGGGCGCCCCGTTCCGTTATATTTATTCCGTGGAGGCGGACGGTTGGGTTGCTTCCAAGCCTAAGCGCAAGGAGCCGGCCCGCCCCAATTGGTCGATGGTGCACACCGTGGATGAAGCATTGGAGCAAGTTAAGGACGGAAGCCGTCGTGCAAAAAAAGATGCCGGTCACATAAGTGACTGAGCATCTTTTTTTTACGTAAATGCAGGCTGTGCCGCATTTTCATTCGGGGGCTCCCCCAAAAGTACCCGGATTTTGCTTCGAAGCATCTCGTCACTTTTGGGGATTGTTTTGCACATTTCCCAGAATATATAAGCGTGCGTTACTCCAGTGTCTGCTCCAGACCGGGCAGATCCACCTGAATCAAATTCTTGTAAGCGGAGTTCATGAGGCGGTTCTTCAAGGTGCCGCTTACCTCAGCCAGCGCAGGAACGTCACGGGATTCCACCCGGATAATATGATAGCCGTATTCGGTCTCGACAGGCTCGCCGACCTCGTCCAGCGGCTGCTCCAAAACAGCCTTGCGGAAGCCCTCGACCCATGAGCTGACAGCTGCATTCTCATACTTGCCGCCGGTGTTCTTGGAGCCGGGGTCATCGCTGTACGCCAGAACCGTCTTGGCAAAATCTTCTCCGGCCTTAAGCTTGGCCAACGCTTCCTTGGCGCGGGCCAGGGCGTCTTCCTTGGTACGCGCCGCGCCGGATTCATCCGTCAGGCCGACCAAAATATGCGAGACCGTGGCTTTGTCAAATTCGTGGGCGGCTGAGGCGTCCTTGTAGGCAGCTTCCAGCTTGGCATCCGTCACCTGCTTGTCCAGGTACGCGATGCGGACGGCACTTAATCGGATATAGTTCTGGACATCGGATTCAGCCAGCTTCAACTGGCTTAACCGGCTGGCCCATTCCAATTGGCCGGCGAAGGCCAAATCGAAGTCTTTCTTCAGCTTATCCAGCTCCGCGGCAGCCTCAGCGGCAGCCGATTCCAGCGTCCCGGCGTCCGCACGGCCTTCGATGATGAGGTCGGCGGCCAGCTCCGTCTTCATCTGGCTCAGGAATCCGGGGTCCTCGGCATATTGATCATAGGAAGGGTTCAGCAAGCGGATAATGGATGCCCGCTTGTTAACCGCCCTCTGGGCGACGGTCAATTCACGTTCGCCGTCTTTGTATGCGGCTACAACAGCAGCCGCGCCCGGCTCGTCGATGGAGATCGTGCCTGTAGCATCGTCCCAGCCCACTTCCTTGCCCAGCGCTTCGGAAACAAAGCGGATCGGCACATAGGTAGAGCCCTCATAGATAAAGCCGGTTCCTTCCGCGGGTTTCTTCTCGACGCCGTCGAATAGATAGGTAAGCGGTCTGAATAAAACCTCAATCTGGGCACCGGAGGCGTAAGCCGCCGAACCGGTGATGGCGCTGCCGAGCAGCGCGCCGAGAATGATTCCTTTTACTTTGTCATTCAAGGTGTGGACCTCCTCATGATTTGGCTCATGCTTTTACAGCTTTGTAATAGATTCGACATGATCTGCGGGATTCCTTTGGAAGAAAGTGAATGTTTTTTCCATGAACGAGAAGGAAATACCCGTCCGCTCTCGAATGGGTAAGAAGACGTTGTGATTTGACTGAAAGGAGCTGGTTCAATTTGACGGCAAGCAGTCCTACAGCGCACGATCTGCATTTGTTTCATGAGGGAAATCTGTATCACAGCTACCGCATGCTGGGCGCTCATCTTGAGCAGGCAGAGGGAAAGCCGGGCGTCCGTTTCAGTGTCTGGGCCCCCCATGCCGCCAAGGTGGGAGTTGCCGGCGACTTTAACGGCTGGAACAGCTCCGGTCACCAGATGGAGAGAGCCGGGGACAGCGGGAATGGCGGAGTCTGGACGGTTTTTATACCGGAGCTTGGAGAAGGCGCGGTCTATAAGTACGAGATAACCGGGGCAGACGGGCGCAAGCGGCTCAAAAGCGATCCGTACGCCTTTTTTTCCGAGCTGCGTCCCAATACGGCCTCCATCGTGGCCGGGCTCGACAAGTTTGAGTGGAGCGATGCCAAATGGATCCGCAAGCAAGGCAAGGAGCCCATATTCAACCGGCCGATGAATGTGTACGAGGTCCATCTGGGTTCTTGGAAGTATATTAAAAATGAAGAGTTTTTTACGTATGAAGAGTATGCCGGCGATCTGGTTTCATATGTATTGGATATGGGGTATACCCATATTGAGCTGTTGCCGCTGACCGAGCATCCCTTCGACCGTTCCTGGGGCTACCAGGCGACCGGCTATTACAGCGCAACCAGCCGTTACGGACGGCCCGAGCAGCTGATGTATCTCATCAACCACTGCCATAACAACGGGATCGGTGTGATTATGGATTGGGTTCCCGGACATTTCTGCAAGGACGACCATGGTTTGCGCCTGTTCGACGGCTCCCCGCTGTTTGAGCATGCCGATCCGAACATTGCCGAGAAGCATGGTTGGGGTACGCTGGGCTTTGACTTCGGCAAGCCCGAGGTGTTGAGCTTCCTGATTTCCAATGCTGTTTTCTGGATGGATGTGTACCACATAGACGGCATGCGGGTGGACGCGGTGGCCAGCATGATCAATCTCGCCTTTGACCGGTCTCCCGATTCCGCTCCACGCAACGAGTACGGCGGACACGAGAATCTGGACGCGCTGGCTTTTTTGAAGAAGCTGAACAAGGCAGTCTTTCAATTCTTCCCCAATGCTCTCATGATTGCAGAGGATTCCTCCGATTGGCCTCTCGTTACTGCTCCTGTTCATGCAGGCGGCCTGGGATTCAACTATAAATGGAACATGGGCTGGATGAACGATGTGCTCCGCTATATGCAGACGGATGTTTCCCGACGAAAGCATTATCATAACCTGATGACGTTTTCCAGTATGTATGCTTATGCCGAAAATTATGTGCTGCCCTTCTCCCATGATGAGGTGGTGCATGGAAAACGGTCCCTCTTGAACAAGATGCCGGGAGATTACGGGCAGAAGTTCGCCAATCTCCGCGCGCTGTATGCTTATATGGCCGCTCATCCCGGCAAAAAGCTGTTGTTCATGGGTGGAGAGCTGGGACAGTTTGATGAGTGGAAGGACATGGAAGACCTGGATTGGGAGCTGCTGGAATTCGAGAAGCATGCCCAAACCCATGATTACGTGAAGTTTCTTAATGCCGTATACCTGAAGGAAGCGGCTCTGTGGCAGCAAGACCATCATCCCAACGGCTTCCAATGGATTGATGCGGACAACCGGGAGCAGAGTGTGCTTTCATTCGTCCGCTGGAGCAAGTCGGGTGATGAACATGTGCTTGTTGTGTGCAATTTTGGCGACAGGGCTTATCCGGATTACCGCGTAGGTGTCCCGGCATTGGGACTTTACAGAGAAATTCTGAACACGGATTCTGCGGAATACGGCGGCTCCGGTCTGGCCAACAAATCGAGAATCCAATCCCAGCCTGAGCCTTTCCACGGTCAGCCGAACAGCATCCGCATGGTGCTTCCGCCCCTGGCCGCCGTATGGTTCAAACATAAAACAAACAGAAAGGGGACTTGACACATGCAGCAAAAAGAATGTGTCGCTATGCTGCTTGCCGGAGGCGAGGGCCGCCGTTTGGGCGCGTTGACCAAAAACTTGGCCAAACCTGCCGTCCATTTCGGAGGCAAGTACCGGATTATTGATTTTACATTGAGCAACTGCACGAATTCGGGTATCGATACGGTTGGCGTACTGACCCAGTATCAGCCTCTGGTGTTGAATTCTTATCTTGGCATTGGAACCCCGTGGGACTTGGACCGCAAGGACGGAGGAGTGACGGTGTTGCCTCCGTTCATGAAATCCAAGGGGGGCGACTGGTATAAGGGCACCGCCAATGCCATATACCAGAACATTGGCTTTATTGAGCAGCACGCGCCGGAATACGTGCTGGTCATCTCAGGAGATCATATCTACAAGATGGATTACGACAAGATGATTCAATTCCACAAGGAAAAGCAGGCTGATGCTTCCATCGCCGTTATTGAGGTGAAGTGGGAGGAAGCCAGCCGCTTCGGGATCATGAAGGCCGGCGAGGATTACCGCATCACTGAATTTGAAGAAAAACCCAAGGCGCCCAAGAGCAATCTGGCATCCATGGGAGTCTATATATTCAGTTGGCCTGTGCTCAAGAAATATCTGATTGACGATGCGGCCAACCCCGGCTCCAGCAATGACTTCGGCAAGGATGTCATTCCGGGTATGCTGAATGCGGGCGAAAGATTGTTTGCCTACCCGTTCCAGGGATACTGGAAGGACGTGGGTACTGTGGAGAGTCTGTGGGAGGCCAGCATGGATCTGCTGGAGGAGGAGCCGGGCCTTAATCTTAATGACCGGTCATGGAGGATCTATTCTCTGAATCCCAACCAGCCCGCTCAATATATCGCGCCGTCCGCCTCGGTGAAAAGCTCCATCCTGAATGAAGGCTGCTCCGTGATGGGGACCGTGGAGCACTCCGTTCTTTTCTATGGCGTGCGTGTGGGGGAAGGCAGCGTCATCCGGGATTCGGTTATTATGCCGGGGGCGAAGATCGGCAAGAACTGTGTGGTTAACCGGGCGATTATCGGGGAGAGCACCATGCTCGCCGACGGCTCAGTCGTAGGTGATCCGGAGAGCAAGGAAATTACCCTGATCGGCAGCCATGAAATTGTAACGTAAGTCGGGATCGGTAAGAAAACTACGGGAAGGGAAGCTGACCTCATGAAAAATGTACTCGGCGTTGTGAATCTGGTTAACGAACAGGATCAACTTGAGGAACTGACTTACAAGCGCGCCTTGGCTTCAGTGCCGTTCGGAGCGCGTTACCGGCTGATCGACTTCATTATGTCCAGCATGGTAAATTCAGGCATGATTAACGTAGCGGTGTTCGCCCATACGAAGTACAGGTCCCTCATGGACCATCTGGGCTCGGGCAAGGAATGGGACTTAAACCGCAAGCGCGGCGGACTGTTCATTCTGCCCCCGGCAGTTGACGAGATTCGTGAGATAGTCAAGGGAGATTTGTATCATTTCTACAGCCACCGGGACTATTTCTTCCGGAGCAATCAGGAATATGTGCTGATCACCCGCAGTCATATGGTGTGCAATATCGATCTGACCGAGATGTACGAGCACCACAGGCTTTCGGGTGCGGATATCACTATGGTCTACAAGGACATGCCGGAGGACGGTCTGGCGGAATCCAGGCGGATTCTGATCAATCCCCTGGGACAGGTCAAGGAAATTCAGGACTATACCGGAAGGCTCAAGAACGGCAAGGTCTCCATGGAGATGTTCCTGATGAAGAAGGAGCTGCTGCTCGATCTCGTGGAAACCTCGCTGGGTCAGGGCTACGATCACTTGGTGCGGGACGCTGTCATGAAAAATGTGGACCGGCTGAAAATCAACGCATTTCCGTATCAGGGTTATCTGGGCGTCATCAACACCATCCAGAGCTATTATCATCACAGCATGAATCTGCTGAATCCGCAAATCTGGCGGGATCTGTTCTTCCGTCCGGGACTCATCTATACCAAGATCAAGGATGAACCGCCCGCCAAATATACGCAAAGCTCCAATGTAAGAAATGCCATGATCGCCAACGGCTGCGTCATCGACGGCGAGGTGGAGAACTGCATTCTGTTCCGCGGCGTCAAGGTGCGCAAGGGAGCCGTGCTCCGCAACTGCATCGTTCTGCAAAACTGCGAAATCCAGGAGAATGTCAACATTGAGAATGCCATTCTCGACAAGGATGTCATGATCCACAGCGGCCGCGTCCTGAAGGGCGCCGTCACCGCGCCGTTCATCGCCGCGAAGAAGAAGATCATTTAAGCTATGGATGGGAAGCGGGCGTAAGACTCCGCGATGCCATCCTTGGCTCTTGAACTTAAGCTCTTGAACTTAAGCTCTTGATCTTTAGCTGTTGACCTTGTTTTTGACCTTGCTCTTGGCAGGATGGGAAGCGGGCGTAAGACTCAGCGTCTCCATCCTTGGTTCTTGACCTTGTCTTTGGTCTTGACCTTGACTTGCTCTTGGCAGGATGGAAGCGGGCGTAAGACTCAGCGTCCCCATCCTTGGTTCTTGACCTTGCTCTCGCTCTTGAACTTGTTCTTGTGTTTTTGTTCTTGACGCTTTAGGGAACAGGAGCTTCACGCGTATGCGTGAGGGCGGCTCAAACCGGGGATGATCTCAATAGGCAGTCAGGCGAGGGTCAGCGCGGCATCACGTACCGAAAGAACGCCGGATTAAAGCGTGTCCCGCATAGGAAGCCGCCTCAGCGGCCTTCCTATGCGGGACGAAAGCGACTCCTAACCACCAAACACCATCATCAACGACGGCCCCGCAACTCACACGCTGGCTTGACGGGGTCTTGGGGCGTCAGCGCCCAAGTCGCCCCCCTTTAGCGAAAGGGGGGAAGGGGGGGATTGTAATGAGAATACTTTTCGCCGCATCCGAGGCCGTGCCCTTCATCAAATCAGGCGGTCTTGCCGACGTAATCGGCTCACTGCCGGAGGCGTTGCAGGGCCAGGGGCTGAACGTCCGCGTGATTCTGCCCAAGTATGGGGATATTCCCTGGCATTTCAAGGAAAAGCTTAAGACCTGCAAGACCTTCAGCGTGTACCTGGGCTGGCGCAATCAGTATTGCGGCATTCAGGAAATGGAGCTAAACGGCATTCATTATTATTTTGTGGATAATGAATTTTATTTCGGGCGCAAGGGCATGTACGGCTACGGAGATGATGCCGAACGTTTTATATATTTTAGCCGCGCCGTACTGGAGGCTCTGCCCCATCTGAATTTTAAGCCGGACATCATCCACTGCCATGACTGGCAGACAGGGCTGGTGCCTTATCTTCTCCGCAGAGTATATATGGCTCACCCCTTCTACCAGTCGATCCGAACTGTCTTTACGATCCATAATCTGCGTTATCAAGGGCGCTTCAACCGCATGCTGATGCAGGATCTGCTGGATATTGGGGACGAAGCCTTCTCTGTAGGGGGCGGGCTGGAATACCACGGGGACGGAAACTGCATGAAGGCTGCACTTACATATGCTGACTTGATTACCACCGTAAGCAAAACCTATGCGGAAGAAATCCAGACGGAATATTACGGAGAGGGTCTGGAGGGAGTGCTGAGGCAGCGAAGCGCCAGGGGAGAGCTGGCCGGAATTGTAAACGGTCTGGATAATGCTCTTTTCGATCCTATGAAGGATGCCAATCTGGCAGAACCCTTCCGCAACTCGCTTCCCAAGAAGCGCAAGAACAAGACCGCATTGCAAGCTGAGCTTGGCCTGAAGGTGGATGAGTCTATTCCTATGATCGGCATCGTCTCCCGTCTGGTGGACCAGAAGGGCTTTGATCTGATTCAGGCGGTGATAGATGATATATTGGCCGAGAATCTGCAGATCGTCGTGTTGGGAACGGGCGACGGAAAGTTCGAGCATCTGTTCCGGAACAAGGCTTATTGGCATCCGGACAAGCTGTCGGCTCATATCACCTTTCATGACGGTCTGGCCCGGAAAATCTATGCGGCCTCCGATATGTTCCTGATGCCCTCCCAGTTTGAGCCGTGCGGCTTGGGGCAGCTGATTGCTTTCCGCTACCGGTCCGTGCCCATTGTGCGGGAGACAGGCGGCCTGAAGGATACGGTAATGGCTTTTGACGAATCGACCGGGGAAGGAACCGGCTTCACGTTCTACGCTTACAACGCCCATGAGATGCTGTATGCGATCAAGCGGGCGCTGGAGTGCTACAGGACAGAAGAGCAATGGAGCACTCTGGTTAAAAATATCAGCAAATACGATTTCAGCTGGGAGCAGTCGGCCAAACAGTACGTGGGCTTGTACGAACAGATTTTCACGCATTAACCCGCCGGGAAGCAGCAAAGCGGCTTGGGCAGTTCATTCTGCCAAGCCGCTTTGCGTTGCGTTTAAAAAAACGCCCTGAACCATTCTTAATAAAAGTTGGTAATAACGCCGCGGGGCCGGACCGGCAAGCCTTCCGCGTACAGATGGGACACATCCCCAAAGCCGATGCAGCGGGGTGTGGCCCATTCCTCTGAGCGCTCATCGAACAGGATAGTCGTAACCGAGCTGGGCGGCATCCAGAAGCCGGCCCAAACAAGCGTAAGCGGGATTTCCAGCAGATGGGCCAGCCAGGTCAGCCCGAAGCCGCCGTGGCAGAATACGGCCACCTTGTCCTCGCTGCGGCGGAGAATCCGGTACTTGCCTCCAATCCGTTCAAATCCTTGACGCTTCAAAAATTCATCGGAATGCATCTTCATGCGTTCAAAGGTATCCTTGCTTTCAGTCCCTTCATAATAAGGGGTTGTGTGCCAGTTATCGTGTGTGGGCTGACACTCTCCGCAGCGGATGACCTCTCCGGGCAGATCCCAATGGGACAAGCGGCCATATGGGGTGTCCTCCAGCTTCAGGCTCAGCTCCTGGGTCCATTCCTCCACCTCGTGGGTCATGCCGAGCGCGCGGGCGGTATATCCCATCGTATCGAGCGCGCGTCCCATTGGGGAAGCATAAATCCGGTCCAACCCGTGAGCAGACAGTCGCTTGGCAAGAGCTTCCGCTTCCAGATGTCCTGCAGCCGTAATGGTGTTGTTGGGATAATCCGGATCAGCATGGCGGATGATGTAAAGTCTCATAATCAGTCTCCATTCCCTATGTAGTCTGACGGTTGCGCGGCAAACCGTTCTCTTCTTCTCTCAGTCCATTGTAACCGGAGTTCCTTTAAATTTACCACATAAAATATTGCTATTGGAAAATGATAGTATTTAATGATATTATTGAAAAGTATGGTGATGACTTATTCCTAGAAGGATGGGTTCTATGAATAATGATGTAGCCAGCTTGTTCTTCAATCATCTATTTATTAATATTACTGCCAATCTGCTGCTTGTGATCGGTTACCGGTATCTTCAGATGAATTATTGGAGACGCACGAACCATCACTCCTGGCTGATTGCGGTTTTTTGTTGCGTCTCCATTATTGCTTGCATGCATTATCCCATTTCGGTGTCCCAGGGCTATCTCATGGATTTCAGGCAGATCGGGTTCCTGCTTGGCTCCATTATTGGCGGCCCAGTAGTTTCGGTGATGTTGGGCGCGATTATTATCGCCCACCAATTATTTCTGAATCAGGCAGGCTTGGCGGCGGCAATTATGCTTACTGTCTGTATGGTGGGGGTTGTCCTTGCTGTCCGCCCGATGTACTGGCGGCATGAGAGACGCGGCAAGCTGCTTATTGTGACAGGCTTGTCCCTGTTTGAATCCGCCCTGCTCTTGCTGATTACCTTCATGGGCGAAGGTTCGGTGGATATCCTCTTCTTTCTTCAGTTCAGTACATTTAAGCTGATAACACTGATCGCGGTATTTTATTTTATTCTTCAGATCAGGAAGTACTTCCAGTGGCTGGAGGAGATTAACCAATCGGAGAAGAACCGGATCGTCTCCCAGATTGCTGCCAGCATCTCCCATGAAGTGCGCAATCCGCTGACGGTTATTCGCGGCTTCATCCAGCTTATCGCCAAGAGAGAGGTGGATCAGGAAAAGCTTGCCGTTTATTGCGAGATGATTATGGCGGAAACCGACCGGGCTGTGTCCATCATTAATGATTACCTGTCGTTGGCCAAGGCCCATGAAGAGGACGCCAAGCAGCTTGTGTCGGTCAAATCGGAGGTCAAATACGTGATTAATGTCATCAGCCCCTATGCTCTGCTTCAGGGAGTTGAGCTGGAGAGCAGCATTCAGACGGAAGGTCATATAGAGATAGATCCCTACAAGCTGCGGCAAGCGCTTATCAATCTGATGAAGAATGCGATAGAAGCCATGCCTGACGGGGGAAAATTGACGGTTACGGCTGAAGATCATTTTGGGAGCGTTGTCATTGTAGTGGGGGATACTGGAATTGGGATGTCCGAGGACCAGTTGATGAAGGTGGGAACCCCGTTCTATTCGACCAAAGTTTCCGGCACCGGGTTAGGGATGACACTGGTGAACCATGTGGTGCGCTCTTCAGGGGGAAGCCTGTCGTTTCACAGTGAGGTTGGAATAGGGACAGACTTCAAGCTGGAATTTCCTCTGGTTAAAAAAATAGTGATATGAATCCCAGCCATACAGGAATATTGTCCTGAATAAGCCAGAAGGCAACCAACCATGGTGAAAAAACCAAAGTGCAACCTAACAAAACCAGGAGATAAGGCTGGATTCTTTGACGGGTCAGAAAACACTGCAGCCCTGCCACTCCTATGAACAACAGCAGGTATGGCGCGGCATGGGGTTCCATTACCCCGCCAATCCCCAGCGTTATCCCCATTGCCAGAGCGCTTGCACGGGACGAGGGGGCATTCTTGAAGAACAGAACAATGCACAGCAGGATCAGAGCATTCGCAAAGCTGTATAAGGTGTCGCTTGTAAGGCTGGAGGCGGTACGGGTGATCCCCGGATGAAGCAGGTAGATGGTGCTGACCAGCAAAGACAAGGGGGGCCGGTCCAACAACAGTTGAACGATGGAAAACAGCAGCACTGCCGTTAAGGCGTTAATAAGATTCTGGATAATTTGCACAGGCACAAGCGGCGGAGCTTCTTCATATCCGAATACTGCATAACAGGCCGTCAGAAACAGCGGATAGCCGATTGCATCATAGGGGGTGGAAGTAACGGCGGTTGCCTGAGACAGCACACCTGCTCCTTCCGGTGAAGAAAGTAAACGGCGCGCCGCCTGATCGTTGGCCAGTTCAACAGCCGTGAGCCTGGTTCCCGTCGCAGAAAGGCAGCGGCTCTTGTCCCAGTCGGTTTCCTCCATGCGCAACCAGCCTCCGCCAAGGATGAGCAGGACTATTATAATTCCCCAAGCGAGGTTCCTCACTGCTATCCCTCCCCTTTTGTGTTACCGTATTTTTTCCGGAAAGCAGAGAGATTAACCGTCAGACACGTCCTGGGCAAACAAAAAACACCAGGAAACATCCGGTGTTCAATGTTTTGCCTTAAGCGAGTTAGTAACAAAGAGAAGCAGGAAGGAGATCAGAATAGTAGCGCCTGTCCACCACCCGGCTAGCGTGAGCTTGCCGGCATCTACGGCAAAATAGATGGCCGTGGGAATGGTCTGGGTTTTGTTGGGGATATTGCCTGCCACCATCAAAGTGGCGCCGAACTCGCCAAGCCCCCGGGCAAATCCGAGAACATAGGCCGCGATAAGCGAGCGCCAGGCGAGAGGGATGCTAATATAAATAAGAACCTGCCATTCCGAGGCGCCCAGAGAGCGGGCGGAATCCTCAAGCTCCCGCTCGATTGAGGCCAACCCTGTTTTCAGGGATTGGTACACAAGTGGGAAGGATACGACGACTGCCGCCAGTATGGCTGCCCACCAGGTGAAGATAATGGAGGTATCGAAGAGCCTCTCCACGGTTTGCCCCACCCAGCTCTTCCGTCCCAGAATGACCAGCAGAATAAAGCCGACAACAGTGGGGGGCAGAACTAGCGGGAGCAGGAACACGGTTTCCAGCAGGGATTTGAATCTGATCCGTTTCTTGGTCATGATCCAAGCTACATAAAGCCCCAGCAAAAACACGATTATACTGGAGAAAACAGATACTTTGAGAGAAAGCAGGATCGGAGCGAGAAAGTCCGACCGGCTGATGTCCGGCATACATATCACTCATTTCATTGCGGCGCGGTAAACCCGTAATTGAGGAATACATCCATAGCTGCTTTGCTTTGCAGATAGGAATACAGTTTCTCTGCTTCCGCCTTGTTCTTGGTGGCTTTGATGATGCCCATAGGATATTCTACCGCTTTATGGGACTTGGGGTCTACCGTCAGGGCAATCTTCACTTTGGTGGAGGTCAGGGCATCTGTCTTGTAGACGAAGCCTGCTTCGGTATTGCCGGTCTCCACATAAGAGAGTACTTGCTTAACGTCCTTGGTGAAAACCATCTTCGGTTGCAGGGTATCCCAAAGCTTGAAGTAGGTCAGGGCTTCCTTGGCGTAGTTGCCCGCCGGAACGGATTCGGGAGTTCCAACCGCCAGCTTCTTGTAGATGTCCTTGCTCAAATCTTCTACGGAAGCGGGAACATCCTTGGAATCAGCGCCAACAATCAGCACCAGATCATTGATCAGCAGGTTTTTCGTTGCCGCGGATTCGACTAATTGCTTCTCCACCAGCGCAGTCATTTGGCTCTTGCCTGCGGAGAGGAACAAGTCTGCCGGAGCGCCGTTTTCAATCTGCTGCTGCAGGGTTCCGGATGCTCCAAAGTTATAAATAATCTTCACATGGGGAAATTCGGTCTCATAGGTTTTCTTGATTTCGTTCAGACTTTCTGTAAGACTGGCTGCGGCGGACACGGTAAGCTCCACGGGTTGGGCCTGCGGACTGGGCGAAGGAGAGGGGCTTGGTGAGCTTGTTGCTGCAGCTGTTACCGTAGCGGCTGCGGATGGTGAGGCAGCGGTATTTTCCTTGTTCCCGCCGCAGCCTGATAAAGAAAGGGCTATAGCAAGCAGGAATGAAAAAAGTGCCAAGCTGACTGATTTTGAACGCTTTTTGTAACAGTTCATATGATTCCCTCCAAAAACATAATATTATCTCTAATTGGGATTATAACACAGCTTATGTTTAAATATAAATAGATATATTTTAGCTTATTTAAATATATTTAGCGTTTTTGTTGAAAATCCAGATTTAGCAGGGTAAGATGAATGATAAGAACGCAAGTGGAGGGAACCTATGCCTGATGATATTTCGTATACAACCGAAGAGATTGCCAAGCTGCTCCGGGTGTCGAAGCTGACCGTTTATGATCTGATAAAGAAAGGTGAGCTGCCTTCCTACCGGGTAGGGAAGCAAATGCGCGTGGACGCTTCTGACCTGGAAGCCTACAAATCCCGCGCAAAAGGCGGCCGTCCACCCAAAGCCCCTGTCCCGCCTGTTGGAGAAGTTGCGACGGCTCCGGTCATAACACATCATGTAACCCAGTTCGGAGCCTCGGCAGTGAAGCCGTTGGTGATTACAGGCCAGGATACCAGCTTGGACATACTGGCCAAGTATATTGAAAAACAGAACAAGCAAGTGCGTCCGCTCCGTTCCTTCGTGGGCAGCCTGGACAGCCTGATTTCCATGTACCACGGGGAATCCGATGTGGTCAGCACTCATATGTTTGACGGGGATACGGGTGAATATAATGTGCCGTACATTCGCAAGCTGCTGGTCGGCTTCTCCTACATCGTCGTCAATCTGGCTTCACGCAATGCGGGAATCTACGTGGCCAAGGGCAATCCCCACGGAATCTCCTCATGGGAGGACCTGACCCGCCCTGAGGTACGCATTGTGAACAGGGAGCGGGGCTCCGGAGCTCGGATTCTGCTCGATGAGCAGCTTCGGTTGAGAGGAATCTCCCGCGCTGCTCTGAACGGTTATCTGACCGAGGAATCCAGCCATCTGGGTGTAGCCGGCAAGGTAGCCAGCGCCCAGGCGGATGCCGGGGTGGGAATCGAGAAAGCGGCGGCCATGGTTGGAGTGGATTTTGTTCCCTTGATTCAAGAACGCTACGATCTGGTTATGTTGAAGAAGCCTGCCAACACTGAGTGGATGGATACGGTTGTCCGGATCCTTCAATCGGAATCGTTCGCAAATGAGCTTCGTTCCATCGGAGGCTATGATCTGTCCCAAACAGGCAAGGTTATCTGGGAGACAGAATAATTCCGTTGCACCAATGGACTGCCCTGCTGTGCGGAGGCAGTCTATTGGTGTTGCTGGCGGACAAAGGGGTGTGCATTGCTGCGGCAACCTCTCTATCTGCCGGAACCTCAGGTCATGAGCAGCACGGAGGACGCCTTAATCACGGCGGTTACTTCAGAACCGACCTTCAGTTCCAGATCCTTAACGGCGTCCAGGGATATGATGGAGGTAATCTTGTTGCCTCCTCCGATATCCACAGTGACCTTGACATTAACTTGTCCTTCCGAGATGTCTGCTATGGTTCCTTTCAACTGATTGCGGGCGCTGATTTTCAAAAAAAATCACCTCCTTTGTCTGGTTATATCTAAACATAAAACTTTATCTTGATTATGTTATAAAATATATAAAGCTCTTATATTGAATGCATTTTATCATATGGAATAGAATCCATCAAGATATATGTGAGCTTAAGTGACATAATTGTGGAATTTTTTTCGCCGTAAACCATGCTGAAAACCCTGGAACAAAGACGGATTTCGTCTTTATTTCAGGGTTTTAGGTCTTTCATGTCGGTTTCGTGTTACATATCATTACATGAAAATATACCAGTAGGCCCAGCATAAGAAAGCGGAAGCCCAGGAAATAAAGCCGAATACCATGACGATTTTGTTTTCCGACCAGCCGTACTTCAAGCTGAAATGATAATGGATAGGGGCCATCCGGAACAGCCTCAGCTTGGTTTTCTTATAGTACCATACCTGAAGAATAACCGATATTTGCTCCAGGAGATAGACGGAGAACAGCAGAGGAATCAGAATCTCCACTTTCTCCAATACTGCCAGGAAGGAAAGGGAGCCTCCGATGGCCAGGGAGCCGGTATCCCCCATGAATGCCCTGGCCGGATACAGGTTATAGATAAGGAGACCCAGCAGGCAGCCGATCATGACCAGCGAGAAAACCTTGACCTCAGGATGGGCCGAGATCACGAAGAAGAAAAAGTATGTGGGAATGGAAACGTTAATGAGCAATCCATCCAGTCCGTCGGTGAAATTAATGGCATTGGCGGTTCCTACGATGAAAAGCATCATAATGAACAAATACAAGAAGATGGGGATAGAGAGTGACAGGCTATCGGTCAGGATCAGCTCCGGCCCTGTCTTAAATACTCTCATCAGGATAAACAGCAGCGCGGCGGTGAAGGTAAACTGGAAAACCAGCTTGGTTTTGCCGGATATGCCGTTAGGGTCTTGAAAAGCCGCTTTCTTGAAATCATCTGCAAAACCGATCAGGCTGAACAGCAGGAAGGTGGCGCTTAGAAACAGCACGAGAGGTTTGGGGTAAGACGTGACGGACACCGCAATGCCCACAAGCAGAATCATGCCTGCCATGAGGGGAGTGCCGCGTTTGGCCTGGTGGTCCGGCGGCAGCTCCGCGCGGATGGGCTGGGTGAGCCTCAGGGTTCTCAACCCCCAGATGAGTACGGGAGTAAACAGGGTGACTAGGATAAATGAGAACGTAGACAGGCTCAATAGGGAAGGTGCCATCGGTAGCTCTCCTTTTTTTTGGATCGGGAAGTTTGCAGGGCTATTCCCATTCAAGGCTTTTGATCTAGATGTATATGAACAGGCGGTCACAAATATGACAACTTCATCACGTGGAGAGAGGGTGCCTGCTCCATCATATTACCATTATTTGCAGCAAAAATAACAAATAAACGAAACCCGTCTTGCCGGATTCCGTTTATTTGGTTCCGTTCATTGGCCGGATAATCTTCCGGCCTTAATCTGCTTGATCCAGAAATAGACAGTGCAGCCAATGCAATACCCCAGGAGTGCCGCTCCTGCCGCCCCAAGCAGCATGGCAGCGAAGACATAACCGGCAACGGTCCAGCCCGCAAGCAGGCTCCCTAACGACAAGGTGAGGAACGAAACGGCCAAGGCATTGTTGAACCGCAGCAGCTCAGCGGACTGGGTTTCCTTTCCTCTGGGGGTGAGGAACTTTCTTCCGGCTGCAGCAAACAGGTTCCAGCGTCCGGCAGTCACTAGACCGATGCTCTGGATGGCCCAAAGCGCCGCGATAATCCACGTTTCACGGAATAAGAAGAAAATGATAACCGACAATACAATTCCAGCCTGGTTGGCTTTGACATATTCAATAGGAATTTCCTTCAAAATCTCATCATCCTCCCGCTGGGGAATATATAATTCCGATAAGAATTATATGATTAAATCATAACAGCAGCCGGGAGGGGCGTCAATGCGGGATGAAGTGTTTGGGACATTTTTTTGAACCCATTAGAGATGAGACAGAAGACCTATGGTCAAATAGCTAAAATGTTGCTAATTTGTGAATGAAACTCTTCGCTTTTTTCTAATTGTTGCTAAATTGTAATATTTTCAACGGGGAAAATGCCTTAAAATAGGTAACGATACATATACAAAGGAGGATAACCAAAGATGAGTGTCGATTTGACGAAAGTTTTGAACAAACAAATCGCGAACTGGGGTGTACTGTTCGTGAAGCTGCACAACTTTCACTGGTATGTGAAGGGCAGCCAGTTCTTCACCCTGCATGTGAAATTTGAAGAGCTTTACAACGAAGCAGCCCTTCATATTGACGATCTGGCAGAACGCGTTCTGGCGATTAAGGGGAAGCCTCTTGCCAAGCTGAGCGACTATCTGGAAGTGGCTTCCGTGAAGGAAGCTGCGGGTACTGAGACAGCTTCCGAGCAAGTAGCCGCTACGATCGCTGATTTCGAGACCATCATCGCCGAGCTGAAGGAAGGCCTCAAAGCCGCTGAAGAAGCTGATGATGAAACTACAGGGGATATGCTCTTGGCTATCCACACTTCTTTGGAAAAGCATGTTTGGATGCTTTCTTCTTTCCTTGGTTAATGATTAAGAGTTTCCAACGGTCCAGAACAGGCCTTAGTCCTGTTTTGGACCGTTTTTTTGTGCAACAAAACGAAGAGATCAGCCTCCGGCGGCAAGCGGGTCTGTTTCCGCGGGTAAAAATGAAAAAACTATTGACAGAAAAAATGATAATGAATATCATTATCATCGTATGGGTGTAAGATAACTTTTTTAATAGATATAGGAGGTAAAAAGAAATGAGCGGAATTATTGTGGTATTCGCCAGCCTGACCGGCAACACGGAGGATATGGCCAAGAAGATCGTCGAGGGGATCAAGGAAGCGGGCATTGAGCCTGTTGTCAAGAATGTGGACGATGTGAAGGCGGAGGAGCTGGCCAATTATCATGGCATCATCCTGGGTGCTTACACATGGGGAGACGGCGAATTGCCGGATGAATTTCTGGATTTCTATGAAGAGATGGATGACCTTGCTCTGGAAGGCAAGAAGGCGGCGGTGTTCGGCTCCTGTGATTCTTCTTACTCGGAGTATGGCGTAGCGGTGGACATGCTGATCAGCAAGCTGACTGAACGCGGCGCCGAGGTGGTGCTGGATGGCCTGAAGGTGGAACTGACTCCCAACAAGGCAGCCAAGGAGAAGTGTGTGGAGTTCGGCAAAGAATTCGTCTCCAAGTTGCTGGACTAGAGCACCGGAGCCTGGCTGTATTCTGTAAAGGAGGCGCATGCGCTTGTTTGTGGAAATAAAGACGATCCAGGTAAAAGAAGGGTTTGCCGATGCGGTTGTGAGCCGGTTCAGCCAGCCAGGTGCCGTGGAGAAGGCAGAAGGCTTCGTCGATCTGAGCGTGCTCGTGAAGAGGACGAGGAAGGGTGATGAGGAGATTGCCGTCATCATCCGTTGGGAATCCGAAGAGGCCTGGAAAGGGTGGGAGAGAAGCGAGCCCCATCTGGAAGGGCACCGGCGGAGCCGGGAGCAAGGAAAGCCGGAATTTATATTAGGCTCCTCCCATGCCACTTATGACTTGAAAGTCCACAAGCTTCCTTAACCTTTCTATGCAGCGGCAAAAGCAAGTACCGCAAATAAGACGTTCAATCCGGCGCGTGGTTGAATGTCTTATTTGCGTTCTTGCACAATTAATAAAAGGTTCACAGGGGCAGCAGCAGCCCATCCCATGATTGACGAATGGCCGCTTCGTCAAGCTCAATGCCGATAATCACCAGATAGGGCGCCCCGGTATATTCCGTAGGGTCCCAGTTCATCCGTTTGCCGGCGAATTGATAGAGGGACATGGGGGAGCCCCTGTCCGCCTGTATGTACCCTTTGGCCCGGATTACTTGGCCGCGGATCTGCTTCACGAAGGCTTCCACTTGCTTCTTGGAAAGCGGACGCTCCGGCTGTCCGTTCAAGCAGACGGTCTGCAGCCGGGAGTAAGACTTATGCGGCGGGGTTGCAGAGGCTGCCTGGGGTTCAGACTCCTTCTTCCTGCCCGCAAGGGACTGGGAGGAGCGGATCTGGAAGCGGGGAAGACCAGGCGCGCCGGTCTGTTCCTCCCTGAGGGGCTCCACATCATGCAGCAGCAGGCCAGTGTCCATGGAGGCATAGGTGGTCAGCATGGGAACAGCCTTGTCATTATGCTTGCGGACGGTCTTCAGCACCTTGTCGGCCGTATCTCTCCCGGCCAGGTCCGTCTTGTTGAGCAGGATCAGATCGGCGGTTTCCATCTGCCGCCGCAGCGTGTGCACCAATTGCTTGTCGGCGGAGAAGATGCTGTTGTACTCCAGAGTGAGTTCGGCGTCAAGCACAGTCACAATCCGCTTGAGGATAACCAGGTGGCGCAGCTTCGGTTCGGTCAGGCTGTCCGCTATTTCCTCCGGGTTCGCTACACCTGTCAGCTCAATGAACACCACATCGGGCTTGCGGGCCAGGAGGAGGAGCAGGCTCTGGGCAATCTCGCTTTTTTTATCACAGCAGATGCAGCCGTCAAACAGCTTTTCCAACGGGAAATCCCCGCTTTGTCCCCGGATCAGGGAACCGTCCACATCCGCCTGCCCCAACTCGTTCATCAGCACGCCGAAGCGCAAGCCTCTGTCTCCCGCATCCTTCATTAACCGCATCAGCAGGGTGGTCTTGCCGCTGCCGAGGAATCCACTGATGATAATAACCGGTATTTGCCGCAAGGTATAGGCTCCTTCCATCTCAAACTTAATTCAATAGTAAAGATTACTTTCTACGGTGTCAATTATATGCGGGCCATGCTGCTTATATCCACAGGGGAAACCTTGACGGCGGGCTTTTTTTCCTTCACTATTAGAGAATAACACGGATGAATGAGGGGAAAACATGTCTGAATCCATAACGATCGAGGATATGCTGCGCAAGATGAGCGCAGGCGGTCTGAGAGTGACTGAGCAGCGCAAAAGTCTGGCGCAGATGTTCGTTCTTGCGGACGGGTATCTGACGCCCAAGGACGTCTATGAATGGATGAGGACCAAGTATCCGGGCGTCAGCTTCGATACGGTTTACCGCAACTTAAGAATACTAAGCGAAATGGGCGTGCTGGAGCAATTCTACTTCCTGGAAGGCGGCCTGAAGTTCAAGGCCAACTGTCAGCATCACCACCATCATCATCTGATCTGTACGCAATGCGAGAAGACGTTCTCCATTCATTTTTGTCCCATGGAGCATCTGGAGGGCGGGCCCGAGGGCTTCGAGGTCAACGGCCACCGTTTCGAAATATACGGCACATGCAAGGAATGCAGAGAGAAACCCGCCGTAGAAGATATATGACAGGAGGACGAAGCAGTGATTTATGATCTGGTTAAGAAAAACCGCACTTACAGAAGGTTTTTTCAGCAAGAGCCGGTGACACAGGAGACTCTCACCGAATTGATTGAGTTGGCCAGGCTCTCATCCTGCGGAGCCAACATGCAGTCCCTCAAGTATATCTTGTCATGGGAGCCGGCCCGAAATGAGCTGATTTTTCCCCATCTTCGTTGGGCAGGGTATCTGAAGGAGTGGCATGGTCCGGAAGAAGGGGAGAAGCCCGCGGCGTATGTGATTATGCTGGGCGATAAGGAGATCAGCTCCAACCACTTCTGGGACCACGGGATTGCCAGCCAGAGCATTCTGCTGGGGGCAGTGGAGAAGGGGCTTGGAGGCTGCATGTTCGGCTCCATTGACCGCCAGGGGTTGACCCGGGCGCTGGCCATTCCTGAACGCTACGAGATTCTGATGGTGATTGCCCTGGGCAAGCCCAAGGAAACCGTGGTGATAGAAGAAATGGCCGATCCGGCCAATGTGAAGTATTGGAGAGACGGGCAAGGAGTCCATCATGTTCCCAAACGCAGGCTGGAGGAGCTTATCGTGACACTGGATTAAATGGTCTGGAAGGGCAAGCGAAATGTGGGTTGCATTATTGCAGCACATATGCTATATTATGCAGATAACCTTTGTTCGTAGATTTTCTTTTGAATGCATAAATTCTCACTGGCGCGGTCTTCGGAGCCGCAAGGATGGAAGAGAGGCAGGGCTTTCGTTGTTTTTTGATTCATGAAGACGGGGCCGGAATGGTTGTTTCAACTAAAGATTTCAGTTAATGGTTCACCAAATACGCGGATGCGGTTTATCATTGGTAGTTGAGTAAGGCATGCTATTGGAACAATTAGACAGGTTCATAACGCGAGAAGGTTAGATTACACCCTCCATTGCCGGAGGGTGTTTTGTCCATTCGGCAGGCAGTCCCGGACAGGTTCCGTCATGTGGCCTGCGCATGAAATAGGACTTTGCTTTTTGTGTCAACTGCTATATAATATATTTAGAATAATTCTAAATATCAGCAATCCATTAAGGAGGTGCTGCAAAACATGACAATAGAAGAGCAAATCAAAAAAATCAACAGCAGTCTGGCAACCAAGGGCTATAAGCTCACCGGGCAGCGGGACGCCACACTGCGGGTGCTTCTCGAGAATGAGAAGGATCATCTGAGCGCGGAGGAAATCTTTCTGCTGGTGCGCAAAAAGTTTCCGAAGATCGGCATCGCCACCGTTTACCGGGTGCTGGAGTTATTGACTGAGCTGCACATTGTGGAGAAGATGAACTTCGGCGACGGAGTGGTGCGGTATGATCTGCGCAGTGATGAGCATGAGCATATGCATCATCATATGATCTGTAACCAGTGCGGCGAGGTCAGAGAGATCAAGGAAGATTGGCTGCAGATGCTGGAGAAGCGTCTGGAGAAGGAATTCGGCTTTACGGTAACGGACCACCGGCTGGATTTTATCGGATCGTTTCATTCCTGCGACAGCCACTCGTGCAAGCATTCGGGCAAGGCGGCGGTCTCATGAGCATAGTTCAAGGCAATAACACATCTTGCTCCGCGGGTCTTCAACAGGCTGCCGGAGCAGATGTGTTTTTTATGTATGATACCGCTATTGAGGAGGGGGTTACCCGCGAGTATACTTACTTACGAAATGGTAACTACTGTGCATGATATATTAGCTATGCTAAAATTATAAAAGGATAACTATGACGGCAGGTCCGGCCTTTGCAAGCGGGGCCCGCCACAATGAGGTGAGGATATGCAATATAGAGAATTTGGCAATCTGGGCTTTGAGATATCCGCGTTTGGACTGGGCTGCATGCGCCTGCCTCTCCAAACCGTACCCAATCAGGCGAGCGATCCCTCAAAGATCAATGAACAAGAAGCTATCGAACTGATTCGCTATGCCATAGACCACGGCGTTAATTACGTGGATACCGCCTATCCTTATCACGGGGGAAACAGTGAGCTGGTGGTGGCCAAGGCGTTGAAGGACGGCTACCGGGAGAAGGTGAAGCTTGCCACCAAGCTGCCGGTCTGGTTTGCCAACTCGTATGAGGATTTCGACAAGTATCTGGACGAGCAGCTGGCGAAGCTTGAAGTGGACTATATCGACTTCTATCTGCTGCATGCTCTGAACAAGAGTACATGGCCGAAGATCAAGGCGCTGGGAGTACTGGAATTCCTGGATAAGGCGGTGGCTTCCGGCAAAATCAGGTATCCGTCCTTCTCATTTCATGATGAGCGTCCCTTGTTCAAGGAAATTGTCGATGCTTATGATTGGAAGATGTGCCAGATTCAGCTGAACATTCTGGATGAGGATTATCAAGCAGGCCTGGAGGGCATGCATTATGCCGCTGAGCGGGGAATTCCGGTGGTGATTATGGAGCCTCTCAAGGGGGGGAGCCTGGCCCGCAGCATTCCGCAGGATATTCAGGAGATATGGGGAGAGGCAGCTGTTTCCCGCAGTCCCGTAGATTGGGCGTTCCGCTGGCTGGGCAACTTTCCCGAGGTTAACGTGATGCTGAGCGGAGTCAATAATCTGGAGCAACTAAAGGATAATCTCCGTATCTTCGAAACGATTGTGCCCAATGAACTGAGCCAAGAAGAATTGAAGCTGGTTACCCGGGTAAAGGAGGCCTACAACAGCAAGATCAAGGTGGGCTGTACCCGCTGCAACTATTGTGTGCCCTGTCCGGCGGGAGTCGCGATTCCCGACGTATTCCTCCATTACAACAATGCGTCTATCTATAATGCGCTGGAGGAAAATAAATCAAATTACCAGAAGCTGGTCCGCGGCAACAAAGATGCCTCCCATTGTGTGGAGTGCGGCAGCTGCGAGGAGGCTTGTCCGCAAAGCATTCCTATCATTGAAAAGCTGGCAGAGGCCGATTTGGTGCTGGCAGGCCGCTAAAGAACTGGCATTTGGCGTTAGTTTAAAAGAAAATAATCAAAAAAAATGATTATTAGTGGCAGCTACTATATAATGGAATTATTATTAGAAACCTTTATGTATTGTTATCTGTCTAAAACCAAAAATTGGAGGCGAATGCCAATGTTGAAAGCAACAGGTATTGTTAGGAAAGTCGATGAGTTGGGCCGGGTTGTTCTCCCTGTTGAATTGCGCCGCACCATGGGGATTGAGGAAAAGGACGCCATAGAGATCTATGTGGACGAAGAAAGAATTATCTTGAAAAAATACGAGCCTGCCTGCATTTTCACCGGATCGGCGGAGGATCTGATCTATTTCCGCGGAAAGATGATCAGCAGGGCCTGTGCCGAAGAATTGGTAGAGCTGCTGAAGCAATGAGATAAAGGTGGTCTTATCCCATGTCCAAGGTGATCAAATGGGGCATTCTTGCTCCAGGAGCGATTGCGCATAAATTTGTAAAGGGTTTGAGTGTGGCAGAGGGGGCCCAAGTCCGGGCCGTAGGCTCCCGTACGTTGGAGAAGGCGGAGGCGTTCGCCGGGGAATACGGAATTGCCAAGGCATACGGGAGCTATGAGGAACTGGTGTCCGATCCGGATGTGGACATCATCTACGTGGCTACGCCCCATCCGTTCCACCGGGAGAGCGTGCTCTTGTGCCTGAATGCGGGCAAGGCGGTCTTATGCGAGAAGCCCTTCACGATCAACGCCGGAGAAGCGGAAGAACTGGTCTCCCGTGCGAGGGAAGCCAAGCTGTTCCTGATGGAGGCCATGTGGACCCGTTTTCTGCCGGCTATCGTCAAGGTTCGGGAATGGCTTGCCCAAGGCTTGATCGGGCAGGTGCGGATGGTCAAGGCCGATTTCGGCTTTCAGTCGGGCTGGAACCCCAAGGGCAGGCTGCTTGATCCGAAGCTGGGGGGCGGGGCGCTGCTCGATGCAGGCATCTATCCCGTTTCATTCGCCTCTATGGTGCTGGGAACGCAGCCGGATGAGATCCGCAGCCTGGCTCATCTGGGGGAGACAGGAGTGGATGAGCAATTCTCGCTCCTGTTCGGTTATCCCGAGGGGCGGATTGCCTCCTTATCGGGAGCTGTCCGCACCAATCTGATTAATGATGCATGGATCATGGGAACAGAGGGCCATATCCATGTGCCAAGCTTCCTGTTTGCCCGCTCCGCCTCCCTGTTCGTCAAAGGACAGGAATCCGTGGAATACAACCCCGTCTTCGCCGGGAACGGATATCATTACGAGGCGGAGGAAGCCATGCGTTGCTTGAGAGAGGGGCGGCTGGAAAGCCCTGTTATGCCCCTTGAGGAAACATTGGCTATTATGAGAACTTTGGACAGCATCCGAGAGCAATGGGGTCTTAGATACGAAGGGGAATAATCTTGTCCCTGCACGCCAAAACCGCCTGAATTCCATTCAAGGAATCAGGCGGTTTTGATTATGGTTGAGTTGAGGGGGGCAGCGGAGTTTATCGCGCACCCCTTCTTCCGGTGAAGAGAGATATGATAAACAACACCAGGAAGAGGAAGAACAGAACCTTGGCGAAATCGGCGGCTACGTTAACAATGCCTACAAAGCCAAACAGGCCGGCAACCAGGGCGATAACGAGAAATAACATGGACCATCTCAACATAGGACATCTTCCTTTCTTCGTTTGATGGAATTTGAACAGGAATCAATGCATGAAGTTCTGTTTGAACAGCTTAGCCGCGAATGAGCGACTCCGCCCCATCTATATAAATTTCTGTTCCCGTAATGTGACAGGATTCTGAGGATGCCAGGAACAGAACAAGATTGGCTACTTCCCTGGGTGAGCCCGGCCCCTTGCGGAGAGGCTGGGAACCGTCAGGATATTCGACGGGAATCCGGATATCCTCCACCTCCGGCTTCTCTTCCGTACTGTCTCCAATGTTGGTTTCTATGGCCCCGGGACAGATGACATTCACCCTGATATGGTATTGGGCAAGCTCCAGCGCCGCCATCTTGGCGAACGCCACCTGTCCTGCCTTGGTGGTGCTGTAGGTGCTGAAGCCAAAATTGGAGAAAATCCGGTTGCCGTTAACAGAGCTGGTAATGATCACGCTGCCTCCCCGGATCTTCAGGAAAGGAATCGTATGCTTCAAGGTCAGGAAGCTACCCTTCAAATTAACATCTACAGTGCGGCTCCATTCCTCAAGAGGCATGCTCTCGATGGGGGAGAGAGTACCGTTGATGCCGGCGTTGGCGAACACCACATCCAGCTTGCTGCCGAACTGGAGCACTCCTTCCTGAACGGCTGCTTCCACCGACGGCTCATCCGTTATATCCGCCTTGAGGGGAATACAATGGCCGTATTGGCTTTCGATATAGGCTTGAAGCTGCTCCAAGCCCTCGCCGTCTTTATCAACGGCGATTACATTGGCGCCGTGACGGGCCATCGTCATAGCCGACGCCCGGCCAATCCCGGAGGCTGCACCGGTGACGAGGGCGGTGCGGCCCAACAGCCGCTGCTCAAACATACGTTTAGTTGCCGAAGGAAGCCCGCTCATATCCGGCTCCTCCTTCCCTTCTTCTGCTGCCGTATACGTTCCAATGCGGCCTTAGGCCTACTCTCGGCATTGCTCCGATCACACTGATCTGGTTGCGGGCGCCGCCGATGACGGCACCATCCTCAATGATCGCTCCTTCGCCGATGATGGCATGAGAGATCAGCACATTCTTGCCGATAATAGCATTGGGCATGATGATGCTGTCTGTCACCAGGCTGTCCTTGCCGATCCATACCCCATATGACAGGACGGAACGTCTTGCTCTGCCCTCTGTATAGCAGCGCTGATGAAGCAGGGAGCAGGAGCCGCGCTCATCCTCCATGCGCAGCATCTCATTCTGCGGCAGGAGACTTCCGCCTACCCGCATTGGCCAGGACACAGGATTCAGCGCCAACAGCGGAGGGCATCCCAGCAGGTCCATGTGAGACCTCCACAGAGACTCAGCAGTTCCTACATCCTTCCAATATCCTTCGAAAGGGAATGCGAACAAATGATCTCCTTTTTTCAGCAGCCTCGGGATAATATCGTTGCCGAAATCGTGGGAGGAGGCGGGATTGGCCGCATCCTCGATCAGGATTTCCCGCAGCACCGGCCACCGGAAGGCGTAGATCCCCATGGAAGCCAGATTGCTTTTCGCCTGGGAGGGCTTCTCCTGAAAGGACTGGATCCGGTAATCCTCATCGGTATTCATGATTCCGAAGCGTGAGGTTTCTTCCCAGGGAACGCGGGTAACGGAAATGGTAGCTGCCGCATCATGGTCGATATGAAAACGGAGAAGCTCCCTGTAATCCATCTGGTAGATATGGTCGGCGGACAGGATCAGCACATGCTCCGGCTGAAGGCTGTCAATATATGAAATATTCTTGTAAACGGCATCGGCAGTACCGGTGTATGCAGCTTGCTTCTGTTCTCCCGATTGAAGCAGCGCAATACTTGCGGGCTTCTGTCCTTCCGAGAGGTGGTAATCCTGCTTGCCGATATGCTGATGGAGGGAGTCGGCCCGGTATTGGGTCAGGATTCCGATTTGGGTAATCCCTGCATTCAGGCAGTTGCTTAGCGGGAAATCTACGAGACGGTATTGGCCTCCAAAGGAAACAGCAGGTTTCGCCTGATTGACTGTGAGCGGCCGCAGCCGTTTTCCTTCACCGCCGGCAAGCAGCATCGCCATGCACTTATCAAGATTCATGATTGTTTCCTCCTTAGAGTTTTTGCGCCAGGAAAAACTGGCTTCGTAAGCATCTGCTGAGTTTTTCGCTTACAGTGAAGCGCAGCAGATGTAGAAAAACTGGCTTCGTAAGCATCCGCTGAGTTTTTCGCTTACAGTGAAGCGCAGCAGATGTAGAAAAACTGGCTTCGTAAGCATCCGCTGAGTTTTTCGCTTGGAGCTTACTATTTCTATACCCCGTTTTCCCCAATGTGAACTGCGATTATTTAAGGTTGTTCATTTATTTTTTTCTCAAGAGTTTCCATTCTCTTGTCAATCAGCTTCAACAGGTTTTTAATCTCCAGACTTTCTTTCTCCGCTTTGTAGGTGATGGCGAAATTAAGCAGCGCTTCCTGCTTGTCGCGGGCAGCCTGGCGGTTTTGGCTCATCAGGATGAAGGGGGCCTGCAACGCCGATATGCAGGAGAGCGCCAGATTCAGCAGGATAAACGGCGGCTCATCAAATTTCACAGCGACCATGATGCTGTTCCAGAGCATCCACAGAACAAGGAATACGCAAAACCATATAATGAACCGCCAACTGCCTCCGAAATCGGCAACCTTATCGGCAAGGCGCTCCGAACGCGAGGTGCGCTTTTCCTGCTGCTCGGTCAGATGGCATTTGATTTTGGTGTTGTACTCATTCACAATCTGGGCGATCCGGGCCAATTGCTCGGTGCTCAGAGGGTCCAGCGGCACGTCCTTCTCCAATTCTTCTGTCAACAAATCCTGAATGACTTCAGAGGTATCGGCCATGGTGCAGTCAACCCCCTTCTTCCTTCCACGACCTCTCGATGATGCGGAAGCCGTAGCCTTCCAGTGAGACAGTGAGCCGGCCGTCCTGAACGAAGACCTGCTCCCCGGTCAAAGCATCCTTCCAATCGTCGGCCTCCATGGGATGGCTGCACTCTCCCGGCTCCGGTGAATGATTGATCCACACCATAATATGGGATCCGGCGGCAATCCTCTCGTAGAGGAGGCAGGGACTGTCCTGGCCGGCCTGCAGCATCCTGTATCTGCCCCGGCAGAGGGCCGGAGTGTTACGTCTCAAGTGGATCATCATCTTGTAGAAGTCCCACAATTCTCCGTCTTGCTTATCCGGATCCCACTCCATGGATTTGCGGCACCCCGGGTCATTGTCTCCGGTCATGCCATATTCATCCCCGTAAAAAATACACGGGGTGCCTGGTGTAGTAAGCAGAAACAGCACAGCATGCTTGAGCTTGCGCTTATCCGGCAGACGGCTGGCCAGCCGGGCAGTATCATGGCTTCCCAGCAAGTTGAACAGCACTTCATGGGCCTGCTGCGGGTAACGGACGGACAGCTTGGCGACAATTTCGGCGAAGGCGCCTGCGTTGAGGCTGTCTGCAGAGAAGAAGTCGAGAATTTTCATGGACAGAGGGTAATTCATCGCCGAATCAAACTGGTCGCCCTGCAGCCAGGGAGCAGCGTCGCTCCAGCATTCCCCGATAATATAAGCATCCGGGTTGATTTCCTTCACCGCCAGACGGAATTCCCTCCAGAAGCGCCGGTCGATCTCGTTGGCAACGTCCAGCCTCCAGCCGTCAATGCCGGTTTCCCGCATCCAGTACCGGGTCACTTCCAGCAGATAATCCCGCACTTCCGGATTGGCGGTATTGAGCTTGGGCATATGCCCGTAATTGCCGAAGGTTTCATAAAAAGGCTGTCCGTCCTCGCCCCTGATGGGATAGGAATGAATGTGAAACCAATCCTTGTACCGGGATTCCTCTCCATGCCGGAGAACATCGAGGAAGGGCTCAAACTGTTCGCTGCAATGGTTGAATACAGCATCCAGAACCACATAAATACCCTTCTTGTGGCATTTATCCACCAATTGCTTCAACTGTTCCATATCGCCCAGCAGCGGATCTACTTGCTTGTAGTCTGAAATATCGTATTTGTGGCAGGAAGGGGAGGCGAACAAGGGAGTGAAGTAGATGGCGTTGACACCCAACTCCTCCAAATAGCCAAGCTTATTTGTTATCGCCTTGAGATTGCCTCCGTAAGAGGAATGAAGATCAGGCTCGCTGCCCCAAGGCAGCAATCCCTCCGAATCCTCCCTCTCTTCATTGGGGGCGAACCGGTCGGGCATAATCTGGTAGAAAACAGCGTTCTTGGCCCATTCCGGCACCAAAAACAGATCGGCTTCATGCAGATAAGGGTATTCGAAGCAATTCCCCGGGTCCCCCGGAGCTGTTCCCTGAATGCCGCTCTCGCACAGCCATATTGCTTCCTCACCGGAGCGGAGGCGAAAGGCATAGACCATCCGCTTCAATGGAGGATTCAGATCGCATTGCCAGTAATCGAACAGGGAGTCGGCGGCGATCCGCTCCATCGGGCATTCTTGAACGGTATGCTGCCAATCGTATTTGTCGCCGTGAAGGACGAATACTTCATCCGCATCATTGCGTTTGACACGCAACCGAAGATGAACAGTTGAGTCATTGTAGGCATATGCCCAGCTTCCCCCGGTCACATGATAAAGAGCTTCAGCAAGCATTCGTACTCCTCCTTAAAAGTTTTTCGCTTACAGCGAGGCGCAGCAGCATGTAGAAAAACTGGCTTCGGAAGCATCAACTTAGTTTTTGCGTAAGCGAAAACTGGCTTCGGAAGCATCAACTTAGTTGTGGTATATCCCTTGTGCTCTCTATAACCTAATATGGATGCCAAGAAACAACGAGCCGGCCGAATCCATCGGGATTGGCACTTTTTCGCCGGATTGGTGGACATCCCGCAAAAAAGTGCGCTACTATTAAAAAGAGATTCACCAATCAAGCGCATGAACAAGATGAGGTGGCCCATGAGAATTGTAATAGTGGATGATAATCCGATCAATCAGATGATCATAGGGAAAATTCTGGAAGATGCCGGCTACCGCAAATGTGTCACGCTGAATTCTGCCAAAGCGTTATTTGCCTACTTGGGGATGGAGCGTCCCGGCGGAGAATACGAAGAGGGCAATCCCGACCTGATTCTCATGGATATGATGATGCCTGAGATAGATGGAATTGAAGCTTGCCGCAGGCTGCAGGAGGTGGACCGGCTTCGCGATATTCCCATTATTATTGTTACGGCGCTGAATGATTCGCTGAAGCTTGCTGAAGCACTGGATATGGGAGCAACCGATTATGTGACCAAGCCCATCAACAAGGTGGAGCTGCTGGCGCGGATTCGTCTGGCTTTGCGGCTCCGTTCGGAGCTGCATTGGCATAAAGCCAAGGAGCGGGATATGTCCCTGGAGCTTGCCCTGGCCAAGCAAGTGCAGGAAACTGTACTCAGCAAGCCGTTAGTGGAAGAAAATTTGCGCATCGAGGCGGTCTATATGCCGTCGAAGATGCTGGCCGGCGATTTCTACGCCTGGCATCCCTTGGGGCAAGGCAGATACGGCGTCATTATTCTCGATATGATGGGTCACGGGATCTCCTCCTCGCTCATGTGCATGTACATAGCCTCTGCCCTGCAGGGAGCCCTGATGCGCAATCCGGACCCGGCTGAAGTCATTAAGGTGCTTAATGAATATATGGTGCATCTGCATAACAAGGAGAAGTGGGTCCGTTATTATTTCACCGCCATTTATTTTATTCTTGATCCGGTTAACCGTACGATCGAATATGTGAACGCGGGCCATCCCCCGGGATTGATCATGATTGACGGCAAGGAGCTGAAGCGTTTGTCTGCGGGAACATGCGCCGTCGGCTTCGACGATCCCATCGAAGTATCGAAGGGCATCATCACATACGAGCACCACGTGAAGATGCTGTTGTTCACAGACGGGCTGCTGGAATTATGCTCTGCGGACTGGGATACGGCTACGGATACGATTGAGGCCAATATGCGTGATAAGCCGGACATAAGCCTGGAGGAGCATATCGGACTGCTGACGAACGCTGAAGGAATGGCCGGCAGCCGGGATGATTTTTGCATGGTAGCCATTGAGGCGGGCAGCCGCTGCGGTTCTCGGGGAAACGGGGGGAGAACATGACAATAAGAAGTAAGCTCCTTGTCGGATTCGGAATCCTGTTGTTCATCATGTTTGCCATGGCGGGCTTGGGAATTAACCGCTTGACGGCAATGAATAAGAGCATTGGCGATACATACGACATTCTGTACGGCAATGTGAAGCTCAATCAGCGGCTGCAGCAGAATATCAGCGAAATCGGCCGCAACATGATCACGCTGATCCTGAATGAATCCTCTGATGATATCTCGGTCAAAATGGCAAATATTGAGAAGAATGATACCGCTCTGCGTCAAATCTTCAATGAAATGAGAATCGATTACGAGAATGCGGAGCAGCTTCAGGTGACAGAAGGGGTCATTGAATCGGGGAACCGGTATCTGGCCTACAAGGACCGGATCGTGGAGCTTATGACGAAGGGAAATACCGAGGGAGCCGTCCGTCTGCGCAGTGAAGAGGGCTTGAAGCTGCAAATGGAAATTCAGGCCGGGGCCGGAGCCTTCGTCAATTATCATGAGCGGAAGATGGACCAGATTCTGGCCGACGGGTCTGCGGAGAACCGGAGAACCTTGCAGATGACCATCGGGCTCACCCTGATTGGATTGCTGCTGTCGCTGGGCATCACTTATTGGATTATCCAGAGCATTACCAGAGGTTTCAATATCCTGTCCCAGTTGATTGGCCAGATGCCCAATTCTTCTCCCAATGACCACATGCTTAGCGCCGCGGCGTTGTCAAGAGATGAAATTGGAGAAGTCGTCCAGCTGTTTCTCCGCATGGCCGGAGATTTGGAGCAAACACGGGCCATTGAGCAGGAGTACAGCAAAAGAAATGAAGATGAGGTGTGGCTGAAGAGCAGTGTTACCAACATCATGGTGCTGCTTCAGGAAAAAACCGATTTAAGCGGAGTCGGTGACTTGTTTATCCGGCAGCTCGCTCCGTCGGTAGGCGCTGTGTATGGAGGCGTATATATTGTAACAGAGCAGGGAGAAGGGCGGATTCTGGAGCTTGCGGGCACCTATGCTCTTGACGGAGAACGGCATGGCCGCAGCTTCCTGTTGGGCCAGGGACTGGTTGGGCAATGTGCATTGGACAAGCAACGGATCCGCCTGTCCAGGCCCCCCGAGGATTATTTGCGGGTTGCACTGGCACAGGGAGAGCTGGCATTGGGTGAGGTGCTGGTTATTCCCGTAGCCTATGAGGGCAGGGTTCTGGCTGTAATGGAGCTTGCCTCGCTGACTTCCTTCACTGCGCTGCACAACCGGCTGCTGGAACAGTTATCCGAGCACCTGGGGATTATTCTTAACAGCATCAATGGACGCATGAAAGTGGAAGAGCTGCTCCGGACCTCCCAACTGCTGACAGAAGAACTGCAGAGCCAGTCCGAGGAGCTATTGTCCCAGCAGGATGAATTGAGAACCTCCTATGACAGGCTTGAGCAGCAGGCGAGGGCCTTGCAAGAATCCGAAGAACTGCTGCAGCAGCAGTCCGAGGAGCTGACAGTCACCAACGAGGAACTGACGTTGAAGACGGCGTTGCTGGAGGAACAGGTCCGTGTGACCAATGAGAAGAACCGGGAGGTTGAACTGGCTAATCAGGTGCTCGAGCATCAGGCGGTGGAATTGGAGATTGCCTCCAAGTATAAGACGGAGTTTCTGGCCAATATGTCCCACGAGCTAAGGACCCCTCTTAACAGCATGATGATCCTGTCCCGGATGCTGGAAGAGAATAAGGACGGCAACTTGAACGCGAAGCAGAGGGAGTACGCTTCTACTATCCACAGCGCGGGTGAAGATTTGTTGCGGCTAATCGATGATGTGTTGGACTTGTCCAAGGTGGAGGCTGGCCATATGGAAATTCAGCCGGAGCGGGTCCTGCTTTCCAATATCCTGCATTATGTCAAGCGCAGCTTCGAGTCTGTAGCAGAACGGACGGGAGTGGAGCTTCTTGTGGAGGTTCAGGAGGGACTGCCGGATTCTCTGGTGACAGACGAGAAGCGGCTTACCCAGATTGTCGGCAACCTGCTGTCCAACGCATTCAAATTCACTACGGCCGGCTCGGTAACCTTCTCCGTGGCCCATGTTGACGTATCGTGGAGCTTCATTGTCAAAGATACTGGGATCGGTATTCCGGCCAATAAGCTGGAGGAAATATTCCATGCTTTCAGGCAGGCCAATGGCACCACCAACCGTACCTACGGAGGAACAGGTCTTGGCCTGTCTATCAGCCGGCAGCTGTCCAAGCTGTTGCAAGGGTCGATTACAGTAGAAAGCGTAGTGGGCGGGGGAAGCGTCTTTACCCTGATCATCCCCGATATGAGTGAAATGGTTGCGGCCAAGCCATTGGTGGCCACGGCCATGTTCGTGGCGCCGCCTGCGCCGGAGAGCCTTCCTGAAGCGGGCTCTGAGCAGACAGTCCAAGATGAGCTGAATCAGGAGAGAACGGAACTGGACGGCAAGCGCCTTCTGCTGGTGGATGATGACATCCGCAATCTGTTTGCATTGTCCTCTGTGCTGGAAGATTACGGATTTAAGGTTTCTTTCGCCGAGAATGGGCATGAGGCAGTCACCATTCTGCGTAATAATCCGGATTTTGATCTTATACTGATGGATATTATGATGCCGCAGATGGATGGTTATGAGGCCATGCAAACGATCCGGGCCATGCCTGGTATGAAAGGCCTCCCGATTATTGCCCTTACGGCCAAGGCCATGCACGAGGATCGGGATAAATGCTTGCGGGCCGGAGCCTCGGATTACTTGACAAAGCCCATCGATTTGCAGCAGCTGTTGTCTCTGATCAAGATGTGGCTGCATGAATAGGGACAAGCTTGGCTGCAAACCCATTTATTACGGAGGTTATCGTTATGGAAACCATGGAACCTGTACAAATTCTGCTCGTTGATGATCACCCGGAGAATTTGCTTGCGCTTGAAGCGGTGCTGCAGGATGACAGATACAGCCTCGTGAGAGCGTCGTCCGGACAAGAGGCGCTGCGGAAGGTGCTGCAGGGGGATTTTGCTGTTATTGTAATGGATGTGCAGATGCCGGAGATGGACGGCTTCGAAACCGCCAAGTTTATCAAGATGCGGGGCAAATCCAAGGATACGCCCATCATCTTCATCACTGCCGCCGAACAAAGCTCGTCCATCTATTCGATGGCCTATTCCGTAGGGGCTATCGATTATATCCGCAAGCCGTTCCTGCCGGAGATGCTGAAGTCCAAGATTGACGGATTCGTCCGTCTTCATATAAGCAGCCAACGGTTGGCCCACCAGGCCGCGCTGCTGCAGAAGCAGACCGAAGAGCTGGAGAGGGCGAACAGGGAAGCCATAGAAGCCTCCTTGGTCAAAACCCGCTTTCTCGCCACCATGAGCCACGAGCTGCGGACGCCAATGAATGGGGTGATGGGGGTGGCGGATTTGCTGCTCTCTACGGAGCTTACAGATGAGCAGCGCATGTATGTGGAGACTATTCTGAACAGCGGCGGGGCCTTGCTTCGGATCATGAATGACATCCTGGATTTCTCCAAGATGGAGTCCGGCCGCATGAAGCTGATCGAAATGCCATTCGACCTGAATGCGACTGTGGCCGAAACGGCGGAGCTGTTCTTGGTGAAGGCGCGCCAAAAGGAAATTAATCTGGAAATCGGCATAGAGCCCGGTACACCCCGTCTATTGTACGGGGATGACAACAGGCTGCGGCAAATTCTGATTAATCTGATCGGCAACGCTGTGAAATTCACCGATTCGGGGGAAATTCATATCGGGGCAAGGTGCCTGGAGGGGCCGGTCAGCGATTGCTTCAGCAAGCAGACCGGCAAGGCCGAGTCCGGTGAGAAGAGGGAATGCTACCATATGGAATTCCGGATAACCGATACCGGCGAAGGAATCCCCCCCAAACGGGAGGGAGAGCTGTTTCGCCCCTTCACCCAGTTGTCTCCTTATATGACGCGCAAGCATGAAGGGACCGGTCTGGGGCTGTCCATCTGCAAGTTCTTAGTTGAGCTGATGGGAGGAAAAATCTGGTACGAGCCTCCGGCAGACGGGCCAGGCTCCGTATTTGCCTTCACGCTGTGGCTAAGCTCTGTGGATATGAACGCCTCTGTTTCAGAGCTTATGGAAGAGGGTAGTAAGTAGTAGGCGGCGGACGAGCCGCTCAAGGCCCAAATTCAGATCCAAAAGGATCGCTCAAGGAGGCGTAATCCATGACTATTAAGCTGGTAAGAAACGAGGAAGAAGCAAGCGAGGTTATTGTGGAGCTGCAGAATCAGGGCTATCTGGCGGAAAACATTTATGCCTTGGCACATGATAAAGAACGTACAGCTGCTATCGTAGAGGGATCGGATGCCAATCATGTCGGCGTGGCGGAGCAGGGAATAATCCGGACAGTGGCCAATCTGTTCCGCTCCAGAGGGGAAGAGCTGATTGCCAAGATGGAGTCTTTGGGAATTTCCCGGCCGGAGGCGGAGCATTATGAACAGTTGCTGGACAACGGGGACATTCTTATTGTGACGTGGCCGGGAGCTATTGAGCAGGAGGACTACAACCCTGAGCTGGAGAGGGACAGAGACCGGGCGCCGCTTGAGCCTGTCGTTAATCCCCTGCTCTTCGCCGGCACGGATCCGAATCGGTTTCAATAGAGGGAACAGACATGAACGCAGATAGGGAGGAGGATTCCTATGACGGCAGGATTGAAGGTTATGGTGACCACAGGAAGTCTGGTGGCGCTTACAGGCGGTTGGCTGTTGTTCCAAGAATTTACAACTCCGACACAACCGGCAGAGCCGGTGGGACTCCTATTCAATCCTGCCGCCATCTCCCTTATCTCCTTTGCAGAAGACAACGCTGCTGCAGCGCTGCCGGTGAGCAGGCTGACCACGCTGCAGCCGGCTGATGCGCGAATAGACGCTCCGGCTTCGCCGCCGGAGCCCGCTTTCACCGCGGAGGACCAGACCTTCGGGTCGGTAGAGGGCGTAACCTTGCTGGATAACAAGAAGAGCGTGATAGAGAAAAAGGGTGCACCCGTGACGAAGCGGGCCGATTCACGGATACTCGATATGGAGATATTCGATTACGGCGAATGGGAAATCGCCTTCCGCGATAAGGATATCCTCTATGTGGCTGTAGAGGCGGAGGCGCAAGAAATCGAGATAGACGGTGTCCGTCATTCCCTTAACAAAGAGGCGTTGAACGATTCCCTGGGCGAGCCGGATTTCCTGGCTGAGGACGGTTGGGTTTATATCCGGAAACAAGGGGCAATCAAGCTATACTTTGATCAGGACAGCGGCGATTTATCCTCCATTCATTACTTTCATTCCACAGGCATCTAGCCTGTGTTTTTTTTCGCCTTATGGAGCCGGGCCAGACGGCCTGTCAGAATCTGAATTGAAATTTGAAGGTTTCTATAGATTTGTTTATTTATGATTGTCTGTCCGTAAGCTACTCTAAAACAGTAAAGTCTGCCTAACATGCGTTGAATGGCGGATAGATCAAGCAGGATGAGAAGAGGGATGCCAAGATGAGTGATATTTATGTGGATGATTTGGTGATCGGCGCTACCTTTTGGGGCATTGGCTATGCTGTTGGCTCTAAGGGGAAAACCCTGATTATTGAAAAAAGCATCCGTTTGGGCCATGAATTTATCGACTGCTTCAAGTTTGGCGACAGCTGGGACTGCCAGTGCCAGACGGAGGAGGGGGAACGGTTCAAGGAAGATCTGAAGACCAGAAACATTATCTCTCCCACCCATAGACCCCTTTTGCAGGCCTGCTGTCCGATGTTGTCGGATGCAGTTGGTTCCAATCAGGTGAATTTGTTATTGGGTACGAAGCTGCTGAGTCTTGAGAAAACGGCAGAGGGATATCTGGTTGAGGCATACAATGCCTCCGGAGTAATGAGGATTTGCGCCAAAAAGGTTCTTGATACGGTAGAAGCCGGCGGGAATTTTTACAGGAAAAGCTTAAACGTGATGTTAAACACAAATAAACGGAAGGTTGAAAGCATCAAGTGCAGTGAATTTGAGCTTTATGAAGCTGAACGTCCGGATATCGCTTATCTGAGGTTCTACGTGGAGAAGCGGGACAGCTTAATGACAGCCCGTCAAAAAACAGTCGAATGGTTATACGGCGGACCCAAGGAACTGGAAGGGTTTACGGTTATTTCAGTGGGGAGCGTGTTTGATTATGAATACTCCGGTATTCACCAAAACAGCTTCGGCATATCCGGCAGCTTCACCAATCCGGTCAAAGCCTTCGATAAGGGCGTATTTGCAGGAAGGGCAGGCGAATCCAAATGATTTTGTGTCAAAAGCATCTGGGTAAAACCGTAAAAACAGAAGTGAAGGACAAAAGCTTTCAGGAAAATTATGATGTCATAGTCGTTGGGCTCGGGACTGCGGGAGCGATTGCCTCCATCTGCGCCGCCGAATACGGGCTGAGCGTTCTGGCGCTGGAAACCGGGGACTGTATGGGAGGCACAGGGACATCCGGAGCGGTCCTGGGCTATTACTATGGAGCATCCGGCGGCCGGTTTGAAGAGGTGGACCAAGTCGTATACAACACGGATCATGAGATTTTTGCGGCTTCCAATCATATTTATCCCGATCATATTCTCCCGGCCAAAAAGGCCATGGTGCTGGAGCAGCAAGCTTTGGGTGCCGGCGTGGAAATCCGTTATGATGCTTGGACATCGGGCGTATTTGTGGAGCAAAATCAAGTGGTTGGTCTGCAATGGAAGGATGACGGGGGCGTTCACAATACCGGTGCAAGGTATGTGATTGATTGTACGGGAGAAGCCGACATTTGCGCCATGGCCGGCTGTGAAACGGCAAGGGGCAGGCCGTTTGAGGGCAAGACCCAGCCGTATTCCTTATGCACCATGACTCTGAAGGACGGGAATGTAACCAGTTATTATGCGGATAACGGATTTATCAACTGCAACGACGGACAGCAGTACTCGGACCAGATTTTGCATACCTATACCCAGAGCATGTTCTTGAAGGGGCGGTTTGACCCGGAGAATTACTACTCCATCATTGCGCCGCAGGCAGGAATCCGGGAAGGCAGACGGATTGTGGGGGAGGAGGAAATCACGTTTGTTGATTTTCTAACCGATAACCTTACAGATAGACCCTTGTTCTATACCCATTGCAACATTGACACCCACGGAATTGAGCATGCTTTTGAGGATAAACGGTACATTGAATGGTGTATCGTGTCCAAGCTTAAATTGATGAATTTCTCGGTTCCGGTTCCCGCGGGGGCGCTGATTCCCAGAGGATACAAGGGAATCCTTGCGGCTGGCCGTTGTTTGGCGGCGGACCGCCAGATATCTCCGGGCGTCCGGGTGAAGCGGGATATGCAAAAATGCGGGGAGGCAGCCAGTGCGCTGGCCTACTGGTCCATTAGAGACGGAGTAGAGGCAAAGGCAGCAGATTATGAGAAAGTGGCCGCCATGCTGCGGAAAACAAAATGTTTGGATGACGCTAACAACAGGCTCACATACCGGATTGACGAGAAGGGCTCGGGGGAAAAAATAAACCGGCGCGTGCAATGGCTGACCGATAAGGAGCAGATATTCAATGAAATGAAGGGGGCTATACCAGGCGTTGCAATCTGGTCCGCCAAACGGCTGGGAGGGGCGGTTATCCATGATCTGAAGCAATGGCTGGCATGCGCGGATGAGGCTGTCCGGTTCAACAGCGCGTTTGCATTGGGGCTCTTGGGAGATCCCGGGGCAATTCCGGTGCTGAGGGAGATTATAAGTGTCCAGCCGGACTTTGAGCAAGAGACGCCCGTGAACGGAATCAACAATGTGTTGGGCGCGATCTATCTGCTGGGTGAACTGGGCGATGCACAAAGCGTACCTTACCTTATAGAAATGATAAAGAAGGATAAGCATAATAACGAATACCTCCAGCACTTCTTCTTCTCCATGATGGCCCTGATTCGCATAGGGAATAGCAGCAGCGATGAGGATGTGAAACAAGCCGTTACCGGGGCTATGCAGTGGATTATGGATAACAAGAATGAAATTTATATGACGCTGAATGCCAAAGAGAACATCGTAAGTGATCTTACAACCCAGACCAAGGAATTCATACAAGCCAACTACCGGATGTAAACACTCCTCCACTCTGTACGGACCGAAGAGGCGCTTGCGTGCCAGCATATGCCCAAACGGGCTGGAAGCCAACCGGTAAGGCCGCTTGGCTGTGCTGTGTGCCGCAAGTGCCTCTCGGCAGTTTACAGACCGGATTATTTCAGATATGATTTGAGCATCCAGATATGCTTTTCCACCTTTCCCTTCAGGCCGGTGAGCATATCGGCAGTCGGATCATCCTTGTGCTCGTTGGCAACTTCAATGCCGCTGGCCAATTCTTCGGACAGGTACAGCAAGTCATTGACGGTAGCTTGCACCATCTGGGAAGGAAGCTCCTTGCCGGATGCTTCCTTGATCCCGGATAAGGCCAGACACTCCTTCAAAGTTGAAACGGGCCGTCCTTCCAGCGCCAGCATCCGTTCCGCCAATTCGTCCATTTCCAGAGCGGCTTCGTTGTAGAGCTGCTCGAACTTCTCGTGAAGGGTGAAGAAGTTCTCACCTGTCAGGTACCAATGATAATGATGCCATTTCATGTAGAGCACCGACCAGTCCGCTACCTGCTTGTTCAGAGTATCCAGAACCGGTTTGCTGCTGGTTTTTGCGTCCGTTTTCTGCAAGACCTTTGCCATGGGAAATCCTCCTTCAGATTACTTGGATTTGTGAGAAAGCCACAAGGCTTCACAGGAAATTTTTAACCCGGGGGAGGATGGATGAAACAACAGCCGAAGTTCAGGAATATTGCACAGAGGCGTTTCAGGCCCTTTGGCCAAGGGTAAAGGCTTGGTAAGGAGGGATGCTTATGGTGATTCAAATCAGTGTGGCTGTTCTGACTGCAGCCTTGTGCGTTCTGGTAGTAGCCCTCGTACAGACTCTGAGACAAGCGAAGGTGGCGCTGGAACAAATTGGGAGAATGACAGACGAAGCGAGAGTGCAAGTAACCGTTCTGACCGCTGAGGTGAAAGAGACGATGCAAAGCGTCACGGAGGTCACCCAGGATGTGAAGGGCAAGATGGAGGAATTGCACAGCGTATTCGAGACTGTTGGAGAAATAGGAAGAATGGCCGGGGATACCACCCAGGCTGTCAGGCAGACCGCCGTTTCCTTAAGCAGGACAATCCGTTCCAAGCTGGAAGATAAACCGGAGTCTGACGGCAAACCCAAGATAGAAACCATTCCGTGGCTGATGCAAACGGTGCGCTTGATCCAGTCATTCCGGAGGAAAAGGGCGGCAAGCGTTGCAGAATAAGGCATCATGACACGATAACTGCTGCAGAGAGGAATGAATTCGTTCATGATTAAATCTTTTCGTACAGTCAAACAAATATCCGACAAGGCGGTGACGTTTTCCTTTATTGGAGAATTCGATCTGTCACGGGCCTGTGAGCTCCAAGGGGAGCTGGATTCCTATCTGCAAGAGCGGCAACGGGATTTGATCTTTGATTTCAAGGAGCTTCGCTATATTGACAGCACCGGAATCGGGATTCTGATTACGGTCATCAAAGCCCGCGCGGAGATCAACGCGGGCTTTGAGATACTCCATATTCCTCCTCATATTGAAAGGCTGTTCGATATTGCCGGGATCAGCCGTTTTTTGAACAAAGATGCCATATAGAATTTTAAGGAAAAGGACGGGTAAATGAATAATGGCCCAATCTGATAACATCTATGTCACTCTGCCTGCAAAAGCTAAACATATTGAAGTAGTCCGCCTGGCATTGTATGGGGTAGCGGTCCGAATGGGCTTTTCCTTCGAAGACATTGAGGACTTGAAGGTAGCCGTCGGCGAAGCCTGCAATAATGCCGTCCTCCACGCTTACGATGAGGGCTATGAGGAAGGGATCATGAGTGTTGTCTTTGAAGCCGCCCCTGAGTTTCTGCGCATCACCGTATCGGATGAAGGCAAGAGCTTTATTCCGCCGCTTGCGGAATTAGGGACTGCCTCGCCGTTTCAAGACAAGCCCTTATCACAGATGAAAGCAGGAGGCCTGGGCCTGTATCTGATGCAAGCGTTGGTGGACCATGTGGAAATCCGCAACGATGGCGGTACCAAGGTGATCCTGACCAAGAGGCTTGAACCGAGTGGAAGCGGAGTGGTCTTATGACGCTTCAGCCGTCTGAACCGAATGCACAGCCAAGAGCGGAGGAGCTTCTGGCGGCTTACCGGGAAACCCGGAATAATGAGCTGGCGGAGGTTCTGTTAAAGCATTACGAAGGCATCGTGCGAATGGCCGCGGCAAAATTATCCAGAAACCGCAAGGACATGTTCGAGGACTTATTCCAGGTGGGTCAGCTGTCCATGTTCCGCTTATTCGAAACGTATGACCCCACGTTTGCGATCCCGTTCGAAGCTTACGCCATGAAGAGCATTGTAGGCCATATGAAAAATTACCTGCGGGACAAGTCTTGGTATGTTCAGGTGCCAAGAAGGATCAAGGAAAAGGGTCACGCACTGCAAAAAGCGATAGACGAGCTCTCCGTAAAGCTGGAACGATCCCCTCAAGTAGGCGAAATCGCCGCCTATCTGGAGCTTTCCGAGGAAGAGACGATTCAAATTCTGGTGGGATGGGATTGCTATCAATCCCTTTCTTTGGATACTCCTTTGTTTGCGGAGGAAACAGGAGCAACGCTTGCGGACATCATCCAGGAGGAACGGGATGATTACCGTCTGCTGGTGCAGCGGTTGGATCTGGAGCAGGCTATGGAGAATCTCAAGCCGGAGGAACGCGATGTGCTGGATATGGCCTATTCCCAGGGCAAGTCACAACGGCAGATAGCTGAAGAGCTGGGAGTCTCGCAGATGAGCATCTCCCGAATCCAGCGGAAGGCCATGGACAAGCTCCGGACGCTGTTGACCGACCCCGGGATGGAGGGAATATGAGGCCGGGCGGGTTCCGGGAGGAGGCTCACGGATTGCAGATTCTTCATAAAGAAACGTCCGGTGCTTCAGCTCCGGACGTTTTCTTTATGTGATGATTATGTTCAAGGCTTTTGGATAGGATCGGACACGTAGCCCTCTTTTTTCAATTCGGACTCCGTCTTCATTTGATCCATTTCCTTACCTAGCTTGTCCATCTCCTTCTCATTTTGGGCAAGGGAGCTGTTATCCGCTTCGGCTAGCTTGTCCGGGTCGGGAGTAACCGCTGTTTTTATTTCCTCGACAGCTTCTTTTGCATCATGTGTCAGGGAGCCGACGGCTTTGCTGGCGGAATCCTTCAGGTCGCCGGCGGACTCCTTGATGGTCGTCATCGCTTCCGTTGCAGCAGTCTTGGCCTGCTGCAGCCGCTCCCGGCCTGTTTCCCGAAGCGCTCCACTCCATTGGGACACCTTCTCTTGGGCGCCTGAAGCAAGTTCGCCCGAGCGTTCCTTGAGATCAGTGAGATCATCTCCTAATTTTTTGCGGAGATCCTTCCCTGACTTGGGGGCAAATAGCAGCGCGGCAGATGCACCGATGATTCCACCTGCCAGAACGCCCTTCCAAACACCGCTTTTTTGCTTTACCGATTCCATGTTCATCTCTCCCTTCTAGGATATACCTGTTTTTACCCGCAGGAGACCGTTTGAATCAGTTCAGACAATGGAACAGCAGGCTCACTCCCGGGTTGCTGTCTGGAAGAAGTCGTAGTTGGGGAACACATAAGGAGTCTTAGGCGCCGGAATCCGCTCGATCTTGGAAGCCTCAATCTTCAATATCTCATTGCCTCCATAGCTGGTTGTCCCCAGTATCCCGGTTATCTTCACCCAGGTGTCTTTCTTCAGATCCTTGCCCAAGCTGCTCTCTGCCATGAAGCCGAATGGGGAAGCGTCGGCCGAGCAGCACTGGACGGCAAAGCGGGAGACGACGAACTGATTGTCCTGCATGTCGTCCTCCCGGTAGACAAAGCCGGTTATATCCACCTTTTTGCCAATGAAGTTATTCATATAGAAGTCAATGGAGGATACGACCTCCATAAAACCCGTATCTTCAATGGAGATGAAGTCTTGCTTGTATAATTTCTTAGCCAGTTTGGCCAGGTCCTCGGAATATTGGTCATGGGGAAAGAGAGCGTCCAAGGAATCTGTGGAGGCATCTGTCTCCTGCGGGCTGACGGAAGCCGACGGCAGCGTCAAGGAGGCCGTTGGGCCGGCGGCAACAGGTGTTGCGGAGGCAGGGAGTGTGGAGGCGGCGGAAGCTGATGCGGCCGGGGCAGCACCGGCGGAAGCAGGCGTTGGAGCGCCGGCTTCAGGTCCGGCTTCCGCGCGGGAGGACTGCACCGGCCTGTCACTTCCCGCTCCGGTAAGGGTAATTCCCTTCTTCGCAATCAGGCTGCTGCTCAAGGCCGCATCCGGCAGAAGCAGGAACAACAGCACCGGGACGGCGAAGAGGCCGTAGAAGATGCTCCTGCCGGCAGCGGTGGAATTAGCGGGAGAACAGCCGCCGCAGCCGCAGCCGTCGCTTGCGGTTCTCTCTCCCCAGTATGTGCGGAATGCCAGATAAATCTGGATCACCGCCATCATATAGAACCCTATGGCAGCGAGCTTCACATAGAGCTGCATGCGCGGACCGATGTAGATAATCAGCTGCTCCTGCTTCACCAGCCTCAGAATGTAATAGGCAAAGAAAGCAAGCAGGCCGGAACGGATAAAATAATGGACTCCCAATCTGCGGTGTGTCATATGAGATACCTCCAGGGGATGAGAGTGGCAAGCACAGAGCCTGACCAGACCAGAACAATCAGGATGACGATCAGAAGCAGGACAAAGCGGAACCGGAATGCGGAAAACATCATCAGCGTGGACTTGAAGTCCAACATGGGTCCCAACACCAGAAAGGCCAAGAGCGGTCCTTGGGAGAAGGAGCCGTTAAAGGACGCGGCAACAAAAGCATCGGAAGTGGAGCACAGGGACAGCACATATGCCAATCCCATCATGAAGGGGTAGGAGGACCAGGAATGGGCGCCGATGTCAATCAGGGTGCTGCGCGCAACCAGAACCTGCAGGCAAGCGGCAACGAAAGCGCCAAACAACAGGTACTTGGTCATATCAAAAAAGTCATTGAGCATGTGCTCAACCCAGCCGGACAAAGTCATTTTCTTCTGCTCTTGCACGCCTTCGCCCCGCAGTTCCTGCGCCTTGATCTTCAGGGGATTGCCCTTGACCAGCAGGTATATCAGCAGTCCCGCGGTGACTGCCACGGCATATGCAAGTCCCATCCGGCCGTATACCATCTCCGGCTTGGTCTGGAAGGCGGAATAAGTGGCGAAATAGACAACCGGATTTACAACAGGCGCGGCAAGCATGTAAGTAATACCCAGATAAGCGGGCATTCCCTTCTGAATCAGTCTGCGGGCAACAGGGATCATGCCGCATTCGCAAACCGGGAAAAAAATGCCAAGGCCCGATGCCACCAGCAAACCGATTGCAGGGTTTTTCGGGATAATCCGCTTCAGACGCTCTTCCGAGACAAGCACCTGAAGCAGAGAGGAAATAAGTACGCCGAGCATAAGGAAGGGAAAGGCTTCCAATATAATGCTGATAAAGATTGTTTTGAACGATTGGGTATCGATTCCTTGCCACCATGAGCCAAAGCCATTCACAAGCAGACGCCAATCAGTCACTGCTCCATCACTCCAAACCTGCTGCATTTCCATAGTCATCATACTATAATGTAATGTTTACGTTCAAGAAGTTATTTTGTAGAATGGCGAATCTATAGAAAGCACGGGAGAGGGTCTGGGGAGCGTCTAAGGAACGTCTTGAGAGGTTAAGGAGGAGCTATGGGGTGTACACAATGTTCGGATACTATCCCTTTGCATCAGGAGAGTCGTGGTGATGGGGAATTCATACAAATACATTCATGGGAGGCACTCCTCCCCGGTAATAGCTATCATTTTGATAGCTGTTGCCGCTACTTATAGTGAAACGGCAGGCTCTTCTGGTCCGTTGATATGAACGCCCCTCCGCTTTTCCCACAAAAAAGGTCTCTCAGGTGCTCTCAGATCCGCTGCCAGCTGAGCAGGCCCATCTTAACAATGAGGAACGAATTTGCGAAACGTTGTACTGAGCAATGTAGTCGAAAAATCCCATACTCAGCTGAGGGGAAGCCCGTCAGCGGGCATTGTATATGAAATTTCGCATAGAATGCCCGAAGCGGGGCCGGTCCAACAAACATAGAACTGGTTTAAGCCGCTGCTTCGGTCATATTTAGCGCTTCGGAATCCAATGATTAGGGAAGCTCCGGTTAAGGCGGCTATTTTTGCAGAGAGCCAAGTAATTTTTATTGGAGAAGGAAGTGGGTGATCAGCGGGCCAGGCGGTGCCAGGCTGCGGTTTCCCGCAAACCGTCAGACAGGGTGGTCAGGCTGCTCCAATGAAGCAGCTGTTGGGCCTTGGAGCAATCCAGGGCGCTGCGGCGCAGGTCGCCGGAACGGACGCCGCCTGTCTTCAAGGGCTGACAAGTGCCCATGGCAACGCATACCGCCTCGTAGATGTCGGCGATATGAATCTCTTGGCCGCTGCCGATATTGATCACCTCACTGCCTCCGCAGGTGAGCGCGGCTACATTAGCCCGGCACACATCCCGGATGTAAACATAGTCCCGGGTCGTTCCCTTGGGCATATCCGGATAGCTGTACAAGACAGAAGGGAGTCCCGCCTCCGAATTGTTCATGAAGATAGGGATGACCCCGCATTCGCCGTCCGGCTGCTGCCTTGGGCCGTAGACATTGGCGTAGCGCAAGGCAACAAACTCCAGCCCGCAACTTCTCTGATAGAAACGCAGGTACTGCTCAATTGTATATTTGCTGATGGCATACGGGGAGAGCATCACTGGCTGGGCAGTTTCCGGAGTAGGGATAGCAACCGAATCTCCGGCAAGGGCGCCCCCGGTTGAAGCGAAGATGAACCGCTTCACTCCGTAGCAGATGCAGGAGCTAAGGAGCCGCAAAGTGGCGGTGATATTGACATCCGAATCATGAAGGGGATCTGCCACAGACTTAGGGATCGACTTCTGGGCCGCATGGTGGCTGACTGCGTCAGGCCGTTCCCGTTCGATAATCGCATCCATCCCGTCTGAACGGATATCCAGCTTGTAGAAAGCTGCTTGCTCCGGCACCTGCTCCCGCCGCCCCGTACTCAGATCATCCACAATAACTACTTCATGGCCTGCTTCCAGATACGCCTCCGCCACATGGGAACCGATAAAACCGGCTCCTCCGGTAATCAGAATCTTCATTGCCAATCGCTCCTCTCATTTGTATCCGGCGAATAATCCGGATTCCTTGGTAATGTGGATTGCGCCATTCTGCAGGATCAGGTCTTTGAGCCTGACCTTGAATTTCGGCAGTCCCGCTCCGGCAAGGGTGATTCTGGAATTGCCGGTAGTAGACTGAATATATGCGACCAGCGGTTCAGCCTCCGTTACCCGCAGAGAATCCTCATAGCGGAAGAGGCGGACGCCTCTGAAGCCGGCAGCCTCCAACTGGACGCGGCCGTTCTCCAGCCCGAATTCCTCGGCAAAGTCCGTCTCCGACAAGACAAGTTTGGAATCGAACCCGGCCAGCAGTTCCTTCATCTCCCGGAGATGGTTCGCACCGATAGTGGAGGCGTACAGAACTCCCCCGGGCTTGAGCACGCGGCGGATCTCTGCCAGCGCCTGCTGCCGGTCATTCACGTGATACAGCATATGGTTAGCCAACACCATATCGAAGCAGCAGTCGGGGAAGGGAATGGAGCGCGCATCTGCTTGCATAAACTCCAGGCGATCCTTCAGAATTGTGCCGTCCAGCTTGTCTTTCGTATCCTGAAGCATGCCTGTGGAGAAATCCGTCAGGGTGATTTTCCAGTCAGCGGGTATTCGGACTTCGTTGCGCTTCCATAATGTTCCGTCTCCACAGCCGATCTCCAGGATGCTGCAAGGAGAACTTCGCGTTTCCAACTGGTCGAACAGCCATAGGTGCCAGTTATATGGATTGACGCTGAAGCGGTCGTGAAGGCTGATGCGGGTATGCAAGTTGGAGGCGTTCCGGTACTGTTCTGCCCATTTCTCCTCCTGATTGACCGCCCGGATGATGGAGGTGAACAACTCCCATGACGGGCTGGTTTCTTCGGACGAGTCCCAATCGTGGCCGTCTCCCTGTCCGTATAATTCTCTGCCGCATTTTTCCGTGGAATCCAACTGGGCCAGCGTTTCGGTAACAGCCTTGTGAACCAGCCGGAGATGCTCCAGCTTGCGCCGGATAATGGTATCTTGGATGCGAAGGGATTGCCTCAGGTCCTCCTCCTGGCCATCGCGGTGAATAGCCTGCTTGATCTCGTCAATGGATAAGCCAATGTATTTCAGAGTGAGAATTCTTTGCAGCCGCGCCAAATCCCGCATGGTGTATTGCCTGTTTCCCGCAGCAGTTCTGAAGCTGGGCGGGAGCAAGCCTATCTTGTCGTAGAAACGTATAGTCCGTACCGTTACCCCCGCTCTTGCCGCAAATTGCCCGGCAGTCATCAGGCTTCCGTCATGTGCCTGCATGTTTTTCCCTCCATTGTCTGTCTCTTTGTCAGTCATCTTGCCTGCCTCTTAGCCGCTTCTTTTTACCTGTCACCTCATCTCTCTCTTTGTCTGTTTCCTTGCCAAATTCTTTACCTGCTTCTATTGTAGCGGCTGACCATACGTCACCTTCAAGCTTTTTTTCTGCGGCAGTCGAATGGACGTATAAATCCGCCGGAAGGGACTCCGGTTGCCCGGTGAGCCGCCGGAAAAGAATAGTCAGCAAGATATTCATCTTAACCGTAATGACAATTATTACCTTCGGGTATGCTATAATGGAACCAGACCAAAGAAACATTCAATAAAATCGGATGATCCAAGAAAAGGAGAAGTGATCAAGATGAGAGACATGATTCATAGAGCGGTATCCCTGGGATTAGGGCTGGCAGTGGCCAGCAAGGAGCAGATTGAGAAGGCTGTGGACGAATTGGTCAAAAAGGGCGAGGTCAGCCGTGCGGAATCGTCGGAATTCATCGAAGAGCTTCTCAGCAAGGGAAGCGAGGCCAAGCAGAAGATGGAGGATATGGTCCGGGAACGGGTGCAAACCATATTGGGGGAACAGGGTGTAGCGACCAAGGAGGACATTGAACGCCTGGAGCGCCGGCTGGCTGCACTGGAGGCCGTCCAATCCCCTGGGGAGCAATCCTGACCGTCCATTCCGACAGCAGTTGCGGCTGTAATTCCGGTTACCGGGCTAAACAGAGGCGGAGCAACTGGAAGACCGGATCAGAGCAAGGCCATGACGAAGAGGAAAGGCGGAGGCTTTTTATATGAAGGTGGGTAAAAGGATCCGTCATCTGCAGCGTTACCGGGAGATTGCGGTGGCGTTTGTTCGCAATGGGTTTGGTTATGTGGTCAATGAGTTAGGGTTTCCCGAAACCTTTCCTTTCCTGCGGCAGGGCGAGCGGCGTGATATTCACAAGAAATCGATCGGAGAACGGATCCGGCTCCTGCTGGAGGATCTTGGGCCTACCTTTGTCAAGCTGGGCCAGATTGCCAGCACCCGTCCCGATCTTCTCCCCGCTGATGTGATTAGCGAGCTTGTCCGCCTCCAGGATAAGGTGCCTGCTTTCACTTATGAGGAAGCCGTAGGGATCATTGAAGAAGAGCTGGGTTCCCCGGTCAGTGAGGTATTTGCCCATTTTCCCAGGATACCCATTGCCGCCGCCTCCATCGGACAGGTATACCGGGCCGCCTTGCAGGATGGAACGGATGTGGCGGTCAAGGTGCAGCGTCCGCATATCCAGCAGATGATTGAGACGGACCTGGATATCCTGGCGGAGCTGGCCCGTCTTGCGGAGAGTCGGCTGGAATGGGCCCGCAATTACCGAGTGCGGGATGTGGTCGAGGAAATAACCAAGGCGCTTCATGCTGAGCTGGATTATACGACGGAAGCCAGGCAGGCCGAGAAATTCATTGCTCAATGCCAACAACTGGAAGGTGTATGTGTGCCCCATGTTTATTGGGACTACACCACCAGACGGGTCCTGACCATGGAGTTCCTGATGGGTATTAAGCTGTCCGACCGTGAGCAGCTGGATAAGGAAGGCCACAGCAGAACGGGGATTGCCAGGAAGTTTGCCCAGATTATTTTTCACCAGATCCTCATTGAAGGTCTGTTCCACGGCGATCCTCATCCCGGCAATGTGCTGGTACTCCCCGACGGGACGCTGGCGCTCCTGGACTTTGGCCTGGTGGGGCGGCTGTCTCCGGAAATGAAGCGGCAGTTCGCCACCTTCGTGATTGCCTTGCGCAATCAGAGCACCAATGGTGTCATCCGCGCCATCTCCAACATGGGAATTGTACCTGACGAAGCCGATCTGAATGCTCTGCGGGTCGATGTGGATGAGATGAGGGAAAAATACTATGAGACTCCTCTTAGCCGGGTGAGCCTGGGAGAAGCGGTCAATGATCTGTTCACTCTGGCTTTCCGGCACCGGATCCGCATTCCCTCGGAGATGACCGTGCTGGGCAAGACACTGCTGACGATGGAGGGTGTAGTGGTTGCACTTGATCCGTCCTTCAGCGTATTCGAGGTAGCGGAGCCCTACGGACGGCGGTTGTTCCGGGAGCGCCTTGATCCGCGCAATCTGGTCAAGAAGGCCATTGAAGAGGCCCCCGAATTTCTGGACATGCTTACTGAAATGCCTTCTGGAATCCGGAATATAGCAGCCGCCATGCGCAAGGGGAAATTCAAGCTGGAGATGAACGTCCCCGAGCTGGGGTCATTCCTGAAGAAGATGGATATGATCAGCAACAAACTGTCCTTCAGCATCGTTCTGCTGTCCTTCAGCATTGTTCTGGTGGGTCTGATCATCGGCGCTTCTCTGGCGAGTCCGGATACGGTGCTGTGGAATCTCCCCGTGCATGAGATCGGCTTCGTTATTGCCATCATTATGCTCTCCTGGCTGCTCTATTCCTTCTTCCGGTCAGGACGGTTCTGACCTGCCGTTGCACTCCGTTCTAGGAATCGGACAGAAACAGGTGCTCTGCGAGGCTGTCCGATTCCCTTAAGACGCCGTATAGTCCGATACGGGGCTCGAGCCGCTGGGGAAACTGATCCATCATCTCCCGGAAGGCTGCTGCGGCTTCCTCCTTATGCCCGAGAGACCAGGCCAATTGCGCCGCGAACAGACTGTCATGCAACGGGGCCCCTTCCTCCGGAAAGGGGCTTAGGCTGTTGCGGACCGCCTCCCGTACAGAGGCGGGGGCACGGTAGATGGCTAAGCGCCAATCCCACGGAACGGCTGTCCGGCCGGCAGATTGCTGGCGGAAGAAGCGGCTCCACACCAGCAGGAAGCAAGACCATGCCTCCATCATGAGCATGGCATAAGCGGCTTGGCCGGGCAGGGTGGGAGGCAGTGGCCCCGCAGGCTCATGGCCAAGCAAGGCATGAGCCAGAACAGCAAGTTCGGGAACATGCGCTTCGTACGAATAGAGCAGATTCAGGGTCACGAGATTCTCTGCCCTGAGGTTCTCAAGCGCCCAGAGATACAAGACCAGATGCTTCTCCGGCCTGTGGGAGAGAAGCGCTTGAAGCAAATCGGCTGCACAATCCTGTTGTCCGCTCTGAGCCAGCAGGACGGCGTTGAAGAAGGCAAGCTCCCTGTTAGCGGCCCCCTCCGCCTTTGAGGCTGCAGCATTCGCTTGGTCAAAGAGCGGGAGCAGCTCGCTCCCGCATCCTTTTCTCATGACATAGGGACTTAGGAGCTCCAGCGCCTTCTGCGGGGAATGGCTGAAGGGAGGGGCGGTGAGCGTTTCGAACACCTGAAGAGCGGGATAGAGCGTCACAGCCAGACTGAGCCAGCGGGGCATGGCCTGTGTCCGGTAGGCCTCATGAAGCGCTGATTCCCTGAAGCTGCCAAGCGCCTCACGCCAATTGCCCAATTGCTGCTGAACGGTTCCCAGCCAATAGCGGTGGCGGGGCTGGTCGTCGGTCCCGGAGGAGGAGGGGGACCTCGCCAGTCTGGTCAGGCTGTGATGCGCTTCTTCCGGCCTGTTGCTCTTGAGCAGCAGAATGCCGCGGAGCTCCAGCAGTTCAGGATGGAACGGGTCGCGGACAAGACCGGTTTCTGTTGCTCCAAGCGCTGCTGTGAACGCTCCCAGCTGCCAGTTGGAGAAGGCCAGCTTGTAAGCCAGGTCCGAGACATAGCCGGCGCCGGGCGGAACCAGCGGGAGCAGCGGGGAGAGCTGGGCGGCTGCTTCTTCATAGCATTCCTGCAAGAACAGCTCCGCTCCCAGTGCGTACCGGTAATAGAGCTGATCGCTTTCCTCTGCAACCGCACGCTTCAGCAGCTTCATGTTGCGGGCGGCTTTATCCTTGCGTTGGGCGGTTTCCTGCAAATAGCCGTAATGGGTGAGGATAAGCGGAGAGCGCTTGATGGACAGTCCGGGGCAGCAAGCGGCAAGAGACATGCCAATATCCTCATGAATGCGGCCATGGTATGCAAGCCCGGGGACATTGCGGTACAAGCGGCATACGTGATCCGTCTCGTAGTCCCCCTGCTGCTGCGAGCGAAGCTGCCGGATCGTCACATAATATCCCGCGGCGGAAGGGTCGGCGGTCAAGACGGAGAATGCGTCCAGGGGCTCCGGCGGTTCCAGCCGCTCATCCGCATCCATCACCAGAATCCAGTCACCGGTTGCCCGTTTCAGTGCAAAATTCCGCGCCTCGGCAAAGTGGTTGTTCCATCTGCAGGAATATGTCCTGGCCCCGTACCGGCGCGCGATCTCCAGAGTGCGGTCCTGTGAGCCTGTATCCACAACAATGATTTCATCCGCAAGAGATTGGACCGATTCCAGACAAGCCCCGATGGTGCTCTCCTCATTGCATACGATCATGCATAATGCTACAGTGGGCATCGTCAGGTTACCTCCTCCATCAGGATATCGTCGATCAGCGTCATCAGGCGGGGCAGCACGTCATTCCACAGAGCATTGTATTCTTGATGGCCCTTCTCCTCGCGGAAGAGCTGATAGATCCGTACATGGGTGGTCTTGATCAGCTCGCAGCGCCCCTTCAATCTCTGCAAGGGATCGGGCAGCGTATTGAGAAGCTGGCGCCAATAGGCTTGCAATAGGGCCTGCAGCGCGAACAGATGCTCCTTGGCCGCCAGCATATACAGAAAGTGCAGCTCGCTCCATAGCGGCGAATACGCCTCAGGGGGAAGATTCAGAGGAATATTCTGCTGCGGCAGCCCCAGAGCCAGACAACGGTGAAGGCTGAGCATGATCTGTCCGTCAGGATCGGCGGCTTCCGCCGGAGACGGGGAGGCTGCAGCCTTCTGACGGTTATGCCGGTACTCCAGTTCCATCCGGGACAAAAAGCGGAACGCCGCCTGATCCTCATTGCGGGCAACGGCCTGATAAAAGGACCGGCGGAATTGCAGCTGCCGCGGGAGGGGAGGCGTATCTCCATTGCCGAGCTTGCTGTCCCCGTTCTCTGCCAACAGCCGGCAACGGAGCAGCAGCAGTTGCCCGTCGCTCCCTTTATCCTCGGGCAGTGGTCTGGAGCGAAGAATTGCGGCGGCCTCTCTGTACAACCCCAACTGGTAATACGAGAGGGCAATGCTCCACCAAGTATTCGGCGATTCCAGCGTAAACAGCTGCTCCAGCTTGTGCGTGATGCCGTCGGGGGCATGGCCCAGGGGATGGGAGCGGGCAAGCAGCCCGATCAGCCGCAGAAAAGGGGCGAGCAGACCCGGATTGAATTTCAGCGCATTGGCATAACAGGAGACGGCTCCTTCATAATCCTGGAGCTGCTCCTTTGTCTTGCCCAGGTGAAAGCTGGCCGTGTAAGTTCCCGCACCGCTGGATGAAGTATATTTGGGCGGGGCAACCCCAATCTCCAGAGCTTGGTAGAACGCCGCCTCGGCAGCCTCCCATTGCTTCAGATGATAGCGGATTCTTCCCAGAGTGAGGAATAAGTCGGGAAAATCCCCCAGCGTCTCCGCCGCGCTGCCGCATACTGCTGCGGCTTCTTCCCATTGGCCCAAAGCCTGAAGGCAGTTCACCTCCCGCAGCACAACCACATGTCCGAAGCTGGATTTCCTCCAGTCCACGATGGAACGGGATCGGCGGAATTGCTCCAAGGCCTGCTTGTTATCGCCCATCCTCATATATTCCACCCCAAGGTTGTAGCGGTGGAAGCTTTCGTTATCGGTATGCTCCAGTTCCTGGTGCAGCAGCTCCATGTTGCGCTGTACTTTATTTTTCTTCTGCACCACTTCGGGCAGATAGCCCCCGTGATTGAGCCGGATATCCGAAAAAAGCAGCAAGGCTGCGGGATTGGCGGTAATAATCGGCTGGACGATCTGCTCATGGATTCTGCCGGCGTAGCGGTACCCCGGCTTGTTGCGGAACAGTCGGAGGGAGGAGGATATGGAAGAGCCGACAGGCTTCGCCTGTGTGCCGGTATAATTGGCGATTTTCACAAAGAAGCCATCGGCCTGAGGATTGCTCGTCACCAGTTGGCGGATCATGGGACCGTGGCCGTCCTCCAGCACTTCGTCGGCATCAAGCACCAGGATCCATTTGCCCTTGGCCAAGGCGATGGATTCATTGCGGGCGGCGGCAAAATCATTTTGCCATTCCCGGTGACAGACCTGGGCGCCTGCTTGTCGGGCAATTTCCACTGTCCGGTCTGTGGAGCCGGTATCCACAACGATGCATTCGTCTGCAGCTTCGTTCACACTTTGCAGGCAGCGTCCAATGACTTCCTCCTCATTCTTGACAATCATGCACAGGGAAATAAGCGGCCTACTCATGGAAATGATTCCTTTGCGCCCAATGCCAGCGGGTGATGGCCTTGCTCTGCTCCATCCGCCTGATGCCGGCTGCTACCTTCTCCGCTTCCTCCCGCAGAAAGACGGAAGAAGGGAAGATGTGCATGGATTCATCCAGCAGTCCTTCGCTTTGCCGCAGGCAGGCCAGGGCCAGGGCGGTACGAAGGGCAGGGTCCTCCGGTGTTTGCGAGAGCAGGTATTCGAACATTCCGGAGGCCTGCACATAAGCGCCCCGGTAATACAGGATCTCGCCCAGGCAGCGGAGGCCGCGGGAGTCAAGGGCATTGGTCTGCATGGCCTGCAGGAAGAAAGCTGCCGCGCGCATCACATATCCGCTGCGGAACAGGGCGAAGGCAATGGACAGGGGTTCCGGCATGAAGGGCTGGAGCTCCTCCGCATAACGGTGCAGGCCCAGTGAGACCGCGCGTTCCTGCAGACTTTCGAGCTGGTAAGGTGTAAGCGGGGAGGCCATCCGGGCGACTTCGTTGTCTGCCAGAATCAGCTTGCATAATAGATCGTCCATGGGCAAGCGGCAAGGGTCCCAGCCTGTCTGCTGCTCCTGAAACAGCATTGCCGCCTCTGCAATCCGACCTGTCCCAAGCAGAGCATCGAAGCGGAGCATGTTCAGGCGGGGGGCGGATGTCTGCTGTTGTTCCAGCGCCTCCAAAGCGGTATCATACGCGCCGATGCGCAGCATAAGACAGATCAGGTGTTCCTCCCTTTCCGGAGAGGCAGGGACACCCAGTCCAATTGCAGCGATGATTTCTTGATTGATTTTTCCTTGCTGCATAAGTTCGTCCGCCCAATAATACAAGGGTCCGGTCTGTCTTCCCTGGTTATAGGACATGCGGAATGCTATTGCTGCTTCCTCGCTGCGTCCGCATTTTGCCGCATGTATTCCATGGATCAGCCATAATCCTGCGGGGTCCTGGTGGTTTTGATGGGACAGCGCCTGGAGGCTTGCCGCGAACGCTTCTTCATACCGGTTGGTCATGCCGTAGTAGCAGGATCTCGCAAACAACTGCTCCGTACTGGGATCTGCTTCGCTTAGCAGTTGCTCTGCCATCTCCCACTGGCGGGTGTCGAAGTAATACAAGAGCCTGTTCAGATCATACCCCTGGTCTTCATGGAGGATGGGACGCGTATGAATGGACAGGTCCGGCAGCGGGAGAGTCTCGTACAATTCCACACATACGAACGGGGAGGCGGAGGCTAGAATATCCTCGGCATGGTACAGACGGCGGTAACGGCGGCTGCAGCAATCGGTCAGGTTCCAGGAATGGGGAGGGATGGTCAGACTTTCATGAGAAAATTGCAGCAGTATTCTCGAAGCACCTGATTCGCGGAGAGCTTCTTTGACCTGCTGCCAATCTGTTCCCTGTACAGGATCGAATACTATAACGGGATAATGCCCTTCCTGCAGGTTATCCGGCTGCTGCTCATGGTCCACAGCAAGCAGAAGAATGGCAAGTTCATACACATGCAACAACTCCGTTTCGTTATTGGCCCAAATGAACTCCCGGGCATAGTGCCGGCACGCCTCTATTGCGCATTGATCCTCTGTTAGCGGCAGGCGGGGCTTTTGGGGACTGCTTCTAGAGAGGCTGCGTTAGCCGTCTCTTGGGGCTGACTTCCCTGTAAATGGAGCGATTCGTTCGTGTTCATCGTGAGCAGGTTGTCATAGAGTGGAAGAAGCTGCCAGACTACTTCAAAGGATAGACAACTCGTAGCTTTAAGCCTTGTGGAGTTATTAGTCCAACGGAGAGTTTCGTATGCAAAAAAAATGGAGGATAACTGGCGTCATCCTCCATTTTATGAAGTTTATCATCCAAAGGTGAGAAGACTCCACCCTCTATAGGGAGGGGATGAATCAGCGATTCTCTCATGCGAACATACGTGCTATACTAATGGAAGTTCATTCGGGGAGGCGTGGCACGTGATCGTACATCAAGCCTACCAATACCGGATCTATCCCAATGCGGAGCCCCCTTCGAGCCGACCAGTCAGCGGTGTCATGTCTGCGGTACGCTGCATCCCGAGGTAAAAAACCTTGGTATCCGGGAGTGGACCTGCAACGTCTGCGGGACCCATCATGATCGGGATGAAAATGCGGCACAAAATATCGCCAGGGTTGCGGTTTGACCTCCACCCTAGGAAAACTGCGGGAACCGCAGGGATCGCTTGCTCGTAAAGAGGGGGAGGCTCCTCTGTTCGCAAGAATCTCCCACTTCAAGCGTTGGCTAAGTGGGAGAGTGTTCAATTATACTTGTGCGTCCAGATAAACGTCAACAGTGGCTGAGCCGGCAGGCGCCGCCAGTGACAACCGGGTGTACTTGGCAAATCTTATGGGGACAACCACCATACCGTCTGTAAGCGTCCCGGTAACAGTATGGTCGGTGATCCACCGGGTACCGTCTGAGCTGATTTCTACAAGTGCGTTGACGGTTACCGCTGCCACATCATTATACACGAGATAGGAATATACTTTGTACGGAAATGTGCTTTGCGTCAGCGAGGCTGCGGGCAATGGCGTGAATGCGGGAGAACTGACAGGCACACTGGCTACGGAGAATTGGTTGAAATTATTTTGGGAAATGGAGGAGAGGGTGCCGCCGACAATAGTTGCTGCGAGAATAGCGTCAATGGTGCCACCCAGCAGGTTGGCGTCAACAGTACCGCCAACAATGGTAACAGCTTCAATCGCGTTGAGCGTGCCGCCAACGATGGTGACGGCTTCGATGGCGTCGAGCGTGCCACCGACGATAGTAACAGCTTCGACAGCGTCAATGGTCCCGCCTACAATCGTAGTCGCCAGAACAGCGTCAATAGTACCACCCAGCAGATTCGCATCAACCGTACCACCGACAATGGTAACAGCTTCAATCGCGTTGAGCGTGCCGCCGACAATGGTGACGGCTTCGATCGCATCGAGTGTGCCACCTACAATCGTAGTCGCCAGAACAGCGTCAATAGTACCACCCAGCAGATTCGCATCAACCGTACCACCGACGATGGTAACAGCTTCAATCGCGTTAAGCGTGCCGCCGACGATGGTGACGGCTTCGATGGCGTCGAGCGTGCCACCGACGATTGTAACAGCTTCGACAGCGTCAATGGTCCCGCCTACAATCGTAGTCGCCAGAACAGCGTCAATAGTACCACCCAGCAGGTTCGCATCAACGGTACCACCAACAATGGTAACAGCTTCAATCGCGTTGAGCGTGCCGCCAACGATGGTGACGGCCTCGATCGCATCGAGCGTCCCGCCGACAATCGTAGTCGCTAGAACAGCGTCAATAGTACCACCAAGCAGGTTCGCATCAACGGTACCACCGACGATAGTAACAGCTTCAATCGCGTTGAGCGTGCCGCCGACAATAGTGACGGCCTCGATCGCATCGAGCGTCCCGCCTACAATCGTAGTCGCCAGAACAGCGTCAATAGTACCACCCAGCAGATTCGCATCAACCGTACCACCGACGATAGTAACAGCTTCAATCGCGTTGAGCGTGCCGCCAACGATGGTGACGGCTTCGATGGCGTCGAGTGTGCCACCGACGATAGTAACAGCTTCGACAGCGTCAATGGTCCCGCCAACGATAGTAGTCGCCAGAACAGCATCAATAGTACCACCCAGCAGGTTCGCATCAACGGTACCACCAACAATGGTAACAGCTTCAATCGCGTTGAGCGTGCCGCCAACAATGGTGACGGCCTCGATGGCGTCGAGCGTGCCGCCGACAATCGTTGCTGAAACAGTACCTCCGGTAATTGTAGCAGAAACCGTACCGCCAAGTATGGTTGCAGAAATCGTACCGGCTGTGATGGTAGCTCCCAATACCGCAGTAACGGTATTTACGTCTCCGATGTTCACTCTGCCTGTACTGTCGGTATTAATAGGAATGATACTCGCCCCGTCCGTGCCGAAAATTAAAGTTTGCAGGGTACTGGGATCGAGATTGAACACAGAAAAGTTAGGCATTTATTTTTACCTCCTTTCATTTCTATAAGCTATGTTTTGTTGAATCTGGATGGTATAGGTAGTCACCACAGAAGAATCATATGTGCACAGCCTTTTTTTGGTAAAGGTCTTTTTCGCAGCGGTATGAATGCAACATAGGAAAAACGACCCTTATCCCGCTACCAATGCATCTACTATTTGTCAAGGACATGTTTGCAACTCTATCAGGGAATAAATAGGCAGAGCTGCGTCAATGAACTCGAAATTTCGACTACAACGGGGCAAAGTGCCCCGATCAAAAGTCAATAAACTCGAAATTTCGACTACAATGGGGCAAAGTGCCTCGATAAAAGACCAATCAACTCGACTTTTCGACTACATTGGGTGAAACAGCCTGCACAAGAGGCCAATGCATTCTATTTTTCCAACACAATAAAAAACTCGGGCTAAATTAGCCCGAGGCAAAATGGAGAGATCATTATATCAGGACGCCAGCACACTCATATGCTGCATTTACAACATAAGCCTGCCCAATCCATACCACATGTTCCTGACTGCTATGTTCCGGATATGGACAGACACTTTCCGAGAGCGGTATCCAGTCGTGCCGCGTTCAGCCTCCGGCCTGTCATGTCCCAATCAGCTTCCTTCAAGCGGAGCGAGGGACAGAATCTCCCGGATTTCCTGCTCGGTCAGGGTGGACAGAGATTCCTGGCCGGGCTGGATCACTTCGTCGATCAGGCTTTTCTTGCGCTGCTGAAGCTCGTACATCTTGTCTTCCACGGTGCCTTGGGCCACCAGTCGGATCACCTGCACCACGTTCTTCTGGCCGATCCGGTGGGCCCGGTCTGCCGCTTGCTCCTCCACCGCGGGATTCCACCACAGATCGTAGAGGATAACAGTGTCCGCTCCGGTCAAATTCAATCCGGTTCCGCCGGCCTTGAGTGAGATGAGGAACAGATCCCGCTGCCCTTGATTGAAGCGGGTGCATAGTTCAACCCGGTCTGCCGCGGGAGTGGACCCGTCCAGATAGAAGAACGGCACGCCCTGGCTGCCCAGCTCCCGTCCGATCAGGCTGAGCATCTGGGTGAATTGGGAGAAGACCAGCATGCGCTTCCCCGCGCTGCGGCATTCCTCGATCAGTTCCAGCAGCATCTCGAATTTGGCGGAGCCTCCGTCATAACCCTCCACGAACAGGGAGGGATGGCAGCATAGCTGGCGCAGCCGGGTAAGTCCGGCCAGAATCTTGATCCGGTTCTTCTGGAATGTTTCCTCGTTCAGATGCTTTACCGTCTCGGCCTGAAGCTGGGCCAGATAGGCCACGTACAGCTTCTTCTGCTCCGGCAGCAGCTCCGAAGCCTGCAGCGATTCGATCTTCTCGGGCAGCTCCTTCAGCACATCACGCTTTAAGCGGCGCAGCAGGAACGGACGGATTCTCCTGGCCACCGATTCCCGCGGGAGCTCGTTGAATGCCTTGCGGGAAGGGAACAGTTGGGGAAACACTGCATCATAGATGGACCACAGCTCCTCCAGCCGGTTCTCTACAGGGGTTCCCGTCAGAGCGAAGCGGTATTGCGCCTGCAGCTCCTTGACCGCTTGAGCGGTCTGGGTAGCGTGATTCTTGAACACCTGGGCCTCATCCAGAATCAGGGTGTGAAAGGAACGCCCGGCATACAGCTCCATATCCCGCCGCAGCAGGGGATACGAGGTAATGAGAACATCAGCCTGAGTAAGGTTCTTCACGGCGCTGCTGCGCTCCACCTTGGTGCCGTCTGCTATGACAGCCTTCATGTCAGGCGCAAACCGGTTCAGCTCATTGCGCCAGTTGTAGACAAGAGAGGCGGGGGCAATGATCAGAGCGGGCTTGGCCAGCGACCGGATTTCGGGCAGCGCGGAAACCAGGAAGGTTATCGCCTGCACCGTTTTGCCCAGCCCCATGTCATCGGCCAGAATGCCGCCGAAGCGGTAATAAGCCAATGTCTTCAGCCATTGATAGCCGTATTTCTGGTAGTCCCGCAGCACCGTCTGCAAGCTGTCCGGGACTGGGAAATCCAGATTGTCCGGGTTGCGCATATTTTCCAGCAGCTGGCGGAGGCTCTTGCCCAGCTTGACGGTATTCCTCTCGGACCCGGAGTTCTGCAAGTGCAGCGCCCGTACGGCGGGCAGGCGGAGCTGTTCACCCGTCAGATCTCCCCTGACCATGCCCAGCTCGTTGATCATCCGGGTAATTTCCTGGAATTCCGCAGTCTCCAGAGGCATCAGCGCCCCATTGGGAAGCCGGTGGTACCGCCGTTTCTCCACCAGGGATTGCAGCACGCCGCGGATATCCTCATCCGGGATTCCATCGAGATCGAAGCGGAATTCCAGCCAGTCGGTCCGTTCGTCCACCTCCACCTTCACCTTGGGCGGATCAAGATTCGTAATCAGTCTGGTCTTGACTGCTGAGGTGGCGTAGATCTCCAGCAGGTGCTCCAGTTGGGGAACAGTGTGATACAGAAACTCATATTCCCCTTCCTCATCCTCCATGAAATAACCGCTCTCCGAACGGGCAAAGGAGTTGCGCTCCAGCAGCTCGAGAATGGCCTGCTCCCGTTCGCCGTCCCGCATGAGAATCCGGTCCTCGCCCCGGCTTTTGGCGCCCCCTTCCAGTGGATTAAGCACAATATCCCCATATTGAAATTCCAGGCCGGCAAGCAGCCGGTTGCGCACCCGGTCCAGATAGAGCCTGGCCTTAAGGGGGGAGCGCACGATCTTATCCGAGACAGTCTGGGAAATCTTCACCTGTCCCAGCTTCATCAGGCGGGGTACGGCCCGTTCCATAAAGCTCTCCATCTGCTCCTTGGGAATCTGCACCTGCTCCCGGCGGGAATTCTCAAGCAGCTGCTTCAGCTCCAGCAGGCGCTTGCACTGGTCGGGCGGAACCTGCACCAATCTGTCCCCCGCTATGACAATGTTATAGGCATCCAGCACAATCAGCTCATCCAGACCATGGACCGCCATCTGATACCCTGGCGCCTGGGGCACTTCGTCGAATTCGAATTGCAGGGGAAGGGGTTCAGCGCTTAAAGAAAGGCCGGGGATGATTCGGCTGTTTACCTCCACCTTGACCAGTGGAGCTTGGGCCAGCAGTCCGGCAAAAGACTCCCATGCGTAGGGAGGGATCAGCAGCATCCTTTCTCCGCTTAAGAGTCTGCTTTGGAAGCTTAAGGAGGTATTGATTTCTTTATATAGCTTGTCCTGGCGGTAAATCTGCTTCAGCTGTTGAATAACGGCATCATCCGCCTCGCGCAAACCATGCAGCTTGGGCTCATAGGTGAAGTTTTTGGCGAAAACAACGGACTTTCCTTGCTCCAGGTGATCGAGAAAATCCCGGATTTTCTGGACAATGTACAGCCGCTTGGGGCCAATCCTCAGCTCCAGGCCGAACAGAGAGCGACGGTACCCGAAGAGAAACAGCTTCAGCACAAATTCAACATCCAGCGCTGTTCTGGTGTCAATGCGGGGCTGCATGCCTGTGGGCAATGTCGGCCGGTCCGTGAACAGCTCCATCATTCCTCTTAACAGCCGTGAATCCCCGGCAACAGAACCGGCAATGGCAGGGGCAGAACGGGCTGAGGCAGAGCGGGCGGAGTCTGAGAAAATTTGAGCGGCGGCGTCTGGAGGGGAGATGAAGCGCGGCGTCAATTGTCCCTGCAGTCCTAAGGGCAGCTTGTCATCGGACAAGGAGGGAGCATAGGAACGGACAGGATCATCATCTCCGTGTTGCCGTTCCCGAATATCCAGCAATACAGCGGCTATATGTTTGCAGTAATTATCGTAGGTAAAAAAGGCGGGGCAAGTACATTCCGCATCCACATCCCCGTTTCTGTCCATCCACACATCCACTTGGTACTGGTCGGTTCCTTTAACAGTCGCTTCATAAGTACCGGAGGCCGGATCGAATTTGCTGAAGCTGACCTTGTTGTCCAGGAAATAGTCCTCGCCCCGGCTGTAGGAGGTTTGTCCGCATAATTGCTTGATGACCCGTTTGGTTAATTGAAAGCTCATGAATCCGTTCCTTCCCCGTTCTCGTTATATTTTGCCAATATGCGTTGAAGATATATCCTGAAATTGTTCCTGATCTCAGCAGGAGCGATGATTTCACATTGGTCCCCGAACCCCAGAAGAATCTGATAGCCGTATTCATTGTTGACAATGGGGAATGCTGCTAGACAATGGTCTCCTTCTGTGGTCAGGATATTTTCGGCGCCGTATCTCTCAATTACTTTATCGCGGATCGCCAGATCTATACGGATGACCACAGGCACCCGTTCCTGATTCATCCAATCTGCCCCATCCATGGGCAGGGGGGTGAACTCCCGCCAGACATAACGCTCTTCCGCCAAACCCACGCGATCCATCCGGGCCAGCTTGAAAATCCGGTAATCCTTCTTGTCGGTGCAATAAGCCTGCAGGTACCAGCTGCTTTCTTTAAAAACCACATGATAGGGCTCGGCTTGTCTCCGGGTCACTCTGCCGTTCTTATCGATATAATCGAACTGGATGCAGTGTTGTTCATTGATGCCGTTCTCGATCACGCTGAGCAGCGTACGCAAGGACCGGTTCCCCGCGTTTAAGGACAAATCCACAGAGAATGCTGCCGCCCTCGTTGAAGGCCGCTCTCCCTGTGCCAGACTGTCCACCTTGGCCAGAATATTCGCCCATTCCTTATGGCCGTACAACTGCTTGTAGCTCCCAAGACTGGCGGCCAGCAGCTGAACATCGGACGGGGTAAACAGCTTGTGATCGATTTTGTAGGATTTCATCAGACCGACTCCGCCCGTTGCCCCCTGGGAGGTAAAGATGGGCAGTCCGGCCATATTCAGCGTATCAATATCGCGGTAAATGGTTCTTCTGCTCACCTCCAGCCTCCGGGCAAGCTCCCCCGCACTGATAACCTCCCGCTGCAGCAGGATCATGATTATGGTGATAAGCCGCTCGATCTTCATAAACCTTCACCTCAGCATCAAGTATGCCATAATGGTGTCATAATTGGTATGTTACCGTAGAGAAGAGTCAAAATAAAGCGGAGGAGGAATATAAAATGAGTAATTATCGTGTGGAGAAAAAAGAGGGCTTTCGCATCGTGGGCTACAAAACGGTCCTGACGGGATCGGAGCATATCCACTCGTCCCTGTTCAGCAGCCAAAAAACGGAGTTCTTCAAAGGGATCATTCAGGAGGGCAAGCTGGCCTCGCTGCGGCCTTGGTCGGAGAGTCCCTATGGTTATGGAGCTGTGGTGAAGGAGGGGGAGACGGTGCTGTATTATGCGGGAGTGAAGACCTCCCGGCCTCTGGCGGACCAAGCCGGGGAGGTTCTGTTCCCGGAAGGCGATTATCTGGTTCTGACCGGAAGCGGCGGGCTGTCCCGCCTGGCCTTCGACAAGCTGGAGGATCAGGCCTTCAATGAAATCCTGAACGGGGAGGGCCAATGGGAGTATGCAGGAGCCCCCCTCGCAGAGATTCTGTTGAACGGCAACCCGGCGGACGCGGAGGTGGAGGTCTGGATACCGGTTACGGGGAAATAGGCGCATGGGAAAAGAATGCCGGGCTGCTGCAACGGTTCCCGCTTGACCCGGAGCAGGGCTGAGCCATCACGGCGCAAGCCCAATAGGCGGCTGTGGTTGCCGGCCAACAGCGTTGGGCTTGCGCCAACATCCGGCAACGCGTGTTAGTCCCGGCTGCCCTCGTAAATTTTGCGGGCCACCATGCACGGCTCGGTTCTGGCGTTGGTCATATGGTCGCCGTGTCCCTTGATCAAACGGAACATGCCCAACCGCTCGGCCATATGGGGAAACCAGCCGTACCGGCTGTTGCCCTGGGGCATCACATTGTCCTCGGTGAGATAGACGTAGCTCTTGGGGATGTTCAGGCTGTAAAACTTCTTCAGGTCCAGCTTCTCAAAAAGCGGCTTGCCCGGCTCCGGCGTGATGGTGCTGTACAGCTCCTTGGCCAGCTCCAGACTGGCCAGGTTGACGAACATGTCCCGGAACACGGGGAAGGGGAGCATGATGGTATTGTCCTTGGAGCTGCGGAGCAGTTGCTCGAAGGCTTGCCGGGTTGCCGGCGGGAACTCGTCAGCTGCGCTCTGCCCATCCTCCAGTACAAAGGCGTTCTGGAATACCAGCCGTCTGATCCGGTCGGGGACCAGCTCGGCGGTCTTCTGGATGACCGTGCCGCCGAAGCTGTGTCCTACCAGCACAACATGGCAGAGGTTGCGGGAAGTGATGAAGTCGGCGACGGAACGGCTGATCATGTCATGGGTTACGTCCTTGTTGGGATCGGGGCCATGTCCGGGGTATTCGGGGATGTATACCGTATGTCCCATCCGGCACAGCTTGGCGGCGATTCCGTTCCAGAAGCACGCGTCGGCCCAGGCGCCATGGACCAGCACGAAGGTCAGGGGCCGGATGGTTTCGCACCAGCCGGTGTTCGCTCCGTATAGGACAGGAGAATGTGCTGGGCAGGGTTCGGGAACGGGAGCGGACGTCCAGGCCGGCGCGATGGTATAGGGATATGAATCAGGAAGAGAGTGCGGATAGGGATAAGGGTGAGAGTGTCGATAGGGATAGGAATTAGGGTGAGAGCGCGGATAGGGATAAGAATAAGGATAAGGGGCAACAGGATGGGCTTGGCTGAACGCATAGGGTGTTTTCATACACATATTCCTTTCGGATTCGGATCGTACACTATATGCCCAGTCCGCCCGGAATGCCAATGGACAGCCGCCGCGTCCAGAAAAAGCATGAAAGAAAGCAGGGCATATGCCCTGCTTCCTTAAGTTTCAACATTCCTGTAATTAAAGCATCCCCGTCGCAATCAATTCTTGAAGCTGTGAATCGGCGCGGGAATCCGGCCGCCGCGGGCGATGAAGCCGCTGCAGTCGAAGGAATTCACCGCCATCACTGGGGCGTACCCCAGCAGGCCGCCGAATTCCACCATTTCGCCCACATCCTTGCCGATCACCGGAATGATGCGGACAGCCGTGGTTTTATTGTTGACCATACCGATTGCCGCTTCATCAGCGATAATTCCGGAGATGGTTTCCTTGGTTGTGTTTCCCGGGATGGCAATCATGTCCAAGCCTACGGAGCATACGCAGGTCATGGCTTCCAGCTTCTCCAGGGTGAGCGCGCCGCGCTGCACGGCTTGGATCATGCCGTGATCCTCGCTCACAGGAATGAAGGCGCCGCTCAATCCGCCTACGTAGGAGGAGGCCATGACGCCGCCCTTCTTCACGTTGTCGTTCAGAATGGCCAATGCGGCAGTGGTGCCGGGAGCGCCTGCTTCCTCCAGCCCCATCACCTGGAAGATCTCTGCGATGGAATCGCCGATTTCCGGAGTGGGAGCCAGAGACAGATCGATGATGCCGAAGGGAACACCAAGCCGTTTGGAGGCTTCCTGGGCGACCAACTGACCTACCCGCGTGACCTTGAAGGCGGTCCGCTTGATCGTTTCACACAGGGTCTCGAAGTCTTGGCCCTTGACTTCCTCGAGTGCGCGCTTGATTACGCCGGGACCGCTGACGCCCACATTGATGACGCACTCCCGCTCGCCCACACCGTGATAGGCGCCCGCCATGAAAGGATTGTCCTCCACGGCGTTGCAGAACACCACCAGCTTGGCGCATCCGATGGAGCCTCTGTCCCCCGTAAGCTCGGCGGTCTGCCGGATAATCTGCCCCATCAGCTTCACTGCATCCATGTTGATCCCGCTGCGTGAGGAGCCCACGTTGACGGAGGAGCATACCCGGTCTGTCACGCGGAGCGCTTCAGGAATGCTGTCGATCAGAATCCGGTCCCCCTTGGTACAGCCCTTCTGCACCAAGGCGGAGAAACCGCCGATAAAGTTGACGCCCACTTCCTTGGCCGCTTTGTCCAGCGTTTCCGCAACCGGAACATAGGTATCCGTATGCAAGCCTCCGGCTGCGATGGCGATGGGAGTGACGGAGATCCGCTTGTTCACGATCGGCACGCCGAATTGCTTCTCCAGATCCTCGCCGATCCGCACCAGATTCTCCGCGGACTTGGTAATCTTGTCATACACGTTCTGGTTGAACACCTTCAGATCCGAATGGGCGCAGTCCATCAGGCTGATGCCCATGGTAATGGTGCGCACATCCAGATTCATTTCGCGGATCATCTTATTTGTTTCCTGCACTTCTCCAATGGTAATCATGGTCTTCCTCCTGATAATAATGTCGCGCGCTTAAATCCGGTGCATGATGTTGAAGATATCCTCATGCTGGAGCTTGACTTCCACTCCTATTTGCTTGCCCACATCCTGCAGGTCCTCGACAATCAGCTCGAAAGACTTGTTCGCAGCGGAAATGTCCACGATCATCATCATATTAAAGTAACCCGAAATGATGGTTTGTGAGATATCCAGAATGTTCAGATTGTTCTCTGCCAAATACGTGCATACCTTGGCGATGATGCCTACCTTGTCTTTTCCTACTACTGTAATGATCCCTTTCAATGAAAGCAGCCTCCTTCATGTGATTGCCCGTCCCTCGTAAGAACGGAATGACCGTTTCACACATTATGTCAAATGCAGCGGAAACCTTCAACAAAATTTTTTGCAAACAAAGAGGGTTTATTGGAGAAATGGTACAATGAATACTCCCTCCACTGACCGATGCTATCGCTTCGGCTGAAGTGGGGGTTTCGGATGTCTCAACCTGATGATTTCAGGATGCTTAACATTCGTGGA
>JAQSYI010000040.1 GCA_029256185.1 Paenibacillaceae bacterium
TAGCTCATTTTCCCCAATCTCTTGGGGTCCCCGAAAAGTATTCGGCATCCGCCTCTCGGCTTCGCTTCACTTTTTGGGGTCGAAACTTTGGCTGTGTTTTTGTTACTACTCGTTGTTCAGTTTTCAAGGAGCTAAACTTTTGTTACTCACTTACTTTATCCCAACCTCTCGGCCGGAACATTAATATACCACGCCTCGACAACTTTCGTCAACACCTTTTTATTTCTCTTTTTCACCTGGTGCTGAGGCCGTTTTCCTGAAGTCTCAGAAAATATGAACGGGTAAGTTGCCAGACTTCTTGACAAGCGCACGGCGGTAAAGGACACCACCGGGCATTCATCCTTGCCACAAAAGCAGCAAGGATGATAATACCACATTATCGGGTGCAATTGCAAATTCAACTTATAATCGGCCCGGTCTTCCCTAACAAGCTCTCCCTGGCGGCAGAACAGAGCAATATTACGCCTCTTCCTTGAGCCCCCCGGCAATTGCAATAACCCGTTTCATCCCCTCCCTGATCTGCTGTTCATTGGCAAAGGAATAGCTGAACCTGGCCCATGAATCAAACTGCCGCAGCGGATCACAGATCATGCCGGGGACAAAAGCTATTGAGTCTTTTATGCAGCCGGCAAGAAGGTTTTCTGCAGAAACTCCTTCGGGCAGCCTGACCCACAAACTCAATCCCCCGCCGGGAGTCGTCCATTCCCAGTCAGTCGCCGACAATTCCTTCTCCATCACATCCTTGCGGATCTGAAGCGCAATCCTCAGCTTCTCCAGATGCTGCTGAAGCCGGGGGGAGGTAAAGTAATGAAGGAAGATCTTTTGGTTCAGCAGGGGGGTGCCGTTATCCGAGAGTGACTTGGCCGTGAGCAGATGCTCCATGAGCGGTCTCCTGCACGCCACCGCGGCAATCCTAAGCCCCGGCGACACATACTTGCTGAAGCCGCGAATGTATAGAACGACCCCTTCCGTATCATAGGCGAACAAAGGTAAAGGAGGCTCCTGCCCAAAGAAAATATCATGGCTGGTATCATCATCCACCAGAAGACAACGATAGCGCTCCGCCAGCTCCACCAACCGTTTTCTTTGCTCGGGGGGAACTGTGTAGCCTGTAGGATTATGGAAGGTGGGATTCAAATAAAACAACCGGGGACGATGCTGCCGCATGCACCACTCCACCTGCTCCAGATTATAGCCGGAAGGGCCGATCTCCACAGGAATAAGCCGGGCTCCCTGCTGGTGAAAAATATCTATGGCCGAACTATAAGTAGGCCGTTCAATTAAAATGGTGTCCATAGGCTTGATAAAAATCCGTGAAATCAAATCAATCGCCTGTTGTGCCCCGGAGGTAATCAGCAGTTCACCGGCCGTCAGATGAAACCTGTGCTTCTTAATGAAATAGTCGCATAAGGCTTCTCTCAGTTCCTCATCCCCCTGTACCTGCGCATAGGTGGAGAGTACCCGTGGGTACAGATCGAACACTTTCTTCACATAATCCGAGAAATACATATTGGGCAGCAAATTAGGATCAATCAACGCTTCCGAGAACTGAAAGTCCACCGGAATCCGGTGAATCTCGGACAAATAATTCCTCATCTGATAGGAAGGCACAATCGCCCCTTTGTCCGGTTCGGCAACATCCGCCTGCATCTCCGGATGGACATAGTAGCCGGATTTATCCTTCACATATACTTGGCCTTGGGCCTTCAGCTCCTGGTATGCCCGGAAGACCGTCAGGCGGTGCACCTTCAGCTCCAGAGCCAATTGCCGTACAGAGGGCAACTTTTCATGAGCCCCCCACTCTCCCCGGCTGATCCGGTTGTTCAAATAATCCATGACCTGCTCAAACCGATGATAGAGCTGGCCTTCCGCAGCAGCTTTTTTTCTCATGTCTGCCCACCTGCCTTCTTCATTAAACACATTGCTTCATCGTTTCGCCGAACAAAATCCATATCCCCATTGTACCTCATATTTCGCCTAACTGTTCTACTGTCTTCATTCTGTTCTGTCATCGATGAAGTATGATGGGAAGAAACCATTTACCGGCAGGGGGAATACTCGATGATCGCTATAGGCTTTCTGGCGATGTGCTTGATTTTTGGCACGACATTTTTGGCTATACGGGTGGGGATTGACGCTGGAGCATTGCCTTTTCTATCGGCTGGAATCCGGTTCGTGGCAGCCGGAGGCATCCTGTTGGCGGTCATGATTGTGAGAAAGCAAGCTACTTGGTCGCTGCTTGGGCGCAAGGAAATGCTGATTACCGGGGCCGGGCTTACCTTCGGCACCTTCTCCACACTCTACTGGGCAGAGCAGCATATCAGCTCCGGCCTGGCCGCGGTTCTGTCGGCCACGGGTCCTATTATGATTCTGCTGCTCCAAGCTTTTGCGCTGCGCCAACGGACCTCTCCCAAGGCGGTTGCCGGCTGTATCGTCGGTTTTGCAGGCGTGCTGCTCATCATGCTGCCGGGGATGGCCATTGACATCAGTCTGCTGTGGCTGGCGGGATGCGCACTGGTGATTGTGGGAGAATTCTGTTACTCCTCCGGCGCACTTTACTCCAAGCATGTGATGAAGCGCTTCTCTAATGTCTCTCCCATTGCCATGAATGCCGCCCAGATGCTCTACGGAGGCGGTCTGCTGATGGTCCTGTCCTTGCTTGTGGAGCGCCCCGGGAGAGGAGATTTGATGGCTTTAACGTCACGCGGCGCAACAGGCTCTCTGCTCTATCTGATTATTGCCGGCTCCATGCTGGGTCATAGTCTGTTTTACTGGCTGGTGTCCCGCACCAATCCGGTATTTCCCTCCACCTGGCTGTATATTTCTCCGCTCATAGCACTCGTCCTGGGAATTGTTGTATATGATGAGCCTTTCTCCTGGCTGACCTTCGCTGGAGCGGCCGTTATATTGACCGGCATTATACTGGTTAACGCGGATTCACTGAGGCAGATGATTAACGGACGGTTACGGCCCCGTCGGCAGCAGCAACCAAGCCCTGCCGGCAAATCTGCATAGGATATATGGATAAGCACCTGACGGCGTCCTGTGATCCCGTGCGGTTGTCAAGAAGCCGGGAACTCCCCGCATATCCGTTCATGCTTCAAAAAAAAGACCCGCAGGCCTGCGTCTTTCCCTCCGGAAAAACGCGCCTCGGGTCTTGCTCTTTAAAAAATCAATCTTCCATTACCGGCAAAAATCCCGGTTTGCCCGTATCCTTCAACCATTGAGGGATCTCTTGCGCAGGAAGAGGCCGGCTGATGAGATACCCCTGGATCTTGTCGCAGTTTCTTCTCCGCAGATAGTGCAGCTGGTCCTCCGATTCCACACCCTCCGCAATGACCTCCAATCCCATTCTGTGCCCGATCATTACAATTGAGCTGGCAAGCGACCGGCTGCCCTGCACATCGGGAACGTCATCGATAAAGGTTTTGTCCACCTTCAGCGTCGTAATCGGCAGCTCCTTCAGATAGCTGAGCGAGGAATAGCCAGTCCCAAAGTCATCCAGCGCAATATGGATGCCCATCCCCTTCAACAGCTCCAGCTTTTCCACAATGGTCTCGAAGGACTCCATGAAGATGGATTCGGTAATCTCAATCTCCAGATATTCGGGAGACAGTTTTGTTTCCTGCAGGGTCTGAAGAACCGTATCAATGAACGTGTCCTGGATGAGCTGGACAATGGAGATATTCACCGAAATCCGGAAGTCCTTATACCCCATAACATGGATGCCCCGGATAAAAGAGCAGGCGGTGGCCAACACCCAGGTTCCGATGGGCAGAATCAACTGGCAGTCCTCCGCAATCCGGATGAAGGATAACGGGGACACCCGCCCAAGCTGCGGACTGTTCCAGCGGATCAGTGCTTCGAAGCCGGTTACCTCGCCGGATTGCAGATGAAACTGCGGCTGATAATACAGCTCCAATTCCTCATTGGCCAAAGCCGTGCGCAGATGCTTCTCGATTACCATCCGTTCAGTGAAGGATTGCTGCAGTTCCTGCCCGTAAACCACATAATTCCCTTTGCCCTTCTCCTTGGCCTTGTACATGGCCACATCGGCATTCATCAGAAGCTCCTCCCCGTTGCTGCCTGCCATGGGGTACTGCGCTATGCCAATGCTCGCGGAGATATGGACGCTGCTCTCATCGATATAGAAGGGCTCTTCCAGCCTTTGCAGCAGCCTTTCCGCATACCGGGTGATCTCCTCATCGTCTTTTTGCGCTTTGAGGAAAATAACGAACTCATCTCCGCCCAACCGGAAGTAGGAAGCGTTGCTGTCCGAGAGAGTGCCCAGCCTCTCGCTGACCTTGCGCAACAACATATCGCCGAAGGTATGTCCCATCGTGTCATTAATATATTTGAAGTTGTCAATATCGAGGAAAAACAGTGCAGTCTGTCCTTCCACACAACCTTCGAAATAGCGGGCCAGTTCCTCCGAGAGAGTGAGCTTGTTGGGCAGGCCGCTAAGCGGATCGAAATAGGCCAGCTCGTGCAGCTGCTCCTGGTATTGCTTCAGCGGATGGATATCCGTATCCGAGCCGATGACTCTGCATACAGCCCCATCCAAACCGAATTGGGCCTTGCCCCTGCCAAGAAACCAACGGTACTCCCCTGTACCCAGCCTCAGCCGGTATTCACATTGGTAATGGCTGGTATGGCCGGCCTTGTGCTCCTCCAGGCTCCGCTGGAAAAGCGCACGGTCATCCGGATGAATGAAGTCGCTGAATATGCGGTGCCGGCTGATCTGCTCGTCCGTAATCTGAAGCAGCTCCCGCCATCGGTCCGAGATGGACCTGGTCTTGGTCCGGTAATCATATTCCCAGATGCCGTCGTTCGTGGCTTCGGTAATAAGCCGGTACCGTTCCTCGCTGCTCTTCAGCTTCTCCTGATTTTCCAGCAGCTTCTCGTATTGCTCAGTCAGTTCTTCCTGGAGCGCGGTTAGCTCCTCATAAGTAACCTCCAATTCCTGATAGCTTAGCTGAAGCTTGAACTCATACTCCTTTCGTTCCGTTATATCCGTCATAGAGCCTGCAAACCGGAAGTTATGATAATAATGATCCTGGCTGATCTTCCCCCGGACCTGAAACCATATGTATTCGCCAGACTTGGTTCTCATTCTGTATTCACACTCGTAGTCCGGCGTCTCTCCGCTCAGATGCAGCATGCGGGAACGCTCCGCCTCAGACATATCCTCGGGATGAATAATGGTCTGCCAGCCGCCGTTGCGCTCATCCAGTTCATCCTTCTCATAACCAAGAAGCGCATACCACCGCTCGGAAAAATAATAGGTCATGCTGCTCATATCCATATCCCATATGATGGTGTTGGAGCCGACGGTCGCCAGCCTGAACCTCTCCTCGCTCTTGGCCAGACTCTCCTTCACCTCGGAGATTTCATCGAATTGCTGGCGAAGCTCCTCATCGGACGCCTCCAGTTCCTCATTGAGCTGAATCAGCTCTTGATTGTTCAGACTCAGTTCCAGGCGCATCCTGCGGATCTGGCGGATATGGGCAATGAGAACAAGGATAAAAGCGAGCAATACAACGAATGCAGTCATTACACTTAATACAAGACTCCGGTACGTTTCATAGAAGGAAAAGGGCTTGTTAATCATTTCGCTGCCCCGCGGCAAATCATCCTCCGAAACGCCCAGGCGCTGCATGACATTATAATCAAATACGGTGCGGAACATAGTGTCCGGCTTTACCGGGATAAGATCCGCAGCCTCACCGTCCAGGATCCGGAGAGCAAGCCGGGCAGCTTCCGCTCCCTGGGTTTTGCCGCTGATCATGCTTCCGCCGATTGCTCCATGGTTCAGAGCAAAGTCATACAAGTTGTAGACCGGTGCCTTGGTTGCGGCGCTGATCCGCTCCACCGCTGTCTCGAATTCAATATTGGTCCCGTCCTTGTCACTGAAGTAAGTGGTAATCAGAATGGCGTCTTCCTTCTCCCGCAGCCCTTCTGCAACCTCCAGCACCTGTTCGAATGACATATTATCCATGGAGATCAGATTCAGGCCGGGATGAGTCTGCTTCAGCCTCTCATTGGTCATATAGCCTGTGGTGGCTCCGCTTTCGGATTGGTCGAACAGGAGATAGATATTTTTCAGGCCGGAGTTAAGCTGAAGCGCCGCGTCCACAGTTTCGGAAGGGTAGAGGTTCTCCAAAACCCCGGTTACATTCTTCTGTCCCCGCAGCAATAATTCGGCGCTGGATTCATTCACGCCGCTGAATATAACGGGAGCGTTGTTAAAGAGCCGCGCTCTGTTCTTCAAGACGAAGTCCAGCGCAAAATCATCGGTGGCCACGATCAGATCGATATCCGTCCCGGAATACTTGTACAGCAGGCTGGCATACAAGTTATCCGTCCCCAATTCGGTAGGAAACCTTTTCCAGTCGGCATACTCCGTATAGATGGTCGGATTCCGGTAAGAGCTCTTCAAAGTGTCGGTAATTCCTGCCGTCTGATCATCCGTCCAGGCAAACCCCTTGTGGTAAGAATTCAGCACGAGCACCCTTGGATCACGAGCAGCCGCAGCTTCTCCGAAGACAGATACGGGCTTAATAGGCATAGCGCCCGCCAGAAGCAGCACAATCAGAAGAAAGCTCCTGATAAGAGTGCTGTGAAACTTGCGCATATCATCACCTCTCCGAAGACTCGTTACTTTATATTTCCTAATTTATTCCTCTTATTATTATATTACTATCTTTCACCTTTTCTGTCGAACCTTGTATTTATAACAAGAAAAGACCAGTTGCGTTACTGACTCCACGAGTCAAGAACACAGATGGTCTCCAAATATCTATAATGATTATAGCATGGTACAATTCACAACGTCACCGCTCTATCGCAAAATAGCTGAGGCAGGCGCAAAATCAAAAAAACCTCTCCCCCAAGGTGTGACCCTGGATGGAGAGGCTGACTGTTATTGGCGGGGCGTGACTCCGTCATAGGTGGCGATAGCCCGGTAGAGATCAGGGCGCCGGTCGCGGAAGATGCCCCATTCAATGCGCTGAACCTCCAGCTGATCCAAGTCGAACTCGGCGGTCAGCACCGCTTCTTCCCCGCGCCCGGCTTCGGCCAGCTTATTGCCTTGATTCCCGGCGATGAAGGATGAGCCGTAGAAGGTAATGCTGGAATCCTCATCCGATTCCGCGCCGATCCGGTTGGAGGCAATCACAGGCATCAGATTGGCTGCCGCATGACCCAGCATGCACATCTGCCAATGGTCCTTGGAATCGATGGAGCCGTCCTGGGGCTCCGACCCGATCGCCGTAGGATAAAACAGAAGCTCCGCTCCCATCAGCGCCATGCACCTTGCCGCCTCGGGATACCATTGATCCCAACAGACTCCTACGCCGATCTTGGCATAACGGGTATTCCAGACCCGGAAGCCTGTGTCGCCGGGGTTGAAGTAGAACTTCTCCTCGTAGCCCGGGCCGTCGGGAATATGGCTCTTGCGGTACGTGCCGAGAACACTGCCGTCCGCGTCAATCACCGCAAGAGAATTATAGCGCGCGTAGTTTTTCTTCTCATAGAAGCTGATAGGCAGCACCACCTGCAATTCCCGGGCAATCCCGCGGAAATGGTTCACTGCCTTGTTCTCCTCCAGTTCCGTGGCATAGGCGTAATAATCCGACTTCTCCTTCTGGCAGAAATACGGGGTCTCAAACAGCTCCTGCAGCAGAATAATCTGGGCGCCTTGGGCGGCTGCCTGCCTGACCAGGGCCTCGGCCTTGCTGATATTGCTCTCTATGTCGGATGAACAGCTCATCTGCGTGGCGGCTACGGTTACTTTTCTCATCGTGTTCGCTCCCTCCTACGAATGGGTTGGGGCAGGCATCTGCTGCGTGGTGCAATGCACATTGCCGCCTTCCTTGATTATGGCCATACCGTTTACGGTACGGATTCTTCTGCCGGGAAAAGCCGCCGCCAGAGCCTGCTCAGCCAGACGGTCGGTCTCTGCCGCATCCCCTCCGAAGACGGGGAGAATAATGCCGTCATTGACGAAATAAAAGTTCAGATAGCTCAGGGTCAGCCGTTTGCCCCCGTACTGCCGCAAAGGAGGCTGCCGGATGGCGATGATCTCGGGCTTCCTCCCCTGCGCGTCCACAGAGCTGTCCAGAATCCGCAGATTCTCTTGAGAGATGGCATAATTGGCATCCTCAGGATCGTTGCACACCTGCAGAATAATCTTGCCCGGCGCCGCGAAGCAGGCTACATTGTCCACATGCCCGTCCGTTTCGTCGCCGCTTAAGCCCCGTTTGAGCCAGATGATCTTGTCGATATCAATATATTGCCGCAGCAAGCCTGTGATCTGATCCCGGTCAAGCTCCGGATTGCGGTTGGGATGAAGCAGACATTCCTCCGTGGTAAGAAGAGTGCCCTCGCCGTCCGTGTGAATGGACCCTCCCTCCATCACAAGGGGAGCGTCGAATCGCGTTACACCTGTATGGGCGATAATGGCAGGCGCCACTTGATCGTCCAGATCCCACGGCTCGTATTTGCCGCCCCAGGCATTGAAACCCCAGTTGACAGCGCCCAAACCGCCGTCCGCTCTTGTCAGGAAGGTAGGGCCGTTGTCGCGAAGCCAGGCGTCATTGTGGGGAACGGGGAGACAATCGGCTTGGGTGCCGGCCAGCCTGGCCCTCACCTGCTCCAGATCATCGGGATTGACGATTACAGTGACAGGCTCAAACTCGGCAATAGCCCGGATAATCTCCTCATAGCCGTTGCAGACAGCCGCATAGTCCTGCGGATAGACCATGGAGTCGGCCACAGGCCAGGAGATGAAGGTACAGGTATGGCGCTGCCATTCGGCAGGCATTTTATAGGCTGATTCTCTAGGGTTCATAGGGGATTCCTCATTTTCTGCTGGAATAGGGCTTGCCTCGTGAAGCATTTGTTCCACAGCTCATCATATAACAAAAACCCTTCCGTCACAATCGGCAGGAAAGGGAAGAACCCTCCCCGGGCTGCGGAGAGGGTGTTAATAAGCTGCCGTGAGGGCCTTGACAAGCCGCGCAGAAGGCCTTGATAAGCTGAGGATGGGACTTCACCCGCCCGCCCATTCGCTTAATGATCGTGCAGACCAAACGACATGACCCAGATGGTTCCGGCTACAATAACCACAGCCATGAATACGCCGTAGGCAATATTGATAAGCTGGATTTTCTTCTCTTCGCCCTCGTTCACGTGCATGAACATGAACAGCTGCAGGCCGGCCTGGATAATGGCCAAAGAGCCGATGATCCACATAATCGCCTGATAAGAGAAGGACGTCTTAAGCGCAATGAAGCTGGCGGCGAAGGTCATGAGCAGAGCGCCCAGGAAGCCGAGCACATGCGCGAGGGGAAAACCTCCTGTTTTCTTTTCCATCTATGCCACCAACCCTTTCAGGTACACAAATGTGTAGATGAAAATCCAGACCACGTCCAGGAAGTGCCAGTATAAGCCGATTATAAATGTCTTGCGGGCGGTAACCGGAGTCAGTCCCCGCTGGAGCAGTTGGATAATAACCAGGACCGCCCAACCGATCCCGAAGGTCACGTGAAGCCCGTGGGTGCCCAGCAGCACGAACAGGCTGGACAAGAAGGCACTGGTCTGCATCGTGGCCCCTTCATGCACGTAATGGCGGAACTCGTTTAATTCCATCCCGAGAAAGCCCAAGCCAAGGACGAGCGTTATCACCAGCCAGGTGATAAGCCCCTTCAGCTTGCCGCGGCGCATCTCCAGAATGGCGATTCCGCAGGTGAAGCTGGAGGTCAGGAGCAGGACCGTCTGAATCATCACATCGCGGATATTGATCAGATCCTGATGAGTGGGTCCTCCGGCATACCGCTGGTTCAGCACGGAGTAGACGCCGAAGAGAGTGGCGAACAAGACGATTTCCGCTCCCAAGAAGATCCAGAAGCCCAATATGTTCATTCTGTTCTGCAGGGTCCGGTACTCCAAGGGTACAGCAAGATTTTCATTATGCGCCATATTTATTCACCTCTCCTTCCACGCTTCTCCAGGCTTGCTCCGTACGCTTGATCTCATCCTTATGCACATGGTACCCGTCGTTGTAATCGAAGGAACGGATGATCAGCCCGGCCAGCACCCCAAGCGTCACCACCAGCGCCGCGATATGCCATTCGAATACCAGGAAGAAGCCGGCTACGAAGAATACGCCGCTGATGATGATCGGAAGACCGGAATTGCTCGGCATATGAATCTCTTCCAGATCAGCATCGGTGATGGTCAAGCCCGTATTGTTCTTCTTCATCTTCCAGAAAGGATCAAGCGAGCTTACCTCGGGCAGCTTGGCAAAATTATAATGCTGGACAGGAGAGGCTGTCGCCCATTCCAGCGTGCGGCCGCCCCAGGGATCCCCGGTAATGTTGCGGTCCGCATAGCGGAAGCTCCAGTAAATATTGTAGCAGAACATTGCGAAGCCTGCGGCAAGAATGGCCGAGCCCAGTCCGGATACCAGGAACAGGGGCGAAAAGCCCGACTCCTCCGAATAGGTGTAGGCGCGGCGGACGGCTCCCTTCAGTCCCAGGAAGAACATCGGCATGAAGGTCACATTGAAACCGATAGTGAACAGCCAGAAATGCCATTTGCCCAGGCGCTCATTAAGCAGATGCCCGAACATCTTGGGCCACCAATAGTATAAGGCGGCAAATACGGCGAATACTACACCCGGAATCAGCACGTAGTGGAAATGCGCCACCAGGAACAGGGTGTTGTGGTACTGGTAATCCGCAGCTCCCATGGCCAGCATCACCCCGGTCACGCCGCCGATGACAAAGCACGGCACAAAGGCCAGCGCCCACAGCATCGCCGTCGTCATGCGGATGCGCCCCTTGCGCATGGTGAACAGCCAGTTGAACATCTTCACCCCCGTGGGAACGGCGATGAGCATGGTGGAGAGGGAGAAGAACGAGTTGACCCCGGGCCCCGCTCCCATGGTGTAGAAATGGTGAACCCATACGATCATGCTGAGAATGGCAATGCCCACGATGGATACAATCATCGACATATAGCCGTACAATGTTTTGCGCGAGAAGGTGGAGATGACCTCGGAGAAAATACCGAAGGCCGGCAGAATAACGATATAAACCTCCGGATGCCCCCACAGCCAGAACAGATTGGCCCACAGCATATCCATGCCTCCGCCGGAGACGGTGAAGAAGTGGGTGCCGAACAGCCGGTCAAAGGTCATCAGCGCAAGCGCCACGGTCAGAATCGGGAAGGCCGCCACAATGATGACCGATGTAATGAAGGAGGTCCAGGTAAACATGGGCATCTTCAGCAGGGTCATGCCCTTGGTCCGCATCTTCAGGATGGTGACAATGAAGTTGATCCCCGTCATCAAGGTCCCAAGCCCGGCGATCTGCAGGGCGACGGCGTAATAGTTGTTGCCGATGCCCGGACTGAACTCCTTGCCCGCGAGCGGGAAGTAGGAGGTCCAACCGGCATCCGGGGAGCCGCCAACCACGAAGCTCAGGTTGAACAGCATGGCGCCGCTGAAGAACAGCCAGAAGCTCAGGGCGTTCAGCTGGGGAAAAGCCACATCTCTGGCCCCGATCTGCAGCGGAATGATCACATTCATCAGCCCGATCAGAAACGGCATGGCCATAAACAGAATCATGATTACCCCGTGGGTGGTAAACACCTCGTTATAGTGCTGGGCATTGAGAAATTCCATCTCCGGACGGGAGGTCTGCACCTTCATCATCAGGCCGTCCACGCCGCCCCGGAAAAACATAAGCACGGCGGATATAATGTACATGATGCCGATTTTTTTATGGTCAACTGTAGTCAGCCATTCCTTCCACAGCCATTTCCAACGCTTGAGATAAGTGATGCCGGCAACGCCGCCGACCATGCTGAGCACAATCATAACCTGGGCGCCCAGAATCATCGGATCGCCTGTAACCAGAAGCTCATTCCACTTAATGCTTATGAAGTTCATTCGACTCGCCCCCATCCGTCTTTGTGCCTTCCCGCCCGTTCTTGTAATTGTCAGGCTCTTCGAATACCCTGCCGGGGTAACTGTGCTCTAAGCGGTACAGCTCGGCATTGGTGTAGCTGGGCGAATCCGCATGAGCGTGGTCCACCCACTCCAGATGGGTATTGGAGTATGTCTGCTGGCCCAGATGAGTAGGCTTCAGCAGCTTCTCGTACTCCTCCTCCGTCAACTTGGGGGCGGTCCTCTTCACATCCGAGATCCAGGATTCGAAATCCTTCTCGGTCTGGGCCAACACTTCAAAGGCCATATCGGCATAGCCTCTGCCGTTAAAGTTGGTATTGCGCCCCATATAAGAGCCAGGGTTATCAGCCACCACATAGAGCTGGTTCTCCATCTTGGCCATGGTATACTTCTGTCCGGCCAGAGCGGGAATCCAGAAGGACTGCATTGTGGTTGCCGAGGTCAAGCGAAAATCCACCGGACGGCTCGCAGGAATATTCACATAATTGACAGTCTCAATCCCCTGCTCGGGGTAGCTGAAGATCCACTTCCAATCCGCCGAGGTGACGTGAATCACCAGCGGTTCCTGGTTCTCATACCCTTCCGGGACCTTCTCCAGCTGATACAACGTCTTCACGGTGGGAACAGCCAGCGCGATGAGGATCAATACGGGAATAGTTACCCATGTAATCTCCAAGGCCAGGCTGCCGTGCTCCTCTGGCGGCTCGTAATCCTTGTTCTCAGGCTTCTCCCGGTACTTCCAGACAATGTAAATAAATAGACCGATGACAACCACGACCACCAGCAGCATCCACAGCATGGACATGTTGATCAGGTCGGCAATGCTTCTGGCTACAGGCCCTTGAGGATTGAGCACAACCATGTCCGTCTCACAGCCGCTTAGAATACCTACAGCCAGCATCCCTGTTAATGCCTGAAGAATTCTCTTTGCTTTCATCTCTGTCATCCCCTTCGCCCCGGAATATCCCCTATCTTTTCACAAATTGTCCAACAATTCTGATAATTTTGTGACTTTTATCACTTTATTTAGAATATATCATGAAAAAAACCAGTTTGACTATAGCAAATGTTACAAAATCAGTAAGGAAAAAAATTGGGATTGAAAAGCTTCTCAAAATTAATATATATGTTAGAAAAACCTGGCGGAAGAACTTCCGCCAGGTCCTTTTTAGTTGCCAAAGGAGTCACGCCTTTTTCCTATATGACGGTCCCGCTCCGCTTACTCCTAACGGAAATTTTTTCCGCTATTCCTGCAAATTCATCATTTCTCGCTGATTTAGCGGAAATTTTTTCCGCTATCTCCTCCTGATCGCCCCGAAACAGGCATTTTGACCTGGTTTGGAGGGAGTTAACGGAAATTTTTTCCGTTAAATCTCGGTAAATATCGAAAAACCTCCTGATAAGGTCAAAAATTTCCGTTATATATCCTCCCATGCGCCCTTTGTTTCCAGTTCCTTCACCACTTGATCCAGGGAGATAGGAATCCCCTTCCTCGGAATGATATACTTTCTATCTATCTCAAAAAACCAGGACAAAGTCCTGGCTTTTCGAAGCCCGCGGCAGCGTGAATTCAGGCTTTCTCCCGCCGCTTGATTGCAATGAAACGCACCCCGTCTGCCAGCAGCCCCAACGCGAACCCGATCACCACACACTCCATAAAAGCAAGCAGCCCAATCAGATCTCCCCAGCCGTCCATCTCCCTGTTGGCATAAATGAAGATTGCGGCGATGCCCACCGCCACACCGGCTGTCGTCAGGGTCCAAACCCAGCGGGCCCCGAGCCATCCGAAGCCGTTGATGATTAACGACATTACAAAGGCAAACAACACAAAACGCAGGGCGATAACAGCATCGAAGCCTTCTCCCCAGGCGATAAACCGTACTGCCCACAGCAGCAGCGACAACAGCAGCCCGTATCCCGCCATCCATATAACCCATCCGGAGCTTCTCTTGGCAGGCAGAAACCTCATGACCAGCACCCCCATTATGCGAAAATGGTTTTTGTCTACTACTCTAATAAACGCAGGTCGGCGTACGAATGTTTCAGGGGCTTCTCACACGATCAGCTTCACGCCGCTTGTCTGCTGCTCCACCATCTTGCGCAGCAGACTGCCGATATGGGCCCCCGCCTCCACCGGAGGAGTACCGTTTGGGTGGATATTGGAGATGACATTGCGCTCCGCATCCTTGCGTCCCGGTCCCGGACGGTAGCACATGTAGGCGCTCATGGAGGAGGCCGTCACCAGACCCGGACGCTCTCCGATCAGCAGCACCAGCACTTCCGGCTGGAGCAGCCGGCCAATATCGTCCATCACGCCAACCCTCCCCCCCTTGACGAAGAAGGCGGTTCCTTCCTGCAGGCCGTTAGCCCACAGGGAGTCCCGCAGAGCAGGCAGCACATCGGGCAGATTATCGTCGATGGCTCTGGCGCTTAACCCGTCGGAAACAACGATCTGCACCTGGGGGGCAGGCTTGCAGCGGCGGACAAGCTCCTCTGCTCCGGCCTCCGCCAGCATCCGGCCGCTGTCGGGATTATGCAGATACTCTTCCTTGCTGCCGTACCGGGTTTCCACCTGGAACAGGCCGAATCCGGCCAGCGTCTCTGCCCGGACCTCTCCATAAACCGCATCCACCGCTTCCGCATGATCCAGCCTGAGCTTCAACATCTCCCGGGTCAAAGGCCTTGTGCCCGTTCTGCCCGCATCAAGCCGCGCAGGCGTCTGCTGCAACCAGCGGATGAACGGGTCGCCGTTCTTGGAATTAGCCGTGTTCTCCATACGCTCTCCCCCTATAGTATAACCCGGATATGTGTCCCGCAGAGTCGAAGAAGCCCGGCGGGCGGCCGCAGTGTCAGTTCAGTGTATTTCAGTACAGGAAGATTCTCGGATCTCCCGCCGCGGCGGTCAGCCTGCCGTTCGAGTAAAGTCCCCGCTCTTCCAGCCAGGCGGCGAATTCGGGCGCAGGCCGCAAGGCGAGCGTTTCCCGGATAGCGGCAATATCGTGATAGCTTAAGGATTGATAGTTCAGCATGCAGTCATCCCCCATGGGCACTCCAATCACGAAATTCACTCCTGCTGCGGCAAGCAGAACCCCCAACGCCTCCATATCATTCTGGTCCGCCTTCATATGATTGGTGTAGCAGACATCCACGCCCATGGGCAAGCCATGCAGCTTCCCCATGAAATGATCCTCCAGCCCCGCCCTGGTCACCTGCTTGCTGTCATACAGGTATTCCGGACCGATGAAGCCCACCACCGTGTTGACGATGAACGGCTGAAACCGCCTGGCCAGCCCGTAGCAGCGCGCCTCCAGCGTCACCTGGTCAATGCCGCCGTGGGCCCCGGACGACAGCTCCGAGCCCTGCCCCGTCTCAAAATACCAGCGGTTCTTGCCTGGCGCAGTGCCCCGCTCCCGGATAAGCGCATCGGCCTCCAACAGCAGCGCCAGGTCAATCCCGAAGCCCAGGTTCGCCTCCTCCGTTCCGGCCAGGCTCTGAAACAACAGATCGGCGGGAGCTCCCTCCTCCACTGCCCGCATCTGGGTGGTCACATGCCCCAGCACACAGTTCTGGGCAGGAATGCGCCAATGCTCAATCACCTCGCGGGTAGCGTGAAGCAGCGACTTGACCGTTTCGGTGGTATCCCCCACCGGATTAATGCCGATTACCGCATCGCCGATCCCGTAAGCCAGCGCCTCGAACAGGGAGGCTTTCACCCCGGGGATATGGTCGGCAGGGTGGTTGGGCTGGGCCCGTGATGCCAGCGTCCCCCTGTATCCGATGGAGGTGCGGCAGGTGGTGACAATCTCCAGCTTGGCGGCCGCCTGGATCAGGTCCAGATTGGACATGAGCTTGCATACCGCGGCAATCATCTCACTGGTCAGCCCCCGGCCCAGCCGGAGCAGATCGCTGCCTCCGGTCCCGGCAGCCAGGATGTATTCCCGCAGCTCAGCCACCGTCCAGCCCCGGACAGCCGCGTACATCTCCTGGTCAAGCCCCTCCTCGATCACCCGGGATACCTCATCCTCACCGGGAGGAAGCAGGGGGTTCTCCCGTATATGGGAGAGGGTGCAGTCCGCCAGCAGAAGCTTGGCGGCTACCCGTTCCGTCATATCCCCGGCCGCAATTCCGGCCAGCCTGTCGCCGGAGCGCTCCTCATTGGCCTTGGCCAATACATCCTTCAGACCGCGGAAGGCATATGACCTGCCCCGCAGCATAGTCTGCAGCTTCATTGCCCGTCCTCCTCTCCCTGATTCCCCTCAGCCGCCAAACACCAGACTCTTGATAACTACAGGCACCATGTCCTCCTTCATTGGGACACCGATATCGATATATTCTCCTTCACAGGGGGCCAATTGATCCAGACAGACCAGCTTCCTCCTCTGTTGCGGTCCCTCTCCGCCTCCAAGCCTGCCCAGCAGCGAATAGGCCAGCGCCTTGGCCAGGTCACTCTCGCAGATGATCACCAGCGGGGCGGCGGCATCCGGCACAGCGGCTGCATAGCCCGCCGCAATTGCCGCGGCGAGACGCTGCAGGCGACGGTAGGAGCAGTAACCTGCCGTCCGGACCGCCAGGGCAAAGGGCGTCCCGCCTCCTGCCTCCCCATACAGCTGCACCCCGCGGTTCACCGCCAGGCCGACAACCTCCTCCACCTGCGGCTGATCCCCGCAGACAGAATCCGCTTCCTCCGCAGGTATCCGGCAGACCACTACCGGAACGTTGCGCAGCGGCAGCAGGCCGTCACTGTAATACACGGTCGCTCCGCTTACCTCCAGGCTGTAGGCTCCGGCCCCAATCACCGTGGCCCGGGCCGGATGGTCCGCTGCCCGCACCGGCACGCCACCGTCTGCGGATGATGCTGCCAGGCCGGCCAGGGCAGCTGCCAGCAGCGGGCCCATGTCGCCGTAGCGGGCCGTCTCGGCAATGGCGGCGGGAGCCGGCTCCCCCATAAGAGCGCCCACACCGCCGGAGATGAGAATCTCCTGCGGCAGGGGCAGGGACACCGCCGGAGGACCCACAGACAGCTCCGCGGCCTCAGCCATTGCGGCGCTGTCACCGCACACACAAGCGATAAGCGTACCGGCAAGCCGTTCACACAAAGCCCGCAGCTGCGTGAAGGAAACCGCATCTCCCGCCGCGGGAACAGCTCCTCCCAGACCAGCCGCCGCATCCCACCGCCTGAGAGCATCGGCGGCATACAGCACGCGGCCCTGCGCATCCAGCCTGACCAGCCGCCCCCCTATATGGAAGGTCGCCGTGGCAATCCGCTCCCCCCGCAGGAAATACACGGCATTGGCCGTTCCTCCGCCAATATCCACATTGGCAATGATTCCTTCCGTCTCCAGCGAGCGCCTGCGCGCCCCCGAGCCAAAGCCTGCAAGCAGCGCCTCCAGCTCCGCTCCCGCCGCTGCCGCCACCAGCTGCCCGGAGAGCCGGGCCAGGCGGTGAAGCACCTCCCTGGCATTCCGCCGGGCTGCCGTCTCCCCGGTGATGATCACCGCCCCCGTTTCTACCGCCTCCGGCAGCAGCCCCGCATTGGCATACTCCCGTTCCAGGAGAGCCGTCAAAGCCGCCGGATCAATCGCATCCTCTTCCGTGAGAGGCGTGGCATAGAGCGGGCTTTCGTATTCGATGCGGCGCTCGGCGATCTCGTAGCGCGGCAGGGCAGAGGCCCCGGAGGATCTGACCAGCTTCAGCCGGGAGCGGATCCACTTGGTTGTGCTTGTGCCCACATCGATCCCGACGCTTGCGATCCACCGCTCCATTGCCCATCCCTCCTTCGCGTCCTCACTTCTCTTTCACCACTTTTTGAAGGGAGCTGATCATGTGGGATTTCATATTTTGCTGGATGCTCTTCTTGACGGGAGGAATCTTGGTCAAGAGTACCATGAACAGATTGGCAATTCGTGTGCCATACTGCTTGTGGGGGAAGTCATAATACCCATTTTTCTTATAATAGCGGTGATCTCCCTGAAACACAAACCGGAGCCGGCCCCATACGTCATCCCGGAAAATCTTCATCCCCCCAATGCCAAGGAAGGTTCTGGGCTGCACATAACGCTTCACTGAGCAGTCGATCAGCCGTTCGGCCAGCACCTCCATCCGCTCATCAATCTCGGCGGAGCTTGCATATTCATCGGATAGAAACCCTGCCAGATTCGCCCGCTCCAGCTCCGTGTTAGCCTGCAGCACCTCCTGCAGATTATGAAGCTGGCTTAAGGGTCCCGATATCAGATAAGCGATTTGCTTGCCGACGAAATGAGGCTGATGCGTAATAAAAAACCGTCTGTCCACGAAGGTTTTCCACCGGGCCGACAAATACCTGTCCCGGACCGCCGCTGCAAACACAATTACATCATATTGGCTGATGGCGCGGTAGGTCCGCTCGATATCATCTCGATCACCATATATGCATTCGTTGTCAAAACCGCAATGAATACAGCCGGTGCAGCCCCCCTTGATCCTGAGGAGCGACAGGTCGATCACATCCCCCCTTGTCAGCTTCCTGAAGCGCTCCGCCATCCTGCCGGTGTTATGGGCCTGGTCAGCGGATTCCACCACAATCACTACCCGCTGACCCCTTGTGTCAATAGGCTCATCCACGGGAGCAGGCGTATACTGCCGCGGAGTATAATCCACCGGATGATACGTTCTGAGGGCGGAACTCCCGCGGCTGACCGCCCCGAATACGTTCTCCGCGAAGGCAAGCAGCCGCTGCCGCTCGCTCTCCTTCATCAGATCATCCATATCGGCCGAATAGGCTTCCGTATACCTCATCTCCAGATCATCACAAACGGCATGCATATAACTCAAGGCGGTATGGTCAAAAAAGTGGATCGAGGTGGCAAGCAGCGCCGCATATTTATCCTTGAAGGCATCCTGCACTCCCCGCTCCCAGATCAGCTCCACGAACCGCTTGTAGCTGCCGTGAACCAGATATACATACAACGGAAACCCCCAAAGAACGGCATCTGCGCTCCGGACCGTCTCAATCACCTTGTTAAATTCATCCTCATCCCGCTCAAGCCTTCTGATGGAATGGGCCACATGCAGATAAACAAACTCATGCTGGCTAAACTTCTTCTCCATATACTTCACGTACTGCATGGTTACACTCATCTCGCCCTTGGGACTGCCGTTTACGACCGCGATCCTCATTGTCCGCCATCTCCCGTCTCTATATATGATGTAACCGCATCCTCCTGCAATAAGCGCCGGCACCAGTCAATGACAAGCCGGTAGTACTGCAATCCGAAGGCCAGCGCCGAGTGCTGATACAAGTCGGCCTTGCATGCAACATCTTCTTCCTGGGCAGCCAGCTCACCGAGAACAGCCTGCGCCTCACTTATCAGCTTCTCCAGCCGCTCCTTCCGCTCCTCAGGCGACAGGAACCGGTAGAAGAAAACAGGAATCAGGTGGTCCGGCTTGGTTCTGGAGAAGGGAATCGGTCCGGCAAGCCAGGCCCTAAAAGTCTCCCTGCCTGTGGCTTGAATCGCATACAGTTTCTTGAACTTGCCGCCGTCCACCACCTCCGTTGCACGGACATCGCCGCGTGTCTCCAGCTTCTTCAAGGCAGGATAAATACTGCCGAAGCTTGCGTCAAAAAAATAGGATGTGCTTGAGGCCATTGTCTGCTTCAAATCATACCCGCTCAATTCCCTGTCCATGAGAAACCCCAAAATAATGTATTCCAGCATAGCTGCCTCCATTCCATGCGGTCAAAACGTGCGCTGGGAGAATACGCGCTCTATACCGTCTTGATATATATCGTTTCGATATATATATATCCATATATTATGGTAAGCCCATCCAGGATGATTGTCAATTTCCGAATAGACGAATTTTTACAAATTTGCACCGATATGCGATAGCGGCTTTTCCGGTTGCTCCATATATGGGATAGGCTATGTTCCCGATTGCTCCAAATATGCGATAGGAGCTCTTCCTGGTTGCTCCAATGTGGTAAAATAAACCTTAAGAAGCTTGTACAGGAGGACTCAAACTGTGGATATAAAAATGCTAACGGATTACTGCTTGAAAAAAAACGGATCGACCCGTTCATACCCGTTCGGCGAAGGCGCTCTGGTCTTCAAGGTCGCCTCGAAAATGTACGCCCTGGTTGCCGAATCGGCCAGACCGCTCACCATCAATCTGAAATGCGACCCGTTCATCGCCGAGAATCTGCGGCAGCAATATGCTTCGATTACTCCCGGCTATCATATGAACAAGAAGCACTGGAATACCGTCATCCTGGACGGTTCAATTGAAGAGGAGGAACTGTGCAGCATGATTGACCACTCCTACGATCTGGTATTCCACTCCCTCAAAAAGGCCGAGAAAGCTGAATTGGGGGGCTGATGCGGTTGCATGCGGGTGATAAAACGGATAGGCTCCCAATCAATTGATGATTGGGAGCCTGTTTCGTTGCTTGTTAGATTAATCCCGCCTTCAGCAGCAGCCGCTCGATGATCGCTGCCACTTCCGCTCTGGTAATCCTCTCATGGGGAGCAAGCATTGAACCGCTTCTGCCCGTCACGATGCCTGACTGCACAACCTTCACAATATTGCTTTGCGCCCAAGCCGATACTTCCGCAAAATCCTTGTAAGCACCCGGTATGGCAGCTGCCTCTTGTACCGCTGGCTTATCCTTGAGCGGGGTAAGCGCAATCGCCTTAGCGATGACCACCATGGCTTGTTCCCGTGTGATTTGCTCATTGGGACGGAATGTCCCGTCCGCGAAGCCGTCGATGAGATCATGCGCATACGCCGTATAAATCGCACCGCTGTACCAATCCTCCGCAGACACATCCGCAAATGCCGCTTTCCCCGCCTCAGGCTTGAGCCCCAGCCCGCGGACGATCATGGCCGCAAACTCGGCGCGGGTAATATCCCGGTCGGGACTGAAGGTGTCCTTCCCCGTGCCATCGATCACCATTCGCGCTCCCATATTATGGATAGACGCCTTCGCCCAATGATTCGCCGCATCTGCGAATTCACGGGGATTCCATACCACCGCATACATGCTGTTGGTCAGGCTGTTGATGACGGCATAATACCTGCCGTTGACAAGCGCAGCCTTGGTCGGTACATGCCGCGCAGTTCCATCCGGTTCGATGATCACTGCTGTGGAGATTTGTGCCGGGTCCACGCCCTCCTCAAGCACGATGCTTCGTTCCACGTAAGCATTGAACGAGGTAATATCCACTGTTTCGCCGCCGCTTGTACCTGTAACCTTGAATTCCAGCGGCATTCCGAGGAGAGTGAAGGCTCCTTGGGCTGCCGCAGCCTCTGCCTTCTTGATATTGTCTGCCGTTGGCTCAGCGATTTCGATCCGAATCCTGATATCCTGCAAGGGGACAGAGCTGCCAAGCTGCGCAGACACAGCACTAATATTAATCTGTGCCGCAGGGAGCGTATAGGTCGCTTTATCTGTCCGAATCACCAGTGTAGCCTGGCGGTCTTCCATGTCCTTGATCAACTGGCCGTTCAGTTCACTGACCAGGATATTGGCAGCCTCTGTGAATGGAATGGTGACAACGGCATGGTTCCCTTCAGCATCCAGCATATTCGCCATTTTCTGCCGGTCGAGGATCAGGGTGATTACGGTTTGCCCGTTTCGGCTGCCCGAGGTTGTTGACCCCACCTGCTCCGTTTTGCCGTTGACGAACACCTCAGCCTCTTCACCAACGCCCGGGTTGCCCGGGGGACTGACGTATACGGGATGGCTTGAGGCTGCCGCAACTGCCCCGCTCCTCGAACTCTCCACTGTTGAGCCTGTCGTTGTACCCGTCAATGCGACGGGCGTCACTGCAAAGCTGATATATTTCCCTGTGTCCGCCGCGCTTAGCAAATACGCCAGGGAGGTTGCGCCTGCAATCGCCGTTTGATTCGTTCCCGCAGCATCGTCAGAGCGATACCACTGAAGGAGGCTTGCACCCTCCTGATCCCGATCCTCATCCTCATACACATAGCTTCCTTGCAGCGTCTGGCCAACCTGCGCCGTACCCGTGAACCTCACGCTGCTTGCCACAGGCGCCGACTCGTTCTTCGTCCACTTCGCATACAAAGTAGTATCGGAGGTTATCGTGTCCGCGTTGAAATCCCACGCATCCGTGTACGCTGTGTCCGTGTACCAGCCGGTGAACGTGTACCCGCTCAATACCGGCGCATCCGGCGCATGAATCGTCGTTCCCGCGCTCACCTGAGTGGCGCTTGCGACCGCGCTGCCACCAGCAGAATCGAACATCACGGTATATGTCGGGACAGGCGAACCGGGTTCAACCGCCGTCTTCACCTGCACAGCTTCGCTGTTGGGTCCCTCCAGTTCGGAGCCATAGGCGCTGACAGCCACTTTATACGTAGTGCCGGCCGCCAAACCGGCAATAGTCGCTTCCACAGCCTGCGGATCTTGAACCACCCGTTCATCCAGGTATTGACCCGCTTCATTGGCGGATTTGATCCTGTATCCCTCAGCTCCCGGCACCTGCGAGAACGTCACTTTGGCCTTCCGGGGTTGACCGGCCCCGAAAGCCTGCTCCTCCACCGAGGAGATAACCGGCGCTGCCAGACCATCCAGCAGCTCCACCTTGAAATCATCAAAATAGGCATTCGCCCTGCCGGACAACAACCCTGCCGAGCCTGTTGCCAGATCTGCATCCTCAGCCTCCAGCACCAGCGCACCATCCACAAACAGCCTGATCTGCTGACCGCTGAATTCCGCTTGAAGCAGGTGCTCACCTGAGCCAATGGGATAATCAACAATTTTGTCCCAAGCCGTCTTGAAGGTGCCCCCCGTTTTCTTCCTGATCACGGCCATTTCGCGGCCGGTAGCCCAATCCTTCTTGAGACCAAGAATATAATAATTGCCCGCATCGAGAGTACGACCCATAATATAGGCCTCATTCACAGGGAGATGAGCGTTCAGCGGCAGCTCCAGCTTGACGGATACGCGGTAATTCTTCCTGTTGTCTCCCCCCACAATCCACATCCGGTCGGGATCATTGCCATCCGCCATTATCCGCTTGCGGCTGCCGTCCTCCACCACACGGAAGTTGCCTAAAGACTTGAACCATTCGGTCCCCACCTGTCCCGATTCAAAGCTGTCGCTAAACAGGAGCGTACCGTTGCCCATAACGCTCAGCTCATTGGAAAAGGCGCTCTCGCCAAACTCATTTTCCCCGGATACTGCCATATAATAAGCCTGTTGGGATTGGGGCAGCTCCGCTACATAGCCCGGGCCGGAAATTCCCCGGATGACGGTCTTGTACCGCCCCGGCGCTTCCCCGATCCGCAGCACATATGCGGTGTTGACCGGATCGGTTGTGAAATGGACCGTGACCTTATTCCCGTCGGTGATCAGCTGCTGCAATTCAGGGACAACGGCATTCGGCATTCTTGGCGTTACCGAAACCTCGTTGGAATAAACGCTTTCTCCTGAAGCAGAGACAGTGGTGACGGTGAAATAATAGGCAATGTCATTATCCAGCCCGGTAATGACCTGAGTGGAATGGGCTGTATTTACTGCATGCGTATAAACTCCCGGCTCCACTCCATAATGGATGGTGTACATCATAGCTTCCTCGATCTTGGTGAAGCTAAGCTCCGCTTGACCGTCTCCCTTCACGGCGCTGACGATTTCCGGAGAACGGGGTGTCGCATATTGCACCAGCACCCCGTCGAAGGAAGCAGCCGCGCCTCCGGTGTACAAGCCGACTCTTCCCGATAAGAACGGATTGGCGGAATCCACTGCCTCAGCCGCCTTTTGCCCATCGATGTAAAGCTCGATTCGCTCTCCCTTGAAGACCCCTCTGAGACGATGAGCCTTGCTTTTATCCAAGGTGAGCGGGGTCGAGGCCAATACCGTTCTGGCTGCGCCGTTCTGCTTGCTGATCACCGCATTGGCTCCATCATAGGCCAGCAGATAATAATGGGATGCGTCTTGCGCTCTTCCCGCAAGCCCCACTTCACCCGATTGGGGAAGCGTGGTCCAGACAAGATGCTGAACATCCTCGAAGCTCTCTGCCGACAAAAGAAGCGAAATACCGGAGGCTGCATCTGTCTGCCTCAGCACCTTTTCCTCGGGATCAACAGGTGTTGCGCCGGCGGCGGTGGTCAAAGGCACCTTCGTATTGTAAGGAATAATCGAATCCTTGACTACCGACCAGCTTCCGCCCGCCTGCTCCCACTTGGGTGCGGTCAATGCTCCCGCATCATAATTGAAGGTATCGTTGAAGGCAGCCGGATTAAGCAAGCCAAGAGAGATCATCGAATCCACAAAATAACGCAGCGGCGTCAAATATTCCATATGGGTGCCCATCCAGGATTGAGCGTAATAGCCATTCACAACCTTGGCATAATAATCGGAAACTCCCGCCTTCTGGAGAGACTCAATCTCCGCCTTCATGGCTTCATTGCCTGGAGCGCTCCAATAGCCGTAATAAGCGACCAGCACCCGGTTCAACAGCGAGGGATCAATCCCCAACACTACATAAGAGGAGCTCTGTCTGCTTCCTGCCGCATCGCTCCAGATAAATTCCTGGCCCATGCCCGGCTGTCCGATATAGTCCCCGTCCTCGGCAATATGCCTCCACATGCTGCGCTGGCATTCCAGCCACAGCTTCATGGGATTGGAAAGATAATCGTCCAACCCGACGCCGGCAAAAGACCATTTGTCCGTCCTTACGAAATCCTCCATGATTTGTGCCTTAGCGGCCAGAGTGCCATAGGTCAGGGTAGAAACAAACGATTTGTAAATAGCCGTGAGACCTTGCTGCTGCAGCTCCGTATTGAAGTCTTCGAAGTCGTAGGAGCGAAGAATCCCCTTCACATTCTCCAGACCAAGTGCGAAGGAAGCCGCCAGGAAGATCGTCATATTCGGTTCCGAGAAATTAGTCCCGGGCAGAATCCACACATTGGTATCGCCATTGACAGCTACCCGCTGAGAGGCTCGCGCAGTCCCGCTGCCGGTATAATCGTTAAGGATGTAAGCGGTGCTGATCAAAGCCGCCTTCATGAAGGTCTCCAGCTTGGATTTCTCCTCCACCGTAAACCGGGACATCACCTCGGCGTCGTTCCATAGCATGGCCACCGCATAGACCATCTGCGACTGCTGCCGGGAATCAAGGCCGCCCATCAGATTAGGCATATTGGCTTCTACCGTGAGCATTTTGCGGACCGCCTCGACATAACGGTCGATATAGTCGGGATTGCGGTCTCCTGAAGCGATGGTCATGGTCAGAATCGCCAACGCTCCTGATGCGGTTCCTTCCGCGGTAGAGCCCTGGGCCGCCAAGGCATTGGCGAAGGTAATATTCCTGGAATCCACCATCGCACTCTCCAAGTAATCTTCCCCGGGAGGCGCGTACGGGTAGGCGGTCTCGGCCTGGGCAATATCTCCCGATTCGATTGGCCCGCTGTTGCGGTTCCCGATCAAGTCCCCGATGGCCTCTGCAGCAAGCCGGAAGCGGTTAGCCGTTCCGGTCAGACTGTCAGCCAGAGTGATCACCACATTATGGCCGCTCACTCCTGCCGTATCCCCGCCTGTTAGGGGCTGGTAGGTGGCGCCGCCGTCTGTGGAGCGTTCAAGAACCGATTTCAGTGAGTCTTCTCCCGCAAGCTGGCTGAAGATGACTTCATCGAATACCAGAACCACCTTCTTGTTGAAATTGACAATATAATAGGATTGCAGCTGCGGAGCCGATTCATCGGCGGCAATCTCCCGGGAAGTATAAGCCGCGTCGATTACATTGCCCGATTGGTCCTTCAAGGTGCTGCCGGCGATCCGCAGCTTGTTCAATCCTCCAGCTAAGGGCTGCTGCAAACTGACCACCAGTGCACCGCCGGTCAGACTGACCGTATCCCCTTCACTCAGCGCGTTGAAGCTCACACCGTCAACTGCGAGCTGGACAGCAGATTTCAGCGCTTCCTGGGAAGCAGCATGGCTTAATAGCGGCTCATCGGCCATAAGGGTCAGAATCCGGTTAGCAGCATCCAGCTCCACGGCTTCATTAAGTACGGGTGCCGTTACATCATAGACGAGTTCACCCGTGTCAATGGCATGCTGCACAACATTGCCAAAGGAGTCCTTCAACAAGCTCCCTGCCACAGACACACTGAGGTCCGGTACGGTCAGACGGTTGGCCAATTGAAGCTTCAATTGTGAACCGCTTACAGTAACGGTATCCTGAGGACTCAGCGCCGTCAGAACTCCGCCGGTGGAAGTGAGCTGAATGCCGGCACGCAGCGCTTCCCCATCCACGGCATTGGAAATGATAGGCTCATCAAAGGTAAGGGTGACAGACGTATTCTCATTGCTCACCTGCGCCGATTGAAACACAGGAGGGGTTTCATCATAATTCAGAATTAACCTGGGCGCGTAAGCGCTGTTCTCTCTGCTGTACACAAAACGGTTGTGGTCCCTGGTGCCCAGCAGCACAATGGACGCCAAGCCGTCTGCCTTCTGTTCACGGATGAATGAGGTCACATCCCATTCGTACCAACCGGCGGCCCCGCCCACCATCGTGGAAGCAATGGCTGATGGACTATAGGGCGGCTGATTGCTATAAGTCAGGCCATGTTCCGTCCAACTGTCATCCGCTACCGGATACAGGGGCAGGCTTTCGGCCACTGTCGCCGCATCAGAGAAGTAAATCCGCAGCTTGGCGGAGTTGAACACTCCTGCTGCCGCCATATCGAACTTCAGGAAGATGCGGCGGTTATAGACACCGGTTCCCTCCTTGAGAATCATATTGCTTTCGCTGCCGTAATTCGTGTTCAAGCTGCTGACGGCGCTGTCTACCCGGGCGTCTGCGGAAACGGTAACCGTCCGCAGCTGCTCCTTGCCCCACAGCGGAGCCGTCGTAACAGCCGCGCCAAGAATCCCGCCCGAATCGGCAGACTGGAGCAGCCCTGCCGCAACTCGAATCAGCTGGGGGCCATATGGAAGGGTCTCATGGAACAGGATGGTCAAATGCTCTCCCGACACAGCAACCTGATCCCCTGCTGCCAGAGAAACATAGCTTGCTCCACCGTCGGCAGAAATCTGCATGCCTGACTTCAACTCCTCCAAACCCCCGGCAGCTTCGATAAGCCGGTCGAACAGAAGGCTGACGCTGCGGCCATCCTCGCCAACGGAAGCGCTCACATAAACCGGCGCTCCCGCTGCCTGGACGCCACGCAGTTGCTCAGTAGTCACATCAGCCGACAGTAAATTTCCAGCCCAATCGGAAACTCCCCCGGCAATTACCCGGATTTGGTTTATGGCTCCTTGCAGAGGCTCCTGCAGCTGAACGACAACCTTGCTGCCGTCAATGACAGCCGTTCCTCTAGTACCCAAAGGCGAGAACGCTCCTCCCCCCAAGGATAGCTGTACGGCATCCGCCAATGCAGTCTGAGGGTTCTGCATAAGCGGCTTACTGAATTGCAGGCTCACAGTGGTATATGTGGCATCCACCACCGAAGATTGGTAAACAGGCGCTGTGGGGTCTGTAACAACCACCAGCGAAGGGCGATGCGCAGCTACGGAATATTCCCGGGTCCGCAGATCTACTCCTACGCCCCCTTTTTCCTGCAGCATAATGGAAGCTTTGCCGTCGGCTTGCTGCAGTTTAACGTAAGCCGTCAGGTCAATCTCGTAAGTGCCCGGAGCGGCACCAATCTGCATCTCGCCGAGCAAGCTGCCGGCAGCAGGCTTATTCGACCAATTGATCGTGCTTTCATCCCAAGCGTCATCGTTTACCGAATAAACCTGCAGAGTTACTGCCCTGTTGCTGGAAGAGGTCAGCCTTAGCTTCACTTGCTCCACTGCAGCGCCGTCCGGCATACTTGCCAGATCAAACCGCACATAGGCTCTTCGCGTATAATTGGGACTAACATCCTCCTTGACCAGAAGAATGGGTTGGTTGTTATAGTTCGTGCTGCTGCTGCCGCCGAAGACATATGAATCCGCTTCCGCCTGGATCAAGGCTTCACCCGCCTGAGCCTGATCAAGAAACCAGATTCCCTGAAAACCGGATACCAAAAGGCTGATCAGCAATGTCCAAACGATTGTTTTTTTCGCCTGATGGGACATCATTACAACTCCTTTTACGTTAAATTACCCCACAAAGTGGAGCATGCCTTCGATGCCTATTCCAGGTACTTTGCGGGGGCCCAAAAAAACTTAAAAAGCTGGCGGAGCAGTGTTCCGCCACATACCGCGCCAGCTTTTGCATGCCTACTTCTTGTTCTTGTTATACCATTCCGTAGCTTGACGAATCACATCATCTCCGCCCAGCGACCTGTAATTCGTCACAAATTCATCGAAATAATCCAACGGTTTCTCGCCGAATATAATCTTCGCTGCCGCCTCCTGGAAGATGGGGACGTTGAAAAAGTCCGGCACATCGGGTTGATTGGATTTGATGGTAGGCATACCCACCGTAATATCCGGAATGGATTCACTGCTGGCTACTTGGAAGGCGGCCTTTTGCTTGGCAAAGGCTTCTTCACTATTCAGCTTCGCCTTTAAGATCTCCTCGTTGTAGCCTACCAGATTCAATACCAGGGACCGCCAGGCTGCGGTTTTCGCATCGCTGTCCTTCTGCTTGTCGTAGTTGATTTGAGTGCCGTTCTTCGTGAAGGTATCTCCCGGAACGCCGAAGTTGACGAATTCCTGGCCTTCTTGTGTCACCAGCCAATCAAAGAATTTCACTACAGCCCCAGGATCCTTGGCTTTCTTGGTAACCTGATACACCTTGTTGATCGCTCCGTGCTTATGACCGGCATCCGTAACTCCCGGCGCTTTGGGAGTGGGAATGACAATGACATTAGGCTTTTCATTAGGCAACGATTTATTCAACCGGTCCTGCCAATCCCAAGCCAATGCAGGGTCATGGTTCCACATGCCGACAACACCCTGCTGAATCTTTTGCTCCCAAATATTACGCTTGTTGGTCATAAACTCGCTGTCCATCAGCTTCTCTTCCATCATCGTGCGCAGGAAGCCAAGGCCCTGCTTCATATTGGTGGAGATGAAGCCGGGAATCATCTGATTGTTTTCTATTTTTGCGGTATATTGATTTTGACCATACATCCCCAACAGGTTTTCCACCCAGGACAGATTCTCCCGCCCGGAGAAGGCAATTTCATCCTTTTTGCCGTTCTTGTTGGGGTCCTTGTCCCGGAAAGCCCGGAGCAGCGTGAGCAGCTCATCCGGGGTCTTCGGAACCTCGGTAATGCCCACATTGTCCATCCAGTCCTTGCGGACGAACAATACCCGGTTTTCTGTAACATTACCTGCAGCCGCCTCGGGAATCGCCATGATTTTTCCGTTCACCGTAACAGCGTCCCAAGCCGCTTGGGGTATGGCTTTCTTCAGATTTTGACCGTATTTGTCAATATACTCATTCAGCTCCACCAATTGATTGTTATCAACCAGGTCTCCGAAGGGGCCCCAGTGCATCACAACATCGGGAATATCACCGGATGCATATTTGTTCTTCAACTGCTGATCATATTGCTGGTGGGGAAGGAATACCACGTCAAGCTCAGTGTCGGTCTGTTGGGCCAGGTACTTAAATGTGGGATTGTCCATGGCGCTGCCTCCGGGAACCGGTTGGGCGAAGTCGCTGATAAAAAAGCGGATCTTGGCCGGAGGCGAGACAGTTGCCGATGCCTCCGGCGCTTTCGTAGCACTGCTTTCCTCTTCCTTCGGTGAACACGCGCTTAACGGGGCCATGGCGGCAAGCGCAACGGCCATCGCCGCTAATGATGCCTGTTTTTTTGTAATACCCACTTGATTCATCCTCCCTTTTTATCTCGTAAGAATAGTTTTACTTCTATATGAAGACAATGTGTCTCACACATATTATGAAGTCTTATTCCTTAACCGAGCCCAGTGTAGCCCCCTTGATGAAATAACCCTGCAAGAACGGATACAGCACAACGATCGGAACGGTAGCCAGCACGATAGTGGCCATTTCAATAGCGGCGGGCACCAGATTCATTCCGGCCTCGGAGCTGGCGGCAGCGGCAATATCACTGCTGTTGCCCATAGCGACCAGATTGTACAAATACATCTGGAGCGTCTGCATGCTGCGGTCATTGATATAAAGCAGCGGTCCCATGTATGCATTCCAATGACCAACCGCATAGAACAGGAGCAGCGTCACCATAATGGGCTTGGATAACGGAACGGCAATCTGCCAAACCGTCCGAAATTCGCCCATGCCGTCCACTTTGGCGGCGTCGAACAGATCCTCCGGGATGGACCGGAAAAAGGTCAGACACAGGATCATGTTAAAAGCGGAGACAGCTCCGGGAAACACCAGGGCCCAGAAGGAATTAATCAAACCCAGGGATTTCACAACCAGATAAACCGGAATCATCGGCGCTTGGAAAATCATCGTAAACACGATGAAAAGCATCAGCACCTTGCGTCCCCGCAGCCCCCTCTTGGATAAAGGGTAGGCCCCCAGCACAGTAAGGAACATATTGACGGCTGTACCGATTACCACTACCCACACCGTCATCCAGGCTGCATTCCAGAAGGCGGGGGTCTGCGTAACCATCTCGAAATTCCCTAAGTTTGGCTCTACAGGCCAGAAAGAAACGCGGTTATGAATAATCGCCTGGGTGGAGCTGAAGGCGCCTGCAACTACGTGAAGCACAGGCGATAGAGTCAGAATGCTGATTACGATTAGCACGAAATAGTTGGCATAATCGAATATTCGCTCTCCCGGAGATGATCGTATAGGCATGGGAGTCCCTCCTAAAAGTTTTTGAGTTCGTCAACCAAGCGAAGCGGTTGCCACGAAAAAACTCGCTTCGGAAGCATCTGCTTGGTTTTTGCGCCAGCAAAAACTGGCTTCGGAAGCATACGCTTCGTTTTTGCTTAATATAAGCCTTCGCCGGTCAGTTTATTGGAGAGACGGTTGGCGCTGACCAGCAGCACGAAGCCAATGATCGACTTGAACAGACCGATAGCGGTTGTGATACTGAACTGCCCGCTTAAGATGCCTGTTCGGAAGGAATACGTATCCAGCACCTCGCCTACCTGAAAAGTGAGCGGATTCAAAAACACATATATTTGTTCGAAGCCTACATCCAGCACATTGCCCACCTTCAGCAGCAGCAGAATCACAATAGAGGGAAGCATGCCCGGCAAGGTGACATGAACCAGCTGATTCCAGCGGTTGGCGCCATCAATTTTGGCTGCTTCATACAAAGACGGAGAGATTCCGGTGAGGGCCGCCAAGAAAATAATCGTGCTCCAGCCCATTTCCTTCCACACGCCTGCCCCTACCACTACAATGCGAAACCAAGAGGTAGACTGCAAAAAATTTATCGGCTCCCAACCCAGCTGCTGGAGCAGATTATTGACCAATCCGGTCTGCACCGAGAGCATGGTGTACGCCAGACCGAATACCAGGGCCCAGGAAAGAAAGTGGGGAAGGTATACCAAGGTTTGTACGGTTCTCTTGAACGCCGTCAGCCGAACCTCATTCAGAAGCAGGGCAAGAATGATCGGCGCAGGGAAGGCAAAGATAATCTGATAGAAGGAGATGATCAGGGTATTGCCAAAGATTCTTAAAAAGCTCGGTTGTTCAAACAAAATTCGGAACCACTTGAAGCCTACCCATGGACTGTTCCAAAACCCCTCAAAGATGTTGTAATCCTTAAAGGCGATAACGCTTCCAAGCAATGGAACATATTTGAAGACAATAAAATACAAAACCACCGGGGCCAGCATGACATATAGGGGCCAATTCTTGATTAAAAACTTCCAAAAGGACTCTTTGGGACTGGCTTGAGCCTTCTGCAGCTTGGCTGCTGCGGAAGCTTTCTGCTGTACTGCAGCTTGGTTCATCCTCTCTCACTCCTCGCTTGTGTCAACCTCTCTATATGAATTATTATAGGTTAACGCTGTCGAGGGGGGTAGATGTGGATCTTTCGATTTACGTTGTTATATTTGGAGCAGACCGGGGAACAAGCCAACTATCTCCTATGACTTCATCCGCTTTTTGTAATCCAGAGGGCTCATGCCGTAGTACTTCTTGAATATCTGGGAAAAATAAGGAACATCCTCATAGCCCACCTGGCCGGCAACCTCATATACTTTGTCCGATGTTTCCAGAAGCAGACTGCGTGCCTTACGCATACGCTCGCCCATGATGTAATTCCAGACGGTGGCGCCGGTTTCTTGCTTGAATAAGGTGCACATATAACTCTTATTCATCTCCACCACTTCAGAAAGCTCCTGCAGATTAATATCTTCTGCAAAATGCAGGGCAATATATTCTTTGATCATTTCAATTTTTTTAATGGTTTGCTGGTCCCGTACTCCACGCATGGCTGTGATCAGCCGATAGGCTCCCTCCTCCAGCCTGCGCACAGCGCATAAGCGAAAGTAGCTGCGGATGGAAGGAACGTCTAATTCCTTGCCCCCTAACCCCAGGTCTTTCCCTTCATCCAGCTCCAGATGAATTTTATCCGCCAGAAGCTCCTCAATCAGCGTTTGCAGCCAAGCATTGGATAAGGCGTTCAACAAATAATAGCGGTTATCCACCCAGGATTCCAGCAGCTCCAGCGTCTCCACGATCAAGAGCGGAAGTGTCTCCGTATGAAGGGTGCGAATATGCTCCAGCCACCGCTCTAACCATATCCGGTGATGGGGCAGCTTGCGCAGCAGCATGGCAGCGGCATCCCGGCTCCGCTCCTGGTTAATGTGGTTCATCGCTCTCTCCATGGAAGACGAGAGCAGCGCCGGGTTCACAGGCTTCAGAATGTAATCCAGCGCCTTCAATTGAATGCTCTGTTTGGCATATTCAAAATCGTCGTAGCTGGACACAACCATACACACCATCCAAGGATACCGGGTGCTAATTTGCTCAATCAAAGCCAGTCCATCCATCACCGGCATGCGGATATCCGTCACGCACAGGTCCACATAATGGGTTTCCAGCCATTCCAGCGCTTTCTGACCATTGGCCGCCGTTCCCGACACCACGATCATTTCGTTAATCTCATCGATAGTCTGAGTCAAGCTCTCACGGATTATCGGCGCATCATCCACCAGAAGCACACGGATCATAGAGAAATCACGTCCTTCGTATAATATGGAAATTTAATTAAGATGCGAGTTTCTCCGGCTGCGGAGCAGGAAATGCTTACACCCGAATGGAGGTCCTTATAAAAGGTTTTGAGACGGTAATGAACATTCAGCACGCCAATCCGGGACAACTGCATAAACTCCTGGGCAGGACGCTCAAGACCCAAAGCAACCTGCAGCTCTTTGAGCTTATCCGGATCGATGCCGCGGCCGTTATCTGCAATTTCGATGCATACATAAGCGTCCGCATCCCGCTTCGCCGTGATGGAGATCATCATGGGTTCTGCTGTTGTCTCATAGCCGTGCTTAATGCTATTTTCCACAAATGGCTGGACAATCGCTTTGAGACAGCGGCACTCGCGCAGCGTTTCATCCTGCTCCACATGAAATTGAACATCGTCCCGGTAGAGGATTCGCATGATGTGAATATAATCGTGCAAATGCTGCATTTCATCCTCCAGTCTGACCAGCGCATGCTGATAATTGGAGGTGTAGCGCAGCATGTTCGACAATGCTAACGTTGTATCCTGAATCCCCTTGTGTCTGGCCAAATTAGCCATGGAGTTAATCGACTCCAGCGCATTAAACAGAAAGTGGGAATTGATCTGAGCTTGAAGCGCAGATAAGATGGCCTGCTGCTGGACGATCCTTGATTCGGCAAGCTGCGTAATGGACACATCGATCCGATCCAGCAGAAGGTTGTAAGCCGCTCCCAACTCCGCCACCTCGTCACTGCCCTTCACCGCTACCCGAATGTCAAGCCTGCCCATGCGTGTTTTTCCAATCGTCTTTCTTAATTCCTTCAACCGTTTGGTAATGGATGCGGCAACCAGGGATACCAGCAGACTTGCCAAGATAATGCCAACCAGTGTCATTAGTGTCGTCCAGCTCCGGATACTGCGGATGCTGCCGGCCAAATCGCTGTAAGGAATGATCGAGACGATTCTCCAGCCGGTGGAAGGAACAGTCTGGTAGACCACCATTTGCTTGGTTTCCTCCAGATAATAGGACCCCGAGCGGGAGGAGCGAAGCACAGGCTCCAGCAATTCCTGAGCCTGCGTGCCGATCTGCGAATAATCCGGCGACGAAACAATCCTTCCACCGCCGTCCACAATAAACGTGCTCCCGTTGGCCCCCAATTGAATCGCATCCAAAATAGCCTGGGTGGACTCCAAGGAAATATCAAACTGCAAATAGCCGGTGTTGGTCCCGAAGCTGTACTTCTGCACATAGGTCAAAACCGGATTGGGGATCGCTGTCCCGGATTGATCGGCATAATGCGAACTCAGCGCCACGAGCCGGGTCACTTGGCCTGAGAAGGGCAAAGCTTGGAACCAGTCCTGATTTTTCATCGAGTACCCCCAGTTCAATACATAGTTCTGGGTTAACGGATTGCGGTAAATGCTCTCATGGCCGTTGCTGCTGTAGAAGACAATAGACAGCATCTCAGGATGATACAAGATGAACGGCTCGATCAGATTAGTCTCCAATAGCCTGTAATTTTTATACACCGGATAATCTTCACCCTGATTCACCATGGACCAGTCCCGGAACTCGCTGCTATGGCCCACCCGTTCGAAAAACCGTTCATTGTCATCAATATAGCGGCTCAAATTGAAATTGGCCTGGGTCAAGATCTGGTTGCTGAATCGGACCACATCCGAATCAATCGCTTTCATACTGGTGTAATAGCTGAAGCTCCCGATGGCAGAAATAACGGCGGCGATAATCAGACTGATCAAAACGATCATTTTCCATTGAAGCGAATTGCTGATTTTGTGGAACAATTCACACCCCTCTTTCCTTACAAATCAAATTAAATTTTTTATTTGTGCAATAGAACATCATGATTATACTTTCCCACATTCTACTCTTTTGAAGCCGGGGTTGTCTATGCCGTTGAGAAATCCCCACAAAGTGGAGCCTTGACTTCGAAGCTTATTCCAAATACTTTGCGGGGGCCCCAGAAAACTTATAACAATAGCCTCCGTTTTCAGGCATTCTGGCAGACATTTGGCAAGCTCTTAGGCGCTTATAGTGGTATGATATTACCATGCATCAAGATATCGAGGGGGATGAAAGAGGATGTGCAGTGAGGTCCCGGAACAGCAGGCTGTGCGGATGATCGACGAATATACGAACCGGTTCCTCACGGAATATCCGGTTCATTGCGAGCTGCGGACCATGCCGCTTGGCAACCTGCATTCCCACAAAGGCTTTGAAATCTATCTGTGCCTGCAGGGCAAGGGGTCCTATATCGTCGGAGACCGGCTGTACCCTCTGCACAGCGGAACCTTAACGATCATCCATCCTCACGTCAGCCACCGGCCTGTGTCGGAGAGCCCGCGGGAATTGCACCGCTATGTCCTTTCGGTTGATGAGGCTTACTTGGAACGCCTAAGCGGGGCTTGCCCTGATATCAACGGGGGAATCACGGCGCTGTTGGCCGAAACGGGTTCGCAGAGCAGCCATCTGTTCCTGACCGTCACCCATCTGGCTCAATTCCGCTCGCTGTTGGCCGAGTTGACCGGGCTGTTGCAGCTTAGGCCGCCCTATTTTGAGCTTCAGATGCTGAAGCTGATGTCAGAGCTGCTGCTGCTCATCATCGAAATCCGGGGACAGCTGCCGGCCGTCGGGTTATCCCGCTCGGAGAATGAACGCTTGATCGATGAGGTGCTGGCCCATCTGATTACCCATTACCAGGAGGACTTGCGGATTGAGGATTTGCTGAGGCAGTTCCCGGTCTCCCGCTCCCGTCTGTTTGGCCTGTTCAAGCAGACGACAGGGAGTACCATCACACAGTTTCTGACGGAATTCCGCATCCACAAAGCGAAGAACCTGTTGGCGGACACGGCTCTGCCTATTACCGAGATTGCCGCACGTACGGGTTTCGGCGATTTGTCCCACTACTTCAATGTATTCAAGCGGCAGACGGGCATGACACCCAAGCAATACCGGGCCCAAGCGGCGCAACTGACTCCGCATGATCAGCTTGCACAACCCGCCCCGCCTGGTCAGCTTGCACAACCCGCCCCGCATGATCAGCTTGCACAACCCGCCCCGCATGATCAGCTTGCACAACCCGCCCCGCATGATCAGCTTGCACAACCGGTGCCGCTTGATCGGCTTGCGCAACCGCTGCAGCCTGTTCAATCTTCTCAACCGGCGGCAAGCCCACTCTTACTCCCCCATGGCAGCAGCAGCAAAGAATAAGGGAACGATTGTTCCCTTATTCTTTACCCCAGCTACGGAAAAGGGCCGATAAGGGAAGTCTTTTTCCCTTATCGGCCCCCTGCCGCACTATTTTCCTGAGGAACTCGAGTAATAAGGGAATTCCTCTTCCCTTATCCCCCTCCATGAACCGTTTCGCCGTTCAATAAGGGAAATTAGCTTCCCCTATTCCCTATCTCCCGCACGCTTCGGCTCCCCCCATTACAAATATTTCCTGATCACGTCCATAGCCTGCTCCGCGCATTGGCGTGAGCCGCTGTCGGTAAGGTGCAGCAGATCCTCGCAGATATTGCCTGCCAAATCCTGCTTGACCAGCCTGTTCAGATCGTTCACCTCAATGCCTCTCGATCTCATCAGCGCTGCCGCCGCTTCATTGTAACGGTCGATCTCCGCATTGCTTCTGCCGCGGCCGATGGGATTAACCGGTGTCGTAGTGGCGAAGATGATGACCGCCCCTGTCCGCTCCAGCTCATTGATGATCCGCGTCAGATTCTCCAGATACTCCGGCAGCAAGGTTAAAGCTTCCACCATAGGAAATTCATGGTGCAAATCCCACAGTCCATTATTCCAATGGACAATATCCGGCTTGCCTAATTGTTCCATCCACAGATTGACTCCCCACAAGGTATACTTGGAGAACCGGCAGTTTTCCTCCGGTCCCACCACTTCCGCTTCCCCGCGCAAGCCCTCCTGGACGAACGGTTGATATCCCATGCGAATGGAATCACCCAGCAACAACACTTTCTTCATCCTGCAGCTCCTCTCCCGTATCTCCATTACATTATACGATCAAGCTGCATTGGAATTCTAGTGCGCCGCAATGGGATTCTGCTTACGGTCACTCATCCTATTACGGTTTATTTGCCGATCTTATTCATGAAATCCACGTATTCCTTCTCCGCATCAGCAGTTCCCGGATACCATTCCTTCTCCAGGAAGCTCTTGAACTGATCCAATGTGATAGCGCCGGTGATGAACTTCATCTCCTGATCGTCCTTTTTCTTCACCAGATCGGGAATGGTGCTGTTCAGGTTCAGGATCTTCGGCGAACGGACAGCAGGAACATTAACCACGGTCATTTGCTTCTGGGCCACTTCCAATTGAGCCTTGAACTTGGCCAGCTTCTCCGGAGTATCCGCGTTCTCGATAATCGCCGGTTCGCCGTTGACCGCATTGGCAATGGTCATGTAGGTGCTTGTCAACGTTGTCAGCTTGGTAGCTTGCTCTGCCGTACGGATAATGGACTTGTTGGCCGGATCATAGCTGTCGAAGGTCAAGCCCTTTTTCCCGATCTGGAACAAGGTATTGGCCTCCACTGTATTGCCCCAATCCAGGAACTTCAGCACTTCGTCGATGTTCTTGCTGTTCTTGTTGATCATCCAGCCCCCCCAGGTTGCCGGAGTCACCCAGTCATGGGCCACACCCTTGCTGTCCTTCAACACCCCGTGGTAGGTATACTTCTTATCCGATTCCTTATCCTTGGCCAGATTGCCCATTACCCCGTACTGATGGGAATACATCATGCCGATTTTACTCTGGTTCAGCTTCTCCTGATCGACGTAAATCTTGTTGATCAGGAATTCGGGGTCAATGACCTTCTCATCGTTCAACTGCTTCAGGTAGGTCAGGAATGGAAGGTAGCCGGACATTTTCTCACGGATTTTATAAGTGCCGTCGGTATCCTTGGCTCCGTTGCTGCCCGGCAGATCGAAGGCTGCCGCCAGGAAGTTGGAGGCATTCCAGATAGAGTTATTGCCTAAGGTCGGGTTGGAAAAGCTTACGCCATACGTGTCGTCCTTGCCGTTGCCGTCAGGATCCTTCTTGGTAAACGCGCGGACTACTTCCGTAAATTCATCCAGAGTAGTAGGAGCCTTAAGATTCAGCTTATCCAGCCACTGCTGGTTGATGATATAACCCCAGTGATTGATTATGTTAGGCCTGGGAATGAGGTAGGTTTTGCCGTCATTGACGGATTTGACTCCATCCCACATCTCCTTGGTAATGTTCTTCATCAAGTTGGGATACTTGGAAATCTTGTCATCCAGGGGAGCCAGCAGGCCGTTCTTGGCCCAGGTCTCCATGTTAGCGTCAGCGCCGCCCCAGTTGTAGATTAAGTCCGGCAAGTCGCCGGAGGCCATCATCACCTGAAGCTTATCCACGTAGTTGTTGATGGGGGGCGCCTCGATCGATAATTTCACATTGGCCAGCTTCTCAACTTCAGCAACGATGGGATTATTGTCCAGCACAATACCGGCATTGACGCGGTTGAACATCTTGATTGTGACAGGCGCCTTGGGCGTTGCAGCGGCTGCAGGACTGGCTCCGGCAGAAGCGGTGCCGGGACTTGGCGAAGCTGTCCCTTCCTTGTTCTCATCCGAGCCGCAGCCGGATACGATGGAGGCCAGGAGCAAGACGGAAGCCAGGGAACCTGCGGAAAGCTGAATTGTTTTCTTCAAAGAAGATCTCCCCTTGTCATTGATTTGTATCACAACTGCGGCTTAGGGCGCGTTTGCAAACACGGCCTGGCGCAGCTATAACCGGATGAATACTTACCCTTTGATGGAGCCTACCAGCAAGCCTTTCATAAAGAACCGTTGGAGGAACGGATACACGAGAATGATCGGCAGCGTGGCGAAGACAATAATCGCCATCTTGATCGTAAATTCGGTTACGCCGCTGCCGGCGTCCATGACATCTCTGGCAATGCCTCCATCATCGACCACCAGATCCCGCAGAATGAGCATCAAGGGCCATAAGCTGCGCCTGGATGTGTAGATGATGGCCGAGAAGAAGGTATTCCACTGGGTCACCGCATGGAAAATAACAAAGGTGGCAATGGCCGGTTTGGATAAAGGAATGATGATCCGGAACAGCACCTTGATCTCATTGGCCCCGTCGATATAAGCGGATTCCTCCAGACTTGGCGGAATGGCGCCGATGAAGTTTTTCATCAGAATCAGATTGTAGGCCCCCAAGGCTCCGGGCAGAATCATGCTCCAGATGGTGTTATAGAGATGGAGAGTCTTGATGAGATAGAAGTTCGGGATCAGCCCGCCGTTGAAGAACATGGTGAAGACGATCAAGGCCAAGATCACATTCCTTCCCTTCAAATCCGGCTTGGACAAGGGATAAGCGGAGATCAGCATCAAGAAGATGTTGAGCGCAACCCCAATCAGGGTAATCAGAATCGTAATTTTGTATCCGGTCCACATCTGCGGCATCTCGAATATTTGCCGGTACGCCCCGAACTCCAGGCGGCTGGGAATCAGCTTCAGAGGGTTCTCCAGATATTCCGAGTAGGGTGTCACCGAGAAGGAAACCACATAGAAGAACGGAAACAGACATGCCATGGAAAAGAGGGTCACGAACAGATAGTTGAAGAAATCGAATACCTTATCGCCTGCGGTTTTGATTTTCAATGGAAGGTCCTCCTTTGTTCCGCTCTCAGTATAGACACGGGCGCCGCTTCAAGCGCAGGAACGCTCACCATATGCCGTCCTCCTTCATCAGCTTGGCCAGACGGTCGCCCAGGACCAGGAAGATCAGGCCGATCACCGAGGTGAACAACCCTACCGTAGCCCCGAAGGAGAACCGGCCGCCGAGGATGCCTACCCGGTACGCATAGGTTTCGAATACTTCAGACACATCCAGATTCATCGGATTCTGCAGGACGAAGATCTGCTCGAAGCCGTTGCCCATGATTTGCCCCAGGCGGAGAATGAACAGCACCATAATGGTGGATTTGATCCCGGGCAGTGTTACATACCAGATTTTTTGCAGGCGGTTGGCTCCGTCAATTCCTGCTGCTTCATACAACTCGGAGTTAATGCCGCTAATGGCGGCCAAGAAGATAATGCTGCCCCAGCCCGATTCTTTCCAGATGCTGCTCAACACCACAATGGGGCGGAAATAATCCGGGTCAGCCAGGAAGAAGACCGGATCAATCCCCAGCTCCTTCAAGAAGATATTGACCAGCCCCCAGGACGGGGACAGGAAGTTGACCAGAATCCCGCCGATCACCACCCAGGAGATAAAGTGGGGCAAATAAATGATTGTCTGGGTAAGACGCTGATAGGTAACCTGACGGATTTCATTCAACAGGAGCGCCAACAGAATCGGGAAGGGGAAGGTGAAGACAAGCCTTAAGAAACCAAGATACAGGGAATTCCAGAAAACCTTGTAGAAATCACTTAGGCCGAACATGTACCTGAAGTTTTCCAGTCCGAGCCATGGACTGTGCAGAATCCCTTTGGCGAAGTTAAAATCCTTAAAGGCAATAATGACTCCATACATCGGGATATAATTAAAAACGAAGAAAAATACAATACAAGGCAACAATAGGATATAAAGGTATTTCTTTTTATTCAAATACCGCAGAGCACTTCTTGTCCGTGCCGCTCTCACTTCCATTACGATCACCTCGCGTACGTGTTGATCAGGAACCTGCTCTTCGTCCGGACAGTTCCCTTACTGCTTTTAGTGTAGCTTGTTGCCAGACCGGCAACATCTAAGAACTATGGGAAAATAGATAGCATTTTACGATTTGCAGCAACGCGGTATAAGTAATTGTTGTAATTGCTTTCAATTATATACTTGACAAAAAAAGACGAGGTTGCCCCCGCCCGTCGTTTCTCTTTCCTTCCGCCGTGTCACTTTCCCTGAAATCTTCGCTGATCCTTGAAGAGTTCATAGATATCTTGGTGCGTAATAATCTGATCCTTATGCTCAGTGAAAAAATCCCTGTACCAATCATCCACCCGCTTCCCTCCGGCCGCTTCCCACAGGGCCTCCGCCTCCTGCCGCGCTTCCTGCGGCGAGAAGCCCGGGGTTAGAACCGCCTTCATCCAGATATCTCCGTCCGTAACTCCCACATGGCTGGTGTTCTGGGACAAGATGGCCTGAAGCTCCTTGGGCAAATGGGGCATCTGCTCGGAATGGGTGGGACCGGCCATCTCCAGATCGAAATTCACATAAGACGAGTTTAACTCGAACATCTCCTTTACATCCCGCTGCAGCGGCTCCTTCTCATCCAGCTTCTCCACTCCGTAATAACAGGCCCCTGCCAGGGTGGGCGATGCCAGCATGGCGAAGTCTCCGGTACCAAAGTTGAATTCCGTCCGCCACCTGTCCAGGTCTGTCACCTTGGGACAACCCCACGGCTCCGTCTTGCTGTGTACTCCCTCGAAACCGAAGTACATCGTCTTCATGAACTCCTCCGACGCGGCAAAGTCCACATATTTCATCACCGCCTCCGGATTCTTGGTCTGGGCATTGACTACTCCAGTCATCTGCACCGGATTGACGAAGATGGGATTAAACTGTCCAACCGGCGTAGCGGGATAAGGGATAACAGTAATGCGGGCATCCGGCACATTCCTCTTTAGCGGCAAATAGAAATCGGTGTAGAAGGTAACCGGGACATTGAACTGATCCATGTAGATGCCGATCCGCCCGTTCAAAAAATCCTGCCTGGACCTGGACCCGTTCTTGTCGTTCCAAAATTCCCGGTCTGCCAGCCCTTCGTCATAGATCCGCTTCTTAAAGGCGGTAACCGCCTCCATATTGTCCCAACCGTGGACCGGCTCCCCGCCGCGCATGATATAGTCCGGGTAGTTCATGCCGAATATCTCATTGATGATAGCGCTTGAGTTCCCGGACATGGCGATGCCGTAAGTGTCCCGCTTGCCGTTGCCGTCGGGGTCCAACTCCGTGAAGGCCTTGGCTGCCCGGTACAGCTCCTCTGTGGTCCGCGGGATATCCAACTGGAGCTTCTCCAGCCAATCCGTTCGGATGAACAGTCCCCGCTGCGGAATCGTTTCGTTAATCCGGCCGAACTGGTAGAGCTTCCCGTCAGCCCCGGTCCCCGCCTTCCTCAGAATGGGGTAAATCTTCAGAACTTCCTTATACGTGGTGCTGTACTGCTCGATCATATCATCAATCGGGCGAAGCAGCTTCTGGTCAATCAGCGTGTTCTTGATTTGCGGCGCATATTCCAGTATCAGGTCCGGGGCCTCTCCTGCTGCGAATAAGGCGTTCAGCTTCTGCTCCGACTGGGTCCGGGGCACGGGTATGAACCGGACATCCGCCGGCCCCGCTTGATTGATCCAACGGGTGATTTTATTGCTGGCAATAGAACCCTCACTCGACGGAACATTGGCCCGGTCATAGACCGTAACGGTAATTTTCTGGCGTTTGCCCGGGTGGGCGGCTTCTCCGTTTGGCTGTGAGCATGCGGCGGCCCCGGCAACCACCAAAAAAGCAGCTGTTAACTTCGCTGCCCTTTTAACAACCGCCTTCCGCTTGAAATTGATCACAACCATCACACTCCCTCCCGCGAGTTCTGTCTCCCCTTCATATACCCGGTTAATTCTGCTGCCGCCTCCGGTACTCCTTGGGCGTCAATCCGCAGTATTGCTTGAACAGCTTGGCAAAGTAGTTCGGCAGATCATACCCCACGATCCCCGATACCTCTGTTACATTCAAGCCGGTATTGGCGAGAAGCTGCTTCGCCTTCTCCATCCGCACCTCGATAAGGAAGGTGACGAAGCTGCGGCCGGTTTCCTTCTTGAACAGGTGGCTGAAATAAGCGGCGCTCAGATGGGCTTGGGCGGCAACCTCGGCCAAGTTCAACGGCTCGGCATAATGCTCTTCAATGTAGCGGATAGCTGTAACTACAGATCTGGTGCCATACTTCTTCTGCCAATCCGTCAATACCTCCAGGAACTGATCCGTCTCTTCCGTCAGCCAGTCCTGCACCTTGGCCATGCCGCGGCATTCATGAAGCCGTTCGATCCTGGATGTTATAGCCTGGGGAGAATACTGCGCTCCCAGATGCCGCCGCGCCGTTTCCTGCAGGGCAAAGCCCAAAGACAAAGCCTCCATCTTCCACTCGTCTCCCGGGGAATTGCAGATCGTATCTATTTGCTGCGCCAAGTACCGCTTCAACGCTTCCGTCTCTCCAGCCTGGATGAAGCCAGCCGTCTGGGCGGCAATCAGCTGCTGCCTCGCCCGGTTGACCGTCCCCGTCGGCGGCATTCCCTGCCCGTTAACATCCTGCTGCGTGTTCATCCGTTCCGCTGCTTCGCCCCTTGGCCTTCCAAGCAAGGATTCATACAGATCGGCAAGCTGCCCGGGAGTACGGATTGTTGCAGCCTCACAGCAATCTGCTCTTAACCCGAGGAGCTGCCGCAAGGTAGCCGTAATGGCGCCGCACAGTTCTGTTTCCCGCTGCTGCTCTGTCTCCGTCATGAACAGGGCAAACCGGCCTGCCTCGATGATCATAAATCTCCCCGGCATGCCGTGGACCTCAAGCAACTCGCTGACGATATTCAGCACGGCAAACTGCAGAAGCGGCATATCCTTCTTCAGATATTGCTTGTGGGCCGGAAAATAATCCGTGATCTGCAAGAGAATCAACCGGCTCCCGCACAGCTCCCGCCCCAGGGATGCTGCCGCTTCAGGCCGGCAGGGCAGCCGAAGAAACATCTGCCGCAGGACAATGTCCTGCCGCTCGACCCGTTCGCTTTGCTCCCGGCAGCGCCGCTCCTGCTTCTCCGCCACAACCGCCGCTGCCTTATCCAGCGCAAGGCAGATATCCTGCTTGCTGCATGGTTTGACCAGCAGATCCATTGCCCCGTAGCGCAGGGCAGACTGGGCGTACTGAAAGTCCTGGAAGCCTGTAATGACAATTACCGCCACATCCGGATGCCGCTCCTTCACCCGCTTCAAGAGCTCCAGTCCGTCCATCAACGGCATGCGGATATCCGTGATGACCAGATCCGGCCTCATCTCCTCCACCAGCTGTTCCGCCTCCACACCGTTCTCCGCCTCGCCGCATACCTCCCACCCTGCCGCAAGCCCCGCGATCATCTTGGCCAGTCCCTTGCGGAACATGGGTTCATCCTCCACCAGCAGAATCTGCGCCATTCTCCTCACCTCCTTCCTCCGAATCCGTGATAACCGGCAGCTTCAGACTCACCCGTGTCCCTTGGGGAAGAGCACTGATCTCCAGCCCGTACGGCTCACCATGGACCAAAAAAATCCGCCTGATCACATTGCGTATCCCGATACTCTCCCGTTCACGCCCCTTCATGTGCAGCGCCTGCTTGGCCAACAACCGGCTGACCGTCTCCGTTGTGATGCCGCAGCCGTTATCCTCAATCTCGATCCGCAGATCGCCAGCTTGCCGGCAAGCCCGAATCGCCAGCCGCTTCTCTCCCGTTTTGTCCCGGAAGCCATGGACGAACACATTCTCCACCAACGGCTGCAGCAAGAGCCGCTGCATCCTGCAACCTGCCAACTCTTCGTCCGACTCGATATGGACCGAGAGATCGCTTCCGTAGCGGGCCTCCTGAATCGTAATATAATTGCGGATTTGGGCCAGCTCCTCTTGCAGCGTGCTGGGAGCGGATACAGGGGCCAGCGAATACCGCAGCAGCTCCGACAGGCTGGTAATAAGAGATGCTGTCTCCTCGTCGTCGTACAACAGGATTATTTTCCAATAGATCGTGTTCAGTGCATTATGCAAAAAGTGAGGATTCAGTTGAGCCTGCAGCGCCTTTAATTCCGCTTCCTTCTCGCTGAGCTTGCTCACATACACCTCTTGGATCAGGGTATCGATATTCTCCACCATCCGGTTGAAGCTGTCCGTCAGGAATCCGAACTCGTCAGCAGAGGCTTTGGGAATGGCAACCTGCAGATTGCCCTCCCGGACCCGGTGCATGGCCTTCACCAACACCTGCAGGGGCTTCAGCAGCTTACCGCCCAGGACGGAAACGCTTATGGCCATGAGCAGGATGCTGATCAAACCGGAGATCAGCGCCAGCTTGTATACATTGCGTCCCTTTTTCTTAATCTCGGACAAGGAGACACCGCTGAGCAGCTTGAACGACCGGGGCTCATACACACTGGTAACGGACAGATAGTCCTCGCTGCTGTTTTGCTGAATGAAAGTGCCCTCTCCCTCCTCCAGCTCCGGCTGGAAATCCGTCTTCACCGGCGGCTCCTGGCTGTACAGCAGCCGGTTGTACTGGTCGTAGAGATAAGCACCCGTTGCCCGGTCAGCAATCAGCGGCTCAAGGGATTCAGCGAAGAAGGCCTCGTCAATGACCAGAATTATGGTCCCGTACACAATCTGCTGGGTGGTGGATTTCAATTTCCGGGCCGCCACCAGATAGGTGCTCTCGCCTATACGCTCGGAAGTATTCTTCAGCGTTGCCCGCTGCCAGACAATCTCCGCCGACGGGTTCACCATCCCCTGTTCCACTTGCTTATAGAATTCCGGGAACGGAGGCTGCACAGAAAGATTGGACTGGCTGTAATACATGTTGTTGCCGCGCAGATCCGTAATGTACACCGCCTTGATGTGGGGAGTTTCGTTCTTGATGGGCAGCAGAATTCCCGCCAGCTCCCGCTCCAGCATAAAATTGCGGTAAGCCGCACTCTCCTGCTCCTTGGCCTCCGCCTCCATGTTAAGGATGATCTGCTCCACATACGGATGAAAAAAAACGAAATCCGTAATCCGGTACATATCCTGGAGCTTATACCCGATCTGCTCCATAGTCTGCTCACTGGTCTTCAGGTACTGATTGCTGATTTCCCCCTCGAACAGGTTCAGGTTGATCCGGTAAGAGACATACCCCGTGACCACCGAACACACTGTAATGATCACGGACAGGCTTATAATCAGCTTCATCTTAAAATGCTGCCGCACATATTGGATGAACGGTCGCCGCTTCATCATCATGGATGCCTCCGGATTGAAAGCAGAATAAATCCTTTGTCAGCGAAAAAGCGGAGAAGCTGTTTCAAGCTTCTCCGCCAAATACAGTCATATTCATTGTAGCACCATCCGCCGCGGGCCAAACAGCAAAAAATTAACGGCAAACGGATAAAATCTTTCGATCCTGGGGCAGACAGGCATGGCGCCGCGGAATCAAAGCAACAGAACTATACACGCGCCCCTGCAGAAGAAGGAAGTTGTACACTGTTGGAGCGGAACCGCTCCAGGGTAGGGCCGGGGGCCGCGGACAGCGACACGGAGATCGTCTCTGCCCCGTATACTGCGGCAGCCTGGACCCGGCCGCTATTACCGGCAACCGCCACCTCCGGCAGCCGGCCGTCTTCATTGATGGCCAAGGCAAACAGCCAAACCGCCCGGGATACCGTATGAAAGTCGAAGGAAATCTCCTCTCCCGAGTAAACGACATAGTCGAGGTAAACCCCTTCCGCATCCCTGGAAGCCTCCAAACACAATTCAGCGTAATCCGCCTCCTCCAGCACCGGCTGAACCGCAAGGCGGACTCCGCCCAGCTGCAGCTCCGCGCGTTTGCCGTCCAGACAGACGGGATCGGGCAATTCTCCCACAGCGCCGCCTATGCGGAGCCTTATCCGCAGGTCATCCGCCCGGAAGCGGCCGTCGATCTTGTCCAGGTCGGAATGCCACGCTCCGTTATCGGTCAGCAGATTGAAGCCGAAGAGCGCCTCCGTCCGGTACTGGGCTCCTGCATACATCGCCGAGCAGAAATCCCGGCCGTTCATCAGGAACTGCAATTGCATATAAACCGCTCCGCCGGGGGTTTGCACGTAAGCAATGAGATTGCGGCGCTGGTTCCACATCACTCCCTTGTCGAAGGAACCCAGCGACAGCCGTTCATCCTGGTACAACGTAGCATACACCTGGTAGCCCGCCTGTTCTTCTGCCAGCGTAGGCTCCGCGAAGCTGCGGGGCTTGTTGGATGTGAACAGTCCCCGGTATTCTGCCGGACAGCGCACATTTTCCCCGAACTCGAAGGTTTCGTCTAACATGGCCTCCGCCAAAAACCCGTGCTGGTTCGGCGAGAGCATGGTGCGGTAGGTCCGGCTGTGGGGACCGCTCCATTCGCCTGTGCCGGCATGGTAATGCTCTCCTGCCATCCGCCAGGCCAAATCCAGCAGTTGGGACGCCAACGCTTTGGCCTCCGGCAAGGACGTTTCCTCATGGATGCTGTGCAGCTCCCGGATAGCGATAGGCGTATAATCGGGACTGTTGTACTCGGAGAAGGTGCCGATCCCGAAGGTAAAATCATAGAAGCGCTTCAGCCGCGACAGCCCGTAATCCCGGAATAGGCCCTCTCCCAGCAGCTCGCCTCCCACAAGAGTGACGAATGCGCCCATGATGGCGATATTGGTGTAGTGGGGTCCCATATTGCGCTTGATAATCGCCCGGCAGGCATGGGCGATGGCCTCACGGATCTGCCGGACCAGCCCGGCAGAAAGTCTGTCCCCGTGCTTCCGCAGAACAAGAATCAGCCGCTTGCCGTGGAAATCGGCCATATTCCAATCCGGACGGTCCATCTCATCAAGCGGCTCTTCATAGAAGTATGGCCAGATGCCATAGGTATCCCTTGCGGGATCGCGATCCTGCTGCAGCACCACTGTGTGCAGGATCAAGGATGCCCGTTCCAGATCGGCTTGCTCCCCTGTTTCCAGCAGATCGAAGGCATAGTTGGAGGAGCCCAGCAGATGGTATACCTCGGGATGCCGATCAGGCTTTAGCGCGGTATGATAAGTAGCAGTCAGCGGCATTCTCAGCAATTTCACCTCCGGGTCGTAAGAAAGCCCGCGCGTACGGAGGGTTTCCAGCAATTCTGCTCTGTTCATGGTTAATCTCCTTTGTATGCCCGCCCAAGCGACGTGAAGCTCCGGAGTTTTACCGGAAAGCTTGGGACAGGTCCCAGTAAAGTCGGCAATTACTGCAGCCACCTTCACTCTAGCATTAGTATCCTGTATACTCTTGGCCTATTGTCCTCAAAAAGTGGGGAAATGTGCACTCAGCAAAAAGATCCCCTGCGGGAGCGCTCCCGGGAGGATCTTGCAGCAGTTGGTTATGACAAGCGAATTTGATAATCGTCGTATCCGAATTGGCGGATCACCCTGCTGCCTTCCTCATCGTTGTAGGTGGCAATGGCAGGCAGGTTCACGCCGTTAAACATATTGGTCTTGACCATGGAATAGATGGCCATATCCGTGAATACCAAGCGGTCGCCGGGCTTAAGCGGCTCCGGGAAGGAATAATCCCCGATCACGTCTCCGGCCAAGCAGGTTAACCCGCCCAGCCTGTAAGTATGGGGATATTCTTCCGGAAATCCCGCGCCGATCACTTCCGGCCGGTAGGGCATCTCCAGCACATCGGGCATATGGCAGGCCGCCGAGGTGTCCAGAATGGCAATGTTCATCCCGTTGTCCACAATATCAAGCACGGTAGCCACCAGGAATCCGGTGTTCAGCGCTACCGCCTCTCCAGGCTCCAGATAGATCTTCAGATCATAGGTCTCCTGCAGATGCTTGATCGTGGCCACCAGCGTCTCAATATCGTAATCGGCGCGGGTGATATGATGTCCGCCGCCCATATTGAGCCACTTGAGCTTATGCAGATGCTCGCCGAATTTCTCCTCGATCACCTTCACAGTACGGGCAAGGGTATCGGAGTTCTGTTGGCACAGGGTATGGAAGTGCAGCCCGTCAATGCCGTCAAGCTCATCAGGACGGAATTGGTCCAGCGTAACCCCCAGCCGCGAATGCTTATAGCAGGGATCATAGATGGGGGTCTTGCCTTCCGAATACTCCGGATTGACGCGGATGCCGCATTCAATGGTTTTGCCGGCGACACTCTTCACCTTATCCTTGAACCGGTTCCACTGGTTAAACGAGTTGAACACGAGATGATCGCAGTATTGCAGAAGCTCATCAAATTCCGCATCCACATAAGCCGGAGCATAGGCATGAACCTCCTTGCCCATCTTCTCATAGCCCAGTCTGGCCTCATGCAGGGAGCTGGATGTCACGCCCTTCAGATATTGGCCTACCAGGGGGAATACGGCGTGCATGGAGAAGCCCTTCAACGCCAGCAGAATGCTTGCGCCGGTGCGCTGCTGGACAGAGTCCAGAACCTCCAGATTCTTCTTAAGCAGTCTTTCATCAACAATGAAGCAGGGCGACGGCAGGGCGTGAAAGTCGATGCTCATCTCTTTTTCGCCGCCTCAGTCAAGCAGGGTTGGCGAGAAATCTTCCTGCCAAGGCAGCCCGTACTTGTTCAGCGCATCCATAAACGGATCGGGATCGAACTCTTCCACGTTGTACACGCCGGGCTTCTTCCAGATGCCCTTCAGGATCATCATGGCTCCGATCATCGCCGGAACGCCGGTGGTATAGGAGATCGCCTGGGAGCCAACCTCGGCATAGCACTCCTCATGTACACATACGTTGTAGACATAGTAAGTCTTAGGCTTCCCGTCCTTGATCCCTTGGATGATGCAGCCGATATTGGTCTTGCCCTTGGTTCTTGGCCCAAGAGAAGCCGGGTCCGGCAGAATCGCTTTCAGGAATTGCAGCGGAATGATCTGCTTGCCTTCGAATTCAATGGGCTCGATGGAGGTCATGCCCACGTTCTCCAGCACCTTCAGATGGTTTAAGTAATTGTCGGAGAAGGTCATCCAGAAGCGGATTTTCTTCAGGCCTTTGATATTGACGGCCAGAGATTCCAACTCTTCATGATACAGCAGGTAAATATTCTTCGGTCCGATCTCCGGCAGGTCGTAGGTCTCCTTCATGGACAACGGCGCAGTTTCAATCCACTCGCCATTCTCCCAATAACGGCCGTTGGCGGTGATTTCACGGATATTGATCTCCGGGTTGAAGTTGGTGGCGAACGGATAGCCGTGATCGCCTGCATTGGCATCTACGATGTCAATGGTGTGAATCTCGTCAAAGTAGTGCTTCTGGGCGTAAGCCACAAACACACCGGTCACACCCGGGTCAAAACCGCTGCCCAACAATGCTGTAATCCCGGCCTTCTCGAACTTCTCACGATACGCCCACTGCCATTTATATTCAAATTTAGGTGTCTCCGGCGGCTCATAATTAGCGGTGTCCACATAATGCACACCTGTTGCGAGGCAGGCGTCCATAATGGTCAAGTCCTGGTACGGGAGCGCGACATTAATGACAACATCTGGCCCAAAGCTCTTGATAAGGTCGATGACCTCGTCCGTATTATCGGCGTCAATCTGAGCAGTATGGATAATTGTGCGGCCACCGCTTAATTTCTCCTTCAGGGCATCACACTTTGCAACAGTCCGGCTGGCAATACATATTTCCTCGAATACGTCCGGATTCTGGCAGCATTTATGAACAACTACACTTGCAACGCCGCCAGCGCCAATAATAAGAGCTTTTCCCAATTCCATAACCTCCACATTCCATATTTCCACATGGGAATTCAAACAGGATGATTATACAGAAAATGCTGCGAATTATCAAGAAAAACGGCAAAGAATACGCCATCTTATTAAATTCTTCACATGTTTCTGATAAATCCCTTAATCATTCGTTAAAATGCTCCGGTTTACACCGTTTTGTTCGGGAAATCCCATCCTACCTGCCTATGCAAAACAGCTTCTGTTTGTGCCTGCAGCCGGCCGGTTAGCCCGTCCGGATTATTCTATAATCTGTTTTACCCGCCCTACGATTCCTCCAACCAGTTGAACCTTGATTCCATGAGGATGGTTGGCGCTGTTGGTCAGGAGTCTGGCCACGGTGCCCTCCGTCAGCTTTCCTGTAGGCTGATCCTGCTTCTGCACTACCAAGACCCGCATCCCCGGTTTAATCTGATCCCGCTTGGTTCCATCCATTAGCCTGCACCGCCTTAAATAATTCACTGACTGTAAGAAAGCAACCGGCAGTTGCTCTTGCTCCCCCTAACGGGCATGGGCACTCTCCAAGCCGTCCTTTCAAAAAGCCATGGCAGACCGCCATGGCTTTTAAAGAGGAACCGTTCTTCCTATACACCCGTTCTTCGCTTTTGGTTATTAATTTTCTTGGTCATCTGGCTCTTCATTTTCTGAGCCTCCGTAGACTGGTGGTTCTTGCCGCCTTTATTCTGGTTCTGGGCCTGCTTCTTGCGTTCCAGCATCCGCTTGGCGGCTTCCGCCAGCCCGGTTTTCTTCACCTCTCCGGCATTGGCGGCTTCCGTGTTGGTATTCTCCGTGTTCATAGGATCACCTCTATCAAAGTTCTTCATACGTGATTGATGCAATCACAGTAACCATCATATTATGCCGCAAGAGCCTGTTCAACAGCCAACTTTATTTATAGCAGAAGTCTCTTGGCAACAAACAGAAGTCTCTGGTCCTATACTCCCGGTCAATAATCGCGGACGACTCTGCCTTTCTCATCCAGGGTGAACTTGGCTTTGCGGACCACGCCCTCCTTGGTCATCCGCAGCACCCGTTTGGCAGGATCGGATGCATCAATCTCCGTTTTCCAGCCGCCGCTGTTCACCAGCTTGTATATTTGGTCGAAATCCATCTCTTTATATCCATAAAAGCCGCTAAGTCCAGCCCATTTTTTCAATTGCACCTTGACCCGTAACTCCAGCTTCTCAATACCTGCATCATTCAGGATCATTCTTGTCATCACTCCATCGGCTCAGTTTTTAATCCACCCGTATCTCCATTTGCGAATGATGTGAAGCAATAAGCATAGCTTCCGGCCCTTCCCCATTATCATACCAATATTATCCTCAATAGTACACTTGTCCCGGAAAAGTTCCCCGCGCCGCGCGGCAGGCTGATGCATCCTCCCCACGCAAGCCTGTCCTGCCAATGCAGCGCCTGTTGATCATGACGGAACGGCGCATTTTCGCGTCAAAAAGCCCACCCCATTGGGATGAGCTTGTATAGTGCAGCGAAATCATATTAGACCATAATCTTGCACAGGTCATTGGCGAAATCCACCGGGTCTTGAATCGGCAGACCTTCAATCAGGAGCGCTTGGCTGTACAGCAGCTTGGTGTACAGATCCAGCTTTTCCTTATCCTTGGCGAAGGCCTCTGCCAACGATTGGAAAACCTCATGATTGACGTTGATTTCCAGCACCTTTTCGGCCTTGATGTCCTGGCTGTTAGGCATGGCCTTCAGCACCTTCTCCATCTCGATGGACAGCTCGCCTTCAGAGGAGAGACATACCGGATGGGACTTCAGCCGCTTGGAAGCCTTGACCTGCTTCACTTTTCCGCCCAGAATGGCAGTCATGGATTCGAACAGGTCCTTGTGCTTCTCTTCTTCGGCCGCTTCATTGGCATCGGCTTCAATGCCCAGATCGCCGCTGGAGACGGATTTGAACTCTTTTTCCTTATAATTCGTCAGGATCTTCACAGCGAACTCGTCGATATCATCGGTGAAATAGAGGATTTCGTAGCCTTTGTCCGCTACCAGCTCTGTTTGGGGCAGCTTCTCAATCCGCTCGATGGATTCCCCTGTAGCATAATAGATGTACTTCTGCTCTTCAGGCATAGCCTCCACATATTCGGTGAGGGAGACCAGCTTCTTCTCCTTGGAGGAGTGGAACATCAGCAGATCCTGCAGATCATCCTTGTGCATGCCGTAATCGCTGTATACGCCGTACTTCAGCTGCCGGCCGAAGGCGTTGTAGAATTCCACATATTTCTCCCGCTCATCCTTCAGCAGCTTCTGCAATTCCCGCTTGATCTTGCTCTTGATATCCTTGGCGATCAGCTTCAGCTGCCGGTCATGCTGGAGCAGCTCTCTGGAGATGTTCAGAGACAGATCCTCGGAGTCCACCATGCCTTTGACAAAGCCGAAATAATCCGGGAGCAGATCGGAGCATTTCTCCATAATCAGCACACCGTTGGAGTACAGCTCCAGGCCGCGCTCGTATTCCTTCGAATAATAATCGAACGGCGTAGTCTTCGGAATATACAGAATGGCATTGTAGCGGACCGTGCCATCCACGCTCAGATGAATATGGCGCAGCGGCTTGTCGAAGCCATAGCGCTTCTCATTATAGAAGTTTTCATAATCCTCTGTGGTGAGCTCACTCTTGTTTTTGCGCCAGATGGGAACCATGCTGTTGACGGTTTGCTCCTCCTGCACATCCTCGAACTCGTTCTCCTGGCCCTCCACAGGCTTGCGGGTCTTCACATCCATCTTGATGGGGTACCGGATGAAATCGGAATACTTCTTGATAATCGCCTTCAGGCGGTATTCTTCCAGATATTCGTCGTACTGCTCTTCCTCCGTGTTGCCCTTGATCTTCAGGATGATCTCCGTACCTACGGTTTCCTTGGCGCAAGGCTCGATGGTGTAGCCGTCCGTACCGGTGGACTCCCACTTGTATGCCTCTTCGCTGCCGAACGCCTTGCTGGTTACCGTGACCACATCCGCCACCATGAAGGCGGAGTAGAAGCCGACCCCGAATTGGCCGATAATATTGTGGCCGTCCTTGGACTCGTTCTCGCTCTTGAAGGCCAGGGAGCCGCTCTTGGCAATCACGCCCAGATTGTTGTCCAGTTCCTCCCGGTTCATGCCGATGCCGGTGTCCGTGAAAGTCAGGGTACGCGCCGACTTGTCGGCCGTTATCTTAATGTAATAGTCTTCCTTGTTGAATTCCAGATCCTTGTCTGTCAATGCCTTGTAGTACATCTTGTCAATGGCGTCGCTGGCGTTGGAGATCAGCTCTCTGATGAAGATTTCCTTCTGCGTATAAATGGAGTTAATCATCATCTCCAGCAATCTTTTCGATTCCGCCTTGAACTGCATTTTGGACATATGTAGATCTCCTCTCCGTTCCGTTCAAATAAACTTAGCACTCCTCACAATCGAGTGCTAATACACTATTTTTTATAACATAATGGGTATGTCAAGTCAATATCAGTTTTATTCCTTCCCCGTTCAACCACTCCAGAATCCGGTTCTGGTCACGGTTTCGGTAAATCCACCATATCCTCATAACCATCACGGGAAAGCCTTTCGGGTTCCCTAAGCTGCTCTTCTGTAAGCTTCAGTTCCTTTTATATACCCTCCATTTATACCAAGCTTAAGTACAAATCCAGTGTTTTGTCCAAGGCCCCGGCAATAAACCGCACAAAACCGTCCCTGTTATTGGAGGTATGTGCCTCGTCCAGGGTGGCATAGTAAACGGCGTGCTCCTCCTTCTCGATGACCACTGGGGGATAGCCGTTTTTCATCAACTCAAAATTCAGCAGCAAGCGGGCCGTTCTGCCGTTCCCGTCCACAAAAGGATGGATCTTCACAAAATCGCTATGAAGCGCAGCAGCCCTTGCTACCGGGTGGAGCTCTTGCCCCTCCCCCTCATACCACTTCATTAGTAGTTCCATTTGCAGCGGAACTTGTACTGCCGCAGGAGGGATATGCCTGGCTCCGGTGATTAGCACATTTTGTTTCCTGTAGACTCCCGCATCTTCTTCTTGAATGCTCTTAAGAATGAGCCGATGGATGTTTTTGATCTGCCGCTCGGATAACGGCTCCAGCCGGTTTACAATGTCTTCGACAAAAAGAATGGCTTCCCGGTGATTGATGACCTCCAGATGTTCCCTGATCGTTTTGCCACCTATGGTGATTCCCTCTAAAGCGACCTTTGTTTCGGACAAGGTCAAGGTATTTCCTTCAATCGCATTGGAATGATAGGTCCAATTAATAATGAGATGCTCTCTCAGGCTGTGAGCGGTCTGCAACGGCAGAGGCCGTTTGCTGTCCAGCAAACGTTTCTTGCTATCAATGCGTTCCAACATGAATAGGACCTCCCGGTCAACAGCTGACTTTGGCATCTGCGCTTTCATTATATCATAATTTTTCCCCATTGATTGGTCGCCACCCTTCTCTCTTGGATGCGGCCGCGCTGCAGATGAGCTATAATGCAAGTAATGACAGATGGTACTATTATTTACCTGCCAAACGGCAAACAATCACGATAATTGGGAAAAAGCAGAAGCTTACGAGGCCAGTTTTTTCGCCATAACCGCTTCGCTTAGGGGATGGAACTCAAAAACCCGGTGGATGCTTACGAAGTCAGTTTTTTCGCCATAACCGCTTCGCTTAGGGGATGGAACTCAAAAACCCGGCGGATGCTTACGAAGTCAGTTTTTTCGCCATAACCGCTTCGCTTATGTTATGGAACTCAAAAACCCAGTGGATGCTTACGAAGTCAGTTTTTTCGCCATAACCGCTTCGCTTATGTTATGGAACTCAAAAACTTTTAGGAGGAACACCAATGAAATTTTGCTGGACTACCATCGCGGTGAACAACATGGAAGAATCCCTTGAATTCTATCAAGGAATCGTAGGCTTATCCGTCAGCAGCAAGATTGCGCTGGGACCCGGGGCAGAAATTGCCTTCCTGGGAGAAGGGGAAACGAAGGTGGAGCTGATCTGTGATCCCAATCTGGAGGTGCCCGGCCGCTTGGAGGGCATCTCGATGGGCTTTGAGGTGGATTCATTGGACGAAAAGCTTCAATTTGTCCAGTCCAAGGGTCTGGCGATCGACGGCGGTCCCTTCCAGCCCAATCCCCATGTCAAGTTCTTCTATGTCAGAGATCCCAACGGTGTACGCATCCAATTCGTAGAAAACCTGTAAGACACTGCGACGAAATAAAGTACCGCTGCAGGCGTACCGCGGGTACGTCAAGCGAAAGCAACGAAGCAAGGGGCGAAAAGGTGGTGAAAAAGCCCTCAGGCGAGTTTTCAGACACGCCCTAATCTCCTTGCAGCTCCTAACAGGAAAATCAGTAAAAAGGCCCCGGCGGAAGATCACCGCCAGGTCCTTTCTCGTTCCTAAACATTCCGTAGGGTCCCGCTCCGCTTAACGGAAATTTTTTCCGCTATCCCGGCAGATTTTTCATTACCGGCTGATTTAACGGAAATTTTTTCCGCTATCCCCTGCTGAACTCTCCGAAAAGGGCATATTAACCCCGCTTCGAGAGAATTAACGGAAATTTTTTCCGTTAATTCTTGACAATTACCGAATTACACAATGATAACGGAAAAAATTTCCGTTATCTCCGCCCCATCACGGGAATCGGAGACTATCGGCAGCGGCAAACTTCTCTGTCCGCGGCCCGCTCCCCTACTGCAAAAGCCATTCCACCGCTTCGTCTCTGCTGTTGAAGATCCGGAAGCTGCCGCCTTTGTTGGTCTCCGCCAGAAACTCCTTGAATTTCCCTTTCATTCTCTGAGTATCTCCGGCAACAACCGCCAGCTTGATGCGGTAATTAATAAATTTCTGCACCATATTTCCCGCCAGTCCCGTCCTTAGCTGGAAGAAATCATCAGACAATACCTCATCATGAAGCAGCAGGAGATTAACATCATTCCCCATGCAGGTCCCGATCAGATCAAGGGCGTCCTGCTCCGTTTGCACCGGTGCTACTGCTGATGCACATTCCATATAGTGTCTGCCGTTTGCCTCAATTACTTCAATCTTCATTCTCTGTCCCTCCTCATCTTCACCGCAGAGCTCTGTCCTCATCTTCCTGGCCCATTCCAGCTCATTACGCAGAGTGGAACTGATGTTCTCAGAAATCAATTCCCAGATTCTCTCCTCTCTGGACGTTCTGGCCGGGGAAAATCTTCCTCTACGCTGCGCTTCTTGCTGCAGGATCAACTGTGTGCCAATCTCACATTCATATCGGGACAGCAAGGCATGGAGCTCGCGGGAATCGAGCCGATCCGCCCAGGCCAGCTGAACCAGGAACGTCTTCTTGAATTCCGGCGCCTCAGGTGCAGAAAGCACCCAGTCCTTCAGCTCAGCCTCCCCTTGGGGGGTGATGGTATAGATCTTCTTGGAGGGGGAGCTTTCTTGGTGAAGAATCTCATGAGTTACAAATCCCTGATCCAGCAATTCCACTAAGGATTTATAGATCTGATTATTATTCCCCGACCAGTGCATAAAGGTGGAATCCTGAATTATTTTCTTCAGATCGTATCCGGTCAGAGGGCCACAACTGAGGATTCCGAGAATAGCATGATTAATTGACATAAGGCCACCTCTACAACTTCATTATCTTATGTTAATAGTAACACGTGGTAATGATTATTTCAACCCACCTCAGCACACGCCCTAACATGTGCTGAAGCATTGTTGATGATCCCCATGCAGAAAAAGCCGTTTCTCTCTTTTGAGTTACGGCTTGTCGATTGATCATGCCTATCCCTCATCCGGGAGCCTGCTGCTTCCGGAAAAGAACGGAATAATAGGTACCGGCCCAATCATGCACCGCAGCAGTCTTCAGTCCCTCCTTCTCCAGAAGGCGGCACATATCCTGAAGCAGAACCCGGTGTCCCGACTTCCCGTCGGCCCGGGGGCGGGCCCATTCCACCACTAATCCCCTGCCTCCCGGCTTCAGCACCCGGCTGATTTCTGCAATCCCCATACCCGGATTGTGCAGGATGTGCAGGATAAGTGAGGCAACTGCCGCATCAACAGACTCTGCCTCCAGGGGAATATGCTCGGCGCTGCCTTCCAGAATCTCCAGTCTGGCCGTGCTCTTCTTGATGCTCCGTTCCCGAAGAATCTCCAGCATGGCCGGATCGCAGTCCACCGCGCATACACGCCCTTTGGTTCGTTGTGCCGCGGGAAAAGTAAAGTAGCCTCCACCGGCCCCCAAATCGAGCACCAGATCCTCTTCACTGATTTCCAATAAATCCAATAAACGCTCGGGCGGCAAAAGGCTAAACCGCTCCGGCGACTCCAATTGTTCCAATCTGGCGCAATTCTGCTCCTCTTCGGCCATCACAACTCCTCCTGCTTGTATGTATAAATCAGAAAACCAGCAGCCGACGGCAGTCGGCCAGCAACAGTCCTATATGTGCTGAGTTTTGGCGGAACGTCCATTACGAATCGTAATCAAGGGGCATTCTTCAAAGGGCTTTATTTACTTATAGTAAAATTAATTGAAACACACCTTCTATTCGTTCAACTTATAAATTGATATATAACTATAAGTTATTCATATGCTATAATCCCAGCAGGAGGTGAACCATGGACGAGATTGATCTGAAAATCATCCAATTGCTCGAAGAGAACGGACGGCTCTCCCACGAGGAAATCGGCAAGCTGCTGCATATCTCCCGTCCCACCGTTCACCAGAGGGTTGGCAAGCTGGAGAAAGCCGGTGTGCTCCGCGGTTACCGCGCTATTGTGGATTGGAGAAAGCTGGAGCAAAAGATCAAGGCCTTGATCTTCGTCAAAATCAAATGCCAAAACTTCAGTGAGATCGTCAGCGAAATTGTGGCGATGGACATCCCGGGGACAACCATATTGGAGTGCCAGCGCCTGGCGGGAGAATGGTGCATGATGCTTAAGGTCCGGGTATCCTCGCCGGAAGACATCACCAGGCTGATTGACCGGATGGTCATGATTCCCGAGGTGCAGGAAACATCCACCACCTTCATCCTGTCCACCATCTACGAGGATGGAATCAAAGAGTAACCGGCAGAACCATTACAGACCACCCGGCGGGTAAAGGGAGATGCATCATGAAACAACTAAATATGTCCACAAAGGTTCCGGCAGCAGAAAGCTCCAGGCTGTGGGTGATTGCTGCCGCGTTGGTGGCGGTTTATATTTTCTGGGGAGGCACGTACCTGGGAATGAAGGTGGCGATTGAGACCATCCCGCCCTTCATCATGGCAGGAGTACGGTTTCTTACAGCGGGAGGCTTGCTGTATGCGGCTGCCAGGCTGAAAGGAGTACCGCATCCTGCCCCCGGGGAATGGAAGCAAGCGGGCATTGTCGGTGCGCTGCTGCTCTTGGGCGGCAATGGTGTGGTTGCCTGGGCGGAGCAAAAAGTTCCTTCCGCCATCGCCTCCCTGCTGGTGGCAACCGTCCCGCTGTGGATCATCCTGCTCAATTGGACGGGAGGCAGCCGCAAACGGCCCTCCCCCGGAGTAATTCTCGGGATGCTGTTAGGAATGGCCGGACTTGCCGTATTGGTATGGAACAGCGGCGGAACAAGCGGGAGCGGTCTGAGCACGTTAGGCTTCGTGGCGCTGCTGCTCGCCTCCATCTCCTGGGCGTTCGGCTCTCTGTATTCACGGACAGCCAAGCTTCCCTCATCCCCTCTGATGTCCACGGCTGTTCAGATGCTGGCCGGAGGCGCATTGCTCATGATCATGTCATTATTGCTCGGAGATTGGTCCAAGCTGCAGGTGGAGCTGATTTCCCTCCGCTCTCTTGCCGCCCTCGGGTATCTGATCCTGTTCGGCTCCGTCATCGGGTATACCGCATACATCTGGCTGCTGAAAAATGCAGACCCGGCATGGGTATCCACCTACGCCTTCGTCAATCCCATCGTCGCCGTCTTCTTGGGCTGGTTCCTCGGCAACGAGCAGCTTGGCGCCAATTCCCTGGCGTCAGCGGCTATCATCATCGCTGCGGTCATCATCATCACGGTTTTCGGCAGAAAACGGAAGCCCCAGGCAGAGGCGGAACACAGACAGCAACCGGCGTAACCTTCTTGCGGACAAGGGATGCCCTAATCCCGTCCCTTGTCCGGATTCCGCTCCCAGCCGGATTATGGCTGTTTCTTCGATTTGCTGCGTGCCTTCTCCATGTTCTCTGCAGCTCTGTATTCCACGATCCTTCTTACCAAATCATAGGGTACCGGCTGATCCAGCGGAAACTGGACAGCCCCCTTAGAACTCTTGTATACCGCCAGTTCTTCCTTGAACGCTTCAATCCCGCTTGGCGCCGGATAAAATCCGACATGCTTCTTGAAAGCGGCAAAATGCACCAGATTTCCGTGCAACGCAAACGTGGGCATTTGATAGCTGATCTTCTCCGCCGCTTCCGGCGCTGCCTCTCTTATCACCCTTCTTAGCGCTTGGAGCTTATCTTGAATCTCTTCCGGAAATTGTGAGATGTACCCATCGACGGTTTCGTACGCGGTTCCTTCCATAACCCCACTCCCTCCACAAATCGGACAATTATCCATGCCATTATACCACATTATGGTCAGTGGTATGCGGATGCCGGCGCGTCTGGAAATAACTCCTTCTTCCCGGCCATATTCTATGGTATAGTAGCTTATTCACAACAATTGGACCATAAGGTTATCAAGGGAGACGGTTCTGGTGAAGCATGCCGCAAATCTGATTTCAGCGAGCAGAATTTTCCTCGCGTTGGCCTTATTTTTTTCATTCCGTCACACGCATTTGTTCTTCCTGTTATACGTGGGCTGCGGGCTGACCGATATGCTGGACGGATTCGTGGCACGCAAAACAGGCACCCAGAGTGAACTGGGCGCCCGGCTGGATTCGATTGCCGATATTATTTTCTTCACAGCGGCCGCCGCAGGCATATTCTCCTGGATGGAGAAGGAAATCCTTGTTTTCCTGCCTTGGATCATAGCCACAGCGATTCTTCGCGGCGCTAACATGATTATCGCCGCTTACAAATTCCGCACCTTCGCTATCCTGCATACCTGGGGCAACAAGCTCACAGGCTTCCTGTTGTTTATCACGCCTCTGTCCGTTCTGTACCAGCAACGGGTGTTTCTCTGGATCGTATGCGCCGCCGCCATAATATCCTCTGCTGAAGAATGCCTCATTCACATGACTTCCCCGTCACTCCATCTGGACAGAAGAAGTCTGTTCCAAAGAAGGCGGTGATCCTGCAGCTCCACAGTTAGTCCGGCGCTTCCTTGGACAGGCTCACCACTGCTCTGAAGTGAGCGTCCCATAAGCCTGACCGGCTTTATTGTCCGGCAATGATCTGCTTAAGCACCGGATAAACCGCCTCAGCCATCCGTAAAAAGCCAAGATCATTGGGATGGCATCCGTCTATGGTGCAGGCTTCCCGGTTGTCGTTGCCAAAGAAGGTTTCTCCATCGACGAAATATACCAGGTTATCCCCTGATGCTTTGGCATTCTCATAGGTCTGATAGATCACCTTGCGGCGTGCCTCCGAATTATCCCGGTTGGAATCGAAGTCCGGTTTGCTCAACAGCAGAATAGGCAGCTCCGGATGGGCCTTGCGGATTGCCTGGAAGAACGGCTCGTGGGTATCGGCCAGATGCTCCACGGTTGGAGCGTTATGATCATAATCAAGGATGAATACGCTCATATCCAATGAGGAAATATAGGAAGACATTTCCGGCTCTCCTTTGGCGGAACCGGAAAAACCCAGGTTGATATAATCCGCATCCAGCCATCTGGACAGAAGTGCCGTATAGGCATTGCCCGGCCGTGATGCGCAGCCGCCCTCTGTAATCGAAGAGCCATAGAATACCAGAGGCCGCTCCTGCGTATAAGGAGTGGGCGCTTCCAGTTGCGCGTCATCCTCCAGTTCGATCAGCACATCCTCCAATTCCTCATTTCGGGGCAGATCAATGATGATATCCTCCATGGCATCGCTTTTCTGAAATGTCAGGAGCCCTACACGATCGTCATAGTTCTTGGGAGCAGCCACTCCCGCATAGCGGATATCGCTTCCCCTTCCCACATAGACATCTGCACCTGCCGAGCCGGACAACGGAATCGCCCAATCGATTACATTGGTGAGCAGCTTGGTTTGAACCGTAATTTTGGTGGAATTGGTACGGAAGCGGATACGCCCGCCGACGGGATGGACGGCCCGTTTGGCAACGCCCTCCGACACCCTCTCCAGCATTTCTTCGGGAAGGCGCCAGAAACGCCGGGGCAGCAAGGAATTCAGCAGTCCGTGGATCTGGATCGGTTGTTCTGTGCAATGATACTGTTTCATAAGCGGCAAGGTCTCCTTGTGGATGGATTGATTCTCCCTCCATGATTATAGCAGATTTCGGACAACACGGAGAGGGCAGCAGGTTGCGTTTTTTGCGCAACAACCTGCTGCCCTTCATGAACTGTGGGGCCTGCGTTTGTTAGAGCTTACAACATTTCTACCCTGACACAAAGCTGGAAGTCCTCACGGCCGCCTGAACCAAGATTGAACGCCTGACCCACATAATATTCCTGCGCCTCCTGCTTGGTGCCGTTGAAGCTGGTGACAACCGATTTGCCGTCTTCGTAGTAGCATATTATGGTAAGCAATCCCATCTCTCCTTTAGTCAGATTCCCATTGTGTTGCCGTCCTCACTGCTGCGTATTCTTCTTTAACGCCTCCCGCTTGCGCTGAAACGGCCAAATCCCCTTGCTTTATGACAAAATAATGACAAAGCACGCCATGATGCCGCCGTAGTCGGCCAAGGCTATAATTCCACCGTTTTAGTGGCGATATTGCGGCAAAATTCACTGTCATGCTCCACAAAAAGAATCGTAGGCGCATATTCGAGCAGCAGCTCTTCAATCTGAATGCGGGAGATAACATCGATAAAATTAAGCGGCTCATCCCAGACATGCAAGTGGGCCTGCTCACAGAGACTTTTGGCAATCAGGACCTTTTTCTTTTGGCCGCCGCTGAACGCCGAGATATCTTTTTCAAACTGTACTCTGGTGAAATCCAGCTTTCGAAGTATTGCTTTAAATAAGCTTTCATCAATCCTGTTGCCGGCAGCGTAGTCCGTTAAATTGCCGTGAAGATGGGAGGTATCCTGGGAAACATAAGAGATCTGAAGCTGGCTTCCTTTTCTGAAAGTTCCTGTATATGGGATATCCTCGCCACAAATCAGCTTGATCATACTCGATTTTCCCGAACCGTTTTTTCCGAGAAGCGCAATCCGGTCCCCCTGCTCAATCGTGAAACTGACGGGTTGGAAGATGACGGTATCTCCGTAATAGATCGAGACATTTTCAAGCTCGGCAAGCCGGGTTTTATGATAAGCCAGCTGATCAAGCTTCAGACTGTCTGAACTTTCTATATTCTTGAGCAGCTTGGATTTCTCATCAACGGCAGACTGCCGCCTGTTTTCCAGGGACTTGGAGCGCTTCATCATTTTGGCCGCTTTATGTCCCACATAACCTTTATCCACCTTGGAGCCGGAATTGGTTGTGCCGTTCTTGGTCTTCTCCACTTCGTGGGACCAGTCGCCTGTCCGTTTGGCGGACTCCGACAGACGTTTGATATCCTTCTTGAGCTTTTCATTCTCTGCCAGCTCGAAGTTATCCTGCCTCCTTTTATTCTCCCGCCAATCGGAAAAATTCCCCTTCTGAATATCCACGTTGGTTTTGTTAATGGAAAGAATATGGTCAACGCAGTTATCCAGGAATGCGCGGTCATGAGAGACCAGAATAAACCCGCTCTTGGATTTAAGATAGCGGCTGACCAGCTTTCTGGCCTTGAGATCCAGGTGGTTGGTGGGCTCATCAATCAGGAGGAAGCTGTTTTCCTTCAGAAACAGAGCGGCCAGCATCACCTTGGTCTGCTCACCGTTAGACAGGGAGGAGAAGGGCCGGTAGAGAATGTCCTCCGACAGCTCCAGATAAGAGAGCTCCCGCAGCAATTCCCACTGCAGATAATCCGGGTAGATCCCGCCGATCACATCAATCGTATGATCCTCCTTGTTGGCCACCTGGAACGGAAAATATTCAAAGCTGACATTGGCCGAGATATGCCCGCTGTATTCATACTTGCCCAGGAGCAGATGGAGGAAGGTGGTTTTTCCTCTGCCGTTCCTCCCTGTAAAGCCTAATTTCCAGTCCGTATCGATTTGGAAGCTCACGTTCTCGAAGATATTATCGTAACTGCCGTCATGGCTGAAGGTGAGATTGGCAACTTTTATCAAAGACATACGTGGATTTCTCCTTTCTGTATAGGAAGCCCCTGAAGGGAAAGCGGGCTCCTGAGAACCTGTAAAAAAAATATGAGCTGCAAGAAAGTTCATTCTCGCAGCTCATACCTACAGCAAGCCAAGCCCGGCAGGGGGATGGCAAGGTTATATGGTTTATGCGAAAAGAATGAATCTCTTTCTTGCCAAAGCGCAATAAAACGGGCGGGTGGTTTCCGCTTCTCCATTTTATTAGCTGTGATCATTAGCAAGAAAGAATATTCATCTTTTCATCTCCAATTCTTCTAGAGCGGGTTGGCAAACACGGCCTAATGGGAGCTATCCGTCCAGACAGTCCGGAAGCCCTGAATTCATACCCATATTAGCAAACTTAAACCGCGTTGTGAAAGGGAGAAGATGACTATAATCATCCTCTCCGGTTCGTTCAATTGATTGTAACAACAAAATGATCCAACGCCCCGTGCCGGCGGCTTATTAGTGTTATAATCACGTTGATTTATTCATTTACAAAAAAAGCGGGTGACAGAATGTTCGAACTGAAATGGATATGGAAGAACCTTGAAGGAAGCCGGACCCGGTATGTGTTGGCCCTCTGCCTTTCGGTGGTGGTATCATCGCTTACGATTGTGAATCCGTACATCAGCCAGCAAATTGTCGATACGTTTATTACGGGAGACAACTCTCTGCAGAATTTGACCCAAGAACGGGGGCTGTTAATCGGACTGTGCCTGGGGATGATCGGCTTCTCCCTGTTGCGGACGGGACTTGCGTACTTTACGAACATGCAGTATGAGCGATCCTCCCAGAATATGCTGTACAGCATCCGCATTTATTTATACAACAAGATTCAGGGTCAAGACAGAGAGTATTACGACCATAACCGTACCGGCGATCTGATGACCAAGATGACAGGGGATCTGGAAATGGTCCGGCACTCCATGTCCTGGATTTTCAAAACCATCATCGAATCCCTTGTTATCTTCATTGCCGCGGTCACTTATTTTTTCACCATTGATGCCGAACTGACGCTGTGGATGCTTACCCTGTCGCCGCTGATTTTTATCGTGGCCTTCCTGTTCGCCAAGCGCGTCCGTCCCATGTATATCGATCTGCGGGAGCGGCTGTCCCAGCTCAATACCACGACGCAGGAGAATATTTCCGGCAACCGGGTAGTCAAGGCCTTCGCCCGTGAGGAGTTCGAAATCGAGAAGTTTACCCAGAGGAATGTGAACTACTCCAAGGCCAATAAAGCGGCTGCGCTGGTATGGCTGGACTACTTCCCTTTCCTGGAAACCTTCGCACAGGGCTTCAACGTGATCCTGATGCTGGCGGGCGGACTGTTTCTGATAGACGGACGGATCTCCTTTGGCGAATATGCGGCTTTCTCCTCGCTGATCTGGGCCATATCCAATCCCATGCGCAACATCGGCATCATCATCAATGACATTCAGCGTTTCTTCGCCAGCCTGACCAAGATCATGGATATCTATTACGCCCGGCCGGGCATTGTCAATGAGCACAAGGCTATCGGCAACCGCCGGTATAAAGGACTCATTGAGTTCGATCACGTTCACTTCAAGTACGACAGCACAACGGTCCTGCACGATGTCAGCTTCACGGTGCAGCCCGGAGAAACGGTTGCCATTATGGGCTCCACCGGGTCGGGCAAGACCACGATCATCAATCTGATCCCCCGTTTCTACGAGGTATCCGCCGGACGTGTGCTTATCGACGGAATAGATGTGCGAAAGCTGGAGCTCGATGAACTCAGGGGAAATATCGGGATGGCAACCCAGGACGTGCTCTTGTTCTCCGATACCATCGACGGGAACATCGCCTATGGGGACCCGGAGCTGCCGGAGGAAGAGTCTGTTGCATATGCGGAGCTTGCAGCGGCTCATGATTTCATCCAGAGGATGCCCGAGGGATACAACACCATCATCGGGGAACGGGGTGTGGGTCTGTCGGGCGGGCAGAAGCAACGGATAGCCTTGGCGCGGGCTATGGCGGTACGCCGTCCCATCCTGATTCTCGATGACACCACCTCCGCGGTCGATCTTGAGACCGAGGAGCATATTCAGAGAAGTCTGCGGGAGCTGGATTATCCTTGTACCAAGATCATCATTGCCCAGCGCGTGTCCACTACGGCAGAGGCGGACCGCATCCTCATTGTGGACAACGGCCGGATTATTGAAGAGGGCACCCACGCCGAGCTGCTGGCCAAGCGGGGCTACTATTACGATGTGTTTATGCTGCAGAACGAAGGCGTTGGAAGGCAGGTGAAGTCGCATGGCCAGGAATAAGTTCGATGTGGATGAAAATCTGGAGTCCCCCTTCGATATCAAGCACTTCAGGCGTGCAATGGTGTATATCAAACGAAAGCAAAAGCCCATGATTCTGGCGTTTGCGCTTAGCGCGCTGTCGGCGGCCATCGCCCTGTCGGCGCCGCTCATCATGCAGCATGTTGTGGATGTGACCATCCCCGCGAAGGACAAACTCTCCCTGGTGGGCTGGTCGGCGCTGATGCTGCTGACTATAGCGGCCAGTGTGATTCTGGCAACGATCCGCTCCCGGATCATGACAAGCGTGGGACAGGATATTATCTTCGATATCCGTACGGATCTGTTCAGACATCTGCAGGAGCTGCCCTTCAAGTATTACGATGACCGCCCCCAGGGGAAGATCCTGATCCGGGTCGTGAACTATGTCAATTCGGTTTCGGATGTGCTGTCCAACGGCATTATCAACTTTGTGCTGGAAATTGTGAACCTGATCTTTATCGCCGCCTTTATGTTCGCCGTGGATGCCCGGCTGTCTCTGGTCATTCTGGCAGGGCTGCCCGTGTTCTTGGCTATCATGCTGCTGATCAAAACCCGGCAGAGACGGGCATGGCAGGCCGTGTCCAACAAGAACTCCAATCTGAACGCCTACACGCAGGAGAGCATCAGCGGCATCGGCGTAACGCAGATTTTCTCCCGTGAGCAGCACAATGAAGGGATCTTCACCCGGCTGGCCGCCAACTTCCGCAAGGAATGGATGCGTGCCCAGCGTTTCAACATGCTGATCCCTTTCACTGTGGATAACCTGTCTACCTTCGTGACAGCCTTGATTTTTCTGGTGGGCCTGGTGGCCTTGGACCCCAAGGATGTGACCTTCGGCGTGATCCTGGCCATGAGCAGCTATGCCGCCCGCTTCTGGCAGCCGATTCTGAATCTCTCCAATCTGTACAACAACTTTATCAACGCGGTCGCCTATCTGGAGCGGATCTTCGAGACGCTGGATGAGCCGGTCACTGTCAGCGATATTCCCGAAGCCAAGGAATTGCCCCCGGTCGAAGGGCATGTGGCCTTCGATAACGTAACCTTTGCCTATGACCCGGGAATCCACATTCTGGAGAACATCAGCTTTGAGGTGAAGGCCGGGGAGAGCATCGCCCTGGTAGGTCCCACAGGCGCAGGCAAAACAACCGTGGTCAACCTGATCTCCCGCTTCTACAACCTGACGGGCGGACGGATTCTGATCGACGGGGAGGATATCTCGCAGGTTACGCTGAAATCGCTGCGCAGCCAGATGGGCATCATGCTCCAGGACAGCTTCATCTTCTCCGGCACCATCCTGGACAATATCCGCTACGGCAGACTCGATGCCACGGAAGAGGAAATTATTGCCGCCGCAAAAGCCGTATGCGCCGACGATTTCATCCGCGAGTTCGAGCAGGGCTACTTGACGGAGGTCAACGAACGGGGCTCCAAGCTGTCACAGGGACAGCGCCAGCTCATATCGTTCGCAAGAACGCTTCTGGCCGATCCCCGGATTCTGATATTGGACGAAGCCACCTCCTCCATCGATGCGAAGACGGAGCGGCTGCTCCAGAAGGGCTTGAACGAACTGCTCAAAGGGCGCACCTCCTTCATTATCGCCCACCGGCTCTCCACCGTGAAAAACTGCGACCGCATCATGTATGTGGCTAACAAAGGGATTGCCGAAAGCGGCTCCCATGACGAGCTTATCGCCCGCCGCGGCCTTTATCACCGGCTCTACACCGCGCAGAAGATGGAGGCGTGAAAGCCGCAGTGATTCTATCGCTGCATATTTTATAATTGAGAATGCTATAATAGTATAGAAGAAAGCAAGCGTGCCGGCGGATAACCGGACTGAAACAGACGGTAATGAAGACGGAATGGAGTGAGCAGTGTGGGGTATTCGGAATTGCTGCAAAAAAAGGCCTTGTACGAGCAGGCAAAGGACACACTCCCGGAGATTACCGTCAGAAGCTATGTGCAAGCGTTCGAATTGGAGTATACGCATCATTCCACAGCTATTGAAGGCAATACGCTGACCCTTCTGGAAACGAAGGTTATCCTGGAGGAAGGACTGGCCGTAGGCGGCAAGAAGCTGAGGGAGATCTATGAGGTTATTAACCACAACAAAGCCTACCAATATGTAAAAACTTGCATTGCCAAGTCGTTGCTGTTGGAAGAAGCCATTATCAAGGACATTCATGCCATCTTGATGGAAAACATCATGACGGGCGGAATTTACCGCAATGTGGAGGTATATATCTCCGGTGCAGCCCATACGCCTCCGATTCCTAATGAAATGTATCATCAGGTAAAAAGCTTCTATGCCGATCTGGCCAAACGGCAAGCGGACAACATCATAGAGCTTGCGGCATGGACGCATGCGGAGTTCGTCCGTATCCATCCGTTCACAGACGGGAATGGCAGAACCTCGCGGCTGATCATGAACTATCAGCTGATGTGCAACGGCTACCTGCCCATCTCTATCCCCAAGGAAGCACGTCTGGATTACTTCAATACCCTGGAAGCCTATGCCGTTCAACGGGATCTGAAGCCCTTCGCTGACATGATCACTTTGTTGGAGGAACAGCAGTTTGACCGATATCTGGGGATGATCAAGCGGCAGGCACAGGGACAACAGCAGCAGCAATGAAACCGGCAGAGCGCCCCGCAGCCCTGCTCACTCCGCGCTCTTGAGGGATTCTATCATATCGATTTTGTCAAACCGCTTGTACATCGCCGCGTTGACGATGGCGGAGAACAAGAGGGCCAGCATAACCGAGATTAGAAAATATACCGGGCTGATCTTCTCCATAAACATGATGGCATTGGTTTCGGCTGTGGCAATGACCACCTTGTTCAGCAGCATGCCCGCGGGTATTCCCGCCAGCCCGCCAATAACCGTCAATATGATGTTTTCCCGGTATATATAGGCGGCCAGCTCGTGATTGTAGAAGCCCAGAAGCTTGATGGTGGCAAGCTCCCGCCTTCTCTCGGCTATGTTGATATTGGTGAGGTTGTAGATCACCACAAAGGCCAGAACACCGGCGGACAGGATCAGCACCGGCACCACGGAATTGATCCCTTCAACGCCCTTGTCATAATTGATCTGCGCGTCGCTCTTGAATTCTACGAAGTTGACGCCGCTCATGCTTTTCAGGGCATTCCTTGCAGCATTCTCCGCTGCCTCGGATGTATCGTGGAGCAGGCCGTAGAAATAGTTATAGGAGATTCCGCTGCCGGTGAGCTCCCGGAAGTAGGCGGGACTGATATAGATATAGTGCTGGATGTAGTGCTCCGTAACACCGGAGATGCTCACCGGAATCACCTTGTTGTCCAGAACGATCTCCATCCGGTCACCCGCTTGCTTGTCCAGCAGCCGGGATAATTTGCGGGTGATCACAACACCCTCTTCATCCAGCTCGAATTCCTTACCGTTCATGGACAGCTTCACAAAACGGTTAAATTCCCCGGTATTCTCCGGAACGACCACATAGGCATCCTGAGCTTCCGAATGATCCTCTGCCTGGGCAGAAGCATTCCTCGAGTATGCGAACAGGATGGACTTCACATTGGAGTCCTTGGCCGCCTGCTCCTTCATGCCGTTCTTGCCCGCTTCATCCACTCCCCCGGCAAGAGTCCCCTGCATATCGAACAGATAGACGCTGCTGAATTGGGCTTCCGTCGCCCCGATAATCCCTTCCTTCAGGCCAAAGCCGGTGGTGATCAGTCCCGTGCAGGCGGCAATGCCCACCACTGTCATAAACAGTCGCTGCTTGTACCGGAACATGTTCCTGGCTGTGACCTTGTTGCTGAAGTTGAGTCTTTTCCAGATAAAAGCCGATCTTTCCAGCAGGATTCTCCGTCCCGACTTGGGCGGCTTGGGCCGCATGAGCGAGGCGGGAACCTCTCTCAGCTCCCCCAGGGTAGCCGCTGCAGCGGCGGCAGCCGTGAACAGCACCGCAAGCGTTGAGGCCGTCAGGGCCAGATCCCCATGGAAGGGAGACAGCTTGTCGGCAATTGTGTAACGGGCATTGTAAGCATCCATCAGGAGCGGCGGGAACAGCCGGAAGCCGATCAGCATGCCGATCACACTGCCTATGGCGCTGGCCGACAGGGAATAGATCAGGTAATGGGCGACGATTGCCGTTCTGGAATATCCCAGAGCCTTGAAAATGCCCAACTCGATTCGCTTCTCCTGCACCATCCGGGTCATGGTAGTAAGACTCACCAGAGCCGCCACCAGGAAGAAGATGAGGGGAAACGCCTTGCCGATCTTGTCGATCCTCTCGCTGTCCTGCCGGTAGGTTTCATATCCCGCGTTCTCTGTCCGCCCCAGTACATACCAGTTGGCTTCTCCCAGCTTTTGAAGCTCCTCTTTGACACTTTCCGTATAACGGACGTATCCATCATGCGCAAGCAGGCTGTTCCGGGAGAAGGTGCTGTCCGTTCTTACATACGCTTCCGTATAAGCCTCACTTGTGAAGGCCTCCGGCAGGACATATACAAAGCCTCTGACAATTCCGTTTCCGGCGCCACTGGACTGCCTTTGGTCCGAGACGTACAGGGGCGATTCAGCTGTCCCCACAATTTCGAAGCTAATATGGGCCAGACTGTCCTCCAACGGCCGGTCATTGCCCGGCTGAAGGGAGATGATGTCCCCCAATTTCAACCCGTATTCCTCGAAAAAACGGTCCTCCACCACAGCTTCCCGGGCGGCTTCCGCCCTTCTGCCTTGCACAATGGCAATGGTATTCATGCCGTTGTCACCGGGCAGCGAATGAATGTTCAGCACAGACTGCCGCTGTTCATGCTCGATGACCGCATCCAGGGAGTATGAGCCCTCTGCAGCGGTTACCCCCTGCTGCTTCCGGATCTTGGCTATATCGCTCTCCGTCAGTCCTTGGGAAGATATAACCTTAAGGTCCATCAGGTTGTGGTTGGCAAAGTAGGAATCTCCCGACATCTGCATATCCGGACTGGTGGCTCGGACTCCCACATAAAAGGCGACCCCCACCATAATAATCACCACGATGGACAAATACCGGGAAAGCGACTTTTTAATATCCCGCCATAAATTCACGAAAAATGCCTTCTTCATCCGATACGCACCACCCTTCCGCGAATAGCCCGGATCATGCTTTCACCCCTGCTGCTGCATACTTCTGCATGCTCAAGCTCCATATAACCGTCCATGCTGATCTCTGTCCTTCCTCTGCTATAAAATGAACACCCGTTCTCTTTTAGCCTCAAAAAATCGGCCCACCAATAGGATTAGGATGGGACCGCCTCACTATCCACTCTGTTGGCCAAGTCTCCGTAGCAAATATCAATCATATTCAGAATCAGCCTTCTCACATCGGCGCCGTCCCGTCTTTCCCTGACGATTACGGCAATACTCTCCACAAGACTGTAAGAAATGAGATGGATGATGAAGGCATCCTTCAGTCTCCGGCCATTTAACCCCAATTCATAATGCATCCGCTCTGTGACAATCCTTGTCGCAAAATCCACGAAGATGCTTTTGCAGTTCTCGTAAGCGGACCCCTTGCTCTGGTTAAGAAGAATGGAAATTTCCGTGCTGCTCTGGTTGAATATGTCCATAATCTCCTCCACCAGCCTGTAAAAAACGATTGGAGCATGCTCATTAAGCTCCACCTGGTCAAATTGCCTGATGTATCCGGTAAGTCTGTGATAGACGGAACCGATCAGCTCTTCATACAGATTTTCTTTGGAAGCAAAATATTTATAGATATTTCCTACGGAGGTATTGGATTTGCGGGCAATGCTTCTGATCGAGGCACCTTCGTATCCCTTCTCCCTGAACTCCGCCAAAGCCTGATTCGCCATCCTGCTGCGGACCTCGTCCTTCAGAACCTGCATTAGAGAACCTCCGTTCTCCCTCGGGTTGTTGATGACTGCCACGTTCCCTGTGAATCTGCCGGAGCTGCCGCCTCTTCTAGCATTCCAGCATAATCTTCAGAATCTGTTCACCGGTTTCCTTCATGCCGTCGCGGGCCAACCGTCCCACGGAGGCAATGGTCTGCTCAATATCGTCCTTCACCAATCCGTCGCCGGGAAGATACACCTTGTTGTCCGAAGCGAGGAGATGGGCCATGATGGCAGCATCCAGACTGGCTGCAATCTTGATCCCGCAGGAGGGCTTGGCGCCATCGCAGACGATTCCGGATACATTGGCCAAGGTATTGGTTATGGTCATCTTGATCTGCTCCAGACTTCCTCCTGCCAAATAGGTGATGGCCGCGCCGCTGGAGCAGGAGGCGCACACCACCCCGCAGAAGGCCGACAGTCTCCCGATCAGTGTCTTCTGGTGAATGGTCAGCAGATTGGACAGCACCAGAGCCCGGATAAGCTGTTCCTCGCTTGCCCCTGTCTGCTGCGCATAAATCACCACCGGGACCGACGAAGCAATTCCTTGATTGCCGCTTCCCGAGTTGGTGATAACCGGAAGCTCGGATCCGCTCATCCGGGCTTCCGAGGCAGCGGCGGTATAGGCCTTCATCCGGTTGAACAGATTGTCCGGCCCGTAATTCAACAGGGTGGCGCCGATGTTCACCCCGTATTGGCCGGTGAATCCTTCTGCGGCAATAGCCATATTATATTCGATCTGCTGGCGGATCAGGTCTTCCACTCCGGCAAGATCAACCGTCCCGGCAAAATGTACAATATCCTCCACATTCAGAAGGCTACGGTCCGTCAGCATCCCCAAGTAACTGTTCGTGTTGGCAGGCTTCTCGTACACGGCCTGTCCATTTTTCTCGATCCTCACGATGTTGGTGTGGAAATCCTGCACCTCCACGCGCACTGTATCCTGACAGGTCGCCGCCTCCACCACAATATGCAGGGATTTTTCCGAATCCAGCGTCGCCACCCGGCACATGCCTGTTTCCAGCAGCTCTGACACCTTTGAAGCATGCTCCTTCTTGAGATGGGCAAGAACCTCCATCTTGTGACCGGCATCTCCGCCCACAATCCCGGCCAGGGCGCTGGCCTCGATCCCCTTCAATCCCCCTGTGTTGGGCACGATCACACTTTTCACATTTTTAATGATGTTCCCGCTGCAACAAACGTTTACCGTCGAGGGGAATTCGCCCAGGGTATCCCTTGCCGTTGCCGCGGCATAAGCGATGGCGATGGGCTCGGTGCATCCCAGGGCGGGGACCAGCTCTTCCTTCAGAATTTCAATATACGAGTCATAGATCAGTTGATTCATCCTTCAAACTCCTGTCTGCTGCTGAATCTCATTCAACGCAAAGCTTCTCAGAAAAAGCATAAATCAACCCGAAGCAGTTTAACACCGCACATGCTTGCGTTTGAAGCCGATCTGCCCTTTGTCCACTGCTTTCTGAATATTGTCGGATGCCCGCAGGAGCTTACTCTTCCCCTTGTCGCCCTTCACTTCCACTGCACCCAGCGCTTGGGCGGTCTTAACCGCCTTATCGTGAAGCGTCAGATAGGACACTCCCACTGTATAAATGAAGTTGCTCATAGCGTATTTCGTCCGTTCGGGTGCATCGTTAATCGTCTTCTCCGCCAAATCCAGCATGGAGGCTATCTTGCTTTCGGAGAATTCACTGTCCGGGCGGTTGCCCAACAGCCAGCAATAACAGCTCCAGCCCGCCGACATTCTCAGTTCTTCGCCGCTTTCAATCCATTTGTCGGCTACCTGTTGCGCAATACCCGATTCGGACAGAGTTACGGCAACCACATAATCGGACAGCATATAAAAGTAGGCGGCGTCCATCCAACGCTCATAATCCGCTTCGGTCATGGCGTTGGGGTCTGCTATAATACCGGCGAAGTACATGGCATCATAGTTTCCCGTGCTGTACAACTGCTCAGCCAACGGTTGATTGATTTTGGTTTTCTTGAAGATCGGCTTCATCTCGCCTGTAGCCACGCCAAAAAGAGGCTCACGCGCGCCGTTGGACAGATATATTTTTTTGGTCCGCTCCTTGGAAAGGGACTCCAGCTCCTGCATAACCGCTTCTGCATTCATTGCTTCACACATCCTTTTTTTGGGGGAGTTCACCACCAACTGCCTTGACCGTGGTGGCCGTTCATTATAAAGCTGCTGGAACCAGCTTGACCACCAAGCCTCCCTCTACCGAAAGCTCAGCAGACTCCGGGAAGCAAACATGCTTAATTTCATGTACATCATCCATTTCAACTCCGAACAACTCACCTAAGTTTGCTTTGCCCGAAAAAAGACTGCCGGAGCCAGAAACGGCGACGATGTTGTACGTACCCGCTTTGAAATCCTCACCGGCTTCATAATTTCCGGTTGTGAGCTTGATGGCGCGGGCAGTATCATAAGTCCGCCCCGGGAAGCCGCTCTCCACGGATCTGAAAACAAGCTTAACCGTCAGCCCCCCGCCTACATTCAGAGAGATACCCCGAGGCAGCTTCAAGCCCTTGAAGGATGCTACATCATCCTCTTCCAAACCAAATATCTCACCGAGCGAGTAATCAGAAGTATTAATAACGCCGCTTCCAGAAACGGCAACAACATCGCATTTGCCAACCGGGATATCAATACCAGCAGTATAAAAGCCGGTGCTTAGTATATATTCTGTCCCATCTCCAGTGTTCACAGCCACTGCAGACGGAGGTGTCTTGTCATCCGAATGGTAAGTAAGATCCGATCCGCAATACTCACAAGCAGAGTTGCTGTTGATCACATTCTCAGCCCCGCAGCTGGCGCAAGTAATGGATCTTGCGTTCCCGATTGAATTGTATTGGGCATTATCCTGGAACTCTTCTGTCTTCTTCTTGAATAATGTCCGGTTAAAAAAAGACGCAATCCTTCCCTCTCTCATCTTCAACCATCCCCTTCCTTAAGCCTTTTCTTAACTTATTCGATAACAGCCGCGGCATTCCTCCACCGGTAATCAGGTTTTTCCAGAGGCCTTTGCCCCGCCGTCGGTGATACGCACCTTAATCTGCTGAAAAAAGGCCCAAAATAAAAGGGTCATCCCTCTGCACCCTTACGTGCATGAGGGATGACCCCTAGCTATCGTCTAGATCAAGCCGGACTCCTGCAGCATTCTCTGAATCAGAGCCGCTACCTCTGCCCGGGTAATGTTCGCTTGCGGAGCCAGTTCGTCTGCGCTTCTGCCGGAGATCAGGCCGGTCTCAAGACCAGCGTGGACACTGGCCTTCGCCCACTCGGATACTTGATCCGCATCGCTGAACAGCTTCAGCAGCTCTCTGCCGTCGGCTGCCGTTGCCTTCGCTTCCAGCTTCGTCACCGCCATCGCTCTCGCCAGAATCACCACGGCCTGCTCCCGGGTGATCTTCTCCTCCGGA
>JAQSYI010000005.1 GCA_029256185.1 Paenibacillaceae bacterium
AGTGATCACCGTGTAGAGCAATAAGATTCCAGGCTTCACCTGTCCGTGATTCATCCCCTCCCTGCAGAGGAAGGGGACTTCTCTCGGAATGCTGTTAAAATTCTAGCGGACCGGAAAGCCTCTATTTACTCCAAATCGGCCCTGCAGGAGGCATAAGGGGATTAATAAGGTCTCTCATGTCCATTACATCCGCTCCCAGTCCCGATAAAGGCCGATAAGGTCCCCTCATGTCCACTAGCGTCCCTCTCCTGCTTTCTCCTGCCTTTCTCCTACCTTTCTCCTATCTTTCTCCTGTCTTTCTCCTGTCTTTCTCCTGCCTTTCTCCTGTCCGTCCCCCTCCACCTGCTGCTTCAAGCCCGTTGCCTCCTGGACAGCGGACCTGTTGCCGTCCCCAGCATATTTTGTTTCGATCCCGCCGGGTTGAGAACACGCCCTGGCCCGGCATACAGCTGCCAACGGGAAACCTCCCGCCAAAAAGCGGTCCCCTCGCGCTTTATACTTGAAAAAAAACCTCTTATCCCCCATGATGGAAGATAACATAGTTAACTGATTGTTTTTCTTTAGAAAGGATGAGAGAGAAGATGAGCAGCAAGTTTGACCGCGTACCTGACCGTAAAGGCACCCATTCCTACAAGTGGGACCAATCCGCACGGTTGTTCAACAATGAGAACGTGCTTCCCCTGTGGGTGGCAGATATGGATTTCGAGAGCCCGCCTGCTGTGAAGGCCGCCATTGAGCGCCGCGCCGCGCAGGGAATCTACGGCTATACGGTAATGCCCGACGAAAGCCTCGCCGCTATCGCCAATTGGTTCGAGCGGCGCCATAATTGGCCGTTGCGCAAGGAATGGCTGTCATCCGTGACCGGCATTGTAACCGCGCTCAGCTTGGGTGTAGAATTGTTCTCCGAACCGGGCAGCGCTGTAATTCTACAATCTCCCGTGTACTATCCGTTCTATGATGTGATCAAGATGAACGGCCGTCAGGTGGCTGCCAATCCCCTTCTGCTCAGGAACGGCCGCTACGAGATGGACTATGCCCACCTGGAGCAATTGATGAAGGAAGGCGCCAAGCTGCTGCTCCTGTGCAGCCCCCACAACCCGGGTGGACGGGTATGGGAGAAGGAAGAGCTGGAGCGCTTAGGCAAGCTGTGCCTTCAGTACGGCGTTACTATTGTTTCCGACGAAATCCATGCGGACATGGCCTACCCCGGCCACAAGCATATCCCTATAGCGTCTGTCTCCGAGGAGCTGTCCCAGATTACCGTCACCTGCATCGCCCCTACCAAAACCTTCAACCTGCCCGGCATTCCTGCCGCCTATATCGCTACGGCCAACCGGGACATGAAGCGCAGGCTGGATCACCGCATCAAGGCGCTGTCCCTGCACATGACCGGCTTCTTCATTCCGGATCTGATTACGGCCGCATATAACGAAAGCGAAGCCTGGCTGGACGAGCTGATGGTGTACCTGAAGGACAATACGGATTACGCCATCGCTTATTTGCGCGACCATCTCCCCCAAGTCAAGCCTATGGTTCCGGAGAGCACCTATCTGCTGTGGGTGGATTGCAACGGGCTGGGACTCGATGTCGCCGGACTTAAGGAGCTGATGTACCACAAAGCGGAGGTTGCCTTCAACGAGGGTTCCACATACGGGGAAGAAGGAAAAGGTTTCCTGCGCGTGAATGTGGCATGCCCGAGAAGCACTCTGGAGGCGGCGCTCATCCGCTTCGTCCAGGCTGCCAAAACATTGGTCCAGCAATAGCCTGGGGGGTTAATTCTCCCCAGGCTGACAACCGGGAGATACATTGGTTCAGGCAATAGCCCCCCGGGGCTGGCATTCCCCTCTCTATGCTGTCATTTGCCATCTGTACAAACCGTGCCTGCGGAATCCTCCGCGCACGGTTTTTTCTTGTGTACCGCAAAAAAAGAGGGGGCAGATTCCTCCAATGTGAAGCTGCCGGTTGGGACGGCATTATTGTGGAGCGCGGTATGGAGCCACGGCGGAAGCAATCGTTTTTTTACCGGCATAAGCCTGCCTGCTGCATCATTTTTGCCCGCAATAACCCCCTCTGCCTGGCAGCGAATTATTGTTAATTGTTTTGAAATCCATCCATCCGCTATATTAATACTGTTCATTCAATTAAGAAGGATGTGAGGAATCGCATGGGAAGAAATGCAGCAGCTATAAGAAAGCAGGTCGTCAACGCCACCATGAGAATGCCGCTCTTGGAGTGGAATTGGAGCGAGGGGGTGGCCATGTACGGTCTGGTTACCCTGTGGAAGCGCCAAGAGGACGACTCGATTCTCCGGTTCGTCGGGGATTGGATCAATGACCAATTGGACAACGGACAGGTTTTTGAAAATGTCAACGCCACCGCCCCTTGCTTCGCACTGCTGGAGCTGTACGACCGGGCGCAGGATGAACGGTACGGGCAGATCATCCGGTCGCGGATCAGCTTCCTGATGAAGCATGCGCTGCGTTTGCGCAACGGCGCCTTCGAGCATACACTCGCTGAGACAAAGTTCGGAGGACAGATGTGGGTGGATACCCTGTTCATGGCCGGGCTGTTCCTGGTAAAGGCCGGGCTGCTGCTGCAGCTGCCGGAAGTGCTGGAGGAAGGCATCCGCCAGTACCAAATTCATGTGCAGATGCTGCAGCAGGACAACGGTCTGTTCTATCATGCCTGGGATGAAGCGAGCGGGCAGGTGAAGGGCTGCCAGTGGGCGCGGGGGAATGCCTGGGCGACCATGGTATCCGTGGAGCTTGCAGACATGCTGCCCGACGACCACCCGGCAAGGCCGTTCATCGCGGAGACGCTCAAGCAGCAGTTAGCGGGCCTGAAGGAAACGCAGGATGTGTCCGGCTTGTGGAATACGGTGCTTACAGAGCCCGGAACCTATCTGGAAACCTCGGCTGGAGCGGGCATTGCCTATGCGGTCCTCAAAGGCATCCGTCTGGGCTGTATCGACCCCGCCTATTCCTCCATGGGGGAAGCGGCCATGCGGGCTGCGCTTGCGTTTGTGGACTGGTCCGGGGTGTTCAAGGGGGTCTCAGCGGGGACCGGCGTACAGAATCATCCCGGAGAATATCACGTGATCGCCCAGGACCGGATCGAAGGCTATGGGCAAGGCATTCTTCTCATGATGCTCTCTGAGGACATCCCTCCGTTGGCCTGATAAAATGGAGTTGAGGCACGGGGCTGGCCGATGTGCTTCAACTCCTGCCGGTTAACCGCGGCGGCGGCAGAGAAAAGCAGACCGTCGTCAAAACGGCGAAAGCCGGGTCCTGCGCACCAGGGTTAAAGCTGCCAGGAACATAGCCGTTTGGGGCCGGAGCTTCTTGCGGATGAATGACGCGGATAGACTATCCGGTAAAAGAGAGCGGGTACATAAGGGACATTAACTTTCCTATTCCCACCCCCGCTCACGAAAAAATAAGGGAAGTGTTTTTTCCTTATCCTTCGCCATACAACCTCATTTTGGCAAATAAGGTACAGGTTTTTCCTCTATCCCCGCTTTTTTCCCTTTTTCAAAGCTTTCTACGGTACTATAAGGGAAGATCCAGGGTGTTATCTCTCCTTTTCGGTGTTTACATTAGGAAATAGGGGAATTCCTTTCCCATATTTGCTGCTCAGGTTGGTTCCATGGCTTCTATGGTGGGAGCGCTCCACTGAGGATGAAATCCCGGATGCCCTCCATGCCCAACATTCTTATAATTGGAATTCCGCTCTCGGATTTAACAAAAGCCTGGCGGAAGATCACTGCCAGGTCCCTTTTGCGTTTCCAAGGAGTAACGCCTTTTTCCTATGGCGGTCCCGCTCCACTTACTTTTAACGGAAAAAATTTCCGCTATCTCTGCAGATTCTTCATTACTCGCTGATTTAGCGGAAATTTTTTCCGTTATCTCCTTCTGAACTCCCCGAAACAGGCATTTACTCTTGGTTTTGAGGGAGTTAACGGAAATTTTTTCCGCTAAATCTCGGCAATTACCGAAAAATGTCCTGATAACGGAAATTTTTTCCGTTATGGCTTTTTGCCTTAATTTCCAGTTCCTTCAGCACTTGATTCACTGATTAAGGGCTCCTTTCCCTCCGAATGATATACGTTCTGCCCTGAAATAACAGGATCCCGTTATTTCATTTATCAGTGGAGCCGCCTGATAATTAAACAAAGGGGCTAATCACGGGTTTACACACCCTGACCAGCCCCTTTGTTCAATTACCGTTGCTTCCTGCTTGGATACGCAGCAGGTGAGCATGCAAGCCCGATTATTCGTGTTGTGTCTGCTGTTCTGGTCCGCTGTTCAGTCCCGCAGTTCATTCCTGCAGTTCCGTTCTGCTCAGTTCCGTTCTGCTCAGTCCCGCAGTTCATTCCTGCAGTTCCGTTCTGCTCAGTTCCGTTCTGCTCAGTCCCGCAGTCCACTTGCGCAGTCCACTGCTGCAGACCACTCCCCCCGCAGTCTTGCGGCACGGGCCCATTCCCGCTACGGCAGCAGCAGCGTGTTCGTGCCGCCGTCCCGGACCTCCTCATCCACATCGTTGTACAGATTGCCCCGCAGCAGCGACCCGTCCACGCCGAAGGAGAAGTAGAAGCCTACATCCGAATGGCTCAGGCTGTTGCCCTCCATCAGGGCAGCCAGCACGCCCTTGCCGCCGATGGCGGTGCCGGGCTCGCGGAAGGCAATGGGCATGGCTGCCGGCACGTTGCGGACCAGTTTGTCGCCAATGCCGGAGAAGCCGTCACGATTGACGGTGTTGCCGCGAAACTCCGCTCCGTACACAACGGTCATAAAGGCGTCCGTGTAGCTGTTCAAATTGATTTGGGAGGCCGAAACGCCAACCCATGAAGTGTTGAATTTCCACGAACCGCCCGCCACCTCATTGCGGCGGACCTGTATAAAGTAGGAGGGCGCGCCTTGTCCGCCTCCGCTGGCTCTGCCCCACACGGAGATGCCGTGTGTATTCTCCAAGGCATTGTCGGCGATAACGGCATCATGAACGTTATGGTAGATCTGAAGCCCGCCCCTGCTGTCGCTGGTGCTGTTCCCGGCCCACACTACATCATTGGCAAACCGCGCCAGGGTGAACTTGCTGGTTGAATCCGGTACAATGTCCCAGGCACGGTCAATAGTCACGGTTTCATTGGCTTGCGAGATGACCCGGCGGATCTGCCCCAGCCCTTTGCCATCCGTGACGGCAATCTGCCACGCCTGATCCCATCCTTTGCCCGCTTCGCTAAACATGCGTCCCAGAGTGGCCGTATTCGGCGTAGCCTTCAGCACCTGGCCCAGAGAGAACACGGACCCTACGGCTTCAATAAGGATCGTTTCCCCGTCATTGCCCTCAGCCGCGCTTTCATCCGAGCCGTAGCCGTCCACGGTATTGCCAACCCAATATTGCCGTTCCGCATTCCAGCCGCGCGATCCGGAGTCCGCCTTCAGCCCACGGAAGCTGCCAACCGTCACACCGGGGATAAAGTGCCCGGTCAGATGGTTGTTCTCGATGATGGATTGCTGAGCCGTGATGTTGATCGCCGATGAGTCGGAGTTCTGCAGCTCGTTGCCGCGAATGACCAGCTCCCGGTAAATGAACGGCGAATAAATGCTGCCTGTCTTGAACCCTGTCCATTGGTTGTTGGAGATCAGCACCTGCTGCCGTGCGCCGATGGCTGCCCCAATACCCAGCTTCTTGTTGTTCAGGGACAGGTCGGCAACAGTCCGGTCGATGAAAATCCGGGTGGCCGACAGATTGGCAAGCGGGGTGCCGAAGGAATGGCCCAAGGTGAAAAGCGACAACGTTGAAGTCAGATTGGCTTCATTCACCGTCATATTCAGATTGGATATGCCCAGCAAGCCCGCCGATACACCGTCCGATTTCACTCCGATCATATTGCCGCCTGTACCGTGATAGGCCAGTGTCGTATCTGCGTTGTCTTCCCCCAGCAGCACCACGCCCGACCGCAGCTGCAGTCCCGAACCGATCCTGTATGTGCCTGAGGGAAAATACAGCACGCCTCCGCCGTTATTGGCAATATCGTCGATCGCCGCTTGCAGGGCCGGCCTGTCGTCGGTTATGCCGTTGCCTGCTGCGCCGTAATCCGTTTGGGCATCGAACTGATTGGCCCAGGCGAAGTCCTTGGCCCAGGCAACCCCAAGCCCCAGCGGATCGGGATTGGCCCCGGCCGCCGTCACCGCAAGCGTCCCTCCGGGCAGGCGAACCCAAGGCACGTTCACTCCATTGCGCACCTCCACATAATATTCGCCAAGGGGCGCCCCGGCAACATCGAAATCAACGGCATAGGGGGAAACGGACTCCACAGCAGCCGATACCACCGACAATGCAGCGGTGTCCACCAGACGCACCGATGTGGCGGTAACGCCTCCGAATTCTGCGGCGTCCAGATTGCGTCCCACCAGCCGGACCTTCAGCCCCTCGAATGCGGCTGCACCGGACAGCCAACGGGGATCGGCGGCGTTGACAACCACGGTGTCGCTGAGGCCATGACTGTTCTCGGCCCATAGGGCGTATACGCCTGCGGCCCATTCCTCCGGTACAACAATGCGGGCGAACCGGTCGCCCCCCGACTCCGTCTGCACCGGCGCAAGCTCAACAGCCGCTGGCGTAGGAGAAGCAGGGACGGAGGAGCCTGCAAGGGGCTCGATCCATACCGACAGGGAGGCTGGGTCCAGTCCTCCGCCGTACAAGGACAGCAGCTGGTTCGGAGCCACCGCCTCCGATGTCTGGAACACTTGCGGCGGTAACAGCCAGGGCGCGGGTTGAACCTCAAGAGCAATGATATCCGAGGCAGGGTCCAACTGATCAGCATCATCCGTCTCCACATGCGCCGTCACCGTATACTCCCCGCCGTAATCCGCAGGATAGGAGACCGTTGCCAGGCCGGCGGCGTCAGTGACGTCTGTTCCCAACGCCGGGAAAATCATGGTGCCGACGAACGGACCGGCCAAGGTGAAGGTCACTGTCTTGCCGGCAACGGGGGCGTATACTCCAGCGGCAACCGTCTCGAATTTCACAGTGAGCAATTCCGTATCACCGGCAACAGCCGTCACATCTCCGTGTTGAAAGGACAACAAGGTATCGGTATAGTTGACCGTTGCCGCAGAAACAGTGTCCGTCGCTCTGCCGAACAGCGTCCCTTCCTTGTATCGGAGCCGGTAATGGTAAACCGTGCTGGGCAGCAGGTCCTCATCCAGGTAGGACACCGCAGAGCCCGGCAATGAGGCTACCGCCTCATAGCGGATATCGTCTTGGCTCCGCTCCACGATCACCTGACTGTAGAAACCGGGATTGGTCCACGTCAGGCCGATATCCCGCCCCGATGGGACCGCCGCCGCACTGCCCGGTCTGTCCGCCAGCATTCCGTCGAAGAAGAACCCGGAGAGCCCCCAGCGGGTCCCTCCCGTTGTAATCAGCAATTGGAAGCTGCCTTTGACCGTATATGTTACGTAGGCGCCCAATCCGAAGTCCGTCTTGGCGATCAGCCGCTCATCCATGGCATTGCCGCTCAGGTCAAGCAGCCGGACAGAGGCATCGGCGGAATTGTTCATGGAATAGAAGCTGAACACATGCTCGGCGCTGTCGTTTAACAAGAAGGTGTAGGTCTTGTCATTGTAGCCCGCCGCTTCGGCGCGGAAGCGTCCTCCAGCCGGAGATAGCGGCTCCAGGATGCGGGCATCCGAATCATAGGCGGGCCATACCTGTACGTTGCCCGCAATACTGTAGCTGTAGCTGTTCACATAGGGCGGCAGACTGACGGCATTGGCGCTGGCGGCTACATACTGGGTGCTGCCGTTGGGCGCAGCGTTGTAGCCGAACAGGACATAGCCCTCCGAGCCGTACTTGCCGATCCAACTGCCCCCGGTGGCCGTATCCGTGCCCAGATAGGCAAGGGGCAGCGGAGCCGCCCGGACGGGCGCGGGGCCGGGCAGACTGCCGGTGGCAGCCAGCAGCAGGATCAGGAACAGCATCGTACATTTCCTGTACAAAGACATGTCGGATTCCTCCTTCAAAAATGAAATTCAGACAGGGTACCATTGCCTTTTTATGCTCTCCTGTGTATTCTTACTTGTGCTCTCCGGCGCTTACTTGCCTTTAACAGAAGAATAAAGCTCATTGGCTTCCAGTTCCAACTGTGTTCCGCCCAGCTTGTTCCACTGCTGCACGAATTCGTCGAAATAGCTGACAGGCTTGTCGCCACGGATGATTTGGGAATACGCCTCCAATTTCAGCTTGATCAGGTCGCCCCAGAATTTTCCTGACGAAGGCAGCACATCCGATTTGCCGAACAAGTCCCAGACCGGCACATTGAAGCGGTTCCACTGCTCCATATAGGCGGAGCCGAGCGCTTTTTCAGACAACTCCGGCTTGGGGGCTCCGCCGAACAAGGTATTGAAGCTATTGACGATCCCCTCTGTCGCCAGCTTGGCGCGGTCGTCATACGGCGGCAAAAACTTGATGCCGCTCTTCTCGTCGGCAGGATTGTTGTAATCCCAATGGGTGCCTCTAATACCTGCTCCCACGTCCATGAACACCTGGTCATCATTTTGAATCGCATTGATGATCTTGAGAATCCGCTCCACCTTCTCCGGGTCCTTCTCCATATGCTTGCCGAAGGCGAAGATGCTGCCGGAGGTTCCCCAGGCCCAGCCTCCCTGCTTGCCGTCCGGCCCCTTGGGCAGGGGCGCCATCTCCAGGACCGCCTGGGGGTCCGCCTTTTTGGCTGCCGAATACGTGGAGTTAGGATTGCTCAGATCGTACGAAGTGGGGTTGGTTACATGGGTGTAAGCCACCTTGCCCTCGATCAGCTTCTTGTCTATATTGACCCCGGTGACGAATTCCGGATCGATATACCCTTTGGCGTACCAGTCCGCCAGCACAGTAAGGGCCATCTTCGCTTCCGGCTGCACGGCGGCATTGACCACCTTGCCGTCCTTCAGCATCCATTGTGTAGGCATGACCCCATACGCTCCAAAGATGGACCAGAATTGCAAATAATAGGAGTTTCCATTGCTGGTCATGCCGTATACGCCGATATTCTTCAGCTTGGCGAATGCCTGTGTCATCTCGTCTATCGTTGCGGGAATGGCATCAACTCCCGCCTTCTTCAGCAAATCTGTACGCCAGCCTTGCTTCGCATTGAACTGGCCTGTGAAGTAATTAAGAGGCAGCCCGTAATTGACTCCGTTCATCCGGGTATAGTACCAGCCCTGGGGAGCGAAGCTGTCCATCACTGCCTTGGTTTCCGGAGCGTGCTTGCCGATGGTCTCGACAGGCAGTTCGGCGATCAGTCCCTGACCTGCAAACTTGAACAGCTGGTTGGGATCATATACGAACATAATGTCCGGCAAGTCCCCTGAGGTGAGCAAAATTTGCTGCTTCTGCACGTAGTCCGCCTGCGGGATGGAATAATAGTCGATCTCCACGTTGAAGGTTTCTTCCAGATACTTGACCGCGTATGAATTGCGGCTGAGCTCGCTGGTGGGCATCATCCACTTGATCTTAAGCCGCTTGGCAAACTCTCCTGCCGGTGCAGAAGCGTCCGCCGCTTGGGGAGAGGCGCCTGTGTCCTGCTCCGGCTTCCCTGCTTCACCGCCGTTTCCTGTGCCTTGCGAGCAGGCAGTCAACGCCAGCAGCAAGGCCAGCAGCAGCGCGAGCCAGGCCGTCTGCCCTTTCTTTTTTACCATAATGAACCCTCCTCGTATGAAGTTAAGCTGTGTATATAAAGTCCCTACGGACCCTATACCGGGATGCCGTACTGCAGAAATGCCGTATCCGCCGGTTCACCCCTTCACGGAGCCAAGCATAATGCCCTTGACGAAAAACCGCTGCACGAAGGGATACATGAACAGAATGGGCAATGTCACTGCCACGATGGTGGCCGCCTTCATGGATTCCGGGGTTAATTCCTCTAGCCTGCTGATATCCTCTCCCGGGGTCAGCGAAGCGGTCGCCTCCACCACGGTACGCCGCAGGAACAGCTGCAGCACCTGCCAGCGGTTATCCTGCGTATAGATCATGGCGTCGAACCAGGCGTTCCAATGGGCCACTCCCACCCACAGGGCCATTACGGCCACTACAGGCACGGAGAGCGGCAGGACGATGCGCATGAGCACCCGCATTTCACTTGCTCCGTCCATACGGGCCGATTCGATGATTTCCTGGGGAATACTCTCGAAAAAATTGCGCATGACGATCACATTGAACGCGGAAACAGCGCCTGGCAGAACCAGCGCCCACAGCGTGTTAAGCATACCCAGGTTCTTCACCAGCAGGTATACCGGGATGGTGCCGCCGTGGAAGAGCATGCTGAACACGAACAGCTTCATCAGCAGCTTGCGGTGGGGGAATGTGCGTCTGGACAGAGGATAGGCCAGCAGGCCAGTCATAATAATGGATATGGCAATGCCCAGGCCGGTGCGGATGAAGGTATTGACATATGAGGGCAGCAGGTCGGGATGCGCCAGCACCTTCTCGTACGAGGCCAGTGTGGGATGAAGCGGAAACAGATAGAAGTCCATGGTAAGGGCATCCGCGGGCGTACTGAGAGACAGGGTGAAAATATACAGCAGCGGATACAGCGTGGTGAATCCGAACAGCATCAGGATTACGGCGTTCGCCGCGTCAAACAGGCGCTCGCTCCAGGAATAGGTCAAGACTGCTCTCTCCTTTCTTTTTACCAAAGTCCTTGCTCGTTGTCGTACAGCTTGACCAGCGTATTGGCCGCAATGACGAGCAAGAGGCCGACAGTCGAATTGAACAATCCTGCCGCTGTACCCAGCTCATAGTCCATGGTCAGCAGGCGCCGCAGCACATAGGTGTCAAGAATCTCGCCTATCTGCGCCGTCGGAGGAGTCATCAGATTATAAATCTGATCGAAACCTACGGAGAGGAATCTGCCAATGGACAACAGATACATGATGATGACGGTGGGCATCAGTGCAGGCAGGCTGATATGCCAGATCCGGCGCCAGCGGCTTGCGCCGTCGGCAATGGCCGCTTCGTACAAGGTAGGGTCTACGGAAGCGAGGACGGCGAAATAGACGATGGAGCCCCAGCCCGCCGATTGCCAGATATCCGTTATAACAATGGCTCCATAGAAGTAATCCGGCTGCAGCAGCCACATCTGCGGATCAATACCAAGATATCCGATCAGCTTATTGAATCCTCCCTCCAGCCCGAGAAACGGGAACAAAATCCCTGCGAGCACCACCCATGAGAAAAAATGGGGCAGATACGTCACGGTCTGAATGGTTCGCCGGAACCAGGTCACCCGCAGCTCATTGAGCAGGAGCGCCAGCACGATGGGCGCGGGAAAGGTGAATATCATCTTCAGCAGCGCGAGAATCACGGAATGCTGCAGCGCATCCAGAAAGCCGTGTCCCGAGAACAGACGGCGGAAATGCTCCAGACCGGCCCAGGGACTGCCCATGATGCCCTCCAGAATCCGAAAATCCTTGAAGGCAATGACAATGCCGTAGATGGGCACATAGCTGAACAGCAGGAACAGCGCAAAGCCGGGAATGAACATCAGGATGAGCGGTCCGTGGAGCTTGTACTGGCGCCAATTCTGCTGCCGCAGTCCCGCAAGCCGCCCCGGTCCGCTTTCTTTGGATAGTTGTTGAGCTTTCATACGTAGTTTTTTACCTCCTCATCCATTTGCCCCTTAGCTTAGGACCGTTGGCCTTTTTAATGCAATCATCACTTTTTCGGAAAACGCGGCTGTGCAGGCGAATTCCCGCTAAGGGCTATGCAGGGGGCGTGGAGGAAGGATGCTTGACCGGGGAATTATCCCCCCGGGCCAATCAACGGTTGCGAAGCCGGTATTCTCCGGGAGTCATGCCCTCCGATTTTTTGAATACCCGGATGAGATGGGTGGCATTGCCGTAGCCAACCTCTTGGGCAATATCGGCAATATTCAGCTCGGTGTTCAAGAGCAGGCTCTTCACCTTGGAGATGCGGAATTTGGTTACGTAGGAAATGAACGTCTCCCCCATGTTCTGCTTAATCAGCTCGCTGAGATGCGAGGGGCTGACCCCCAATTGATCCGCGGCCAGCTGCAGCGAAAGATCCTCGGCATACCGTTGTTCGATGAGCCGCCGGGTCTTCTCCATCATCTCTTCCAGCCGGTGCTGCCGGAGGGCGCTCAGAAAGTCAATGCTGGGACCCACAATCTCCTCGGCAAACCAGACGCCAAGCGCCTGCGGTGTTCCGAGCCCGCTGAACTCCTCGTACGGGCTCCGTCCGCCGAACACCCGGGTCAGTTCGGGATCATAGTCCTGCAGCAGCCGCAGAATCGACACCAGCAGCTGCATGGCATAGGTTTTGACCAGAGGAATCTCCAGCTTGCCTGCCTGCAGCTCTTCCAGAAACGCGTTCAATTGACACAGCGCCTGTTGGCGCTCCCCTTCGCGCACCGCCGTCAGCAGCCCGTTCTCCAGTTCTGCGGGATACAAGATACGGGGGTGGGCGGACCGGGATATTTTGCCGCCGATCAGCACTTCATCGCCCGACTTCACCCACTCCGATTGCAGCGTACGCATGGCATCCTGGTAGGATGCCGACAATTCCCGGAAGCCCTGCACGGTCCCGCCCACGGCAATGGTCACGGTCTGCTTCAGATACGAAGCCACCGCGTAGCGGATGGATTCAGCCGCCCGTACAGTTTCCCGTCCGGGCTCCGCCATCTCCGGCGGGATATTCAGGATAACCGCCACATGATTATGCGAGATAACGGTTTCCGCGTCGAACTTGTTCATGACCAGCTCGCGGCTGATGTTGGCCACCGCGAACAAGAACAGCCGCGTGTCCGAGCCGCTGTTCTTGAACCGCGCGTCAGAGCGGCCCGCGTCCATCTCAGCCACAAGCACGGCGAAGCCCTGGTGGGGAAAGGGCGGCATCTCCATGGGGCGCTGCTGCAGCCAGCGATCCGTCGCCGCATAGTTGCCGAGCAGCGCCGAGAGCAGGAAATGGTCCCGTAACGCGGGCAGCCAGCTTTTCCATTGGGAGCGGACCTCGCTTACCTCCTGGAGCAACGCAGCTACGCGCGTCTCAATCCGCGCAAAATTGGCCGCATAATCCGCATCAACCCCCTCCTCGGCCTCCCCGTCCGCAGCGCTGCTCTCCTGCTTGCCCTTAAGGGTCGCAAGCAGGCGCCGGACACCATCCTGAAAGCGCTTAACATTAAAATAAGCCACTGCCACAGACAGCAGCGACAGCACGCCGGTAGCGGTAAGAATCAGCCACTTGAGCAGTTGGGCGCTGCGGGACAGCGCATCGCTCGGCACAAGCAGCGCATAAGCGAAGCCGTTATAAGGGGAATCCTGCCTGGTCAGATACATGCCCCCTTCTTCAGTATCCACCTTGCTCAGGGGCGCTGTTCTCTGCTCCCGCTCCACAGCCACCAGCCGTCCGATGCCAGCGGAAGCTTCATGGGACAAATGCCCGGTCTGTACGACCAGTTCCCCGCCTGGAGCGAATACAAGCAGGTTCTCCGACCGGTTGAACGGATAAGAACCGATCATCGCCGCAATCATGCTGATCTTCACATTGATCACGATGGCTGCGGCCGGCTGCTCATAGAAATAGGGCAAGAGCCGCACATAGGTAAGCACCTGCCGGCCCGAGCCGTCTCCGAGGGTTCTCGGGGTAATCCAGAACGACGCCTGGCGCCGCTCAGCCGCCTGGCGCATGGCCTCCTCCCAGGAACGGTCGCCGAATTGGTCCAGGACCGAGAGCGACGCCTTTGATGAAATGACCATCCGCTGGCCTTCATGGTAGAGATAGATGGAATCGACCGCATTATAATTAACCGCCAGCGTGCCGAGATCGTAAATCAGCTCATTGGTCAGCTGCAGGGTGCCCAAAGCTGGGGCTGATCCGGTTTTTACAAATTGGGAGACGTTCTCGCGCAGCGAAAAAGAACCCGCCATCTCCTCGATTTGACGGGTTAATTGATCCACCTGGTCCTTGATTTGGGCGATGGCCACCTCTGATGTGCGCTGCACCTCTGATTCCACCATCCGGATACTCGTAACGTAACTGAATGTGCCGAAGCCGAGTACGGGAATGATCGAAAGCAGCAGCAAAAACGCAATTTGCTGTTTGCGCACCAATTCGCGGACAATCTTCATAGAGGACCTCCATTTAACGATTGGGATAAGATGCAGGATTGTTATAGAATAGCAAAATTATCCTTTCAAGCCTATCGCTTTTTTTTCGGATGAGTCTTCGCTGGAGGTTTGCTGCGGGGATAGCCTTGTATCAGGGCGAACGACGTATACGGCAAACGGCCGGCTCCACTAGGGAACCAGCCGCAGGTGGCAGGTATTAGCGCCATGAGGACCGATGGACCGGAGACGGCGCTACGGGACAATCCGGTAATCCGCCCCGGGTATCCACTCCTCTTGGGCAAAATTCCGGCCGCGGATGCGCACCGTTCCGTCATCCTCCACCTCCACGAACAAGCCTTCGCTTTTCAGCGCCTCCGGCTTGTAGGGCACATCCTGATTGTTGTACGGCTCCTGCACGGAGGAGGTGTTGACCATGGTAAAGCCCTGCCGGACCACTGTATCGGGCAGGGAGAGCTCCCAATGGGAATGGCCCGTGAACAGAAACGCCTGGGGATAGCCGGAGAGAATTTCCTTTAACCGCTCATGCTGAATGACCGCGCTGCTGTTCAATGGAATGGAACTGCCTGCCACTGTAAAGGGAAGGGGCTGGTGCAGGAATACAAAGATCGGCTTCCCCTCTTCGGCCTGGAGGGAGATGGTGTTCTCCAGCCACTGAAGCTGGCCATCCGACAGCCAAGCGGATTCGCCGACGGACGGATCGGCCTGGCGGTATGTCTCCGAGCCGAGGAAGAGAAAATGATAGCCTTCTATCCACTTGTCATAATAAACACCCGGGTTGCCGGTGAATTGAAGGAAGCGATCAATGGATGCTTCAGGAGTTTCCCCGTTGGGGAAGGACGCATCAGCCCATTGTCCCCTGCTGTTCAGCCAAGCCTTATAGAATTCATGATTGCCGATGGCGTAGTAAACTTCGTCCGGTTGGGGCAGCTGCTTCATCAGATCACCCAATACTTCATAGTCCTCCGGCAGACCGTTGTTGGAATCCCCATTGAAGATCAGAGCGGCTGAATCCGGCATCGTCCGCTCCGCGTCCAGCATGGCTTGACGGAAACGCTCCTGGGAGGGCTTGCTCCACTTCTGCACATGGATATCGCTCATTACCGTAAAACGAAAGCCGGAGGATGCCTGAGGCGCAACTGCTGTTGCAGTTACCGCGGCATAAACAGAGGAAAGCGGCACTGGAACCGGGTCTACCGTGACTGTGCTTTGCGGATTGCCGTCTGTCAATAAGGTGGATAAAGTCATGGCTGCCAGCATCAAAGTCCGTCCGACGGAAAAATAAGGTTTCATTGAACGCTCCTCCTTTTTTATCGGTATGTTGTAACTTTTTACCCATAAAAATTCAGTTTACGCTCAAAAAGATGTTTTTTTATATAAACTATTAAAAAATAACCTATATTAATAGGGCATCTCCCTAATATAAAAAGCCGCGGTACGCCCAAATCGGATCAATTCCGCCCCCATGGGATTCCCTTCCCGCTCTCCGATGGAGCTGATCCTTGAAGTGAAGCATTCGATTTCGGAATGCTGTATTCTGCTTGCCAGTTCTTCATTGATAACCGGTAATCCCATAGCCTGATCCCCCAGCTCTTATAATGCCATAGCGAAAAAGCCCGCGCAAAAAAGCGCAGGCTCCGGTAAGTCTCCGGTAAGTCTCCGGTATGCTCGGTCCGGTTATTAGAGCGTCTTCAGGAATTGATAGCTCTTGTCGCTCATGCCCGGCAGGCCCTCGTGGCCGAAATCCGGATAAATTTCCAGGCGCGGAGCTACTGTCATCTTGTTGATGGCGGCGAATTGGGACGACGGAGGACAAATATTGTCCATCAGACCCACACCAATGATTGTATCGGCCTTAATCCGCGGCGCCAGATTCTGGATATCAATATAGCCCAAACGGGTAAAAATTTCGTCCTCCCGCTTGTGCTGGGGATCAAAATGGCGGAAGAAGGTCTTCAACTCCGCATAGGCATCCTTGGCCAGATCCATCTCCCAGACCCGCCGGTAATCGCTCAGGAAAGGATACAGCAGGGCCGCTTTCTTGATCCGGGGCTCCAAGGCTGCACAAACAAAGCCCAACGCTCCCCCCTGGGAACCGCCTATTGCGCCCACCCGGTCCGCATCGACTTCCTCAAAGCCCATCACAATCGCTGCCAGTTGAGCAGTATCAAGGAAAATATGCCTAAACAGCAGATTCTCCGGGCTGTCGTCCAGACCGCGGATGAAATGTCCGTGGTGGGTGTTGCCTTTGACCCCGCCGGTATCCTCCGACTTGCCTCCTTGTCCCCGCACATCGAGAGAAGCGAAGGAGAAGCCCAGCGCCGCATATTGGAGCTTGTCCTGCCAATCGCCGGAATTCCCCGTATATCCGTGGAATTGAAGAACAGCAGGATGGGGTTCGGCGGCATTCTTGGGCCTTATGTACTTGGCATGAATTCTTGCGCCGCGCACCCCGGTGAAATACAGGTCAAAGCATTCGGCGAAGGGAGCGGTAAACTCGGCCGGGACCAGTTCAACCTGGGGATCAACCGAACGCATCTCTGCAAGCGCTCTCTCCCAGTATGCGTCGAAATCCTCGGGCCTCGGTGTCCGGCCTTGGTATTCTTTCAGCTTCTCCAATGGCATATCGAGCATTGGCATGATTCATCATCCTTTGTTTATCAAAAATTGGGTATCGATCCCTCCTAACTTTACAACCGCTTGTCCCGATGCGCAATAAGGAATTTTCTATCATTGCGCAAGATAAAACAGATGATGAAAAAGGCCGCCGCCGCATATAAGTTAGCAAGGCATGAGCGGACAATCCTTCCCTTTTCCGCCCATGTGCCGCTGTGGCTGAATGGGGGATTGTGCATGAGCGAATTATGGATCGGTGCTTCTGCTTCTTTTGTCTGCACCTCGTTGGGGGCGCTGCCTGCCCTGCTGCTGCGCAATGTTTCGCACCGGGGCAAGGATATTCTGCTCGCCTTTACTGCCGGAATTATGGTGGCTGCCTCCACCTATGGCCTGATTCCCTCATCGCTGAAGCTGTCCAATCTGTGGGTGCTCACCGCAGGTATTCTGGCTGGCACGGTGCTCCTGCTGCTCATTGAGCTGCTGCTTCCCCATACGGACCCGGTGAACAGTCTGGAAGCGCAAGCCGGAGCGGATGATCCGGAGGAGCTCCGTACCCGGTTGGACAGCGGCCTGCTGCTGTTTCTGACCGCGATGACAATCCATAATATTCCGGAGGGATTGTCCGTAGGGCTCAGCTATGCCAGCGGACCGGGACAGCTGGGCCATGTGGTGGCCTTGGCGATCGGCCTGCAGAATATTCCCGACGGCTTTCTCATCGCCTTGTTTCTGCAAGCCCAGGGAACGGGCAGGCTGAAGGCCTGGGTGCTGGCTGCTCTGACCGGCCTGCTGGAAATGCTCGCCTATCTGCTCGGCTACCAATTTTCCGCCCAGTGGGAGGGGATTGTTCCCTTTGGTCTGGCCTTCGCCGCGGGCGCCATGCTGTTTGTGGTGTACAAGGAGCTTATTCCCGAGAGCCACGGCGACGGAAACGCCCGCATGGCCACCTTTTCGTTCATTCTCGGCCTGCTCTGCATGATCGCAATCACGGAAACCCTCGGTTAAGGGGCGAAGCTCTTGCCGCTACTTATAATGAATCGGCAGGCTCTTCTGGTCCGTTGCCGCGCCAAACCCCGCTTTTCCGATTTATAAAGATCTTTCAGGCACTCTCAGGTCCGCTGACAGCTGAGCAGGCCCATCTCAAGAATGAAGAACGAGTTTACGAAACGTGGTACACTAGCTTGCACCATGAGAGCCGTTGTGCTGGGGGCGTTGTAGAAACCAACAGGCATTGCCTTGGTTTGGCTGTCTGTGCTGGCCTCTGGCCTCGCCAGGGTAGCTCTTTTCCCCTACATGCATTTTCCAGTTACATTGGGTCGATCTGCCGGCTTGGAGTCTGCCTTTTAGAAAGTCCGCTCCTCCCACGGACCTTAACTTTCTGTGACGCCAAACAAGCGTCCCCGAAAAGGACGCTTGCTGCTACGGCCATGAAGCTGCAATGGCTTCCTTTTACTTGAGCCTGAAGGCCACATCATTCCAGCGCAGCTCGTTGCGGAAGGCGCGCAGGTTAGTGTCCTTGTCGATAATCACGCACTCGATGCCCATCATATCGGCAAAATCGGCGAGCTGCTCCGACGTAACCACATAGGAGAAGCCGGTATGATGCGCACCGCCCGCATAAATCCACGCCTCGGTGGCTACCTGCAGGGAGGGCTGGGTTTGCCAGAGCACCCGGGCTACGGGCAGCTTGGGCATCTCCTTCTCCTGCCGGAGGGCTGTCACCTCGTTGACAATCATGCGGAACCGCTTGCCCATATCCACGATGGTGGCGTTAAGCGCTGCACCGGGACGGCTGTCGAATACCATGCGGGCCGGATCGGCCTTGCCGCCAATGCCCAGAGGATGGACCTCCAGCCTTGGCCGGGAGGCGGCGATGGTGGGGCAGATCTCCAGCATGTGGGAGCCCAGCACCTGCTCATTGCCGCTTTCCATATGATAGGTATAATCCTCCATGAAGGAGGTGCCTTCGTTGCCAGCCATGATCTTCATCAAGCGTACCAGCGCCGCTGTCTTCCAATCGCCTTCCCCGCCGAAGCCGTAGCCGGATTCCATCAGGCGCTGGACGGCCAGACCGGGCAGCTGCTTCAAACCATGGAGATCCTCGAAGGTGGTCGTAAAAGCGCCGAAGCCCCCCTCTTCCAAAAATCCCCGCAGTGCAATCTCGATCCTGGCCTGCTCCTTGATGGCATCCTGGTACGCCCCGGCTTCCAGCGCTTGCTCAGGCAGCTCATACTGCTCCTTATATCGGGCGAACAAATCGTCCACCCGGGCTTCCGCAACCGCGTTGACACGCTCCGCCAAATCCCCTATGCCATAGCCGTTGACCGACCAGCCGAATTGAATCTCCGCTTCCACCTTATCGCCTTCCGTGACGGCAACCTGGCGCATGTTATCGCCGAACCGTGCCACCTTCAATCGGCGGCTCTCCATAACCGCTGCCGCCGTTCTCATCCAACTGCCAATCCGCTGCTGCGCTGCCTGGTTCTCCCAGTGGCCGTTGATCACCTTGCGGGCAAGCCCCAAGCGGGTGCCAATGAACCCGAATTCCCTGTCGCCGTGCGCTGCCTGGTTCGTATTCATGAAGTCCATGTCAATGGTATCCCAGGGGATATCCCGGTTAAACTGGGTGTGCAGATGCAGGAGCGGCTTGTGCAGGACCGAGAGGCCGCCGATCCACATTTTGGCAGGGGAAAAGGTGTGCATCCAGACAATCAGCCCGGCGCAGCCTGCGTCATTATTAGCTTGTTCCAGCAGGCTGCGGATCTCGCCGGGAGTGGTCACTACGGGCTTGAATATCACCTTGCCGGCAACAGCGGCGGCTTGATCCAGACTAGCGGCGATGGTACGGGAATGAGCGGCGACTTCCTCCAGCGTTTCCGGTCCGTACAGATGCTGGCTGCCGGTAACAAACCAGAACTCATAAGCCTTGAAATTGATCATGAACGGTGGGTCCTCCTAAAAAGTATTGTTGAAAAACCGACTACATTGGGAGTAAATGCAGGCACAGCTCCCGATTGTATATGAAAGACCGACTACAATAGAGCCGGATAAGGGTTGCCGCGGCCCTAAACTCTTCGTCTTAGCGCGCCTTTTCCTTGATGTCCTTCAGCCGCTTCATCACATCGTTGGCGCCACGGCCGAAATAGTCGTGCAGCAGGGAGTATTCCTGATACAGCAGCTCGTAGACTGCCACGTTCTCCGGAATCGGCTTGAAGCTCTCCTCCCGGACCCGGGCCATCTTCTCCGCAGCATCCACGATGGAATCGTAGCCTCCCTGCTCCTTGCCCGCAGCGACTGCACCGAACATCGCCGCACCGAGTGCAGGAGTCTGCTTGGAGTCCGCCACCTTGATCTCCCGGTTGGTAACATCCGCGTATATCTGCATCAGCAGACGGTTCTTCTGCGGCAATCCGCCGCAGGCGTACAGTTCATTTACTTCCACTCCGTTATTATGGAAGGCCTCCACGATCTTGCGGGTGCCGAAGGCCGTCGCTTCCAGCAAGGTGCGGTAGATTTCTTCCGGCTTGGTGAGCAGCGTCATGCCAACCAGCAAGCCGGTCAGATCCGTATCCACCAGCACGGAGCGGTTGCCGTTCCACCAATCCAACGCCAGCAGACCGGTTTCGCCCGGCTTGTAGGCGGCGGCGCGCTTTTCCAGCCATACATGAACGTTCACGTCCTCCTTGGCCGCCGCTTCCTTCACGTATGCGGGAACGGCCTCCTCCACATACCATTCGAAGATATCGCCGACAGCCGACTGTCCGGCCTCATAGCCCATATAACCGGGGATGATGCCGTCCTCTACCACGCCGCACATACCTTCCACCTGCTTCTCTTCCGTGCCGAGGAGCATGTGGCAGATGGAGGTGCCCATGGCCATAACGAGCTTGCCGGGCCCAACAACGCCAACTCCGGGAACAGCCGCGTGAGCGTCCACATTGCCTACGGCAACCGCCGTGCCTGCCTGAAGTCCGGTAATACCCGCCATCTCCTCCGTCAATCCCCCCGCTCTGCTCCCGAGAGGAAGAACCTCCCCCCGCAGCTTGGTTTCCGTCAGATTCTCCAGACGGGGATCAAGGGCACGGAAGAAATCCTTGCCGGGGTACCCTTCCTGCTTGTGCCATATGGCCTTGTATCCGGCGGTACAGCTGTTGCGGACCGTGTTGCCCGTCATCTGCGCAATTACCCAATCCGTCGCCTCCAGGAACAAATCGGCTTCCTGATATATTTCCGGCGCTTCATTCAGGATTTGCCAGATCTTGGCCATCATCCATTCCGAGGAGATTTTCCCGCCGTAGCGGGGCAAGAACTTCTCTCCCCTCTTCTTGGCAATCTCATTGATCAGATTGGCTTCGTCCTGGGCGGCATGATGCTTCCACAGCTTCACATAAGCGTGGGGGTTCTCTTTCCAGTGGGACCTCATGCACAGAGGAACACCGGCTGCATCTACGGGCAGCATGGTGCAGGCGGTAAAATCAATGCCCAACCCGATTATATCGGCGGCATTCACTCCTGATTCCCGGATAACGGCGGGCACGGAGCGCCTGAGCACCTCAATATAATCACCGGGATGCTGAAGCGCCCAGTCGTACTCCAGCTTGATGCCCGACCCCGGCAAGGCATCGTCGATCACATGATGGGGATATGATGTGACATGCTCCGCCACCTCCGTCCCGTCGGACAAATCCACCAGCACAGCCCGGCCCGACTGGGTGCCGTAATCGACTCCTATTGCATATTTTTTGGTCATAATGGGTTGAACCCTCCCGAAAGTTTTGAGTTTATTGCACAGCAAAGCTGCAGTCGCGAAAAAAACGCTTCGCAGGCATCCGCTTGGTTTCGCAGGCATCTGGTTCGTTTCGCGAGCGGCAAGTTCGTTTCGCAAGCATCCGCTTGGTTTCACAAGCTCCAGTTCGTTTTGCAAGTCCGTCCGTATCCGCTGCTTCTATTGTCCGTAATATGCGCCGGCACCGTGCTTTCTCAGAAAATGGCGGTCCAGCAGCGCCTGATCCATCTCTCCGATCCCCGGATTCAGTTGGAGTGTATGCAGCGCCATCTTGGCTACCTCTTCCAGCACCACGGCATTATGGACCGCGTCATGGGCATCCTTGCCCCAGGAGAATGGCGCATGGCAGTTCACCAGCACCCCCGGAATCTGTACAGGATCAAGCGCCAATTGGGCAAAAGTCTCAGCAATCACATTTCCTGTCTCCAACTCATACGCACCCTGAATTTCCGCTTCCGTCAGGAGGCGGGTACAGGGAATTCTGCCATAGAAATAATCGGCGTGGGTGGTTCCCAGAGCAGGAATACCTTTGCCCGCTTGGGCCCAACTGGTCGCCCACGGCGAATGGGTATGCACAATCCCGCCAATTCCGTTGAATGCCTTGTACAGAACCACATGAGTGGGCGTGTCGGAGGAGGGCTTGCAGCTTCCCTCCACAACTTTGCCCGCAAGGTCTACCACCACCATATGCTCTGCCTTCATGACTTCATATGGAACTCCGCTGGGCTTAATGACCACAAGCCCCTGCTCCCTGTCAATGCCGCTGACATTCCCCCAAGTAAATGTAACCAGTCCATGCTTCGGAAGCGCCAGATTGGCCTCTAACACCTCTTCCTTCAACTGCTCCAGCATCGATGCTCCCCTCCCCTTCCCCTGTCCCTACAACTGCGAACAAATCCTAGTTACATTATACGCTTGTACATACAACTACGCCAGAGTATTTTTAAATTTTTCGTGTGGAGGACCGGACTATCAACTCGGGTTTGTACAGCTTTCCCTCCGGCTTCCGCTCCTTGCCCTCAATCATGCCGAGCAGCATCTCTACTGCGTCAGTGCCCATCTTCGTCTTGGGATGGGACAGGCTGGTAAGCTTCGTCTCCGTAGCTGTGGAAAGGGAGGAATCATCGAAGCCCACCAGGGAAATATCCTCCGGCACGGACAAGCCCGCCTGGCGGATAACCTCAAGCAATTGTACGGCTAACTCATCGTTATAGCAGATAAAGGCCGTGGGCCCGGCGCTTTCCTGCTTCAGAAGACGCAGCGCCGCTTCCGCCGGTTTGGTGCGTTTCTCCTCAGTCCCGTAATGAATCACAAGCTCCGGCTGGATCGCTATCCCCTGTTCCCGGTGGGCCTGCATATAGCCTTTCAGCCGGTTGACGCCCTGAAGATCATCCATCTTGAAGAAGCCTGCAATCCGCCTGTGTCCGCTTAAGAGCAGGTGGCGCGCCGCCAGCATTCCTCCCAGCAGATCATCGGACTTCAGACAGGGACTGTCCAGTTCCGGGTAGCGCTCATTGATCATGACATAGGGGATGCTCCGGTAATCCAGCGCCAGATAGTAGCTCAGATTGGGGTTTCCCTCCGCGCTTTTGGTCGGCTCGATGATCAATCCGCTTAACCGCTGGCCCAGCATCATCTCCAGACTCTCCTTCTCCCGTCCTTTGTCATTATCAGTGCTGGACAGCAGCAGGCGGTAGCCCCGGCTCCGCAGGGCGGCTTCGGCTCCCCTGACGATATGCGGGAAGATATAATCGGAAATGTAGGTTGTGATCAGTCCCACGGTTTTCAGAGTCCCGCTCCCCGGCAGGAAATCCTCAGGGTTGGCCGCGAAGGTTCCCTTGCCCTGAACGCGCTGCAGCCAGCCCTCTCCCTCCAGTTCGCCAAAAGCCTGCCTCACCGTCTGCCGGCTCACCTTGAACCGTTCAGCCAGTTCATTCTCCGAAGGCATCATCTCTCCCGGCTTAAGAATGCCCGAATGGAGCCAGGACAGAATCTCTTGCTTCACTTGCATGTATTTGGGTATGGTCTTTTCGCTCATATCGGCACCTCGCAACAGCAAACTTGTATGGCTATAAGTATAAACCAGTTTAACTTGTATGTACATATCCTCACAGCTTGATAGCGACTCACAGGGTCTCAGGCCCGTCAGCCGAAGAGGTTGGATTTTCCGTGAGAATCGCTTCCTTTTCTTCAGGATTATATCCTTTCTGGCGTTTCAAAAAAAAGACCGCGCCGCCGCAACAGCAGCAGCAAACGGTCTTTGCTTGGGCATATGTGCCGATTGTTAAGAGCCGGATTGAGGCCTGGCCGCGGCAAACAGCCTGTACCATTCGTCGCGGGAGAATTCTACCTTCACCGCCTCGCCGCAGCTGCGGATGCGCCCGGGACGGGTTGTCCCGATCACAGGCTGGATACCTGCCGGGTGGCGCATAATCCATGCCAGCACGATTGCCTCGGTGGAGACTCCCTTCTCTTCAGCTAACTCCCCGACCAGCCGGATGGCCCGCCGGATATGCTCCGGCTGCTCATCGGATTCGGGGCCGGAGAAGACTCCCTTGGATAGAGGTCCCCACGACTGAAGCTGGATGCCGTGGAGCCGGCAGTATTCGATCGTCCCTTCCGGAAAAGAGAGCCTGGCGCTCTCCTTGGTGTTCAGCGTAACCCCCCCCTCCACCCAATCCAGTCTGCTTAAGGATAATTCAAGCTGGTTGACAATGAAGGGATCACGGCAGGAGGCCTGAAGCAAGCCGATTTGTGCCGCGCTCATATTGGAGACGCCGAAGAAACGAACCAGTCCCTCCGCTTTCAGCGCCTCCAGCGCTTCCGCCACCTCATCGGGCTCCACCAGAATATCGGGGCGGTGAAGCAACAGCACGTCCAAACGCTCCAGTCCCAGCCGCTCCAAACTTCCCTTCACACTGGCGAGAATGTGCTCCTTGGAGAAATCGTAGCGGGCCGGCAGCCCCGCGCCGTCGGCCAGCTTGATGCCGCATTTGGACTGGATGATCAGATGCCGCTTAAGCTCGGGACGCTCCTTCAGCACCTGGCCGAAAATAGCCTCCGCCTTACCCGCTGTATAGATATCAGCATGGTCCAAGAAGTTGATGCCTGCCTCCAGTGCTGCCTCCAACGCCTCATGAGCCTGCTTAACCTGCTCGGCTGTTATCGGCTCCTTCGTCCAGCTTCCGCCGAATCCCATACAGCCCAACGCCAATCGGCTTGCTTCGGGAAGCTTGTCTTGAATAGGAATTCCCACTGCGCACCAGCCCTTTCGTCATATTTCCTTCATTATCCAATATAGCATGCCGGCTCCCGGACTGCATTTCGCATAAACAGAATGATGTACGCAATAACCTGGATAACTGCAAATAACACTTGAAATACCTATAATTCCGAGTATAATACTAAGTATATACCAACGGATAAGGAGAGTGCGGAAAATGCTGAGTTCACGCGCTTTATATACGCAGCAATGGGTCAATGATCATCTTGATTTGTTGAACTATGCCAGGGAAATTGAGGATGTGGAGTGGCAGGAAGAGCTCTTCCTCGCTCTTCAAGACCAGCAGGCAAGAATCGGGCAAGAGATCAAGCAGCAAAAAAAAGACCAGCTGTGGAGACGTTATGACGCGATAAACGGTCTGCTTCTGGAGCTTTATTCGGAACTCCGCAATACCGGGATCACTGAGCAGCAGGGGCTGATGGGCCGTCTGATGGAATTAAAGCAGCAGCGCCTGGAGATTTCGCGGCAGCTTGCGACTATCGGTTGAATAATAATTTCAATCCGCTTTCACCTATAAAAACCTGGCCGGACAACATGGCCAGGTTTTGTTTCATTTCCGGCAGAGCAATGCTGCCCGCTCACTCCGGCAAGCGCTGCGAATAAAGCTGCCTGAGGCATTCCGCCGCTTCCCGCTCATTGGCCGGCAGACGGTCAATGGGCAGCCCGGGCACCAGCAGGAACGGACGCGCCACTCTGGGATAGTGAAGCCCGGCCGCCTCGATCCAGACAGGGTCAACCAGCAGCTCTACTCCGCCTGCCGCAAGCAGCTGTCCGTCCTTCAAGAGCAGCACCCGCTCCGCCCACTCCGCGGCGAAATCCACATCATGGGTGGTGAGCACGACAGTTTTGCCCGATTGCCGCAGCATCTTAAGAATGGCCGAGAGGTCGTCCCGGCCCTTGGGGTCCAGATAAGCCATGGGCTCATCCAGCACAATAATATCCGGCTCCATCGCCAGGATACCGGCAATCGCCACCCGCTTCTTCTGGCCGTAGCTCAGATGGTAGGGGGCCTTGTTTCTGTGCTCCCCCATCCCGACTGCGGCAAGCGCCGCCTCGCACCGCTCCTCTATTGCCGAAGCCCCCAGACCCATATTAAGCGGACCGAAAGACACATCCTCCCAGACCGTGGAGGAGAACACCTGATCATCGGGATTCTGGAAGACCACTCCCACCCGGGAGCGGATGCGGCGCAGATTACGCTTCTCCACAGGCTCCCCCATGATCTCCACCGTACCCTGCTGGGCGAGAAACAAGCCGTTCAGATGCTGGACCAGAGTGGATTTTCCCGCACCGTTGGGACCAAGAATAGCGGTACTGCTTGCCGCGGGAATGCTGATGCTGATATCGCGAAGAGCTTCCGTCGAATCTGGAAACCGGAAGGACAGATTAGTAACGCGTATGGCTTCCAAGCGGCTTCTCCTCTTTCTCCAATGGAACCTTTCTTGCAAAAGCTTCCTGATTATTATCCATGCCCGAATCATACCCTCTGGAGAGCATGGCCATGTGGATACGCCCGCTTCGCTCCAAAGCGCGGACAAGCAGAACCCCCAGCAAGCGCCCCATGCGCCGGTAGGACCGGATGTTGGTAAAGCTGGATGCCCGCAAGCCTCTTGCCTTTTGCGCCGCCAGCATGCTCGCCGCTTCCTCCGACAATACCGAAATATAGCGAAGGGTAAAGCCCATCATCTCCGTAAGCGGAGCGGGAACTCTAAGCAGCTTCATCGCCTGCAGCAACTCCGGTACAGAAGTCGTGCCCATGAGGAAGGTAACTCCCAGATTAGCGATGGAAAGCTTGACCAAAAGCAGCCCGACCAGCGCCCATGCCCCGCTTCCCGAAGCCAAAGGCAGCAAGATTGCCGTTCCCAAACCAAACGGAGCAATCAGGATGAAACGGGACAATACATACGCAAGCCTCATGCCGGAACGCCAGACAGCAAAGAGGACGGGCACTCCACAGAGCGCCACGTCCATATACCCCCGCATGGAAGAGGCGAGCGCAACCAGAATCAGAACAAGACCCAGGCGCCAACCGTCGTGATTCACTACCTTGCGTGTGGCCGCGCCCCGGGATTGGCTGAACAGACTGCCGGACGACATATGGGACGCACCTCTTCTTTTTTTGATTAATTAATTGAAGCTCCCTTATGTGTGCCGGATGCTCCGTTTTACATGCCATGTCCTTCTGTTACCTGATGCTATGCTTTGTGCTCCGCCGCTTGCGGGATGCCAGACCTTTGCCGACAGCGACGGAAATGCCGTAGGTAAGCAGAACTCCCACCAGACCGGATATTGCCGTAGCGGCTGCCGGAGATTTGTCGGCCAAAGCGCTCCATTCATAGCCGGAAACCGGTGTGCTCCATAGCGGTTCTTTTTCCTGTTCGATGAAGCCATTGTCAATCGCAACCCGCTCCAGTCCATCGGGGTGGGAGGAAGCATAGGGAGAGAGAATAATGCCGATTATAAGCGCGGCGGACAGACCGGTCCACACCAGAACCTTGCGGCTCATCCCTTCACCCCCTTGGAGGAAGGCAGCAGCGCAGGAGATTTCATCCGTTCGGCGAAGAAAGCGACAACGGCCACCGTGATGATCCCTTCGCCGATGCCGATGAGCGCATGCCAGGACAGCATGGCCTTCATGGCGGCGGACAGGGGTGCCGTACCTGAGAGAGCAAGCTCCACCGCTACAGCGGCAGCGGATATTTCCACCGCCAGCCAGGCAGCCAGGAAGGTGCCTGCCATCCGCACCCACTTCCATGAAGAAGATTTGACCAGCATATAGATACCGTAAGCCGTGAAGGAGCCGATTACACCCATATTGAAAATGTTGGCGCCAAGCGCCGTAATCCCTCCGTCCTGGAAGAACAGGCACTGGATGATGAGGACCGTAGACATAACAAGCATGCTGACCCACGGGCCGAACAGAATCGTAGCCAGCGCAGCTCCTCCCAAGTGTCCGGAAGTGGCTCCGGCAATGGGAAAATTGATCATCTGCGAGGCGAAAATAAACGCAGAGATCATACCGATCATCGGTACCTTCACGGAATAATCCTCATCGCGCCTGATTTGGCGCAACGCAAGTCCGACACCTGCAACCGAAGCCGCCCCAAGTGTCGTCCATGTTTTCACATCGAGAAATCCGTCTGGTATATGCACTAAGATTCTCCTTTCAAATCCTCTCCTCTTCCCAGGCAGAGGACCAAGTATGATATGATTCTAACATGAGTGGGATTGCTCGCCTATAGGGCAAGGAAATTTTACCGCGCTGCGCATTGCGAAAAGAAGGCAGGCGTGATAATATTCAATTAATCAAAGTAATTTAATCGGAATTGTTATATATTCCCCTTCTGGAGGCTAACCATATGGAACATCAACGTATTGTCAAAACTCCTCTTGCCGATCTGGCTGTAACCTTGCATTATCCTCAAACCAAGCGCGGGGAATCCCACCCGTTGATCGTAATCTGCCACGGCTTTACAGGCACCCGTATCGGTGTGGACCGGCTGTTCGTGCAGGCGGCCCGGGCATTCGCCGAATCAGGCTATCTTACTATCCGGTTCGATTATGGAGGATGCGGCGAGAGCACAGGGGATTACGGGGCGGGCGGCATGGACAGATTGATAGAAGAAACGCGGACAGTTCTGGATTATGCCCTGTCGCTGGACTGCGTGGATCTGTCCCGGGTGATTCTGTTGGGCCACAGTCTGGGGGGAGCCGTCGCCATCCAGACTGCTGTCCGCGACAAGCGCGTGAAGCGGCTGGTGCTGTGGGCTCCGGTCGCTCATCCCCTGGCGGACATCAGCCGGGTAATCGGTCCCCGCGTTTACAAGGCCATTCAGGCAGAGGGACAGGCGGATTATCTCGGGTACACCTTGACGGAACGCTTCATCCAGTCTATGGCTGACGCCCATCCCCTTCAAGAAACCAAGCGCTTCCGCGGCGATGTACTGGTTATACATGGCGCAAGCGATGACATTATACCATCCGACGCCGCTTTCCTGTACCAGAAGGCCTTCTGGCTGCGGAGCGACGGTCAAAGCGACAAGGAGATTCTTGTTCAGGCCGATCATTATTTTACCGGCTCCTCCACCCGGACAGAACTGCTCAGGCTAACCGGCGAATGGCTTAACCGCCAAGATCCGCGCCATTCCGAATGGAACCACTGGATCATCTAGGGCGTGTCTGAACACCCCGCTTGAGGGCATCTTTCACCGCCTTTTCACCCCTGGCTGCGTTACTTTCGCTTGGCCCGGGGTCCCCGGTACGCCTGCGCAAAAGTGCCTTGCCAGAAACGAAAATTTGGGTGTTATCTGCTCCCCTCAGAGGTTCAGACACACCCTAAAGCGGTGACTCTTCTTCGCCAAACTGCTCCCATAGGAGTCGGTCCCCTTTTGTGCTCACTGTGTTTTAGCCCTTCCGGGTTCTTCTCCTGTAGGGAACGATTTTACATCATGATGTACTAGCCTAACGTTGCCCGCAATCGGGAATCCCATTGATTTTTGTCACGAACCAGGAGGGAGCGCTGCTCTCTCTTTTTTTCTGCGTGGAATCTTGTGGAAAGCGGGCATACTACTTCAGTCAAAGCCATTCTCCGCCTGGACAAAATTTCTCTCTTCAAAAAAACCTGTGAGAAAGGGCTCTCCTACTCAGAATTATATACTTTCTGGCATGTTGAGGATAATTGCCTATCGGCGTCCTTTGGCGCTGATGCGTTGTCAAGAAGTCGAGCCGCTTCCACGTTAATGCTTTCTATCCTGAAATAGCAGGGTCCCGTCATTTCATTCATCAGTGATGCCGCCCAAGCGGCATGGAAGTCTGAGACTTTAAAAAAACTTGTCCATGTTCATTTTTGTTTATTTACGTTCATATGGAAGTGTGATATAGTATGTTTTAACGAAGGCTTCCACCGGAGCAACGGGAGGCGGCATTCGGAATGTCTGTACCTATCCCTCTTCCCGGAGGTAGCTTATGTCCGCTATCAAACGTCATGAACAGATTCTTGAAATCCTCATAACCGATAAGGAGGCGACGGTTGCCCGGCTAAGTGAAGAGTTGAGCGTATCCGGCAAAACCATCCGCGAGGATCTGGAGAAGCTGGAGCAGCAAGGCCTGCTCAAGCGGTTCCACGGCGGTGCTACGCTGGCCAATGAAGGCTTCGCAGGCCTATTCCCCAACGCCTTGCCCAATTCCAAGAATGAGGATGCCAAGGCTGTCGCCGCCAAAAAAGCACTTGAGCTGGTAAAGCCCGGCGAGGTGATCGCCCTTGACGGGGGAAGCACCACGCTTGCCATCGCCAGATTGCTGGAGAATATTCCGCTTACGGTCATTACCAACGATTTGTTTATTATCGGCGAATTGATCCGCAAGGACCAGGTCCGTCTCGTGGTGCCCGGAGGCTACAGAAACCGCAACCAGCTGATCAACGAGCATTTCTCCTCGATTATCGGCAGCATGAACATTCAGAAGGCCTTCATCTCCGCGACTGGCATCCATGAAGAATACGGTCTCACCGTGTTCACGCAGGCGCTTGTCGGCCAGAAGCGGGCAATCATGCAAGCTTCAGCAGAGGTGTATTGTGTCGCGGACCACACTAAGTTCAACCAGTGCGCTCTGCTCACCTTCGCCAAACCCGAGGAATTGCAGGCGATCGTCACTGATCCCGGCCTGCCGGAAGAAACCGCCCAGCTTTATTTGTCCAGAGGAATACAGCTAATACGCTGATTTCCATACATTTATTAAATCCAAACCCACCTTAAAAGGAGATGTCGTAATGAGTAACATGTTCGACTTGACAGGAAAAGTAGCATTGGTTACAGGAGGCACAGTCGGTTTGGGCGCAGGGATGGCTCTTGCCCTTGCCAAGGCAGGCGCTGATTTGGTTCTGGTAACCTACACAGATAATGACGATACCATGATGAACGAATGCCAAAAGCTGGGCCGCCGCTGTCATGTAATCACCGCCGACCTGAGCAAGGAAGAAGAGCTTCCAGGTGTCGCGGAAAAAGCAATTGCTGTATTCGGACATATCGATATTCTTGTCAACAACGCAGGCATCATCCGCCGCGTTCCTATCGCCGACCATCCTGCCAAGGACTGGCACGATGTCATCAACCTGAACCTGAACAGCGTATTCTTCTTGACCCAGTTGATTGGCCGTCACATGCTGGAGCGCAAATCAGGCAAAATCATCAATATCGCTTCCATGCTTTCTTATGAAGGCGGCATCCTGGTTCCCGGATACACTGCTTCCAAGCATGCTGTCGCCGGTCTGACCAAGGCATTCGCCAACGAATGGGCAGGCAGCGGCGTGAACGTGAACGCCATCGCTCCCGGTTACATGGAAACCCGCAACACCGCTCCCATCCGGCAGGATGCGGACCGGACAGAAAGCATCACAGCCCGTATCCCTGCCGGACGCTGGGGCCAGCCGGAAGACCTGGGCGGACCTGCTGTATTCCTGGCTTCCACCGCTTCTGACTACCTCCACGGCCATATCCTGAATGTGGACGGCGGCTGGCAAGCACGTTAAGACCAACACCAAGCTCTGCCGGTTCTTTTTAAGAGCCGACAGAGCTTTTTTGGCGTTCTCTCCCCCTTTAACCCGGACGTACCGCTTGTAGTCGTTTTAGCCAAATTTCGGCTGTATCCTTTCAACGCTCCTTCAGCCAACTTTCAGCCTGATCTCAGTACGGATTAAGGTAAGCCGCCTATACTTGGACTTGCAAGACAAATCATGGGTAAAGGTGGAATCGTCTTGAGGCCAATGAACAAAAAAATGATTGCAAGCGCAGTGGCGGCAGCCGTCATTCTCAGTGGAGCGGGATTGGTACATAACCGGGTTTTTGCCGCAGACGCTGCAACGGACACAGAGCAACCGGTTACACAGCAGCAAGCAAAGCTTGACGGCGGACATGCCAAAGGCGGGTTGCGCGGGCAAGGCCAGGGCGGCATGGACCGCGGGCAGGGTGAATTTGCCGGAAGAAGCAGCAATTTGGTGCAGCAGGCAGCTGCTGTACTTGGCCTGGAGGAGGATGCCGTCAAGACCCAACTGGAGGAAGGTCAAACTCTGGTTCAGATCGCTCAGGCCAACGGAGTGGCGGAGGCGGATTTTCTTGCCAAGCTGGTAGCCCTTGAGACTGCCTCCATCGATGCTGCTGTTGCCTCAGGCAAGCTGACCCAGGAGCAAGCGGATGCCAGGAAGACCGGCTTGTCCGAGCGGCTGAAGCAACAGATCGCGCAGGTTGGCATCGCTGCAGGCAAAGGGGAAGGCCGCGGCCGGGAGGGGCGCCAGGGTCCAGGCAAAGGCCAGGGCGGCTTCGCAACAGCGGAGGAATTGGCGGAAATGCTCGGGCTATCCGTTGACGAGCTCCAGACCCAGCAGCAGGCCGGCAAATCGCTTGCCGAGATTGCGGCGGCGGCAGGCATCACGCAAGACCAGTTGATCGGCAAGCTCAAGGACAGCTTAACTGATGATCTCACCACATTTGTGGAGCGCAAGGGCGAGCTGAAGCAACCCTCCAAGCGGGAGCGTCCGGAGCAACAGGAATCTGCCGCTTCCATCTCCGGGGACACGGCTGTGCAATAGCTTGTGGCGAAACGGAAGAAAAGACCTGTCCTTGTACACAATTGGACAGGTCTTTTCTTCCGTCTTGAGCCAATCTGAGGCCCCCGCCCCTCTTTGACCAACCGCTCTAACGCCATCCGCCCGTTCATATCCATCCGGTTGCGGCTTAGGCTTATTACGGCTGCCTGCCGATCGCCTCCATAATCAAGCCCGCCGTTTCCTCAATCGCCTTGCTGGTTACATCAACCACGCGGCAGCCCAGCCGGGACATGAGTCCGCCGGAGTACCCCAGCTCCTCCTTCACCCGTTCAGGGCTTGCATACCGGGAGCCGCCGGGCAATCCGACGGCCTTGAGCCGCTCCGTGCGGATATGATGCATGTGCCCGGCGTCCATCGTCAGACCGAAAATCCGCTTTCGGTCTACCAGGAACAACTCAGCAGGGGGCTTCACCTCCGGCATTACGGGAAGATTGGCCGCTTTGATCCCTTTGTGGGCGAGAAAGATGGAGAGCGGCGTTTTGGAGGTGCGGGATACGCCTACCAGCACCACATCCGCCAGCAGCAGCCCCGAGGCATCCTTGCCGTCATCGTACTTGACGGCGAATTCCATCGCCTCCACCCGGCGGAAATACTCCTCGTCCAGACCATGCAGTAGACCTGCCTGCTGGCTGGGAATATTGCCGAAGGTATCCATGAACGCCTGCATCATGGGTCCCAATATATCCACCGTGCGGATTCCCAGTCGGATGGACTCCGCCTTGATCATCTCCCGCAGCTCCGGCAATACCAGTGTATAGGCGACAAAACCGCCTTCCGCGGCAGCCTCCTCCATTATCTTCCTGATCTCATCCTCCTGACGGATCTGACCGAAGCGCTTGATCCTGGCTCCCGCCCCGGCGAATTGGCGCAGGGTCGCTCTTGCCACTGCCTCCGCCGTTTCTCCAACAGAGTCGGAGCATATGTACAACCATTGCTGCTTATTGTTCAACGTTCATTCTCCCCTCCCGATTCGCTCCGCCCAATCCACAAGAATCCGCGTCATCGTAGTGTTGCTTATCCTGCCGACCACTTCCATGCCTTCCCGGCCTTCCGCGGCCTGAACGACGGGCAGGCTCTCCACCTCGTGGCGGATCATCTTGCGGGCTGCATCCAAGGCCGGTTCCTCCGGAGTCACCGTCACCAGATTGGCCTTGCGGGTCATCACGAGACTGACCGGCATGGACGGGCTGTTGGCGTTGCCCAAAGTGACCTTCAACAGGTCCTTGCGGGAGACGATTCCCTCAAGAATCCCCCACTCATCGGTGACGAATACGCTCCCTGCGTTCTCCAGAAACATGGCTACCACCGCATCCTGCACAGTAGCCGATTCCCGGATGATCACCGGCCGGCTCTGGATATCCTTGACTTTCCAGTCCTGCAGCATCCGTCTAAGCTCCCCCTTGGGCTCGGAAGCCGCCCCCGGGAAGTATCCTACCTTGGGCTTGGCGTCCAGCACACCCAGCATCACCAGCACAGCCAGATCCGAGCGGATCGTCGGCCGGCTTACGCCAAGCTGCTCGGCGATCTGCTCACCGGTGATGGGAGCGGATTTACGGACCAGCAATATGATTTCCTTTTGCCGCGCTGTCAGTTCGATAGCACATTTACCCCCTTTTCATCAATCTTCTTATCATTAGTGATACCATATAAAAATATAGTACGCAATATAACTTGAAAATTTTATATAGTATGTCATAATTAAAATATAGTACATCCTAATAAACCGGAGGGAGAATGGATATGGAGAGAGAATTGGCATTGGAGATGGTTCGGGTCACGGAGCTGGCGGCGCTGGCATCCGCCCGGTGGATGGGCAGAGGCGCGAAGAATGAGGCGGATGGGGCGGCGACCGCGGCAATGAGGTCCATGTTTAATTCTGTATCCATTCAGGGGACTGTGGTGATTGGGGAAGGCGAGATGGATGAAGCGCCCATGCTCTACATCGGCGAGAAGGTGGGCAACCGGCAGGGGCCTGAAGTGGATGTGGCTGTTGATCCGCTGGAGGGTACGGAGCTGGCGGCCAAGGGGCTTCCGGGCGCTCTGGCTGTGATGGCCGTTGCTCCCAAGGGGCACTTTCTTCACGCCCCGGACATGTACATGGAGAAGCTGGCGGTGGGTCCTGCCTTGAAGGGCAAGGTGTCTCTGGAAGAGCCGCTGGATGCCATCGTCTGCAAGGCGGCGCGGATTCTGCGGAAGTCGGTGGCGGATATGACGGTATCCATACTGGAGCGGGACCGCCACAGGGAGCAGATCGCCATTCTCCGCAAGCTGGGAGTCCGCATCAAGCTGCTGCCCGGCGGAGATGTGGCGGGAGCCATGGCGCCGGCGTTCGCCGAGTCGGGCATCGATATGTATGTAGGCTCAGGCGGCGCGCCCGAGGGTGTTCTGGCCGCAGCCGCCCTCCGCTGCCTGGAGGGGGATTTCCAGGGCCGGCTGCTGCCTGCCGATGCGGAGGAGTATGACCGCTGCATCCAGATGGGCATCCGCGAGCCGAACCGGATTCTGCATATGGACGATCTGATCGGGCGTGGCGATGTGCTGTTCGCCGCTACCGGAATCACCCCGGGCGAGTTCCTGAAGGGGGTGCGGATTCTGCCAGGCTACCGGGCAGAGACGGAATCCGTGGTCATGCGCGCCAAAACCGGCACAGTCCGCACGATTCAGGCCAGCCATTATCTGCCGGGCAAGCCCTTCCTGCAAGCTGCGGAGGGGTACTTTTCCGACGAGCCGGAAGCCGCATCGGGGTTGTAACGCACACGTACACCAGACGCAGCGAAGCAAGCCTTCATGAGTAAGGCTTGCTTTTTTATTCATACGGCGCCCGGCTATTTCCTCCCGTCCTCCGGCTCTCTGCCGCTGCCGCCCATTTGCTTCAGCTCCTCGGTCAGCTCATCCAACTGCCTGAAGCTCGCCACAATGTCGCTGACCTTGCCATGCTGATTTTGGATGCTGACGGATATTTCCTGGACGGAAGCCGTGGTCTGCTCCGTAATAGCCGAGATCTGCTCCATCTCCTCCGCGATCTGCTCGTAAGCGCGGAGCATCTTTTCCGCGGCAGCCTCGGTCTGCTCCGATTGCCGGTCGGCCGCCTCCGAATTGTCCAGAATCCGGTTCATGATGCCGTTGACCTGGGAGGCCGATGCTCCGCTCTGTCCGGCAGCCTCCATTGCCAATGCCGCTTGTCTGGTCAATTCCTCGGCCTTATGCTGAATGCCTTGAAGAATTCGGGAAATCTCCTCCGTCTGCCTGCTTGAGCTCTCTGCCAGCTTGCGCACCTCGCCTGATACAACGGCGAATCCCCGACCGTGCTCCCCGGCCCTGGCAGCCTCGATGGCCGCATTGAGCGCAAGCAGATTGGTCTGCTTGGATATATCGGCGATAGCGCTTAGAATATCGCTGATTTGGGCGGTCTGCTCATGCAGCTCATTGACCATCTGCAAGGTCAGGGAACTGATCCGCTCCATCTGTACGGTTTCCTGCGACAAGGCCACCGCTTCCCCGCTTCCTTCCCGCACAAGGCTTACATTCTCTGCACTAAGCTTGCGCATGGTCTGTGAGCCGCCGGATACCTCCTTCACCACTTCCTCCACACTGCGCATGCCCTCCGCTATTTCCGCCACACTCGCAGCATGAACATCCATCCCCGCGCTGATCTGCCGGAAGGAGGAATTGATCTCCCGGGAGATATCTTCCGTTGCGGCAATATTGTTCTTTAGGCCGGAGCTGAAGCGGTTGGTGGCGACGGCGGCCTCCCTCATCTTCAACAGCATTTCGTCGCTTGCGCTCTTGGCGGTGCGGGTGCTTTTTTCCTGGGCCAGGACGCGGCCTTGGAAATCATGGCCGAATTTGCCGGCAGCGACCAGAGCAGCCACTGTCATGACAAACATCAGATTGATCTGGAGCGGATCAAGGGTGCCGTAGATTTTCTCGCTGTAATAATCATTGAACGCGTAGAGATTGGTAAGAAACAGTCCGGAAATTCCGGCAAACAAGACCGGCTTGTGCTCATTGTAGAGCATCATGATGCCCACATTGACGTAAACCATTAAGTAGGTGGTAATAACCGGACCCGACCAGATTAACAGATGGGTAAGCACCGTCACGATTAACGAAATCAGGTACATGATGTAATGGGGAACCCATTTCTTATAAGCCAGGAAGGTGGTGACTCCGCAAGCGGAAAATCCGACACCGGCGAGCAGACCCATGGACAATGCCGAGACCCCGCTCAGAACCTGACTAGCCAGCCCGATGGCCAGCATGAACCAGATAATAATGACAAGTAATTTGTTGCGTTTATGTATGATTTCTTCTTGCTCCATTGCCGCACTCCCTCGACTTCCTGCAATAAGCCGGCCCTCTGTCCAATGGCCGTTCTCGCATTTTTTATTCACATTCTCCCATGATAACATTTTTCATAGGATTTGTAAGTGATATAATGGCATCAAGCTTGTTTGCCGGTATCATTTTCGGAGGAGGAAAAATCGTTGTTCAGAGCCGTTATCTTGTTCATTCTGGCCGGTCTGGCCGAGATTGGCGGAGGTTATCTCGTGTGGCTGTGGCTGAAGGAGGGCAAGCCCTTCATGTACGGCATTATCGGCAGTGTTGTGCTGGTCGTCTACGGTGTGCTTCCTACCCTGCAGAGCTTCCCCAGCTTTGGAAGGGTGTACGCCGCATATGGCGGTGTCTTCATTATTCTGGCGGTTCTGTGGGGGTGGGGAGTGGACAAGAAAACCCCGGATCTCTATGACTGGATCGGAGCGGTGATCTGTCTGGTGGGGGTATCCATTATGCTGTGGGCTCCCCGCCAGGGATAGACGGACCCGGACCAGGCGGCAATTGCCGCGCCGGTGTACAAAAAAAACTCCTTGCTCCGGCATAAGGCTCACTTAACCGGCAAGGAGTTTTCTGTGCGGTACCATCGGGCTTCCCCGCTTCAATAGGGTTTTGCTCCGCTGTCAGTCATGATCTTGTCCGCTGCACCCTTGATCAGAGAACAATTGACCAGGACCGGCTTGGATTCGCATACCAGAATCAGCATGCCCGTCCGTACATCCCACGAGTACGAGAATCCGACCTGCATCCCCGCCACCTTAAGGGAGAATCTTCCAGAAGATGAATTAGGTATGGATGCCCCGTATTGTTTTCCTAAATTTTGTAAGGATTGGTATACACCAGGAGTTACATTTCGGTATTTCCACGCCCCGCACGCCGCCATTTTCACCCAGCTCCTTATAATAAGGTTTTCTCTAAAGTGTATGAACGGTGGCTTGGCTATAGTGACACCCATTTTATCCCACTATCCCCAGTCGGCATTATCTCCTTGCCGGAGCGGAATGAATCACGCCATATCGGTACAGCACCTTCCGTCCGAACAGACCGAATGCCCGGTCGGTGAGGAATCCCATTAGCCCCAGACTGATCAGCCCCACGAAGATCCAGTCGGTCCGGAAGTACAGCCGGGAGTTCCAGATCAGATACCCCACCCCTTCATTTGCGGCGATCATCTCCGCCCCGATAATGGCCATATAGGAGGTGCCCATGGCCAGCCTCACCCCTGTGAATATGTACGGAGTTGTCGCCGGAACCACTACATGCAGCAGAATCTGCCACTCGGACGCTCCCATGCTGCGGGCGGCGCGAATCTTATCCTCCTCCACCGACAGCACTCCCGTCAAGGTATTGAGCACAACGATGAACAAGGTAGCGTACATGATCAGCGCAATCTTCGATTGCTCCCCAATCCCGAACCAGACCATGAACAAGGTGATGAAGGCGATTGGCGGAATAAACCGGATAAAGTTCAGCAGCGGCTCGGCGAATACCCGAATCGCATACACCTTGCCAATCAACAGCCCCACGGGAACCGCCACCAGGCTGCCCAGCACCCAGCCGGAGAGCACCCGGTAGAAGCTGATGCCGATATAATGAACAAGATCCCCGTCCTGCAGCAGCTCCCACGCCGCCCGGAAGGTTTGCGCCGGTCCCGGAATAATATCCTCGCCATAGTACAGAGCCGCCAACTGCCAGACGGCAAAGCAGGCGATCCACAGCAAAATCACAACTACCCATTTTTTCTCCAGTATCTTCATTCAGCTCCCACCTGCCGTCCACTCCTGTCTTTTCTTTTTTGCAACCTATTCTTCAAAATGGGCCTGAATGGCGCTGTAATGCCTGTAAAACTCCGGGGTGGATACATCCCTGGGATAGGAAAGCGGAATATCATAAATATCCGTAATCCGGGAGGAAGGACCCGCCGACATGATTCCCACCCGCTGTCCCAAGAGAATGGCCTCCTGTATATCGTGAGTGACAAAAATGACCGTCTTGTGGGTTTCCTGCCAGATCTGCACCAGTTCCTTCTGCATGGTCCGCCTGGTCATGGCATCCAGCGCGCCGAAGGGCTCATCCATCAGCAGAATCGCCGGATCATTGGCCAACACCCTTGCCAGCTGCACCCGCTGCTTCATCCCGCCGGACAGCTCTTTGGGGAACTTGTTCTCATGGCCGGTCAGCCCAACCATACCAATGTACCGGTCGGAGACGGTCTTGCGTTCAGCCTTGGCCATCTTCTTCATCTTCAGCCCGAACTCCACGTTCTGGCGGACGGTCAGCCAGGGAAACAGGGAAGAATCCGCCTGCTGGAATACTACTGCACGGTCGCTGCCCGGCTTGCTGACCTCCCGGTTATCCACCTTCAGATTGCCTCCCGATTTGGAGACGAAGCCTGCAATAATGTTCAGCAGTGTGGATTTGCCGCAGCCGCTGGGACCCAGCAGGATGAAGAATTCCCCGCCTTTGATCACCAGATTCACGTCTTTGATAATATAAGAAACATCCCCAACCGTCTGCTCCGTATAGCTTTTCTTCAGATGCTCAATATAGATGGTGTTGCCGGTTGCCGCCACAGCCATGCCCAATCGCCTCCGTCGCTTTTTAGCTGCCCGCATCGTTTTTTAGCTGTCTGCAAGTTATTTATAGGTTACCCGTTGAGGGAATACCCGTTTGAGAGGCTCCAGGTTGATTTTGGCCCCAAGCTCGTAATCGTCCTTGATGATGCCGTTATCCACCATATATTTCTTCTGGCTGACGAAGGAATCATAGGACTGCTGCGCAAATCCCACCTCCCAGGTGTTAAAGGGCAGATCCTTCAGCACCGCTTCCTTGGGCAGCTTGACTTCCTTGTAGAGCAGCTCCGCCACCTCCTCCTGATTGGCCGAGATGAACTTGGAGGTCTCGTCCAGAGCCAGCAGGAAATTGGCGATGGCGTCGGGATGCTCCTTCAGCAGGGTATTGGGTACAATGAAGCCGCCGCCGATCCGCACCTGAGTCTGGGACATGTCGGTTAACTGATGCACACCCTCAATCGCGGTAAACTTCTCCGCCAGTGTAGAGCCGTTGACCCAGGCTGCATCGATCTCCCCTCTCTTGAGCGCCACCAGCGCCTCATCCATGCCTCCCTGTCCGATCACGCTCACATCCTTCAGCGCCACATTGTGCTCAGCGAGAAATTTATCCCACAGATAGGAGACGAACGTTCCCCGGAAGTTGCTCAGCTTCTTGCCCTTCAGCTCCTCCGGCTTGTTGATGCCGTCACGGACATAGAGCCGCCACTGGGAGGCGGAGCGCTCGTTGGCCGTGCCGGTGGCGCCGATGATCGAGAAGTCCCCCTTGCTTACGGCGTTCAGAAGGGGAAATTCCGCTCCGAAAGCAACATCCACCTGCTTGATGAACAGCGAGTTTATCCCTTCCGCCGGTGTTGCGAACACTACCAGTTCGGCCTCGATTCCGTATTTTTTGAAAATCCCCTTGCTGATCGCGGTGCGGAAGACGGGATTGGTGTTGATATCGGCAATCTTGATCTTCACCGGATCAAGCGCCGGCTTCGCTGCGGCCCCGGTTGGAGCCGCTGTTGTCGCGCTCGCGGGTAAGGCTGTTGTCCCGCTTGCTGCGGAAGCGGCATTGGCGGCCGCAGCGCCGGATGGGGATAAGGCGGGTGATGAAGCTTCCACTCCGGCAGTTTTGTTGTTTGCCCCGCAGCCGGCAAGCACAGTGGATAACGCAAGCACCAGAATCACGGCGAGAATGGAATATTTGCTCCTTTTCATATGGACCTCAGGCCTCCTGTTTCGTAATTTCTAATCATTCTTCCTCAAAATTTCATCGGATCTCGCTACGCAGAGGGCGCCCTCTTCATAAGATGTGCTCTCGATGGACACGACGGATTCCGCCCTGCCCACAGCCGCACCGGGAACCCGGAACTGTGCCACGTCAATGGGTTCAATAGCCGTTTCTACCGGGCGCTCCAGTTGGGGCACCCATTCATAGGGCGCACGGTAAGCCCGGTACACCATATTGGAGTTGCGCTTATTTTTGTAGGGAGAGATATATTCCCATACCAGCTCATGCTCTGCCGTCACTTCAAAAATCCGGCCATCGGCTCCTTCGGTAATCAGCGTATTGCCATTGGGAAGACGCTGGGCGGAGCTGATATATGGGCTGTAAAAGCGGTAGGAATCCAGCGGAGCCTGAAAGCCCGCTTCTGTCGGCGTATATTGCCACTCGATCTCAAGCGTGGCAGGATTAATCTCCAGCACCCGGGAATGGTCACGGAGCGCATTCTTCTGGCCTGTAGGCGAGCCGGGATTGGGCAGACCGTATCCGCCCCAGCCGCCGTTGTCGAATACCAGCAGATTGCCCTCGCCGGGCAGCCCACGGGGGATGATATGGGCGTGGTGCTGGCCGATGATCCAGCCGAGATGCGCAGTTTCGGGAGTGGAGTAGTCAGGTCCCAGCTTCCAGACAATGGCCCCTGTTTTTTTGTCAATAATCGCAATGATATTGCTCTCCCGGGCATCCCAGATAATATTGTCCGGATGGAACCGCTCATCACCCTGATCATAGAACCGGTTCGGCCCCAGCACCGACATGGAATTGATATGCATCCAGTCTCCCGCATTATTGCCGAAGAAGCGGGTATTAGGGTCCTCCGCCAGGGTCCTGCGGGCGTCCGCATCGAAGCCCAACTCGGCAAAATGGTCACTGCACACCCATTCCCAAACAATGTTGCCCTCCCAGTCCACTTCAATAATGCTGTCATCCAGCAGCGGATGGGAAGAAATCTCCGGTCTCGCCACATCCTTGTGGACCAGGATCAGGGTATTGCCGCTGTTCACCTGAGGCTCGCTGCCGGGCGCATAATACCCCGTTGTACTGCCCTCCCGCTGATAATCATGGTGCGCCCTGGCCATCCATTGAGGCTCATGCCCCGGGTCTTCGATATACTCGTATTTGTTGAAGCGCCAGACCACATTGCCCTCCCAATCCACCTGCACCAAGTCCACTTCATCCTGGAAGCCGTAGCGGGGGTCCCGCTCCCCGGTGCTGCCGAATACGAAGCCGCCGGGCAGCAGCTTGTTGGGGAAGCCTCTCAGCCCCTGCCACAGATGCACTTCCCTGCCGTTCATGTCAATAAGCAACGCCCCTTGCTCCGCCGCCTGAAAAATGGTATAACCGCTCCATGCCTTCTCCCGGTTGTATACGGTAACGCCTGTTGGATAAATGCTGGGATGTCCCATTGATAGCCACTCCTTAGAGTTTTGAGTTCAGTGCCGGAATTGGCGGCAACTGCGAAAAAGTCACTTCGAAAGCATATACGTTAGTATGATGGGGTCGGGGCGGGAGGCAATTGCCCCATCGGCTCCCGGTTAATAAGTAAAATATTTGTTGGCATCCGGTCTCCGCTGAACCGACTTCGGCGCAGGCTGTTCCTGTTCTTGGGCTTGCCCCGGAACTTGCCCTTGCTCTCCGGCTGGCTTTAGCGGTTGCTCCAGTTCCCGTCCGCCAACCGGCGTTATCGCTTGCCCGGACGTTTCGCCTGCCGCATGTTGCTGCATCTGACGCGCTGAGTTACTCTCTGCCAGCTTCAGAATCGCGGAAGAGAAATGCTCCAGATTATCGAAGATCCGCCGGTAAAACTCCGCTTGCTGCTGCAATTCGTCCTCCGTGAAGCCTTCGAACAACACCGCAATACAATGAAGCCCGATATTTCCATTGCGGACAAGGAAATCCTTACCTTTGTCGGTTACACTCAGGAAAACCGTTCTCCTGTCTTCCTCCAAGCGTCTGCGCCAGGCCAGGCCCGCCTCCTCCAACTTATCCGACAAGGCCGTTACGGCGCCGGAGGTAAAGTCGAACTCCTCCGCCAGATCGCCAAGCCGCTGCTCCCCATCCCTCTCCAGCTTGCGGAGAATCATGAATGCCGGCAGCGTCATGCCTTCCACTGTAATCTTGTCTCTCTCTTTTACAAACCTGCGGACCATCTTGCGAAAATACCAGTCCGCTTCCTCCAGCAATAGCCACTGTTTGTCTTCCACGCTGCTCCTCATACCTCCTGAACCCGGTTCTCTCTTGAAGTGAATTTAATTAATCTCATTAATTAATGAACAGTGAAGTAATTCGCCAAAAAAATTATGTCCACTCTAACCGCCTATGGAAGGGGCTGTGCTGCTCCCAAACTATTTCGGACACTCTCCCTTTGGCTCAGGACCATGATGCGGCGATCTGCATCAGTCATAGTTTCTCTCCCCGGTGTCCCCCTTCCGCTTGCCTGACCTGAAATAAAAAACACAGCAAGCCTAAGGCACGCTGTGTTTCCGGTGGTCCGGTCAACATATTGTATAATTCCGATTTATTTACTTGGATAAGTGAATTCTAGCACGGGTTTTTGTTTCCGTCAACAGAAAATTGAGAAGAAGCTGGCGGTATAATATCTTCTTTCGCATACCACACATGAGGCGGAGATAAACGGGAAGGCGTTCTAGCGTTCTAGCTGCATGGATGCCTTCTCCCCATCGGCCGCGAAATAATAAGGGAAGCGGTTTTCCTTTATGCACCACGATACCTGCCCAATGGCGCATATAAGGGAGCGGTTTTTCCGCTATTCCCTGTTTTTCCCCTCCGTCGAAGCCCTCAGCCCGGCAATAAGGGAAAATGGAGGGTCTTATCTGCATTTCCGGCTCTCCAACCGGACAAATAAGAGAAATTCACTTCCCTTATTTCCGAATCTCTTTCTAGCCGCCAACGCAACCTGTTTATCGGTACAGGGGGAGGTTTGCCTCCTGGCAGCGGTCCTTTTCTTACAAAGACGGTACGCCTTGAATTGGATTATTCTCTAAAACCAACTCTCTCTGATATAGCTCCAGACTGCGGCTGTCGTATGCTCCAGATTAGTACGTCCTGCGGCATCAACAAGGCGTGTCCGGAAATAATCCCGGTGTCCCCCCACAATAGGCAAGGGAATCATGATTCCGGGTTTCCCATAAACAGGACTTCCGAATCCCGTACCCGTCTCGCTGTCATAGCCCCGGGCTGACGGACCCGCAGGGATGTTAACCAACTCCTCCATGCCCTCTCCTGCGCCGCTGTGTACACTACTGCCCTCGCTCGTGCCTGTGCTGCTGCCTGCTCTGCCCTCTTCGCCCTCGCTCGTGCCTGTGCTGCTGCCTGCTCTGCCCTCTTCGCCTCCGGTCACGCCCGTTCCACTGCCTGTTCTATCTACTTCGCCTCCGGTCATGCCTGTTCCTCCTGCGCCAGCACCTGCGTTACCGCTTCTCCAGCGCTGCTGCCTCCAGCTTCCAAGCCTGCAGACAGGGTCCTTGCCCGTACCACCCGGCCTGCATGCGAAGCAGTAGGCTACAGATCCGCTTAAGGCAGGCGGAACCGGACTGCGGGGCGAGCCGATCTGGATCACTAACGCCTGAAGCCCCGGGTTCCGTTCTTTGAGCAACGCCGCGGCATGCAGTGCCGCTGTCCCGCCGCCGCTGTGGCCTAACAGTACAATGCGCTTCTCTGTCCTTCCCGCCTTGCTTCCCGCAGGCATTCCCACTCCATTCCTTGCCCGCAGCTCCGCCTCATTCCCTGCCAGTATCTCCGTCTCACTCCCTACCCGTATCTCCTCCACACTCCCTGCCCGCAGCCCTTCCTCAATCCGCTGCAGTGCGGATAGGCCCCCGATAGAACGGTCCAGTTGGGCAAACGGCAGGCGAATGTCATGCCATACTTCGAGCAACTGTTTGCGCAGCAAACAGCTCCAATCCCCATAAGGGAAGAGAAGCTCCGCTTCCGTCTGGCAGCCGCTCTCCTGCATCAGCAGCGCCGCAAGCGTCTGGCCGAATTCCCTCATGAAGTATGGAGCCGTGCCTACTCCCGCCAGCAGATAAAGTTCAATCCGCTCCTCATTCGCCACGGCCATAAACCTCCGCTTCGTGAATCCGCTCCATATCCGAAGGATGGGTGGAGCGGAACAACCTGACCACAAGCGGCGGATACACCACATCATAGGTGGCCTTGGCCAGCTTCTGGTTCATGGCGACTCCCCCTTCCGAACTGCCGATCAGCTCCATTGCATAACGGTCGGCAGCACGCTCCGCTTGCCGCGAGACAAAGTTGGAGAAAGGCAGCGAGGCAAAGCCCAGGACCGATACAAGCAGCAGAATGACCGGAACCGCTGAAAGCTGTGCGCCGCTCCCAACGTCCCAGGCAGACCCCCATCTACGGACTATCCGCCTCAGAAGCCAGCTGCCCAGCGCCAGCATGAAGAGCGCGGAGGCAACCGCCCCCAGAGCGCTCCACTCCAGATGATGCAGCACATAATGACCCATCTCGTGGGCCACAATCAGCAGCGCTTCCTTCTGCTCCAGCCGCAGGAGCGTATCCCACAGCACAATCCGCAGAGTCGGTCCGATTCCGTTGACATAAGCGTTGTAGGCATTGCTCTTGGTGGACATATCCGCTTCATATACCCGGTCCGCAGGGACATCCGCCCGGTCTGCCAATAGGAGAATCTGCTGCTCCAGCACAGGATCGGACAAGCGGCTGTACCGGTTGAACAACGGATCGACAAAAACCGGCTGGATCACCATCATAAACAGAATCAGCGGGACCGACAGCAGCCACAGCTTAAACCACCATCTGCCCCCTTTGCGTATAAACCAGAAAGCAACTGCGATTGCAATAATCAACGGAACAGTCTCCACCCCGAAGGAGACCGCCTTGTCGCGCAGCCAGCTTAACACTCCTTGGGTGGAGATTCCATTGTTGTATGACAGCCGGTATCCGATAAAACGGACGGGCAGCCATGCCGCGAATACAATGGCGTTAACCAGCGCCACATACAGAGGCAGCTTCAAAAAGCCGGGCAGCCGTGAGGCCTTAAGCCTCTTCTCCATCCGTCCGGACCAGCCGCTGAACAGCATGATGATATAGATACCCCATTCCCAGGGATAAGAGATAAAAAACAACCAGTTACGCTGGGCGGAGTACACTTCACTTATTTCAAGCTCCTGCGGAGTCATAAACACGGCAGGGTCCGCCGCGGTACCCATATAAGCCGCCGGAACCGTGTTAGCTCTGGTGAGCCAAAGGCAGACGGCAGCCGCTGCAGCATAAACTGCGAACCATAACCAATAACGGCGGATATATCGATAACCGGCGGCCAACTGCATAAACATTCCCTCCCGGGCGGGTTGTAGTCAAAGCAAGCTCATGTAAACCTTTTCCACAAAAACTATCTTATCACACGGCGACCTTCTGTGCATGTCCGTGGCCGCCAACCGGCCGCCAGGGCGTGTTTGCAACTCCGAGGGGAGCAGATAACACCCAAATTTTCGTTCCAGGCAAGGCACTTTTGTGCAGGCGTACCGGGGACCCCGGGCCAAGCGAAAGTAACGAAGCAGGGGGCGAAAAGGCGGTGAAAGGTGCCATCAAGCGGGTTTGCTAACAGAACCTAGTTCCGCAGTGCCGCGGGCACCTTGCCCTGAGCTGTGGGAAGGCATTCATGGTCCATCCCCACTATAAAGAATCAACCGTCATAGGTTGCCGCTTATGCATACCATTCGTCAGTTCGCTCTCTCTCTATGAGCAAAAAAGGATCTCCAATCCCGCTCTTAAACGGGAGAGTAGATCCTTTTGACAGACAACCGATATAGAGTTATCTAACAGTAAAACCGGTTGATAGTTCACTTGCTGCTTACACAGCCTCAGGGATGGATTGGCTTTCCTTCTCTGCGATGATGTCCTCAATCAGTTCCTTGGTTTCCATCAGCTCTTCCAGGGACATGGAGCGGTAATCCTTGGAGGCTTTCGGGGTTACATTGATTCCCTGGTTGCGGAGGAAGGAATCCACCTGCTCCTGGTTCTTTTTGTACACGTAATAACCTACCGCGCAAATGCCCACGCCGATTAATGCACCCTTGATGTGATCATTGTTAATCCCTGCGAACATTGAAATTCCTCCTTAAAAGTTTTGAGTTCTTTGCCGGTAATCCGGCATAAGCGAAAAACTCGCTTCGAAAGCATAGGCCTAGTTTTGAGTTCTTTGCCGGTAATCCAGCATAAGCGAAAAACTTGCTTCGAAAGCATCCGCTAAATTTTTAAACGAATAATCTTTCACACTTCTTGTTGACCAGAATCTTGCTGCACCCGCCCGGATATTCGTAGCAGTTGGTGGCACAGCTGCCGGCAACACCGGGCCGCCCCCCGATGGAGATGGTTTTCCCTTCCGAGTTCTGCTTCTCGATGAATTTGGAGAGGAAGCGCTTGAAGAACTTCAGCTTGCCCTTCTGGTCCGCATTCTCGTAGACCGTCACATCATAATAACGCCCCTCGGTGCTGCTGCCGTCCTTGATCTCCTTGATGCGGATAATCGCGCCTTCATAAGAAATGTTAATCAGATGTCTGCCGAAGGTGGCGATCCATGAGATGGCCGAGGCGTTGAGCAAATTGCCCTTGTTGATGGAGTTAAACAAATACATGACCGAGACGACCTCCGGATCGAACGCTCCTTTCTCGTTGATCTCGTCATACGCATGCTCCATCACGGCACCGATGGTTGTTCCCACCATAGTCCACTTCAGCACTTCCCGCAGAGTGGTGTTCAGAAGCAGCCCGGTGGAGGAGACCAGCCCCATTGCGGCGATGGCCCCGAGGGAATAATAAGCCATGGGCGTAATTTCCTTGACGGGCTTGTCGCTGTACAACCGGACGGGAGCCATGTCGTACTGCTTGGAGTAGGCAATGGCCGTACGGATCAGCACCTCCTCCGTATCCATCTGGACATGATTGAAGGAAATGAGCACAGACTTGATAACCGGGTTGTACTGAAAGCTCTGGATGCCGCCCTGCTCGTTAATCATATTGAAGAAATCCGCCTCGCTGCGGATCGGCAGCGACAGCCGCATCCGAATCCGGTTGGGAAGGCGGTGGACAATCACTATGGCCGGCTGCATCGCTACATCCCCTTATCCATATCGTGGAATAGAAGTCTTAAAGAATTGGAAACAACAAAGATCGTACTGGAGTTGTGAAGCACAGCGCTCCAGAAAACGGACAGCACACCGGCGCCGGAGAGCACCAGCCCCAAGGTGTTGATGCCGATGACCAGGCCGAAATTCTGCTTGACGATCCCCATGGTCTTCTGAGAGAGGCCCATAATTACAGGCAGCAGCATAGGATTGTCCGAATGGATGGTAATATCCGAGGACTCGATGGCGATGTCGGTACTCTTGCCCCCCAACGTTAATCCCACATCGGCAAAGGCCAGTGCGGGCGCATCGTTAATTCCGTCACCTACCATGACGACCTTGGAGCCGTTCGCCTGGAGGCTGAGCACAATCCTGGCCTTATCCTCGGGAAGCAGCTGCGCCTCGTAAGCATCTACCCCGATCTTGCCGGCCACCGCCTCCGCCTGCTCCATCCGGTCTCCTGTCAGCAGCAGAATCTCATGAACACCCTTGTGCCGCAGATTATTGACCGCCTTGCGCATATGCTCACGCGTCTTGTCGTGAATCGCCAGCGCACCCAGCAGCCGCTCCTCCTCCGCCACGAAGACCCAAGTGGCCCCATTGCCGGGAAGATGTCCAAGACGTCCCACAGGATCGATTCCGTTTTCTTCCATGAAAGTGACGCTTCCCACCCGGATTGTTCTGCCGTCCACCTCCGTCATCATGCCCTTGCCCACTACCGTCACGATCTCCCCGTGCTTCGGGATCACGATCTGCTGCTTGCGGCAATACGACAGCACCGCATCGGCAAGAGGATGGCTGGAGGTTTCCTCCGCCGCCCCGGCCAGCTCCAGCACCCGGGCCTCGGTGATATCCCGGGAGGCCGTGACGATCTGGACCACATTGGGCTTGCCCTCGGTGAGCGTGCCTGTTTTGTCGAAAATCAGAGTATCCGCCCGGGCCATGGACTCGATGAAATTCCCGCCTTTGATCAGCACCCCGTTCTTGACGGCGGAATTGATCGCCGCGGTGAAGGCGGTGGCGGTAGACAGCTTGATCCCGCAGGAATAGTCGATGACCAGCATATTCAGCGCCCTCACCGGACTTTTGGTAGCCAGGAACGTCACCCCGGCCAGCAGAAAATTGAACGGAACCAGATAATTGGAGATTTTATCCGCATAGTTCTGGATTTGGGCTTTCTGCCCGGCCGCGTCCTCCACCATATGGATGATCCGGGACACAACCGTATCATCTCCGGCCTTGCGGGTCTCCACGGTAAGATTGCCGTTCTTCAGGATGGACCCTGCAAATACCTGATGCCCCGCCTGCTTCATATCCGGCAGATATTCTCCGGTGATGGCCGCCTCATCCACAAGCGCTTCCCCGGCAACGACGATGCCGTCCACACAGATTTTCTCGCCGGTGTGAACCAGCACCTTGTCTCCCGGAAGCACCTGCTCCACGGGACAGCGCCGGATTTCCCCGTCCTCCTCCACTTTCCAGACGAATTCCTCGTTTAGGGAAAGCAGCCCTTTGATGGAATCCCTCGTCTTCTCCATGGTATAGATGGTCATGAGCTCGGCGATATCCGACAGCAGGGTGATGGTCAGCGCCGACATGCCCTTGCCCAGCAGCAGGGACGCGACAATGGAGGTCAACGTCAGGGTGTCTGCATTGGGACGTTTCTCCGCGGTCAACGCTCCAAGTCCGCTCTTCACCAAGGATTTGCTCAGATACAGACTGGTCACTCCCGAGAGGGAAAAGAAACGGGAATACCTTCCCGACCAGCCGAAGAAGGTCTGTCCCAGATTCAAGCGTTTGGACAAAAGCGCTTCATACCCGATGACCCCGGCGCTCAAGGCGATCCGCTTCAGCACATCCTGAGCCGACATCTCGCTGATATTGCGCTCTGTCACATTGTCCGCGTAAGCCGTTTCCTTCGCTTTCTTGTAGGCATGCAGGGAGAAGGGAGACAGCACCTCCTCGAATATCTCCATAACCTGATCCGCCCCGACCCGACCGTGATCATAATGAATCAATGCCGTGCCAATCACATAATTCAAGCGCACCGCAGAAAAAGCGGACTGGGCGGCAAATCCTTCCTCCAGTTGCACATGAAGCTCACGCATATGCTTCAAAGCAAGACACCTGATTCTGATTCTTCCCTGCTGGCTGTGGACAATAATCCCTTTCATCAGCGGGGCGTTCTGCTGCTGCTTCAAAAACATCCCAGTCCCCCTCCAATCCAATTGCTTTTACCGCAAACCGCAATCCCGGGAATGTGCCCTTCTCCTTCCAGTCATCCAATGAAGCATTTATGCGCCATTCGGTTGTCGTGCAGCCGGTTAGAGGGTCTGCAAACCCTCTCTCAGCAATTGATCCAGCGTCTTTACCACATGCTCCAGATTGTCCTGGCTATACTTGGCGATAAATTCCGATTGCTCAATTCCGATTTCAATGATCTTGTTCGCCCAACGCACGATCTTGCCTTCATATACTTGCTCAGCGTCGTACTCCAACAGAATCGTCCCCAGCACCCCGTTGCAGCTTACCGAAGTAATGCCGGGCAGAAGCTTCAGCGCCTGCTCCACGTACTGCTCATATTCCTTCAGAGCCTGGGAGCCGTTACCCGGATGAGTCAGCTTCAGCCGCAGCCGGCCGGGGATGCTATGGACCACCTTTACTCGGACCAGTTGTTTTAAAACATGCTTCTTCACACCAAACATTATGCTCAACTCCTAATAAGCCCCACAAAGTGAAGGGGAACCTCTGCTGCCTAATCCGATTACTTTGCGGGGACCCCAAACATTCATAGCCCCACAAAGTGAAGGGAATCCTCTGTTGCTTAATCCGATTACTTTGCGGGGACCCCAAATATTCATAGCCCCACAAAGTGAAGAACATCTTCCCCGTCCTGTTGAGCTGTGCTTACCGGTTCAGCAGGGAGGTTGCCCACCACAGATAGGTAATGCCTCCCGGTCCGCCGGTTTTGCGGATGAAGGTCTTGTACGAGCCAACGCCCACAAACAGCAGCAATAAAGCAGAATCCAGATCCAGCAAGCCGCCGGTTTTCTCGATCAGAGCGCCGTTCAGCGACTTGATGAAGACGCCGATCTCCTTGCCGATCCGGGACCTGGGATTCTCCGCCTCCTGCTCCAGACCCAGCAGCTTGATCACCGCCCCCAGCAGAATCCGGGGATCTACCGCTCCTGCATCATAGAAGATCAGCACGCTGCCGCATACAGGATTCACTTCGAACCGGCTGATGCTCTGCACACGGGCCAGATTCTCCCCAAGATAGTCGCACTGCTTCGGATTGCGCCTCAAAGAGGGGATATGAAGCCGCATCCTCCCCGGCAGGAAGCTTCTGACCTCTGCTACTCCGATGAAACTGGGAAGCTGGCTGCTCCGGTTCTTCTGATTGTCCGGCCCGGCTCCCAGCAGGCTCTTCAGAGCAAGCAGGCCCAGAATTGTCCTCAGATACGGACTGTTCATGAATAACATGAGTTTCCCCGCCTTCCTAATCTGTCAAACCAAGAACTTGCCGAAGACAACTCGCATAGCCCGAAGCGGCGGCTTGTGAACACCCTAACCGCCTGCTCCGCTTATAAAAAAACCATAGATTTTAACAATGTTGTAACAAAAGTATATCAAAGTACCCGACCGTTTTCTACAATCGCTCCACTCATTCGACCTGCAAAATGTGATAATAATCTTCATCATCCACAATCCCTTAACAATTATGCAAGCTTTCCCTTTTATTTAGAGCTGACCCGTCTCCTGCAATCACAAGGGTAAACATCTGACGGGTCCTTTGGCGACCTGTGTTTGCCCGGAAACCGAACAATCATCTCCCGCATATAGGTTCTGGCACGCGATTTTGAACAAAAAAAGAACTGCCCCCTGTCATTTGCATGACCATGGGCAGTCCCTTTCCCGATCTGTTTAATCTGCTACTTTTTCGCCAGGAAGGCGTCAAATTGCTTTTGCTTCTCGGCAATAATGTCGTCTACGCCGGATGATTTCATCTTTTGCGCATATTCCGGGAGAATCTTGTCGGGGTCCACCGACCCGGTGTCCAGAGCCGGATCATACTGCTTGCGGATGGTGATGGTGGCGGCAACCTTGTTCTTGATGCCTTCATTCACATCGAAGGTAAAGCCCAGTCCCTTGGAATAGTGAGAGCCTTCATTAAACTTCTTGAACTGGTCCCATTTGTCCGCCGCTTCACCCTTCCAGATGTAATTCAGGAATTGGCTGCCGAACATCCATGCAGCGCCGGGGCTGTAATCCACTGTTTTTGCCGTAGGCTCCACTGCATTTTCCCCGGTCTTCTTGTAGTGGGTATTCTCAATGCCGAAGTTCAACAGGTTATTCAGATACTTATCCGAATACAGCAGATTGATTACCATCATCGCCCGTTCCGGATCTGCCGAGGTGCTGCTGATGGCCAGCATGGAGCCTGCGGTCTCGCTGGTAGCGGTTGTTTTGGCATTCAGTGCAACCTGCTTCAAATTTCCCACCAGTCCCACTTGGGAAGCAACCTCCGTATCCTTGCCCGGCTTCAGTGGTGCCACGATCATGAACACCTTGCCTGATTTCAACGCATCGTTGGTCGATAATTGGGTGGTGGCTGCATCCTTGTTGATCAGTCCCTTGGTGAACATTTCCCTGGTGATCTTCAAGGTGGATTTGTAGCGGTCATGCTCCATCCGGTTCTTGACCTTGGTTTCGTCCCCGTCCTTCAGAACCACGCCTTCGATATTAACCTCGCCCAGATAATCCCAGTTGGCAAAATAGTGGGCATTGAAGTTTTCACCATCACGCAGGAAAAGCGGGGTGTAGTCCGGCTTCTTGACCTTGACCTGCTCCAGAATGGGAATCAGGTCTTCCACTTTTTTGACAGCCTGCAATTGATCCTCAAGGCCCAGCTCCTTGGCCACATCCGAACGGTACAGCACGCCTCCCTGGGAAGCCATCTCCTTCAGTGCAGGTGTCGCATAGTTTTTCCCGTCGATCTGGGAGCCCTTCAAGATGGTCTCATCGAAGGACTTGATAATATCCTGCCCGTGCTTCTTCAGCAAGTTTCCGTACTTGCCCGAATCGTCATTGAGCGCCAGGAAGGCCCCCTTGCCCGCATTGACCGCATATTGGGACCATTGCGCCGTGAACATAATGTCCACAGCCTCGCGGGACGCCACCATCAGATTCACCTTGTTGTCCCATTGTCCCCACTGGTAGGATTCAATAGACAGAGTGGTATTCAGTTTTTGCTGCAAATATTTGTTGACCTCGTCGGTAACAGCCTGCTGATCCTTCTGCGGTGCCCCCGGATAGACCAGCCGGAGCTTGGCGGGCTTCAGGTTGCTGCCCGCATCCGGAGCAGGGGTTGCCGTCGCTGCTGTTGTTGCCGTTGCTGCCGGTGCGGAAGCCTTGGGGCTTTCGCTTGGAGCGGGGGAAGCGGAGGTTCCTTCCGATTCGTTACTTCCGCAGCCTGCCAGCGCCATTGACAACGCCAGGCTCATACTGAAAAGGCTCAATCCCGTTTTTCTCCATTTCGCCATTTTCTTCTTTTCCTCCCTTTAAATGTACATCTACTATGCTAACCGGAATTTCCGGATATAGCTACTCCCAATTTGGCTAAAGTCAGCCTTTGACTGCACCGATGGTCAGGCCCTTGATAAAGTATCGTTGAAAAAACGGATATGCCAGCACAATTGGTCCAATCCCCAGCACAGCCATCGCCATCCGAACTGTTTCCGTCGGAATATTCACCAATCCGCCGCTCTGGCTTAAGCCCTGGGCCGCCGAGGTGTTGGAGGAGAGAAACTGGATATCCAGCATGGTCCGGTACATCAGAAACTGGAGACTCACCTGCTCCTTGCCGGTCTGTCCGGTGATGAACACCAGACTGAGAAACCAGTCGTTCCAGTAATTCACGGTCTGGAATAAGGCCACCGTAGCCAGAACCGGCAGGGATAGCGGCAGGACAATCCGGACAAAGATCAGGGACTCTCCCGCCCCGTCGATCTTGGCTGCTTCCAGCAATTCCAGCGGGATGGTGGTGCTGAAGAAGGTTCTCATCATCAGGACGAAAAAACCGGAAACCAGCAAAGGAAGAATCAGACTCGCCAACGTATTCTTGAGATCCAGCAGCTGGGTGTATACCAGATACCAGGGAACCAGTCCCCCGTTGAACAGCATGGTGAAGAATATAATGAAGCTGAAGATGTTCCGGTGGGGGAAATCCCTCCTGGAGATGGGATACGCATACAGCGCCATGATCAGCAGACTGGCAGCCGTCCCCACTACTGTAACAATGAGCGACACGCCTAGAGAACGGGTAATCTGGCGCCAATCCTCCAGCAGAAAACGGTATGCCGACAAGCTGAACTTCTCCGGGAAGAAGCTGTAACCGTTAATCAGCACTGTTTTCTCGTCGGTAATGGAGATCATGATAATAAGAACAATAGGAAGCAGACACATGATTGTATAGAAGGAAAAGAAAATATTGATGGCCAGATTCGTTCCTCTTGATACGGCAAGCGGACTGTTGGACGGCCGGGATGGCGGAGCATGCTCATGTGCTCCTCGTTGTGCAGATGCTTCCATGGGGTTGCAACTCCTTATGAATTAGAATAGGGCGTCTTCCTTGCTGATTTTGCGGATGACCAGATTGGTGGCCAGCACCAGGATGAAGCCTACCAGTGCCTGGAACAAACCTGCCGCCGAGGACATGCCGATATCGCCCATTACCAAGAATGTGTTGTATACATAAGTATCAATGACCTGCGTGGCCGGATAAAGCGCGCCTGCATTCTGGGTCACCTGAAAGAACAACCCGAAGTCCGCGTAGAAGATTCTGCCGATCTGCAGCAGGGTCATGACGATGATGACGGGACGGATCAAGGGAAGGGTGATGTTCAGAATCTGCTGGCGCTTGGTTGCCCCGTCGATTACCGCGGCCTCGTAATATTCGGGATCAATACCCAGCATGGAGGCCAGGTAGATGACGGCGAAGTAGCCTACATTGCGCCAGGTATTGACGACTGGGAGAATATAAGGCCAATACTTCCAGTTGGAATACCATTCCACCGGGTCCCAGCCCAGCTTGGGGAATAAATAGGTATTCAGCAAGCCATGCTCCATTCCCAGGAAGGCGAAGACCAGATAGCCGATGACCACCCAGGACAGGAGATAGGGCAGGAACATGGCGCTTTGATGGAGCTTGGCCGCCCGTCTGCTCCGCATCTCATGGAACATAAGCGCCAGCAGAACACCCATGACCAGATTCAAAACAATGAACACCGCATTGTAAATCAGTGTGTTGCGCACTAATTCCCAGGCCACCCGTGTATCGAACAGGAAGCGGAAGTTGTTGAAGCCGCTCCATGGACTGTGGATGTAGCCGTCCGTGTAGTTAATGTTCTTGAACGCAATCAGTACGCCTGCCATGGGCAGATAATTATTGAAGAGGAGGAACAGGAGAGCGGGCAGCATCATGAAGTAGAACACCCTGTATTTTTTGATGATGCGAAAATGTTTTCTCCCCCGGGTTTTGGCCAAAGGTCTCACGGCCTGATCGGTGTGCACTTCAAGCTGCAGAGGCATGTATTACCACTCCTTGAACTCTATTGGTTTATCTTTTGTGTGTAAGTAAATTGTAATGTATTCCCAGAGAAGGAACTATCTAAAGACTGTATCTTTCCGTCATTATTGTGACTTGTTGAGAGTCTGTCCCAAGAAAAATAGCTGCATGCAGCTGGAAGCCCGGCGCCAAAGCCAATGTGGCTGAGCAGATAAGTGAGGGGGGAGAAGGGATGCGGGGAGATCAGGGCGGGTGAAGGCTGGTTAGTGACAGACTAATAAGACCCTCCATTTTCCCTTATTCCTCTGCGGAGCCGACAAAATGGTCTTTGAAATCCGAAATAAGGGAAAATATGTTCCCTTATTCAGGCAAATGGACTAACGGGAGGAGATATAAGGGAAAAAGCTGTCCCTTATTTCCCGGAATGCTCTCTTCCTGCTAAACCGGAAGCGATTACGACAATGCCCGGGGCGCCCACCTTTAATTCCCGTCCCCCTGCCCTCCTCTTCGGTTCTTTCCAAGTCTATTCTGCCTAAAAGGTGCTCCCGCGCCTTAGGGTTATTGGCCGGACGCACGATAAAAAAGCCATTCTCCGCCTAAGAGTGAGGCGAAAATGGCCTTTTTGTGCTGCCGGAACGCAACCAACAAGAATTTATGGTGTCTAGTGTTCGGTGTCTGGTGTTCGGTGTTCGGTGTTCGGTGTCCGGAGTTCGGTGTTCGGTGTCCGGAGTTCGGTGTCTAGGTGTTCGGTGTCTGGTGTCTGGTGTCCAGTGTCACTGAAGCCACTGGTGTCTGGTGTCGTTGGAGTCTCTGGAACCGTTGAAAGTCCAGGGTCATTCCTACACGTTCTTAAGGAATACGCCGGTGGTACTTCCGGTATTCGTATGGTGACAAGCCGGTCATTTTCTTGAATATCTTAGCAAAATAGGAGAAATGAGTATATCCAATCGCCTCCGCTACCGAGCCTACCTTCAGGTTGGATTGCTCCAGCAGCTGCTTGGCATGGGCGATCTTGATCTCAAGCACGAACTCTGTCAGCGATTGCCCCGTTTCCTTGCGGAACAACCGGGACAGATACGCCGGGTTCAAGAAAACAGCAGCCGCGAGTTGCTCCCGGCCCAGCCCCTTCTCGGGATGCTGCCTTGCAAACTCCATTACCTTGGAGATTACAGAGGATAACTGCCCGGGAGGCTGAGAAGGCGGCACAGGCGGAAGCGGCTCCAGCGCCGTCTCTTCTTCCGAAATCAGCACACAGTTGGATTTGGTCACATTCCTGCGCTCTGCCGCGAGCAGCAACTGGTATCCCCCGCTCAGGCCGGAGATGGCACAGGAGGCCCCGATGTAACAGGACAGTCTGCAATGAAAGTATGCATTACATGAAGCAATGAACGCTTCACAGCGGCTGTGCAGAGCAGCTATCCATGCTTCTCCTGCCCCGGCCGCTTCCGGGGAAAGATAGAACACGATCAGTCCGCTGCCGCTCCGTTCCGCCACCACAGCTCCTTGCTCGTCCTTCAACACCAGTTCCTCCGCCGCCTTGCGCACAGCATATTCCATGATCTCCTCATCCCTTGCCCCGAATTCCATCTCCCATTTCTCGATGCTGATCAGAACCGGCAGTACCTTGCCGTCAGGCGCAAGGGGAATCTCATATTGCCGCAGGGCAAGCTCCAGACTGCTTTCATGGAAGGCCATCCGCTCCTGGACCGCATCCTGCCAGAACCGCTCTACCAATAACGGCTTCTGGCTTTCCCACAAGGTGTAATATTTCTTGTAGGTATTGCGGTAATCCAGAATCTCTCTTTCCTGCTTGATCTTTGAGGATATCTGAACCACGATATCCGCCAGATCGTCATAATCCACCGGCTTGAGCAAGTACCGGTAAGCTCCCATCTGAAGCGCCTGCTGGGCGTAAGTGAAATTGGCGTGGCCGGTAAGAAAGATAATTTCCGTCTGGGGACTGTGCTCTCTCATCCAACCGGCCAGCTCCAGCCCTGACTTCCCGGGCATCTCAATGTCCAGAATCGCAATATCCACGGAATGCTGCTGCAGAATGCTCTCGGCCTGCCCCACATCATAAGCTTCGTAGACATGGACAAACCCCATGGACTCCCACTCCACGCCAGCTGCCATTCCTTTAACCGCATATTTCTCGTCGTCCACCAGCATCACATTATACATCAGGAAGCCGCCTCCTCATTTTCCGATTGTAAAGGAAGAACCAGGGATACTTGCGCCCCTTCTCCCGTATTGCGCAGAGATACGGCGGCTTCCTCCCCATAATGAATGGACAGCCTCCTCATCACGTTCCATATTCCCACATGCTCCCCTTGCATGTCGCGCCAGTCAGCCGCAACAAACTCCTGCAGCCAATCCTCGGAAAAGCCGGTTCCCGTATCCGTGATCGTAATGTGCGCTCGCCTTTGCTTGCCGTCCTGCTCAAGCCAGGCCTCAATGCAGATATGAAAGGGCCGGTTTCTATCCTTGAATCCATGGAGAACCGAGTTTTCGGCGAAGGGCTGGACCGTCAATGGAGGCACCTCAAGCTCCCGCAGCTCATCGGACAACAGAATTTCATAGGTGAGGTTATCCGGGTAACGGAGCTGCTGGATTTCCATGTAATTGGAAATGTGTTTCAACTCTTCGGCCAGAGTAATGTGGGAGCGGTTGCCGTGGATGGTAAAGCGGAAGTACTCAGCCAGATGCAGCGCCATCTTTTTCAAAGTGGCAAAGTCCTTCAGCACCGCCAGGTTATAAATAATATTGAGGCAATTCATATAGAAGTGGGGGTTGATCTGTACCTGCAGATGCTTGTATTCCGCCTGCTGCACCCGCAGCTTCTCCTCGTAGATGTCGATCTTGAGCGAACGGATTTGCCCGGCCATATCATTGAAGACAGACATCAGATAACCGAACTCCCCCTGCTTGGAAATTTTCAGCCGGGTATCCAATTGGCCCTGGCCGATCCGCCTCATCCCCCTGATCAGGACAGACAAGGGGCTGATCATAATCCGCTGCAGGAGGGACAGATAGAGAAACAACACAGCGAGCACCCCGAAGGGAATGATATAAATCGCCTTTTGAAAAAACGGCAGCCCTCCCAATATAGTAGTCTCAGGAACAGCCAGCATGTAGCTTAACCCTGTGGAGGATGAGGCCGCTTTGACCAGAAGCATCTTTTCATCCAGTGAGGGCGCGTCAATCAACAGGTAGTTGCCCCTTTGGCTGGGGTCCTTCTCCGCATATTTCCCCCACACATCCGCGGCAATCCTGGTGGGAGTCAGCTGAACATGGTTGCTGTCCATCATAGTCGCTTCCCCGGTGGTACCCAGACTCCAGGAACGCAGCGGGCTGACCAGATTGTCCAGATGGACCCAGACACCGGCCACCAGCTCTGACGAGATAACGGCAATCTTGACCATGGCATAACCGTCGCCGCTCTCCACAATCTGCCACTTGCCGTCATTGCCGGGGGTTAATCTGCTTACATATTTGCTGATTTCCTTGGTCTGGGTGCTGTGGTCCTCGGAGCTGGCCAGGAGCATATCCTTGTACGGAGGCGAGTAAACAAAGATGGAACTGGTAATATTGAAATATCCGATCCCTGTCGTAAGCTTGCTCATAATACGGATTGTGGTGAGATAATATTCATTGGTATCTCTGCCGAAGGCATACAGTGTGGTAAAATCCGGGTCGTTGACAAAACGGTATAAATACAGGCTGGTTTCATCCAGCATCTTATCCGTGCTCTGGACGTACTGCTGGAGCAGATTATCATAATTCTGCGAGATTTGTTCCCGTACAGTCCGGATGGAGTATACATTGTTATAGAAAAGAAACACACAGATCGGGGCGATGACAACGGCGAAGGCAAGGATGATTTTGAGCCTGACGGAATGATACCATTTCAATGAGGTCGTTCCTCCTTAAGCCACCTGGGGACGGTAATGCCGCCGCCGGTTTGGGAATTCTGCCGCAGCATCATGCAAAATTGTAAAACTTGCCCATATTCCCATAATGCCATGCCCCTGCCAAAAGGTCTAGCTAATTCGGGTATATTTACAGCACAATCGTGATCTTTTTTTCCGGTGTATTGCCCAAATGGAGAGAACAGGTTACAATGAATCTATAAACGCGCGTTCACTACTACGGAGGCTATCATGAAAAGCGAAGATATTGCCAAACTGGCCGGTGTGTCGAGAAGCACGGTCTCCCGTGTAATCAATAATTACAGCAACGTCCCGGAGAACACCCGCAGGAAGGTGCTCCAGATCATTGAGGAGCATCAATACGAGCCCAATACCTCCGCCCGCGTGCTGGCCGGCAAGGGAACCGATACCATCGGACTGTTTGTGGTCAGCACCGCCGAGCGCCCCGAAGCCAACCGGATCTACGACAACAGCTATTTTGCGCGTTTTGTTGATGCGGTAACGGACAATGCCAATGCCCGCGGCAGCTACGTGCTGATTCATACGGTTTATACGCAGGCTGACTTTCTCAAGGTGAAGCAGGCTTTTCTGCAGAAACGGATCGACGGGGGCATCATCGTGGGCACAAGTGAGGATACGGAGCTGGTGCAGGAGCTGGCCGGCCTGGGCTCTCCTCTGGTGCTGATCGACTATGACATTGCCGGCATTATCAATAACCGCCTGGACAAAAACCACCTCGCCGTGGTCAATTCCAAGGATTATGAGGGCACGATGGCAGTGATGGAATATCTGATCGGTCTGGGGCACCGGGAAATCGGCATCCTGTCGGGCCGGATGAATACGTTCTCAGGCCGGGAGCGCTACAACGCCTATGAGGCGGCAATGAAGCAGCACGGCCTCCGCCTGGATGGGAACCATATCCTGCGCGGAGAATTTCTGAAGGAAACCGCCTACCGGGAGGTCCAGCGCCTCATGAGCCTGGGCAAGCCGCCCACAGCGTTGTTCTCTGCCAACGACGACATGGCGATTGCGGCGATGCAGGCCTTTGCCGAGCAGGGCATCCGCATCCCGGAGGATGTATCCCTGGCAGGCTTCGACGATGTCCCGGCGGCCTCGCTTATGACCCCCAAGCTGACTACCGTCCGGCTGCCCATCTACGAGATGGCCAAATCCGCCGTAGAGAGCATCTTCCGCATGGGTCAGAAGGACGGCACCTCCTTCTCGACCATCAGCTTCCCGGCGGAATTCATCACGCGGGATTCATGCCGGCCCGTATCCTGAACCCGGCCGCTGGCGCGAAACCATCCCCGGGTACCGACTGTTTCGGAAAAACCCGAATTTGCTCCAAAAAGGATAGCTGAATAGTGATTCAGAAAGCGACTACTAGGGTGTGTTTAAAAACTCCGTGGGGAGCATATAAAGCCCAAATTTTCGTTTCTGGCAAAGCGCTTTTGCGCAGGCGTACCGGGGACCCCGGGCCAAGTAAAAGCAACGTAGCTGGGGGCGAAAAGGCGGCGAAAGATGCCCTCAAGCGAGTTTTCACACACGCCCTAATGAGATCCTGCAAAAATGCAGTTATTTTTGGCCACGAGCCCTCTTTTGAGCTCTCCTCCTGCAAAAGTGCAGTTATTTTTGCTTAAAACCGCCACAAAGATGAAATTGGCGTGAAATAACTGCACTTTTACATGATGACCTTCCGTTGCAGCAGTTGCCCATGAAATAACTGCACTTTTACATGCTGGACATCCCATTTTCAGTCATATTCATAGGATTACGCTTCGTGAAGAGGAGCAGCGGATTTGAATCGAGGATAATGGAGCGAAAAGCGGCCCCTCGAAATTGGTTTTTGACGGGGTCGCATACTCAGAATTGGTGTTTTGGCGAATCCGCACACTACTTGGTCAGCCAGATCATTTTCCTCCAAAATAAACGCGCGTTTATAAACACGTGTTTATGATATATTTTGTATCCTTCCCCCATTCGAAAGGAGACCTGTTAACCATGCAATTCGGCCATTTTGACGATCAGCGCAAGGAATATGTGATTGAGACGCCCAAAACCCCCTATCCCTGGATCAACTATTTGGGCAATGAGCAATTTTTCGGATTGATCTCCAATACCGCCGGCGGCTATTGCTTCTACCGGGACGCGCGTTTACGGAGAATTACCCGCTACCGCTACAACAATATTCCGCTGGATAACGGCGGACGCTACTTCTATCTCCACGACGGCGGAGACTACTGGACGCCGGGCTGGATGCCCGTTAAGCGGGAGCTGGATTTCTACGAATGCCGCCATGGTCTGGGCTACACCTCCATTACCGGGGAGCGCAACGGCATCCAGGTCAACCAACTGGCCTTCATCCCGCTGCAATACACCGGCGAAGTATACCGGGTCAAGGTCAAGAATACGGGCTCAGCCGAGAAAAAGGTGACTCTCTTCTCCTTTGTGGAGTTCTGTCTGTGGAATGCCTATGACGATATGACCAATTTCCAGCGGAATCTTAGCCTGGGGGAAGTTGAACTAGAGGATTCCGTCATCTATCACAAGTCGGAATACCGGGAGCGCCGCAATCATTATGCCTTCTACTCCGCAAACCGTCCCTTCGACGGCTTCGACACGGACCGGGATTCCTTCCTGGGCGCCTACAACGGCCTGGATCAGCCCGAGGCCGTTGCAGCAGGCAAGTCGGGCAATTCCGTCGCCAGCGGCTGGTCTCCCATCGGCTCCCACTCCTTCAACATCACCCTGCAGCCCGGCGAGGAGCAAACCTATGTATTCGTGCTGGGATACGTGGAGAATCCCGAGGAGGAGAAGTGGGCTGCCCCTGGCATCATCAACAAAACCCGGGCCAAGGAAATGATCGGCCGTTTCGCTTCGGATGCGGATGTGGAGCAAGCGTTGGCCGAGCTGGCTGAATATTGGGACCGTCTGCTGAACAAATATGTGATCAACGGCAGTGACGACAAGCTGAACCGGATGGTCAACATCTGGAATCCCTATCAGTGTATGGTCACCTTCAATATGTCCCGCTCCGCCTCCTACTTCGAATCGGGAATTGGCCGGGGCATGGGCTTCCGGGATTCCAACCAGGATCTGCTGGGCTTCGTGCACCAGATTCCCGGACGGGCCAGAGAACGGATTATCGACATTGCTTCCACCCAGTTCGAGGACGGCAGCGCTTATCACCAGTACCAGCCTTTGACCAAAAAAGGGAATCATGAGGTGGGAGGCGGCTTCAACGACGATCCTCTATGGCTGATTGTGGGGACCGCCGCTTATATCAAGGAAACCGGCGACTTCAGCATCTTGGATGAGCAGGTTCCCTTCGACTGCGACCCGAACAACACCGCCACCTTGTTCGAGCATCTGAAGCGTTCCTTCTACCACGTGATCCACAATCTGGGTCCCCACGGCCTGCCCTTGATCGGGCGGGCGGACTGGAATGACTGCCTGAACCTGAACTGCTTCTCCAAGGAGCCGGGCGAGTCATTCCAGACCACCGGGAATATCGACGGGCGTGTGGCGGAATCCGTCTTCATCGCCGGATTGTTCGTGTTTACCGGTCCCGACTTCGCGGCTATCTGCCGTTACCGCGGTCTCGCCAGCGAGGCACAGCAGGCGGAAAGCCATATCGAGGCCATGCGCCAGACCACCCTCTCCCATGGCTTCGACGGAGACTGGTTCCTGCGCGCTTATGACCACTTCGGCGAAAAAGTGGGCAGCAAGGAGAATGAGGAAGGGCAGATCTTCATCGAGCCCCAAGGCATATGCGTGATGGCGGGGATCGGGGCTGAGGATGGCCGTGCGCTGAAGGCGCTGGATTCCGTGCAGGAGCGTCTGGAGACGCCTTACGGCATCGTGCTGCAGAATCCGCCGTATTCCGAGTATTATCTGAACCTGGGCGAAATCTCCTCCTATCCTCCGGGCTATAAAGAAAATGCGGGCATCTTCTGCCACAACAACCCGTGGATCATGATCGCGGAAACGGTGCTTGGCCGGGGCGACCGGGCTTTCGGGCTGTATGCCAAGATCGCGCCTGCCTATCTGGAGGAAATCAGCGAAGTGCACAAGATGGAGCCGTATGTGTATTCACAGATGATTGCGGGCAAGGACGCCGTACGCCATGGCGAGGCGAAGAATTCCTGGCTGACGGGAACCGCCGCCTGGAACTACATTGCCATCACCCAGTCCATCCTGGGCATCAAGCCTGATTTTGAAGGGCTGCGGGTAGAGCCATGCATCCCTGCCGCCTGGGACGGCTACACCATTACCCGGGAATTCCGCGGCAGCATGTATATCATCGAAGTGCTGAATCCCAAGCATGTTTGCTCCGGAGTGCAGGCTGTCACTGTGGACGGTGAGGAGCTTAGCGGCAATACACTGCCGGTTTATGCCGATGGAAAAACCCATAAAGTTGTGGTGCTGCTGGGAAAGGCAGCTGTGGAGCCGGAAGCCCAGGAGGCAGCCAGTCTAAGCTGAGGCGCCAGTTGAGCGGGCTCTGCTCTGCCGCTTCATTCAGCTCATTTTCAGCAAAAACTCATGTCACTTTAAGCTTCGTGTCCGATAATAGTCTCATACAGACAAGAAGCATCACCAGGAGATATAGGAACGAACAGCGGTTTTTTGGCGAAACGAAAAAAAGCCTTCCAGCCACGCAAGCGGCGGGAGGGCTTTTTGCCAATTACAATACTTATGCCAACGCCTTGGACAGCTGCTGCTCTCCGTCTGCCAGATAACCGTGCTTGCGGAAATACCCCGCATTGCCCGCCAGCGCGGAAATGCCCAGCCGCTTCACGCCAAGCTCGCCTGCCCGCCGTTCGGCAGTATCGATCAGCAGCTCACCGATTCCTTCATTGTGATGCTCGGGCGCAACACACAGAGCTTCAATGTGCGTGCCCCCTTCCTCTGTAGGAGAGAGCAGAATGACGCCGATAACCCGGTGGCGGTAGACAGCCACATAGGTCAACCGGCCGGCCATGTCCCGGATGATTCTTTCCTTGGAATATGCAGACAGCGCCGCCTCAATCCGCCCGGCGGCTTCTCCTGCCAGCGCTTCGGTCAAGGCCATCTGCAGCAGCTGGGATACGGCCTCGGCATGGGCGTTTGCGCAGCAAGTAACAACTACATCATGGTCCAATTGCATAAAAGGGATCGCTCCTTCCGCTTTTATCTTCACAGTATAGAATTCTTTGCATGCCGGATGTGAGGATTGTCACTTTTTTCACAAAGTCATAAAATCGCTATAACCGAAGCGAAACCACACTTATTTCCACGCGGCGGGGTGGTTATCCGTTACCAGTTCCAGATCAGCGGCTCCGGCTGCCGCTTCCAGCTGCTCGATGTTCTTGAAGCCGGGAATGCACGTGCTGACCGCAGGATGCTGCAGGCACCAGGCAATTGCCCATTGGGCCATATTCGTTCCGGGGGGCACCTCCGTCTCCCGGATCTGGGCAGCCTGGCGGAGCAAGGCGTCCACCGCTTCCCTGTCCCGGCTGGCTCTGACATCATCATGCCCGAATACGGCCCCCGGCTTGTAATTGCCGCTCAAAAAGCCGCTGGCCAGAGGAACCCGGGCCAATACGCCCAGATCATGCTCCGCGCATGCCTGGAACACCCCCTGTTCCGGCTTCCGGTCCAGCCTGTTATAGACCACCTGGATCGCTCCTGTACCCAGCTTGGCCGCCTGCTCCACCTGGTACACGTTCTCGTTGCTGCCGATGGAAACGCCCAGATGCCTGATCTTGCCCGCTTCCACCTGCTTGTCCAGCATGGTCCACAGGGCATCATTGTCAATGGCTTCATCGGTTCCCGAGTGAAACTGGTACAGATCCACGTAATCCGTTTGCAGCGCCTTCAGGGACTCTTCGAGCTGCTCACGGACTCCGGCGGCATCCCAGATTTGCTCCCGCTGCAGATGGGAGCAGAACTTATGCCCGAATTTGGTGGCGAGCAGCCACTTGCTCCGGCTGCCCCGCACCGCCTCCCCAATCAGGGATTCCGAGAGATGATCACCATAGCACTCCGCTGTGTCTATCAGGTTGAAGCCCAATTCCAGCCCTCTGTCGAGAATTCCCTCGACTTCCTTAGCAGTGAAGCTCTTGCCCCATTCTCCGCCGTATTGCCATGTTCCGATGCCCACAACGGATACCTTCAGGTCTGTTTGACCCAATCTGCGGTATTTCATCTAGCGATTCCTCCCATTTATCGATTTTCCGGCAAAATGCCCAGAGCCTCCTCAGCTGCTTATCCCCATAGGGTGTGGAGCTCGAGGCCGCAGCTTCTGCAGCGTATTGGCACTGCTTGCTTAATGCTCTACCTATTATTTAACCTCATCACGCCAATTATGAACAGGCTGCCAGTTCAATACCGCCTTGGCCTTCTTATTGCACAGAAGCGTATCGAAGTTATCCAGCGGCGCCCTGATATCCGTTACGGCAGGATAGCAGGCTTTAAGCAGCTCATCGTTGGGGATGTCCATGCTGGTATTGTCGTTGGCGGCATTGAGGACTACAGCGCCCAGCCCCTCCGCTTCAATAGCCAGCCGGCAAGCGGACGCCATGTCGCGGGCATCAATATAGCTCCACAGAATACCCTTGCGCTTGGCAGGGTCATGGATGAAGCCGGGGAAATTGCCGTACATTTCCGGCGTAATCACGTTGCCGATCCGAAAGGATACCACCTGCATCCCGGTCCTGCGGTTGAACATCTCGGCTGTTTGTTCATTCACGATCTTGGACAGCCCGTAGCTGTCCTCGGGCAGTTGGGGATGCTCCTCATCCAGCGGCAGATATTGGGGAATAAGCGGACGCTTGGCAAACACAATCCCGTAGGAGGATTCGCTTGACGCAATTACCGCCTTCCGGATGCCCAATCCTGCAGCCGCTTCCAGCACGTTGTACGTGGACATGACATTATTGCCGAATGTGACCTCATTGGGATGGCTGTAGGCTACCGGTATCGCAGCCAGATGAACCACCGCATCAGCGCCCGCCAACACACCGTAGCATTCCCCGAGATTAGTCAAATCCACCGTGACATGCTTGGCCCGGGAGGAAGCGGGCTTGACCGCGTCCGCATTCACCACCTCGTATCCGCTTTCGAGAAAATGCTCCACCACATAGCTTCCCAGACGTCCGCTGCCGCCTGTTACAACCACCTTCGCCATCCTGACCACTCCATTTCCGAAATTTACTGCATCTGCAATTGAATTTTACACCTTAGAGTACACTGTAAGTCAAGGGAGAGCCAATGATGAGCTATTTCCGGCTGCTTTGCGGGGAGGGTTGCAGCGCCGCAGGGCCCTCATGCAAAAAGAAGCGCACCCGGGCGCTCCTTCGTGTTGCGATATTAGGGCGTGTCTGAAAACTCGCTTGAGGGCATCTTTCACCGCCTTTTCGCCCCTGGCTGCGTTACTTTTACTTGACGTACCCCCGGTACGCCTGCGAAAAAGTGCCTTGCCAGAAACGAAAATTCGGGGAAATCTGCTCCCCTCGGAGTTTTCAAACACTCCCTAGGACTGGCCTTGAAAATTCATCAGCGCTTGCCTTACTTCCTGCGGCGTGTCCAGCTCAAGCACCCGCTCCGCCAGCTGCTTGCAGGCGGCATGGTTCGCCTTGGCTACCGCTTCCTTGATCCTGGGGAATGAAGAGGGGGCCATGCTCCATTCATGAAGGCCCAGTCCTAGCAGAAGCGGCGCCGCCAGCGGATCACCGGCCATGCTTCCGCACATTCCCGTCCATTTGCCATGGCGGTTGGAAGCGTCGATAACATGCTTGATCAGCCGGATGACCGCCGGATGGAAATAATCGTACAGATAGGAGACCTTCTCGTTCATGCGGTCCACCGCTACGGTGTATTGAACCAGATCGTTGGTGCCGATGCTGAAGAAATCCACTTCCTTGGCAAACTGCTCTGCCAGCAGGGCGGCAGACGGAATTTCCACCATAATCCCCAGCTCGACTCTGCCGGCAGTGGGAATCCCCTGCTCCCGCAATTCCGCCAGGACGGCCAGGAACATCTCCCGGGCTGCTCTCCATTCGCCCAGTCCCGAGATCATCGGGAACATAATCTTCAGCTTGCCGTATGCGCTGGCCCGCAGAATAGCCCGCAGCTGAGTCTGCAGCAGCACCCTTTGGTCCAGACACAGCCGGATGGCCCGGTAGCCAAGGAACGGGTTCATCTCCCGGGGAAGCTCCAGATAGGGAAGCTCCTTGTCCCCGCCGATATCCAGCGTCCGGATCACAACAGGCTTGCCCTCCATCAGTTCCGCAACCGCCTTGTATGCCTGGAACTGGGCCTCTTCATCCGGCATGGTCTGCCGGCTCATGAACAGAAACTCCGTGCGGTAGAGGCCCACTCCCTCCGCTCCCTTCGGAATCAGGCCTGCCGCCTCCTGCGGAGTCCCGATATTGCCGGCAATCTCCACCCGGAAGCCGTCAGTGGTTGCCGCAGGCATAGCGGCATACTCCGCCAGCCGCCTGTGCTCCGCTTCTTCTCCGTTCATCAACTGCCTGCAGCGCTCCACCGTCTGCCGGTCGGGACGGAGAATGCATTCGCCCGTGGAACCATTCACGATCAGGGTATCCCCGTCCCGGATTTCCTCCACGGCGGCGCCAAGGCCCAATACTGCGGCAATGCCCAATGAATTGGCCAGGATTGCCGTATGGGAGGTTTTGCCCCCGATCCGGGTGACAAAGCCCAGCACCAGCTTCTTATCCAGCTGGACCGTGTCCGACGGCGTCAAATCATCTGCCACCAGAATCACTTCTCTGTCAATATCCTGCAGCCTGCTGCCCTGACGGGTGAGAAGCTGCGCCAAGAGCCGGCTTCCCACATCGCGGATATCGGCGGCCCGCTCCCGCATATATTCGGCGGGCATGTTCTCGAAGATAGCCGCAGTTTTGACCGTAATCCGCCGAATAGCGGTTTCGGCGTTCCAGCCTTCACTGAGGATCAGCTGCTCCATCGGGGGGTAAAAGGCGGGGTCGCCAAGAAAGCTTACCTGCCCCTTGAGTATAGCGGCCTTTTCCTCGCCCAGCCTGGCGCGCGTTGTCCCGATGAGCTGCTCCAGCTCCTCCAGGCAGCCTGCCTTGGCCTTCTGCAGCCTGGCAAGCTCCTGCTCTGGGCTGTCCGTTGTTTGCTCCTGGCTGTCTGTCACTTGAACCGGCTTATAGATGAAGGCTTTGCCGATGCGTATTCCTTCGGAAACACCCAGGCCGTTTAATATGGTTTCCATAGTATCCTCCGCTCCTCCCGCAGTAAGGCTCCAAGCTTCCGGTGGAATCAGGCTCCGGGCATTCAGATTTCCCCGAAGCCGCTCTCCACCAGCTTGATCAGCGTATCCAGGGCTTCCGCCTCGTCCGGCCCTTCTGTGGTAATCCGCAGGACAGTCCCCTTGGTCAATCCCAGGGTCATCAAACCAAGAATGCTCTTGCCGTCAATCTGGGCGCTGTGTCCCTCCGGCTGGAGCAGGATGGTGGACTGGTAGGTGGCGGCCTTCTCCGTGAATAATTGGGCGGGGCGGATATGAAAGCCGGATTCATTCCGGATGGTTATTACTCCTGATGGCATAGGTCACTCTCTCCTTATTTGTCAACTCAGATCGTTTCCAAGAGCAGATTCAGTTCCGCTGCGGCGCGCACTTGCAGCAGGCTGCTGCGGAATTGGTCGTCTATCAGCTTGCGGGAGAGAGCGATCAGAATTTTCAGGTGCTCATTGCCCTCAGCTGCTTCCGGTACGGCAATCATGAATACCGCTTGAACAGGCTGGCCGTCAAGAGAAGCCCAATCTGCCGGCCGGGACAGCCTCGCAAAGGCGATGCCCGCCCTGGAGACTCCCTTGGACTTGCCGTGGGGAATCGCGACTCCAAAACCGATGCCGGTGGAGCCGGTCTGCTCCCGGTTCAGGACAGCCTCCAGATAAGCCGCCTTATCCGTCAGGCAGCCGCTCTGCTCCAGACCGCCGATCATCGCCCGGATAATCTCTTCTTTTCCGCTTGCCTCAAGGGGAATAAACACGGAGCTGGAATCCAGCAGTTCTGCAATAGCCATAGTCATTTACCTCCTAAGATTATTTCGTCTCCTGCAGCATAGGTTCAGACGGATATACAGCCTTGCCCGCTTCCTGCGGTTTCTTGACCACCGCCAGCAGCAGGGCGGTTACTATTGTGCCTGCAACAATGGATAAGGCATACCAGCCCACAGGACTCACCGCATTGGGTATGGCGAGCACGAATACGCCTCCGTGAGGGGTCCGCAATGTGGCATCGAACATCATGGACATAGCCCCTGTTACTGCAGAACCGGCCATGATCGACGGGATTACGCGGAACGGGTCACTGGCGGCAAAAGGAATCGCCCCTTCGGTAATAAAGGACAGCCCCAGCACCGACGCAGCTTTTCCCGCATCACGCTCATCCTTGGTAAATTTGCCCGGAGCAATGAGGGTAGCCAGCCACAAACCCAGGGGCGGAGTCATACCCGCGGCCATTACGGCAGCCATGGGTCCGTATACATCACTGGCCAGCAGCCCCACGGAGAAGGTGTATGCCGCTTTGTTCATCGGTCCGCCCATGTCGAAGGCCATCATGCTTCCCAGGATCAAGCCAAGCAGGATTGCATTGACGGAGCCGATGGATTGCAGCCAGTCCGTCAGGCCATCGATCATATATTTGACCGGTTCGCCGATTACATACACCATCAAGAGCCCAACAATGCCTGTTGCAAGCAGGGGAATAATCAGAATCGGCTTCAGGCCTTCAAAGTTTCTCGGCAGCTTGATGTAATCCTTCATCCACTTTGCCACATAACCGGCCAGGAAGCCCGCAATGATCCCGCCCAGGAAACCAGCTCCCAGCTGGGAGGCAAGCATCCCGCCTACCAATCCCGGCGCCATCCCGGGCTTCTCCGCAATGGAGAAGGCGATGAAGCCGGCCAGAATGGGAACCATCAGCGCGAAGGCCGCTCCGCTCCCAATATTCATTAACGCCGCCGCGAATGTGCCCTCTTCCTTAAACGCCTCAATGCCGAAGACAAATGATAAGGCAATTAAAAGTCCGCCCGCCACAACCAGGGGAAGCATTGCGGAAACGCCTGTCATGAGATGCTTGTAGGCACCTGTTCTCGCGGAGCTGCGCATGGCCTTGCTTTGCTCAATCTGACCTGCATAACCGGCGGGGGATGCCGCTTCCTTGCCTAACGCCTCGTCAATCAGCCCCGCGGGATTGCGGATCGCTTGGGCGACCGGAACCTTGACGACCGGCTTGCCGGCAAACCGCGCTTCCAGCACATCCGTATCGGCGGCAATAATGATGGCATGCGCTTCGGCAATTTCCTGCTCCGTCAGCTCATTCTCCACGCCGACTGCGCCGCGGGTCTCCACCTTGAGGGGAACCTGCTTCTCCCGGGCGCTCTTCAACAGCGACTCAGCTGCCATATAGGTATGGGCGACTCCAGTGGGGCATGCGGTTACAGCCAATATTTTCTTCACCATGATCATCTCCTCTTTTATTGGGATCATATAGGTATGAGTTCAACCGAATCCTGCTTCTCCTTCACCTCTTGAATCGTGCAGACCTGAGTCCCGGCCTTGGAGGCCGTGATGGTGCCGGCGGCAGAGGTGAGCCGGGAGATGTCGGAGAGCGGCAGCTGATGCAGCAAGCCGTACACCATGGCGGCTACCATGGAATCCCCCGCCCCCACTGTGCTGACGGGTACGATGGGAAACGGTTTGGCCCGGTGCGCCTCCTGTCCGTCCACCAGAATGGAGCCGTTGCCTCCCATGGATACCTGGACCAGTTGAACGCCCTTGGCAGCAATCAGGGATCTGGCGGCGTTGACAATTTCTCTGTCATCCTGGAGCCTGCAGCCGAAATAGTTCTCCAGCTCATGAATATTGGGTTTGACGGCATAAGGAGCAGCTTCCATCCCCTGGGCCAGTGCCTCGCCGTCCGCATCCAGGATGACGGGTACATTTTTGGCAGCGGCTGCCTCAATCAAGGTTCGGTAGTAGCCGGAAGGCGCGCCCGGGGGAAGGCTGCCGCCAAGCACCACATAGGATACTCCGGCGATTCCCTGGAGGAACCGGTCGGTAAACTGGGCCAGCTGGCTCCCGTTCACCTCCACGCCAGGCTCATTGAATTCCGTGGTCAGCTTGGTGCTCTCATCCACCACCTTCATGTTGACGCGGGTTTCCCCTGCTCCCTCCAGGAAAAAGCAGGGAATGCCCTGCGCCTGAAGCTTATCCTGGATAAGCCTTCCCTGGTAACCCCCGGCTATGCCCCAGGCGGCCACATCCACCTGAAAGCCTCTGAGCACCTTGGCCACGTTGATGCCCTTGCCTCCGGCGTCCATCCGCACCTCCTTAATCCGGTTCAACCGGGCCAGCGCGATCCCGTCGACCGTGACTGTTTTGTCCAATGCCGGATTCATCGTTACCGTAATTACGGAAGCTCTCATGCTGATTCTCCTTTGACAGACGCAATAAACAGCTGTACTCCCGCTTCCTCCAACTCGGCAGTTCCCACCGCCGGAAATTGCGGATCGGTAATCAACTGGTGGATTTCCTTCAGATCAGCCACCTTGGCAAAGGAAACCTTGGCGTATTTGCTGTGGTCAGCCAGCAGAACAATTCGTTTGCCGGCATGGATCATCTTGCGCTTTATTTCCGCTTCGCTGATGCTTGGCGTGGTCAGGCCGTTTCGCGCATCCAGCCCGTTGGTCGCCAGGAATACGATATCTACCCGCAGCATCTCAAGAGTGCGCTCCGCCACGGGTCCCACCATCGCCAGCGTCTCGTGGCGCACCGTTCCTCCTGTCAGCACAAGGCTGATGTTGGGAAGCTGGGCCAGCTCCTGGGCGGCAACAATGGAATTGGTGACAACGGTAAGCTTGTTGACCGATTTGAGCTCCTTGGCCAGGTAATAGGTGGTGGACCCTGCATCCAGCAGGATGGTGTCCCCTTCCTCCACAAGCGCCGCGGCTGCCTTTGCAATCGCTTCCTTTTGTGATCTGAAGCGGTCTTCCTTCTCCATGAACGGCGGCTCCGAATTATCCGACTGCATGGCTACCGCACCTCCATGGGTCCGCCGCAGCTGTCCGCCTTCCTCCAGATCCTTCAAATCCCTTCTGACGGTGGATTCGGATACCTGGAAAAATTGGGCCAGCTCCTGAACGGAAGCGCGTTCATTGGTGTGGACGTAATCACATATCTTTTGCTTTCGCTCTTCTTCAAAAAGCATGATCGAACCCCTCCTCTGTCCTGCTTATCTATGCGCGAATGTGACTATATTTATCAAAATCCAAGTTAAACTATGATTTATTGTTCTCACTTGTGATTATATATGATTGTTATTATTTTGTAAAGCGCTTTATCAGTCATAATCAATCATATTTATGTGTTATTTCGATCACAAACGATCACAAGTTGCCAACCATGAGCATTCCCCGCCAAGGGTGCAAAACTGGAAACAGCCGCTTCCCAATACCAAAAGAAGCAGCGCATCCGCTTTATCGCAAAGGGATACGCTGCATTCTTCCGTCATATATTATCCAGGCGTGACTGAAGGCGGGATTAATCGGACCGCATGGACTATTCTTTCCCAACCGGGCCGGATTTACGCAACACCATTCTATATTGAGGGTCGAAGCCAGGCGGAGTAACCTCTTCCAGCGACAGGCCAGACTGGCTCAGCCAGGAGCGGGCCAGAGGGATGAAGGAGCGGTACAGCTCCGGGGGATAGCCCAAATTAAGATCATACTCATATTCCCAATGGGTAAAAATCATCACGCCCCCGGGCTTCACTACATCGACCACTGCCTTGATGATGGCGAGAAACGGTTCCTTAACCGAATCCTCCAACGTGCCGCTCTGATCGCGGATTGCCATTTCCTTCACCATGGCAGGCAGAATTTCGAACCAGTCGGTATGGATGGTATCCAGGTTGATTTGATCAGCTACAATAGTCTGGATGATGTCATTGACGGCATGCAGAAACACAACGGCATGAAACGTGTCCCGCGGCACATACTCACCGATCCTCGCCCCGTCCGCCTCGATAACCTCCATGTTGATGGATAGCCGCGCCGCAGCCTTGACGAACCGTTCGGTCAGCCGCTTGTTCAGATTGGCCGTCATATAGCTGCCCAGCCCTTGGGAATAACATTCCACAGCCAAAGGAACCGCCAGTTGGTCGCCTGAGGCAATCTCCAGCACCCGGGCATCCGGTGTTATTCCCAGTTCGCCGAATATGACAGCCTGCTCCGCCACCCATCTCGCCGTCATCCAGTCCAACACATGCGGATATTGAAATGAAATGGGAGGACGCATGACATGCTCCAGCTTTTCTCCCAGCTTTTCCGCAGGCACGCTCTTGATCATATCCACCACTTGCTTATCCAACCATTCCTGAAGCACGCGGCTCACCTTTTCTTCTTGCAGCACCTTGGCTAACTCCGTTGCAATCATCCCGAACCCCTCCGTGAATAGGTTTTCCTTACTTCTCCACTTTACTTCCGGGATGCTTCCGCCACAATGTCCAGAGCAATGCATTTATTATTCGATTTTGCCCTATTAAATAATATATCTATCTATTATTGTTTATTTTATATTGTATTTTGTCATCAACCTTGTACAACTTTAAGTCCAAGCACGGCAACCAAGCCGCCGTCCTCACAGACGGGGCTTATTGGCGCTCATTGGGCAGACATCTTGCAACGGTGGTCATCAGGCAATCGCGGGCTTCGTATGATCCCGGGCTTATGACAATGGCAGGCACCTTGCTATTTTACCTCCAGCACCCGGCTTTCCGTTATCGCCAGAAGCTCGTCCGGGCTGAGGGGAAATACGGACTTGGGATGACCTGCAGCCGCCCAGATTTCCTCGTACTGCAGCAGGTCCCTATCAATCAAAGTACGCACCTGCTCCTTATGGGCCACGGGTGCCACACCGCCGATGGCATAGCCGGTTTTTTCCCGGACGAATTCCGCATCCGCCTTGCCCAACGTAACTCCCAGTGTCTGGGCGACCGTCTTCTCGTTAACCCGGTTGATGCCGCTGGTGATGACCAGAAGCGCCTCGCCGGTTTCCGGCAGCCGGAAGATAATCGACTTGGCAATCTGGGCTACACTGCATCCGATAGCCTCCGCTGCCGCTGCAGCAGTTCTGGCACTGTCCGGAAGAAGCACAACCTGCCTGTTGAGCCCCTTATCATTCAAATAATTCTGCACCCGGTGCATTCCCTCGTTCCAATCATCCATGTTTTCCCAACCATCCTTTAGCGGTGTGATGTATGATCCTGTTAGCATAACATGTTTGGGACGGGCAAACCAAGGGATAGAATCAATATTAAGATTGTTATCCACCAGTTCCAATGCCATGATAACCCTGAGCGGTTGCATGATAACCCCAGACTATTAAGGATATAGTTATTTCGTCTTGGACGGGGCAGGACAGTGTTTGCTACAGTAAGGGGAACAGACCAAACAATGGCAACGGAGGCGCAATACGATGCAGCTGCAAGCGATTTTAACAACCATGTTCCAGGTGATTCTGCCCATTTCCCTGCCGGTGCTGGGCGGAGTGTTGCTGCGCCTGTATCAGAAGCTGGAAACCAAGCCCCTTCTGACTCTATATTTGTATGTCCTGAGTCCATCGCTTATCTTCAATACCCTGACCAAAGCCGAGCTGAGCTTCGGCGATGTCTACCAGACTGTAGCATTCAGCCTGTTGAATCTGCTGGTATTGTGGGCGCTGGCGAAGGTGCTGGCCAAGCTGTTGCGGCTGGAAGCGCCGGAAGCAGCGGGCCTCACGCTTATCTCCACCTTCACCAACAGCGTTAATTACGGGCTGCCTCTGGTGCTCCTGGCCTTCGGCCAGCTGGGGCTGGACAAGGCTTCGATCTACGTCATCTCCCAGATGGTCATTGTCAATACGATCGGGGTTTATTTTGCAGCGCGGTCCCAATTCTCGGTAAAAGACGCCATCCGCTCCGTATTCAAGCTTCCGGCCATCTATGCGGCGGCGCTGGCCTTCATTGTCCGGTGGGCAGGCCTGGCACTGCCATCGGGACTGGATGCGGGCATCGTTATGCTGGCGAACGCTTACTCTCCCATCGCCCTGTCCATTCTGGGCGCCCAGATGGTGAATGTGGGCCACCAAGGAACGGCCGTTCAGGGGACCAACCGGACCTTCTGGACCGGGCTTGCCGTTCGGATGCTGCTGTCTCCGCTGGCAGCCTTCCTGGTCCTGTTAGTCCTGCGCATAGAGGGAACCCTGTTCTCGGTGCTGATGATCCTGGCCTCCATGCCGGTGGCGGTCAATGCGGTGGTGCTGGCAGAGCGCTTCGACGCTTCACCCCGAACCGTCTCCCGCTGCATCCTCTGGACCACGCTTGGCTCCTTCATCATCCTGCCAGTCTGGATTGTGGCGGTGAGGTAAGAAGCCGGAAGATGATCCACTGGTGAACTCCTGTTGGCCGTCCAGAACCATACGCTCACCGGCATTGACGAGGCGGGTACTTCCGTAATAAAAGCACTGGAAATCTTTTTCTACCATTTTTCATTGGAGGTCCATAAGAATATGAAGCTAAAAGAGCCATTAAGCGCTTTTGTACAGGGCTATGATGCAGCAGAGAGCTTTCAATTTTCAGATATAGACATCGACACCAGCTTAATTCAAGCCATTATGATCAACGAGGTTGTGCCTGGTAATCCGGCTGATGATTTTTATGGCCGCAATTCTCCTCCTGCTTATCTAACCACCACACTTCCCCTGTTTCATAAAGCGGGATTTCAGGCCTCCTCGGTGGATGACCTCATCGCGGCAGGAATTTATATGACGAATGCAGTAAAGATACCTAAGACAGAATCCGCAATCCCACGGGACATCCTTGAAAAACATGTGCCTGTGCTGGAATATGAAATCGGGCTGTTTCCAAATTTGAAAGTGATTATGCTGATGGGTGACGTGGCAAAGAAGGCTTTCAACATGATTGCCAAAGCCAGGACCGGGAAAACCGCCGTACCCTCCATATCTACATACAAGTTGAGGAACAGCGAATTATATTATGAAAATATCCGGATTTTCCCGTCCTATATCATGACCGGCGGCAATATTCTCATCGAGAAGTCAAAAGTGGAGATGGCTGCCGGGGACATTCAAAAAATGCTGGAGATCATCAGGCAGTCGTAAGGAAACTTAAGAGGAATCATTGGGGAAAACACCTGAATGCAATGATATTTCCGTCAGGGTCCTTGAAGGTTACATTCTTTGCCCCCCAAGGTCTCAGAGTCGGCGGAGTAACGATTTCTACACCAAGCGCCTTTAGCCTTTCAAATTCCATATCCACATCACTTACTGTAAAAGCCAGAGATATATTGTTAAAATTCGTCTTCCGCTCAATCCCGTCATTGAAAATAGTAAGAGTCGTTTCTTCGGAAATAATAAATTGATGTACCTCGTCATTACTGCCATTATCGATAGAGAGCAGCGTTTTATAAAAGTTTGCTAAACGAATCACATCGTTTGTTAACAGGCACACCTCACCAATTTTCATATGCAGACACCCCGCAATAAATATGGATCTATAAGTATAGCGCCAGTATAGTTAAAACATGGCGAAAGATTAGTTGGAAGCGATCAAAAATTGTAGAGGACGAGTGGAATGTTTGCAATAGCAGAAGATAAAAACGACAAGTATACAATAAACAATATTATGATAGAAGACTTTGTCAACAAAAAATTCTGCGTGTTTGACCTTGAAGGAACCGGTCTGGATTGTGAAAGGGATAGTATCATTCAGTTTGGCGCCGTTATCGTTGAAGATAAGGGAATGATCCATCCTGAGCGTTTTGATCGGTTGGTCAAACCATCAATGCCAATCCCGGCTAAAATAGAGAATTTGACGGGTATTACCAATGAAATGGTAAAGGATGCCGGGTCATTCAAGGATGTATTTCAAGAATTCCAACAATTTTCGCAGGGTTGTATAATGGTGGCTCAATGCGGATATGAATATGATTTTCGCATCTTACGATCAGAGTGCCAGCGTAGGGGATTGCCTATCGGAGATTCCGTTGAGATGGACACCAAGATACTTTTCAAGTTCTTACATCCGGAGCTTCTGGATACTTTTTCAACAGACTTTCTCTTGAACTATTATTCTATCGATGCATCAGGGTTGAAGAGACATACCGCTCTGGATGACAGCATCCTCGTTGCCCATATTATGGTTCATATGTTAAGAGAGCTTAGAGATAAGCGCATAAGTGACTTGATTATTTCCACTCCTGTCGAGATCAAGAAATTCATTCCTCGTGCCCTATCCTGATAAAAGATGGGCAGCCTCAAGTCAAAGCTCCCGTTGGCAAATAAGCTGGCGGGGGCTTTTTTGCGCGGCGGGAAGACGTGGGATAGGGGAGTGTCTGTTTCGCTTCGCGTATCTTGAGAGCGTTGTTACAGACGTTGCCTAGAAAAGATGCGAGTAGCAGTGATTTCAGCCAAATTTCAATCCCCCATGTGCTATGGGTCACATTGTTACTTCACGACAGATATATGAAAAGATTGCTAGGTATTCCGTTTCAATCCCCTATATTCTACGGGTCACATTGTTACGATACGACGAAGATGGCAAGCCGTTGGCAGCAGAGTAGTTTCAATCCCCTATATTCTACGGGTCACATTGTTACACGTAGTACCGATACAGGTATCTGATCCGATAAATCTGTTTCAATCCCCTATATTCTACGGGTCACATTGTTACCGACTTTGTCGGGAGGCTTTAAGCTCATGTGCCGCAAGGTTTTTCGGGAACCGTTATGCCTGAGGCTACACTTGTTTTTTCGAGGATTGATTTTTTGCGCGAAAACCCCTTCGATCCTCGAAAGCTGTATTAGCCAAGTCATTGCCCTTTCTTATTTTCCCACAGACTGGCATTCAGATGCAAGAACTTATTGTGCTGCGTATCAGCCTACCCTACCATATACTCACACGGATGCGCCCTAAATCAAAAACGGCATTTTTACCGATGTGAACCTGCTCTGCTGCCCTCAGCCATGGAAGAAACTCGGTCATTTCTCCTTCGTATTGCGCCCATCCCATAATCCCCCCCAGCCTCATATGCTCATCCTGCCGGGAGGAGTACCTGTCATAATCGACCCATTTGGTCGAATGGCGAATTAGCTTGACCTGCTGGGCACGTTCCACCAAACCTTTGTAATCATAAGCTTCGGTTGGCATTCCGTGATGAAACTTCAGAATACTCGTTACCCGCCTCAGCACGCTGCGAAATATGACGGAGAACTCTGGCTGATCCGTATAAGAACCTGCCGTCTTTAACCGCAACGGAGTTTCAAAAAACAGATTGACCCGATCTACCCGCTCCTCTGGACTCATCCAATCCGCTTCACTCATAACCATAGGCTGATGTGCCATCATCTCACCGCCTGCGCTATATACGGTACGCTTGAGATTTGGCGAGGCAGTGATATTTTCCACCTGGATCAGCTTGTAGGATCGTTTGCCCTTGCCAATGCCCTGACGACCCATCTCCTGAAAAGTGCTTACGAATAAGGGTGCATAATGAATCGCTTTACCGAACAGCACCACATAGATATCGAGCAAATCCTGGGGTTCATACCAGGTCTGCTTATTTACTGGCACCTCCAGCAAATAAGGCCGGGGCACTTGATCATACTTGCTCATAAAACCTTCTCCTTGATCAGGACGGGTCTCAAACACATAAACATACGCACAATATGAAGCCGCGGCGCAATTCCGGCAGGCCAGATCAGGATGGATACAGGCCAGCTTCTTGAATACATTGCCGAAGCCTCCGCGAAACGTAGACGCCTTCCACGGCGGCAGGTCCAAGCCCTGCTCCCCGGCCTCCAGGATATAATGATAACGGGCCACACGCAAATGCTCCAGCATGATGGGTTCCTCCAGAGAACGAATATATAAGAGTAGAAGAAGAGGTTTTCTTGATGACTTGAATAGCAAGAGTCACAGTTCTTTCAAGTGCATCCCAACAGTGGTTGTAATTAATTATTCAAGTAGGCTTTTCAATTTGTTGTTCTCGCTTCCATCATCCTATATACTGGTATAAAACGGGTTAAGGTGGCTTATACAATGTCTCAATACAGCATTAAAAATTTTTGGCAGGATGTCATTCTGCCAATCCGTGCCCTTCCCAAGTCATTAGATGAAAGTAGTCTCAAATGGCAACAAGTACCCTCGTTTGATTTCGATAAGCCCGAACGTTTCTATTCATGTGAGATTGCCTCAGGTACGGGTCATTGGTACAGAGATGACCGTGGGCAGTTATATTACGCCACCCGGTTTGCTCTGAGTGACTTCAATGAAATGAAGCTATCTCGCCAGATATGGCGTCCCTCTTACATGAAAGCCGATACCCCGCTTCCCCTTTCCCAGCGTATGGGATATGATGGAAATGAATATTCATTGCTCATTGACCAATCACATCTCAGTAGTGCATCTATATTTTCAGAAAATGCTTCTATCCCTTTAGAAACTGATTTTGATAAGGCAATCGCTCATATTAATATGCTCATTGAAGAGTCGCCTCTAGACCACCTGTCCTTAGCCTCTCAGCTTGCACACTGTGATGGTGAGGATGATCCGAGAGTAATCGGTAAGCTCCACTTGCTTCGCAACCGCTATAATCAATGGACCACTCTATTTGTTGCAGGGACATGCAGCCGTTCATTTTGTACCTTATCGAACAATGATTTCTATATGAATCAGATTCAAAAGCCGCATGTGTCCCGTCTTTACCTACTATATTATTGTTATTTCATACGATATGGCGAAGTACCGTCCAATCAAATGATGCCTCAACTGCTTGCTAATTTATGGCGTTCGACCGAAGCTAACACTCATCAATATAACCCCGCTCTATTTGAAAGTCACACTATCCTTAATTAATGCAACCTGCTCGCACTCAATAAACTGCCCATATCCTGAATTTGTTTTGGCTCCAATGCCAAAATCGAGCAGAATTTGTTTGAATAAATCCAGCTTCTGCTTGCCGGTTACAACGACTTGCCCCACCTTGCTATCGCACAACCGAAATTGAAACTGAAAGGTTACATCTGAATTAACCTTGAGCATTTTTACAGGGACGGGGTTTTTAAATTCTCCGTACTCATCTGGATAATATTCACCCTCGAAGTCAACTCTATCTTTCGTTATATGAGGTGTTGTGTAATCTTCTCCCATTAACCTGTTCGTAGCACGAACAGGAAAAGCATCCAGAAACAAGTCTGTCTGATAGACGCACCTTCTTTTAAGATCATCAGCTACTCCCTCAAAGATTTCTCGTTCAAGTGTGCTAACGAAGGACCGGTTCTGCTCTTTATTTTGCCGGTTCAAACTCTCCAAATGCTCTCCAGTCAGTAATTGTTTCAATATATCGATGATATATTCTTGTTTCTCCTCTGCAAAAACATCCCCTCTTCCGCCAAAAGCACTACGCAGCACTCCCTTCACACTCGAGCCTGGAATGACAGGCATTCCCGTTGTATGATCGAAAGAAAAACCCATCTTGACATCTGAGGTTATGCTCTTAAGTCCATGTGCATATCCAATGCCAAGCAGAAGACCTGGGTATGCGGTTTTAAGTTGCATAATTTGAGGCATTGCAGTATCGAGTACTTTTTGATGAGTTGCTTGCATGGGGGTTTTGACGCCAAGAACCTGCTCCAAGTTCTTCTTTATCAGCCTATCGTTAATTAAATATTCCCTTGCCAGATCCGCATACATATCCCGATAAAATATATAGCCTAAGTTCGATTGGACCATCAGGATTCCTCCATTCCCACTATTGAGGTATCGTCTGTCACTTTATATGTTCGCAATACCAGTTTGATCGCCGCCGCCGCGGTTTTGATCCGTTGTGTGACATAAATATAATCTCCACTTCGCTGAGTCTGAACCAGTGTGGCAACTGAATCAAGCAAATTCTTCACGTTAGAGGTTTGATCGAAATTCAACAGTATACTTACTTCTTCATCTTTCTTCAACAGCAGCAAGATCAGTTTGATAATCGCATCTAAGTCTCCCTCACTACTGTTATTTTTTGAACTGTAAATATGCAGGGTAGGCAATAAACCTAACTGGATGATTGATGGACCTAATGCTGACACATAACCAACATAAACTTTATTTACTCCTCCACAAGAAAAAATAGTTTTATTTAATTGATGTGGATCAGCAACCGGGTCGGAGATTAAACACAAGATTTCTACAGCCTCTGAAACATACCGTTCTAATAGATGATTAGCGGACATGGTTACTCCTCTCCAATCTTTTTGAAAATTGTTAACCCGTATCCGATCGAAGCATTGCCGCCAATCTGAATTATCTTAATCGCACCATCTATACTCGCTACATGTTTTTCAAATGTAGTTAAATCGCTATCGTTTTCACTTAAAACCCCAGTAAGAAAAATCGCTTCTCGTGGAACAAATTCTTCATACCACAGATTTTGGCTGATGCCGTTATTAAGAGAATTGCGTGCTATTACAGGCATTTCACTGAACAAAGTTCTAACCTCTATACAATCATCACTAAGTACGGCTAGAGTGTCACCAATCATTGTATCAGTATGTAAAATGCTTTTGTCAAAAAACTGTCCTTCTAAATTTACATATTGGCTTGCTTTCGAGCCTCTGTCTAGTTTTCGCGGTGTCCCAGCTTTCCCAAGCAACTCCTTTAATAACTCGAAAAACAAAGTGCCCTTACTGTTCAACAACAAAGAATTGTACAATTGTTCAGCTTGTTCCAAAATAGATGATGTTGTAGCCAAATAATATGGCTTATCCAAGCTCCGCAAAGGTAAAGCTAATAACTGAGCTGGCAGAAACCTTAAACTTCCATAAGAATTGGAATCCCCAAACAGGGGCTGCACATCCCCTGCTGAAGCTTGAGAGAAATATCCTCTTAACGCTCCTTTCAAACTTGACGATTGAATCTGGGGATAATTCGTAATACAATCCCGCTGGACCGGCAAATCCACTACGCCATCCGTCGCTTCTCCAGTTCCCGCATGCATATTGGTTAATGTATGAATGAGATAGAAATGAGCTTTCATATTAATGACCACGCTCCCTAATTAAATGGCAATGATTGAAACCAATATTATGCAAGACACCGTAACTTTTAATTTTATTGATTAAGGAAGTGGGGTCTTTCGTGTATAATACAGAACCGCGCTGGAGCAACTGGAATAGTTTATCGGTTCGTTTGTTCTTGCCTGTATCTGAGCTTTGCAGATATCGGAACGGGACAAGACTAACGATGGATTGCTGGGCATATTTGTGTAAATCCTGGGAAGGCAAATAAGTATCGCTCAATAAAACAATTCTGGATATAGAACTCGCAGCAGATAATAAATCCTTATGTTCACTCCACGAGTAATCATCAGGATCCATCGTACTAGCTTGACTATCATGTATATGATAGGAATATGGCGTTCGCTCACCTCCAATAGGCACAACACCTTGATTATTCCAGGCATACGGTTCAGACAGGTGCATCCAGCAAGCAAAAGCAAGACTGGGGTCTTTCATTACGCAGAATTCCTGCTTATAATAATCTTGATCTGCAACATTCTCTCCACTCTCATTTTTCCGACTATTTAATCTTCTGATGCCGACTTGAGTGGTGCAACCAATTAAGCTGTCTTCCAATAGCATGGTTTTGTCAGGGGTAATCCACCCGGACCGGCACCCTTCTTTTGGATTGAATTTGTCAAACAGCAAAATATTTTGTTTTTCCATCGAATGTGCGGTCGCAAGTTCTTTGATTTGGTACTCGTAATCCAATGGCTTTGGAACCCAAAGCCTAGCTTCCTGCCCTTCCTTTACAAGCCATAGTGGTGAAATTGATTTAATGATCCCATAAGAAGCAGGTTCTGCTGGTTCAGAGATAAATGTAAAGCCATTGTTACCGATCAAATGGTTAATCGTTTTCTTCTCATCTTCCGAATACCTTCGGTCTGCCCTTAGAGCCGGTAAAGCTTGCTCAATCAGAATCCTTCGAATGACTCCTAACAAGGTAGTTTGCTGTGGATAACGCACAGATTTCACTAAATAATTAACCCGCTCTCCATATCCAAACGAATGCATCCCACCAAAAAAGTATGGAGTCAACGGTTTAAATGTAACAAGGTAACGAAATGTCATTGCTGTTCCCCCCTCATTTCTGTAAGGAGTTTGTCATAATCTCTAAATTCTACTTCGTATATGAATCTGACAAACCGAAGGAATTGGTGCCATGCAAGCACTATCTCCTTGTTCAAATCGGTTTGTTGCTCCCTATCCAATTCCAAGTAACCTTGCCTGATTTCCTTCAGAATCTCTGCAACCTCCAGAATGTAGTTCATTCTGGCATCGGATTGATCCAGCTCATTGTAGTTATTCAAAATAAAATGATCGAACATCGTTTTGAAATGTTCTGATTCCTGCTTCAACATGCCGTTGATTACTTCCTTGTGCTGTAAAACTTTATGTTGTAACGACATAACCTGTTCATCCTGCTTATTCCAGAAGGTACATTTCTTCAAAAACTCCCATGTCTTCTGGTCCGTATTCCTGATAACAAATTGACTGGCTTGACCGCTATGCGCAATAAGCTTAATAGCTGTGCGATCCTTGCTGCTTTTAAACGATCGCTTCGCTACATGAAATAACTGGTCCTGTGCTTCTTTCAATGCCTCATATAACGGATGCTTGCGGTATACAATACTAACTCCAAAGGAGAGAGTCGGTTTCGGTATCTCATCTTCATCCCAGTTAATATAAGTATTATCCATCTTCTCCGAAAACAGATTCTTGATGGCCTCGATAAGAACAATCAGATTGCCTTTATCATTGTTGCCATTGCAATATTCAACAGGAGAAAAAAACAACAGATCATCTCCACCTGCATAAATCAATAGCCCCTTGTGTTCCCGTACCAAGTCTTTTGCCATAAGGGAAAACGATAATAATTGCTCGGAAACAGCCTTTACCTTTCCATCTAAATCTGGCGATATAGGAGAGTCGGTTAGCAGCTTGCCCAGCCCGTCTCCGTCCGCTTGAACAACCGCATAATAGTGACTTGATTTTCGAATCTTTAAAGTAGAGGAATCTCCACTGCACTTACAGGCATCTTCCAGTTCATACTCTCGATATGGTCCATTAGCAATATCATTCACGCTTGGAAAATGCCAATCCTTGTTAACGAAATAGGTTCCATCAATGATCTCATTCTTTATACCTTCAAAAAAATTACTAGCCTTCAATGCACGGTTTTGAAAAAAGTTGAAGAAGTGATATTCATAGTCATGATCCTTGCCAAAAATCTGTTTTTCAGATTCATAATTGGGGTGCAACTCCAATGCATCCAGAACGAGATTCACCTGCTTCAGGCAATGCTCCGGCTCTGCCTCAACTTGCGCCGCGTATAGCTGCAGGTTGAATTTCAATTCGGTTAATAATTTGTAATATATTGAATCGTCTCGACTGTACCCCATCATTGAAGTAACTATCTCTTCGTATATTCGCTCCTTCGATCTTTGGAATCGGTCCAGATCTCCCTCTTCATACCTCCAGATTATTCGATCAGAATAACCAAAATGATATGAATGATCTTGTGACAAGCCATCGTGACTTTCGGGCTTGTAATAAGGAATAATAACATCCATAGGAGCTACATTTTGTTTCTGCCTCTCCTCAGCCATAAAATCTAATGTTAGTCGGGCAATATGAGAGAATAAATAACTGGACCCCCACAGTTCCCCTGTTTGTCGGGCAAGAGCCATTATTCGATAGATCGGCCCTATGGTCACACCTATATATGTTTCAGTTATCATATTTTTGTACTCCTTGATTTGAACTGAACATCTTTTATCAAAAACGGCAAGTTTGCAAAATGAATATCTGAAGAAGCATGGGTACTGGTACCCTCTTTCCTTTTGATAAAGCTGCGAAGCTCATCCGAAAATTGCTCCAGCAACTTCTGCAAATTAAATTCTTCAGATTTGGGAGTACGCATATGCACTTCAGGCATATCGTCTTTCTTTAATCTTTCTATTCTAAAAGGATGATCAAAAATTTGTTTTGGCATCTCAGTAAAGCGAGGAAAAATGTACAATTGACCATTTATCGTTTTCAACAGTAAAGGAGAGGCAAACCGATAAATTTTATCATTTTCTCCCATTGCACTTGTGTATTTAACAGTTATTTCCGATAATTTTTCTGATCGAAATTCAATATGATCTGTTATCCCCAGCATAGCTCTGGTATAACGAATTTCTTTGTCCTTAAAATGTCTAATAGGTTTCCTTTCTTTCTTTTCAAGAAGCTTTAATTCTTCTTTAGTCAACAAACTATTTTTGATTTTATACTTTTCATTACCAATATTCTTTTGAAACATATATTTCTTCATTAAAAATGACTGATAATATCTTCCGTGATTTATACCAGATTTTAGCATCTGATATATTACATAGGAGTATCGAAATATGTTATCAGAATTACTTTCTGATTTATCGAACGATATTTTAATATAACAAGGTGCTATTTGTTCTATTGCTTCTCTGATAAATTCATCACTATAAAACTCAATCACTGTTTCTTTTTTTGTCGTCAGAGTGATAGGTGTAAACGAGCCAAAACCTTTGGTTTTCCTTTTGCCAAATGTAGAGACAGCAAAGAACACAGGAGATACTTTCATTAACAGTGCTTCTACGGTTGTATCAAAACCGGAAAAGCTAACAATAACAGTTGATTGAAAATCTGTCGTTTCAGTTAAAAAACATTCCGATGCTGCTTCCAGCCTCTTTTTTTCATCTTCTCCGTACTTGGCAGTTCCCCCAAAATAAGATGGGTAAAAACTTCTTTTCTTTTTTCCAATTTTTTCACATGTTGTACTTTCTGTACTAAGTTCTACTCCAGGGGCCAATTCTACCCGAACCTTATAGTTCAATGCCTTTCGCTCATGCTTAGGGTCCACCAAAATACGGCGGATATCTTTTGTTTCGTCAATCAGCTTTTTCATTTCATCCTTATAATACGTCCAGATAAACCGATCCAGCCTGGTTTTAATTTCACTGCCACGGAGCATAGCATCTGTTTCTACCATGCTATTACCTTGAAAATGCAAATAAGGTGTTACCTGTTTTAGGTTTAATTGAAACCGAAACATTAAAGATGCCTCCTATCATGCATATTCTCACATTGACCACAGTTTATTGTGGATACTTTTTGCTTTTGAACTTGCCATAAAGCCACTTGAAGAAAAGAGATATTACACTCCCAAAAACATAAAGCAAAGATGCAAACACCAGTATGCTTAGTCCCCTTTGACCCCAAACCAAACATTTGTCCCAATTTGTTCCAATTAAAGGCGACTTATCAACTGCCTCCCCATTCCATGCACTGCTCCAATCGTACTTTCCTATCAACAGATTTGCCCCCACAACACCCACGAATGTTGTCAGAATAGTCAACCAATGAATTTTTCCATTCTGCTTGATAGCTTCTGCTTGAATTATGCGTTGGTTAAGCTCGTTCATATCTTGTTGAACCGAGTGGTGTAATTCTTGAATTCCCAAAACTTTCTGATAAAATTTCCATAGCTCCAGTCCCTGAATTTCATTGGATACACGATCAAAGAAGTAGTGTTGGTTTAGAAAATAGTATTGCGACAAAACGTTTTTGGCCACATTAATGAATTTTTTCTGCTCTAGAGAACGTATTCGAGCATATTGCCCCATCAATTCTTGTAATTCATCCCGGTAATATAATTGCAGAAGCATAAATAGTAAGTAGTGTTTGCAATGATGCTGTATGAGCATGCTATTCAAATCGGTAATCACCGATCCCTGTTGATTCTTATAATTCACCTCCTTAGTTCTAATCAAGGTGGTCGCACCATAATCAAGTCCCATGTAATAAGTTCCGTAGCATCTCCATCGCTCATAGCTATGTGCTCTCACAAATGTTTCGTTAAAATCAGCGGTAGAGCCACTACTTGATTCATCACTATCAATACACAACAATTCGCTTAGGTCTTGAGTATTTAGTTCAGCATTCATTGGTTCGCTTTGCTGCTGCCCATGCTTCAACTCATACCCAAGCAAATTATGGGAAAAAGCACTAGATTCGATAAATCGATGGATGTTGCTGAGATAGTGGTCCCGAAAATTTTGGTAACATTTAAATTTCCTGTATGTTTCAGTTGAAATGTATCTGCTGGAAATAAAAACTTGATTAGGCAACATGCATAATGCCACATGAAACCAATCTGCAACTGTAGTATTCTTCCTTTCTTCTTGCATAATTAACTGTCTTTGATGCAAATAATAAGTAGATTGTCCATCATATTTACTGTAATTACTACGGATAAGATTTGAGAATCTAGACCAATCTTGCAGCTCCAAGTTACCCTGTAATCCTTCTTCCAAATTTGTAGATCGAGTTCCATTGGAATCAATCTTGACATTCTCATGTAAAGCGAATCTGTTCACCAAAAAACCATTTGTATGAGAGAATAAGAACACCTCACAACTTAACCATTCCATTGAATAGGTCGCTATGACGTCTCCACTTTTTTTCTTGAAGCTTATATCTCTTTGACGTTGAATTACTTCTTTACGAAATGCCCGGAACAATTGCCCTTCTCGCCTATCTATCAGATTGAATTCATCTTTGAAAAAAATTTCCTGAACGCTAGGATGAAAGTACTTCTCCAAATCCTGATCAGCAATAACCTTGTCTGCAGGAACATCAACGTACTGCGAAAAATAATACTCAGTTTTATCCTGCTGCTTACCATTATGAAATGAAACCCATTCAGAGCTATCTTCAAATACATCAATTAGCGATTTTTGTCTTCTACAGGCATTAAATAACCGTAAAGGATAAAATAACTGAATAACATTATGTCCAAGATTGATTTGTGATTTCAACGATTATCCCTCCAGGCAGCAACATTCGTTTACAAAATGCTATATGTTTTACTTAATATAGTTCTTTTCAGAAAAACAATTGTTTATGGGGTTTATAATGTGCCGGCAAACGCTTGCCGCCTCCGACATGATAGATCGGCATAGTGTTGATAGGTTCAAAGGAACTAAAAGTTTAGGCTTTTCTCATCCTACTTTAGCTATACCCATAATGGAAATTACGATCCACTCCTGCATAATTCGACATATCTCTGGAACATCCTTCCTTAACAAAAAAATTCTTGGTGAAAAAGAAAAAGCCGCTTCGAAAGTGGCTTTCTGAAAATCGGCTATTTTATTAGTGGTATTTATTAGATTCCTCTGCCGCGGAACATGCTGGTCACATTGTTACGACTTCGCCGGGTACCACTAAACCTTTATACGGCAAGGCTTTTGGGGAACCGTTTTACCTTCTGCGGTTCTAGTTTTTTCGAGGATTGCTTTTCTGCGCAAAAACCCTCCGATCCTCGAAAGCTTTATAGACCAAAGCCACGTCCGTTCTTATTTTCCCACAGACTGGTATTCACATGCAAGAACTTATTAAGCCTATGAATTCAGCGTACCGTCTGCTCACACGGATGCATAGAAATTCGAAAAGGGGAAACAGACCGGTCAAGCCTACAGGTTTGGACTTACTGGAACGCCGCTGATATGATATAACCACAGGAATAGTTCCACTGTCCCCAAACCTTACTCCCCCGCGGCTTCCCGCTCCTCTGTTTACAGCGGGTACGCCATGGCGGTCATCAGGCTGATTTCGACCTGTAAGTCCCGGCCTTATCACAGCTTCTGTTATAGTGGCATGAAACGGCTTGGATAAGGGTTTTCCTATTTGCTTCACGTTATGCACCAGGTTTTATTGAGGAAAACAACAAGTTTCACATCAATTTCACACTAAAAATCCCAGAGGGAACCTTTGTTCTATACTCACGCGAGTATGTTCCAAAACAAGGCATCTCATGATACAATGCAAGAATTTCGGTATACCGAAATCCATCCTTTTGTGATCCGATCCTGATTGCCATCGCATTCGATTTGCTCAAGTCGATATTACGGATAAGCTGGCTACGCATCTACCACTCATAACCTGCTGCACAGCCATGGCCTAGTTAATCGCCATGCGTGATACACATAAAAAAGCCTACTCTTATGAGTGGGCTTTTATGTAAATACATCATATCTCATGCTTAGATTTTTTGGTTCTTTGCGTTTATAGGAATTATGTTCATTAAAGCCGAATCCATTTTTTATGTAGAATTGCGGGGTTTCCGGATTATATTCAATGTCGGCATCAACTGTTATGAACCTACAAGCTACGCCTGATTCCAATAGTTCTTGCGCAAATCCAAGGGCGTACCAAAGCAGGTAGCAACCGTAATGATGCTCTTTGCGTTCGATATGCGTTGCCAGTTTGCCGACCTTTAAAGCCGGTAGAATTAAACGGGGTATCTATTCCTGCAGCAGTTTTTTCTTCTGGTTTCAGGAGAAAAGAATCCGTTAACAACGCGATATAGCCCAAAATAAAATCAGTTCCATTTTCAATGAGCAAATGAACAGAACTGATTCCTAATTCAATATATTTTCTCGCATCTTCCCTTAGGAAGTTGTCATAGTCCTCAATTCCGCTTTTGAAGAGATGGATAGGGTACTTTTCATTAAATGGAACCAAAGATACTTTCTCGCTTATCAAGTCATATTCTTCGACATAACGCATAGTGGTTTTATTTTCTCACTTTTCTTAATGATGCTAATGCAGACTTTCTCTTAGCCTGACTATCTGCCGAGTCTTTTTTTGATAAAGACTGCACCAAGTCGATGAGATCTTGTCCTTTTAGTACCGGAGTTGCTTTAATTGGTTTGGCCATAAGTTTTATCTCCTTTTCGTCCCTACCCATCCCTTCATACACCTCCTAAAAGTTTAATCCTCTAGGCTTAGTGTACGGAATTACACTGGAAATCATGTCCGATATTTATGTTTCCACAACTCTTAGTTGCGAAACCAAAAGTATCGTTTATGCAAATTTTACCTTGCATAAGCGTCATTAACAATATATGCGCAAAAATATTAGCGGTTCTATTCGACTTTATGAGGAATAAAACCGACTTTATGGCGGTTTTCATAAATATCTACGGTCATGCCCTCCGATCTGCCGACCAGGCAGCTGCAGACAAATTTGAAAATTTGTTTCCACTCCAGGCTAAAAAAGACGAAAAGAAGACACAGGGCCATTCCTGACCCCACACCTTCTTTAGCATCGTTTGTGTCGAATGATGTTATTTTCGCATCGCGGCTTCCCGTCCCTCTGTCCTACAGCGGGTACGCCATGGTGGTCATCAGGCTGTTCTCGGCCTGGGTGGAATCGAGACGGCTGTACTGGACGATCACCGGCACGTTGCTCTCCACTTCCATGGCATATGGAACGCCTGCGGGGATACCCTCTCCGTCCTTAACCAAAGTATTGGTCTTCACGTGCCGGGTCCGCCTGCCGGGAACGGCAACGGGAATGCGCTCCAGCGGGTCCCGGTCCTCAAAGTAAACCGTTACGAACAGCTCCGCGTCGTCTTCCCCGCAGTTTAATACGCAAATCGCCTCATGGCTCACCAGTTCGCCTGAGCTTTCGGTAGGAATGAACCCGTCCGGTATGTACCAATTTTGTGCTCCTTTTTGCTTTGCCACTGCAATAGCACCTCCGCAATATAGCTAATAAGATTCTGGCTCCTTGCTCATGTAAAGCTTGCCCACTAAATCATACCCAGGTTCCAGTCGTTTGTGCAATAAATATTCCGGTTTTTTTGTATAAAAATCTGACTATAGTCAAAAAGAATGATCAATGGTATTATATTGGTATGTTATTGGATTTAGTTTGGTATACGACCTTTAGAAAGGAGTCCGTATGCAAAAGAAGCCCCTTATTAAAGAACGCCTTGTCGAGCAGCTGCGGGAGCAGATCAGGAGCATGCAGCAAAGCGACTATATAAAAATTGCCCCGGAGCGGGAATTGGCTGAATCCCTCGGCGTCAGCCGCATCAGCCTGCGCGCGGCCATTAAAACGCTGGTGGATGAGGGGCTGCTGGCCCAGCAGCAGGGCAGGGGCACCTATATCCGTCCGCTGCTTCCTTTCCGTGCGTTATATTTGCTGTGTCCGCCGGACATGAAGCGGAACGACCCTTACTATAGCCAATTCCTTCTGGACCTGACCAATTCTGCGGCCAAACAGGCCATCAGTCTGACCATGGTGGACCCGGAACGGCTGGAGGGTGATCCTCACGGCGTACTTATTGCCATGGGACAGATGGAGGCTCAGCTGCTGGAGCGCATCTCCGGACAATACGGCTATCTGATCGTCGCGCAGGCGGGAGAATCGCCCCATGCTTCCGTCCGCATCTGCTACGATGACACAAGAATTGGACGGGATGCTGCCGAGTTGCTTCTGGTCCAGGGTCACCGGAGCATCATCCACCTGGCCGGACCGGACAAGTATCCCTCCGCCTCACACCGGCTGCGCGGATTCACCGAGCGGCTATCGGAAGCCGGAATTTCCCCTGTGATCCTCCGGGAGAAGATGAACTGGCCCGGCGGCTACAGAAGCGCGGAAGCCGTGATCAGCCTGCTTGCCGGCTGCAATCCGCCATCGGCCGTTTTTGCCGCGAACGACTGGATGGCTATTGGGCTGATCCAGAAGCTGAAGGAGCACGGCATCTCCATTCCCGGGCAGGTCTCGGTCATCGGCTGTGACGATATCCATCTGTCCAGTGAGTTTGAGCCTGCCCTGTCCACCTTCCAACTGGATATGAAGGATTTGGTTTCCCAGGTGCTAAGTGCGGCAGAAACCTTCGAGTCCGGTCAGAGCGTCAGCAAAACCGTCCTATTGCCTGCCCGGTTCATCAGCCGGGACACCCTGAAGACCCTAACCTAGAAAGGAGCTTGTATACCCATGACACAAATTAGCGTACAATCCGGCGCCACCGCCGGGAGGATCAACCGCAATATCTACGGACATTTTGCCGAGCACCTGGGCCGCTGTATCTATGAAGGAATCTGGGTGGGCAAGGCTTCTCCCATCCCCCATACCAACGGTATCCGCAACGATGTGGTGAAGGCGCTCAAGCAGCTGAATATTCCCGTTCTCCGCTGGCCCGGGGGCTGCTTCGCCGACGAATACCATTGGAAGGACGGCGTAGGTCCTGCCGATAACCGGCCCCGGATGGTCAACACCCACTGGGGCGGAACAGTGGAGAATAATCATTTCGGCACCCACGAGTTCATGGAGCTGTGCGCCCAGCTGGGCACCGAGCCTTATATCAACGGCAATGTGGGCAGCGGTACGGTTTACGAGATGCAGCAATGGGTGGAATACTTGACCTTTGACGGCGAATCCCCCATGTCCAACTGGCGCAGGGAGCATGGGCGGGCCGAGCCCTGGAGGGTCAAATATTTCGGCGTAGGCAACGAAAGCTGGGGCTGCGGCGGCAATATGCGTCCCGAATATTATGCCGATGAGTTCCGCCGGTATGCCACCTATGTCCGCAACTACGGCGACAACAGAATCTACAAGATCGCCTGCGGGGCAAGCGAGTGGGATTATAACTGGACGGAGGTGCTGATGAGGGAAGCCGCGCGCCATATGGACGGATTAAGCCTCCATTACTACACGCTCCCCACCGGCGTCTGGAAGGATAAGGGCTCCGCCACCAAATTCGACGCCACCGCCTGGTTCGAAACCCTGCGGCGCACCCTGCTGATGGATGAGCTGCTCACCAAGCACTCCGCCATCATGGACAAATACGATCCGGCCAAACGGGTAGGGCTGATCGTGGATGAATGGGGCACCTGGTACAATGTGGAGCCCGGCACCAATCCCGGCTTCCTGTACCAGCAGAACAGCCTGCGGGACGCTCTGGTGGCCGGCGTCAATCTGAACATCTTCCACCAGCATTGCGACCGGGTGCAGATGGCCAATATCGCCCAAACCGTCAACGTGCTTCAAGCCATGATCCTGACGGAGGGGGACAGGATGGTCCTCACCCCAACCTATCATGTGTTCGAGATGTACAAGGTGCATCAGGATGCCGAGCTGGTGCCGGTTCAGCTGGAGAGCCCGGAATACACCCTGGGAGCAGTCAGCATTCCCCAGTTGTCCGTCTCCGCCTCGCGCAATGCCGAGGGCAAGCTGCACATTTCCCTGTGCAATCTGCATCATGCCGAGAGCGCAGCAGTCCGTCTGAGTCTGGAGAGCTGCGCTGCCAACGTCCCCGTTTCCGGCAGAGTGCTCACTCACGAATCGCTGAACGCGCATAACACCTTCGCCGACCCGGAAACCGTCAAGCCTGCCGAATTCACCTCCTTCGAATGGAACAGCGGCGAGCTGGCCGCCACGCTTCCGCCCGCGTCAGTGGTGGTGCTGACGTTGGAGTGAAGCCCTGGTCGTCCTGGGCACAGCAAGACCGAATCAGCAACAGCGGCAGGGGCAGCACCAAAGTCATCATGACTGCGGAGCTGCCCTGATCACCCCATCAGGCTTATCCGGGTGCCCGCTCCACATTCAGATTGTTTCTGTACTCTCTCGGCGTGATCCCGTAATATTCCTTAAACAGCTTGGTGAAGTGCTCGCTGTTCTCATAGCCTACCCGGTTGGAAATCTCGAATATCTTGTAATCCGGGTTCATCAGCAGCTTCTTCGCTTCCTTCATCCGGATTTCCGTCAGAAAATTGGAGATGGTCGTGCCGGTCACCTGCTTGAAGATAATGGACAGATAGGAGCGGCTCACCGGAAAATGCTTGGTCAAATCCGATACACTGATCTTCTCTCCGCAATGCTCTCTCAAGTATTGTTGGAGCCTGTATACGATCTGGTGATTGATGGTGAAGCTGGATTCCCTGCTTCCGTGAATGAATTGGCTGATCCCCGTCTCCAGCAGGGAAACCGCCACCAGCCGGTAATAGAGCTGCAGCCGTTCCCGCTCCAGCCGCTGCGTTGGGAAGCCCACATCCAGCATTCCGATATCCTGCTTGACATAGGCAAGCTCAACCTTCTCTGAGACCAGCTCCAGCCACAGCCGGGCAAAGTGCTCCAGCAAATAATAGTTCTCCCCCACCCATTGCTCCATTGCCTTCAGAGTATCCACCACAAGCATGGGATAGGCGCTGATTTGCACCGTTAGAATCAATTGCTTCCATTGCTCCATCAACGATTGCAGACCCGATAGGTGGCTCATCAGCAGCCGGTGGGTTTCATGGGAGCGCTGTCCGGTAATCTCCTTCGTCACATTGCAGAGCGCCCCATAGAGCTGCTGGCGGTCCAGGGGCTTCAGAATATAATCGGATACGCCCAGCTTGATTCCTTCCTGCGCATACGAGAAATCGCTGTAGCTCGATACAATCACCGTCTTCATCCATGGCCGGATGCGGTTGATCTGCTGGATAAGCTCAAGCCCGTCCAGCTCCGGCATCCGAATATCGGTTACGCATATATCCGCATGATAGGCATTCAGCCATTCAAGCGCCTTCCTTCCGTTGCCCACTGCGCCGGAAATAATCAGCTGTGGCTCGCTTTGCCGGATTTTATCTGCAATACTCTCTCTTACCAGCGGTTCGTCATCGACAATCAATACGCGCAGCTGCATGATGTCCCTCCTTCACTTCTACGAAAGGAAACGCAATCTCAATGACAGCCCCTCCGTTTGGTCCGTTGCCCAGATGAATACCCGCATTGCCGCTCCCCCATCTTTTGAGAAGCCGCTTGTAAATATTGCGCAAGCCAATCTTGCGCTCCGTCTGCCCCTCCCGCTCCTCCGCGGCAAAGGATTGGCCGATCTCCTGAAGGCGCTCCGGTGCAAACCCTTTGCCGTTATCGCTCATGCGGATCAGCAGCCTGCCGGTTGCTTCCTCTCGGGCAATGAGGAGATTCAGCTCCGGCAGCCGGTCTTCATCGAAGCCGCCATGCAGGACACTGTTTTCCGCCAACGGCTGCAGCAGAATCTTAATGGATTCGGCCCGCAGAAGCTCAGGAGCTTCCACTTGAAATGCCGTGCGGATGGAGCCGCCGAAGCGGTAGCCGACAATGAGCAGATACCGCTGCAATTGCTCGACCTCATTCTCGATGGTTGTCCCCCCGCTTTTTAATTCAACGGTGTATCTCAGCATCTGCGCCAGATTATTGGTAATAACCTCAACATCCTCCACCTTGTTTTTATAGGCCATGGCATTGATAATCTCCAGCGTATTATATAGAAAATGGGCGTCGATCTGCATTTGCAGGGACAGCATGACGGCCTGCTGCTCCATTGTTCTCGCTTCCGACAAATGGATGACATGGGCTTCCAGCTCCTGCAGCATGCGGTTATAGGCCTGGGCCACGACAGCGATTTCATCCTTCCCCCGCACCGCAATGGAGCTGTCAAAATTCCCCTGTCCCGTGGATGCAATGGATTTCTTCAACAGAATAAGGCGTTTGGTCAGCGAAGCGGAGACGATCCAGATCAGCGGAATACTGCCGATCAGATTGAATAAGGCGATGGAGTAAACGGCATTGCGGACCACGTATACGCCGGAGGCAATCTCTCCGCTGGGAATCTGAATGACGGAGCGCCAGTTGCTGTCGGGAATTGTATCGAAGATAACCGTGAGATCGGTTCCTTGAGGCGTGAAATTCCCGCCGCTTCGTTCAGCCATGGGCTCCAGATAGCGGGAATCCAGCATTTGGAACAACTGCTCCGAGTCCGGGTGGGCAATAACCCTGCCGTCCGCATCGACAATAAAACCGATTCCGCTGTCTCCAAGGCGCAGATCATTCAGAATTTGCTGAAGGAGATTGGGGCGTATATCGATTCTCACATAAAGATCGGCAACCATGCCAAACCGCTTGACCAGGGAGATGACATGCAGAGGCGCAGGCTTGCCCACCCCGTCGACATAATGATCATTGAGCCCTACATAATAGCTGGTATTCTCAAAAACCGGAACAGACTCAAGCCATGCTTCGTCTTGGATGGAGTAGTTCATGCCGAAAAAAACGCCCTTGGTAAAATGATGCTCATTTCCGTTGGACGCATTATAAATCGAGATGGAGACAATATCATCGTTGAGGCCAAAAAAAGGCACCACAAACTCCTCCTCCAGCCTCAGAGTCCGGGAGCTCAGCTCCCCCTTCAGCCGGGGCGGGGTGCTCGCCCACCTCTGCAATTCCCCGCTCACTCCCATCCGGTACATAAGCTGCTTCGTATGATTCATATACCGCTCAATGTTGAGGTTGGCCTGGTTCAAAGCAAGCTGGCCGAACCGGGCGGAGTCTTGAATGATCACCTTGGTCGAGGAATGATGGACCGACCAGGCCAGAATCAAGATGTTGCCGATGAAGAGAATGGTAAAGATGAACGTCAGCTTCCATTTCAATGAGTTCCTGATCATGCGGCGGTCCCTGCCCTTAATTGGCGAGAAGGCCCAACCCGGGCGCAGGCACAGGTTGGGCTTATCGGCATATTACTTGTTATTATACCACTGGGTGTAATCTTGAATAAACTTGTTTCCGCCCTGCTTATTCCGCCACACTTGAACGGCTTCGGACAGCGCCTCCGGCTTTAATTCACCCACAATAATCTTGGAGGCCGTCTCCAGAAAGAACGTATCGGACGGACGGGCGCTGTTGGAATCGAAGGAGGGCACATTCAACGTTTCGTTGGGCAGTCCTTCCTTGACCGCAATCGCCACCGTCTCCTGATACAGCCTGGTTCCTTCCTCACCCAAGGTAGCCAGCAGCGCCGTTTCATTGGTCATTTGCGGAGCCACGCCCAGGTTAAAGTCCCGCAGGCTCTTGAAGTTTTCATCCGCCTTGCTGTCATAGACGACCTTGCCGTTCTCTGTCTTATAGGTAATCCCTTCCACACCCAGGTTGATATAGAGATCCCCCTCTGCGCTGGCCAGCCAATCCAGCATTTTGATAATGGCCTCGGGATTTTTCGCTTTTGACGGGATCACCAAATACTTGGAGGTAGGCATTTTCAAGCGTCCTACCGGTCCGTTATAGCCTGCGCCAACAGGGGTGGCGATGGCAATCACCTCCGGGTTTTTGCCCGGCAGCGCCGTCCTCAAATCGTTGTTCCATTTTCCCAGCAAATCTGTGTTGTGGTTCCAGACGCCCACAAGGTCGGACGTAATCTTCTGATTCCAGGTTGCCGCAGTGTTGGTCAGAAAATCCTGGTCCAGCAGCTTCTCCTTGTACAGCTGGTTCAGGTAAGCCAGCGCCTGTTGCATATTGGGGTGGGCCTCGGCGGGAATCAGCTCGCCTTCATGCAGAATATGGGCATTGGTATTCAGCCCCCACATGCCGAAGATATTATCCGCCCAGCTCAGCTTCTCCCGCATGGAGAAGGGAATCTCGTCCTTTTCCCCGTTGCCGTTGGGATCGCCGTCGCGGAAGGCGCGCAGCACGTCGAGCAGCTCGTCGCTTGTGGTGGGCACCTGGAGATTCAGCTTATCCAGCCAATCCTTGCGGATATATAACAGACGGTAGTTGGCAGGCACAGCCGGGCGGGGAATGGCGATGATTTTGCCGTTCATCCTTGCGCTTTCCCAGGCATCCTCTGTGATCACCTTCTTCAGATTGGGGCCGAATTTTTCGATCAGATCATCCAGGGCCAATGCCTGGCCGTTGGCTACAAGGGGGTCATCGGTCAACCCAGGGGAATGATACAGATCCGGTATATCTCCTGCGGCGAATTTCAACTGCAGGTTGGTCGCGTACTCGCCATGGGGCAGGAAGGTAATGTTCAGATCCGTATTGGTCTTATCGGCCAAATACTTGAACATGGGCACATCCATCGTATTGCCCGAGGGAACCACCTTGGCGAAATCCCTTAAGAAGATATTCAGCTTCACCGGCTGCTGCGTCTGGACAGAGCCTGCCGTGCCGGAAGGAGACGGGTCCTGTCCGTTGGGGGCCGAAGACTCCTTGGAGCTGCACGCCGAGATCAAGCTTGCCGTCAAAGCCGCCGCAAGCAGCAGCTTTCCCGTTTTTACCTTGTTATTCATGTTCAATTGCCTCCCTTTTCATATATAGATCATGCATGAAAACCATTATTCTTTCAAGGAACCCAATGTGGAGCCCTTGATGAAATACTTTTGGATAAACGGATAGATGATCACAATGGGCAAGGTGGCTGTAACGATGGTCGCCATCTTCAGGCCCTCGGGGGTAATATCCACATCCACAAAGGACCCCCCTGCCAAATCCTCCACATTGCCTGCGGATATGATGTTGTACAAATACACCTGCAGCGGCTTAAGCTCCGCGTTGGTCACAAAGTACAGGCCGCTGCTGTACGTATTCCAATGGCCTACCGCGTAGAACAGCGACAGGGTGGCCACAATGGGCAGGGCCATCGGCATGGCGATTCTCATGACCATTCCGTATTCGCTTAAGCCATCCACTCTTGCAGCCTCGAACAGCTCCTCGGGCAGCGCCCGGAAGAAGGTAATGGCAAGAATCAGATTGAAGGTGTTAATGACGCCCGGGACAATCATCACCCATACCGTATTGAGCAGTATCAGGTTTTTCAGCAGCAAGTATGTGGGAATAAGCGGCGCCGAGAAAATCATCGTAATGATAATGTAGATCATAGCCACCCTTCTGCCGGGCAGATACCGCTTGGATAACGGGTAAGCGGTGACCACGGTAAACAGCATGTTCAGAGAAGTTCCGGCGACAACCAGAAACACGGTAACCCGGAATGCCCGCCAGAAGGCGGCGTTTTCCAGCACCAGCTGGTAGTTGATCCAGGTCAGATCCTTGGGCCACATTCCCACTGCGCCCTTCATCAGGGGAATCTTGCCGCTCAGCGAGCCGGCCACCACATGCATCAGGGGAAGCAGGATGCTTACAGAGGCCGCGGTGAGCACCAGGACAAGGACGATATCGAATAATTCCATTTTTCTTCGCATATGGACACCTCCTTGCTTTAGAATAGGCCTTCGCCGGAAATCCGGTCGCTGATTTTGTTGGCGGTCAGGATCAGCACGAAGCCGATAACCGACTTGAACAGACCGACAGAGGTGGCCAGACTGTACTTAAACTGCGTCACGCCCTCCCGGTAAATATACGTATCCAGCACATCCCCCACAGACAGGGTAAGCGGATTCAGGAATACCCAGATATGCTCGAAGCCCAGATCCAATATATTGCCGATCTTCAGCAGCAGCAAAATCACAATAGCCGGGAGCATCCCCGGAATGGAGATATGCCGCATGAGCGCCCATCTGCCGGCGCCGTCCATCTTGGCCGCTTCGTACAAGGAGGGATTAATTCCGGCCAGAGCGGCGATGAAGATGATGGCGCTCCAGCCCATCTCCTTCCAGATGCCCGTGCCGACGATAATGGTGCGGAAATAAGCGGCCTTCTGCAGAAAGGCAACCGGCTCTCCCCCCGCCGCCTGAATCCAGCCATTGATCAGCCCCGTGCCCGGAGACAGCATCATCACCGCCAAGCCGAATATAATCGACCAGGACAGGAAATGGGGCAGATACAGCACGGTTTGCACAATCCGCTTCATGTGCATCAGGCGCAGCTCGTTCAGCAGAAGAGCCAGTATAATCGGCGCCGGAAAAGCGAATATGATTTGATAGGAGCTTAATATGACCGTGTTCCACAGCACCCTTTGGATATTGGGCGCCTGGAAGAACATTTCGAACCAATGCCAGCCCACCCAGGGACTGTCCCAAAAGCCCTTGAAGATGTTGTAATCCTTAAAAGCGATGACACTGCCTCCCATGGGAAAATATTTGAACACGGCAAAAAACAACAGGCCCGGAAGCAGCATGATATATAAGGCATGATAGGCGGACAGCGCCCTGCGGATTTTCCCTTTGCGGCTTAACAGTCCCGTTTGCTTGCTTAAGGAAACGGAAGTTGCTTTTGTTGTCAACAGGCTCAACCTCGCTTTCTTTCGTAACTCTGTCTTCCTCTATCTTAACCAGGCCGTTAAAAGAAGCATATCCCCCGCCTGTTTAAAATACCGTTCATTTGTTTTGGATTTCAACCAGGTAGCATGCTCCCCTGCGCGCTTCAAACGAAATCCGCTGCGCCTCTTCTTCCAAGGCTTGTATGATGGCCCCGTTGCCGTCATGCACATGCATGGAGAGGCCTCCACCAGAGAGGCTCCCCGCCTTGGACCTCACTCCGTTCTCCGGCTGCGCCGGGCCCGGAGGGCAATAGCGGATGCTGCACCAACCATCATGGTCCGCCGCAATCCGCGCCTGATGCAGCCTCCCCCCGCTCCACTCCAGATCAACGGTAAAACCGCCCCGGGCCCGCAATCCCGTTACAGCCCCTGAGGACCATGCCGCAGGCAGCGCCGGAAGCAGCTCCAGAGCCTCGCCGTGGGATTGGAGCAGCATCTCCGCTATAGCCGCCGTTGCGCCGAAATTGCCGTCAATCTGAAACGGCGGATGGCAATCCAGCAGGTTGGGGTAGACGGAAGCGCTCAGCAATTGTCTCAGATGGGCATGCGCTTGCTCTCCCTCCTGCAGCCTGGCCCAAAAATTAATGATCCACGCCCGGCTCCAGCCGGTATGTCCCCCTCCATGGGCCAGACGGTTCACCAGGGTTTGGCGGGCAGCTGCGGCAAGCTCGGGATGCTCACCGGCCCGGATGGTGTGTCCGGGATATAGGGCGAATAAATGGGAGATATGCCGGTGGCCCGGATCTGCTTCCTCCACCTCCTGTATCCACTCCATAATCGTGCCGTTCTTACCGATGGCCGGCTGGGGAATGTGGTCCAATGCCGTCTTCAGCCGCCCCCGGAATTCCTCCTCTCCGCCGATTATTTCACTCGCCTTGATACAGGCGCGCAACAACTCGGACACAATCTGGGAATCCATAGACGGCCCCATGCACAATGTGCCCTGAACGCCGGAGGGAAGGGTGAACTTATTCTCCGGCGAGAGGGAGGGGCCTGTCACAAGCCTTCCCTGCCCATCCTCCGTCAGATATTGCAGCAGGAACAGAGCCGCTTCCCTCATGCACGGATAAGCCCGCTCCCGCAGGAAGGATTCGTCCAGGCTGAACCGGAACCGCTCCCACATATGAAGGGTCAGCCACGCGGCCCCCATGGGCCAGATGGAGGAGGTGGCGAGCACCCCCTCGATATGCGTATTTCCCCACAGATTGGTATTATGGTGGGCAACGAACCCCTCGCAGCCGTACACCCTCCGGGCTGTATTCCGCCCATGGGGCAGCATGCGCTCGATCAAATCAAACAGCGGCTCGTGGCATTCGGACAGATTGCATACCTCGGCGGGCCAATAATTCATCTGCGTATTGATATTGATCGTATATTTCGATTCCCATGGAGGCGTGTAGCTCTCATTCCATATTCCCTGCAGATTGGCCGCTTGCGTGCCCGGACGGGAGCAGGATATGAGCAGATACCTGCCGTAATGGAAGAACAGCTCCTCCAGCCCCGGGTCCTCTTCCCCGGAAGCATACAAGCGCAATCTTTCATCCGTGGGCAGACTGGCGCTTGGGTGGATATCGCGCGCTTCCTTGTCTGGAAACAGGGAAAGCTGCATACGGTTGTATTTGGCTCCATACTCCTCCAGATGGGCCTGCTTTAGCGCGTCATAGGGAAGGGCGGCCGCAGCGCGAAGCCGCTCCAGGCATACCTGCTCATACGGCTCTCCATGGTAAAAGGAGGTTTCCGCCGCTGCCAGCAGCGTAACGGCGCTGGCGCCATGAACCGATACGAAATCGCCAATCACCTGAACCCTTCCGTCCCCGGCAGCCGCTCTAACCCCGGCCGCAAACCTCACGCCCTCCCCGCCGCCATCTCCGCTCATCAAGACGGTTGCGTCATCCGCCTTCCGGGAGCCGCTGTCGAAGGGACGGCGCATGAGGTGAACGCCGAAGCTCAGGCCCGCCGGATGATCCGTTTCCAGCCGGATCACGAGAACACCGGCAACGGCGCTGCTGATATATTCCCTTGTATACCGGTATCCCTGATGCCAATACGCAACAGCGGCAATCCCGGTGCTTAGCTCAAGGGAACGCTCATAATTGTCAGCGGCTGCCGAACGGTCCTGCATCCGGATCAGCAAATCTCCCAGCGGCTGATAGGGATGCATATATTTCGGGGAAGACATCATGGACATGACGGCCAGATGCTCCGCTTCCTTCTGCTTGCCCTCCCGCAGCAGCTCCCGAATGGCAGGGAGCCATTGGTTGGCATCGGGGCTGTCCGCTCTCTGGCTTCCCCCATGCCAGATGGAGTCTTCGTTGAGCGATACCCGCTCCTCCCCGACCCTCCCGTACACCATCCCGCCCAGCCGGCCATTCCCAAGGGGCAGCGCTTCGTTGAATGAAGCAGCGGGCTTCGTATAGCGCAGTTTGGTCGTGCTGTCGTAGCTTATAGTGTCCAAACCGAATCCACCTCTCGTTGTTTAGGTACACGACAACTATACCGTGAATCAGAAGCGGTCAAAACCGGACCACTGTTATAAAATCGTAGTATTTGTCTCCACATGGGAATAAGCGAAGGCCGATAAATACAATTACTACGAAAAATAAACAATAGCCGGGTGTTGCGATAGTTTGCAATTTGATAAGGTAGGATTTGTAAACGCTATCAAAAACATAAGGAGGTTTATCATGTTCATGACAAGGAATCGGTTCACAACGGCGATCCTGGCCGCATTGCTGCTCACGCCGCTTCTTCCTGCACATCCCGGTGCGGTTGAAGCAAGCAGCAGCTCAGTAGTCTATTTGGAGAATGGCGCGCTCCAGTATAACGCCTATGCCAACGAAGGAGAAGCCAACGCGGTCAACCGAATGCCGGATTTCTCCTATGCAGGCTACAAGGGAGGCGGCGTGGCGCTGCCTGTGCGTTCCTCCATCCCTGTCAAGGCGACGCTCTCTCCTTCCGGGGGCGATGACCGGGCACAGATTCAGAACGCTATAAATACGGTATCCGCCCTTTCCCCGGACGCCAACGGATTCCGGGGGGCGATTTTGCTGACGGCAGGCACTTATCAAGTGGGGGACACCTTGCATATGGAGCAAGGAGGCGTCGTATTGCGCGGAGAGGGCCAGGGAGCGGATGGAACCATCTTACTCGGCACCTCGGCTGTTGCGTACAATCTGCTGGAGGTCGGTCCGTCTCCCCTTGAAACCCGGATCGAAGGGGAGGACAGAAGCAGCCATTCGGGCACATCCATTTATACCGGAGGCGACAACCAGTATATCGGATCGGTAAACGACGGAGATTGGATCAAGTATGATGCCGTTGATTTAAGCGGGGCCAAGGAGATCCATTTCCGCGTAGCCTCCAATAACTCAAGCGGCGTCATGAAGGTAAGATTAAACAGCGTGACCGGTCCTGTCATCGGCCAATATGCCAATGCTTCCACAGGCGGCTGGACAAGCTTTGCCAATGCGTTCGTGCTCATCGAACCCACAGACGGCATTTACGACTTGTATCTGACCTTCGAAAATCCGGCAGGCGGCAATATGATCAATATCGATTGGCTCTCTGTTGTTAACGACCTGGTGAGTGAGACGCCCCATACCCGTCAACCGATTACAGCCTCTTATGTCCCCACCGGAGCAAGAAGCTTCGAGATTGCGTCTGCTGCCAATTTCAAGGCGGGCGATAAAATCTTTGTCGTGCGGACGCCCAATGCCGCCTGGATTGACGGCTTGGACATGGCGCAGTACGGCTGGACCCCTCAAACGTACATCGTCAAATATGAAAGAACCGTAACCGCAGTCAGCGGCAATACGCTCACCGTGGATATTCCCCTGGTGCAATCCATCAGCGATCAGTACGGCGGCGGATATGTGGCCCAATACCGGGCCGAGCGGGCATATCATGCAGGGGTGGAGGATCTGCGGTTCGATTCCGTCTATGCCGGTGCAACGGACGAGCAGCATGTGCAGGATGCCATCGTCTTCGATTACGTGGAGGACGGCTGGATACGGAATGTAACGGGACTTCATTTGGCCCATTCCCTGGTTAATTTGAACAAATGGAATACCCGGATAACGGTTCAGGATTCGGCAGTCAGAGAAATGGTCTCCTTGGTCCAGGGCGGCCGGAGATATCCGTTCGCGATCAATCATGAGACCAGCTCCTTAAACCTGTTTCAGCGCAATTATGCGGAAGACGGACGTCACGAGTTCTCCACCAGCTCCCGGGTGGCCGGGCCCAATGTGTTTCTGGACTCCTACGCCATTAATTCCCATGCGGATTCCGGACCGCATCACCGTTACGCTACCGGAACCCTGTACGACAATATACAGACGGGAGCCCTCCGAGTATGGAACCGGGGCAGCCTGGGAAGCAGACAAGGCTGGACCGGAGCACAGATCGTATTCTGGAATTGCCGCAGCTACAATCCCATGAGCACAACCAATGATGACGTGAGAGCGGCAAGTCCGGTTGGCGGGAGGAACTTTGCCATCGGCTGCCGCGGTGCCGAGCAGGTATATGACGGCACCGGGCATTGGGAATCGTGGGGGGAGCCCGTATTGCCGAGAAGCCTGTACCTGCAGCAGCTGCTCGACCGGCTGGGCGCGGCTGCCGTTAACAATGTCACCACCAATGAACAAAGGCAAGGAAACATCTGGGGACAATTGGCCGCATGGAAGGGCAACGGGGATCTCGCCGATTACCATAACAACCTGGCCGCGAATCAGAATTATGCCTCATCCAACGCTTACAGCTCCTATCCTGAGCAACTGTTATTCGACGGAGATCCTGCAACCCGCTGGGCCTCCCGCGGCTCCCCGTCCAACCAATGGGTCTCCATCGATTTCGGCACGCCGTTGGAGTACAGCCAGGTTGTGCTGAAGGAAACCTCCTTCCAGAGAGTAACTTCGTTCAAGCTGCAATCCTCCATGGACGGAGCAGCGTGGGAGGATATACCCGGCTCCGGCGGAACGGCCATCGGCAGCAGCCGGACAATCAGCTTTGTTCCCGTCTACTCCAGGTACCTGAGGCTGTACATTCTGGACGCGTCCGGGGAGCCTACCATCAATGAGATGGAGGTCTATAATCTTCCCTTCACCGCGCCCAATCTGGGACTTGGGATGACCTATTCCGCATCAAGCGCCTATAGCGGCTATGAAGCGGTCCGGGCCTTCGACGAGAGCCTCTCCACCCGCTGGGCGGCGCAAGCCGTGGCAGGGCAATGGCTTGCTGTCGATATGGGCGCGGCCAGGACAATCAACACCGTGATTATAAAGGAAACCTCCTTCCAGAGAGTAACCGCATTCCAGCTGCAATATTCCCAGGACGGGCAGACGTGGACCACTGTCCCCGGCGGGGCGGGCTCCACCATCGGCAGCCGGAGAATCGTCGGCTTCCCTGAGGTGACCGCCCGGTATTTCCGTCTGTACATGGACAGCGCCACCGATAAACCTACCATTAACGAAATGGAGCTGTATCATTTGTAGAGCCTTCGTTGGTGGGCCGTCAACCAAGCATTCATCTGATCTGCGGCTGCAAGATTCATTTATCCTCTGTATGTTCAAGCAAGCCCATCAATGGTATTATATTGGTATGTTATTGAGGGGGCTGGAACCTTTGCAAGCTCCCAAAAGTAGAGGGTCTGATGACAGGGGAGGCGGGGCTGCCATGACGGAGAACGCCGGAACAGACTGCAAGGGCTGCTTCGAGGTGGATGCTGAAGCGGAGGTGGAGCGCCTGTGGAAGCGGATGGTGCTGCGGGAGGGCGAGGCCGTGCCGGAGGAGGTCTACCGCAGCCGCATAGCTGCGTGCGAGGCATGCGAGGCGCTGCAGGGCGGCTCCACCTGCCGCCACTGCGGCTGCCTTGTCCGCTGGCGGGCCAGGCTCACCGCCTCCGCTTGCCCGTACCCCGGCTCGGCCAAGTGGTAGGCCGTGTCAGGATAACCAGTCCAAAGTGAAAGCCCCCAACGCCTGCATTTTTGCAGGTACTGGGGGCTTTCAGGCTCCAAGGAGCGGCCAAACGGGTATACTGCCTGCACTTTGCAGGCTTGCTGATAGCTCTGGGATTAATACCCGCGAAGATCAATCTTCCGTCCTGCTTTTACACTTTCGATTGCCCCGTGCACCATGGCCATGCTCTTGATATTGTCCCGGCAATCGGTCTCCGCCGGTCTTCCTCCCGCCAATGCCGCGAACATCTCATCCAGACATCCCTCATGTCCCGGCCGTCCCCCCCAATTCGAGGCTAATTCCCAGCGCTCAAATTCGCGCAACAATTTTCCGCTCTGGTCGGTTGGCGCAACCTTCTCGGCGTAAGGGGTTCCGGTGCCATCCCAGACGGCCGTCCCTATCTCGCCGTTCATGCGCCATTGCGCTTCCCAGGAGGTTGGCGCGCCCTCCGCGCACCAGGAGCCGCGGTAGGCGAACACCGAGCCGTCGGACATCTCGAAGATGCAGACGGCAGACGCATTGCCGGCGTACCATGAACCCGGAGGATTGAATTCGTGGCAATATACGGAGACGGGGTCTGCACCCGTCAGGCAGCGCGCCTGGTCAAACGTATGAACCGCCATATCCAGGATAAGCGGACTGTCCATGGTATCGCGGAAGCCGCCGAAGTGGGGGCCGATAAAAAAATCGGCGCCGGTATAGCCAAGCCTGCCGATCCCGCCCTGCGAGATCAGCTCCTTCAACGCCCGCAGCTGCGGGATGAACCGGCGGTTCTGCATTACTGCATAGGACCGGCCCGTCCGCTCCGCTATGGCAACCAGCCCATGCGCTTGCTCCATGGATTCCGTCATGGGCTTCTCGCCGAACACGTCGGCCCCCATCTGCATGGCCGTGGAGCAGATGCTGTAATGGCTGGCCGGGATCGTCACGTCAAAGACCAGATTGGCCCGCGTCTCCCTGAGCGCTTGCGAGAGATCGGTGTAAAGGCCGCAGCTTAAGCCATGCCGGTCCGCCATCGCCTGTGCCGCTTCCGGCTTGAGGTCCACCAGCCCGACAATAGCCGCATCCTCCCTGGCCAGAGCAGCCTTCACCCAGGCATTAGCCATACTGCCGCAGCCGGCCACCACAATATTAAACTTCCCCATGCTTCTTCCCCCTTCCTCTCCCCGTTGTGCTACTGCGGATTGGCCACCAAATGCCCGCCACGGCAGCGAATCAGATAATTCAGGGCATGCACTTGTCCCGTCATCTCCAGCTCGCCCTTATACACAGGATCATGCCAGCCTTCGATATCGATGGTTCCCTGATAACCGGCCTGACGCAGGATGGTTATCACATCTGCCCAATTGGTATCGCCAAAGCCGGGAGTCCGGTGCCAGACGAAGGGACGCGGGCCGTGTATACCATGCTCGCGGACAATATCCCAGGCGATGGTGGCATCCTTGCCGTGCACGTGAAACACTTTATGCACCCATTCCCGCAGCTGTGGAATCGGCTCGATCAGGCTGACCATCTGATGGCATGGCTCCCACTCCAGTCCGATGTTGTCTTCCGGGACGCTATTGAACATCAGTTCCCAGGCAGCCGGGTTATGCGCGATATTCCAGTCACCCTTCCACCATGTGCCGCCCATGTCGCAATTCTCGAAGGCGAGGCGCACCCCTCTGTCTGCCGCCCGGCGGGCCAGCTCGCCGAACACCCGGGCAAATTGGGGAATCGATTCATCGATAGGCAGATCGGTCAATCTCCCGGTGAACCCGGATACGATATCTGTGCCAAACAGATGAGCATGGTCGATCAGCCGTTCCCAGCTGGCCAGCGTGTCTGCGTTATTGCCTGCTCCCGTCAGCGGATTGCCGAATATACTGAGGGCGGAAATGACCAGATCCTGCTCCTCCATCGCTTCACGCACCCGCTTGGCTGTCTCTGCCAGATCAAGCTCCCCCGTGGTTTGCCAAAATTTCAGATTGAATGATTCAAAACCATGGTCCGCAATCTGCGGAATGACACTTGCCGCCTTGTCTCCATCGACCATGGTGCCTATCCGTATTCCCGTATGCTGCCCGGCCATTGCCCATCACTCCTATATTATGCTAATATGAGATTCATAAGTCATTATATCTCCATTATTACAGGCATACTCTATCTCATTTTGCGGTTTATTTATCTGATCTTGGGCTTTGTAATATCGTGGGCCTAATGCGGTTGAAGGGCGGGAAAGCAGCTATGACATACCCGTTGGAGCTGAGGGAAAACACGAACTTAAAGGACAGCTTTTATCCGGTTAATCTGTTTCGCAACGCCTCCCCGGCAAGCGGAATCGGCAGATCTGTGATGTTTTTGCACTGGCATGACCACTTCGAGTTGATCTATATGACAGCGGGCAGAGCCTCCTTCCACATCGACCGGCAGCAGTATGAAGCAGCCCCCGGAGATCTGCTGATCGTACCAAGCGGCGGACTGCATGTGGGTTTTGCTGCGACAGAGGATCAAGTGGAATATTGGGCGCTGGTCTTTAACCGTTCCCTCCTTGACGGCCCAACGGGCGATCCTGTCCATGACCGCTACCTGTCGCCTTATCTCGATGGCAAGCTCCGCTTCCCCATCAAGCTGGAGGACAGCGCGGAACTAAAGCCTGTACGTGACAATATCCGATCCATTATCGCGGAATACGAGCGCAAGCAGCCCGCCTACGAGATGGCTATTAAAGCCAGGCTGCATCTGGCCTTTATCCTGCTTGCCCGGGTGTATCTGCCAGAGCGGGAGAACGAACCCTCCGCGGCTGCAGATAAGCGGATGGAGCGGTTCAAGGCCTTGATCCTTCATATCGAGGCGAACTGCTTCGAGAAGCTGTCGGTCTCGGAGGCGGCACGGCTTGTTCATCTGACTCCCTATCATTTTTGCAATGTATTCAAAGCGGCAACAGGACGCACCTTCGTTGACTATGTCAACCGTCTGCGTATGGATGAAGCCGAGAAGCTGCTACAAGGAGGCGCGACGGTTACCGAGGTGGCCGACCGGGTGGGATGCGGCAATCTGAACTACTTTACCAGGCTGTTCAAGAAAGTGAAGGGAATGACTCCATCGGAGGCCAAGAAACAGGGTGGTTGGCGCTGACAGATATGTAGAGCGGGAAAGTGTGCGGGGAAAGCCAAACATTCGAATCATTGCAAAAAGGGCCTCTCACCGCTGCCTGCATGTTCCGGGTAGTGGAGAAAGGCCCAAATTTCTTTAACGCCAGTTGCTCTGTCTGGCACCCGCTACAGATCCTTTTGCGAATAAATATCGGCCGACAGGCTCATGGAGCAGTATCCCGCAAGCAACGCCAGCACGAAAGGAAGCACCCCCAGCACCATTTCCGGAAAAACAGAACGGATTGTTTCCCCCACCGGACCCAGCAAGCGTCCCAACGCAGGCGCCACAAACGGGGTAAGGAACACGGGGAACATAAAGATATATTTCATCCGTTCATAGCCGAAGCGATACTGAATGGGAATCAGCACGCCGAAGCCAAGAGCAACCAGCGCCAGCGTCCAGCCACAGGCACTTGCCCCCAGAGGCTCAAGGACAGTTGGAGCAGCAACGGACATAAGTCCGTAGATCAGCAGCACGGCGGCAAAGATGGCTGCAATCAGCAAATACTTGGCTTTAATCAGCATGGCTCGGGTGTAAGGAGCGGCAGTGAGCAGCACCGCGCCCCCCGTCTTCTCCTCAATGACCGCCACGGAGGTATAAATCAAATATTCTACAAATATAACCGTAGTAAACAGCGGGAGGAATCCGCCGCTCTCAAACGGCAGCTTGGCTGAGATAAACAGGGGCGCCAATACGGAAAACACCAACAGGACCGGCAGATGATTCTTGACCAGCAGCAAATCCTTCTTCATCAGATGAAACAGCATCCAGCCTACCTCCCCACATATGCCAGCATGATATCTTCAATAGCAGGCCGCTCCAGAAGCGCACCGTTCATCGACCGCAGCACCTCATCCCTGCGGGCTGTTAATCCGGTAAACCCATATTCCGTCACATGCAAAGAAATGAACAGCTCCCGGACCTGCTCATTGATCCAGCCCTTGTCCCCCTTCACCAGACTGTGGCGTTCCAGCAGTTGGTCCTTGTCTTCATGGAAGAGGAGCTTTCCTCTGTCAATCATCATGAGCGTATCCGCCACCTTATCCAGGTCCGATGTAACATGGGTAGAGAAAAAAACACTTTTCCCCTCTCCTCCCATAAACTCCAGCAGAATCTCCATCAGCTCCCTGCGGGTAAGCGGGTCCAGACCGCTGGTAGGCTCATCCATGACCAGCACCTCCGCATGGTGGGACAACGCCAGGGCCAGGGCATACTTCATCCGCATCCCCTTGGACAACTCGGCGATTTTCTGGTCAGACCGAAGCCCAAAGCGGTTCGTATAACTGTTGAAGGCCGCCTCATCCCACCGGGAGTAGGCAGGAGCTATAATGCTTTTCATCTCCCGCAGAGACAGTCCGTCATAGAAATACCCTTCGTCCAGCACCACGCCAATCCGGTCCTTGAACTCCCGCTCATGACCGGCAAGCTCCTGCCCCATGAGTCTGACAGTTCCTTCATCGGGGATAGTTAAGCCTAGAATCGATTTGATCGTCGTAGTCTTGCCTGAGCCGTTCGCTCCGATGAACCCGGTGATACAGCCCTCCTGCAGCGAAAAATCCAGATGATCCAGCTTAAAGCGGTTATAGGTCTTCACAAGTCCGGACACTTCCAGGATCGCGTTCATTCGCCCTCTCCCTCCTCTTCCATAACCAGATTCATCATGGCCAGCAGTTCTTCCTTGCCTATCCCCAGAGAGCAGGCCACCCGCCACACCTCATGCAGCTTTAATTCCACCTCATACCGTTTGGATTCGCGGAACAGCTCCATATTTTCCCGGGCGACATATGTGCCCTTGCCCGCTACGGTCACAACGAATCCTTCCGCTTCCAGCTCGTCATAAGCCTTCTTGGTGGTCAATACGCTGACCCGCAGATCCGTAGCCAGGGCGCGGATGGACGGCAGCAGCTCCCCCTCCGGCAGTTCTCCCCGCAGAATGGCGGCCCTGACCTGATCCTTGATCTGCTGGTACAAGGGCCGGTCGGACAGATTGCGGATAATAATCTTCATCGCTCCACCCTTCCAACAACTGTACATGTTATACATATACAGAATAAACAGTATACACACATGATAAGGGATATCCTATATTTTTGCAATGAAAAAAGGTCAGATACTTTCCTAAGCATGCCTTCATGGTAAAAACCTGACGGAAAATTACCGCCAGGTCAGGTTGGAGAAGCTCTTGTTGTGATTCGTTTATTTTAAGCTGATGCTTGTATAAGATGATCCCTCTCCCCTGCGGTCCATGCAGCGTGCGGCCAAAAGCGGGTGTAAAGCGTTTGATCCATACACCCCGCCGGTTGCACAGGGAAAAAATGCTATCAGCGGTGCTTCATCCGGTATTGTCTGGGTGTCATCAGCAGATGCTGCTTGAACAGCTTGTTGAAATGGCTGAGGTCGCCGATGCCTACATTTACCGCGATGTCGACGATCTTGGCTTCACTCTCCCGAAGCGGCTTAAGAGAAGCGCGGATTCTCACCTCGTTGCGGTATTCCGTGAAGGTCCGGCCGGTCAATTGCTTGAATTTTCCGGTGAAGGCGGTTTGGCTCATGCCGCACATGCGGCATACCTGCTCCAGATGGATCGGCTCGGCGTAATGACGGTCCACGAATTCGCACAGCTTGGCGATTGCCTTGGATTCGTTGCTGTCGAATACCGGCTTGACCACGCCATGTCCATAACAGCGGCTTAAGAATACCAGCAGCTCCACCAACAGGGCCAGGATGGAAATGCGGTATCCCAGGGCCTTCTCCCGAAACTCCCCCACAATCCGGTCCAGCCTTCGTCTTACCTCCTGCCCCTCCAGCAGCGACAGCTTCAGATGGGAATCGAAATCCAGCTCCCGCCGGAGAAAGGGCTCCATATAGAAAAAGTCGAGAAAGGACGTCACCTGCGACAGGGATTCCAGCACGGGAGCCAGAAAAGACGGCATAAACATCACGTTGTAGATCTCCAGGGGAGTGCCTCCGGCCACACGGTAATCATGCCGAACGCCCGGCGGGATCACGAAAATATCTCCCTTGGTAATGGGATAGGAATCGCCCTTGTACAAGTGCTCGCCATGGCCGTCCGCCACATATACCAGCTCGATAAACTCATGATAATGAGGGGACAACGGACGGGTAGGCAGCGTCAAGTAAGGAAATATCCCGAAGGGAAATTCCCCGCTCTCCAGAAATGACTCCTTGGCATACAGCAGCATAATCGTCTCGCCTCCATGCATCCGCCTGAAACGGCTATCCGCTCCGGGTATACGGTTGGATTCACTACATATTCTAAGCAAGTCCGCCATCCGCGTCAATCCGCCTCAATTCTCCGTCAGATTGCCCAAGATTTGCGGCGTGTGATGGGCTATCCTCAAGAGTAGGAATCTATCAGCAGCAGAAAGGCGGTATCGGGATGAACCGTTTAGGCACAGCCAAATGGATTATGGATCAACGGTTTGAGGGATTGGCTCCCATTCATATCTATCATAAGGAAAATGCGGGTGCAGTAAAGCATGAGCATAAGGAGGAGCTGCAAAACGTCCACATGCTCGTCAGAAAGTCAGTAACGCTTCAAGAAGTCCCAAGGGAAGCCTTCATCGATATTACCGCTGACGATTATTACAAATTATACGTCAACGGACAATTCGTCGGACAAGGGCCTGCCCAGGGGGTTCATGATCATTATTTCTACAATACACATGCGGTGGAGAACTACCTTCACGATGGCGAAAATATCATAGCCGTCCACGTCTATTACCACGGCCTGATCTCCCGCTCCTACAGCAGCGGGGATTACCGGCAGGGTATGGCCGCCCGTCTCCTGGTAGACGGGGAAACAGCGGCACAGTCGGACAGCAGTTGGAAATACAGCCTGGCGGCCGAGTACAGCAGCGCCGGGATCATCGGCTACAATACACAATACCTGGAGAATATCGACAGCCGCTTGCGCCGCAAAGGCTGGAAGGAAGCAGGCTTCGACGACTCCGGCTGGCTGGCCGCCTGTGAGCACCCCGGAGATGATCACCTTCCGGTGTCGCAGCCTACCCCGCCGCTCTCTGTTTACCGGCAGGCTCCCACACGGATAGAACCCGTTGAAGGCGGGATGCTGCTGGACTTCGGGCATGAGATTACCGGACAATTCACCGCCCGCGCCAAGGGCAGAGCGGGCCGGACCGTGGAGATCCGCTGCGGAGAAGAACTGCAGGACCTGGGACGGGTCCGGTATGAGATGAGATGCAATTGCACCTACAAGGAAACCTGGACCCTGTCCGGGGAATGGGATGAGCCTGAATTCTACGACTACAAGGCCTTCCGCTATGTGGAGGTGCTGTCTGATGCCGATGTGGAGTTTGAGCCCGGCTCTCTCGCCGCAATCGTGCGGCATTATCCGCTGGAAGAGGATGCGTGCCGCTTCGACTCCTCCAGCCCGCTGCTCAATTCCATCTGGAGCATCTGCAGCAACGGCGTGCAATTCGGCACCCAGGAGAATTATGTGGATTGCCCTTCGCGGGAGAAAGGCCAATACCTCGGGGACAACACCATTATTACCCACGCCCACGCCTACCTGTCGGGCGACCTGCGCATGTTCCGCAAGGCGCTCCAGGACTTCGCGGTGTTTTCCGCCAAGGTCTGTCCGGGCTTGATGGCTGTGGCCCCGGGAAACTTCATGCAGGAAATCGCCGATTTCTCCCTGCAATGGCCCATGCAGCTGCTGCAATACTACCGGCTGAGCGGGGATAGAGCCTTTTTGGAGGAAATGTACCCCGTAGCGGAGGGAATCATGCGCTATTTCCGCGCCTTCAAACGGGAGGACGGCCTGCTTGATTCCGTCAATGACAAGTGGAATCTGGTGGATTGGCCGGAGAATCTGCGGGACGGCTACGATTTCTCTCTGGTCCGGGGAGACACCCGCGGCATGCACAATGTGATTAACGCCTTCTATTACGGAGCGTTGGGCACCATGAATGAAATCCGCGCAATTCTGCAGCTCCCCCGGGACGGGCAGGAGGCGGACAGCTTCCGCGAGGCCTTCCGCCGCGTCTTCTATGATCAGGAGGTGCGCCTGTTCGTCGATGCCGAAGGGTCGCGTCACAGCTCGCTGCATGCCAACGTCCTTCCCCTCCTGTTCGGCCTGGCCCCGGAGGAGGCTGTCCAGCCCATTGTCGGGCTTATCCGCGAGAAACGCTTGAGCTGCGGCGTCTACATGGCTTATTTCGTGCTGAAGGCTCTGGCGGCGGCGCGGGAATACGGTCTGCTCTATGAATTGATTGCAGCAGACGATCTCCATTCCTGGGGCAATATGGTCAAGGAAGGGGCTACTACCTGCTTCGAGGCGTGGTCCAAGGATTTGAAGTGGAACACCAGCCTGTGCCATCCTTGGGCAAGCGCGCCTGTTCCCCTGCTGATTGAGGAAATCATCGGCTTGAATCCTGCCGAGCCGGGCTGGGGCAAGCTCCGTTTCACCCCCCATATCCCCGATTCCCTTGCCCGGATCAAACTAAGCTTCCGGATTCCTGCCGGAGAGGTGCGCTTCGAGTACGACAACGGGAGTGTCAGTCTCTCCGTGCCCGAGGGAGTTGCGGTCATTTAACCGGATAAGAATCCGCCGAAAAATTGACCGTTGCATTCATGAGACAAACTCAGTATAATCGGTTTAACCGTTTATGAAGGGGATTGCCATATGTCAGCAGCCGGAGCCGTCTTCAATCTTCATTATTATCACAAAAAGCGTTAGCACCCCTGACTTTCTACAGGGTGGGCTAACGCTTCCCGCGTTGGCCTCCCTGCGGCATACAAACGCGCAGGACCAAGAGGTCCGGCGCGTTTTTTATTTTATGCCAACCGAAAGGAAGAGGACAAATGCAAAATGTAAAAGGAACAGCGGATTTTTGGGGCAAGGAGCAAGCCGTGCGGGATATGATCCGGTCGAAGCTGGAGAGGCTGTTCAAGCTGTACGATTTTGAACGGACGGATACGGCGGTGCTGAACGAAATGGAGCTGCTGGCCTCCAAATACGGGGGCGGAGACGAGATTCTGAAGGAAGTCTACCGGCTAAGGGATCAGGGAGGAAGGAATCTGGGCCTCCGCTATGACCTCACCCTGCCCTTCGCCAAATTGCTGGCGCAGAATCCGGGACTGCCCCTACCCTTCAAGCGCTATGAGATCGGCAAGGTGTTCCGGGATGGTCCGGTGAAAAAGGGAAGGCTGCGGGAATTCATCCAATGCGATGCGGATATTGCCGGGGCGGAGGGGCCTGAGGCCGAAGCGGAGCTGATGCAGCTTGCGGCGGAGGCATTCCGCGAACTGGGAATCGCCGTGGAGATCCGCTGGAACAACCGCCGTTTTCTGGGGGAGCTGCTGGCCGCAGTGGAGGTTCCGTCTGGCAAGAGCTTGTCCGTGATGCTGACTCTCGATAAGCTTGCCAAATTGGAAACAGCCGAGGTCAAAAACGAGCTGCTGGCCAAGGGCCTGCAAGAAACGGTCTCGGCTGCGGTTCTGCAATTGGCGGACTGTAAAAATCCGGACTTCGGGGAGCTGTGCAGGGAGTTCGGCCTGGAGCAAGGGGCTGGCGCTGCGGAGGTCCGGGCGCTGCAAAGCCTGATCAACGCCGCCGGGCTGAAGGAAATCTGCCGCTTCGATCCGTTTTTGTCCCGGGGGCTCTCCTTCTACACGGGAACGGTATACGAAATATTCGCTTCCTCCGGCGAATTTGTCTCCAGTCTGGGAGGAGGCGGGCGCTATGACGCCATCACCGGCAGACTGGCCGGCAGCGGGGACGCGGCCATTTGTCCCATGGCAGGCTTGTCCTTCGGCATCGAGTCCATAGCCGAGCTGCTGAAGGAGCGTCCGCTCCAGACGGCCGCAGCTCCTGCCGCTGCAGTGATTCCCATCGGCGCCATGTCGGCGGAGGCGTTGCAGGCGGCCGCCCTGCTCCGCGAAAGCGGAATCCGCACATCCACGGAGCTGACCGGACGGAAGCTGAAGAAGGCCCTTGCTGCCGCAGATTCCCGCGGCGTCCGTTACGCCCTGCTGATCGGCGGAGATGAGGCCGTCCAGGGCATGGTCCGGCTGAAGGACATGGCCTGCCGCACCGAGACAGTCATGCCGCTGGAGCAGGCCGTGCTGATCATCGGCAAGAATGCGGGCGCAGCGGATTGGAGCTGAAGCCCGCTGCCGGCCATTACCGGGGCAAGGCGCCTGCGGGGCAGGCAGACAGCAGTGACGGGACATAGGCGGGCAAAGGAGCTTGTACCAGCGGCAAGGGGTAACAGGACAATGATCCGGCAACGGAAAAGCAACTCCTGCAGCCCACCGCTTACGGCTTCCTGGCGGTTAAATAGCGCAGCTTGTACGTTTTCTCCCGGTTATCGCCGTACCGCAGCGTTTCATCGACCGAACCCGCCTCCAGCACCTCGAAGGCGGCGAACTGCTTCACCAGCTCCTTGCCGGTGAAAAAATGCGCATATTTGCCGGGCATATACGCATAGGTGCCTTCTTCAATCTGTTCCCCTTGACCGTAGTGGCTGTCCTCATCCGAGAAGCAGGTCAGATAGATCAGGCCGCCGCAGGCCAGCCACTTGAAACAATTGGCAACAAGCTGCTCCCGCTCCTCCTGCAAAAACAGGTGAATGACATCATAGGCATAGATGCCGTCATACAAACCGCCTGCGATGGAGGGCTCAAGCACCGAGCCCTGCCGGAACAGGGTATCCGGGTCCCATTCCGCGGCAAGCGCAATAGCTTCCCCGGATAGCTCCACGGCTTCCGTCCGCATCCCCGCCTCACGCGAAAAGACCCTGGTGTTGCGCCCATAGCCTGCTCCCGGCACCAGAATCCGCGTGGCTCCGTGCCGCTTGAACAGTTCCTTGGCCGCAACCGCCGTCGGGCTGGGGTCCGTGCCCCAGATCATGCCGCCTTCCTTGAACCTGTCGCTCCAATAATCGCTCATATTATGACATTCCCTCCTCTGCCGCGCAATCGTCTCTCCATCGTAATTCAGGAAGTAGCCGGCCGCAAGTACCAACGGAAACATGTCCGGTAAAATTCGCGATTGTTTACGGTTTGACGCTTGCTTACTACGCCTTCAACTTACATGTCAAGACGATCATTGCATCTGGAACCAAATCATATTGAGTGCCGTCCGGCAATTCTACCATAACCGGGAGACCTGCGGGGCATGTCAGGGTTAATTGAAATTGTTCCTTTACAATGCTCCACTCCACATCTACGGGACCATGCGGAGTTGTCACTGTACCCTTCGCCCATTCCAACGGTCCCGGACGGGGAGCCACCAGAAGGATCCCATAACCGGGAGCACCCGGCTTGACTCCCAATATCTCGGACGGAAATTCATAAAGGGGCACGGCTCCCCAGGCATGGCAGTCGCTGCGGTCAAAGACCGATGACTCCGCCCAGGTGGTCAGTCCTTCATCAAGCATGTTGTACCAGTCGTCCCAGAGAGGATACGAACGGGCATACTTCCCGGCAAGGGACAACGCCCGGAAGCGGAAGAAGGACATGGAATAAGACACCTGGGCCAGGTCTTCCGAATCCTGGGTACGGTCCATCAATTCTCCTGCCGCCTCTTTGGACAGCAGACCGGCCATTACTGCCCAAATCTGGGTATGCTGGCTGTACAGCTCCGCCGTTGGGCCATCCCGGTACATCTGCCGCTCCTCCGACCAGCAGCCATGCTGGACAGCGGCCTTCACCCTGGCCGCTCTGGTCCCGTATTCCTCCGCCAGTCCCGGCCGTCCTGACCAGACCATTAATTCCGCCGCCTGCCGCAAGGCCGCGATATAGAGCAGACTGTGCAAGGTCAACGGGCCGTATGCCGCAGCGGCGGGTACGGCGCTTGTCCAGCCGTCGGCCCAGTCTACAAAATTCCAGTACTCCGGCGGCGTCTCCCCTACCAGCCCCTCGGAGTTCAACCGCTGCTGAAACCACTCCAGCACTCCGTCCACAGTGGAACGGCATTCCTTCAGCAGCGTCTCATCTCCGGTGTACAGGTAATAATCGTGAAGCATCATCACCCAGTACAACGAGAAGATGGGAATCACCTGTGTCCGGCAACAGGGGTAACGGGACTGGATAAGTCCGCACGGCAGCCGGGAACGGTGAAAATGCCGGATGGCTTTCCGGGGCAGCAGCCGGTCTCCGTCCACCGTCAGATGAAACAGCATTTGCAGATACGTATCCATGGCATACTGCAGCTGCTCATAATAGGGACAATCCTCATACGTCTCATGCATGCATTGCTGAAGCGTATGCAGGCTGACAGGCCAAAGCCCGTTCATCCGGGCGGAAGAACAGCGAAAATGCGTTTTGACATCCAAGGGATATCCCGTTGTCCGGTAGCCAAAACGGTGCAGCAGGAGCGGCTCGGCATCTGTGGAGATGTCCAGTTGGACGTAACGGAAGGTCCGGAACCAGAAGGGCTCATAACCCTCCGACTCATCCCCGGGACCGCCAATGGGACAGCAGCCGGCCGCGGTATACCGGTCCGAATCCCCCAGCAAAATCCGGTCCGGACTGCTGTCATCGCGCCTTCCCTTCCTGCGCCTTGCCTCCGGATCATGATTGGCCTCGGCATTGGGTGCCTCGTAGCATTCCGATGCAAGCATCCGGATATGACTGCCGGCGCCCCCCTGCCATTCCGCCCGCAGATAGCCCGTCTTCAGCTCGACGGCATCCAGTTCGATCAGCAGCCGGCTGAAGGGCGGCAGGAAGAGAGCCTCGGATTGTCTTTCCCCTGCAAAAAAACTCTTCACTGCTGTCTCTCCCATCCTCCCGTCCTCCAACACCCGCTTCACCCCGGCAAAGCTCCCCCACTCTTCAAACAGGAAGGGGATGGGGCGGGGCGCAAGCCGCCACGGTGTCAGGACGCCGTTTCTTCCGGTGGTATCCATAAAAGGAACGGCATTCTCCCAGGAGCCGTCCTCATATTCCCTGCGCTGCCAGCCATGAGGATACAGCCGGCCATCCACCTTCTCGATTCCTCCCAGCCAGCGGAATGTCAGGTCGGATTCATGCATCAGCTGATAGGAGGTGTCCTCCAGGCACAACCAGCGTTCATCTGAATGCAGGGCTTCCAGCTCTTCACCGTCCCTCCCTGTGAGTATTCCGTCTGCCAGAAGGCCTCCCCAAGGGGAGCGATGAATGGATACAGGGCCTGACGCATAACCGTCACCGCCGTAGTGCACCACCATAACGGCCAGCACATTGTCACCGGGGAGCAGCCGGTCCGACACATCGATCGTCTCATAATAATGCTCATGCTCATCCCCTTTGGCCGGTCCCGCGAGCACCTGTTCCCCGTTTATATACAGCCGGTACCGGCTGTCGGCCGTCAAGCGCAGCCGCAGACAACAGCCAGCCTCCGGTACTGCAAATACGCGCCGGAACAATACGCGCTCGTTGCCGTGCTGCGAACGGAGAATCCCCTCGCGCCAAATCCATCTGCCTTGCCAGACATGCTGTTCCAGCATGGCGTTCCACCTCCCGACGTCTACTCCCTGCGGTATTCTGTTGCCCTGTGCCGGATGCAGTCGGCAATCTCCACGGATTGCAGGGCTGCCGCCACATTTCCCGGAGGCTCCCGGCCGGCCATGATGTCCAGGAAGAAGGCTTCGTTTTCCTGAAAAAAGCCGTTGGTAACAGACATATCGGGGGATTCATGCAAGTCTTCTCCGCCAACGCCGATAACCGGCTTATCCTTCACAAAACACCGGATTCTGCCGGGGAAATCCACGGAATTCCATACGGGGAATTCGGCAAAATACGTGCTGTTCAACACACTGACAGCAGCCCGTTCCATAGTAATCCCGGCTACGGGGCAGATATTCAGCCTCGCCGTGGCGCCGGACACCATCCGGCAAACCATAAAAATATTGGCAACACCAGGACCGGCCCCCGGGAGCTCCTGATATTGAAAGGCAATATGGGCGTAATCACTGCCGGCAAGATACCGGACAGTATCGATGGCATGGATTGCCGTCTCGGCAAAATCAGCATCCCTGCGGTTGGACCTGTACAAATCATACTGGATCGAATGAAGGTCCTCCGGCCGGTGCTCCAAGGATAATAACCGCTTCAGCTCCACGATTACCGGCATATGCCGACGGTTGAAGGCCACCATATTGGGAGTGCCGCTTTCAGCGGCGGCCCTCATGATCGCGAGGGTCTCCTCCCGGTTTAAGCCGGGGGGTTTTTCCATCAGGAGCGGGTACCCCTGCTTAAGCACAGCTGCGGCTATGCCGGCAGTCAGATGAGCGGGAACCGAGAGACAGACAGCAGCCGGTGCTTCGGTCTGGAGCATGGCGTGCATATCCGTATAATAAGTCTTGAAGCCGAATTTCGCGGCGAATCCGGCGGCTTTTTCCCCGTCCTTGTCACAGCAGGCGGCCAATTGCGCCTGGGGATACCGCTCTGCGAATCTTTGATACGCAGGACCGTGCACAGAATTGGCGATTCCGCCACAGCCAATGGCACAGATTTTGAAATCCATTGCACACACCTTCCTCTCCAATTCACGCAATCAACCACAGGCTAGCAATCTGTCCGACGGAGTGGTTGTGGTGAATCCATATTCATCAGGCAACATTCACCATGTTCCTTTCGTCGGACAGGCTCCTAGTTCCTGTCTCCTGCTCTGAATTTAATCTCATTGATGGTGTTCTTATCATCCTTGGTTGTACCAAAAGGAGTAATTCTTACATAACGCGCCCTTGTTCCCTCAGGGAAGACAAATTCCTCAAAGGTGTAATTTTCGTTCAGGCTCCCTGTAAGATTATTCTCGAACAGCGTTGTCCAATCAGCTCCGTCATCGGAGACCTGGATATTGAATACCGCCTGCCGGGCCTTCTTGTTATGCCACATGATCAAAGCAGATGTAATATCAACGGCTTCTCCCATATCATACTGGACCCATTGCCCGGAGTAGCCGTGGGCAGCCCAGTAGGTGGAGTTGCTCAGGTCATACGATTTTCTGGGCTCAGAACCCTCGGTTATTTCGCTGGTGGAGCTGCCCTTGATGGTGATATATCCCTCCTCCGGTGTGCCTGCAGCGTCCTCCTTCTCGTTCATGGCAAGAATCTGCACCTGCTCATGGTAGACAGCCTCCAGGTTCAGCACCTGGCTGATGAATTCCACGGGTGCGAGAAGCCGTCCTTCCTTGAGAACCGCAGGGGCCTCCATGGTCACGGGGCTTTGATCCACATAGGCGGTATCGGACCCGGCCGTAAGCTTCACCTCCGTACCCAGATGGGTGATCGTGGCAGCTCCGTCCGTTTCGGCAACCTCCGAATGGAGATGCTTCAACAGATTCACAGGCAGCAGCAGGGAATTCCCCTGCATCATGGGAGGAACCTCCGAATATATGGGGATATCGTTAGCCAGCACCCCAATGGCAGGCTCCGGCAAGGGCTCCGGCTGCACAGGCGGCCGCTCTCCCTGAACACCCGCATAGACCAGCTGATACGAACCAGGTCCGCCTCTAAAGACCCCCACACCGCCATCCCGTGTTGCAACTGCGGTTCCATAAGCATTGCCGTCCTTGGCAATGGTCCAGGTTCCTTCCTTCAAGTCGGCGACGGTGATCTCGAATTCACCGTCATTGGTGAAGCTGAATTCCACGGGCTCCTGAGTCCGCTCCTTCGCCCGGCCGAATACCGCCACCCTGTCGGATACTACAACGCCTACCCGCTTTTCCGACTCGATCATGGCAACCGGCAAGGCAGGAACATCGGGATTGGCATCCGTCATCTGCAATACGTGCAGAAAATAATCCGTTTGTGCCGGAGCTTTGGGAGATACCTCTATACGGTATCCGACTCCCTCGGTTGCGCCGCTGGGTTGTCCGTAGTGGCTGGAGCCGCCTGACCAATGCTCCTGTCCCGGACCTCCGATGACGTTTATCTCCGTATTGGCGGCCTTGGGCAGCAAAGTGTCCACCGTCAGCTTGCCGTTATATTGGAACTTGCTGTCCAGCCGGGTATTCCGGAAGATGGTCCGGTTCCCCGATACCTCAGGCTGCTCCAGACCATGAAGGAGCCAGGCTTTCTTAAAGTTTTCATTGGAGGATATCACGCGGTCGAAGACGATCATGGCGGCGGGATGAACGTTGTCCTTCAGATTAAGGAACATGAAGCTGCGTTCATAATCGCTGATTTTACTGCTGTAAGCTCCCGTCAGGTCTCCCTTCAGATAGGTATAATTCGGTGCTGTCGGGTCCAGACCGTATTCCTGTCCCAGCACCTTGCCGGTCCGGTATTCACTGTTTGGATTCTCCAATTGTTCTCTGTTGCCGGGCTCCGTTCCGTTGTTGGGATACCTTTGTCCCCCGTCATTGACATATCCCGTGACTCCTGTCTTGAACACCTCGTCAGGGTCCAGAACAGTAATCGTATTATGCGCTGCGGTCCGTAGGGCGTAATTCTTCCAATGGTCGGAGGCATAATCGGAGCTGCCCTGCTGTGTCCCGGATTTCGCCCCCTTATAGACACCGTCATCGGTAGCCAGGGCGCCCTTGTAGTAAATCTGGAAGGAACCGGCGTCCAAATGCTGGTGGCTGCCGATAAACACCTCATTGACCTTCATTTCCGCCACCACCGCAGGAGCCTCCACTCCTTCCTCCCATCCTGTCCGGGCGATGAAGGAGCCCCTGGGCGAAGCGAAATACTTGGTCAGCGGCAATCGGTTGAATGCTTGGGGCGTCAGATCCGGATCATTCAACAGTAAAAACTCTACAGGATTCATGGTGATGTTTTGATAAGGGGATTCCAGCATAAAGTTTAAGTTGGATCGGATCTGGAGGTATTTTAAGAAGGGATCTTGGTAGTAGCCTCCAAACAGGGTGGCGGAACGGTTGAAGTTCTTATTGAAGCCGGAGCCGTCTCCATCCTTCAGCTGCCCTCCGTCCGGTCTCTGGGCATACATGGCCCAGTACAGCAAATATTGCTGATCCGAGCCGTATACCTTTGGAATATCAAAGCCTTTATCTACGATAATCGCCGATAAAATCTCCCAGGGCGAACGGTAATGGGTATACCACATGCCGTTCAGATTGGAATGAGTCTGATAAAGGTAGCTGCGGGGAGAAACCATCCTGTTGAAATACCGGCCCGCCACATTCTGATAAATAAAGGGAAATTCATCGGCCATGGCTACTGCGGCAGACATCAGATCCCGAAGAATGGGACCCTCGGCTCCGTGGCCGTTGATATTTCCCAATTGGGTGGGAGGGTATCCCGTTTTGAATTCCGTAAACTCACAGATCTTTTGGGCGAATAAATTTCTGTCATCCTCCGTCAGCAGAGGAAAGCACCAATCGTACACAGCGCTGATCGTATACATAGTCACACCGGTTTTGTTATATACGCTGCCCGTCTGGCTATAATCGAAAATAACGGTGTTGACATAATTCCTCATGGCAGCTACAGCTGTTCTGCCGGACGCCTCATTGCCATTGATGGCATAATCGAAAGCGTAGCTCTCAATCTGCGCCAGTATTTTTTCATTGAAGTTCTCTATGGTTGCGTCCGTCTTGGGAAGAATGCCGCTCACAGCTGTCGCAAGGTTTTTCAAATGGGCAGCAAGGGCATTCTTGTTCTGCGCCTTCTGCATATTGGCTTTTATAGCAGGAATGTCCTCCGTCCTGAATAAGAGCCTGGGATGACCAGCCACCGGATTATAGGGGGGCGGCTCGGAAACCACGGTGGTATCGAAAACCGTAATGGTGGTCTCGCCATACACCTCTGAACCGTCCTGGGCTGTTGCGCGGATCACCAGCCGGTCCGCCTTGGGGCCTGCTGTGAGCACTCCCGTTTCGGCATCGATCCCGCTTCCCGGCTTGATGCTGGACTGCAGGCTCCAAGCAACACTCTCATAGGCAGCTCCAACCGACGGTGACATTGCTGCCAGTTGCAACGTATCTCCAGCCGCCGCGCTGCTGCCGCCCTCAACCGTGATGTCTATGGGCTGGAGAGGGTCGCCCGCAGGAGTGAAGCCTGCCTTTGCGATGCAGATCTTATCGATGCTGAAGCCTGATAAATTGGGCTTCATTCTAACGGTGACTTCGGTTCCGGCGGCAAGGTTCGCATACGACCTGACAGATTTCCATTGCCACTGTCCGCCCACACCGCCAAAAGCAACCAATGTGCCATCCGTCACTGCGAGATTGCTGACCCATATATTTTTATTGGGCGTAGACGAATTGACCAGAAGCCATACCTGATAAGTGCCGGCCTCAGCAGCTCGGAAAACAAACTCCAGACCGGGATTCGGCGTAAGATTGCCATTTTCATCGCGCCATACCGGCTCTGATCCGTTTTTCGAGGCATACAGTTCCTTTCCCAGAGCAAGATTACCGCTGTTCTTATTCCTGTTTGTAAAAACGGCCGGTACATAATCCAGATTCTCCGCTTCCACAAGAGTCGGTCCATTGACCTCAATAGCGGAAGCCCCCTCCGCCTTGACCTCTCCTGTCATCAACACCGGCATCAGCGTGAAAAGCAGCGCCAGGACCAGACCCGCACTCACGGCGCGAACCTTCATTCTTAGATTCATTCCCTTCCCTCCTTAAAAGTTTTTGCGTAAGCATGAACTGGCTTCGTAAGCATGGACTTGGTTATCAATCTTAGTTGCATGCTTTCCATATTAATGGAATCGTTTTCATCCCGTAAATATTCACTTTGTATGGTTTATCGCCAATTCCCTCCAACAGCGGCGTTGGTCCCGCGGTTTCAACAGTCCTGAACAAAATGGATACCGGATAAATAAACTGGAGATTTGCTTGAAAACCGGGTGGGGACCAGATTACCGGGCCAATGCGGATGGATACGGGCATCTCAGGTTTTTGGCGATGGAAGCGGCAAAGTGAAGATTTACATGCGCAAGCGCTTCCCATATGGTTAAGGCATGCAGCTGCATGGTTCATCCCGGCCTTCGGGTCCGGATTGCAAAACAAATAAGCTAACGGGTGGTGGGGAATTGAAGGAAATACTGATCGAAGCGCCAAGAGAAATTCCTGTTGCCTATTCGACTGATGTAATCGTCTGCGGGGCCGGCCCGGCAGGCGTATGCGCGGCCATAGCGGCAGCCCGGAGCGGCGCCAGGACCTTGCTGCTGGAGCGGGGCGGATGCCTGGGAGGCATCTGGACGGGCGGCTTGCTGAGCTGGATTATCGATTCCTCCGGCAAGGACGGGATTATCGGCGAGATCATTGGCGCATTGGAGCAGGACGGCAGCGGCCAGCGGGGGCGCTCCGGACATTTCATCGCCCAGCCGGAGCGTGTCAAGCAGCTCCTGGAGCGCATGTGCCGGGAGAGCGGTGTGGAATTGCTGCTCTACACACAGCTGGCAGGCGCTGTAACAGGCGGCGGCAGGATCACCCATGTCCTGACGGAGAGCAAAAGCGGCAGGCAGGCGGCAGCGGCCAAGGTATTCATCGATGCTACAGGGGACGGCGATCTGGGCTATTATGCCGGATGCCGCTATGAATACGGCAAGCCCGGCAGCGGCCATACCCAGCCCATGTCCCTCATCGCCCTGATTGACGGCCTGGATCCTGAAGAAGCCCGGTCATACAACAACACCCTGCCCTATGACGGCTCTCCCAATCCCAAGGACGCATTGCTGGAGGTGCTCAACCGGGCTGGCACACCGCCCAGCTATGATAATCCCACTCTGCTTCATATTCAGGATGGTCTATGGATCATGATGACCAATCATGAGTATGGACGAAATCCCTTCGATGCCGCCAGCCTGACGGAGGCCACCACCCGGTCCCGGGAGGAGCTTCATGACCAGGTCAACGCCTTGCGGAAGCTGGGAGGCGTCTGGTCCCGCCTGCGCATCGTTCAGACCGCTCCCTTCATTGGAGTGCGGGAGGGAAGGCGGATTCGGGGAAAATACACGGTGACCATTGAGGATGCTCTGAACGGAGCGCGGTTTGACGATGCCGTCTGCCGCGTACACTTCGGGTTGGATGTGCATCCTGTGCAACGGAGCAGCACCTTCGCCGCAGAGCATGGCGGAATGAAGGCCAAGCCCTATGACATCCCCTTGCGGGCGCTCATGGCCGCGGATATGGACAACCTGCTGATGGCTGGGCGCTGCCTCAGCGGCGACTTCCTGGCTCATTCCAGCTACCGTGTCACAGGTGTTGCGGCGGCCACGGGAGAGGCGGCAGGACGGCATGCAGCCCAGCTGAGCCGAAGCAAAGCGCAGCTGTCCCTTCATGCCCCGGATGAGGTCCTTCCGACGGAATAGGTTCGTGGTGAATACCTGTTCACCGTTTTCCTTTCGCCGGACAGACTCCCGGGCAATCTCCACTTTGCTTGTCCGATCTGCATTTTGTCTGAAACTCACGCAAAACTGCTTCACTGCCGGGATACGTCAGCAAATTGACGATAGAATTGACAAAGTGGAGATTTACCGCAAGCAAGCGCTTCCAGTATTGTTGAGGTATACAGCAGCGCCAATCCAAAAGAAACAAGGAGTGTGAGACCATGAAAACCTCCGCAACAACGGACACGACGCTTCCGGTCCCCCTATCCGTTCCCAAGAAAACAAGGCTGTACCGGATCAGCCGGGATTTGCGGATGAACAAGTATCTCTATATCATGATTATCCCCGTTATGGCCTATTACTTCATATTCGAATATGGTCCGATGTACGGGGTGATCATCGCCTTCAAAAATTTCTCTCCCATGAAGGGCATATTGGGAAGCGATTGGGTGGGGCTTCAATTTTTCCGGGATTTTTTCACCAGCATGTATGCGTGGAGGACGATCAAAAACACCTTCCTGATCAGTCTGTACAGCTTGCTGTTCAGCTTTCCCGCCCCGATCATTCTTGCGTTGCTTCTCAACGAGGTCAAGAACAGGCTGTTTAAACGAACCGTACAGACGATCAGCTATATGCCCCATTTTATTTCGCTTATTGTGGTCTGCGGCCTGGTGGTGGACTTCACCCAGAAGAACGGCTTGATTAACGACATCCTGTACTTCTTCACCGGGGAACGGATACTGTTCCTGCAGAAGCCGGAATGGTACCGGACCATCCATATTGCCAGCGGAATCTGGCAGCAAGTAGGCTGGAGCTCGATCTTGTACCTGGCGGCCCTGGCCGGTATCGATACGGAGCAATATGAAGCAGCGAATATGGACGGCGCCAACCGCTGGCAGCAGATGCTGCACATTACGTTGCCGGGCATCACGCCTACCATCGTGATCCTGTTCATTTTGAATATAGGCCAGATGATGAATGTGGGCTATGAGAAGGTGCTGCTGCTCTATAATCCGCTTACTTATTCTACCGCTGACGTGATCTCCACGTATGTGTACCGCGCCGGTCTTCAGAATTTCAACTATGGATACAGTACGGCGGTAGGGCTGTTTAATGCCCTGATCAACCTGACGCTGATTATCTCCGCCAACTACTTGAGCAGGAAGGTTAATGATACGAGCCTCTGGTGATATGCAGGACCATTAATTAAGGAAGGAAGGTTGACGCATGAAAAAAAAGCTGTCAATGGGAAGCCTGATATTCGATACAAGCAATGTGATCTTTCTGAGCCTGCTGACCCTTATTATGTTTTACCCGCTGCTGTATGTTATTATGGCTTCTTTAAGCGACTCTGCGCTTATGCAGATTCACAGCGGGTTTCTGTGGAAGCCGGAAGGCTTTTCAACAGATGCTTATAAGGAGGTCATCCGCAACCCGGCTATCTTGTCCGGTTACCGGAATACGCTGTTTCTGGTGATAGTGGGAACCGGGTTGAACGTAACCTGCACCTCTCTCGGCGCGTTTGTGTTATCCCGCAAGCACTTCTACATCCGGAAGCAGCTGACGCTGGTCATCGTCTTCACAATGTTTTTCAGCGGGGGGCTGGTGCCTACTTACCTGCTGGTCAAAGGGCTGGGGCTGGGCAATACCCTATGGGCATGCATTATGCCAACGCTGATCAGCACATGGAATTTTATGATCATGCGAACATACTTTCAAGCCATTCCCGACAGTCTGGAAGAATCGGCCAAGCTGGACGGGGCCAATGATATTGTGATTTTGTTCCGCATTTTTCTTCCCTTATGCGGTCCCATCATGGCGGTTATGGTGTTGTATTACGGTGTAGCCCACTGGAACCAATGGTTTTCTGCCATGATCTACTTGCAGAACCGCTCTTATTTTCCGCTGCAGCTCATCCTCCGGGAAATATTGCTGGCCAACAACACGGACAGCATGCTGGCGGATGTGGGCGGCGCAGACAAGGCGGCAGTGGGAGAAACGATCAAATACGCCACCATCGTGGTGGCCACCCTCCCGATCTTATGCGTCTACCCGTTCTTGCAGAAGTATTTTGTCAAAGGGGTTCTTATCGGTGCTGTCAAGGGCTGATATTCCTTCCGAAGCCAGTTTTTCGGATATGCCGCTAAAGCGGCAATCAACTCAAAACTTAAGTTTATGCTTCCGAAGCCAGTTTTTCGGATATGCCGCTAAAGCGGCAATCAACTCAAAACTTAAGCCTATGCTTCCGAAGCCAGTTTTTCGGATATGCCGCTCAAGCGGCAATCAACTCAAAACTTAAGCCTATGCTTCCGAAGCCAGTTTTTCGGATATGCCGCTCAAGCGGCAATCAACTCAAAACTTTTAGGAGGAGTAAATGTGAACAAAAAAAGGGGTATCGGTTTTCTTGCGCTCAGTACCGCCATGGCCATGTCTGTTCTGGCCGGATGCAACGATGCAGGTCAGGAACAGACGGAGGTGTCCTCGGCTGCTCCAAAGGAGGAAACCATCACATTTCCAATCGGGCAGCAGGAAACCCTAAAAACCTGGATACCGCCATACAACGGCTTGCTGAACAAATATCCGGACCACAGCAATTTGCCGATCTATCAGGAACTGACGAAGCGGACCAATATCAAATTCCAGGTGACCACGCCTTTAGCCGGGCAGACCAAGGAGCAGTTCAATCTGATGATCGCCTCCGGCGAGCTGCCTGATATCATTGACAATAAGGTCATCGATATTTATTATCCCGGCGGCGCCTCCAAAGCCTATGCAGACGGAATCATCATCAGCCTGAACGATCTTCAGGAGAAGTATGCTCCCGATCTGATGAAGCTGTACGAGACCTATCCGGACATCGCCGCTTCCATGAAGACCGATGACGGTTTATTCCTCGCGGCTCCCAGAATCATTGGTGCTTCACGCACCACATCAGGCATGATTATCCGCCAGGATCTGCTGGATAAGGTCGGACTGCCGGTCCCGACTACCATTGATGAATGGTATACCACATTAACAGCCTTCAAGACCAAGCTGGGCTCAACATCGCCCCTTTTGGTGCGGGGCGTAGATACTACTGCGTTTACGGCAACCAATTCGTTTATCGGTGCATACGGCATCAGCCATAAATATTTTGTTGAAGACGGCGTAGTGAAATACGGCCCGGCGGACCCCCGCTACCAGGATTATGCGGCTACTATGGCCAAGTGGTATAAGGAAGGCCTGATCGACCAGGAATTTGCCACCATGAACAATAAGGTATTCGATTCCAAAGCGGTCTCCGACGATGTCGGCGCCTTCTATGGCTTCGCAGCCAGCGGCATCGGCAAATACATGAATCTGGCAGGTCCGGTCAACCCGAATTACAAGCTGGTGGCAACGCCATATCCCACTCTCCAGAAGGGAGGGGAAGTGCGCTTCTTCCACCAAGACAAGATCGCCGATTCGCTGTTGTATATCACCACCAAGGCCAAAAACCCGGAGCTGGCCATGGCCTTCCTGAATTACGGCTTCACCCCGGAGGGCTACAAGCTCTATAACTTCGGGATCGAAGGAACCTCCTACAACTGGGTCGACGGATATCCGAAATATACCGATCTGATTCTGAAAAATCCGGACGGATTGTCCATCGCCGATTCGCTGCTGATGTATCAGCGGACTGCAAACAACGGAGCAACCGTATCCAGCCCGGAGTATCTGGAGCAGATGTATCCCCTGCAGGAGCAGAAGGATGCGCTTGCTGTCTGGTCCAAATTCAAGGATAAAGCCATCGGCGGCAATGACCCGACGCTGCAGGGCAAGCTTACGGCGGAAGAAGCTTCGGCCATCGGCGGGGCGCAGACTCAGATTCAGACCTATGTGGACGAGATGCTGACGAAGTTTATCGTCGGACAGCAGCCGGTGAACAATGAAACGTTCGCCGCGTTCCAAAAACAAATTAACTCCATTGGTCTTAGCAATGTGCTAAAAACGCTGCAGGCAGCAGAGGACCGGTTCAAGAACAACAATCCCGACTTCTACAGCCAGAAAGCGGTCTCCCAGCCGTATGACATGTACAAGGACATCCGCAAATAGCTCTCAAGCTGGCGGGATGCACCCGGAAGCCCTTCACCGGACTGCATCCTGCCCCTGATTGCCGCGGAAGGAATAAATTAGGTATACTGGGAGACAGACGGCAGAAAAGAGGTGGCAGCATGATCAAGCCAGGAAAGCTTCTCGGCAAAAGAAAGAGCATTTTTATATCCTGGTTATTATCCTACTTTACCGTTATTGCCGTCTGTATTGCCGTCAGCAGCGCCATGTATGTCCGGGCGGAACGGTTAGTGGCCGAGGAGATCAATACCTCCAATGAGATCCTCCTGCAGCAAATCCAGCAATCCGCCGACAGCCGCCTGAAGGAGATTGTGATGCTGGGCAACCAGATATCGGTGGATAAGAATGTCATGGGCATGTTTTACGTGAAAGAGCCCCTGACACCCAATGACCGGATGACGTCTCTCCAGATCGTCAACAGCTTCAAATCCTCCAGCAACGCCAATACCTACATCAGCTTTTACTATGTCTATTTCAGCAGCAGGAATTCTGTTATCGCCATGGACGGCGTATATGACAGAGCCGCCCTGTTCGATATCCATCACAAATCCGACGGCCTCGGCTATAAGGACTGGGAGGCTTTGATGAACGGTGAGCACCGTGGTGAATTCATGCCCTTCTCTGGCAGCGGAGCCGGCAGCAGCGAGCGTACCATAGCTTATCTGAAATCCCTTCTTCTTAACGATGCCGGGACCAAAGTGACCTTATGCGTTACCTTCGAGGAATCCAGGCTGCTGGAGGCCATAAAAACTCCGAAGCTGTCCGGCAAGGGAGCCGTGCTGGTGCTGAACAGCAGCAACGAGATAATCTCTTCAACAACAGAAAGCGGCCATTACGCGCTGGATTACTCAGCCTTGTCCGGTTCCCGGGGCATTATCCCTTTTGTGCATAACAATGAGAAGATGGTCGTTTCTTACCGGCAGTCGGAGATCAACGATTGGAAATACGTGAGTGTGGTATCTGTATCCCAATACATGGAGAAGGTGGAGAGCATGCGCAGACTGACATATATCAGTATGAGCGCATGCCTTGTGTTAGGCAGCTTCATGGCCTTCATGGCAGTCCGCAGGAATTACAATCCCGTCAAGAACATGATGAACTTCGTGAACCGCGCCCGGAACAAGGAAGCTGCTGCCACGGATGCCGACGGCGCTGATGAGTTCAGCTTCATTCAGGATTTTATTGAAAGCACACTGACGGAGAAGGATGAATATTACCAGGACTGGAAGCGGCACAGCGCCGAGCTGAAGTCTTTCTTTCTGCAGCGGCTGTTGAAGGGCGATGTGGAGGAGGAGTTGTACAGCAATGGCATATTGGCTTCATACGAGATCCGGTTTGCAACGGAGCAGTTTGCGGTACTGCTGTTTTGCATGGAGGATTTCAGCAGGCTGTTTGCCAACAATAAGAGCAAGGACCGCAGGATCACGGAATTTCTTATCTCCAATGTGGCAGAAGAGCTGGCCAACCAGCATCACGCCGGATGGCTGATCAAGATGGAGGACATGGTTGCCTGCCTGATCAATTTCAAGACGGCGGATATGCAGCAGAATCTGGCGGAGCTGAACAGGATCGCCGTGGAATCCAGGACCTTTCTGGAAGAGAAGCTGCGTGTGGATGTTTCCATTGCCAAAAGCGGCATTCACGAGGGGGTAGGGCATATTCCGCTGGCCTACAAGGAAACCTTGGAGGCCATGGATTACCGGATCGTGTTCGGCAGCGGTACCATCATCGGCTACGGCGATATCAAGCCGGCTCCCCGCTCCTACTCCTTCACCATGCTCACGGAGCAGCGCTTCATCAACAGCATCAAGGCCGGCGATTATGAACAGGCCGGCGAAATCATCAATGCCATCTTCACGGAGAACTTTTCGCAGAATACGCTGTCTCTTGAGATGACCCAATGCTTTATGTTCAGTCTTGTGAATGCCATGATGAAGGCTCTTGAAGAAATCAGCATGCTGCTGAACCATCAGTTTCTGGATGATCTGAAGCCTGTGGAACGGCTGCTGAAATGCAAGTCCGTCTCCTCCATGAAGGAGGAGCTGGACCAGATTCTGCTGCGGATCTGCGAGTATGTCCGCGAGGTTCAGAAGAAAAGCCGCAATGACGGCCTCCGGGATGCCATAATGACCTTTATCGAGGAACATTACCATGACGTCAACTTGGGGGTGGCCGGAATCGCCGAGGCCTTCCAACTGAATCCGATCCAGATGTCCCGGTTCTTCCGGGAACAGAACGGCGGCGAAACTCTGCCCGATTATATCAACCGGTTTCGCATCGGCAAGGCCAAGCAGCTGTTGGAATACGGAGATACCAGCATCAGTGCCATCGCCATTGGTGTGGGCTACAGCAACGCCAACACCTTCATCAGATCTTACAAAAAATATGAGGGAATAACCCCCGGCAAATTCAGAGAGCTGAACCGCCATAATTGAATGGGGCTTCAGCTTGGAACCCGCGGCTATGTGCCGCCGAAAGGAGCCCGCACTTATATGCTGCAAAATTATGAGCAAAAAAGCACCGAAATCAGGCAAGCCTTTCATAAATTGAAGGAGCAGCAGCCCAATCGGCTTCGGCAGCGGCTGGAGCTGTCCTGGAGCAACTGGGGCTTCGGCATGGAATCCCTGGCGGATACAGCCAAGCGCTTGAGCCGATACGGCATCAAGTATATCGAATTGCATGGCAACCATTACGGCCCGGATCTGGGCTATCGCCCTGCTGAGGCCAGCCGGATTCTGCAGGACTACGGCCTTCAGGTATCCGGCGTATGCGGGATGTTCTCCAGGGAGAATGATCTCTCCAGCAATGTGGCCGTGCAGCGGCAAGCGGCCATCGATTATATCCGGCGGGAGACGGAATTCACCGCCGAGGCAGGCGGCAGTTACCTCCTGGTGGTGCCCGCCGTAGTGGGCAGACCGGGCAAATATGATGATATGGAATGGGCCAGAAGCATCGATACCCTGCGGCTCGCCGCCGATTCCTTTACCCAATGCGGGGTGAAGGGAGCCATCGAGCCCATTCGCGCGGCGGAAACCTCCCTGGTGCATACGGTGGCCGAAGCGCAGGCGTATATGGAACAACTGAACCATCCCGGAGTCCGCCACCTCAACGGCGATGTGTATCATATGCAAGTGGAGGAGAACCACATCGGCGAAGCCCTCCTGCAAGCGGGCGGACAGCTGGTGAATCTGCATATGGCGGACAGCAACCGCGGCGCCTTGGGTACCGGGCATATGGATCTGGACACGATCATCATGGCCCTGTATCTGATGGGGTACAACCGGGAGGGCTGCTTCGTGACTCCCGAGCCTCTGGGTCCGGGAGGAGATCCTTACCCGGCCATGTACGGCAATCCGGACAAGGAAACACTGGATGCTCTGGTCCGCCAATCCGTTTCCTACTTCCGGCACCGGGAGCAGATCTTGACCGCCGCTTCTTTTGAAGGACATGCAGGGGATGATGCCGGAGGGCATTGTCCCGCTAATATTACCAATAAACCAAGTCTGTAACCGAAATGTAATCCAGTTTTCATCTTGTATTAATAAACATGGCTTATTATATAAACAACCCCCCTTTTTGAATATAAAATACTTTTACCCGGAGGCACCGTTGCTTCCGGGTACTTTTTTATACGAAAATGCCCGATTATGGCATTTTCAATTGGGGGCTCCCCTAAAAGTACCCGGATCTTGCTTCGAAGCGTCCCGTCACTTTGGGGGGATTGTTTTTTTCTACGACGGCAAGACTAACATACCAAAATGCCAGGAGAGGGAGGAGAGCCCGACGGTATACCGAAAAAAAAGGAATACTTGCGCACAGGCGAGACCTGCCAATAGTAAAGGTGAGAATAGTTGAAACCTGCGAACCACGAACGAGTGAACCGAAAGAATGCTAAGGTGCTAAGGATGGGTGCTACGGTGCTAAAAGGCGCTGAGGCGCTACGGTGGTAAGGTGCTAAGGATGCTAAGGAACTCAGATGCTAAGCTTGTATCACAACGATGGGAAAAATGTGCAACCGAGCACTTGTTTCCTGCCGGCAACAAAGGCCCATTCTATGCGAAATTTCATACAAAATGGCCTCCCCAGTGGCAGTGTGCTGAGCTCACCCCTGTTGTTTGTTCATTTTGCCGTCGCAGTTTTGCTAACCGCTTATTCCTCCCGCTGCTCCCCTTGGCGGTATTGTCCGGGAGTAATCCCCTCATGCTTCTTGAAAGCCCGGATGAAGGTATTGGCGTTGTTCCAGCCCACCATCCCGGCCACGTCATTGATCTTCATGTCGGCATGTTCATCCATAATCTGCTTGGCCCGCTTGATCCGGTATTCGCTTAAGTAATCCTTGAAGCTCTCCCCTGTCTGCTCCTTGATCAGCTGGCTGATATAATTGGGGGACAGGTTGAAATGCGCCGCCATATCCGTCAGGGACATGTCGAAGCGGTAATGCTCGTGCATATATCCCATCATCTGAAAGCCTAAGGAATTATCTTGCTCCCTGCTGCGTTCCCGGATGCTTGCGGCAATCTGCTGCAGCCTGCTCCGAAGCTGCCGGCGCAGCTCCTCCGGCTGCCCGCTGCCGCGGAGAAGCTGATTGAATTGCAGCCCCTCCGGAAAAACCTCGGAAGCCGGTTTGTTCAAATGGTGAAAAATCCGGTTGATCGTGGTGATTACCGCATACATAAACAATTGCAAGGTTTCTTCGCTTGCCGGCGATCTGGATGCATTCTCCTCCCAGATCCGGTCGAATAATTCTGTCGCCTCCGCCGGTTTTCCCTGAAGCACACAGACCGTCAGCTCCCGTTCCATATCCAGAGGATAGTAGTAGCCCAGCCCCTGGGAATAACCCCGTTCTTCAAAGGTAATCACAGGGTGCTTATCATGAACCAGACGCTGCTCCAGCAGACCGGCGGCGCTCTGGTAAGATTCCTTCAGGCAGTCGCCGGAGGACACCGGCTGGCCCGTCACCGCCGTTATCCGGATATCGAAACGGTCCTCCACCCCTGCCACCGCCTCCAGCAGCAGCTTCTTCAGGGAGCCGCTTCCCGCTTCCTTCAGCAAAATTGCATAGTGGCTATGATCCAGCTCCACACTGTCGCCTGGTCCGTAAGCCTCCAAATGCTCCATGACAATGCGCAGGGCATGAGACTTGATTTCCAGCATGGTTTCCAGGGGATAGTCCTCCTCCCCCAGCTTCTTCTCCAGGAACTCCAGCACGACTGCCACAGACGGACCGCTCAGCCAGTCCAGGTCATGACGCTTAAATCCAGCTTCCGCCTGACCTGCGGGCAGCAGTCCCAACAGAAGATCCCGCATGAATTTCTTTCTTAGGGGAAGCCTGTTATGGCTAAGCATCTCTTGAAGGCTGTCGTTCGCCTCCTGAATGCGCGCGGCGGATTCCCGGATGAAGGCGAATTCATCCGTAGGCTGCGCATCGTCCTCCCCGCGGAAAAAGCCCACAGCTCCCCGCACCGGCTTATAGAGCTTATTGGTCAACAGCAGGGAGAGCAGAATTCCCAGCAGCAGCAGTCCGGCATAGAACAGGGACACGCTCCTAAGCAGCATGCCCAGATTGCCGCTCCAGGGAGATACGGGCACACTGTAGACATAGTGCAGCTTCCCGAGCGCCGAGGACTTGGCCGCGTACATCTGCCTGTCCTCCAGCTTGAACTCTGCATAGCGGGCGTTGTCCTGCAAGCCGGCCAGCACCTCCTCCCCCTCCGCCAGCTCCCCCTCCTTCATTCGCTGGGAGGTAATCCATTCCCCGTCATAGAGCAGTCCGTAATACTCCTGCGGCGACCCAAGCTCCGGAAGAAACTGATTTTCATGAAAAGAAATGACCACGATGATTCCTTCCCCATTGACCAATACTTCATGACGCACAAAGGTCAGAAGCGGCCCCCGGGGAACCGGTCCCCCGTATCCTTCCAGATCGGTATTCTCATCCCGCTCATAACGCACCATCGCCGTGGAAGGAAGGGCTCCCGAGCGCTCGAACTCCTCGAACCAGCTCTCCGTTTTTTCGTCGAAGCCCATGAACCCGTAGTACTGCTCCCTGCTCATGGTGGCATAGGGAGTAATCACCAGATCCAGCCCCTGCCTCACCAGATCAATCTGGTATCCAATGTTTGTAAACGCATTCATATTTGCCTTCAGTTCATTGAATACATTTGTGATGACGTAATAATCCATCTCCGTCTCCCGCGCGTAGGCGAGAATCTCCTGCTTCAGCCTCAACTGGTTGACATAATTGAAGGCCACATTCAGCTTCATATCCAGCCTGGTTCTGGCTTGCTCCGCAAAGGCCCTGCGCTGGTTCATCAGCTCTGCCTGCATGATCTGGCTGTTCTTAAAGGCAAATACTGCACCGGCAATAAACGTATACAGGAAAGCGATCATGATGCACGCTGCCATCAATTTCCGCCAAAACCGTCTTTTCATGTTGTTCCCCCTATATCTATCCTTCAAGCATGTATCCTGCCAACCGTCACCAAAAAAACAATCCCCCAAAAGTGACGAGAAGCTTCGAAGCAAAATCCGGGTACTTTTGGGGGAGCCCCCGAAAAACAATCCCCTCTGCCATGCCGGAATGCACCACCACTATACCGTGGGCAGCGCCGCCGGGTAAATCGTCGTTTTCCACACTGATCGTCATAATCGTCTTTCGCTGATGCCCTTTCCCTGCCGGGCCGGCCTATACCGTTGATTTTGGCGAGCGCCGCGATATTGGCGATTTACGCTGGCCGGAACCCTTGCTAGGATATGGACAAAAGCGCTTACACGGCTTGCGCCAAAACAGCACCTGCTTCCGAAGCCAGTTTTTCTTCACGCCGCTCACGCTTTGCTGTAAGCGAAAAACTAAGCCTATGCTTCCGAAGCCAGTTTTTCTTCACGCCGCTCACGCTTTGCTGTAAGCGAAAAACTTTTAAGGAGTGTCCCCATGGAACCCAAGCTCAAAAACAGAGCAGCCGCGCCTGGCTTGCTGCCCGATTGGCGGAGAATTGCCGCAAGCCTGGTCAGAGACCGTTTTTTCTACTTGCTGCTGATCCCGTTTATTCTATGGTATCTGCTGTTCGCCTACAAGCCCATGTACGGCCTGCAGATTGCCTTCAAGGATTTCAGCGTGTACAAGGGGATTGCCGCGAGCCCCTGGGTGGGGTTTGAGAACTTCATAACCTTCTTCCAAAGCCCATACTTTGTCCGCACGCTGGTCAATACGCTGCTCATTAGCCTGTACAGTCTGGCCTGGGGCTTCCCCGCCCCGATCATTCTGGCCCTGCTGCTCAACGAGGTGCGCCATGTTTTCTTCAAGAAAGCGGTGCAGACGCTGACCTATCTGCCCCACTTCATCTCGGTGGTGGTAGTGGCGGGTATTGTAACCAACATTTTAGCCCCTACCAACGGTCTGGTCAACATCATGTTAGCCAAGCTGGGCCTGGAGAAGATCTATTTCCTGGTGGTTCCCGAATACTTCCGGACTATTCTGATCTCCATGAACATCTGGAAGGAGACCGGCTTTGGCGCGATTCTCTACATTGCCGCCCTGTCCGGGATCAATCCGGAGCTATATGAGGCGGCCGTCATCGACGGAGCGAACAAGTGGAAGCAGATCTGGCATGTGACCCTGCCCGGCATTCTGCCGACCATCATGATCATGCTCATTCTGCGGATCGGCAACATCCTGGACGTGGGCTACGAGGCTATCATCCTGCTGTATCAGCCGGCCACTTATGAAACAGCGGATGTCATCAGCACCTATATGTACCGGGCGGGAATCAAGGAAGGCCAATACGACCTGACTACGGCCGTAGGGCTGTTCAACTCCGCCGTGGGCCTGGTGCTGGTCATCGCTGCCAACAAGCTCAGCAAGAAATTTACGGAAAGCGGTCTTTGGTAAAGAGAGGAGCAACGACATGAAACAATCACAGGGTGAAAAAGTGTTCTCCATCCTCAATCATATTTTTCTGGCCTTGCTGGCATTAAGCACGGTTTATCCCTTCTTGTATGTACTGTCCGCCTCCATCAGCTCAGGGGATGCGGTCATCACCGGCAAGGTGGTGCTGTGGCCCGTGGAGACCACGTGGGCCGCCTATCGGCAGGTGCTGAAGGAAAGCTCGCTGTGGCTGGCCTATGGCAATACGATCTTCTATACGGTTGTCGGGACCGTGGTCAACGTCACGTTCACCATATTCGGGGCGTACCCCCTGTCCAAGAAGCGTCTGCTGGGCCGGGGAGCCATTGGCTTCTTCATCGCCTTCACCATGCTGTTCAGCGCCGGGATGATTCCCTTCTATCTCAATCTGCGGGAGCTGGGACTGCTCAATACCAGGACGGCGATTATCTTCGCCTTCGCCATTACCACCTTCAACGTCATCATTCTCCGTTCCTTCTTCCAGTCCATTACGGAGGATCTGGAGGAGGCTGCCAAGGTTGACGGTGCAACGGACGCCCAGATTTTGTGGAAGGTGGTGCTTCCGCTCTCCAAGCCTTCCCTTGCGGCCATCTCGCTTTTTTATGCCGTGAGCCGCTGGAACGGGTACTTCTGGGCCATGGTCATTCTTCAGGATGAACGCAAGATTCCCTTGCAGGTGCTGCTGAACAAACTGGTAGTCAGCATGAAGCCCACCGAGGACATGATGACCACCACGGATGTGGCGGCCTTCAGCCAGGAAACCGTCATTTATGCCACCATCGTCCTGTCTGTGGTGCCCATTGTCGCCGTGTACCCGTTTATCCAGAAATATTTCGTAAAAGGGGTTATGATTGGTTCTGTCAAAGGTTAAGCAGAGCCGTTGTCATCATATACAGCAAGTCCGATATCAACCACGAAAAGGGAGGCACTATCCATGAAAAGAAAGACCATTCACCCCACGCTGTCCATCGCCCTGGCTCTGACCTTGGGCGGTTCCGTGCTGGGAGGCTGCGGCAGTGAAAGCGCAGAAGAGAAGGCGCCTGGAGCATCAACCGGAGCTTCGGCAGCCCCTTCCACAGCCGCGCCGTCTGCGGGTCAATCCGCCAAGGCCAGCGAAAACCCTCTTTCCCTCACCGTTCATTTCATGAGCGGCGGGAATGTATTCGAGGACTCCTGGCCGGTCTTCAAGAAAGCGGCGGAGCTCACCAACGTCACTCTGAAGACCACCCTGCCCAAGACCGTTACCGACAAGAACGAAGCCTTCAACATGATGATGGCCTCCGGGGAAATCAGCGATATTGTGCTAAGCGCCAAGGGCAATATGGACAAATTCGGGCAGGAGGGGGCCTTTGCCCCGTTGAACGAGCTGATCGACAAGCATGCGCCCCATATCAAGGCCTTTCTGGAGAAGCGTCCCGATGTGAAAAGCGTAGGCACCGCCGCGGACGGAAATATGTATTTCCTCCCCTTCGCACCCGACGGCGAAGCGGCCGCCGGCTGGTTCATCCGCCAGGACTGGCTGGATAAGGTGGGGCTGTCCGTACCCAAAACCGTAGAGGACTATTACAAGGTATTGAAAGCGTTTAAGGAAAAGGACCCCAACGGCAACGGCCAGGCGGACGAAATTCCCTTTTTCAGCAGACATGTCTCGGGAACGGGGGGCGTCTACGAGCTGCTCTCCCTCTGGGATGCGGATCAGGGCTATGCCTTGAAGAACGGCAAGATTGTCTACGGGCCGCTGGAGCCGGAATATAAGCTGGGTATCTCCTCCGTTGCCGCGTGGTATAAGGAAGGGCTTATCGACAAGGAAATATTCACCCGTGGCGGCAAGGCCCGGGAGATTCTTCTGGACAACAATACAGGAGGGTCCAACCACGACTGGTTCGCCAGCACCGCCTCCTTCAACGATACGCTGAAGGACAAGATCGCCGGCTTCCAGTATGTGCCGATTGCTCCTCCGGCCAACATCAAGGGCAAGGTGGTGGAGCCCACGGCCAGAGCCATTGTCAAGGCGGACGGCTGGGGCATCTCTGCAGCCAATAAGCATCCGGTGGAAACCATCAAGTATTTCGACTTCTGGTACACCGAGGAAGGCCGCAGATTGGCTAACTTCGGCGTGGAGGGCCTTACCTACAGCATGGTGGACGGCAAGCCCAAATTCACAGAGGAGATCTTGAAGGGCGGCCAGGTGACGCAGAATTTGTACAAATACGGGGCCCAACTGGAGTTTAGCTTCCAGCAGGATTTCGAGTATGAACGGCAATACTTGAACCCCGTCGCCGAGAAAGGCATGAGCGAGTATATCAACAACAAGTATATCCGGGAGCAAATCCCCACCCTGGCTTATACCGCAGAGGATGAGAAGAAGCTGAAAAACTTCGAAGCCTCGATTAATACCTATTCCAGCGAAATGGGACAAAAGTGGATATTGGGCGCGGAGTCGGTGGATGCTTCCTATGACGCTTATGTCAGCAAGCTGAAGACCATGGGCATTGATGAGGTGCTGAAGATCAAGAATGAGGCTTACCAGCGTTATCTGAAGCAATAATTCCTGCAGGATGCGAGTCCGGTACAGCAAGGCTAAGGATTGCCAGGCTGTGCCGGGCTTCGACGGGCTAACTTAAGTTCCCATACATTCTCATTCAAGGGGAGGAACAGTAATGGGTTTGAAAACATTATCCACGATCAAAAAAACATGGTGTCTGGCCGCCGCACTCTCTCTTTTGTTAAGCCTGCCGGTCTCCGGCGGAACGATTCATGCCCAGACAACCCGATATGGAGAGGAAGCATCCATAATGAAGCAAGAACCGCAAGCGCCGGGGGAACAACCGGTAAGTGAAGCATCAGCAGAGAAACAGTCAATCCCTGATGGAAGCGCAATTATTTCCTCTCTGAAATCCAATCACCCGAATCAGGCGCATCCCCGGTTAATGGCCGTTCCCCAGGATGTGGACAGAATCAAGGCTGCTGTCGCCACAGATCCTTTTGCAGCGGCCATGCTCCAGCAAGTCAAGGGGACAGCCCAGGCCAATCTGAGCCTGGCTCTTCCCGAATACGCGCGCCCTGACGGCTACCGCATGCCTGCAGGGGGGCGCACGCTGAACGAGATACGTCCGTTGGCTATGCTGTACCTGCTGGAGGGAGAACAGCAATATGTGGACCGCGCATGGGCAGTGCTTCAGGCCGCAGGACAGTTTCCTGACTGGAATCCCCAGCATTTTCTCGATGTGGGCACCATGACGCAGGCCTTCGCGCTGGCCTATGACTGGATGTACGATGCTTGGACAGCAGAGCAGCGGGACTTCATCCGGGATGCCATCGTGGAAAAGGGGCTTGCGCCTGCGCTGGCCGTTTACCGTGGTGAAGCGTCTGGCAGTTGGCCTACCGTGAGGAACAATTGGAATACGGTCGTTAACAGCTCCATTGCCATGGGAGCCTTGGCAGTGGGCGATGACAGCCCGGAGCTGGAGCAGATGGCCGGGGAAATTCTGGAGTACGGGCTTCATTCCATCCAGATTATTCTCCCTACCTTCGCCCCCGATGGAGGCGGAGAAGAAGGAGTGGGCTACTGGGACTACAATGTGAAGCATTTCGTCTATTATTCCGCCTCCCTGCTGTCCGCTCTGGGAACAGATTACGGACTGTCGGAAGCCGAGGGGGTAAGCAAAACCGCCTACTTCCCCCTGTATATGTCCGGTCCGGGAGGTGCCTTCAATTATTCCGACAGCACCACCTCCCTTATCACCAATCCCGTCTTCTTCTGGTTCGCCAAACGCTTCCAGGACCCCAATCTGGGTTGGTACCAGCGTTCCCGGTTGGAGACGGTGACTGCCAATGAGCTGGATCTGCTCTGGTATGATCCCGGCTATATCCAGCCCGCAGAAGAGGTCAATCTGGAGCTGGACCAGGTGTTCCGCGGCACAGAGGCGGGCTCCATGCGCAGCGCCTGGAATGATCCCTATGCCGCCTATGCGGGGTTCAAGGGGGGCGACAATACCTTTAACCACAGCAATCTGGATCTGGGCACCTTCGTGATGGATGCGCTGGGGGTGCGCTGGGCGGATGATCTGGGAGCAGACAATTACAATCTGCCCAATTACTTCAACCACGCCAGCCGGACGGTTTACTACCGACTTCGTCCGGAAGGACAGAACACCCTGGTGTTTAACCCCCAGGAAGATCCCGGTCAGGCGCTGAAGGGCAAGGCGAAGCTGGTGAATACAGGCTTTGCCAAGGATCAGGCTTATATGGTGGCAGATTTAAGCGAGGCGTATGCCGAAGAGGCTGCTGCAGTGAAGCGGGGCATGGCGCTGATTGACCACCGCAGGCAGTTCCTGCTCCAAGATGAGATCACCCTGAAGGAGCCCGGCGAATTCTTCTGGTTCATGCACACCTCCGCACAGATCGATATCACGGACCAAGGCCGGACTGCCATATTGAGCAAGGGCGACAAGCGCCTCCTGGCCCGCATAATAAGTGACGAAGCCTCTGTTGTCTTCGAGGCGAGGGATTCCGTCCCGCTGCCAACCTCCCCCAATCCTCCTGGGCAGGCTGCCAATCCCAGCCCCAAGCTGGTGATTCACGGAGAGGACATTGAACAGATGCGTCTTGCCGTGTGGTTCGTTCCTCTGATGGAGGGAGAGCCGGTGCCGGCCGGGCAGCCTGTTATCCGCCCGCTTGATCAATGGTCCGTTCCTGCGGGAGAAGCGGCGGAACTGACGGATATCAAGCTGAACGGCCAATCCCTGCCCGGGTTCCAGGCAGACCGGTTTACCTATTATGTGGATCGGGGCAGCGACTCGTCTCCCCTGCCGGTAATCGAAGCATGGGCGGAGGATGCCCAGGCGGTTGTAACCGTTGCTTCTCCGTCGGGCTTCCCGGAAATGGCCGCAATCTCGGTGCAGCCCGCCCAGACAGGGGCGAGAGCTTCAGAGTACCGGATTTATCTTACCTCTTCCTCGGAACTGCCGGTAACGGCCAGCGCCCACGACGGGAATGAGCCGGTCAATACCATTGACGGCAACTTCAATACCCGATGGTCCGCAGACGGGCCGGGACAATGGATTCAATTCCGTCTCGATTCCCTGCGGCCTGTAAACGAAGTAGAGATCGCCTTCTATAATGGAGACAGACGCTCCACCCTGTTCGATATCGAGGCATCGGCAGACGGCACTGTGTGGACCCAGGTGTACAGCGGCCAAAGCAGCGGGACAACCAGCGGCTATGAAAGCTTTGCCTTCGGTCAAACAGAGGCCCGCTATATCCGCATTGTGGGATACGGCAACACCTCCAATTCGTGGAACAGCATCTCGGAGGTCAGGATTGACGGCTTGCACCGCGAGGAACAGCCGGACCGGATCGCCGGTGTGAATGTCCAATTGGAGCGCTCTCTCCTTCGTGTCGGACAACAAACAGCCCTGCAGATGGGGGCCCAGATGCAAAGCGGGGCGCCCATGGACTGGAATCTCGCTTCCCGGAGCTATTACAGCCTTGATCCGTCTATAGCCTCCGTTGATGTAACCGGCGCCGTCTACGGCGTGGCCCGGGGGCATACGAGGGTTGGCGTGGAGGTGAAGCTGGACGGCTATGTGAAGACGGCCGTGGCAGAAATCGAAGTCACAGACGGCATCTATCTGCTTGCTCCCGCAGCGGATACCTATGTGCAGGGAGGAACCAACGCGGCCAAAAACTTCGGCTCAGGCGCCACACTGGTGATCAAGGGCGATGCCAGCGTCAATTACCGGCGGGAGAGCTATATGCAGTTTGATATGTCCGCGGTTGATTCTCCGGCCACCTCCGTCACCTTGTTCGTGTATGGCTCCGTCCGAGACGCGGGCGGCACCCAGGCTACGCTTGCCATATATGAAGCGCTGGATTCCTGGCAGGAGAAGCAGATGACCTGGAACACCAAGCCCGGCGTTGGCGGACTGCTCCAGTCAAAGCTCATGGACAGCACGGACCAATGGCATGCCATCGATCTTACCGCTTACGCCCAAGGCCGGCAGGCAGCCGATGGCCTGCTGAATCTGGCCCTGCTGCAGAATTTGGATGCCAAGGGGCTGGGCATCTATATTCACAGCCGTGAGAATGAGCAGAAGCCCTATTTGCGGATTGTAACTGAAGGAGCGATGGAGGGCGCGCAATAGCAACAGATACAGCAAAGAGGCGGAAATCTCATATATTCCGCCTCTTCTTTATATGCGGGCTGATCCTGCGCGCGATCTTCCCAAGCCCTTTTTATCCCAGGACAGCTTTCTTGTGCTTGCCTCTTCCTCATAATGCTCACTTGTTTCCCGTGTGCCTCTTCTAATCCGCTTACTTCTTTGTCATCTGCTTGCCTTTTTGTCATGTGCTTGCCCTTTGTCAGGCGCTTGCTATTCTCATATGGTTACTATTTCTCATCTGTTTGCCTTTCCCCGTATGGTCCCTCCCCTATGCTTGGCCCTTTCTACCTGCGGTATGCCTGTTCATGAAACCGGATAATGGCCCCGAACAACTCCCGGCCGTCCTCCGGAAGAGGCTCCATCTCAGGCAGGCTGAGAACCAGGGCGCGGTATGGCTCCGGTACCCAGATGTACTGATGGACATAGTCCGTCAGCTTAAAGCCGCAGCTTTGCCAAAAACGGATACGTCCCAGGTTGACGGGTGTCTCCTCCGCTTCTGCTTCCACTATGATTCCGCGGCAAATCTCACGTTCTGCCGTCTCCTGCCTGATGCTCTCCAGAAACCGCCGCCCCAGTCCCGTACCCCGGCGGCTCTCGGCTACCGCCAGATAATCGATTACCAGAGCCTCATACTGCCGGTCCATTCCCGACAGAGCCATAGCAACAGTCTCCTCTCCGTCAAAAGCCAAGTGCAGGCGGCATAGCTTGCGGCGGAACATTCTGCGGATAATCTGCTCCGGCTTCCTTCCGTGCTCGGGGAAGCTGCTGTCATAGATAACCGCAGCTTTCCGCCACAAGTCCTCATCCCATTGGTCTGTGGAACAGTAGCTGTACCCGTCTCCAACATTCCCTTCCCCGTGCTGTGCGGAATGGTCTGTACTCAAGTTCGATCCTGCCTCCTCCTGTTGCGCGAAATGATCTGTACTCAAGCCCGATCCTGCCTCCTGTTGCGGAGTGCCCAGCGTCCGCTAAGTATCCATTGCGCCCCTATTCCGGCCAAGAGCCCCCAGAACGCTGCGCCAATTCCCGCTATAGTGATGCCCGAGATGGTCACTAAAAATGTAATCAGCGCACTGTCCCGGTATGACTCGTCGCTCATGGCGGAAGTGAGGCTCGAGCCCATGGAGGCAAGCAAAGCCACCCCGGCAATAACCGCGATGAGCTCTGCGGGAAATACGGAGAAGACCGATACGATAGTAGCTCCCATCAAGCCGAACACCACATAGAAGAAGCCGCAGACAATACCCGCTATGTAGCGTTTGCCCGGCTCTCCGTGTGCTTCCTTGCCGGTGCAGATAGCTGCGGTGATGGCTGCCAGATTAATGCCGTGGGACCCAAAAGGGGCAATCAGCAGAGAAACAAACCCTGTAACCGCCACCAGCGGAGTGGCGGGCGTATTGTAGCCGTCCGCCCGAAGCACCCCAATGCCCGTGGCATTCTGGGAGGCCATGGCGACAATGGCCAGAGGAATTCCCAGGCCAATGATGGCATCGAGAGAAAACGACGGTCGGGTCAGGATGGGATGGGCCATTGAGACAGTGGTTCCGCCAAAATCCAGCCGGCCCAGTCCGTAAGCAATGGCCAAGCCCAGGCATAAAGTGATCATGGTGGCGTAGCGGGGCAGGAAGCGTTTGGACAGCAGGAAGATGACCAACGACGGCAATACCAGGGCGGGCAGCTGCTTCAGGGAAACGAACATATCTACCCCAAATTTCAGCAGAATACCCGAAAGCATTGCCGCGATAACCGACTGGGGAATCCGCTTCATCAGATAGGAGAATACTCCCGTCAGACCAAACAGAGCCACAATCAGCGCGGCCACTACAAAAGCTCCTATAGACTCCCTATAGGAATAGGCGCTCCAGCCGGAAACAAGCAGGACGGCCCCGGGAGTGGACCAGGCCAGGATGACAGGGGCTCTGAACCAGGCGGAGAGAGCCATGCCGGTCAAACCGCTGCCGAGGGAGATCGCCCAGACCCATGAGGACAGCTGGGCATCGCTTAAGCCAATCTGCCTGGCGGCCTGGAAAATAATCAGGAGCGGACCGGAAAAGGAGACCATAACGGCGATCAGTCCGGCAATAACGGCGGAAACGGAGAAATCACGGGCAGTCCGGCTAACATTCCGTGTTAAGGTAACAGGCGTGGGTTCCATTCAATATCCTCCAAATGTGCAACGTATATGCCGCGGCAACGCATCGGTGCGGCTGGGCGAATTTTATCCATTTTAACTCCTGCCATGATGGAGATCAATCTATTTTTGCATAGGCTGTGCTATAATCTTTCCAAACGATGTTCAACTTATAAACTGTGTTCAAGGCGAAGGTGTGATGAAAGATTGAGTAAACAACGGCAGCAGCGCAAGCAAGAGGAGATCCGCAAGACGATTCTGGACACAGCCCGGACAATCATCGCCCGTGATGGGGTGGATGGATTGTCCATCCGTAAGCTCACCCATGCAATGGACTATTCTCCGGCGATTGTCTACCATTATTTCAAGGACAAGAACGAGATTATTCTGTCTCTGGTAAACGAAGGGTACGGCAAGATATTGGCCGCTATCGCCGCGGAGAGCCGTGCAGGAGAACATGGAAAAGACATTGCAGGGGTGCATCCAGAGCACAACAGCACAGGAGATTACGCGAAACAGCATACAGGGGATCTTGCCGAACACCATACAAGAGATCATACGGAGTACCATACAGGGCAACAGGCGGAACACCATACAAGAGATCAGGCGGAACACCATACAGGCGATCAACCGGGAGTCCGTGCAGGAGTGGACTCTGCAGTCAACCCGCCTGACGATCCGAAGCAGCAAATCACCGGGCGCTTCTCCGCTTACATCAGAGCCGCGCTGAGCTTCCCCGATGAATATAAGGCGTTCATGCTGCACGATGACCCGTCCATCCTGGCCCGAACCAGCCTGCTGGAACATGGCATCAGCAACCGGAGCGAAACCATGCGTCTGCTGCGGGACACTATTGAATCAGGAGTGGCACAGGGGCAATTCGCCCCCTGCGACGCCGAGTTGACGGCGCAGGTGCTGTGGGCCGCCGTCTTCGGCCTTACCATGAAGCTGATTATGGAAAAGAATGTGGAAGCCGAGCAGACGGAACGTCTGGTGGAACGCCAGCTGTCTCTGCTGATGAGGGGGCTTGGCGGGGAAGCTTGACAGAATTATCCCTGATTTGTCTGCTTTGACCTGCTGAATACGCTCCCCACACTACCGCTGCTCACACTTCCTCTAGAGCGTGTTTGAAAACCCCGAGGGGAGCAGATAAGGCCCTCATTTTCGTTTCCGGCAAGGCGCTTTTGTGCAGGCGTACCGGGGACGCCCTAGCAAAAGCAACGATAGCCCGGGGCGAAAAGGCGATGAAAGATGCCCTCAAGCGAGTTTTCAGACACGCCCTAATAAATAGAGGAAATTTTTTCCGCTAAACCAGTGAATTGCTCCATTTACTCCTTATTAACGGAAATTTTTTCCGTTATCCCCCATTTGTGCCGGGCAAAAGGGGCATTTTCACCGGTTGCGGCAGCATTAGCGGAAAAAATTTCCGTTAATTTCTTGGAATTAACGAATAATCACTCAATAGCGGAAATTTTTTCCGCTATTGTCTCTTCGGTAGTGTCTCTTCCGCTATTGTCTCTTGGTAGTGTCTCTTCCGCTATTGTCTCTTCCATTAGGGTTGTCCCTTCCCGAACGTTCCGGATGTTGAACAAACTGACATCGCCGATCGTCCTCCCCAGTTTCCAACTCCGCATAATCACCGCATTGTAGGAGCGCATGTTTGTGGCAATGAAGAAAGACCCTCCGAATAAACTTCAGAAGGTCCTTCTCCAATTCAAGTGTGCTAATTGAACTATGCTTCTCTGACTACGCTTATCCGACCACGTTTATTCGACTATGCTTATTCGACTACGCTTATTCGACTAAACTGATTAACAGGCTCACACTTAGATCTTGATCAAATCGTCGATTCTTACAGGCAGCCCGGTCTTGATCGCTTGGTTGGCCGCGATTCCCGTCATGATGGAGCGGGCTCCGTCACGGTGGTTGGCTGCGCGGTTGTAGATATCCTCAGTCGGTGTTCCGAACAAGTCGTTCAAGAGCACTGGGTCGCCGCCGCCGTGTCCGCCCACGCCTTCTTCCACTTCCACAGCGTAAGGAGCTCCGAACATCGGGAATACCGCAATGTTCTTGCCTTCCACAGCGCCTTCCAGCGCCCGGTCGCCGCCGGCGTTCACATAGGACTTCTCGATGATGCTCATCTCGATTCTGCCCTTGGAGCCGTTGAACGCGATACGATAGCCTTCCCAAGGCATATACGCGTTCAGGGAGTAGGTGAGAATAGCCTTGTTCTTGTAGCGCACCATAACACCCATGGTATCCTCAATGTTGATGCCGTCGCCGAATACGCTTTGGTCGCGGATATAGCCGTCTTCTTGCTCTGCATCCAGGTACATGCCCTTCAGGTTCTCGCTGCTGTCCAGCTGCAGGCCGAATGGGTCTTCCTTGGCTGTCGCGTTGCCGGTGGCCCGTTGGTAGAAGGAGGTAACGCCCCGCTTCTCGGCATTCTCACGGCCATAGAACATCAGGTCGCCGAAGGCAAATACAGTGTCAGGCTCGGAGTTGATCCAGAAGTTGACCAGATCGAAGTGGTGAGTGGATTTGTGCACCAGCAGCCCTCCGCTGTTGCGCTTGTCCCGGTGCCAGCGGCGGAAGTAGTCGGCGCCGTGCTGGGTGTTCAGCAGCCATTCGAAGTGAATGGAGTGAACATCGCCGATCACTCCGCTTGCGATCAGCTCGCGGGCCTTCGTATGGTGGGGCGCATAGCGGTAGTTGAAGGTAACGCGGACATTGCGTCCTGTACGTTCAACCGCATCATAAATTTCCTTGCACTTCTCCACATCCACGGTCATGGGCTTCTCGGTGATTACGTCACAGCCCAGTTCCAAGGCACGGATAATATATCTGTGATGCGTCCGGTCAACACTGGTTACGATCACAATATCCGGCTTTTCCGCCGCGATCATCGCATCGAACTCTTCAGTCTTGTAGGTGCGGACTGCAGGATAGTCATAGGTCTCGGCAAGCAGCTTGTTGGCATAATTCATCCGGGTTTGGTTCACATCGCAGAATGCAACAATCTCGGATGTTTCCCGGTAAGTCTGGGCAATCGCCCCGTAGAAAAATTGCGCTCTTCCTCCGACGCCCACTTGAACATATCTTTTCTTACTCATTAATTGCAGCTCCTCTCGAAGATAATGCCGTATTTAGTATTGACCTTACACCGATAGAATAGCACAATGAAATCAGAATATCTCCGCAATTTCCACCAATAGTAGCAATAACCCCGCTTTTTTTGCTATTATGAGAATAACACTTGGCGATGGTCCTTAGGCAGCATAAAAGCAATGCGAAAATAAACACGAGCAACCCGTCCTTACCAGAATGTAAAAGAGGTGAAGTCATGAACATCTCCCAAATCCCGGTGAACCTTAGTTACGGCAAGGATTCCTGCCCCTTGCATATCAAAGCGGAATTCGACCGGAAAACCGGATTTCACTCCATGCCGACCAATCATTTTCACAGCGAATATGAAATTTATTATTTATTCTCGGGCGACCGGAAATACTTTATCAAGGAGCGTTCCTATATCGTCCAGCCCGGCGACCTGGTGATGATCAGCTCCAACGATGTGCACAAAACCTCGGATAACCGGGTGCCCAATCATGAAAGAATTGTTCTTTATTATGAGCCAGTTTTTTTCGAAGCATACCCGGACGAATATAAAGCCATGCTGCTGTCCGTCTTTACCCAGGATTACCCGCTGCTCCGGCTGAACCTGCAGGAACGGCTAAGGGTCGAGGAGCTGCTGCTGTCGCTGCTGAGTGAATTGGCTGAGAAGCCCCCGGGGTACGGGATGCATATTCATCATATGGCCTCCGAGGTCCTGCTGCTGGCCGCCCGCGCCTTGTTGAAGCGGGACGTGACTGTGCCGCCTGATGAACCCAGTCCCATGCAGCGCAAAATAACCGATATTGTCCGCTATATCAACAGCCATTATATGAACCCGCTTGATCTGGACGGGCTGTCTGCCCAGTTCTATATCAGCAAAAGCCATCTAAGCCGGGTGTTCAAGGATACCACCGGCTTCGGTTTTACGGAATATGTCAATATCACCCGGATCAAGGAAGCGCAACGGTTGCTCAGGGAAAGCAATCTGAGCATTACGGAGGTTTCGGATCAAACGGGATTTGATAATTTTTCCCACTTCGGTAAAATATTCAAGAAACTCACCGGGCTTCCTCCCCGACATTACCGTTCCCTGGACCGGAGCTGACGCTGACAGCCGCGCGGGCAGGAATTTCCTTAGATCGTGCAATTGGGACCTCGCTCTGCCTGCGGTGAAGCACAAGAGCATAAGCTTAAGCTCATGGGGCAGAGCTTCGAACAAACCCTGCCGACGGCAAGAAGGCAGGCATCATTGGCCCGCCTTCTTCGTACTGTTCAGAGAATCCCCTGTTTCGCAACGGCTCTACCCTTTCAATCCGCTGGTGCTGATGCCCTCCACAATATATTTCTGGAAGATGAAGAAAATGATGCATATCGGAACCAGGGACAAGGTCGCCATGGCGAACATTCCGCCCCAGTTGCTGACCGACTCGGCGTCGAGAAACAGCTTGAGGGCCAGGGATACGGGATAATTCTCCGGGCGGTTCAGATACAAGAGCGGAGTAAGGAAATCATCCCATCTCCAGTAGAAGGAGAAGATGGTGGCCGTGATCAGGGAGGGAACTGTAAGCGGCAGTATAATTTTGAAAAAGATGCTGTATTTGGTGCATCCGTCAATCTTGGCCGCTTCATCCAGCTCAGCGGGTATGGTACGGATAAATTGCATAATCAGGAATACGAAGAATGGCGTTCCGAAGTAATGGGGAACAATAATCGGTTTGAAGGAAGACAGCCACCCCAGCTTGGAGTACATGATATACTGGGGAATGATCACCACATCGCTGGGAAGCATCATCACGCCCATCAGACAGGTAAACCAGATGGCCTTGCCCTTGAACGGGATCCGTGCAAAACCGTAAGCTACAAGAGCGGATGAAGCAACAGCGCCTATGGTGGAGATACTGGCTATGAACAAGGAATTTTTGAAGAAGATGCTGAATGAGTTGCCCGCGAACCCTCTCCAGCCGGTTACATAGTTGTCGAATTCAAGGGAGCTTGGTATCAGGGAAGCGGCGTTGGCGAATATCTCCCCGTTGGGCTTAAGCGAGCTTGCAATCAGCCAGAAGATGGGATAGAGCATCAGAATGCCCAGAATGCTGACAAGCGTATGGTAGATGTATGGAGATGCTTTTCTGCTCAGTGGCATTTCTTAGTCCCCCTTCGACTCGTAATGAACCCAGAATTTCGAGGTTTGGAACAAGGTCAGCGTAATCACCGCTATAATCACCAGCATCACCCAGGCCATTGCCGAGGCATATCCCATATCGAAGAAGCGGAACGCTTTTTGGTACAGGTACAAGGAGTACAACAGCGTGTTGTCCAACGGACTGCCTTCGCCTCTGGAGATAATATAAGCAGGCGTAAAGGTCATGAAGGCTGAGATCAGCTGCATGATCGTATTGAACAGAATGATCGGGCTAAGCAAGGGAAGCGTAATCTTGAAGAATTGGGTGAACCGGTTGGCTCCGTCAACAGAGGCCGCTTCATAATAAGAGGCGGGAATATTCTTCAACCCGGCTAGGAAGATCAGCATGGATGACCCGAACTGCCATACGGACAATGCGACCAGCGTATAAAGCGCCGTGCCCGGACTTCCGATCCAGTTGGTTGAGGCCTCAATCCCCACCAAACCCAGCACGGAGTTGATAAGTCCCTTCTCACCGAAAATCTGCGACCACATGATAGAGACGGCCACGCTGCCACCGATCAGGGAGGGCAGGTAATACGCCGAGCGGTAAAAGCCGATCCCGCGAACCGCATTCTTCAGCAGCATGGCAACCAGCAAGGCGAATGTCAGACGGAGAGGCACACTGCAGAATACGTAAGTAAAGGTGACCTGAAACGACTTTATGATTTTCTCGTCATTCGTAAAGATCTTCTGGTAGTTGTCGAAGCCTACCCAAGTAGGATCGGACAGCAGGTCGTAATTAGTGAACGAATAGTACAAAGAGGACACGACGGGAAATAAGGTGAAGATAAGGAACCCCAGAATAAAGGGAGCCGTGAATATATACCCGACCACATTGTCATGATCAAAAAAGTTCCTCAACCTTCCGGTCCGTCCAGCCGTAGCTTTTAGTTGCCCTACATTGGCTGCTTTCATCAGTCTCAACCCCTTCTCAACATTGTAGTCAGGTTATCTCATAAACCGCTTCCATGTATCTATTATCTACTAATCACTCCTGAGTTTGAATCAAAAAAACCGTCCACTTTGTACAAAAATCAGAGTTGTCGGGAGGGCCGAATCGGTGCTATCTTGCATGCGAATAACGGAAAAATAACAATATCCCCCGCAGCCCGCAAGCCGTCAGGGGATATGATCATGTTTTAAGCGGTTGTTACTTCTTGTTCTTTGCCAAGATAGCGTCCGCGTCCTTGCGGAATTTCACTGCAGCATCGGCTACGGAAATTTTCTTGTACATAATTTGTTCGCTGGTATCCTTCAGCAGCTTTTCCACTTCAACAGAGCCTACAGGGTTGGGAGGGTCCATCGGGGAGCTGTTTTGCTCCGCCCAGGCCACATAGTCGAATACCTTGACTTCAGCAGGAGACAACAACGGCTTCAGCGCTTCCTTCACCTTGGAGGAAACCGGCACGCCCCGCTCTCCCTTAATGATTTTATTGGCTTCGATATCATTGACCCAGAAATCGATGAATTTGGCGGCTTCTTCTTTCGCCTTGGAATTCTTGGTGATGGAGAAGTACATACTCGGCTTCAGGAACAAACCTTTGTTGGCGTTGGGACCGGCCATGGGCTGCAGCTCAAGATCGCGCTTGGCGGTGCTGGCCAGCAGAACATACTGGTTGGACCAGCCCACAGTGGAGATGGAATTGCCCATAACCATTTCGTCTTCTTCCGGAGTTCCCTTCTTGGTCGCTTCTTTATCCAGAGTCAGCAGGTAGCCGGCATCATACCATTTTTGATAGCGGGTAAAATAATCCACGAACAGCTTATCATCGGTATAAGCCAAGCCTGTGCCGTCCTCCTTGTACATCTTCGCCCCTTGAGTCCGCAGATAATAAGGGAAGTAGACATCATGACGGAAGCTGCCCATGATCTTGCCCTTGGCTTTGGCTGCCGCCGCCACCTTATCCATGTCGTCCCATGTCCAATCCTTCTTGGGCGCTTCAATACCCAGATCCTTCAGCATGTTGAAATCCACAATGTTGGCAAGGGCGTTGACACCCAGATTCATGGCGACCAGCTTGCCGTTGACCTTGCCTCCGTCCACCGCGTTGGCGCTGATATCGGCAATATTGAGAATCCCGTTCTTGGTATAAGGAGTCAGATCCTCCAGTTGATCACGCCCGCCGTATTGGGTCAGATAGGAGATATCCATCTGGATAATATCGGGCAGCTGATTGGCTGCCGCTTGAGGAGCGAGCTTCTTCCAATAGTCGTCGAAAGGAGCATACTCCGCCTCAATCGTTACATTAGGGTGCTTTTGCTTGTAAAGCTCAATGACCTTCAGCGTGTAATCGTGGCGGGATTGTCCGCCCCACCAGGCAATGCGCAATTTTACCGGATCCTTGTTCTCAGGCGCCTTGGTTGCAACAGCGCTTGCCGCTCCTGCCGTCGGAGCTGTGCTGGCATCTGCGGCCTTCTTGTCACTGCTTCCGCAACCTGCTGCAGCTGTCATCAACAAAGCTGCAGATAATAAAGTCGTCACCGTCTTTTTCAAGGTTATTCCCCCTTAGAGTTTTTGCGCCAGCAAAAACTGGCTTCGTAAGCATAGACTTGAGTTTTTGCGCAAGCATTAACTGGCTTCGAAAGCGTGGACTTGAGCTTTTGCTTGCTGCCTTTATTTCAGATTTGTTGGAAGTGCTTTCATTTCTTACAATGTTATTATGCAATAATCCGGCACTTTTTTTAATCCAAAAAACCGTCATCCTTGTTTAAAAAACCGAGTTGTACCGGAGATTTCATGTATTCCGAAGGGGTACAGCCCACTACTTTCTTGAACACCTGGCTGAAATACTGCGGATTATCGCCAAACCCCAGCTGCTCCGCCAATTCAAATATCTTCACATCCTCATTGCGCGCGATGCGCTCCGCTGCCTTGGTTATCCTCAGCTTAATGACGTAATTGGAAAATTTATCTCCCATTTCCTTTTTGAACAACTTCCCCAAATAGTCCGCATTCATATACAGCATTTGATGAGCCACCCAGTTGAGCGACAATTCCGGATTGCCGATATGCTTCTCGATGATATCCAGAACCTTGGCAATGATGGCGGAATGCTTGATTTTGTTCTGCTCGTAATAACGCATGGTGATTTCCTTGGCTACGCTCTTGAAGGTCTGGGCAATGGTGTGGAGCGTATCCATCTCCATAATTTGCACAAAACGGTTCATGTAGCTGTTGATGGCTTCCGGACTGCCCAGCCGGATAATCGCCATACAGCATTGGATGACGTAGGACTTGGCGGTATATATATCCAGACGCAGATCGGTCAGCTGCTTGAAGAAACGCTCAATCTCCTCATTCGCGCCCTCAAAATGGCCGGACTTGATCTGAAGCGCCAGCTGCTCCTCGTCAAACTGCACATCCTGAATACCTGTCATAACCGCGCTCTGAATATCCCTGGCGGTAATCAGACTGCCTTCTCCCAGATAGAAGCGGTGGTTCAGGCATTCCAGCGTCTGCTTGTACAAGAGCTTGGCCTGGGACATGTCCCCGGATTCGCTGAGAGCAACCGTCAGTCCCATCCGGTAAAATCCCTGGAAGGTTTCACGGATTTTCTCCAGCTGGTTATACATGTCCTCCGGTTCAGCATCGTTGCCGTCCATCATAAGCAGCACATGCTTGCCCACCGTGGTGCTCAGCAGCGGCCGGTCCAATATTTCCTCGGCAATATTCTTAACGGCGAACAGATGCTCGAACTCGAAGCTCCCCTCCAATTGGAACAGGACAAGCTGGACCTGACGGCTCTTCCATTGGAGGTCGAACAGCTTGCAGTAATATTCCCAATCCTGGCTGCCGTACATCTTGTTCGTGACGAATTCCCGGAGAAATTGCTCCTTCACATGGGGCATTACCTTCTCCAGCCCGTACTTCAGGTTCTGCACGAACTGCTCCTTGCCCTCCGACTGGCGGATGTCCTCCGCCAGCTCCCGCAAGGCCTCCTCAATAACCGCTTCATTGCAGGGCTTCAGCAAATAATGCTTGACCCCGTACTGCATGGCGGTTTTGGCATAATCGAATTCACTGAAGCCCGACAGCAGCACAAACCGGATGTGCGGATAATGCCGGTTGACCTTGGCCACCAGTTCAAGACCATCCATCCCCGGCATACGGATGTCACTGATGACAATGTCCGGATGATGCTGTGAAATAAACTCGAACGCCTCCAGCCCGTTGCGGGCGGTGCCTGCCAGCTCGGTGCCGCAGGCCTGCCAATTCACAATCTGGGAGATGCCGTTCAATATGATTCTCTCATCGTCCACCAGCAATACCTTATACATAGCTGTCTCCCCTCTCATAAGGAATCTGAACGGTCACCTGGGTTCCCTGATCCGGTTGGCTCTCAATCTCCAAGCCGTATTCATCGCCGAATGCCAGCACAATCCGCTCTCTGATATTGGATAATCCGATTCCGTTGCCCTTGGAATGCACCTCTCCCCGGCGTACCTGGTCCAGAAGCGCAGGCGGCATCCCCGGACCGTCATCCTCCACAATGATAAGCACCCTATCCGCCTGCTCCACAGAACGGATGGAAATATGGCATGGCTCCACCTTGGGCTCAAGCGCATGATGGATGGCGTTCTCCACCAGCGGCTGAAGGGACAGCTTGGGGATGGGGCATGTGTATAAGTGGGCGGCCACCTCCAATTGAAATACCAGGCGCTCCTCGAAACGGGTCTGCTGAATAGTCAGGTAGTGCCGGATAATGTCCAGCTCCTGGCTCAATGTCACGATGGATTCCTTCTGGCTGATGGAGCTTCTGAGGAGAAAGCCCAGGGATTCCACCATCCGGGAAATCCGGACCTGCCCGCCCATCTTGGCCTCCCAGTTGATGGACTCCAGGGTGTTGTACAGAAAATGGGGATTGATCTGCGCCTGCAGCGCCTTGAACTGGGTCTCCTTGATCGTCAGCTGCTTGGCGTAATTCTCTGTTATCAGTTCATTAATTTGTTGAACCATCATCCGGTAAGTGCGGTGGAGCTGTCCGATCTCATCCTTGGGAAGCGGGATGGCACTGTCGGGACTGGGCAGAGTGACGGTATTGAAATCCCCCTTCTGGACCTGCTTCATCATATTGATGAGCTTCTCGATGGGGCCGGTTATCCCCCTGGCCACCCGCATCGCCAGAATCGTCATGAGCAGCAGGGCAACCGAGAACACGACAATCAGCATGTTCTTCATCCAGTTGATCCCTCTGAATATGCTGTCGAAGGGAATAATGCTGGAATAGGTCCAATCCGTATATCCGGATTTCATCTGCGAGACGAACACCTTGTGCTTCCCGTCATCGCGGACCTCATATCCGGAGGCTACCGGCGCCGCGGCCAAACCATCCAAAGAGTCTGGCGCCAAGCTGCTTGGATATACCCGCTGCTCTCCGGCCATGATCAGCAGCTCGCCGCGGCCCAGCTCGGTTCCCCGGGAGACATCCTCCACTACCTGATCCATGCGGATCCTCAGCACCAGCACTCCGATCGTCTCCAGATCCAGATTGAGATAAGAGTAATAGGAACGGACCAGCCGGACTGCGGTCAGGGACGTTTCCGGCGTTTTGGCATAGATCCAGCGCAGCTGGCCTTCCCCCTTCTTGGCCACATCCCAAATCTGCATCTTCTGTTCCTCAGACCAGCCGGGCACCCGCCCTGCCGAATAGATATATCCGGATAGATCGAACATGTCCGCCGAAATTACGTATTTTTCCGCACCTGCAAACTGCACAAGCCGGGTCACGATTTCATCCCGGATCTGGAAGCGCTCATAATTCTGCTCAGTAGGATCGGACTTGATGGTTGTCAGCTTACTCTGCAGGGTAGGGTCGGTTACAATATTAAAGGTGGTGCTCTCAATTCTCCGCAGCTCGCTTTCGATGCTGTTGGAGGACAGATTCAGCACTTGGGAGGAGCGGAGATACAGCTGGTGATCATAGATGGAATACGCATACTGCAGCGCCGTGTAGGTAAGAGCGATAAAAATCGCCATGATAAACACAAGCAGCATAAACAGCTTTTGCTTGATTCTTAAATTGCGGAAAGATTGTATGACGGCCGACATGGAGTTTTTCAAAGCGGCACCCGCCTCTCCTATGGAAAACAAATCCGATTTGAAGTATCTTCCACAGACGATGTTGTTTTTCCTTCCGGAACGCCCTTATGCCAGATAGGATTTGCCAACTGTCTCTTTATCATTATATAAAAAGCCGGAAACGGGAAAACAGCTAAAAAACCGCTACGAATGTTAAAAAAGCAGATGTCACTTCAGGATCAACATCTGTTATAATTTACAGGAAAACGATTATGAATCATAAGGAGAATGACTATGCCTTCCCTTTATCAAAAGGATGCCAGGATTGCAAGCAAGCTAAGGGTTCTTTTTTTGGGTGACAGTGTTACCGATAACTCTCTTTATATTGCCTATCTTGACGCTTATTTCAGACTGCATCGTCCGGAACTTGACATAAGTCTTATCCCCCTTGGCGTCAGCAGTGAAACGGCTTCGGGGCTAAGCGAGCCTGCGCATCCCTTCCCCCGCCCTTGCGTGCATGACCGTCTGGCGGCAGCCTTGAGGGAAGCCCGTCCGGATTGGGTGGTCTGCTGCTACGGCATGAATGATGCTATTTATTATCCCTTCTCGGAGGAGCGGTTTGCCGCTTACCGGGAGGGCATGCTGGCTCTGGTGAAGCAGATTAGGCAGTCGGGAGCCAAGGCGGCGGTCATGACTCCTCCTCCCTTTGACACCGCCTCCTTCTCCGGGCATACAGCGCCTGAGGATGCGGCTGATTTCAGTTATATGAAGCCTTATGAGGCATATGATCTGGTGCTGGAGCGTTACTCGGACTGGCTTCGTTCCCTGAATGCGGAGACGGTGGACGGCTTCATTGACATCCGCACTCCGATGAAGCGGGATATCGCGCAGAGAAGGGAGCAGGACCCCCAATACAGCTCCGGCGACGGCATTCATCCCAATCCTTATGGACATTGGGTAATGGCCGCAACTCTGCTCGGCAAATTGTTCACCGTTATGCTGGAGCGGATGCCGGAATATGTAGAAGCCCCGGAGGAATCGGCCTGGTTTGAACTGGTGAAAAAACGCACCCTGTTGCTGGCAGCATCATGGAAGGAGCATGTGGGACATACGAACCCCAACAAGTCGCAAGGGGCAGTGCCGCTTGCGGAAGCATTGGTGGAAGCGCGGCTGCTGGAGAAACAGCTGGCCATTCTGGCGGCTGACGCTGAGGATTCCCTGCTGCTGCCAAGACGCACGGTCCGGGATGGTGTGAGGACGGACGAGTTCTACCTGAATGGCAGGGAATGCGTTGTCCTGCGGCCGGAGACAGCCGCCCCTGGCAACCCCTGGGTATGGCGCACCGAATTTCTGTACGCCTTCAATCAGGCGGATATGGCTCTGCTCAAGCAAGGCTTTCATATCGCCTATATCCGGCTGAGCCATATGTACGGCTGCTCCTATGCCGTCTCGCAGATGAAAGCCTTCAAGACCTATCTGGAGCAAGCTTACGGTCTGGCGGCCAAGGCAGCCTTGTTCGGGTTCAGCCGGGGCGGTTTTTACGCTATGCGCTATGTGGCAGCCTATCCGGAGGATGCCGCTTGCGTCTATCTGGATGCCCCGGTGATCCGGCTGACAAGCTGGCCCGGCGGCAAGGAAGAAGGGATCGGCTCTCCCGCCGAATGGCAGGATTGTCTGGCCGTCTATGGATATGGGGAGCAAGACGCCGACAAACTGGAGGACGTTTCCGCGGAGGCCGTTGCAGCCCTGGCCGGTTCGGGACTTCCGGTGTTGATCGTGGCCGGTTTGGCGGATGAAGTTGTTCCTTATCCGGAGAACGGGGCCGTCTTGGTCCAGGCTCTGGACGGGCAGCGGCAGGGAACGCCCGCAGAGAAGAAGGTGCTTGTCATTCTGAGAGAGAATGTGGGACATCACCCCCACAGCCTGGAGGACCCGGCGCCTATTGTTGAATTTGTGAAGGGCTGCTTCTGAGCGCGACTGTTTCCTTGCCGTCCACATTCAAAGGTGACCGCCTTCATGCACGCTTCCCCCCTTTTCCGTCAGCCATCCGGCCAGAGACCCATTGCAGCAGCTTTAGGTCCTGCCCCCTGCCTGCAATTAGCGACAAACCTATTGAAAATCCGGCGGATGACATGAAGGGAATGGTAATCTGCGGCAGACCGGCCAGACCGGCGATGCAGGTAAGCCTCATGGCTCGGGAGCGCTGCCTGTCGGCAGCTTCGCCCGCTTGCCCCAAGGCCGGCGCCTCTCCCGGGGCGGTGGGAATCACCAGCAGCCGGTTGTTCCCCAGCAGGGAAGCCAGCCGGCTGTCGATCTCACGGCGCTTCGCTTCATACGCCGGCCGGTCCTCCTGGGTCAGACCGCTTGCCCAGTGAAACCGCTCGGCAATGCCCGGTCCGAACCGGGGCTGCACTGTGGCAATCCATGCCCCGTGCTGCTCCCATATCTCCCGGCCCTGCAGATTGCGGAATATGTCCGCCCATCCGCCCAAGCCGCCTTCATCCTCTGGGGCCAGCCGCAGCCGGGATTGGCTGCTTCCCGCCAGCAGGGCTGCCGCGGCCGCGGCCAACGTTCGGCCAGCCGCCTCTTCCGCTTGCTCCCACGCATCATCCGGCCAATAAATATGGCCGAATGTCTCCGGTTCGTCCCCGTCTGCAGACGAGCGGCTGGCTGGCGGCGGCTCTGCCCCTTCTGCCGGGGATTGGTTCCTGGAGCAATCCGACGGGCTGCCGCTCTCCGGCTCTTCCCCAAGCAGCACCCGCCCGACCTCCAAGAGAATCTGCGGATCGCGGCTCATCCACCCCACCGTGTCGAAGCTGGGAGCAAGCGGAATTACGCCCTCCGCACTCACTGCTCCGTGGGTGGGGCGAAAGCCGAACACACCGCAATAAGACGAGGGGATGCGCACCGAGCCCCCCGTATCCGTCCCCATTGCAAAATCCGCGAGCCCTGCCGCCGCGGCAACGGCTGAGCCGCCGGATGAGCCTCCGGGAATCCGGTCGGGAGCCCTGGTATTCACCGGTGTGCCATAATGGATGTTCTCTCCCTGCAGGCTGTACATCAATTCATCCGTTACAGTGGTCCCTTGGAGCCGGGCTCCATGGTCCAGCAGCAGCCGGATGGCAGCAGCCGTATGCTCCGCCGGCTCATGGGTATCCCGCCAATGAGGATTGCCCGCAGTGCTGATATGGCCCTCCAACGCAAACACATCCTTCACTGCAAAGCGCAAGCCGTCAAGAGCTCCTGCCCGACGCGCAGCCAACTGCAGGCTTCCATCGATATATGCCCCGTAGTCCGTCATCCCCTCATCCCCTTCCTCTCCGGCGCTACCAGCCCATCGCCGCTCCATCCGAACGGGGGTCTGTTCCTCCGCTCCGGAAGCCGTTCTCACCAATGACAACCGCATTGGCATGACCCATGATGCCGTCATAGGCTTGCACTGTTTTTACGCTATGGCCGGAGCGCTTCAGCTTATCCACGGCATCATTGGCGATGCGGCTCTCCACCTTCAGATCCTTATTCGGCTCCCCCCACGTCCGGCCCCACAGCCAGCGGGGCTCAGAAACAGCCTTCTGCGGGTCCATCCTGTAGTCGATGATCCGGGTGACAAGGGCGGTTTGGGTCTGAGGCTGCCCTTCTCCGCCCTGGGTACCGTACAGAATGGCCGGCTTCCCGTCCCGGCAGGCCATGGCGGGCATCAGGGTATGGAAGGTGCGCTTGCGGGGTTCCAGCCGGTTCACGTGATCCTGCTCCAGGGAAAAGAAGGAGCCCCGGTTCTGCAGAATAATGCCCGTTTCTCCCGCAGTTACAGCCGAACCGAACTCGAAGTAGAGACTTTGAATAAAGGAGACGGCATTCCCCTCGCCATCCACCACCGCAGCATATGCCGTATCTCCGCCCATGGGCTTCGCATCCACGTCGATGGTCCGGTCCATGCGGATCTCCCCCGCCAGTTCCCTGGCGTATGCCTTAGACAACAGCCGCTCCAGAGGAATGTCGGCAAACCCGGGGTCTGTCAAATACCGGTTGCGGTCCCGCAACGACAGCTTCAGCGCCTCGATGGTCAGATGGTAATAGTCATAAGAGCCGTGGGGAATGCTCTTCAGATCATAATTCTCCAGAATGTGCAGGGCCATAATTCCGGTAAAACCCTGTGAATTGGGCGGCGCCTGGTACAGATCGTACCCCCGGTACGCACCGCTCGCCGGAGCATCCCATTCGCCTGTATGGGCGGCAAAGTCCTCCATAGTCAGCAAACCGCCATGGCCCTGCAAATAAGAGGAAATTTCGGCCCCAAGCGGGCCTTTATAGAAGGCATCTCTGCCGTTTGCCGCAATCTTCTTCAAGCTCTCGCCCAGAAGCCTCTGCACAAGCTTGCTTCCCGCAGCGGGGATTCGGCCCCCGGGCAAATAGATCCGTGCCGTATTCGGCTGCTCGGACAAGAGAAGCGCCCGTTGCGCAGTTGTGGCATACTGGTCGCCGGATACGGGGAAACCTTGCGCAGCATAAGCAATAGCAGGCTCAAGGAGTTCTCTGAGAGGCAGCCTGCCGTATTCGCGCGAGATAGCATCCCATCCGTCCACCATGCCCGGAACGGTAAGCACACTGCGCGGCCCTCTCAGCGGGATAGAGGCTTCTCCGGCAAACTGCTCCCGGGTGGCCATATAACCGGAGCGTCCGCTGGCATTATAGGCACGGACCGCTTGATCGGCTGAGCTGTAGACCAGCCAGAAGGCATCCCCGCCCAGCCCCGTCATGTGCGGATACACCACAGCCAGACATGCGCTGACTGCCACTGCCGCATCGAACGCATTGCCGCCCTTGGATAATATCCTTGCCCCGGCGGCTGTAGCCAGATAGTGTGGACTGACAACCATCGTCTCAATGCCAGTAATCGCTTTTGTCATCATATTCCCGCTCCTTTCGCATTTTTTTCCTTATCTTAATTAGAATGATAATCGTTTATACAGGAATTGTCATCTTTTTTGCCCAGCATTTATCATAATCCTGTTATAATATCTGCCAACGGCAAAACCGCAGCGTAAGCATGCCTCCGCTGCGGTTTTCTTGTCCTGCTATGAATGCCGGCCCGGCGGGTAATGAAACTCGCCGCGGTAATTGGATGCATTGTACAAAGGGTACTTCTCGGGTGCGTATACAGGCTCGTGCTGCGGGGAGCTGTCCTGGGTATAAATGTACATCCGCTGCTGATCCCACAGCACAAGCTCATCACGGGAATCGCCCGTCAGATCAAGAACCTCGGCGCACAGCTCGGGATGCCCGTCCTCAGGAAACCGTACCACTGTCCGGCCCTCTCCGTCTATCAGTCCGCCGTGGACGGCGCTGCCGTTCAGCAGCACCAGATCCTGCCCATCCCCCGTCCAGTTCACAGGAGTAATGACAATGCCGTTGCAGGGGGGTTCGAACTGATGCAGCAGCTTGCCCCGGCAATCGTAAAGATAGACAATCCCCTGGCACCCCCAGAAGGTGGTCACGCACAGCTCCAGTCCGGGGAGATCCGGCCGGTAGTTGCCCACGCTAACCCGCTGGGCATGGCCGACCGTATGCTTCTGAAGCACACGGCCCTGAAGATCGGCAATCATGAAGCCCTCTTCACCGGAAGCAATGGCAATGAGCGGGTCCGGCTCATCGGGATTCCATCTCCCGATCAGAATCTCATCCGTATGGTCCGTCTCCACCGGCAGCGTCCAGAGCAGCGTGCCGTCATGATCCACCAGATGATAGCCGATGAACATCTCGTCCCGGCCATCCCCGTCTATATCAGCCGTGTAGGGGAAGTGGCCGGTTATCCCCTGCTGGAAGGTCCACTGGAGATTCAACTCGTGATCATAAACCCATACCCGGCTGTAGCGGTCCTTGATGAGAATATCTGCGGGTCTGTCCTTGCCGGAGAAATTGGCGATGCGGATCGCGTCCACATTCACCCGGTCGAACGCATATTTATGAAACGGGAGACTGTGCAGCGACGAGTCGGGCTGCTCCGACAGGGGAGTAGGCACCGCCCTCTTCACCGCTCCGGTCCGCCCGTCCAGAATCATCAGTTGAAAGTTGCGCGATACGATGACTTCATCTATTCCGTCTCCGTCGATATCACAAACCTGAAGGGGAAGGTCCGCAGACAGCAGCGCATGATCCGGATTGGTGCTGGGCTCGCCCAGCTGCCACAGCACCTCCCCGTCCAGCTTGATCGCCGTCAGACAGCTGATATGGGCATAGGCATCCTTGTGGCCCCGCTTCTGATGCTGCGCCAGCACGATGCAGAGCTCTTTGGTCCCGGTCAGATGACCGAAGCGGATCTCCCGGGCTGTGCCGAAGTTTTTCAGATCAATCGTTTTCCACAGCCGCGGCTGCGGATAGCCGGCCGACAATCCCGCCAGTTCAACCGAAGCCTGCCTCGTCTCCTGCAGCCACACCTCATGCTGAGCCTGGGTCATGGAGACACACACATCGGTATACTGGGCAGGCATCCGGGAGGACAGGCCGATCTTGCCGTATTCGTATTCCCCGTCTGAGGCCTGGAGCAGCTCCCGGCCATCCGCGAACCCGCGCAGCTCTCCCCCGGAGCATACCACCTTCAAGCGGTAGAAATGGTCCGAATCATAATCGAATTTCACTGCGGCCAACTCGCTGACCTCATCCTGATTCCGCTTCAGCAGGAGCAGTCGGCCGCCCTCCAAGCCCAGGAAATAGTGGCGGCGGCCATGTTGATAACGGAACACGATGCCCGTATGGGAGTGCGTGGACAGGGGCCGGACAGTGGCTTCCAGCGTATAGTCCCGCCAGTCCTCACTCCCGGCAGCGAGCAGCGGCCATAGCGGATTGATCGCCGCCTGAGGCCGGGTCTGCTCCATATATTTCGTTCCATTATCCTCCGTAACGATCCATGTGGGCCCCAGCCAGCCGTACCAGACTACCGGATCATGCCAGCCTCCCTTAAAGCCCGGGCTGGGGCAATAATGGTATTCCCCCAGGGCGGAATGCTTCGGATCATAGGGAAACGGCCCGATGGAAAAAGCGCGGAACTGCTCATTCATCAGCGTAATCATCTGCATGGCCTCCGTCATTCGTTTATTTCAGGCTTGCGCCTTCCTTCTGGTACCACTCGGTCCAGGTCTTGATCGCCTTATCTCCGCCTGAAGCCCGGTACTTCTTCACATAATCGTTCCAGGAAGCCTCGACTTTTTCATTGCCGAGAACGGTTTTCGCCCGGTACTCCTCGGCGATCTTGGGCAGATTGTAGGCGGCAAGCTCGGGATAATAAGGCAGAGAGGCGGCAATTTTGTCCAGCTTGCCTGCCTTGTTGGCCAAGGACAGATTCTCAATCACATCGTCCGTATAATCCACCTTCATGTAGCTCTTGATCGCATCGTTGAACTGGCCGTGCTTGACCAGCGAGAATGCCCAGTGAAGCGAATTCCGATCCGCCAGCTTCTCATAAGCGCCGTTGTTCGCCTTATAATGCTTGCCCTCAATACCCATGAAGGTATACCGGGTTCCCTCATCGGACAGGACCCAATCGAAGAATTTCATCAAGGCATCGATATTCTTCGTATCCTTGGGGATGGACACATAGTGGCGGTTCGTTGAATTATAGGTCATTTGCGACGGGCTGCCATCCTCGCGCAGCGGCAGATCAATGGCAATGTAAGGGTCCATGATGCCCGGCGAAAATTCCTTGCCGCTCTTGAAGTGCCAGAAGCCGCTGAACATGCCGTATTTGCCTGTGTTGATTTTTTGGCGGAAGATGGTGCCCGTGGTGGTAGGCCATTCGGGATCGAGAATTTTATCGGTCACCAGCTTGTTCATGAACAGCAGATACTTCTTGTATTCGTCGGTAATTTCCGGCGGCAGCAGCTCATTATTGCGGAATTTGTAGGACTCCGCATCGTAGGCCGCCTGAAAAATTCTTCCTCCGTAGGACAGATCATTCAGGGCAACCAGACCGAAGGTATCGTTCTTGCCGTTGCGGTCCGGATCCTGCTCCGTAAACGCCTTCATGACGGTATAAAACTCATCGATGGTTTTGGGCACCTGCAGTCCCAGCGTATCCAACCATTTCTTGTTCACATACACCACCTGGGTAAAACCGTCATGCCGGTTGTAGGGAATGGCCCATATCTTCCCTTGCTCCGTCACCGGGAGCCAGGCATCTGCGGGCATGTTGTTCTTCAGGTTGGGGTACTTCTCAATATACGGCGACAGATCGGTCAGCAGGCCGTCATTGGCGAATTGCAGCAGCTTGCTCTTATCCTTCTCATTGACCGCGAAAGCGTCAGGATAGCTGCCCGATGCCATCAGGATATTCAGCTTGTCCATGTACCCGGCGGTGCCCGGCGATTCCAGCTCCACCCGGACCCCCGTCTTTTCCTGCAGGAAATTAATGTACTCGTTGTCCTTCAAGGACATTCCCTGCGGGTCTACATTATAATCGAACATCACCGTAAAGGTCGGGGTAGTCTGGGGGCTTGCCCCCTCCTCCTTGGTCCCTTCCTCCGCCTTACCGCAGCCCCCCATGACAGCGACAATGCTTAATGCGCTTGCGAGCACAACCCACTTCTTCGGTTTCATCATATTCCGCCTCCTCATTTGTTGAATCATCCGTACCCCCGTGCTGCGGGGCAGGATAGCCTTTATTCTAGATTGCAGGACGGAAATCGCAATGGACATCATTTATGGTCATGTACATAATCTTGACTGGAGCCATGTACATTTTCTCTGGTCATTTTTACGAAAATGTATGGATGCGCTTTTTCATTGGGGGCTCCCCCAAAAGTACCCGGAATTTGCTTTAAGAGCATCTCGTCACTTTTGGGGGATTGTTTTTGCTGCCTTTGTTTTCACCCGGTATTCGTTAGGGGGCATCAGACACGTCTTCTTGAAGCGGCGGATAAACGTGTGAACCGTGTCATAGCCGCATTGCTCGGCAATCTGCTGGATGGTCATATCATCATATTCCAACAGCTTCAGCGCCTTCTGGATGCGCAGCTTGTTGATATAATCCACGAAGCCGATTCCCAGATGGTGCTTGATGGCCACACTGAGATAAGAGGGGCTTAGCGACAGCTCGTCTGCCAGCATGCTCAGCGACAGAGGCTGGTCGAAGTGCTTGTCGATATATTCCACAATCAGCTTGGCCGTAGTGTTCTTCTCCTCGGGAGGGGATTGCAGCTGCCTGATAATAATGGAACAGATGCTCAGAACATACGCTTTCTTTTCCTCCAAAAATTCGTAGCTGTACAGAGTAATGAAAATATCCTCGTTGCAATGCTCGTTGATATCGATCCTCTGCTCAATCACAAATTTCATGATGGCCGACATGATATTGGCGAATACGGCGTGAATCCAGTCCAGCGTAAACTGCTCACTTGCGATCATCTGCTCCAGCACGCCATTCAGAATCTCCTCGATCCGGTCCAGCCGCCCCTCCCGCAGACAATCGCCCAGCTTGTGGATGTCCTTGGAGATCACATTCAGACAGGAGGAAGGCACATTCAGCGGAAGCCGCCGGTAGTAGATCAGTGAATGCTTGCCGTAGATCACCTTGTAGTCCAGCGCCAGCACGGCGTGAGCATAGCATTCATGAATCTGATCGGGCTTGTGCCGGACCTCGCTTACACCTGCGCACACGGTCAGCCCGCAATTGGCTTTAATGTCATCCTGCATGTAGCGGATGGCATCCTCCAGCCTGGCGGCGTCGTCTTCTCCCGTTCCTTCCCAGCACAGCAGCACCACGATTTTCTCCGGCTCCGTATTGACCGCATAGGCGCTGAACCGCAAGGCGAAGGTCCACTTAATGGAGTTGTAAATAATTTTGTTCATAAACAAACGCTCACTGCCGGACTTGGTCAACAGGTAATTGTAATAGTCATCGATCTGGAACACCACCACCTGATAGCCACTCCCGCTCAAATCCATTTCATATTCCTTCAGCTTGTCGGGAAGATCCGCCAGCGGCTTGCCGTTCAGCAGCTCCATAACCAGTCCCTTGCGGGAATCATCCAGATTGCGCTGGAGCTTCACCTGGACATCCAGCTCCTGGGCGCGGCGGACAAAGCGGAAGTACAGGAACAGCAGCAGCCCCATGGCAAAACATAAGCCGATCATAAAATACATGTAAGCGCTTATTCCGGAATGTCCGGCCTGCAGCGTGCTGAGAGGCAGCAGGGTCAGGAGCCTCCAGCTTTCCTTCTCCGCGGCGGAGGATATAATGAAGTACTCCTTATAGATGAAGGAGGTTTGGCGCTTGCCCAGAATCTCCTCCTTATTGCTGTTGAAAAATTGCTCTGCCTCCTTGTTCTTGGACAACAGCACCTGGTTATTGCTGTCCAGCCACAGCAGGGAATCCATATCCCCCATAAGCTGGTTATAGATGTATGCCTCGTTGAAATTGATCGACACAGCGCCCTTGCTCCCATGAAGGGGAACTCCCATGGTCAGGGAGATGATCCGTGTCCCGTTGGCATTAGTCTTCATCTCCGTGCCGTAAGGCTGCCATAGGAAGGACTGGCTGCTGTCATAGAACTTCTGGAAGATCTCCTTGTTGGGGAAATTCCCCAATTCAGACAGCATGAACGGTGTGGAGATGACAATGTTGTTTTGCCGGTTATGCAGATAGATGGAGACCAGACTGGAATGGCTGTTGATGAGGTCCAGGAAGGAATTCTGAATTTCACTGAGCATGTACATATCCCGGATCAGCTCACCCGGATTGTTCAGCCATTCAGTAATGTTGCGGTTTAAGAGCAGCTGCCGGTAAATCGAGTCTGTCTTTTCATTAAAGAGGTAAAAGGAGGAATACGCCTTCTCATGATTCTTCTCATAGGAGTACATCCTCTCGCTCATGTATTCGCTGCGCATGTTATGGTCGTACTGCAGGATGACTCCAATTGAGACAAGCAGAATAATGAGGAAACCCAGGAAAATGGACCGGTCCTTCAGTCGGTTCAGCAGCTGTAATCTTTTCACGATATCCCTCTTCCGTTCCTATTATGAATGGGTTTATTATAACACACCCGATTCAGGCCGCCTGTTGACAATTCCCGCTTCAAAATAATCATTCATCCAACGGGAAATTGTTCACACCGGGACCGCAAGAAATGTACAAGAGCATAGAAATTAAACATATCCCCCCTCCAATCAGCCCCCTATAATTAGGCCTAAACCGACCCGAGGAGGAGACCCCATTGAAAGCTGACACTTCCAAACCCACTGCCGGAGCAGGCGCCCGCCGCAGCTTCTGGCCGTTATTGCTGAAGCACAAGTACCTGTATCTGATGCTGCTGCCGGGATTCATCTGGTATTTTATCTACAAGTATTTGCCCATGTACGGACTGATTATTGCTTTTAAGGAATTTAATTTCAGCAAAGGCATATGGAGCAGCCCGTGGGTGGGCTGGAAGCACTTCGAGTTTCTGTTCACGTATCCCGACTTTTACCGGATTGTCAAAAACACGGTTCTCATTAACGCTTACGAGCTGCTGTTCTCGTTTCCGGTTCCGATCATTCTGGCTCTCTTGTTAAACGAGCTGAAGAATATGCTGTTCAAGCGGACGGTGCAGACGGTCATCTACTTCCCCCACTTTCTGTCGTGGGTGGTCTTCGGGGGAATCATTATCCAGCTGCTGTCCCCCAACGAAGGCCTCGTCAACCAAATCCGTGTTTTCTTCGGGCTGGAGACCATCCAGTTTATGGTGAAATCGGAGTTTTTCCGGCCTATCGTCATTTTGTCGCTGATTCTCAAGGAAAGCGGCTGGGGCACGATCATCTATTTGGCGGCGCTGTCCGGCATTGATCCGGAGCAGTACGAGGCGGCCACCATAGACGGGGCCAGCCGCTGGCAGAAGCTGTTCTCCATTACCCTTCCCGGCATTATGAACACGATTATTCTGCTGTTGATCCTGAAGATCGGCAAGATGCTGGATTTTGGCTTTGAACAGATCTATGTGCTGTACAATCCTTCGGTATACAACGTGGGTGATGTGCTCAGCACCTATATTTACCGGATCGGGCTTCAGGATGCCCGGTTCAGCCTGACGGCGGCCATCGGGCTGTTCCAGTCGGTGATCGGCTTCATTCTGGTCTGGAGCGCCAATAAGGCCGCCAAGAAATTCAACGATAACGCCCTTTGGTAATTTCATCGGCAAAAGAGGAGGCACATATCATGGCGAAAGCATCATTTTCCCCCGGCAACGCACTCATCGGCTTCATTCTGATCCTGTTCTCGCTGTTCACGTTCATGCCCTTTTATTATGTCATTCTGACCTCTCTCAGCGATCCCCAGCTCATCAAGGAGGGACAGCTGCTGCTATGGCCCAAAGGCTTCGATTTCCATGCCTATCAGGTTATTCTGCAGAATGAGCGGTTTATTTCCTCCTTTATGAATACGGTGACCAGGACTGTGCTGGGACTGGCGGTCAATCTGGCGCTCCAGCTCACCTTCGCCTATGCCCTGTCCAAAAAATACTTGCCCGGCCAAAAATTTTTCATGCTCTACATTGTAATCACCATGCTGTTCAACGGCGGCATTATTCCCACTTACCTGATCGTTAGAGCCACAGGCTTGATCGACACCATATGGTCCCTGATCATCCCCGCGGCTATCAGCACCTGGAACGTCATATTGCTGAAGTCCTTCTTCGAGAACATTCCGGAAAGCCTGGAGGAATCGGCCAAGATCGACGGCGCTAACGATCTGACTGTGTTTTGGCGGATTTTTCTGCCGTTGTCCACGGCATCGGTGGCGACAATCGGCCTGTTCATTGCTGTCCAGCATTGGAATACGTATATGGATGCGGTGATTTACATCAACTCGGCCCACAAGCAGGTGCTGCAGATTTTCCTGCGGGATATGGTGGTGCAGATGGAGATGGCGACGATACTGGGAGACATGGGCGCTCTGGCGCAAACCTCCAGCCTGTCCGTGCGGACCGCGTCCATTTTCCTGGTAGCGCTGCCGATCATCCTTGTCTATCCCTTCATTCAGAAGTATTTCACCAAAGGGGTTATGCTCGGAGCGGTAAAGGGATGAACGGAGAAGAACCGTCAGAGGGCATCTCCCTTGACGGTTCTTCCCGCTTGTGCGGCGAGTGCTTGGTGAGTGCTCGGCAGCTTGCTTGGCGACTGTTTGGCACTGCTTGACGACTGCTTGACGACTGCTCGGCGACTGCCCGGCGGCTGCTCGGCGACTGCCCGGCGACTGCTTGGCGACTGCCCGGCGACTGCTTGGTGAGTGCTTGGCGACTGCTCGGCGACTGCTTGGTGAGTGTTTGGCGACTGCTTGGCGACTGCCCGGCAGTATCCGCTTACGGACAACCAGCGCTTTTATCTGACATCATGTGGGAGTCTTCCGGGATCACCTTTATCTTGTTTCCCTCAGGCGGGCTGCCGTCTTGACCCTGTTCGCCCTGTTCGTCATGAACCTGTTCGTCATGGACCTGTTCCCAGCCCATCCAGCTTCCAGCCGTGCTGATACTTGTTGAGGATGGCAAACCTGGTTTCCTTTCCATCCGGACTGTTGAATGCTGGATTGCTCAGCTTCATATGGAGGTTAACCTCCACCTCAACAGTGGTCCGGTCTCCTACCTCCTTAATTTCACTGCCGCTGGACAGATCCATCAGCTTGTATGAGATAGGCTTGGCTTCAAGGATCCCCTCACTCGATGCGTTCATCTCGCCGAAGCCGGGATTATACAGAACATTGGCCTCACGGTTCACCGTCAGGGACTGGAGCAGAGATGCGGGGCTCAGACAGGCTCTGGCCCTTGTTTTGTTGCCGGTATCAACCGCCTGAAAGAATGCATCCAGCACTCCCGTAGGCTCCAGTTCGACTAGGTCTTCATTCGCGGTGTCGTCGCTGAACACTCCCTTCTGCTCGATCCAGTCAGCAAGGGATAGTCCGGTAATTTGCTCCAACGTCCGTTTCTTGACCGAAGGACCGATGCTCTGAACGTTAAACTCCAGCCATGCCCCTACTGTCCTGCCGGACTGAACCAGCAGCAGCAGATTGGAGGGGTAATCGAACTCGTTCTGACCTTGCGGATCCTTCAGCCCGCCCTGGAGCGAATATCGCCAGGCTTCTGCTTCACTTCCTTTTAACAGGGTCAAGTCCAATCCCGCATCCTTGGAAAATTCATTGGCTGTCTCCCAATACAGTCCAACAGGATATTCTCCTAACTTCACCTGCCAAGTACCGGGAATCTTCACAGCGAACTTGCCGGGGCTTCCTTCCACAGCCAGTCCGGCGGCTTCTATGAAGGCTTGGGGCGACAAGCCTGAGGCAGCTTCGGGAGACTGGCTGGACAAAGCAGCCCCCGAACTGACGGTTGCAGCTCCCGGGGGTTCAGACGGTCCGGTGGATGCAGCTCCCGAGGCTTCAGACGGTCCGGTGGGTGCAGCTTTTCCCGAGGCTTCGGGGGGCTTACTGGCAACCGTGCCCGCCAAAGCCTCCGGTGATTGCTGTGACACTGCCTGTTTATCGCAGCCGACGCCGCCGATAACGAGCCACGCCAAAAGGAACAAGCCCAATCGTATCCGCTGATTCATTCTATTTCCCTCCTTCTTCCATACTCTTCTTAGACGCTTGAAGAGGCAAGGAAGTTTTCTTGAGACTACCACCCCGCTTACTCTTAACGGAAATTTTTTCCGCTATCCCTGCAAATTCTTGATAATTCGCTGATTTAACGGAAATTTTTTCCGTTACCACCTGCTAAACTCCCCGAAAACGGTATATTAACCCAACTTTGAGAGAACTAACGGAAGTTTTTTCCGCTAATTCATTGCATTTTCCAAATTACCCACTGATAGCGGAAATTTTTTCCGTTAATTCTACCCGTGTCCGCCCTTGCTCCTTTGCTTCCAGTTCCTCGGCACCGCACAACGGCATATAAGTCCGATCTGTGAAAATGGGCTCCTGCATACAGTATCCTTTCTGGCCTTCTAGTTTACTGAGAATAGGCTCCCTTTCCTGCATGGAGTATCCTTTCCGTCCTACTCAAAAAACAATCCCCCAAAAGTGACGAGAGGCTTCGAATAAAATTAGGTACTTTTGGAGGGGACCCCCGAATGAAAATGCGGCACAGCCTGCATTTACGCAAAAAAAGCCCAGGCTCAACTTGCCCCTGGGCTTTTTTTATGCTTGCATCAGCTCGTGCATTCCTGCTGCATTCGACTGGCCTCTTCCTCAGAACAATTCCACTGCCTGCTTCCGGCGGTTCCTGGAGGATGCATAGATGGCATCCAGCATTCCCATGGAGCAAGCCGCATCCTGCAGCCGGCTGTAAGATGCGTCGCCGCCTGCCAGACTGCGGTAGAAATCGGCGATCAGCCTCGCGTGTCCGATCCCCCAGTAGGATTTGCCCAGAGTGGTCCTGACATCGCTGGCCAATTGCTCGTCTCCGGCTTCGCCCTTGTAGATCAGTTGGTCGTCGATATAGCGCAGCAGCCCCTTCTCCATGTGCAGCTCCACAAAGAACGGGCTGTTCATGGAGTGGCCATTGGTGGCGTAGAACAACCCCACCTTGCCATCCTCATAGTAGATGGTAGCGTCCGCGGTGTCCTCCACCTCGATTATGTCTTCCAGCACTCTCGTGTCAATGTTGCCCTTGACCGCTTGCACCGCACCGCCCAGATAATGCAGCATATCCAGCATATGCACCGCCTGATTGATCAGCAAGCCGCCACCTTCCGTCTCCCACTTGCCCCGCCAGGACTCGGACTGGTAATACTCCGCGGTGCGCTTCCAGGTCAGGAAGCCTTTGATGCCCAGGAGTTTGCCATATGTACCGTCTTCAATAAGCTGCTTGGCCTTCTCTACAGACGGGTTCAGGCGGTTCTGCAGGATGGCGCAGCAGGACACTCCCGCCGCCTTCACCGCCTCCGCGGCGGTGCGGGCCTGAGCCACGCTCATGGCAACCGGCTTCTCCAGCACGATATGCTTGCCTGCGCGGGCCGCCCTGGCTGTCATTTCTGCATGAAGAAAATGGGGGGTGCATATATGCACACTGTCTACAGCTTCATCGGCCAATACCTGCTCCAGATCGGTAAAGCTGCGGCAGCCGTATTTTTCAGCCAATGCCCGGGCCCGTTCCTCTATGATGTCGCATACTCCATACAATTGAACGTCAGCAGCCTGGGCAATGGCCGCGGCATGAATGGGACCGATGGCCCCACAGCCGATAATGACTGCATTCATTTGGCTCATTTTATTGGAAGCCTGCCTTCTTGAGATTATCGTAGCTGATCCTCAGGCTGTCGAAGGCATCCGTCGGACCGGCATCCCGTTCTACCAGATACCACTTGACTCCCGCTTCTTCACAGGCTGCGAAGATATCCGGCCATTGCAGATTGCCCTCCAGCACCTCGGTCATGATCTGCTGCGAATCGATAATGGTCATGTCCTTGAAGTGAATGGCATCAATTCTGCCCTTCAGCTTGCGGATCCAGGTTGCCGGATCGGCGCCGCCTGCCTGTACCCAGTACGTATCCAGGGTGAACAGGAAGTTTTCCGGGCTGGTCTGCTCGGCGAGGATCTCCAGGCCCAGCTTGCCGTCATATTTCTGGAATTCCCAATGGTGGTTATGATAGCTGAATTTCAGCCCGTTTTTGCCCAACTCATCAGCAATTTTGGTAAACTCGCTGGCAAAGGCCACATAGCCGTCGGCACTTCTATACTGGGGAGGCAAGCCGCCAATCCCGGCGATTCCGCAGCCCAGGTCATGATGGTCCTTGATCACGCCGTCCAGATCGTTCACGAACCGGTCATAAGGCGTATGGGTCAGTACAATCTTCAAGTCAAGGGCGCGGGACATAGCCGCCAGCTCTGCTACCGGCACATGCCATAATCCGGATGCCTGGAAGGTGGTGTAGCCCATTTCCTTGATCTTCTTCAATGAAGCATTCAGTTCTTCCGGCGTTTTGGTATAATCACGCACGGTGTACATTTGCGCGCCTGCAATTTTGGCCATTTGGAAGCTCCTCCTAAAGGATTATTGCCTAAATACGAAGCGGAAGCGAGAATTGGGAAATTCCCGCTTCCGAAGCATACACTTAGAGACTGCGACGAAATAAGTACCGCTAATTTGCCGCCAAAACTCCCAAAAACATGGAGATTTTGTCATCAAAAGCGGGTACTAATTTCCTCGCAGCTCCTTAGTGGGAACCGGCTACATCGGCAACCTTTTGTACAACTTCCTTCTTCTCAACTGTAGAGTTGCGGATCTTCTCCTGCAGCAATTCGTAGAAGTGATCATGATCGAAGCTGTCCAGCTCTACCCAGCTGTCGGTCCAGGTGGAGTGGTGAATGGCGTTGGAGATGGTCAGGCCGAATACGCCCTCTTCTCCGGGAGCCAGCAGCTTCTCCCCGTTCAGGATAGCCTTGGTGAAGTTCTTCATGATGCCCACATGCTGCTCGCCGCCGCTGTGGTCAACGGGAATATCACACTTCCAGGCTTCCGGCCGGGCAAAGGCCAGCTTGTTGGTGAGGTTATGCTCCCGCTCGGAAATCCGGTTGCGGTGAAACGTAAGCGTGTTGTTCTCTACCACGATCTTGCCCATATCGCCGGAAATTTCCAGACGGTTGGTGCCGGGAGCTTCCCCGGTCGAGGTGATGTAAACTCCGCTTGCGCCGTTCTCGTACTCCAGGTAAGCTGTTACATCGTCTTCCACTTCAATATTGTAATATTTGCCGAAGCTGCAGAAGGAACGCAGCCGTTTGGGCATGCCCAGCATCCATTGCAGCAGGTCAAGGTTATGAGGATTTTGGTTGATCAGCGTGCCGCCGCCTTCGCCTTCCCAGGTGGAGCGCCAGGAGCCGGAGTCATGGTAGTATTGGGGTCTGTACCAGTCGGTAATAATCCAGACTACGCGTTTCATCTCGCCCAGCTCTCCGCTTTGCACCAGATCTCTTACCTTCTGGTAAACGGGATTGGTCCGTTGGTTGTACATGATGCAGAAGAGCTTGTCGGATTTCTCTGCCGCGGCGTTCATCTCAAGCACTTGCTTGGTGTACACGCCGGCAGGCTTCTCTACGAGCACATGAAGGCCGTGGGCAAAGCCGTCAATGGCAAGCTGCGGGTGATCATAATGGGGAACTGCGATCAGGACCGCATCGATCAAGCCGCTCTTGTACATATCCGCCGCATTGGCAAACACGGCTACTCCCGGCGCATTCTTCTGCGCCCATTCCCTGCGCTCTTCGCTTATATCGCACAAGGCGCCAAGCTCCAGCCCCGGGACCTTGTTATCCTTGATATTCTTGGTGTGCGAGGAGCCCATGTTGCCCAGGCCGATAATGCCGATTCTTACCTTTTCCATTCTTGACTTCCTCCTTCAATTGTGTACCGCCAGAATGTGTGCATAAGCTAATTTTTCAATTGTACAATCCCTCTAAATGTAACACTTATGCCAGTGGCGGAGTTGGAGATAATTGTTTGAAACTATGCAAATCTTGCTGTATTATGGAGACGAGGTGAACTGCATGAAGGACAACCGCAAGCAGTCGTTTTTTGCCGGTGCGGCAGATGGCTCCTACCGTTTTCACCATAGCCGGGACGAGCGTCCGAACCCCCGGGATTACAAGCCACATTATGAAAACGGCTATGAAATTTACATGTTCATCAACGGCGAAGGAAGCTATACCATCGAGGGCAGCCGCTATGAGCTGGAGCCCTATTCCATTCTGCTGATGAACCCCAACGAGCTTCATGTCCTGAACATATCCGAGCAATCGCCCTATGAGCGGATTGTCTTTGGCATAAATGAGAGTTTCTTGCCTCCCTTCATGTTGAACGGCGTGGACTTCTTCCGCTGCTTCAAGTTTCGCAAGCTGGGCCACGGCAACCAGCTCAAGTCGGAGACTGTCAGGGGCGCCGGGCTGGTACAGCTGTTCGAGAAGCTGCAAAGTCTGCTGGAGCGCAAAACCCCCGAGAATGAGCTGGTGGCCAAATGTGTAATCGTGGAGATCCTCTCTGCCATCAACCAGATCTACGAGGCGGACCATCCAGCAAGCCACCGGAGCGCCAATCACAAGGTGCGCGCTGTGCTGGAGCATATTAACGCCAACTTGGACGAGCAGTTGAATCTGGATCTGCTTTCAGAGAAGTTCTTTGTGACCAAATACCATCTGTGCCGGATTTTCAAGGAGGAGACCGGCTTCTCCATCAATCAGTACATCACCTACAAGCGGATTCATATGGCCGATGCGCTGATGCAGGAGGGCAATACGCCCACTCAGGCCTGCTTCATGTCCGGCTTCAATTGCTATTCCAATTTCTTCAAGTCCTACCGCAAGCTCACCGGCAAATCGCCCCGCAAGAGCAAGGCTTAGAAAACACAAGGCAGAAGGACCACATGGCGTAGAAGATACTTGACACCATTAGTGATTTCCTGTATAAGTAAATCTAATCATGATTAGTGAAACCACATATTCTGAATATTGATGAACGGGAGAGTAATCCATGACAGCCAGTCGCAGCGAGCCGGACAAGGTGGAAGCCGGTACGGATGGCAGGGATGAAGCGGACCCGGGAAATGATGGGCTAAAACTGTCGGCTTGACAGATTAGGCGCATCCGGTCGAGGACCGTTACAACGATAGAGGGGCCCATCCGCCACAGGCTGGGCACTTAGAGTGGTACCGCGGGGTTGCACAGCTCCCGTCTCTTATTTTGGAGACGGGGGCTTTTTATTTTGACTTTGGCTGGGGGGCATATTCTATGTTAAATGAAGAGATTGCGGCGATATTGGCAGAGCTTCTGCCGGAAATTCATAATCAGGCCGACGGGAGCAGGCTGTCGGCCGAGGAGCTCCTCCTCCATATTGAACACCCTGCTGCATCCAAGCACGGGGATTACAGCACGAATATCGCCCTGCAGCTGGCCAAGCTGCTCAAGCGTTCCCCGCTGTCCATTGCCAACGAGATGAAGGACAGGCTGGCTGTCCATCCTGCAATGAAGACCTTGTTTGTCCGGATCGAAGTGGCTCCTCCCGGCTTCATCAATCTGTTCGTGAACTGGGAGCAATGGGCGGCAAGGGAATTGGGCGTCCCTGCTTCCGCTGCTTCTGCCTCAGGCGGAGACAGCGTCAAGGCGATTATCGAGCACACCTCCATCAACCCCAATAAGTCAGCCCACATCGGCCATCTGCGGAACTCCTGCATCGGCGATACACTGGCCCGGATGCTGAAGCGGACCGGCTGCCGGGTGGAGGTCCACAACTATATCGATGATCTGGGGAATCAGTTGGCGGATACCATGGTGGGACTCCTGCAAACCTCGACGGACGGGGAGTTTGCGCGGTTCGGGGATTTCTGTTGGGAGACTTATGCCAAGATCAACAAGGCGTACAAGGAAAACCCGGAATTGCTGAAGGAGCGAACCGCCGTCCTCCATGAGCTGGAGAAGGGAAATTCCAACATGGCTTGGCTGGGGCTGGTGGTTGCCGAGCGGATTGTCAAGGAGCATCTGGAGGAAATGGGCAGGTTCGGAATACACTACGACGTGCTTGTCTGGGAGAGCAGCATCATCCGCGAGGGCTTCTGGACGCAGGCATTCGAGCTTTTGCGTAAAACCTCCGTCTTCCGGCAGGAGACGGAGGGGAAGCTGGCCGGATGCTGGGTGCTGCGGCAGCCGGGGAGCCAGGGCGGTTTGGACCATCCTGAGGACCCGAATGGTCCCGGCAACGGGAGCAGTTTGAACAGTCCGGGCAGTCTGAGCGGCAGGAACGATCCCATCGGCTGTGCCGGTCAGGAGGAAAGGAATGCGGCCGGGGACGGACAGGCGGACTTTCAAGCCGATAAGGTACTGGTGCGCTCCAATGGTATTCTCACGTATACAGCCAAGGACATCGCCTATCATCTATGGAAATTCGGCGTGCTGGGCAAGGATTTCCGTTACCGGAAATTTGCTGACAGACTTTGGTCTACCAGCCGGGAAGGAGTGCGGAAGGGAATCGGACGGGCTGATCTGGTCATTAATGTGATCGACCACAGGCAGGAGTATCCCCAGACGATGGTCAAGCAGGCGCTTGCAGCCCTGGGATTCGCCAAGCAGGCGGAGCAGCTGCGGCATGTAAGCTACGGCGTTGTACATTTAAGTCCCGATACAGCGCGCGGATTGGGCTTGGACACCTCTGACGGCAGAAGCTCCTATCCCATGTCGGGAAGACAGGGCATCGGGATCAAGGTAGCGGACATCCTTCACCGGATGGAGCAGGTTATAGACTCCAAGCGCTCGCGGAAAGCGGGCATCTCCAGCCTCGCTGTGGCCGCCGCATCCATCCGTTATTATCTGCTTCGCTTTCATCTCCAGACTGAAGTGGTGTTTGATCTGGAGCAAGCGACGGAGGTAACCGGGAACACGGGGGTGTACCTGCTCTATTCTTATGCCAGAGCCTGGAGCATTCTGGAAAAATCGGGCGTGGAAGCGGTGGCGGCTGGTGAGCCATTGGCCTGGAACCGGTTGGAGGACCAGGAGCACAGCCTGCTGAGGCATATTGCCTATTGGCCGGAAACGCTCCATGAAGCGGTACGGGAGCTGGCCCCCCATCAGATATGCTCCTACCTGCACGAATTGTCCACTTTGTTCAATCATTTCTATGCCGTCTGCCCTATTCTCAAGGCGGATTCGGCCAAGAAAAGCTTCAGGCTCTGGCTGACGGGCCAATTCAGGGAGACCATGCAGGACGGGCTGGAAATCCTGGGACTGCCTGCCCCGAAGGGGATGTAGGAATTCGCAGAAACCGCGACATTATCGTGGCCGTTTTGCGAGAAGGTAGTGACACCATTCACGTAAAAACGGGAGAATTTTGAAACAAGCCAGAGCATCCCCCCGAATCGATCAGGATGCTCTGGCGGAGCTTTATGAAACCGAACTCAGGCTCGCCGCTCATTCAGATCCGCCCATCATTTGATTATCATTTAACTGATTCTTTACAGGGAAGTTTTAGTTGCACCTCATCCAAAAAACTAATCAAAGCTTTAGTTACAACAGGGTCACTCATAGAAAATATTTCTCTCATTTCTTTGAAGAAAAACCTGCCCAAATTGATGAATGCTATAAGAATGACAATGACTGCGCAGCAACTTACTCCAAAAAGTATGGCATCACTTTGAGATAAAATAGTCTTACTATAAGTGAATTTCACATATTCCACCCAAACCGGCACAGTGAAAGCCAGTACAACCCCCGGAACTATAAATGAAGGAATTTTCTCCCGATCCAACTTTTTTTGCAGCAGTTCTTTAATATGTATCACTTGCTTCACACTGTCCAAGTCATTTTTTTCCAAATAATCAATCATCAATTCGACTCTCATATCCTCGAACTCTTTTGTTCTCCAGCCTTTATGTTTAGACCGTATACTATATTTTCGTTTAAGTACCCTTTTAGCCCTGCGAACAAAATAAGCCATGAAACTAATAAACAAAATGATCGAACCTATACCGTATAGGATCAGCCAGATCCCCCCATCCCGGAATAGGTAGTAAGGAATCAGTAGCAAAGAAGAAAGTGCAAAAGGGAAGTTTATGATCAATATACTCGTAATAAAGTGAACCGCCTTCATATACTTAAAAACTAAACTATAGGAAGTAAGATTTAATCTGTAATAGCGAACAATATCATTAATCACGTAAGCTCCTCCACACATAAATTCTTATTTGGGTTTATATCCCCATTATAGCATGAAAAAAAATCACAGAAGGAATCTTCTGTGACTCATCAGCTTTGATCCTGTCCCCGCCTCATCACCGGGATTTCGCTTCCCTCCATCCCTCGAGAGCAGCTTTTACAACATTTTTGATATTCTCTGTCACCGAATACTCATAGGTGCCTGACTCTCTGGATGTAATCCTCTGAATATAGCTTCCATCCTCCACTGCCCTATTCAGAGATTTCCCGATCACGTCTCTCGACTCCTCGTATGAATTCCCTAGCTTAATTAGCGACATCACAGAATGAATAAAATATTGGAAATAAGTAATGCGAAACACAGCAGCATCTATGCTCGAACCTGCGTTCATCTCATACAGCGGTTTATGCAATTCCTCCGGATTTTCGATGATATGGCATAACTCCGGTATGATTTCCTTATCCCGCAGCTTTCCTAACAGATAAATGGCCATATACCCGCGCATTTGGTTGTGTTTTCGGCAGTCCTGCAGCACAAAGGAATCTCTCTGTTTCACCATATCTCTTAAGACAGGAAGAGAGGAAGGGTCGCCCAATACCGCCAGAGCAATGGCACTGTGCTTCTTCAGAAATTCCGCTTCCGCAGCTTCCATCCATTCTCGCAGATAGGGGATTATTGTGCCTCCCAGCCTTTTGGAGGACCAGATGGCAACTCCAGGTCGCTCTCCGGATAAGCCTTCACGAATTTGCTCCCGGTCGGTCAGCCATTCTATGCTTTTATTCCTGCCGGGATTGGCCGGATAAGCAAAGATCGCTCCCGTATTATTTTTTTCATCCAGACACCCGCTCTGCTCCAGGATCGGCCGCAGCTCTTCATAGGATACATCATGAATGGAAATGGACCTGCGTATGGATAACCAGGCTGTTTCAGCCGCTGCCTCCCCGGCCTTCTGCATATCGCGCTGCATTCTGACACAGGAAGATAAATCATGGTCGAACGACATACACCGGCCGGCCACCAGAATCCCTTCCCGCTCCTTGGGTATCATTACGCCCAGAGGAACCGGCACACATATATTAACCGCGCCCAAGTTGCTTGCTACCAGCCAGTCTTGAAGCACTTCACTTTCCATGGCGTTATCCCTGCCGTGTTTATCCACATCGGCACTGGCATAGAATACAGGCTCCTCGGTATGCTGACCCTGAAGCTCATCGGATAAGGTTAATGTAACCTTGCCCTCTATCCTTCGTCCCTCTCTGATTCCTATGAGGGGGGCGAGATAGAACAGCCGGTCCTCTTCGGGATAAGCATCCTCCAACTGCCGGGCATGTGCATTCACAATACCATCGGACAAATGGAAGGCATTAGTCTGATCCGTACAGCCGGAATCCAGATTGGTCCTGACCATATTCCCCCCCTTCAAGCACACTTTTACACTGGTGAAGGGTTGGCTTCTTCCATCCAGTTCCCTCCCCATATGTGTCTTGCAGCCTGCCAAATGGCTTACTTCAGCATCCCCGGTACAGTCTATAACCACTTGGCAGCCACTGGCGTTCAGTCCCCGGGGCCCAATCCACTGAATTCCTTTTACGCAATTCCCCTCCATAAACACACCGATAACAGTGGATTCATAGCACAACTGCACTCCATGCTCCAGCGCAGCCCGCTCCAATGCGTATTTCTTGGCATCCGGGTTAAATCCGCTGAATTTTGTATACACTTTTCCATGATATTCCTCGATTACTTCATCCAATTCTTCAAAAAAACCGCCGGGAGAACCAAAATAATAGCCGTTGACCGCTCCAGCCGTTCCTGTGCCTCCCATGCCATTCATTTTTTCGATTCCTAATACCTTTAACCCCCGGCGTGCCGCTGCAATGGCCGCAATGGCGCCGGCCGTGCCCAGACCTGCCACAATCACATCATAGGATTCGGAGAAAGGAATCTCCGCCACCCCTTTTTCCACTACGAGCGCATCAACTTTTTGCAAAAGCTTCATTGCATTCTCACCTTCCCTTCAGCATGCAGCAGTCCTGCTTCAAGAGCCTCCAGGGGATTCCTATAAGCGGCGGACGGCAGCAAGCTCCAATTATCCATAACCCTTACAGGCCCCTGATCTGCGCGGATATCAAAAGAAGCTCCCACGGAAATGATCCTCCACGCCTTCCACTCGCCCGGTCTGTTCCTCCAGAAGGTATGAAGCTTCTCCCTGGCAGAGCTCCAGTCATCGTCAGCTTCAACAGGCAGCCTGACAATCACCTCTCCGCGCTGTTTTCCTTTCATCAATTCCACCGCTCCCTGGGATGCCGGGCTGCATATGGAGGCTTCTTCCTCCGAATATAACAGCGCATTGATACTTTTGATTTTTATGAAATCTCCTGGAAGAGCATCTGTCCTTGTATCAATAATTGTATTCGTAAAAAACTTCTTAAAGCCTGATGCGGTATGGACCTCTACACAATATTGGCTTTCCGCCCGAGTGATGCCTACAAGCTCGGCCATTAGCAGAATATTGAATTGATCCTTTTTTAACCTGTTGTACACTAGCGGCGCCAAGGCCGGAATATGAACCTCTCCCTGCTCCGATAGAATATTCCTCTGAAGCATTTCCAGTTTCAGCTGCTTTCCCGTTTCCGATAAAATAACATCATTCCATCCTTCACCGATCCTGTAGGCATTTGCAAATTCGTATCCTGCGAGAGCGGTTCTTTCCAGGATCAAGGTGTCTGCCTTATTGGCATAAGCTGCCCCTATTCCTGCAAAGGTTGCTCCAAGAACAATCAAAGGGTAGAACTCTCTTTTATCATCCATTCGTATCCCCGCCTTCATCTGCCCTATCCGCAGAAATAAGTACGATATCATCGTGAAACACGGTATCCTTAAAAACAAATTCGACACAGCCTGTCGGCTTTTTAATAAGAGCATCATTGATCCGGTTCCCGGTGTGGTCCAGATAGCCCTCAACCTGTACGGACCCATGATGGATACAAATAAAATCCTTCATTCCGTCAAAGGAAATCTCTATGGCAGTAGCCTGATGTTGCTCCAAAGCCTCTCCATCTGCGAAAGCATTCATATACCTCACCTTTACCTCCGGTTTCCGGTCTCCATAAGGAACCAGAACGGTAGTAAAGCAGGCGTCCCCGGCCTTATTCTGAGAATATTTCACAACGGGCTTTGTATCATATTGCTTATTGCTATATAAAATTCCGGTCTCCATGCTTGTCCGGATATCCTTTTGCTCAGGATGTGCAATCAGTATATTTGCTTCCTCTGCCAGTGTCCTGATTTCGCTCATATCGCTATTGGCGGCAGCATCCCCTGAAGGAAGGTGAAAATAAAGATCATGCTGGTGCATGTCTTCAGCATGCAGCAGGTCAATAATGACCCAATACCGGTTTTTTACAAAAAGAACCTTTCGGGTATGAATGACAGGGTCCTCATAGCGGGTATACCCATAATGACTGGCAAAAAAGAAATCAAACCGCTCTTCACTCCGAAAATCCCATATCTTGCAGGGTGCGCTTGGCGGTGGCGCCCAGTGCAGGTTTCGGACATGCTGGTCCTGTCCATCTACGGTTACCGTGTTGTGCGCTTTCGTAGAAACAAGGTATTTCCGTTCGGGGATCCACTCATAGAGTCCGATTCCTGAATCCACCACCAATTCCTTTCCATAAGCATAAGCGATAATACTCAAAGCATCCGCATGGGTATGCCCATTAATCCCCACACCGGCCCGCATCACCATATATTTCGCATCCCGCTCCCAGTTCTCCCTTGATATCATATATCCGCCTACAGGATAATAGGTTGCGCAGGTATTGGGGGCTGCAGCCTGAATCTCCTTGAAAATATGTACATTTTCAATTCCATATCTCCAAATCTGATGGATGGGAAACGTATTGCCCGATAAATATTTGAAATCACTCCGTTTGAAAAGAATGGTTCCTATGGCCATGATGTCCTTTTGAATCTTTTCACTCAGCAAATCTGTATCACCAAACCGCGGAAGTGTGCTGCAGGGGGTTAGAAGATGCATAAAAACCTCAAACATTTTCTCCAGCCGGGCTCCAATCCCCATTTCATCTGGAACTTCCATCCATTTCAGCATATTCAGCATCTCATAGGCATCGCGCATGACTACGGCATGGTAAGCGGGACTTGCTTCAAACTGTACGCCATCTTCATACACATTCTGCCAGATATACGAAGGAAATTCTTGGAGAGAATACGCCAGCCATTCTCCGGATACCGCGAATTCAGGGAACATGGCAGCAACAGCCGCCAACCCCCGCAGCTCCATACAAGCATGGTTTCCGTGCCTGGTATGGTAATGCCGAAGATATACACCATGCTCGTAGAAGGATTTTACCATTCCAATTTTTGTGTCCATGGTAAACTCGGGTGATTCAAAAAAGGTGATAAAAGCTTCCGGCCAGTAAAACATCCTGCAGCCTGCGGACAGAATATCCCATGTACAATGCTCATCCTTAAAGGCTCCATCGCGGGGAGGAGGATTCTCATCCAGAAAGTCACTGATTAAGTCATTAAAAATGACAGCATACTTCTTGTCGCCCGTGATGCAATAGGCATGGCACAGGTGGGCAAGCCACTCGAAACGGGTCAGGATCATCTGGTACTGTGAACTGTCGAAGAGCCACGCATTCCAGTCGTAGGGCTTTCCTTCCAGCCTTACACTTCTTGCAGCCTCTGCCGTCCATTCTCCGCCCAACGGTATTTCCTTTTCCACAAGCCGGTTCGCAAACCTGATAATAGGATCGATTTCTTCTCTCTGATAATGATCCCGAACATGCTTTGACAGACGGGATACATCATCCATACCCAGATGGCATCTTCTTTTTGGCGACTTCCCAAAAAATGCAAGGTATTCCGCCCATGCTTTCTCGTAGTCTTTGCTTTTTACGGCTGCTTGGATGGATTCCATTCCAGGCTGGTTCAAATCCATCACGTTTCCAAAAAACGCTTCGTCGTCCATAACAGCTTTTGTATATTGGGGATTTTTGCGCTTCAGTGGATACTGCAGATTATTTTCCATGATGATCTCCTTTGATCAAGTATCCAGTGAATAGTCTGCTGACCGTTCACTGGATACTTGATTACGCTCTATTTACCAATCAGTTCGTTGTATTGTTTGGTCCATAATTCAGAAAGCACATTTCCTTGCAGCTCCATATACTTCTTAACTGACTTATCCCAATCCTCACCGGAGATTTGACCCAGTATGAATTTTTCTTTTGCTTCCTCCATCATGGTGTCTCCATCCTTGGTGAGGTTTTCAGCCGGCGTTCCTTTTGTCACATACGGAACGAAGTGGTCAAAGGCCTCTACATACTTAAATTCAGGGCCTTTAAGTATCTGCTGCAGGCGTCCGTATTCCAAACCGACCAGATCATCTTTGGGCGTCAGTTTTTCCGGCCTTATCGCATTGTCATTAAAACTGGTCAGCAACCAGTTGCCGGCATACCGGTCAGTGCCCGTTACATCGACCTGCGTTTTTTGACTGTCAGCCCAGTTAAAGTGGTCTCCCTCGATCCCGTGTGCAGCCAGTGCATAATTTTCTCTGGAAGCCAAGGTCCAGTCAATCATCTTAATGGTAAAGGCGGCATTCTTGCTTGTAGACGGGATAACAAGCCGTGGACTGTATTGAGGATTGCTGCCCCATGCTGCGACTCCTGTCTTGGAATCCGTCAGCACGGGAACCGGGTCATAAGCCGCTTCAGGCTTGTTCTTCTGCAATTCAACCAGCGGCCTAACCTGACCGCTATACCAGCCTGCAAAAACGCCCACTCGGTCCGCGGTAATCAAATCATTCACCTGATTCGTTTTGGCAATGAGGAATTCTTTATGAAGATATCCTTTTTGATACCAATCTCTGAACTTCTCCATCATGGCTTTATAGCCTGGATGGGTCCAGTCCTTCATAACCTTCCCGTTCTGGTCCAGATACCTCGTGGAGTAGGAGCCTGTAAAGTAGGGCTGGAAGTCTTGAACCAAGGAGGTCAGTCCAACGGAAGCCAGCGGTATTTCATCCTTCTTGCCGTTCTTGTTCGGGTCTTTGGTTAACACAGCTTCAAAATAAGCCTCCAGTTCAGTAATCGTCGTAGGCAATTTCATTCCCAAAGCGTCGGCCCAATCCTTCCTGATGCTAGGCACAAATCCCGTAGGGAAGTCTTCTTGTCTGGGGATCGCCCAGATAACGCCATCCTTATCCGTCGTGGTTTTGAGCGCTTCTGCCATTATTTTTTTGATATTCGGTCCGTATTGATCGATCAGCTTATTGAGCGGCTGGATCTGCTTCCTATCCTTCAACACGCTCCAATGTTCCGTGAAAGCCAGAAGGTCCATACCGTCAAATTCTTCGCCGGAGGCAAGCATCATATTCATTTTGTCATTGTATCCATCCTGCGCGACATAATACTTCTGCATCTTCACTCCGGATTTCTCTTCAATGACCTTCAGAACCTTTTCATTATCGGGCTTTGTTTCTGCATTGTTCAAGGTTCTTGTGTAAATTTTCACCGGTTCGGTCTGCTTTAACTCGGCCGGTGCTGCTTGAGGGCTTCCATTGCCTGGGGAGCCTCCGTTCCCCGATTCTGCTGATTCCTGCTGGCAGCCTGCAATAACACCTGCGGTTAGCACTGCTGCAACTGCGAGGGCTGAAGTACGGTATAGCTTTGTTCTCATTGTTTTCTTTCCCCTTTCTCTCATTTGATTCTATTACACCTAACCCTTCAATGATCCTACCATGACCCCTTTTACAAAGTATTTCTGTAAAAACGGATAGACCATCAAGATGGGCAGGGTTGCAACCACTACCGTTGCCATTTTAACCGATTCTGTGGGAGGAAGTGAAGTGATGGAGTCTGTATCCATTAAGTCACTCATATTGGCATTACGGATAATCTCCCGCAATAATAGCTGTAATGTCCACATTTTCTTGTCATTAATAAAAATAAGGGAATCAAACCAGGAGTTCCAATGACTTACGGCATAGAACAGTGAGATGGTAGCTATCGCCGCCATGGAAAGGGGAATTATGATTCGAAAGAAAATGGTCAGCTCGCTCGCTCCATCGATCTTGGCAGCCTCCTCCAGGCTGTCCGGTATCTGCATAAAGAAGTTTCGGAGCAAGAGCAGATTCCAGGGACTGATCAAGCCTGGCAGAATATATACCCAGAAGTTATTTACAAGCCCCAGGGATTTATAGAGCAAGAACGTTGGAATAAGCCCGCCGCCAAACCACATAGTGAAAAGAACCAGGGTGGTTATCATATTCCGCAGAGGATAGCTTCTCTTGGAGAGCACATAGGCCAGAACGGAAGTAAATAGTATATTGCATGCCGTACCTACAACTGTCCTCGATATGGTGATAAAGTAAGAGCTTTTAATGGTTACCGCTTCTCTGAAGATGAACTTATAGGCTTCCAGATCCCAGATTCTTGGAAAAATTCGCAGCGGATTGGCCGCCCTTTCCACTTCCAGCATGAAGGAACGCCCCAGCACGAATAACATGGGATAAATCATCAGTGCGCAAAGGAAAATCATCAGTGCAATGTTAAAGCCGTTAAATATTTTCTCGCCTCTCGTCTCTCGCATGAATCACTCCGCCTTCCTACCAAATTCCATCAGAGCCCAGTTTTTTTGCTGCCGCATTCGATAAAATAACCATAATCAATGAAACCACTGACTTGAATAATCCCACGGCCGCTGAGTAAGAGAACTGGGCTTCTACAAGTCCCTGTCTGTAGACATAGGTTTCGAACACATCGGCAACCTCATATACCGCCGGAGAATACAGATTAAATATTTGCTCGAAGTTCTCATCCAGAATGCGGCCTACCGCCAGTATGAGCATAATGGCTATAATTTCCTTTATCCCGGGTAGGGAGATATGCCATATCTGACGAAACTTGCTGGCGCCATCCATCATGGAGGCCTCATACAGCTCCGGGTTTACATTGGTGAGTGCGGCAAGATAGATGATGGTTCCCCATCCAATCCCCTTCCAGATATCACTAAGAACCAGCAGGCTTCTAAAAAAGCCTTTGTCTGATATGAACACAATCGGCTCTATTCCTGCCATTTCCAATAATGCATTCACAGGTCCGCCTGTCGTGGACAGGAGGATGGTGAGGAAGCCTGATACGACTACCCAGGACAGAAAGTGGGGCATATAGGTGATCGTTTGGACCGTTTTCTTAAAAAAGACACTCTTGATCTCATTAATGAGAATGGCAAGCAGAATAGGCGCCGGAAATCCGAACAGCAATCTGTATATACTGATAATGAGGGTATTTTTCAGCAGTCTCCCAAAATAAATCGATGAAAAGAACATTTTGAAGTTCTGCAGACCCACCCATTCACTTTTCAGAATGCCCCAAAACCCGCCCGTCGGCTCATAATCCTTAAAGGCAATAATAACTCCATACATGGGCAAATACTTGAATACCAGAAAATACAATACACAAGGTAAAGCCATGATATGAAAGTACTTGTATTTGATAAATGATTGAATGAATTTATTGCTCCCCGGCTTGACTTGAAGAATTTTTTTGGTGCCGGGATGTTCCAGTGTTTTCAATTTGATGCCCTCCCTTGTAAATCACTCGTTGAATCCCAAAGCTTTTACAATGACGTTCACTGCTTCTGCTCGGGTTGCGCCTGCCGAGGGCTTAAACTCCATATCCGGGTAATCCAGTATAAGTCCATTCTTTTGGGCAGCTAACAATGGGCCTCTCGCCCAATCGGATACCATTGCCATATCTTTAAACCCGGGCTCCTCCTCTGTCAATGGCAATCTTAGAGCATTTGCAATCATTACAACCATTTGTTCCCGGGTCAGCGGCTCATCGGGTGCAAAGGTTGTGTCATTATAGCCGCTGGCAATGCCGTAATCATTGGCCATTGCGATGTAGTCCCTGGCCCAGTGGGATGCGGTGTCCGCATACACTTTTCCCGTCTTCTGTTCGAGTTTTAAAGCCAAAGTCAATATCTTAATAAATTCGGCTCTTGTAATGCCGTTATCCGGCCTAAACTTCCCGTCCGGGTAGCCTTCAATGCATCCCAGGGCTATTAGCTTCCTTATTTCCTGTATCGCCCAGTGGTCCTCTACATCTGTAAAGTTCACTGTTGCACCCGGTTTCGGTGTCGGTGTGGGTGTCGGCGTTGGTACCGGTGTGGCTGTTGGTGTCGGTGTTGGTGTCGGTATGGCTGTTGGTGTTGGTGTCGGTGTCGGAGTGATTGCTGATGTTGGTGTAGGCGTTGGCACTGGTATAAAAGGAGCCGGCTCACCATCCGGACTGCCGCTCTCTTCCCCTGTGCTTCCATCACTGCCGGGTTCACCCGGAGCCGGAGTCAATAATGCAATAACCGTTACAGAATAGGGGTCAAGAGTCAGCTGGATAACTCCGTTTTCTACATTCACTGAACCGGCTTTTTCAAAGACAGGATTTCTATCCAGTGGATCACTGCCTTTATATACCCACTTTTCATTAACCTCCGGTACAGTATAGTTTGTTAGGTTCAGAGTAACAGGAGCAGCCTCCTCTTTCCTGTTTGTGAGAATAACCGACAGGTTGCCGTTGGATGGAGAATAGCTGGCAAAAGCCGCCGTGTTTACCGCTCCTGTTGCGGAAACCATCTTTTCCTGCAGGAAACGGGACCATATCGAAATGGACTTTCCTACAGGCAAGAGATTCCCGTCCTCATCCAGCGCGGATCTGATGTCCAATGGATTATTATTTAAGCCCTTGCGCGTAACCCAAAAGTGAAAATAGTTGACCTTGTCATATTCGAGCATTTTTCCGATTTTGGTGGCATAATTTACAGCAGCTTTTATATTGTTAGGTTCATACACTCCCGGAGAATAAACACTGTTCTCTGTTATGGATATCTTAATCCGGTCCCGGTCTTCCGGCCTGCAATAACGGTTTATGTCATTGATGACGGTATCAACATCGCTTGTACTGACACTCGAATAAAGATGAACAACGAGAAAATCAATTTCACTTGATAGCCGGGTCAAGATGACACTGTTCCATTCGGGCAAAATGTGGACGGGAGCACCAACCTTAATGGTGGGATCAACCGCTTTCATCGCTGCCGTAACTTCCTTAAATACTGTTACATAGTCGGCCGGGCTCCAGGTTACGCCTGTTTGCCCCGGAAAATAGCTTTCATTCCCGATCTCCCAGTTCTGTACATTCCAGTTATTAATCACATTGGCATACCGAACCCACTCCGCTGCCGATTCGATCAGCTGGTCCTTGGTTTTTGCCCAATCCGCCTTTCCGGCAGCCACGAGGGCATCAAGTCCCACTATAACAAAAGGCTCAGTCCCTGTTTCCTCAATAACGCTCATATATTCGTTAAAGTCCTGCGTATTTTTATAGGTTCCATCCGGATTGAGCATGGCCTTCTCAGCAGCACTTAAGGGCAAATTCTCATCCGAGAAATATGAAAGCTGCGGAGTAAGAGGGCTGTCAGGCGCAGTGGGGTAGGGCGCTCCCGTCCATAAATATCTGTCACCTGCTTCACCTTCTCCAAACCGGACAGTGCCAACTCCCAATTCCTGAAGAGATTGAGCCAGCTTATGGGCTCTGTTCGGGTTATATATATCCGAATCATATAAATGGTTGGATACAATTCCTATGGGATTATGGGAAACATCGCTAAGTATGGTTGAAGGATCAATGATAATATTATCCTCTGCAGGGTCGCCGCCGCCCGGTCCTTCCGGAGGATTCAACAGCGTCACCTTCACGTTGTCCACGCTAACAAAGCCTTGACCGGCAGATACGCCCTGGAACCGGATCATATCCACCCCCTTGGCAGTAGCGGAATTAAACCCGCCAAAATCGGAAGTTCCCAGCAGATTGCCGCTGATGTCAAAAATATGAGCCTTAAGTTTTTTATTATCCGTATCTACCTCCAGGCAAATGCGGTACCATTCTCCATCATGATAGCTTTCTGCCGGCAATAGCGGGATTTTAACCAGTGTATTCGTATCATTCCTATATTGGATGTAAAAGGCATACCCCTCTGCGCTGGTGCTGTTCTCCACCTTGGCAATGATTTCACTTTCCTCACCGTATAAGGCCACGCCAAAATAATCATGGGAGTAGGGCGGCTTTTCATTGGTTTTGAGATCAAACTCCACAAGCACGGTTCCCCCATTGTATAACTCCGGAAAATGAAGGGATGCAATCGGTTTGTTGGATGCACTGGCATCCTCCAGCTTTACATATACATTGCTGCTTACCGTATCCGTTTCAAGAGTGATCTTCCCGCCATTGGTCGCAAACGTCCAGTCAGGCAATTCGCCGAGCGCAGCCTTCCCTTCAAAGCTCTCCTCATACACCACTCTTGCGGAATCAGGCAAATTATTGTTCACCGCTGCCTGAGCAGCCTGCTGCAATGCATATCCTTCAGCCATACCAATGCTATTCCAACACATTGAAAGCAACATAAGAATAGCAAGCCATAATGCAGTTCTTCGTTTCATTTTTTCCCTCCTCGAGTGTGGAAATAACCTTGCTCCGCTTTTATAGGCGCTTTCAAAACTGATCATACGGCCATGAGGAGCTTTTGTAAATCAGAGCAAATTTGAATGGATAGCAAAATATAAGAATTGGAGTTGCAATATATGATACAACGTATAAGATAATAGCACTTTTATTGTTTTACCCCTTTTATTGTTTTATCATTTTTATTGTTTTCTCATTTTTATTGTTTTAGCTGGCCTGGCGTAATTCCTTTAATCTCCTTGAATATTTTTATGAAGTAAGCCGAGCTGCTAAAGCCCACCTTTTCCGCAACCTCTTTGATTTTCATATCCCCTTGGAGCAGATACTCATACGCTTTGTTTACCCGCACATCGTTCAATAACTGAATAAATGTTTTGTCCAAGCTTTTCTTCAATATTTGATTAATATAAGAAGGGCTGATATGAATGGCTTCGCTTAAAGCCTCCAGGGATAATTCCATCATATAGTGATCCTGGATATACTCCATAATATTATGGAAGTAACGATCCATCTTGGATTCTCTGTTGGTCACAAGGATGGAAATCATTTTTCTTATTATACTGGTAAAAAACACCTCGATCTCAACCATGGACTTCATCTTCATCATATTTTCAATCATATTCCCGTAATAGATGACTTCCAGTTGGATGTTCACCTCATTCAATAAGTTCATCATGGAGTTGTTCAGCTGAACGATCATCTGATACACAGAATGGTAGGACGCCCTATTTTTTTGGGAAACCATTTCAAGGACTTCCTTCAATTCCTTCAAGGCGCTTTCCCCATCGCAGACCTTGATATAATTTTTGAGCAATTCCACCTTGTCATAGGGATAGATAAACGAGTGCTCCTGTTCCTGGCGTATATCGCTGAATAATAAAATTTCCTTTTTACCGTAAAGAATTTTATATTTGAGAACTTCCTTTGCGTTATAGTAGCTCTCTCCCAGCTTGCCGATGCCTGTTTCATGATCGCATACACCGATTGTCACGGATATACGCAGACTTTGATGGAGGGCCTCTTGTATTTCCATCAGTATTTTCAGAAGCTCCCCCATCTTCAACTGCTGAATGCCAAATACGGCAGCCATGCTTCCCGAGTCCAAGTCCACTGAAAAAAACTTGCTGTTCCTTTGCTGGGAGATGTGCTGGAGTACATTATGCATCGCAAAATTCATGAGGTGGCCATTCCCATCCCATCTATCCAACGTCTCTTCATAATCGTCCACCTGAAAAATGGCAAGAATCAGATTTTCCAGAGGAATATCAATGGCAAAGCTATTCAGCTTCGCTTCCATCTCTTTCTCTTGAACCCCGCTTCCATGAATCAGCCCCTGCAGGAATTTTTCCCTGTATACCGGCAAGGTCATTTCCAGCTTTTGCTTCATATCCTCATTATCCTGAAAGAGCTCCGAAACGGCTGCTTTCACCCCTCCAAGCTGCCGCGCTCCCCTTTCATTCATCTGTGTTTTCTGCTTGATAAGGCTAATAAGCTCCTCCACGGGCTTAAAGGTCCGGAAAATAAACAAAAAGGAGATGATGCTCCCCAGCAGGAATAATAAAATGCTCAGATAAAGAATGAGATTTTTGATCATGGCAATGGTAGAATAGATTTCCTCCATCGGGTACATATACACGTAGGTCCAGTCTCGTTTATCCATATGCGTATAAGCCACCAGATAGGGGCTGTCATTCATGAAAGTTACGAAATCGCCGTTCTCACCGGTCATTTTTTCCTGGAAGTAGTTCATGGAATAGATGTTCTTATATATATTTTTATTGTCATTGGAAATAATAATTTCATCGTCTTTGTTCAGCACAAACAAAGAGACATCCTCTTTCACCTTCAGCTTCTCCATAACCTCCTTATATACAAGAGACTGCCCGATATTGACGATAAGTGCTCCCCGAAAATCGCTGGTATTCATAAAAGGAAGCTTGGTATATACGGAAAAAACGTCATCCTTTTGAGCGCTTCCTTTATAGTAGGGTATCTCATGCGTCTCTTCCAATACCAGATTCTTCGATTCGGATTCATACCAATTCAGAAATTGGGTTCCTCCGAACTCTTCCACGTTGCATATCCCATAATCGGTGGATATCACCTTGCGGTCCTTCGGGATATAGAGGTAGACGGAATGAATATACGGACTTAAGCTTTTGATCTTATCAAGCTTCTCCATTATTTTCTTGGTCTCAGCAGCATTGTCAGTATCGCCGCCGATTAGAAAATGATTGAGTCCCTCATCAAAATACGCCTGCTTGGTCACATCAATGATCCCGTCAATAAACAAGTCGAAGGCAACGCTGGTTTGTTGAAGGACATTACGGTTGGCTTCGCTGAAATTATTGGAGAGCACGGATTCAAATTGATTATTGAAGGCGCTGCCGACAATGATGATGGGAATCAGGATCAATATCGTAATAAAGCTTTGAATTTTAATAAAGAGAAATCTCTCTTTAAATATTTTTTTTAACAGCATTTTAAAATTCAAAATTGTCACCCTCTTCGCAAATGAGTTGGAATATTTTTGCATACGCTTTCATATTATCACATTTTCGAGGATGTGGACAGCACACCTTTTTTGACCCCAGGCAATCACGGCGATCCCGGAACTGCTGAAGCTGCGGATTCGCCCGTAATTTCCTAGGGCGTGTTTGAAAACTCCGAGGGGAGCAGATTTCCCCGAATTTTCGTTTCTGGCAAGGCACTTTTGCGCAGGCGTACCCGGGGGTACGTCAAGCGAAAGTAACGCAGCCAGGGGCGAAAAGGCGGTGAAAGATGCCCTCAAGCGAGTTGTCAGACACGCCCTAGTTATGGCATACCGATTCATGGTACAATGGAGGCGAATTCCAAACCGGGAGGTTCTATCATGAAACGGAGTCAAATTGCCGCTCAGCTCTATACTCTGAGAGAATACGCCAAAACTGCCGAGGATCTGGATCAAACCTTAGCCAAAGTAGCGAAAATCGGCTATAAATCCGTTCAAGTGTCCGGCGTCGGGCCGATTGATTCGGCTCAGATTCTGGCATCAACAGAGCGTTACGGATTGAGCATCTGTGCAACGCATTACGGTTATGAAAAGCTGACAGAGGATCTGGACACGGTCATTTCCGAGCATAAGCTGTGGAACTGCAAGTATGTAGGTATTGGCTCCATGCCGGCTGCCTACCGCAAAGCGGGACGGGAGGGCTATGAGCAGTTCGCCAGAGAGTTCAGCAAAATAGGAGAACGGCTGCAGGAGGAAGGCCTTCAGTTTATTTACCATAATCACCGCTTCGAGTTTGAGTGCTTCGAGGGATTGACGGGGATCGAATGGCTGATGCAGGCCTCGGACCCGGAGGATTTTCACTTCGAGCTGGATACATATTGGGCCCAAGCGGGAGGAGTAGACCCTGCCCAATGGATCTATTGGCTTAACGGCCGCATGAAGGTTGTCCACCTGAAGGATATGGCGATTGTGGATGACCAGCAGGTTTTTGCGGAAATCGGGCAGGGCAATATGAACTGGGACAGCATCATCCGGGCCTGCCGCGAGATCGGTACCGAGTGGTATATCGTGGAGCAGGATGTCTGCCGCCGCGACCCGTTCGAGAGCCTGGCCATGAGCTACCGCTATCTGGCCGAGCTGGCCGACGAGGATTAAGCCGCTGTTGTACACGCGGGCATTATCCCGCATGCCGCCGCTTCATGGCGGCCCCGGAATATTATCTTCTGAAATAAAGAACAGGCCTCCTGGCTAATAAGGAAGGCCTGTTTGTTTTTTGAACACGGATATTCGTTACTTTTGAGCAGGAGCTGCCGGCTGGGGAGCTTCCCTCAGGACCGGTGTTTGTTCCGACACAGGCTGCGGCTGTGGAGGCACAGGGGCTGGCTGCTTTACTTCTGCGGCAGAAGCCTGCTCAGGCACCAGCGTGGACGGGGCCACCGGAGCCGGGACTGGCTCTTTTGGAGCCTGTTCCTTCACTTGCATGGACGGCTGTTCTTTAGAGGAAGGCGTCAGAACAGCCGGGGCCGAAGGAGCAGCCGGGGCTGCCGCTCCCGGTTGGTCCGGAGCAGATGGTGCCCGGTTCCCCGAAGGAGCAGGTGTCTGGCTCCCGGAAGGAGCAGACGCTTGCCCGCCGGAAGCACCCGGTTCCTGTTGAATATCCGAAGGGGATGGAGACGGACTGGCATTCTCCGTACCGGCAGCCTTCTGCTCGATTGCAGGAGGCGTGGGGGAAGGCGAGGCAGACGGAGATTCCTCGCCCAGCTTGGCATCAGTCAGCGTGCATCCGGCCAGAATGACAATCGCTCCCAGTCCTACCGCCGACCAACGGTATGAGCGGGCTTTAAAATGTTTGATCATGATAATTCTCCTTTGCAATTGGGACCGGTTGCCGGACATATTAACATTGCCGGGAAGCGGAGCGGAATAGACACTATTTTCTAACAGCTGAATAAGGGTGTATCCGTAAGCCTTCCGGTGCTCAGGAGGCAGATAGGATAAAGCCATTGCGTCACTGGCAAGCTCCTGATCGTCCCGCATCCGGTGATAGCCGTACCAGAGGACGGGATTGAACCAGTGGATAATCAGCAGGAGTTGCATCAGCCAATTGATTGCAATATCATGGCGCTTGCAATGCGCCAACTCATGAAGGAACACATGGCAGAGCTGCTCTTCATTCAGGCTTCCGATAACAGCCTTGGGCATCACCAGCCGTGGTTTGGCATAACCGTACAACCCCGGCGATTTCCATTGGGCCGACTCAACCAGAGAAATCTCTGTCCGTACCGACATCCGTTCCCGGCACTGAGCGAACAGCTGCAAAACCCGGGCATCGGTGACCGGTGTAGTTTCGCGCCTGACTTTTACCGCAAACCTCCGGTTAACTGCCCACGTATATGTACCGTATGCACCGATACCCGCCAGCCACACTAGAACAGCCCCGGAATAAAGAACCTCTTGAAGTGGTTTGCCTGCCTCAGCCTCCATGAAAACCGGTTCCTTAGCCAAAGGCATTGCTTCTTGGAGGGAATCGGCGGGGAATAACCAGTTATAAATGCTGAAATCACTCTCCAGCCCGCCGGGCAGCAGCAATCTTGCCAGAACCAACAGCCAGAGCAGATACTGCCAGCGAGGCTTCAATCGTTTGTGGAGGATGCGCTGCATCAGCAGAATCAGAACAACCGTGACAGCCGCCATCGCAGATGCAGACCATATCCAATCAAAAAGGTCCATGAAAAGCCCGCTTATCCGGTCCACTGCATCCATTCCTTTCGCTACTTTGTTTTATCATCCAATAGACGCTTCAACTCTCTGATCTCTTCCTCCGAAAGCTGCTCATCCTTCAGGAAATTGACGAACATGGGCTTGAAGGCTCCGCCGTAAATCCTCTTCAGAAACGACCGGGTCTCCGCTCTTACACATTCATCCTCTGACACCAACGGATAATAAGCATATACCCGGTCCTCCTGCAAAAACGAGACGGCCCCCTTCTGGTTCAGTCTGTTCAAGAGGGTGCGAATCGTCTTGGGCTTCCAGTCTGTCCGGTCCTGAAGAGCTTCAATCACCTCGTTGGCTGTGCGCGGTGACTTGTTCCACAATTCCTTCATCACTTCCCATTCCGCATCGGTGATGTGGGGGATCGTATTCACAGCTTCATCTCCTCTTTGGATTACAAGTGTAATACAAATATAATATTACACTTGTAATCCATCTCTGTCAACCCGTTAAAATGGCGCGGTGCTCCCGCTCCTTTCCCGTGTAACGGACCGAGATGCCCTTATCCGGTTCAAAATGAGGGGATTCCCCTTCTAACGGACCGCCGCGCTCTTATTGGGTAAAATATGGGGATGAAAGTGAGCTGTGGTCCCTGATCCCAACCAAAAAAAGAAAAACCGCCCTGCGGGTGTCTGATCAGACATTCGCAAAAAGGCGGCTTTTTCATAAAGCGTAGCCGTTCTATTCGATTAACCCCTTGTATGCTTCCACAGTCAGCAATCCGGCCACAACCTCTTCCACGCTGCCCGCCACTTCTATCTCAGCGATCCAACCACCCTCGTAAGGTTCGGCGTTCACCAGTTCAGGCTGTTCCAGCAACGTATCATTCACCTTGACCACCGTGCCTGCGACGGGACTGTACAGATCCGACACCGTCTTAACCGATTCAATCGAGCCCAGACTGTCCCCCGCTCCCACCTTGCCCCCTACCTCCGGGAGCTCAACGAATACGATATCCCCCAACTGGTGCTGGGCATAATCCGTAATCCCGATGCGGATCGTCTGCCCCCCTGCCGCCAACGCCCACTCATGCTCTTCCGTGTAGCCTAAGCCTTCCTTGACTTCACTCATGCTTGACTCCTCTTTTCCCAATGTTAATATATGGACCTTGCTCTTCCATAACGGCTAAACGAACCTCGCATCGCTGCCTAATCCTGCGGCCTGCCGTTCCCTATTCAGCCGCAGCTGCAGTTCAGCACAGGCTTCCGCGCCGCCGTTGTCTCATCCAACCTGTTGACCACCGTGTCATACGGGGCATTGCGCACCAGCTCAGGGTCCCGCTCCGCCTCGCCGGCAATCTGAATCATCGTATCGATGAAGCCGTCCAGCGTTTCCTTGCTTTCCGTCTCTGTGGGCTCGATCATGATGCATTCTTCCACATTGAGCGGAAAATAAATCGTCGGCGGATGGTAGCCGAAATCCAGCAGCCGTTTGGCCACATCCAGGGTACGCACGCCAAAGGCCTTCAGCCCTTTGCCTGACAGCACGAACTCATGCTTGCAGATGCCGGGATACGGCACATCATAATAAGGCTCGAGCCGCTTCAGCATATAGTTGGCGTTCAGCACCGCACACTCGGACACCCGCTTCAGCCCCTCAGGCCCATAGGACCGGATGTAAGCGTAAGCGCGGACCAGAATCCCGAAGTTGCCGTAAAAAGCCTTGACGCGGCCGATGGACTCCTTGCGGTCCCAATCCCAGAAGTAACTGCCGTCTTGCTCCCTGCGCGCCACAACCGGCTTGGGCAGGAAGGGAACCAGCTTGCTCTTCACGCCCACAGGCCCTGCTCCCGGACCGCCTCCTCCATGAGGGGTGCTCATGGTTTTGTGCAGGTTCAGATGAACCACATCAAAGCCCATGTCTCCGGGACGGGTAATGCCCATGATCGCATTGGAATTGGCTCCGTCGTAATAGAGCAGGCCGCCTGCATTATGGACGATCTCCGCAATCTGCACAATGTTGCGCTCGAACAATCCCAGGGTGCTGGGATTGGTCAGCATCAGCGCCGCGGTATCGTCTCCCACAGCTGCCTTCAGCTCCTCCAGATCCACCATGCCGTGCTCGTCGGATTTGATGGTCAGCGTCTCGAACCCGGCCACCGTTGCGCTGGCGGGATTGGTGCCGTGGGAGGAGTCGGGCACGATCACCTTGGTCCGCTTCTCGCCCCGGCTCTCGTGGTACGCCCGGATCAGCATCAGGCCGGTCCATTCGCCATGGGCTCCGGCGGCAGGCTGCAGCGTCACCATATCCATGCCGGTCAGGGCAGCCAGATCACTCTGCAAAGTGTACAATAGCTCCAGGGCGCCCTGGACGCTTTCCTCCGGCTGGTAAGGATGAATCTTGGCAAAACCGGGCAAGCGCGCTACGTCCTCGTTGATCTTGGGATTATATTTCATTGTACAGGAGCCCAAGGGATAAAATCCATTATCCACGCCAAAATTGCGCCGCGACAGCTCCGTATAATGGCGGATCACATCCACCTCATACAATTCCGGCAGAGCTGCCGGACTCTCCCGCAGCAGACTCCCGGGCAGTACAGAAGCCGGATCAACCTCGGGAACATCGCATTCGGGCAGGGAATAAGCGACCCGCCCAGGCTGGCTCAGCTCGAATACCAAATCTTTTTGCGGCTTCATATGCAGGCCTCCAACTCTCGCACGAATGCGTCGATTTCTTCCTTCGTCCGCTGCTCGGTTACCGCTACCAGCATGTGGCCCCTAAGCTCGGGATAGTGGATGCCCAGATCATAGCCGCCCAGATATCCCTTCGCGAGCAGCCTGCTGTTCACAGTGCCCACATCCGCCGCACCCTCCGGCAGCTTCAGCACAAATTCATTGAAGAAGGGTGCCTGGAAGCTGTGGGCCGCCACCTGGGCCAATTGCTCCGCCGCATACCGAGCCTTGCGGAAATTAAGCAGCGCCACCTCCCGGAACCCTTCCCGGCCCATCACCGACATGTAGACCGAAGCGCACAGCGCGAGCAGCGCCTGGTTGGAGCAAATATTGGAGGTGGCCTTCTCCCGGCGGATATGCTGCTCTCTGGCCTGAAGCGTCAGCACGAAGCCCCGTTTCCCGTCCTTGTCCGTGGTCTGGCCCACAATCCTGCCGGGAATGCGCCGCATCAACGCCTCCGTCACGGCAAAGAAGCCGCAGGTGGGACCGCCGAATGCAGCGGGAATGCCCAAGGGTTGGGCGTCTCCCACCACCACATCAGCGCCAAGCTTGCCCGGGGATTCCAGCAGACCCAGGGACAGGGGATTCACACTCATCACCAGCAGCCCTTTGCGCGCATGGATGAGCGGCTCGATGGCCCGGATATCCTCCAGGCAGCCGAAGAAATTGGGGGTCTGGACCAGCACCGCCGCCGTATCGTCATCGATAGCCGCCGCCAGCTGCTCCAGATCCGTCACACCGCCCTTATAGCCTACCTCCACCACCTCAAGATTAAGCCCGCGGGCAGAGGTGCGGACGATCTCCCTGGCTTCCGGGTGAATCGTGCGTGTGACCACGATCTTCCTGCGCCGCACCGCACCGCTGGCCAGCGCCGCCGCTTCCGCCAATGCAGTGGCTCCGTCATACATGCTGGCGTTGGCTACCTTCATCCCGGTCAGCTCGCAGATATAAGACTGGAACTCGAAGATTGCCTGCAGCTCCCCCTGGCTGATCTCCGGCTGATAAGGAGTATAGGCCGTGTAAAATTCCGAACGGGAAATCACATGGTTGATGACCACCGGCACGTGATGGTCATACAGTCCGGCTCCAAGAAAGGAGGTGTACCGGTCAAAATCCGCGTTGCGGCCGGACAGCTCCCTCATATGCTTAAGCAGCGCAGGCTCGCTCATGGCCTCCGATATGGGCAGGGCGCCGGAATACCGGACCTCCCCGGGAATATCCGCGAACAGCGCCGCGACAGAATCCACCCCGACAACCTCCAGCATCTTCTTCTGATCTTCATCTGTCATCGGCAAATAACGATGCTTCATTGGTAAGCCCACTCCTTCCGGTAAATGAATAGTCACCAGCAAAATTACTTGCTTCTTTTATAAAAAGGGGTCTTGACCACAACCGCCTTCAGCCGTTTCCCGCGGATTTCCACCCAAACCCCGGTGCCGGGAGCAGCGTAGTCTTTGGAGAGCAGGGCCAGGCCCACATTGCGCTTCAGCGTGGGAGATTGGGTGCCGGTTGTCACCTCGCCGATCCGCTCCCCTTCCTCTCCCGCATAGACAGGATAATGGGAACGGGGAATCCCTCTGTCCACCATCTCGATGCCAACCAGCTTGCGGCTCGCACCCTCCTGCTTCTCTGCCGCCAGCGCCTCTCTGCCGATAAAATCCCCCTTATCCAGCTTCACGAACATGCCAAGCCCTGCCGCAAGCGGCGAAATATCCCTGGACAGCTCCTGTCCGTAAAGAGGCAGCCGGGCCTCAAACCGCAGCGTATCTCTGGCGCCCAGACCTACAGGGACCAATCCGTACGCTGCCCCTGCCTCAAGCAGCCCGCGCCATACAACCGGAGCATCCTCTGCGCCGACATACAGCTCGAAGCCGTCTTCCCCGGTATAGCCCGTACGGGAGATCAATGCCTTGCAGCCGCAAACCGTTCCCCCCTCCATGAACCGGAACGGCTCCAATTCCTCCGCCGCCGCATCCGTTACCCGGGCGAGAACCTCGGCCGAGAGCGGTCCCTGCAACGCCAGCAGCGCCGTTTGCGCCGACTCATCCCGAAGCGTCACATCCGCTCCGTCGAGATGGGAGCTGAGCCAAACATAATCCGCATCCAGATTGGAGGCGTTGACCACCAGCATGTACCGCTGTTCCCCCAGACGGTATACCAGCAGATCGTCCACTACCCCGCCCTCCGGATAGCACATCATCGAATATTGGGCCTGGCCGTCAACCAGACGGGCCGCATCGTTTACCGTCATCCTCTGAAGGAAGCTCTCCGCATCCGGGCCTGTAACCATAAACTCGCCCATATGGGACACGTCGAACAAACCTGCCTTTTGCCGGACTGCTTCATGCTCCTGCACAATGCCGCTAAACTGCACAGGCAGCTCCCAACCGCCGAAATCAATGCACCGGGCGCCGGGGAAATCCCCATAGCACGGGAACAGGGGGGTCCGCTTCAGCTCACTCATCATCCTCACCTCATTCTTATGAATAAAAAAAGACAGGCAAAAGGCAAACGGATATATATGCCCTGGGCTATTGTATCCGTGCCTTCCGCTCTGTCCTTGTACCTGAGAGTTGCCTTACGCCTGCCGCCTTCCATTAATGTCCACAAAACGGCCGGTTAAGTTTCCCCGTGGGTGATCCCGCATGCGGGATGCTCTCCAGAGTTGCGTCCGGCAAAGGTCCTTTTGCCTGAGAGATTCACCCTGTTGCAGGGTTTACTCCTTCGGCGCCGCCCCAACAAGCAGGGCAATCTCTCCCGTTGCCATCATCCGCATATGAAGTTATTTTTACCATCTTTAGCATTATTATAAACGCGTGCCCCCCAAAGGTGTCAATCAATATTTCAGCTATGGGGCGCCTTACGGCATATTTTGACAAATAGTTCTGAATCCCTTATGATGATGCCAAAACCCTTCGGGGCTCAATTTTCGGGGAAACACCCGCCTGGGAGCATATAATGATGAACAACAGGGCAATCCGTTACGATGTGTCAGAACAATACAACCGGATGGAGCTCATTCTCACCAGAATCAAGAATGCAATCAGCCCCCCTCAGCTCGTAACCGCCGTCTTCGTGGTCTTGATCTGCATCGGCACCCTGCTTCTGTCCTTGCCCCAATCCTCAGCAACAGGTGTATCAATCGGGTTATTGGACGCCTTATTCACCTCTGTTTCCGCTGTGTGCGTGAACGGTCTGATTGTGCTTGATACAGGCAGTTCCTTCTCCACAATGGGGCAAATCATCATCATGCTGCTGATCCAGATCGGCGGATTGGGTTTTATGACCCTGGGCGTTATGGTCGCCATCCTGCTGGGCCGGAGAATCGGGCTGAAGCAGCGGTTGATCCTGCAGCAGACCACCCAATCCACCACGGTTCAGGGCTTGGTCCGGCTTTCCATCCATATGGTGCTCATTTCGTTCGTTCTCGAGGCCGCCGCCGCGCTTGTCCTTACCCTAAGATGGCAGGAAGAGATGGGCTGGGGCTCAGCGTTCTATTATGGGCTGTTCCATTCCGTCTCTGCATTTAACAACGCCGGCTTCTCCCTCTGGTCGGACAGCCTCTCCTCCCATATCGGTGATCCAGTGGTAAATTTGACCATTGTGATGCTGTTCCTAATCGGCGGCTTAGGTTTTATCGTAGTGGTGGAGGTGCTGCGGAAGCGTTCATGGAAGAAGCTGTCCCTCCATTCCAAGGTAGTGCTGTCCGGTACGGGGATTCTTACGGCAGCGGGCTTTGGCGTTATTTTTCTGCTGGAGAGCTGGAATCCGGATACCTTCGGCCCGCTGAGCCTGGGAGAGCGGATACTGGCTGCTTTCTTCCAGGGAGTAGCTCCCAGAAGCGCCGGCTTCAACTCGATTGACATCGGCAGCATGCTGGCCGCCTCCCAATTTTTCATGATCGTCCTTATGTTCATCGGTGCGGCGTCAGGCGGAACAGGCGGAGGAATCAAGATCAATACCTTCGTAGTGCTGATACTGGCAACGCTGAACACCTTCAGGGGCAGCGGACAGATCCATGCCTTTCACCGCAAAATCAACCAGGAAACGGTCATGAGGGCGCTGGCGGTAGTCGTCAGCTCCATATCCGCCGTGCTGCTGATAACTATGCTGTTGACCATGAGCGAAGGACTGCATGACGACAACTTCTTGGAGATCCTCTTCGAGGCCACCTCCGCCTTCAGCACCACCGGGATGTCCATGGGCCTGACAGGAGATTTGACCTCCCCGGGCAAAATCATTATCTCCATCACGATGTTCATCGGCCGTCTTGGGCCTCTGACACTGGCGTATGCCCTCTCCCAGAAAAAGAAAACCTCCAAGTTCAGCTACCCGGAGGACAATGTGCTGATCGGTTAAGCAGCAGGCGGCATCGGAATTTTGCCCTTTTCAACGAACCGCTTTCATTTGCAGGCTCTGCTCACGGTTGACCGTAAAAGGATAATCCTCTGGATAAATTTACAAAAATTTATCATGACAATTTTCGATAATCATTTTAAGCTTGATAAAGCATGCATTTCAGTAAAACAACCGCATGCGGCAAGCAGACAAACGAGAGTTGAAGAGGAGGAATTATCTTTGTCAGGAGCAGCTTCCAAACCCGTATGGAAAGGCGTATTAACCTCCCTTGTTGCCGTTAGCTTGGCAATACCTTTTACCGCAGCAGCCGCAGGGGATACAGCAACGGTCTCATTGCGTATCATGGAAACAACTGATTTGCATGTGAACATGGTGAACTACGATTATTTTGCGGACAAGCCTACGGATGAGTATGGACTTGCCAAAACAGCTACACTGATCAAGCAGTACCGTCAGGAAGCCGATAACAGCCTTCTGTTTGACAATGGAGACTTGATTCAGGGCAATCCGTTGGGCGATTACGTTGCCACAATTGACCCGCTTCAGCAGGGTGAGACTCATCCCGTATACAAAGCGATGAATCTGCTGGATTACGATGCAGGCAACCTGGGCAATCATGAGTTCAACTATGGACTGGAGTTCCTAGAAACCTCTCTTGCCGGCTCAGACTTTCCTTATGTCAATGCCAACATCTATGTGGATGACCATGATCAGGACGAAGCCAATGACAAGAACCTGTATACTCCCTACCTGATTCTGGATAAAGAAGTAACCGACAATGCCGGAGGCAAGCACCAACTGAAGGTCGGGGTTATCGGCTTCGTACCGCCCCAGATTACCCAATGGGACAAGGCCAAGCTGGAAGGCAAAGTGGTTGTAAAGGATATCGTGAAGACGGCGGAGAAATTCGTCCCTGAGATGAAGGCCAAGGGCGCTGACATTATTGTGGCTATTCCCCACTCCGGCTTCGAGGTAATCCCACAGGCGGATAATCTGGAGAATTCGGTCCTGTATCTAAGCCAAGTCAAGGATATTACAGCTATTCTGTTCGGTCATGCCCACAAGATTTTCCCGAGCGCAGCCTTTGAAGGACAGACTGGCGTGGATCTGAAGAAGGGCACCATTAACGGCATCCCTGCGGTGGAGCCTGGCTTTTGGGGCAACAATCTGGGGATAATCGACCTGACCCTCGAACTGGCAGACGGCAAGTGGACTGTAGTCGATTCGCTCGCATCCGTTAAGCCAATCTATGATTCCGTCAACAAAAAGCCCCTGGTCGAGGCGGACCAACAGATTCTTGATGCGGTGAAGGAAGATCATGAGCATACCCTGGCTTACGTGCGCGGTCCGGTTGGGACAACGACTGCCCCTATCAACAGCTGGTTTGCGCTCATGCAGGATGATCCGTCCATTCAAATTGTCACCAACGCACAGAAGTGGTACGTAGAGAAGCACCTGCAGGGCACCGATTATGAAGGAGTTCCGGTACTATCGGCAGGAGCGCCCTTCAAAGCCGGCGGCCGCCAAGGCCCCAACTATTATACCAACATTCCTACCGGGGATATTGCCATCAAGAACGTGGCCGACTTGTATCTGTATTCCAACACGGTTAACGCCGTTCTCATCACCGGTGCAGAGCTTAAGGAATGGCTGGAATGGTCCGCCGGACAGTTTAATCAGATTAACCCGGCGAGCCCAGACAAGCAGGATCTGGTTAATGCCGATTTTCCCACCTATAACTTCGATGTCATTGACGGTGTTTCCTACCAGATCGATGTAACTCAACCAGCCAAGTATAAAGCCAACGGAGAAACTCTGAATGTAGAAGCCAGCCGGATTGTCAACCTGAAGTACGCAGACAAGCCGATTGACCCGGCGCAAAAATTCGTGGTTGCTTCCAATAACTACCGCGTGTCCAGCAAATTCGCCAATCCGGACGGAAAACGGATCATTCTGGCCTCCCCGGACGAGAACCGCCAGGCAGTGATTGATTACATCCGGGAGTTCAAGACCATCAACCCCACTGCCGACGGCAATTGGTCCCTTTGCTCCAACGACCGGTAACGCCAATGTGATCTACAAAACTTCTCCTGACTCCAAGGCTTTGGCTGCAGCCATCCCATCCTTGACTTACAGCGGAACCACAGCGGACGGCTACGCTGAGTACCAGCTTAAGGTTGCCGGGGCCGTTGCGCCTGAAGCAGCTATGGGTACCTTATACGTCGTGGTGAAGGGCGATACCCTATACGCCATTGGCCTGAAGTACCATACAACCTGGCAGAAACTCGCGGCTTACAACAAGCTCAGCAATCCGCACCTGATTCAGATTGGGCAGCAGATCAACATACCCGCTAACTGAACCGGATTCCATACAGACCAAACAAGCCCCGCCTTCAACGGATCATCCGTAGAAGGCGGGGCTTGCTGCAATAATATTCTTTAACCCGCGTCCTGCTCCAGCTGTCCGGCATATACCAGGACGGCCACATATTTCCTGGAGTCGGGGTTAAGCAGCCGGAGGCTTGCCATTTCCGGCTTAGCGTCCCCTTTTGCCAGCAATACCAAGGTTCCGTCCATATCCTCTCTCAATCCCGCGATTGTATATCCCTGGGCCAGATAACCGTCAATGCTCGCCTTCTCCTCCCGGTATTCCTCATGGTCCCGCATCTAGACCACACCTCCCGGAGCAGGCTCCTTGGCCGGCAATTTCTCCGGTATCCCAAACCGCTTGCGGCGCAGGTATTGGCCGGAGCCGGGTGTACCCGCAAACTGCTTATCCCGGATGACGAACTCGCCGCGGACCAATACAGACACAGGCTCCCCGGTCACCTCAAAACCCTCGAAGGCGTTGTAATCCACATTCATATGGTGGGTATCCGCGGAGATGGTCCGTTTCACATGGGGGTCGAAGATCACGATATCCGCATCGCTGCCGATGGCGATAGTACCCTTTTGCGGGAACAGTCCGAACAGCTTGGCGCTCTGGGTGGCGATCACATCCACGAATTTGTGCAGGGAAATCCGCCCCTTCTCCACACCTTCCGAATAAAGAATACTGAACCGGTCCTCAATCATCGGGCCTCCGTTGGGAATCTTGGAGAAATCCGTGAGGCCCAGATCCTTTTGCCCCTTGAAATCGAAGGAGCATTGGTCGGACCCCACCGTCTGCAGCGAACCGTTCCAGAGGGCGTCCCACAGCACATCCTGGTTCCATTTCTCCCTGAGGGGAGGAGACCAGACGTATTTTGCCCCTTCAAATCCGGGCTTTTCCAGGCAGGACTGATCCAGCAGCAGATATTGGGGGCAGGTCTCGCCATAGATGCGTAAGCCCTTCCGGCGGCCTTCGGCGATCTTCTCCACCGCCTCGGCACAGGTCACATGCACAACATACAGCTGGGAATCGGCTAATTCCGTCAGGTTCACCGCTCTGCCCGTAGCTTCCCCTTCCAGCACCGGCGGGCGGGTGAGCGCATGATAGATGGGATCGGTCTTGCCTTCTTCCAACGCTTTTTCGATCAGATATGCGATGACATCGCCGTTCTCGGCATGAACCATCACCAGAGCGCCTTGTTCCTTGGCGGTCAAAAGGGTGCGGTACAAGGTGCCGTCATCGGCCTGAAAGACGTTCTTGTAGGCCATGAACACCTTCAGGGAGGTGATTCCTTCCTCCTCGATGATTTGCGGAAGCTCCTGGAGAACCTCATCGTTAACCTCGCTGACCATCAGGTGGAAGCCGTAATCAATGACCGCTTTGTCCTTGGATTTGGCATGCCAGGTGCGGACAGCCGATGAGAGCGGAGCGTTCTTCGCAGTGAGGCAAAAGTCAATCACGGTGGTGGTGCCCCCGAATGCCGCGGCGATGGTCCCCGTCTGGAAATCATCCTTGGTTACCGTACCGCCGAAAGGCATATCCAAGTGGGTATGGGGATCGATTCCTCCCGGGAACACATAGCAGCCCGATGCGTCCACAATCTCCGCTCCGGCCGCATCCAGATCCACGCCGATCATCACAATAATGCCGTCCTCGATCAGAATATCACCGAAATAGGTATCCGTCGCGGTAACAATGGTTCCGTTCTTGATGATTTTTTTCATGGTTTACACAACCTCCATTTCAGGGGAATTGGCATTCAGTTTGGCAATGGCCTGCTGCCGCTGGTTCCAGCTCATGGGCGGCTGTGCACTTGGCACCTCCACCATGGTGATCGCCCCTTCTACCGGACAGACAATGGAGCACAGGTTGCAGCCCACGCAGTCTTCCTCGCGCACCTTCAGGATCGGCTTGCCGCGTTCGTCCCGGTGGCGCTCGATGCATTGATGGGAGGCATCCTCACAGGAAATATGGCACTTGTTGCATTTGATGCAGATATCATTGTGGATTTGCGCCACAATCTTGTAATTCAGGTCCAGATCGCCCCAACTGGAGTACCGGTCTACAGAGCGTCCGATGAGCTCATTGACGGATGCCAGCCCCTTCTCATCCAGATAGTTGTTCAGGCCGCTGACCAGCTCACGGATGATGCGGAAGCCGTGATGCATGACCGCCGTACAAATTTGCACGCCCGTGGAGCCCATGAGCATAAACTCCACCGTGTCCTGCCAGGTGGAAATCCCGCCGATGCCGGAGATGGGCACGCCCACCCTGGGATCTCTGGCGCATTCCGCCACCATGTTGAGCGCAATCGGCTTGACGGCAGGTCCGCAGTAGCCGCCGTGCGCCCCCTTGCCGTTGACGTGGGGAATGGTGTTCCAGGTGTTCAGGTCCACACCCGCCAGGCTGTTGATGGTGTTGATCATGCTGACGGAGTCCGCGCCGCCCAGCACCGCATGGCGAGCCGTAACCGTGATGTCCGTGATGTTGGGAGTCAGCTTGACGATCACCGGCGTCTCCGCGACCTCCTTCACCCAATACGTCTGGGCCTCCACCAGATCGGGCTGCTGGCCGGAGGCCGCTCCCATCCCCCGCTCCGCCATGCCGTGGGGACAACCGAAATTCAGCTCCAGTCCGTCAACGCCGATGGCCTCCACCCGCTTGACAATCTCATGCCACTTTTCCCGCGTGGGCTCCACCATCAGGGAAGCCACCAAGGCATGCTTGGGGAACAGCTTCTTGGTCTCGGCCATTTCCTTCAAATTCACATCCAGGGGACGGTCGGTAATCAGCTCGATGTTATTGAACCCCGCTACCCGCTGACCGTTGAAGTTGACGGCGGCAAAGCGCGCGGAGGTATTGATGATGGGCTCGCCAAGGGTCTTCCAGACGGCGCCGCCCCATCCCGCCTCAAAAGCACGCTGCACCTGGTAGCCCGTATTGGTAGGGGGTGCCGAGGCCAGCCAGAACGGATTCGGTGATTTAATTCCTGCCAGATTGATGCTTAAGTCTGCCATTGGGATACCTCCTTAAATTTCAAATCCCCCCTTCCCCCCTTTGACTTCAAAGGGGGAACTTGGGCGCTCCCCGCCCCAAGACCCCGGGAAGGGGCGTATGTGCTGCCTGGGCCGTCGTTGATGATGGGTTTTGGTGAAGGAGCCGCTTTCGTCCCCATCCATTAGCTGCCTGCCGGCGGCTAATGGATGGGGACACGCTCCCGGTTTGCGCTCCTCCGTTACTTGTTGCCCGTTGGTCCTGCCACGTTTGCGCATTGGAGCTCAGGCGGGGAGCAAGCCGCGTCACGCTATGCGCGTGAAGCTCCTGTTCGCCGGGGCTGGGGTCGCAGTGTCTTACGCCTGCTCCCCAGCCTTGCGAGAGGGCCAGGGCGCTGTGTCTTATGCCTGCTCCCTGCCTTACGAGAAGGTCATGGCGCAGTGTCTTACGCCTGCTCCCTGCCTTACGAGAGGGCCAGGGCGCTGTGTCTTACGCCTGCTCCCTGCCTTACGGGAAGGTCATGGCGCAGTGTCTTACGCCTGCTCCCTTACCTGCGATAAGACCACTGCACAAAGCCTACCCTGCTCCCAGCCGTCTGTTCCAAGCCTTAATCTCCGGCAGAAGCATAGGCCTCTCCGCTGCAACTGCATATGGTCCAAACTGCCCGCTCGCCCATATTGCGCGGCATCCCGCCTCTATACCGCCGCCGGATTAGCCGCTTCCGCAAGCTGGCGGATGATGGAGCGTGCGGCCCGCTTGCCCTGCTCTGCCGCGGATACTACCATGGCTTCACCTGCACCCGAGCCGAACACAATGTCTCCTGCCGCGAATATCTTCGGGTTGGAGGTGCGGCCGGTAGCGGCATCGATGGTGACAACACCGCGCTCATGGGCCAGGCCCAAATGTTCGATCAGCGGTATTAGCCGTTTCTGCCCGATGGCAAGTACAACGGCATCCACGGGCAGGAGAAACTCCGAACCTGCCACAGGCACCGGCACCGGCCTGCCATCCTTGCCGGTCTCAGCGGAGAGCTCCATCCGGATGCATTCCAGATGGGTGACTTTGCCCTCGGCGTTGCCTGCAATCCGCAAGGGAGCGGTGAGCCAGCGGAAGGCCACGCTCTCCTGCTTGGCGAAGGCATATTCGAAGTCATACGCCGTCATTTCATCCCTGGTGCGTCTGTACACTATGCTGACATTCTCCGCCCCGAGCCTTACAGAGCAGGTAGCGGCATCGATTGCCGTATTGCCCGCTCCGATCACAGCCACATGGGCGCCGTGCATGGGAATGGGCAGCAATCCGCCTTTTTTGGTGCTCTCCACTAATTCAATTGCATCATAGACACCGTCCAGATCCTCGCCGCTAATGCCGATGGAGGGCACATTGCCCATTCCTGCGGCCAGCACGACGGCATCGTATTGCTCCAACAATTCTTCGGCCCGCACATCGCGGCCAACCGCGACCCCGGTTCTGAACTCCACGCCCAGCTTCTCTACCTGCTCTACCTCCCACAGGGAAATATGCTGCGGCAGACGGAAGGAGACAATCCCGTGGGTATTCAGTCCCCCTGCCAGCGGCTTGGCCTCGTAGACCACTACCCGGAAGCCTTCTCTTGCCAGTTCCCTGGCAGCGGACAGTCCAGCCGGTCCTCCGCCGATGACAGCCACTTTCCTGCCATTGTCAGCTTCGGCCGCGAACAACTGGCTGCCGCTGCGGATAGCCCAATCGGTGGCATAACGCTGCAGCATGCCAATGCGGATGGGGTCGGAGGCGCCATTGAGCACACATGCCCCCTCACAGAGCTCCCCGGTTGGACAGACCCGGGAGCAGCTGGCCCCCACCGGATTGGCATCCATAATGGCGTATGCGGCTCCTTTCAGATTGTCCATGGCGATCCGCTTGATGAAGGAGGGGATATCAATGCCTGTGGGACAGGCCTGAATGCAGGGCGCATCATAACAGTACAGACACCGGCTGGATTCCTCCAATGCACCTTTGGAGGACATTCCCGGCTGATCTTCACCAAAATTCAAGGCCACCTGCTCATAGGGCAGTATTCCTGGAGCGACTCTCTTCTGCATGCCGTCATCCCTCCATATCCTTAATATGGTCATTCACGCCTATCCGTCCCCGCCACGTTTCCTGCCGCTTGCTTGTTGCCGCTATTGCACCCCGCGCTTTGCTTCCACATCTGCAGCTGGCATTTTGCCTTTCGCAGTATCCTGCAGGACCCGCGTCTGCAGCTGACATTTTCCTTTCGAGTACCCTGCGCTACCACGCTGCCCTTCCCTTCCTGTCTGCTCCCTGAGTTGCTTTTTCCCGACTGCCGCACCTGCGTTGAAACTTATCCCCTGCACCTGCTCTGGAACCTCCCGTCTACACCTGCTGTAGAGCTTCTCCCCTACGCCTGCTCCGGAACTCCCCCCTGGCCTGCTCCTGGAACTTCCCGCCTACGCCTGCGCCGCGCCTTCCACCTGCGGCGAAGCGGTGCACAGCCTGAATGCCGTGCGGTACAGCAGCTCCGTTCCCGCGGCGATATCTTCCTTCGTGGAAAATTCCTTGGGGTTATGACTGATTCCGTCCTTGCAACGGACAAAAATCATGCCGTAATCGCAGTAATAAGACATGGTGAGCGAATCGTGAAACGGACCGCTCATCAGCTCCGGCAGCGCAAGTCCCATCTCCCCGGCGGCAGCCCGGATCGTATCCTTCACCCGTTTCGCACAATAGCGGGGATCGCTCACCGTATCCTCCCTGATCTCATAGGTCAGCCCGTGCTCCCGGGCCGTGCTGTCGATCAGTTCCCGAAGGGCCGCCTCCCGCCGGTTGCGCCTCTCCAGATCGATATCCCGCAGGTCCACTGAAAACGAGACATGCTCCGGGATAATGTTCCGCGAATCCGGGAATACCTGCAGCGTCCCCACCGTACCGACTGTCGGCGCGCCAGGCTCACTGGAGGCCAACGCGTTCAGTCCGGCAATGACCTTGGCAGCCCCAACCAGAGCATCCTTGCGCATAGGCATGGGTACGGAGCCCGCATGTCCGGCGAACCCGTACATATCCACCGTCCACCAGATGGGTCCGGATATGCCGGTCACCAGTCCCACCCCCTGCTCCAAGGATTCCAGCACCGGCCCCTGCTCGATGTGCAGCTCCAGAAAAGTGCCCACCTGCCCCGGCTTATACTCGGATTGCTTAAAACGTTCCGGGTCTCCGCCGAATTCAAGCAGCGCCTGCCGGCGCGTCACACCATTCTTATCGGTCCGTTCCAGTTCCCCTTCCTCCAGCTTGCCCAGCAGCCCGCGCACGCCGAACAATCCTTTGTTGAACCGGCAGCCTTCCTCATCGCAGAACGCGGCCACTTCGACGGGGATGGCTGGAACAACTCCCTGCTCCTTCATCGTCTGGACGGTCTCAATAGCGCCGACTACGCCGATAATCCCGTCAAACCTTCCGGCATAAGGCTGGGTATCCACATGAGAACCGAGCATTAGCGCAGGAGCATCGTGATGGACGCCCTCCATCCTGCCGATCAGATTGCCGAATGCGTCAATACGGGCGGCAAGCCCCGCCTCCTCCATCCAGGATTTCACCAGCAGCACCGCCTCACGGTCCTCCTTGGAGAGCGCCAGCCGGCAAACGCCGGTTTCGCTGATTTTGCCGATTTGGGCCAGCTGATTGATCCTTGCCTCTACCCGGTCCGCATTAATCGTGTAACCGAACATTTCTTCCCCTCCATCCCTCATTAGTTCGTGTTAATTTATATGACATAAATAGCCCGTTTTCCTGTAAACTTTCATAAAAGATTACGTTTTGTTACTTCATCCATAGTTTAAAAATAAACTTACCCGTGGTATGTTATATTTATTTACATAAACAATCGTTGACAGGGGGGGATTTGTCTGAGCTCAGAGTTTATCCTAACTATCCGGGAAGCGCTGAAACGCCCTCTTTTTCATAAAGCCGAAGTGGCAGCAGGAGCCGGCGGCCTGGACCGCCAAATCCGCTGGGTGCATATTCTGGAGACTCCCAGCCTGGAGAAGCTGATCAACGGCAATGAGATGATCCTCACCACCGGCATCGGCTTCAATCTGGACGCCGCCACCTCGGTAAGCTTCATGGAAAAGCTGATCGCCCAGAACGCCTCCTGTCTGTGCATCGAGATCGGGGCTTACTTTCAAGCCGTACCTGAAGAACTGCTGGCGCTGGCCGACCGCTGCCATTTCCCGCTTATCCTATTTCCCGATACCGTGCGCTATGTGGACATTACCCAGGATCTTCATTCTCTGATCATCAACCGCCATTACCGCACTCTCCGTGAACTGGAGAGCATCTCCCGGGAGTTTCACCGCCTCACCCTGACGGCGCATGGCACCCTCAGCGTTCTGAAGCTTCTGCACAAGAGCACCCAGACCCAGCTGATCTACCGGCCGCTGTCCGGGCAGCCCGTGTGCTATCCGCCGCTCTCCGCAGACAGGCAGGAGGCGCTGGTGCAGTTCACCGACCGCTGCTTCAAGGAACAGGACGATTCCAAGCCTGACGCCGCTCCTTATCTCCATGACTGGAACGACAAGCCGGCTATTATCAAGTCCATCGGAGTACTGAACCAAACATGGGCTTACCTTGCTCTGATCTGTGACGGGGAACCGCTGGAATACGATTATCTTCTGCTGGATTCCGCCTCCCTGTCCATCGCCCAGGAAATGCTGCGTACCCGATATATGGAAGAACGCAAGCTTTTCTCGGAAAACATGTGGGTGGATGAGCTGCTGAACAACCGTCTGGAGGACGAAAAGCAGATTAAAGCCTTGATCGGCCCCCAGTTGAACCGGGTTACGGAGCTGCATTTTCGCGTATGTCTGATCGAAATTGAGAATCTGTATGATGCCAGTCTGAACCTGCAGGAAAATGAGTGGGAGGCCATCCGCTATCATCTCTCCCTGATTCTGCGCTCAACGTTTGAGAAGCATGGCTTCCGCCCGTTCATCACGCTGAAGAACAACCGTTTGGCCGCGATAGCCGTTGATTTGAAGGCCACCGTCAAGGCCAAAGCCCGGCTGCAGCAGGCCCTGGAATCCCTTCACGGCATCCAGGCCGACGAGAAGCTGAAGGAGCTGAAGCTTCTGATCGGTGTGGGCAAGGCCTACAGCCAGTTGAAGCATACGTACAACAGCCATCAGGAGGCCGTGCAAGCACTGGCCCTGCACACCAGCCAGCATAAGCCGGTGCTGTTCTACGAAGAACTGGGCATCTTCCAACTGCTGTTGAAACTGCACGACGGCAGCACCCTGCAGCAGTTCATCCGCAACTATCTGGGGGCGGTGCTGGATTATGACCTGGCCAAGGGCAGCGATCTGCTGACCACCCTGAAGGTTTATCTGGACAACGACGGCTCCAAGCAGATTGCCGCCCAGAAGCTGTTTATCGTGCGTCAGTCCCTGTATTACCGGCTGGAAAAGATCAAGGAGCTGCTGGGCGAGGACTTCATGTCTCCGGAGAACCGCATCTCCATTCAAGTGGCGCTGCGGGCCTACCAGCTGCTTTACCCCGGGAAGCTGAGCGAATTGCCCATTCTGGACAGCATCCCCGTTGACGAAACATTGGATGTGTAAGGATCGGGGGGAGTCTCACGAACGGAGGCAGACTCTTTTCCCGATGCTTCTTCCCCACCATTCATAAGAGCTTTGTCAGACCTTGGTTATGGTGTTGATCACCTGCTTGAATGTATTTACGATAAATTCCAAATCCTCATCAGTGGACGATAGGGGAGGCGCCAGAGTAAGCACGTTATTGAAGCCGGCCACCGTGTCCCCGTTCTTGCCGATGATCAGCCCCTTTTCCTTGCAGCCGCCGATGATCTGCTTCAAGACGGCAGGCGGCACCGGTTCCTTGCTGCCCTTGTCGCTTACCAATTCCACTCCCATCATAAAGCCGAAGCTGCGGATATCGCCAACCAGAGGGTGGTCCAGCAATTCTTCCATTTCCGCCTTTAACCGCGCGCCCAGCAGCCGGGAACGGGCAACCAATTGTTCGTGCTCCATAAGCTCCAGGTTTTTCAGAGCCAGGGCGCAGGCGGTGGGATTGCCTCCGAAGGTGTTTACATGGCGGAAGTAGGCATAATCCTCCTGGCTTTTAAACACCTCATAGATATCCTTGCGGACAGCCGTAGCCGACAGAGGCAGATAACCGCTGGTTATTCCCTTGGCCATGGTGACAATGTCCGGCTTTACCTTGTAATTATGGTGGCCGAACTTCTCTCCCGACCGGCCGAAGCCGCAGATCACCTCATCGATGATCAGCACCACTCCATGCTTCCGGCAAATCGCCTGCACCCGCTCCAGGTAGAGTGGATGGGGAACGATCAGGCCGCCTCCGGTGATCACAGGCTCCATGATGACAGCCGCGACACTTTCTACCCCTTCCCAAATAATGGTATCCTCAATCTCTTGGGCACATTGCAGATTGAATTCCTCGACTGTCATTCCTGCCGGTCTGCGGTAGCTGTCAGGCGGTTTGACGTGGAGGAAGCCGCTGGTCAAGGGTTCATACTTATATTTCCGCTGAGCCTGCCCGGTGGCGGACAATGCGCCCAGTGTCCCTCCATGGTACCCCCGGTAACGGGCGATGAATTTGAACCGGTTGTATTGCCCGATCTGCTGCTGGTATTGACGGGCGATCTTGAAGGCAGCCTCATTGGCTTCCGAGCCGCTGTTGGAGAAGAAAACGACATAATCATCTTCCAGCCATTCATTTAATTTCTCCGCCAGCTTGATTCCCGGCAGATGACTCTGGGTCAAAGGGTAATAGGGCAGGGCCAGCAGTTGCTCGTACGCGGCCTCCGCCAGTTCCTTGCGTCCATAGCCGATGTTCACGCACCACAGGCCGGACATGGCGTCCAGATAGCGGTTGCCGTTGATGTCGGTAATCCATGAGCCCTTGCCCTCCGTTACCACCATGGGCGGGGCGCTGTCGCTGTAAGGCGTGATATTATGCCATAAATACCGGCGGTCCTTGACCACCGCATTGTCCTTGTCATTATCCAGTTGGAGCACAGTATCAGCCTCCCTAAAGTTTTGAGTTGATTGCCGGGGGCTTCCGGCATATCCGAAAAACTTGCTTCGTAAGCATCAGCTTAGTTTTGAGTTGCTTGCCACTTGTGGCATATTCGAAAAACTTGCTTCGTAAGCATCAGCTTATTTTTGAGTTGATTGCCGCCTTAGCGGCATTTCCGAAAAACTTGCTTCGTATGCATCAGCTTAGTTTTGAGTTGATTGCCACTTGTGGCATATTCGAAAAACTGGTGCATGGTCAAAACGACAATATACCAATGATTTCATCCGAATGTTAATAGTAAAATGGGTCTCTACCAATAGGAATTTCTTCGTTACTCGGTAACTTTCGGCCCTAGAGCCCAACAGCTTGCATTTTGACGTAACTACTCAGCTATTCGCAGTCCCTTACGGACTCAGCGACTCTTGCGGCGGCAAAACGGAGGAAAATGGAGCGAAATGTGGCCGCAGCGGACTTTAAAAGCTCCTCCGTTCCGATAAAACACGAATGTACTCCAAAAGATAGCTGAGTAGTGATCAAGACAGCAGTTACCTGCAAAAATACATTTATTTTGGCCCACGAGCCCTCTTTTTCGCTCTCTACCTGCAAAAGTACAGTTATTTTTGCTTCAAACCGCCCAAAAGATGAAATCCGCCTAAAATAAATGTATTTTTACAGGC
>JAQSYI010000079.1 GCA_029256185.1 Paenibacillaceae bacterium
TGTTGTCTTGTCTCTTTCACCAGAGCACCTCTTTCTCGTTGTTGTTATTATCGATCTGTTCTTAGGAGGTGTCTACTTTTTATTCTAGCAGCAAAATGCTAGCTGTTGCCGATTTGCGAAGCCGGAGGCGCTCCACAGCTTGCAAAATGCTAGCTGTTGCCGATTGTGTGAAGCCGGAGGCGCTCCATATACTCTTCACGTCTGGACTGGACAATTGCCGAAACATCACTGCCGCCATCGGTGTTGTCTGTTTATTTTGCAATCGTAGTTTGCCTGCATTGGCACTATGGAACGGGATGCGGCACCATATACCGGCAAGCTGGAAACAGCTAATAACCAAGAGCCGCGGGGAGCTTGGTTATTAGCCGTTTCTTGAACTATCTCCTATCATTCTTCGATCAAGCCTCGAACAATTTGGCCAAATCCAGCTCGAACCCGGGAAAAATCCCTACCGGAGCCCGGGTTTGCTTATCATAAGCTTCTCCGTCGTCGTAGCGGCCTGTTTCCCCATCCAGCTTGTAGATCAGGATGACCCGCTCCAAGGGGTATACCATCCAATATTCCCGGACACCCGTGCGTTCGTACAGGCGTTTTTTGACCGTCAGGTCATGCTTGAGGGAGCCGGGCGAAATCACCTCGATCACCAGATCTGGGGCGCCCTTGCAGCCCCGGTCATCCAGCTTGGTTGAATCGCAGATGACGGACAGATCGGGCTGTACCACGGTATCCGTCTCTTCATCCGCTTCGCTGCCTTTGGGCAAACGCACATCAAAGGGAGCGATATACACCTTGCAGCTTTTGCCGTTTAGGTAGTTGGAAAACCAATTAAACAATCTGCCTAGTATCTCCTGGTGAACACGAGATGGGGCGGGAGTCATGGCGTATAACGTTCCGTCAATGATCTCCACCCGCTCCCCCTCCGGCCACTTCAGATATTGGCCGTAGTTGTACCGGTTGTGTTCCATGGGCAAGCTCATTTTTCACCCTCCTAAAAGTTTTTCGCTTACGGTGTAGCGCAGCAGCAAGTAGAAAAACTGGCTTCGGAAGCATCTACTTTAAGTTTTTCGCTTACGGTGAAGCACTTTCCTTCCATTATACCATATCTGCCGGAGCGGCCCGCTCGGCGCGTACACGGCCCGAGAAGAAGGTGGCTCCGCCCCCCATGTCGGCAAGCCTGGCGGGTGTCAGGCTGTTGACCAGGCGCTTCTCGCCCGCGGCATCCGCCCATAAGCCTTGACTAACCAGCGTACCCGGCAGCACCTCCCCACCGACAACAGCCTTCAGCACACATTCCCCCAGGGAATTCCACAGGCGGACCATCTCCCCGTCTCCAATGCCGAGGGAGGCAGCGTCCGCAGCATTCATATAAACCAGCGGCTCCTTCTCCAGACTGACATGCTTCTGATTATGAGAGAAGGTGGAGTTCAGGAAGTTATGATTGGGAGCTGGCACGAACACAAAAGGTCCTTCTTCCTCCCCGGCAGGCAACGGGTTATAAACGGGCAGCGGGGAGTATCCATCCAGCTTCATCGCCTTGGAATACAGCTCGATCTTGCCGCTTGGCGTATTCAGCTTGCCCGGAAGAAGCGGCTTTACCTCTCCCTTCACAAACCCGTCCTGCGCAAGCCGCTCATAGGTCATGCCGCTTAGTGCCGGATTAGCCGGATAGTCCAATGCCTGGCGCACCATATCCGCTTCTGTGTCCATCAGCGCCTGGTCAGTGAAGCCCATGGCCGCAGCAAGCAAGCGGAATACCTGCACATTGGACCGGCATTCACCGTAAGGCTCCACGACCGGCTGCTGAAGATGGATGTAGTGGTGCCAGTAAGAGGCATAAAGGTCCGTATTCTCCAACGATGAGGTGGCAGGCAGCACAATATCCGCATATTGCGCCGTCTCCGTCAAAAATAGCTCATGCACCACAGTGAACAGATCCTCCCTCATCAGGCCCGTCCGCACCTTATTGGCATCCGGCGCCACCACCGCCGGGTTGCAATTGTACACATACATGGAGCGGATCGGAGGATCAAGCTCCAGCAAGGCTTCACCGATCCGGTTCATATTGATGCGGCGGGTTGCTTTTTTCATCAGATCGGGACGCTGCAGGGCTTTTTCATTCATAGTCAGATGACCGCTGTTGCTCTTGATGGCCCCGCCGCCCTTATGCAGCCATTGGCCGGTCAGAGCCGGCAGACAGGAGATGGTCCGCACATTCATGCCACCGTTGTCATGATGCTGCAGGCCATTGCCGATGCGGATAAAAGCGGGCGAGGTCTTCCCATACAGCCGCGCCAGACGGTACAAATCCTCTACCGGCACCCCCGTGATATCCGCCACGGAAACCGGATCATACTGACGGACATGTTCCCGCAGCTCCTCATACCCTACTGTGTATTCTTTGAGGAAGCTCTCATCCGTCAGCCCTTCCGCAAACAGGATATGCATCATCCCCAAGGCAAGCGCGGCATCGGTGCCGGGGCGAAGAGGAATAAACCAGTCGGCCCAGCGGCCTGTCCGGTTCTTGTGGACATCAATCACCACGATCTGCGCCCCGTTCTTCCGGGCCTGCTCCGCAAGCATGACCTGGTGCATATTGGTGCTCACTGCATTGATTCCCCACATAATAATCAGCTTGGCATGGACCGTGTCCTCGGGACTGGTGCCCATATCGCTGCCCATGGTGTATTTGTAGCCTACTCCCCCTGCGGCCGAGCAGATGGAGCGGCCCAGTCTGCTTGCACCCAGACGGTGAAAGAAGCGGCGGTCGAAGCCCTCCGTTCCCAGATAACCCATATTGCCATAAAAGCTGTAGGGCAGAATCGCCTCCGGCCCCTCTTGGGCAATCAGGGTTTTCCAACGGTCGGTTATGGTATGAATGGCTTCCTCCCAACTGATCCGGGCAAATTTCCCTTCCCCCTTGGGACCAATCCGCTTCAGCGGATACTGGAGGCGCTGCGGATCGTAGAGCAGCCCGGTCAGATGCCGGACCTTATTGCAGATAGCCCCTTTCGTAACAGGATGGGAAGGATCGCCTTCAATCTTTATAATCCGCCCGTTCTCTTTATGGACCAGAAGCCCGCATTGATCGGGGCAATCCAGAGAGCAGACGGAAGGAAATATGCCGTTGGGCTGGTTGACTGCAGGTTGCATGGTTGACACTCCTTAGAGTTTTTCGCTTTATGGCGAAGCGCAGCAGCAAGTAGGAAAACTGGCTTCGGAAGCATGGACCTAGAGTTTTTCGCTTTACGGCGAAGCGCAGCTGATTCATTCCTATTGCCCGGATCGCCCCTGCGAGTACGGATTTCCGTCAGATCCTTGGATCCCCTGCAAGTACAGGTTTCCATCAACGCCTAGTACCTTGACCGGGTCAAATTGGAGGGGTGAAGCGCCGGGCAGGATGGCTAACGGAACGGAGCGCTCTTATTGGGGCTCTACCCGTGCAGTGGAAATTTTAACGGAACGGAGCGCCGCTACTTGTCCCGATTTCGCAATAAAGGAAGAGAAACCGGCAGAATAACGTCGCTCCGTTCCGTTAGCCTGGCAGAATCTCCGTTTTAGCTGTTTTAACGTCGCTCTGTTCCGTTACACCGCTCCCTCTCTTCGAGCTCCAGGCCTTGATCAACACGGAAGCTGGACACACGGACGCCCACCCCTTTGGAAAATCGCTCAAACCTTGCATTCATTTTGGGCAAGGGACTAGCAGATGCAGGTTTTCCGTTTCACTCCCAGCTTGCCCTGTTCCTTCACCTTCCTGATATATTCCTCGGCCAGAGGCACCTTGCAGGCAGTTTGTCCCATATTTACGGACACGGCTCCAATGGCGCCGGCTGTGCTCAAGGCCTCTTCATACAGCGCAGGGACCCAAGCACCCACGCCGATTACAAATCCATTCATCGTGTAGCGCACCCGGTTCTGCTCTTGATGTACTGTCTGCCGGACGCGCCGTAAAAGAAGCTCCAACTCCTCCAGATCAAGCTGTCCGTCTTCTGTAATGGAGATGTAGTTGGTATATGTGCTCCAGCCGCAGGCTGCGGTCATCTCTTCCGGGGCTTCCATCCATTTCTTGGACAGCTCCAGGGCATACGCGCTTTCGGCAGCCGCTCCCGCCACTGTGTACTCCGCCAGCATATACCAATAGGCGGCCCGGACCCAGGCTTGCAGTTGCTCCCGGGAGATGGACTTGGGATCAACGGCAAGGCCCGCCAAATACATAGCATCATGAATCCCCGTATCAAAAAGGGAATACACCAGCGGCTGGTTCTTCCTGATATCCTTCACCAGCTTCTTCAGGTCCCCCACTTTGACGCCGAACAACGGTTCTCTGGCCCCGTGGCGAATAAAAGTCCGCTTCGTCTGTTCCGTTCCCATTTGCTCCAGTTTCGCTATAATCTCGTCGAGATCCATGCGCTCACCGCCTTATTAATAATAATGATATTGTAACACACGGGGAGGATTCACTTGAACATTTTCCGCTGCTGCCTGCCTTCTTGCCTGGGCAATCATCCAAGCCTGTTGTTCCTGTCCCCTGTTGCCGCCCGCATTCTAATTCGTTATGCTAATGAATAGCCACCCATACCGCACGCGAGACGCCACCATAGGGGATGGAATACCGGAGGAAACCCCAAAAATGGGCTTGGCCAATTGAGACTTTCATAACCTCCTCCAGCTTGCGGCTCGGACTTTGGTTTTTTAGAGTAACAACGCAGTAAGACGGCGGCTGGGCTGCCAAGACAATCCTTCATTACATTATGCTTGCAACAAACCAGGGACAGGAGTGGCTGTTATGAGGGCCTTCAAGAAAATTTATATTGAAATAACGAATGTATGCAATCTGAACTGCAGCTTCTGCCCGCAGACAAAACGGAAGGCGCAGTTTATGGAGGAGAGTCAATTCCACCGCATCCTGGAGAAAATCAGACCATACACCGACTATGTCTATCTCCATGTCAAGGGGGAGCCTTTGCTTCATCCCCGGCTTGGCAGACTGCTTGACATCAGCTATGAGCATGGTATGCAGGTCAATCTGACCACCAACGGAACCCTGATCGAAAAAAACGGACCGCTGCTGCTGGAAAAGCCCGCCTTGCGTCAAATCAACATCTCCCTGCACAGCATGGAGGAGCACCGGGAGCAGGGAGAGGCTTATCAGCATGCTTATATCCGGAGCGTGCTGGCTTTTGCCGAAACAGCTGCTGTGCGCAAGGGAATATTCGTGAGCCTGCGGCTCTGGAATATAGAACAGCTTCCTATGAAGAAAAATGTGGCGGACCCGGCGGCAAATTGCCGCAACCGTCTGGCGCTTCGGATAATAGAAGAGAAATTCGGACTGGACTACCGGATTGAGGAAAGGGTAGTGCCGGGCAGCGGTGTCAAACTGGCCGGGCGGCTTTATCTGAACCAGGATTACCAGTTCCAGTGGCCCAGCCTGACTGCGGCGGAGGATGATGGAACAGGCTTCTGTCACGGGCTGCGCAGCCACGCGGCCATTCTTGCCGACGGCACCGTGGTGCCTTGCTGTCTGGATGGCGAGGGGGTTGTCGCGTTGGGCAATATTCATACCGCAGCCTTCGCGGATATTATTGAGGGGGAACGGGCGCAGCGCATCTTTGAAGGCTTCTCCCGCAAGACTGCAGTGGAGGAGCTATGCCGCCGTTGCGGCTTCCGCCAGAAGTTTGGCCGTGCCGGCCATGAGCAAGGGGCGCAGCGGCCATAGCGGGCTGCCGCTTTTCTCCACCGCATGCGGTTATTAAGAAGTCCCGATGGCTTCTTTTAACCGCCATTAATACAACCGATTGGTACCACAGCGCGGCAGCGGTGCAAAAAATTTGAGCAATGGTCTTTTCAGAAGCTCCATTCTGTTGTACGCTAGGTAACAACGCTCGCTTTAACGCTTTAATGCGGCTGCAATTCCATGAGAAGGTGGCTATCCATGAATACTAGATTATTGTCCGTATCATCCGATGAACAGCCTGCTGCAGGCATCAACCGGCTCCTGATGATCCTTATACTCGGCTGCCTGTCCGCTTTCGGCCCCCTGTCCCTGGATATGTATCTTCCCGGATTACCGGCGCTGGCCGCTGATCTGGGCACCGGAGTGTCCCAAGCTCAACTCAGTCTGACCTCCTGTCTGCTGGGTCTGTCCCTGGGGCAATTGCTCATGGGACCGCTGAGCGACGTGCGCGGCCGCCGAGGCCCGCTGCTGCTGGGCCTGACCGTCTATATGGCCGCCTCTCTCCTATGCGCGTTCAGCCCCAACATCGCTGTGTTTTTGTTGCTCCGCTTCATTCAGGGCCTGGCCGGTTCAGCCGGAATTGTCCTGTGCCGCGCCGTTGCCCGGGACATGTACTCAGGCACGGAGCTGACCCGCTACTTCGCCATGCTGATGCTGGTCAACGGAGCCGCCCCCATCCTGGCGCCGATCTTCGGCGGACAGCTGCTGAACTGGACCTCGTGGCGAGGCGTATTCGTCGTATTATGCGTAATCGGGGTACTCCTGTTGGCTGCCGTATGGTTCTGCTTGCCGGAGACCCTTCCGGCTGACCGCCGCTCCAAGGGGGGAATCCGCAATACACTCTCTGCCTTCGGCATACTGGCCCGGGACCGGAGCTTCGTGGGGCTGACACTGGCCCAAGGCCTGATCTTCGCCGGAATGTTCGCCTATATCTCCGGCTCTCCCTTCGTTCTGCAGGATTTGTACGGCGTATCGCCGCAGATGTTCAGTCTGATCTTTGCGGTTAACGGCCTGGGCATCATCCTGGTCGGCCAGACCACCAGCCGTCTGGTTGGCCGCTTCAGCGAGATAGCGCTGTTCCGCTACGGTATCGGTCAATCCCTGGCAGGCGGAGTGATTCTGCTCTTGTCCATAATTGGCGGAGGGGGCCTTCCGTTAATGCTGCCCGCCCTGTTCCTGGTGGTATCAAGCGTAGGGATTGCCTCCACCTCAGGCACATCCTTGGCCATGCAGCGGTACGGCCATGCGGCAGGCAGCGCTTCCGCGCTCCTGGGACTGGTCTCCTACATCATCGGCGGTCTGGTCAGTCCCCTTGTGGGATTGGGCGGCAGCGGCACCGCACTGCCCATGGGCGTGATCATCGTACTGGCGGAAGCAGGCGCCGTGCTCTGCTATCTCTTCCTGGTCCGCAAGCCGCAGAAGCAACCGAATCTGTAACATGCGTTTCTATATGCGACAAAGAGAAACAGACCGCCCCCTGACAAGAAGAGGCAGTCTGTCACAGCAAATAATAGGACCTTCAGTTAAAAAGTCATACGTGCGGCTCTCCTCCGCGGAGCATGCCCGTGAATGCCTTACTAATACATCATGTTGCAAATTCGTTCCCTGCCGGAGAAGAATCCGAAACGCCTAAACCTCGCGGGAGCACAAAAGGGAAGCAACCCTTTCAGAGTCTGTGAGGCAAGGAGAGCCATCAGTTTCCGGCGGTGTTTCGCACACCTTAGGCCGCAACGGACTTCAACGCCCTTATTCGGTCCAAAACCGGGGGTTTGGAATTGTAACGGACTTGAACGCTCTTATTGGACTACTTTGCCCCCATCCAGAGAGATTTTGGCCCCAATAAGGTCCTTCCGGTCCGTTAGCCGCGCCACCCCCCCGCTTTTCCCGCAAATAGAGGCTTTCCGGTCCGTTAGCCGGGAAGGCCATCTCAGGAATGAGGAACGAATTTACGGGACTTTGTTTTACTTGGCACCGGTCTGCAGGATGGAAGATTGGCGGATATCCAATCTGGCCGCTACCCCGGCGGGGTTGGCCGTTGTTCTGGCTCCTCCAAAATTGAAGGCGGCAATGACCACATCGTTGCGTCCTCTCCGCAGAAAGCCCCTGATGTTGAACGTCCGGCCGGGATTGAAGTTGGAGGTTTGATTAGTCGGAGCGTCATACACCAGCGGGACGCCGTTGATGATGACAACGGCATAGTTGTCTACGGACAGGAATAGGGAGGCGCTTAGAATCCTTCTGTTCTGAGACAGGGTGAACCGGGTGGAAATTATGGCATTCTCCCGGCTCAGGTCGCCGGAATACCAGACATAGCTGGCATTGGTCACCGGCACCCAGTCCGGGTTCCGCTCAATGACCGCCGCATTGAACCAGGAGCTGTCCGTTCCGATGGAAACGGTCCGCTGACTGATCACCGGAGTCCGGGCTGTATGGAATTTCTTCACCTGGGTCCGGTAGAGCTCCATTATTTTGCTTTTGGGCAGGCCTGCGCTCCTCGGAAGGCGGACTATCTTCTTGGCGATTGCGGTGCCCTGACGCTTCTTCAACATACCATCCACTCCTATCAATCTATAAGGTCGGTTACATCCTATCCTATGATTGCAGGAGTGCAGTTGAGCGTGCGCAAGTCTATTAGACGGAGCGGAAATTTTAAGAGACGGGGTACAAAAGTATACTTAGGAGCTGCGAGGAAATTAGTACCCGCTTTTGATGACAAAATCTCCACGTTCTTGGGAGTTTTGGCGGCAAATTAGCGGTACTTATTTCGTCGCAGTCCGTCAGCGGATTGATATCGTCCACCCGATCAAATACAAGCTGCTCATCCACGTACAGGACAAGACGGATTCCTCCACCGGGTGCAGCTATAGCCCCCATCTGCAGCTTATGCCTGCTCCCGCTTGCGATCTGGGTATTGGGCAGCACTCCCCAGCGCGGCGTATGGCCCGCAAGCTCGCCGATCAGCATTTCCCGGGAGCCGTTCACCCACTTCTGCAGCTCCCATACATCTTGCTTCATAATAATCATGTAGCTGCTGGCGCCTGTTCCCGTTCCGGCTGACGGGCTTGAGGAACGGAGGTTGAAGCTGGGCCAGTCCCCCTCGCTGTAGGAATATTCCATCTCCAATTCCAGCAGTTCTTCCCCGAAGGTCTGCCCTCCATATCCGATTCCCCGGCCGAATACCTCCACATATCCGTCCTGAGGCGTCAGAGGAGAGGTCCACTGCTCCAGATCCCTCAGCATATTCCTTGCAGCAGCGGCTCCCGGATTCAGACCCTGCAGGAAATCCTGCGCTGCATCGGCGGCCTCCAGCAGCTCCTGCTTGGAGCCCAAGGCATATTCCCCGGGACCATTGCCCTCTGTGGCACCGGCAAGCAATTGAAGCGCATCGTCGATCGTCTGCCGGATGAACGCCTCGTCTACAGGGTTTTGCAGGTACCGATAGGTCCGTACAGCCAGATCAAGCGCAGCCTGAGCCGAATCAACTGCTTGCTGGGCGGCGTTCTCATCATTGCTGACTGCCAGTGCGGCTTGGATGGCCGCCTCCAGCGCCTGTCTGTCCTCATCCGCGTATTGTCCCGGCGACGTTCCTTCCTGAGTGGCATCGTACAGCTGCTGCGCTGCGTCAATAGCAGACTGAAGCGCGGAGAAATCCGCCTGGCGGTGCTGCTGGTGAATAAACCACACGGTTTTGGCGCTTAACCGGGCAAGAGCACGGTAATGGTCTCCCGCAGCTGCATAGGGCTCGCTCCCCGCAGCTATCCCTTCATTAATCGCGGTCTGAAGCGCAGACCGGGAGCCGGATGCATATTGTCCCACGGCCTCTCCCTCCACGGCATGCAGATGCAGAGTTACCGCCCGCTCCACAGCAGCGTCAAGCGCCGCCGCTTCGGCTTCGGGCACCTCAATGACCTGGAACTGGTCCAGGTAATACGCTGTGGTTCCTGTACCTGACGATGGTTCGAAGTACACGTAAGGCTTCGCTTGTATCTCGGCACCATCATACGTATAAGCTCCCGCTAACGCGGTCCAGCCGCTGCTGTCCGCTGTTCCCGCTGCGACAGTGACCACCTGAGTGGGCTCCACCGACGGGCCAAAGTCCAGCTTGACGGTCCCGGACAGGCCGCTTCCGGACGCCAGTCTCACCTGCAGGGAGAATTGATAGTTCATTCCCTTATTCATCACGATCTGCTGCCGGATATGGCCGTCCTCGGCAGCTCTGTCCACCCGGGCCGAGTATACGCCTGCGTAACGGTCGGCCACGGTCTTCGTGAAGGCGGCGCGGATCGGCTCCCATACATTGCCCTGCCTGCTCTCAAAGCCGGAGTTGCGCACCACATTGTAATGCTCCGGCTCCAGCAAATCCCGGTACTCCCGCTCCAGTCCCGCTTCCGCAATAATGTCCACCGCCTCCGGATTCCAGATTGCATCGGGGACGATATGCATTTGCTCGAAGCTGTTGTTGGTGCCCTTGTCATTGACCGTTCCCGTGGTGGTGTAATTGCCCACAAACCGGTTATCCGACATGACGGCCCGGCTCATATGGACGAAGAGCGGGGTAAGCGGCTTATTCTGCGTGCCATGATCCTGCCATACGGGGCTGCGGGATACGTCAATCACATTGCCCTGAGCCAGCCACCAGTTGGAATAGTCATCGGGGAAGAACACGCCCCCGTTGTTGAGCTGATCCCTCATATAATTGCCGGTAATGAAATACGCAGGCTCGGAGACAGATCCGGCCGTCCTGCCCAGGGAGTAGATGGAGCCCCCGTCATAAAGTCCCGTGCTCATAACATCATCGATATAGTTGTTGGCCACATAAACGTTCTTGGTGACTACCGGTTCATCGACACTGTGGTGCCAGCCCAGATGTACCGCTGTATACGGGATGTCCCTGATCTCGTTGTGGCTGATGGTCAAATCGCGTCCATGGGCTACCGATATGGCGGAAGCCGGTTCATACTCCACCCCGATCTCATGGATGGAGTTATTGACAATCTCCACTCCGGACAGGAGGAGATTGGGGTTTTGCACCGCCTTTTGCGGAGTGGAGACCGTGGGGTCCTCCACATTGACGGCGCTGCCGGAAATATCATGGAAGAGGTTGCCCCGAATCAGACTGTCCTTGATGCCGTTTCTCATAAACAGGCCGGTGCTGCCCAGATGGGTAAATTCATTGCGCTCAAAGCTCATGCTGCGGGCTGACTGCACGGTAACGGCCGACTCGGGCAGCCGGCTGCCGGCATCGCGTATGGTGTTGTTCTGGTTGGAATGATAGCCCAGCGTGAACTCGGGCCGCAGCCAGCCTGCATACTGGAAGCTTAGTCCGGTGAATTGGAGGTCATGAACCGGCTGCTCAGGCGAAGCTCCCTTCACGGTGAGCAGTTCATCCACCACGGGTACTGTAACCTGGGCGGTCTGCATGTCCTCCCCTGCCCTAGGCTTATAGTACAAGTACCCGTCGCCCCGGTTCAGATACCACTCCCCTTCGGAATCCAGCAATTCATAGGCGTTCTCCATATACTTCAGATGATAATCCGCATAGATGGCGGGCGCGGCGGTGCCGGCGGCATACTGCCAATGATAGGTGTTCATCCGGATGGCCACCAGGCCGTCGGCTGCGCTGATAGAATCCACTCTGATCCTGCGCTGCATCCAATGGGTCTGGTAGACGAACTCCAGATCCTGGGGACGGCTCAGTTCGGCCAGAGTAATGTCGGTGCTCGTATGTCCGTAAGCCGGCTCGAAGGTGGCATTGGCAGGCGGGCCCTCGCTCCGGGCCCGGACCGCCCGCTGCCCGTTCACATACAGCTGTCTGGTGCTCAGCTCGGGTCCTACGTAAGCCTTGTAAATGGAATGCTGCGAATCATGAAGCATCCAGCCTTCGATTGCAGCGCCGCCGCTGATGACCGGTTTTTCTCCCGGATAAGCGCGGTAGATGATCTTGTAGCCGTTTGAACCCGAGTCGCTCTGGTCGAAGGTGAGCAGACTGGTTTTCACAGTGTAATTCTGATACGAGGCGGGGACGGTTCTGGCCGTAAACCGGGTGCTGTAATCGTAGATGCCTCCCCGCAGATATACGGTTAAGTCGGAGTGCATCACCCCGTTCATGGTCCTGATCTCATCCCTGGCCCTCTCTATGGTGCGGAAAGGGGATAATTCCGTTCCTGCATTCCCGTCATCGCCTAATGCGGGGTCCACATACAGCTCCGTTCTTGTGTCATAACGGATCTGAAGCGGAGCGCTTCGGACGGGTGTGCCCGCAAGACCGTAGCTGTCCACGGGAGTCACCTCAAACTGCACGTAGCGTTCGCTGTATAGAGCGGCTACAGTCAGGAGCCGGCTGTTCTCTCCGGCAAGGGGAGAATAGCTTCCTCCTGCCGTATCTCCGATATACCACTGATACAGCGAGCCGCCCTCGGCATCATTGTTGATATCGGCATACTCATAGGAGCCGGTCAGCGTCTGTCCCGGAACCGTCAGACCGCTGACGGACGCTTGGGCGGCAGCAGGAGGCGCATTCGTCAGGGACACGTACACCGGAGAACTGTACACCGCCTCCCCCACGGAAGGAGCCTTATTGCTCCGCGGAATCACCTGCAAGCGCAGATAGCGGTTTCCATCGGCTTCCGTAAGCGCATACATAATGGGGGTATGCTGAGCTGCCGTTCCCGAAGCATGGCCGATTGCCGTGAAAGGCCCCTCTGCCCCCAAGCCTCTCCACCACTGATAGCTGCTGCCCGCCTCTTCATCTCCGTTAGGGTCGTTGAACACGTACCCTCCCGTAACGGTTTCCCCTGCCACCAGTCTGCCGGAGACAGCCACCTGCTCCGCCGCAGGCGGGAGCTCACCGATGACAACCGGCCAATAACCGGTAAGCGGCGGTGGACCGCCCGATGAGGCAAGGGATGCGGTAACCCGGTACACCCCGGGCAGAACAGCGGGGCCCACTGTAAGGGCGCCGGACTGGCTGATCGCCAGCCCTTCTGCGGGAGCGGGGTCAATGGACCACTGGACGCTCTGCCCCTCCATTCCCTCCCCTGTTCCGTGCTGGTTCAGCACCGACGCCTGATAAGACAGCTCCGTCTCCGTTCCCGGATGGGGCACATCCGCAGCGGACGGCCCGGCAACCGCTATGCTTGCGGGCACCAGCAGCTCGGCGACGGATACGTCATCCACGTGGAAGGTGTTGGTAGCATGGTAGTCCGTCTCGAACAGCATTCCTACCCGCACCTCATCCAAACTCCCCGTATACGTATGGGTTCCTTGAATCCGGGCCCAGCCGCTGCCCAAGGTGCCGGTAATCGCCACCTTGGGATAGGCGCTGCCTCCCGACGTATAGGACGGGTCGGTGGAGTTGGGATAATCCAGCTTGATGTAGATATATTTCTTGCCCTGGGCTGCCGGATTCAGCCGCACCCAGGCGGAGAACACATAGGTGACACCCTTCTTAAGCACCACTTCCTGCCGGAGATAGCTGTATTCCCCCGTCCTGGGCGTAACCTTGCCCGACGCGGCTCCGCTGTGCTTGATGGCCGTATCCCGTTCCAGCAGGGCAGGCGCTCCCGGCTTCACAATCCATGGCCCCAGCCCCTCCTCCTCAAAGCCCGGATTCTCCACCAGGTTGCCGGTCTCCAGAGCCGCAGCATGCAGGCGGGACCATCCCCCAGGGGGGAGGAGCAGACTGCATGCCAAGGCGATCAGAAGAATGCGCACGAAGCTCTTTTTCATATAACTGGCCTCCTTAGCGTTTTGAATTTTGCGAAAGCGAAACTGGCTTCGTAAGCATCCGCTTTCAGATTTGAATTTCTTCCCAAAGCGCAAGAACTCTCCGGTCCTAGGGCAGTAGTGCGATCACCGCATGCCGCTCCAGACGCTCCAGCCGAATCCGGGTAGAACGGCCATCCTCTCCCGGCGACGCTTCCACCACTCCTCCGGAGGGAGAGCTGACTTGATTCCATATGCCGGGCAGCTCCAGCATAATCGGTCCCGTAGGGGTGAAGTCCTCGGGATACTGCAGCGCTTCCTCATCCGCAGGCAGAGGCAGGAGACTGTGGGGGACGTTCAGCAGGTGGAATACCTGCCGTTGTCCCTGCCGCCACAGCGTTACCGCCACATTGGCAGGAGCATCGGTGACGAACGGGGGAGTTGCCTGCCCCGACAGCAAGGCGCGCACCGCCTCCCGGGTACGGCGGCTGGGCTGCTCTCCATAGCCTGCGCCCAGATTGGAGGCCACCCAGACCGCACTTCCCTTGCCTGTCCGGCGGAGCGCCACCGCCTCTCCCTCCACGAGAGGATTGGTGTCGGCAGGCAGCTGGCTGTGCCGGGGAGGCGGCAGCCGGTACCGTCCGTGGGCCAGCACCCGGCAGCCCTGGGTGCGGAACAGGTGCCCTTCTCCCGACAGCATCACCTGCCGGGGCAGCGCATCGCTTAGCAGCAGCGCGCTGGCCGGCTGCTGCGGTTCCGGTGAATCGCCACGCGGAGTCTCACACTGCTCGAGCAGCGGCCGGGAGAGGACATGATCCCGCCAGACAATGCCGAACCAGTCGTCCAGCGCTCCCCTCCCACGCTGTCGGCCCCATTCGTCCAGCAGGCCGCAGGTCCCGGTAATCAGCAGCATGCCGCCCGCTTCCGCATATGCCTTAAGCCCGGCCGCAGCCGCATCGGACAAGCAGCGCACATCAGGCAATACCACCGCCTGATAACGGCCCAGATGCTCTTGGGTCAGCATGTCGTCCAGCAGGATCTCCGACGGCAGGTGAAGCGCTTGAAGCAGATTATGCATGCCGTGCACCGCTTTCCAGGTCTGCCAGGCATCGGGCCGGCCGTCACTTTCCCGGATGAAGGCGTAATCCTTGGTGGCCCCGGACAGGACCAGCCCGATACAGCCCGGCTGCTCGCCGCCCACATAATCCGCAATGGGATTGAGCGTATCGGCCAGGGTGGAGATTAGCGCCTCATATTCCGCTGGGAACGCCTCGAACCCGAAGCTGGCGAAGCCTCCCGCTGTGGCGGCGCAGCAGGCATGGAACAGCATGCTGGCCGGCTCGGGCTTAGGGACTGCCGCCGAGTTCTGGGCCGCATCGCGGAAATAATCCCAGACCTCGGTGGGATAATTATCGTTTAGCGCGCGCAGAATCTTGTGCTGCAGCAGAGCCTGCCAGGGCCGGGAGCAGGATTCGGAAGCGATCATCCCCTCCATCGGCATCCGGCGCAGGGGCGAGCCGCTGCGCTCGTCATGCCCGATCCGGTTGAAATAATTGAACACTACGATAGCCTCGGGCTTCCGTTCCCGCACATATTGGCTAAGGGAGCGCCAATACTCCGTAAAGTTCTCATACCGCCACTCCATAAACCTGCGGAAATTCATATCGCCAAAGTCAACGGCTGCCGGAAGCTCCCGCCCGGTCTCCCGCAGATAGCGCTCCCGGCAGTACATGCAGCGGCAGGCCATCCGTCCGCTGCTGTCGCTGTTCAGATAGCTGCCGTCAAACCAGATTCCGTCAAAGCCCAGCTCGCCCACTACCTCCAGACAATACTCCTTCAGCAGCTCCCCATAAGGGGAATTATGGCAGATAAAATGATCATCCCGGGGAGTATTGCCCCCTTCTGCCTCCCCGAAGTATTCATACCGCCATTCCGGATGCATCTGTGTAAGCAGAGGAGCCGTATTCAGATATTCCCAGCTGAACAGGGCTATGCCCCGGGCATGGGCCTCAGCCGTCAGCCAGCGGTACAGCTCTGTATCCGCCTCCTCCAGGAAGGGCAGTACCCTGCTGCGAAACAGCGGAAGCGAGGAGCGGGCCGATACGCTGTACCACCAGGCCTTCACTCCCTTGGCCTCCAACAAATCCAGGACCGCTGTCAATTCCTCGCGTGTATGCTTTTTGTTCTTGGGTCTGAACTCCAATCTGAAGGGAGTGTAGGCGTAACCCCCGCCCTCTTGTCTGCCATGCTGCCTCATCTGGTGCTCCTCCCTATTTCATCTGATAAATATCCTTCATCAGAATAGCCGTGTCTTTGTTTTCCTGATACCACTTGTCGATATATTCATCCACCCTGGCTCCGCCTGCCTTCTCCCACACCGCCTTGCTCTCCTGAATGAACTGGTCGGGGGTATAGGAGCCGCCGCTTACGATCAGCTTGTTGGCCAGATCGAGAATGGTCTTGTTGGCGTTGCTGTTGATCTGATCCAGCTCCTGGGGCAGAATGGGCAGGAATTCCTTCATGGTAATACCGGGCATAGGCCGCTCGGGGGTCACATACAGCTCCCGGGCCTTGACCAGCAGCTCGCCCATCTCCTTCTCCGCCGCCGTGGGATTCAGCTTCTTGTCCAGCGAGCTGCAGCCGTCGGGTGCGAAGTTGGAGAGCATATTCAGATCCAGGGCATAGCTGACCTCCTTGCGGTACTTATCATAATCCAGCTGCTCGGCACAGCCGTTGGCGCCCTTCTTGTAATGAACGCCCTCAATCCCGTTGGTAATCGCCATTTCATGCTCGGGCGAGGCCATGAAATCCACTACCTTCATCACGGAAACAGGATCTTTGGCAGCAGCGTTGATGCCTCCGGTGAATTGGACCGGCGTATTCAGCATGGGACTGAACTGTCCGAAGGAAGTCTTCGGCAGGGCGATGACCAGCACCTCCGCTTCGGGGACGTTCTTTTTCAGCGTTTCATAGCCCTTCACATCCGTTCCGCCCATGCTGCCGCCCCGGATTCCGATTTTGCCGCTGACCCAGTTCTGGAACTGCTTCTGGCCGTTCTTGTCCGTCACAAAATCCTTATCCCCGTAGCCTGCATCATAAATCTGCTTCTGAAAGGACAGCGCCCCCTTGATCCGCTCCCAGTCATGGACCACCTTGCCGTTTTCCACCACCCAGGGATATTGATCCGTTCCGTTTAGGGTAAAGCCGGTGCCGAACATATGGTTCAGAACCATCCCGGATACGAAGCTCAGACCGATGCCCTCCGTGTCCTTCTTGCCGTTGCCGTCCGGGTCCTGCTCGGTAAAGGCCCTGGCCACCGCCTGCAGCTCTTCGGGAGTGGCGGGCGCCTGCAGATTCAGCTTCTTCAGCCAATCCGCGCGGATGTAGAGAAAGTGCTGCGGGTCCACATTGTAGGGACGGGCCAGATTATACATTTTGCCGTCGGGCATGGTAGTGGCTTTCTTAATCAACGGATATTCTTCCAGCCGCTTCTTGTATTCGGTGCTGTGCTTGGCGATAAGATCGTCCAGAGGCAGCAGTTGCTTCTGAGTATACAGCTGGGACAGATAGGAACGGTCAAATTCCAGAATCAGATCGGGCGCCGTTCCCGAGGCAAACAGCACATTCAGCTTCTGGAGCGACTCGGAGCGGGGAATAGGCACGAATTTAATGTCTGCCGGGCCATTTTCATTCATCCACTTGGTCCAGCGGTTATTGTCGATGGTTCCCTCCTCGGCTGGCACATTGCCCCGGTCATAGATGGACATGGAGATGGAGCCCCGCTTCTCCGGTGCCTGAGTGCCGGCGCCCGGCGTTGCCTTCTCCGTCCCGCTCTCCCCGTTGCCGCTGCAGCCCGCTGCCGCCATCACGGACAGGGCCAGAGCCGCCGCTGTCCACAGGTACTCCTTCCTGCCCGGTCTTCCCTTGCTTTCTACAGATAAGCTCCGCTGTGCTTTCATTCGTATCAACCTCCCTGTAATGAATCATACCGCATCTTGCTTCCCGCTTGCTTGACTGACTGGACATGCTACCCCTTGATGGCGCCGATAATCACCCCTTTCACAAAATACTTTTGCAGAAACGGATAAACAATCAGCATGGGGACAATCATGACGATAATGCCTGCGGCCTTAATACCCTCAGGGGTGACATCCGGCGTTTCTCCCTGCACCACCTCCTGAAGCAAGGTCTGGCTGCGCACCATCTGCTGGATCATGACCGTCAGATTGTACTTGCCGGGACTGTTGATGTAGATCAGCACGTTGAAGAAGGAGTTCCAATACTGCACGCCGTAGAACAGCGTCATAGTCGCCAGCATGGGCAGAGACAGGGGCAGCATGATCTGCAGGAGCAGCCTCCACTCCCCGGAGCCGTCGATCCGCGCCGCTTCCTCCAGTTCCTCCGGGATATTCTCCAGGAAGGAGCGCATCACCAGCATATTGAAGGTGCTGACCAGACCCAGGAGCCACAGCGCGCCATAAGAATCAATGAGCCCCAGCTGCTTGATGGTGAGATAAGTCGGGATTAGCCCGCCCTGGAACAGCATGGTAAAGACGATGGCGAGGGTGACGTAGCGCCGTCCGAAGAAGGCTCTCCGGGATAAGGGGTATGCAGCGAGCAGCGTGAATACCATGCTCAGCACAACTCCGCCGGCGGTAATGATCGCGTTGTTGATAAAGGACTGAACCACCGTCGTTCCCTTGAACAACAGCAGGTACGATTCGTATGAAACATCTACCGGCCATAGCGTAACAAAGCCGGACAGCACCGCATCCTTGCCGCTTAAGGACAGGGAAATCAGATGAACCAACGGAAGCAGGCACATCAAGCCCGCTATTGCCATCACCACATAGTTAATGGCATAAAATATTTTCTCTCCCACCGTATCCTTCATGGGGCACCTCCTAAAAGTTTTTACGTAAGCAAAAACTGACTTCGTAAGCATTTGCTGAGTTTTTGCTTATGCAAAAACTGACTTCGTAAGCATTCCGCTTCTTACCATAATTGATGATTGAACCGTCTGGCTATGGCGTTGGTGATGAGCACGAGCACCAGCCCCACCAGGGATTCGAACAGTCCCAGAGCCGCGGTGAGACTGAACTGGCCTCCCTGCAGGCCGGTCCGGTAGATGAAGGTGCTGATGACCTCCGAGATGTTGGACACGATGGGGTTCTGCAGCACATAGACCTGATCGAAGCCCACCTCCATCACCCGTCCCATAGCCAGAATAAGCATGAGCACAATGGTGGAGCTTAAGCCCGGCAGGGTGACGTGGCGCATCTGCTTCCACTTTCCCGCCCCGTCCATACCGGCTGCTTCATACAGGCTGGGATCGATGGAGGTCAGTGCGGCCAAATAGACGATGGCGCTGAAGCCCGCCTCTTTCCAGATGCCCGATCCCAAGAATATGGAAATCCAGGACCATTCATGAAACAGGAACGGGTACGCCTCCCCCCTGATGGTCTCCACCGCGCTGTTCATGATCCCCCCCTGGGAGAACAGAGTAATGACAATCCCGCCGATAATGACCCAGGAGAAAAAATGGGGCATATAAACCAGCGTCTGCACAATGCGCTTGAACCAGCTTCGCCGGACCTCATTAAGCAGAACAGCCAGTATAATGGGAAAGGGAAATCCCACAAATACCGACAGCACGCTTAGCACAAGCGTATTGCGGATAATTTGCACAGACTGGGCCTGGGTGAACAGGTTGTTGAAATTGTCCAGGCCTACCCATTGGCTGCCCCAGATTCCTTCGTAGAACGTATAATTCTTGAAGGCTATGACCAGACCCAGCATCGGGGTATATTTGACAACCAGATAAAAGACGGCCACCGGGATAAACATCGTCCATAGGGGCACATTCTGCCGGAACCTGCGGCTATGCCAGAACCGGCGGCGCTTGTTCGCCAGCTCCCGCCCCTCACTCCCCGGCAATTCCGCCGGTGCTCCTGCTGTGTGTTGCGCTTCCATGCCAATCCCTCCTTTCCTTAGATGTCTGATGCAGTCCGCCGCCTGCATGAAGCCTCTTGCAACGTCCTGACGCTAACAAGATACCCCCCGTCTCTGCGGATTGGCAATAAACCGTTTTCTCGTAAGTGCGCGAATAGCAAAAAACCGCCCGCAAGAGCCGGATTTGCCGCTTGCGGCGGTTCATATCCGGTCTTGGTGACGGTTTAAGCACATGTTCGTGAATGTACCTGTACATTTCCATGGACGGGTTGGTTAAAGATTCTGCCTCCCGGCGTTATTCTGCTCTCTGCGGTAATCTCCTGGAGTCATCCCGATATACTTCTTGAATGCCCGGTTAAAGGAGATGGAGGACAAGTAGCCCGCCTGCTCAGAAACCCGGAGCACCGGCTCATTGGTTTGGGCAAGCAGCCGCTTGGCATGCTCGATCCTGACCCGGTTGACGTAATCCACGAACTTCTCGCCGATCTCTTCCTTGAAAATCCGGCTTAGCGTCTTCAGATTCACATCAAACGCTTCACTGACATCGGCCAGGGAAAGGTCGGGCTCGGTATAATGCCCGCTGATGTAGGACCGCACCTGCGCCGCCAGGGTATATTGCTCACGGTTCATCCGCAGCCTCTGCATGGGCTGGTCCGCTTCCCGCAATACGGTCAGCATCCTCTGTCTCGCCTCTCCCACCCATTCGAAGTCATCCGGCAATCCGGAGACTGGAACGAGCACCTGGGACGCCCAGACCTCCTGGAATTCCTGGGACAGCTCCTGCTGCTCCCGCCTTAGCTGCGTCTTGAAGGCGCGGATCAGGCTGCCCAGATCCTGACGTGAATACATGCCCGAAGCCACCGTCTGGAAGATATGGGTGAGCAGCACCTCCCAGTCCGTATGCCCGATCCGGAACCACTGGGCAGCCTCCCGGATTTCATGGAGCAAGGAATCCAGCTCCCCTTCCTCCGGAGCAAGCTTCATCTGCCTGTCATAAGCGATTACCCGATTGGGTCCCAGCGACACCTTGCATTCCACCGCAGCCGCCGCCTGCAGACAGGATAGCTGCAGCCGCTCCCCGTCCTGCTCCTGGATTGGGCTGCCCAGACCGACGGTAACGGTAAACTTCAGATATTGCTCCACCCAGGCCCGCGCTTTTTCCGATAGCACCTTGATCTTCAGCATGCTCTGACGCTCGTCGGCTCCTTCGCTGAACCGGTATAATAATCCGAGACGATGGGGAGCCAGCCACTCGGTCCACAGGCTCTCTCCCTCATCATCGGCAATCTCCTGAATGGCGCTGCGGAGGGTGAATTTGAACAGCGCCTGGTCCCGCTGGCTATACCGGGCGGCGAAGGCAGAATAAAGATCAAGCTCCACAATCGCCACCGCGGCAGCTCCGGCAGGACCGGACCTTCCGGCCTGCGCCGTCTCCTGCAGCCATTCTTCCCGGCTCAGTCTGCGGGAGCCCTCCAGCACTTCCTTGAACAGATAGATGCGCCGGTACAGGCTGCCCTCCTCCTGCAGCTGCTCCATGCTTTCGGTCTGGCCGATCAGACTCTCCAGAGCGCTGCCGATGAAGGCGAACTCATTCTCGTCCCGGGACTGGCCGTACTGGCCGCCTTTCTTCTCCGCAAAGGTATGAATCCGCCCCAGAATCTGCTCCAGCGGCCGGTAATGCCTGTGGCTGATCAGAGTCATGGCTCCGATCCCGGCAATCACCACCAGGAAGCCAAGCACAAACCAGATATAAGAGAAGGTGGAGATGAAGGAAAACAGGCCCTCCTGCGGCAATCCCACATGGAGGCTCCAGCCGGTATAGGCGGAGCTCAGCGGAGTCTCCTCCTTGCCCGGGTCCACTTTCCCCGGCTCTACCTTCCACGGTTCCACCTTCCCCGGCGGCTCCGCCTTGCTTGCCGAAGCGGCCCCGCATTCGTCATTGATCCCCGCGAGAATTCCGCCCCGGGCATCGGACAGGCACAGCATGGAACGCCCCTCCGGATTCATCTCCCGCAGCAGCCCGGCCACAGAGGAGGTCCGCACATTGATTACAATCAATCCTTGCGCGCCGGAGTAATAAGGTACCTTCCTGACCAGCGAGACGACGCTCTTGGGCTGCATCTCTTCGGACAGGTCCAAATTACGGACGCCGCTCCATGCATAAGGGCTGTTCCCCTCCATGGCCTCGCGGATAAAGCCGCTGTCGCCGAACTGGGGCACCACGGAGTCAAAATGATGCATCAGCACCTTATTGTCCCCCGTCCGGTACAGGTAAACTGAATCGATCATGGTCAGCGGCGTCATGAAATCCCGGATCGCCCCCTGCACCCCGTAATAGTCGTAAGGAGCCTGCCCGTTGGAGCTGTTGAAATAGGAGGCCACCTTATCGTCCAACAGCAGATTTTTGCTGGCCAAGGTGTCAATATTGCGCAGGGTGCTCTCCATGATCTGCATGACCTGACCGGCGAACAGCAGGTTGGCCCGCATGGCCTGCTTTTTCATCATTTGATTGGCATTCAGAAAGAAGACCAGCATCAGGCAAAAGATCACCGCGAAAATGATGGGAATGTAGGACAAAATCAACCGGTACAGCCATTTTTTCTGCATGCGCTTCCTCTCCCGTATACGTCTCCCGGACTTGTCGTCCCTTTCTTAACTATATAGGATTGCAGTTCCATTGAACACAAGCGTTATCCGGGCACAGGAGCGCAAGTATTATACCGGGCATAGTACGCCTGAAGCGCTTCTGGCGGCGGGAGAGGCGGGCGGCAGAGCCTGCTAATAGGGCCTAGCGAATGGATAGCTTACCGCTGCGCTTGGCGATGGATGCCTGCTCTTCGTACTCGCGGTTCTATGACTTCTCATGGATCGAACTTTGCCAACCAGAGCCTCATGAATGGAGCTGTTCTGCCCCTACAGCTTCAGGTCGGGATTCTCCGAGAAATGCTTCAGCATCACAACAGGCTCCGTCTTGGAAAGGTTGGTGATGGTTACTCCGGCTGAAGCAGCCCCTGCGGTAACGAAGTATTCGTCATGGGTGAGTGCTCCGTACCGGATAAGAGTAGGTGTCTCCAGCTCCCATACGCCCAAGGTGCCATGGCCCTGAAGCATATACATGCCGTATGCGGCTCCGTCTGTAATCGTAACCGTGCGGCCGGGGAGAACAGTCAGACGTTTGGCCGATACCTGCCTGCATTTGAAGCACACCCATTCCTCCATGAAGCCCTGCTCCAGCATCTCCTCTACAGGATGAGCCGGCTTGGGCGCCATGAAGGCTCTGGCGTAGAAATCCGGGTCCACATTAGACTCCCAATCCAGAATGCCCATAAGGTAATCGTAGTTGCCCACCTCCTCCGGCGGCGTATCCTTCCAGAGCAGCGACTCGGGCACCGCATGCTCTCCATGCAATACGGACTGGTACATGGCATATACATCGGAGGCAATCTGGGGCTCGTAGGTGCATAGACTGCCCGGCGCATGGAGAATTCCCGGAGGAACGTCAAAGCCTGTGTCAAGAGCCAGCTTGTAGGCCCGGGACAAATCCGTTATCCGGTTATCCCCCTTGGCGAAATTCATCAGGCATTGCTTCACCTGCTCCTTGGATACACCCGGATTGAAGCCGAAGAAGGTGTACGGGAATTCTCCTCCATGGTTGTTCAGTTGGGAAGGATAAAAGTACATTTCATGCTTGCCCTTCTGTCCCACTCTGGCGGCGGCTGCATCATCATGGTGAACGTGATGGGGCAGCGGCCCCAGATTGTCGAACAGCTTGGAATAGACCGGCCAGCCCTGGTACTTGCTCCAGAGATTGCCGCCGATTACCTCTCCCTTCAGTTGATCGATCATGTCCTTGAGCAGTACCCGCTGCTGCCCGTCTGCAGACACCACGTAGCTGAGCCCTTCATCTGCGGGAGTATCGGGACCATTCTCGGCATGAGTGGTCGAGGCCAGCCAGCGTTCGTCGATTCCGCCACGGGCAAGACCCAGCACATAATAGTCGTCCGGATGCAGCTTGATGCGTTTGCCGGGACGGCAGAACGACCGTGGCACCCAGGCAGGCGCCAACCGCAAAATTCCTTTTCCTTCTTCCAACAGCAATTCACAAGATATCTTCATTTGTATACCGCCTTTCTTGGCTTGTTTATGGTTTACTAGAACGTTATAGTAATAATTAGAACGTTCTAGTTAACGTCTTGGAAAAAGGAAATTGCCTCCGTATCGATGAGCATAGCCCTATCGGCGTCTTCTAACACCATGCGTTTGTCAGGAAGTCGGGCAATTTCCCCGTTCATACTTCTGGAGATTTCAAGAAGGTCGGCAGCCGGGTTTTGTTTAGCGGTTACGAATTACGCACCGTTTCCCGGATGCCGCCCTCTACAGTAAGGCAAGCTTGTAATTGTTCAGGTAATTGTGAATGTTGCCCTTCATGACGATCTCGATCTTCGTATGATAGACCGACTGGCTGATCTTGTTGTCTCCGGATAGCAGACGGGACAATATTTTCGCGGCATAGAAGCCCTGGGCAAAAGGATCTTGGGTAACCGTTGCCGTGATGACCCCTTCCTGCATCCAATACACGCACTCCGAGTTCAGATCATAGGTGACAACATCCACGCTCTTACCGTACAATTCCTTGATGGCCATGCACAAATTGGCGTTCTCCCCCCGGTTGCCCACCATGGAGAAGATGCCCTTTATGTCTGCGGAATTCTCCTGTTTGGAAAAATGCTGGAGATAGGAATACAGATCCATCTCCCGGTCGGAATCGAACGGTCCCATGACCTCAATACCGGGGAATTCCCTCATGGCGTTGCGGAATCCGGTGAGCCGCAGGGTCTGATGCCAGTAATCCCAATGCTGGATGACCAGCACTTTCCCCTGCTTCACCAGCTTCCCCAGCATCTCGCCCGCCAGATAGCCGGTTGCGGTATAATCGCTCCCCACATAGCATAGCCTCCGGCTCTCCGGTATGTCATTGTTCAAGGTAATCACAGGCAGGCCCTGATCAACTAGTTCATTGACAAGATCAACGAATTTTTCCGGCTCATATGGAGAAAGCGCCACCCCATCCGCTCCCTCACGGACAATCTGCTTCAACACCCTGAGCTGCTCGGCAGAGTTCTTGTGGACCACGTGGGTATGGATGACAAAGCCGTAGGAAACCAGCTCCTCCTCTGCCGCGGCCACGCCATGCTTCAGATCCTCCAGGAACTCATTGTCATTGGCATGGAACAGGATATGAATATGCTTCTCCTTGTTGCGCACCAGACTCCGGCCAACCTGATTGGGACGAAAGCCCACAGCCTCGACAAAATCCCGGACCCGCTTCTCGGTATCCGGCCCGATTCCCCCGCGCTTGTTGATTACCCGCTCCACCGTGGAGATGGACACTCCCAGCTCCTCGGCGATCATCTTCATCGTATACCGCTTGGTTGTCATCATCTTCACCTGCGTCATCCTAAGTCGCTCGCGTTCTTTTTGGGTCACCCGCTCGCGTTCTTTCTGGGTCACTCTCGTTTATTCTTGTCGCTTGCGTTCATTCTAGGTTACTCACGTTTATTCTAGTCCAACTAGAACGTTCTAGTCAATCCGAACAGAAGAGGAACAGCCATATGGGGCTGCTCCAATAGAAGCTTCTTCACAATCTGCGCACTTCATTGACCATGGTCTCGGCTGTGAGCAGCGGCCGGAACAGCAGCAGCAGTACTATGGGCACCACGGAAACCAAGGCGGCGGTTTGACCGATAACGGGACCGCTCATCTCCATGCCCTTTAAAGCCTGAGACCAAGCCGCCATGCGAAACAGCATTACGGGAGGAGCCAGCTCGGGATCATTCAAATACAATATGGCAATCTCACTGGAATTCCACAGAGTTACGAACTGAAGTATGGCCATTGCAATCAGGTGCTTCCACAGCTTGGGAATGAACAAGCAAAAAAAGATATACATCTCTCCCCGTCCGGCAGCGGCAGCCTGCTCCCTTAGCGGCATATACCTGCTGTTGAAGATGCTCTTCAGCACGAATGCGGAGATGACGGAGAAAAGGCCATTAAGTAGTATTGGGAAGAAGGTATTGATCAGGCCTCCGGTTCCTGCCAACAAGTATTCCGATATTGGAATGATTCTTGTGCCGAGCAAAACGACAATCACAAGCAGCCACTTATACAGGCCTCTTCCGGGCAGATTGGCCGCAGTCAGGGGATAGGCAAGGGCCAGGGCAATCAGTTGACTGACGATAGCGGCTGCCAGATAGGCCGCTCCGTAAAACAACAAGGAAAGGGGCGTGACAATATCGCCGACACTGGTACCAGAGAGCGTCTCTGTTGTAAACGGGTCAATGAGCAAACCATACAGCACAAGCAGAACAGCAAGTGAATAAACACTGCAAATCAGCAGACCGGCAATATTGTGCCCCTTGATATCCGAAGCGGCCCGCACCGTCTCATATGCAGCCCCCGGAAAAAGCGCATCCCGGAACAATCCCCGGACCAGCAGATAGGCCAGTACGGTAAACAATAGCTGCACCGCAAATTGCAGCAGGCCTGCTGCAGCGGCAGAGCTAAAAAACATGAACTTAAACCCTTCTGTGTAAATGAAGGTATCCAGAGTATCCGAGAATGCCTGGTTGGCAGCAGTTCTCAGATGGAACACCAGCTCGAAGTCGTTGGCAAGTATGGAGGACAATTGCAGCAGCAGGAAGGCGCCAATGGCTCTGGCGGCCGGATACAGATGGCCGTGAAGGAACGCCCGGCCATTGCTGATCCCAGCCCCGCCCGCAGAACCGGGGAAGGCGGAGTTCCGGGCAACATGTATGGCGGCGACAGCCAGCAGGACGGGAATGCCGCAGGTCTTAACCGCCTCTGCCGCAGCCACTATAATGGGAAACCAGAAAGCGTCATCCAGCGGAGAGTCGGCCATCCCCCAAAGGGCAAGGTGCTCCGGGCTCCACAGTTGGTTTAGCATATAGGCTGCCGCAACAGAGGGAATGAAGTAAGGGAGCAGGATAAGGGTTGTGAATATGTACTTAAGCGGGCGGGAACGGATGCTGCTGACAGCCAGGGCAAGCAGCATAGCCAGGATTCCGCAGAAGGCAAGATAGAGAAATTTCAGCAGCAGCGTATTGGATAATGCAGCGCGGAAAGCAGGATTTTCAAACAGGGCGCCAAAATTGGCCCAGCCTACCAGAGGACTATCCAATACTCCTTCGAAGAGATTATACTCAATTAAAGATATCCAAGCTCCCATTAGAAAGGGAATAATTTTGAAGAACATAATAAACAGCAGGGCAGGCAGGACGAGGATATAATGGAACTTGTAACGCCAGATTCGCTGCCACAAGCCCGTTCCGTCCTTCCGCTTGACATGAGGCGCCACCGCGGCTTCGATTTCAAGTGACTGTTGAAGCTTGCTCATTGTTTATTATCCACCCCTACTTGTTGATTGCGATTCAAAAACTGTCATGGCTGGATTCGCAGCCCTTCAGTTGATTATAGGGGATTATTCCTGTTATTGGAATGATGCTATAGTAATGGAAGAACCGCTCATACTAGTACAACGTCTCGTAAATTCGTTCCCTACAGGAGAAGAACCCGGACAGGCCAAAACACAGGGAGCACAAAAGGGAAGCGACTCCTATGGGAGTGGTTTGGCGAAGAAGAGTCACCGCTTTAGGGCGTATCTGAACCTCTGAGGGGAGGAGATAATTCCCAGATGATCGTTTCTGACCAGGCACTTTCGGGCAGGCGTACCGGGGTACGTCAAGCGAAAGTAACGATAGCTCGGGGTGAAAAGGCGGT
>JAQSYI010000041.1 GCA_029256185.1 Paenibacillaceae bacterium
GCTCCACTTTGTCCATGTCTGCTTCCTCCATACCTGGGATGCCTCTATTTTCGCATGGTCCGTTTCCACTTCACAGGTGGGGAGTATTTGACGCTTACCTTGCAAACTAAGCGGGAAGGCTCATGCAGTGAGCCCGGTGCACGTGGGTGTGAATGAACATGGCTCCGCAACGTAAAAAGGACCTGGCGGTCTTCCGTCGGTCTTCCGCCAGGTTTTTTATCAAAATCTCAGAAAGTATAAACATGGATGATTGTTCGATTCCTGGGTAAACGCGTCAGCGTCAAAGGACGCCTTCAGGCGTTTATCCTCGATGAATACATGCCGGAAAGTATATCATTCTGAGGGGAGAGCCTTTATGGCCGTCCCGCCCCGTTTACTCATAACGGAAAAAATTTCCGTTAATTCGCTCAAAGCCGGGCAAATATGCCTGTTTCGGGTAGTTCAGGAGGAGATAGCGGAAAAAATTTCCGCTAAATCAGCGAGAAATGGTGAATTCGCAGGGATAACGGAAAAAATTTCCGTTAAGAGTAAACGGGGCGGGACCACCGCCTAAGGCGTTACTCCTTTGGCAACGTAAAAAGGACCTGGCGGTCTTCCGCCAGGTTTTTTATCATCACTTAGAATACTTGAACAACTTCCTTGATGCCGTCAACTTCCTCGACGAGGGCGCGCTCAATGCCCGCCTTCAAGGTAATAGTAGAGCTGGGGCAACTGCCACAAGCGCCCATCAGCTTCAGTTTGACGATACCTTCCTCTACGTCCACAAGCTCCACGTCCCCGCCGTCGCGTTGCAGGAAGGGGCGAAGCTTATCCAGTACCTCAAGCACTTCATCGTATACGGCTTCTTTGTTCTCGCTCATTTGCTTCAACTCCTTTCTTCCCTTATTATATTACAAGTGAATCAAAAGTAAAATTAATTGGCCGCACCTTTTGCATATCCGAAGCAACAGATGTCCGGAAGGGAGATGCCGCAGTGAGACCCATCATCGAATTTTGCGCGAGCAATATGCATCACGGAACAGATCAAGTCATGAAGCAACTGGAGAGCAACGCCGAATACGATGTAATCGAGTACGGTTGCCTGGGCAACTGCGGAGAATGCGGCAGTTATCCCTACGCTTTGGTCAACGGCCATACCATGGCCGCGGAATCTCCGGAGGAACTTATGCAGCGGATCCAGACCAAGCTTGCAGAAATGGACGGAGCACACGATTATTGATGACAGGCCGCTTCCAATGCGCGTCTATGGCTTCCAGTGAAACGGCGTTGTCCCGAAGAAGCGGTCGGGATTGGTGGGATTGTTGCCGATCCAGAATGTGAAATGCAGATGCGGTCCGGTGGAAAAGCCGGTGCTGCCCACTTCCCCGATGACCTCTCCGGCCTTCACCTCGTCTCCGCTCTTCACATGAAGGACCGACATGTGCGCATATTGGGAGAAAAGGTTCATTCCATGATCGATATAGATGGAGTTGCCCGTCAAATAAAGCTCCTCCGCCAGCACAACCTTGCCGCCGTTGGTTGCCTTCACCGGCGTTCCCGTAGGCGCCGCCAGGTCAACCGCCCGGTGGATGCTGTTGAACACGCCGTTCACATAACGGGTGTAGCCGTATGGTGTAGTAAGCCTGCCCGTTACCGGGATGATAAAAGGCTCCTGATAAAGAAATTCAGGCTCGGAGCGGCTGCGGGCCTGGTCGATCTTCTTCTGGTCGGCATTAATCCGTTCCGTATTCTGCCACATGCTCTCCTGCTCCTTCGTCACAGTAAGGCGGTCTGTGTCGAAGCTCTTGGCTTTCACCGTAAGCTCTGCCCCGGCGCCGCCCACCTTGTACTTGCCCGGCTTCATATCGGTAGGCACAGGCAGCAGGGCATAATAGCCGGTGCCGAAGGGCTCCATCTTATATGCCTTGTCCCGCCAGGACAGGGTTTCCTCTGTTTCGGAACGGACCAGAACCGCATCCCCTTGTTGAACTTCCGGAGGAATAAGTGTGAACGCCCGGCTCATGGCCGCTTCGGCAGCCGATTGACCGGGATAATAAGCCGATTCCATCTTCAGGGCCATTTCATACTCTTGCTGCAACGCTTTTGCCTGGGCATCGGCAGTTGAGGTCAGGGACTGAAATACAAGCATTAAGGCTAAGATCCAATCCATGGGAGCACAGCCTCCGGTTAATAAGTTTTGATCACATTATAGAAGGTATCCCGTTCAATGGGCGTCTTGCCCGCGCCCTTAACCAGCCAAATCAGCTCTTCCCGGGTCAAGCCCGCCGGAGTAAGCGCTCCTGCCGAATGGCTGATCCGTTCCCGGACCAGCGTCCCGTGGACATCGGAGGCGCCGAAGCTTAACGCAAGCTGGGTCAATTGAGTACCGATATTAATGAAATAAGCCTTGATATGCGGAAAGTTGTCCACCATCAGCCTGGAGATGGCAATGGTCTTCAGATCGTCAAACGCCGTGGTGCGGCGCTGAATTCCCGCATTCTGGCTGATGGGCTGAACGGCAAGGGGGATGAATACCAGGAAGCCGTTCGTTTCATCCTGAAGCTCACGCAGGTAAATCATATGCTGCAGGCGCTGCTCAGGGGTCTCGATCGAACCATACAGCATGGTGGCGTGGGTTTTGTAGCCCAACTGATGAGCCGTGCGGTGCACCTCCAGCCATTGGTCCAGCGTAGCCTTCTCCACCCGCATCTTTTGCCGGTAATGGTCCGAGAGGATCTCCGCTCCGCCTCCGGGCATGGTGTCAAGCCCCGCTTCACGCAGCTCCTCCAGTACCTGTCTGTAGCTCTTGCCGCTGATCCGCGAGAAGAAGTCAATCTCCGCCGCGGTATAAGCCTTGATGGTCACATGGGGATACTTGTCCTTCAGGGCCCGGATGCAATCCTTGTAATATTGGAACGGCACCTTATCGTTATGGCCTCCCGTAATGTGAAACTCCCGCACACCCGGGGTGATATGCTTCTCCACATACTCAATCATCTGTTCTCCGGTATAGGTGAAAGCCCCCTCCTGCCCCTCATCCTTGCGGTAATTGCAAAAGGCGCAATGCGCTTCGCACACATTGGTGAAATACAAGGTCATATTCTCAATGAAATAAACGTTCTTCCCGTTCTTGCGGGCATTCGCTTCATTGGCCAGTTGGCCGATGGTCAGGAGATCCTCCGACTGGTAAAGAAATAATCCATCCTCTAAGGTCAGGCGTTCTCCGAGACGGACTTTTTCGGCGATTTGGGCCATGCGTGTTTCAGGTGCGGGAATAATAATGCTCATGAGACGAACCCTCCATCTGTGTCAGGATTCTTACTGTCATAAAAAATTCAAATTTATCTTTCTTATTATAAATCGAACTTCCAGGCGGGGCAACCAGAAATAGACCTGGAAATCCTGTCGGAGATAAAGGGAAAAATTTCAAAAACTATGCGAATATTGTTTTCATTTCGGACAAGTTCATGTATACTAATACATTGTGTGACTGCATATTACAAAGCCGCACAAGTTTCTTGCAAAAGAAGTTGAAGCACTTGTAATAAAGATGCAAAGGTGAGATGGAAATGGCAATCGCTTGCCTTAAACCGGAAGCGGAAATTAACCAGAAAATCGAATTTGCGCGTGACCGAATGAACCGTCTGGCGGATGAACTGGGACATCACCACCCCAAAGTCATGATCTGCAGCCAGCAATTGGATGAGCTCCTGCTTGAGTTTTATGCTCTTACCTGCAGCATGTACAGGAGAACCCTCAGCCGCAGCAGCTAAAACCCCCGCTTTGGGGGAAAATCAGCTCATAGCGGCACACTTCGGCTTGTGGCTTTCTTTGCTGATGGATATACTTATAAGTAAGCGGTCAATCCTGCCCAATAACGAATTTCCCTGATGATATATCTGACTGATTGCTTGCCATTCCAGACTTTTCCTTGCGGAAGAGCTCATAGGAGGTATATGACCATGATCAACATTAGCGACCAAGCGGCCAGCCGCATCAAGGAGTTGCTCGATGCCGAGGAAACTCCCGATCTGTTTTTGCGCCTGGGGGTCCGTCCCGGAGGGTGCAGCGGTTTCTCCTACGCCATGGGCTTCGATGATGAAGAGAAGTCCGGCGACCGGGTGTTGACCGTAAGCGGTTTGAAGGTAGTTGTCGAAGAAGACAGCATGCGCTATCTGGATGGAGTGGAGATTGACTTCAAGTCAGAGGGCATGAGCGGCGGCTTCACCATTGACAATCCCAATGCCGCGGCCTCTTGCGGCTGCGGCAGTTCCTTCAGGATGAAGGATGAAGAGGGCGTTGTGGAGAAGTGCGACGATTAGGGTGACACGCCCTGGACTGCCAAGCTCTGCACGGTTGCCAGTCAACCCCCGGCTAGTGTATGATTCCTGTACACCATGCGGGGGGTTTTTGTTTTCTTCTTGAATTTTCTGATAATATAGTGGAAGATAGAGTCATAGAGTTGCAAATTGCTCTCTCAAGGAGGTACGAAGATGAGCGCATCGACGCTGGCTGCTACGTTAACGGGCCTGCTGCTGCTATGGCGGCTGGTGCTGGATTATGTGCGCATGTATCCGTTGAATGATCTGTCCCGCAAGTCGGTCCGAAGCCGCAGACGGGATTGGAGTGTTCATTATGCGCCCCTATGCTTGGCGTTCTTGCTTAGTCTTTCCCAGAACAAACTGCCTGTAGCTTTGGCCCTGGTGATTGTCCTGCTGTATGCGGCTATTCAGGTGGTTTCCTGGTGGCTGCCGTATGTGAAGGGGGGGACCGACGAACAGAAGTCCAGATGGGATCAGTTGTACGGCAAAACGCATCGTTTCCTGCCGCGGATTTCCAATCACACCATACCGGATACCTCTCAAGTCATAACCGGTCTGTTAACCGTCCTGGTGGTTATCGGGATGGCGGGCTATTTGTGGACAGCCTCCGGCTCAGCGGAGGAGGCGGTTTCCGCCCAGCCGCAGCCTTCGCCCTCTCCAAGCGGATCACAGTCCACCCAGAAGGCTATCGTCCAGACAGCCTTCACCCAAGCAGGGCAAAAACCGGAAGAACTGCTGATCAGCCTGTTCCAGAATGCCGTTGTTTCCCTGGATATTGCCATCAATGCCATCAATCACGAGAAAATTGTCAACAGCATTGTGGATGCCCGGATCAGAGGCGTGCAGATCAGAATCATTACCGACCGTTCCGAATCGTCCAATGCCGTCCAGTCCGAGCGGCTGAAGACGCTGCTTGCCGCCGGCATTACGGTGAAGGAAAACTCGCGCAAGGGATTGATGGATCTCAAGCTGTCCATTATTGACGGGCAGGTGGGAACCACCGGTTCATTCAATTACACCGAGAATGCCGCCACAATCAATGATGAGATGCTGGTGGTAGTCCGGGATGCCGCTGCGGTGGCGGAATGGAAGAGCCAGTTTGAGGCGATGTGGAATGATCAGGAGAATTTTAAGGAGCTAAAAACCGGGATTGTAAAATAACCGCAGATTCGACCATACATAATGGATAAACCCGTGCCTGCAGGCGCGGGTTTATTTCAATATAGCGGAAAATTTTTCGACATGATCTGAGTTTTGGGAAATTGTGCATAACTTCTATCCACAAATCCACACTAGGAAACAGACAATATTCGGGGTTTATCAACAATCTATCCACATCTTATACACAACCGGTTGTGGATAACCGGAACGCTTGTTCTATCAAAAGTCTCGTGTTAATATGAATCTACTACAAAAGCCGGTAGGTGAATTCAATGAGAATGTTAAGCAATGAAATCCTGATTGATTCCTATTTTCGTGCCCAGGATTTAAAGCTGGAAAAGGAGTTTATCGAATTGCTGCTCAAAGAGATCAAACGAAGAAAACTCCCTCTTCCTAATCATTATTCACAAGCTCAGGCCAACTGAGCTTTTTTTGTTTACACAGGCTGTGCCGCATTTTCATTCGGGGGCTTCCCCAAAAGTACCCGGATTTTGCTTCGAAGCATCTCGTCACTTTTGGGAGATTGTTTTTTGTTTCCATTCACATGAACTGTTCTTGTACCCAGCTGTGGATAAATGCGCCGCAATTGGTGCAATGGCCCGCATGTATGCACATATGACGGGACACATCGGCATAGCCGTTGGTCATGGCAGTATCCGGAAGAGGCTGATAAGGAGAGTAAGGTCCGTAATAATCGCTTTGGCGCCCATCGTCCGCAATGCTTCCGCCGCATCTGGAACAAACGGCGGACAGCTCCCGCAGACCGTTGCAAACCGGGCATACATAAGAGGACATCAAATAAGCACCCCATCCCGTTAGAAATAGCTGCAGGGATAGGATGCCATAAATAGAAGCGAATATGCCTGTGGCTAAAATTTCATGCTGCTGCTGTGGCCGGGAGACAATTTGGCTTCCGGGTCAATATATACCTTGGCATTATTGACTGCTGTAGGAGCTTCTCCAAACCCGACCGCGATCAGCTTAAGCTTCCCGGGATAGGTGGTGATATCTCCGGCCGCGAAAATTCCTTTGACAGAGGATTCCATTCTTGTGTCCACAACAATGGAGCCCTGCTCAATCTGCAAGCCCCATTCCACAATCGGACCAAGGGAAGAGTTGAAACCGTAATTGACGATAACCGCATCCAAGTCAAGCCTGCGTTCCTCGCCGGTCTTGGTATCCCGGATGGTAGCGGCTTCAACTAAGCGGTCCCCGTGCAACGCCAGAATTTCCTTGGGGGTTGCCACCACAACCTTGGATTTCATCAGCTGCTCCACACTGTGTTCATGTGCCCGGAATTTGTCGCGGCGGTGAATCAGCGTCACCTGCTCTGCAATGGGCTCCAGCATCATGGCCCAGTCCACAGCAGAATCGCCCCCTCCGCTTACCAGCACCCGCTTGCCTTTGAACAAATTCAGGTCCTTGATAAAGTAATGCAGATTTTTCTTTTCGTAACGGGCCGCCTCCGGAAGATCTAGCCGCTTGGGCTCGAACGCTCCTGCCCCGGCCGTAATAATAACCGCTTTGGCAATATGTACGCCTTGATCAGTAGTTACTTCAAAATGCCGTTCGGCGACCTTTGCCACCTGCAGCACCTTTTCTTCCAACTGGATCTGAACGGGGAATTGACTCATCTGGCTGGTCAGAGAATCCACCAGCTCCTGAGCCCGGATCTTGGGGTATCCCGCTACATCATAGATGTACTTTTCCGGGTAAAGCGCTGCCAGTTGTCCTCCCAATTGAGGCATGCTCTCGATAATTTTGACGCTGGTGTGGCGCATTCCGGCATAAAAAGCGGCAAAAATTCCGGCAGGCCCTCCGCCGATCACGATCAAATCCGTCATGTTAACAGGAGTTGGATGTTCCACGATGAGATACACCTCTGCTTTTTTTGGGATTAAAATAAATTTAACAATATACAAATTCATAATTTGTATTTATTATAAGCTTGTGGGCAGCGGAAAGAAACCCAAAATGCAGTTCCTGCTTCTAAAATTATTCGGCATAAGGGAAATACCTGCCTGTAATATCATCCAATAATAATTTTTTTAGTAAAAGTCAAAAAAAAGTTGATTTTTGTGGCTTTAATTTGTGATAATAGTCATACATAGTCTTACTTAAGACTTGATATTTTCAAGAGATAATTATATGATTTCATAAGATTGAAACATGGGAAGCCTATGTGAAGATGTCTTTTTATGAAGCATAACGTGAGAAAATTCACAAATGCAATAATTATACAGACTATTATCAGATGGAAGGGATACTTATGAGTCGAATACCCAGAATTGTTATATTAGGAGCCGGATACGGCGGGATCGTCACAGCGATCGGACTGCAGAAGGAGCTTAATTACAACGAGGCCGATGTCACGCTGGTCAACAAGCATGATTACCATTTTATTACCACCCATCTCCATATGCCTGCTGCCGGGACAGATAATCCGGAGAATGCCAGGATCGATATCTCCAAGCTGATTGATGAATTCAAGATTGACTTCGTCAAGTCCACCGTCATCCAAATCCGCGCCCATGACAAGAAGATCATCCTGGAGGACAGCACCTTGTCCTATGATTATCTGGTCATAGCACTCGGCGGGGAGCCGGAAACCTTCGGCATTCCCGGATTGCGCGAATATGCCTTGAACATCCGCAGCATTAACAGTGTCCGTCTGATCCGTGAGCATATTGAATACCAATTTGCCCGGTTCAAGCAGGAGCCTAACCGTACGGATTACATTACTTTTGTAGTGGGCGGAGCGGGCTTTACCGGGATTGAATTCATTGGAGAGCTGGCGGACCGCATCCCTGAGCTGTGCCGTGAATTTGACGTGGACCCCGCATTGGTGAAAATTTATAATGTGGAGGCCTCCCCTACCGCATTGCCGGGTTTCGATGCCGAACTTGTGGAATATGCCATGCAGGTGCTCTCCAAGAAAGGGGTCGTCTTCAAGATTGCCACAGCGATCAAGGAGGTTACGCCTGAAGGAGTTGCCCTTGCAGACGGGGAAACCATCCGTGCCGGAACGGTGGTATGGACGGGCGGCATCAGGGGCAACCGGATGGTGGAGGAAGCCGGCTTTGAGACCATGCGCGGCAGAATCGTAGTGGACGATACGCTTCGTACCAAGGAATTCGAAAATGTGTATGTGGTGGGCGACTGCTCCATTGTGCTTAATGAAGAAGGCAAACCGTATCCGCCGACGGCCCAGATTGCTACCCAGCAGGGTGAGGTGGCTGCGTATAATTTGGTGGCCGCGATCCGCAACACCCCGATGAAGGACTTCAAATTCATTAACCGCGGCATCATGGCGTCCTTGGGCAAGAACCAGGCCATCGGTGTAGTGGGGTCCCGCAAGTTCAAGGGCGGAGTGGCCGCCCTGCTGAAGAAGGCGGTGGAAATCCGTTATCTCTACAAGATTGGCGGGATTCCACTGGTGATCAAGAAAGGCCGTCTATGAGACACTGCAGCGTTCAGGTTCGCGGACTGTTAACCCGTGAGGAGTTGGAGCGGTATAATGCTCTGATGGAAGTGGGGGCTTACCTGGAGAGTCAGACACGCTATGATCTGGTCTATACGGTGCAGCATGAGGTGGATATTCTTATTCTTCCCGCCATTGAGCGTCTGAAGGAGAAGAGCCGCCAGCGGGACCGGGATACCGAAGCCTATCTGATGAGCAAGCAGCACACCTCCGGGGAAGCGGCGGACACCGGGACTGAGGATGTATAGCTATATATAATGGCTTGCTTCATGCGTAAGAATTCCGCATGGAGCAAGCCACTTTTGTTTTCTTGACGTGTATAAATCCAGTAAGCTCTATTCCAGATCCTCCGCCACCAGCGAGAACGTCACATGGTCTTCCCATTGCCCGTTAAGCAGGAGAAATTTGCGGGCGATGCCCTCCTGCCGGAAGCCGCTTTTTTGCAAGGTGCGGATGGAGCCCGAGTTGTCAGGCTTGGCGCCTGCCTCCAGCCGGTGCAGCCCCAGCTCCTTAAAGCCGTAGCGGATGACAAGTGAGACCGCTTCTCTCATATAGCCCCTGCCATTGTGATCCTGGTCCAGGCTGTAACCGAGAATGGCGCTCTGGCGGGGTCCCCTGGCCACCTCGAATAAGGAAATATCCCCCACAAGCCTGCCGGAATCCTTCAGGTAAATGCCGAAGGTGTAGCGCTTGTCCTGCTGCTGTTCTTCTGCCCATTTGGCAATAACCTTTTGTTGCTGCTCCAAGGTGTAACTGGATTCGGGTGGTTCCGGAAGGTAAGGGGAAAAGAACTTGCGGTTTTTCACCTGGTACTCCAGAACAGCAGAGGCATCTTCGTCGGTATAATGACGCAAGCGGATAAGGTTGCCGACCAGCATAATAAACTCTCCTCGTATTAAGAAATCTTATACGCCATAATCCGGCTGCAGCAGGCTGGCAGGTTCATCGGAAGCCCAGGATCGCGCCGGTGCCAGTCTATACACCCAGCAGCGCTTCCGTCTTGGCCTCATCCAGCAGATTGCCGACATAAAAGCCGCCGAACTCGCCGAACCGGGCGCTGGCTTCGTCAAAGCGCATTTCGTAGACCAGCTTCTTGAAGGTCAGAGGGTCGTCAGCGAACAGGGTAACGCCCCATTCCCAATCGTCCAGCCCCACTGATCCGGTAATAATTTGCTTCACGCGTCCGGCATAGTTGCGGCCGATCATGCCGTGGCTTCTCATCATCCCCCGCCGCCGTTCCATCGGCTCCATGTACCAGTTGTCGGCGCCGTCTCTTTTTTTGTTCATGGGATAAAAGCAGATGTGCTTGGACTTGGGCAACTCCGGCTTGAGCCGCGCAATAATCTCCGGGTCCTCCATAGGGTCAACCCCCGGCTTGGCCATGTAGCTGCTCAGCTCTACGATGGACACATACGAATAAGCAGGCATGGTATAGGCGGCAAAAGCCATTTTGTTGAAGGTATTCTCCAACTGGTTAAGGGCGTCCAATGTTTCGCGGAGATGCATGAATACAAAATCGGCTTTTTGGCCCACGATGGAATAGAAAGCCGTGCTTCCTGATCCGGAGTCCTGAGCCGCCCGGCAGTCCTGCAGGAAATGCCGGAGCTCCTCCGACGCTGCCGCCCTTTGCCCGGGGGAAGCCGCTTTCCACAAAGCCCAGTTGATGGTGCGGAAATCATGCAGGGCATACCAGCCCTCCAGGGTCTGAACTGCTTCGCTCACGGATAACACTCCCTTGTCCTAAAAGTAGCATGCTGTTCTCATTGTATTCAATTTGTCAAGAAAGGGCAAACCGGTCCAAGCCTTTTGGGACGGCCATGAATGAAAGAAGGGAAGTGAGCCAAGCTATAGGCATCAGCGAAGCAGCTCTCCTATAAAGAAAGGTGATGACTTATGCCCTTTGCGCCAGTTAATGGAACCAGACTGCATTATCATGTTGCCGGAGACGGCTTGCCTATCGTGTTTATTCACCCGCCTCTGCTTAACCAGCAAATCTTCAATTACCAGAAAGCCCAGCTTGCCGACAGCTTCAAGATTATTACCGTGGACATCCGGGGTCACGGCCACACGCCTTACTCTCCTGTGCCCGTCTCCTATCCTTTGGTCGTTGAGGATATCCGGCTGCTGCTGGACTTTCTCCAGATCAAGCAGGCCGTAGTCTGCGGGTATTCCACAGGGGGCAGCATCGCCCTGGAGGCGATGCTTGCGCACCCCCGGCTTTTCGTCGGGGGAGTGCTGGTATCGGCTCTCTCCGAAGCGTCGGACTGGTACCTCAAAGGCAGACTCCGGTTGGCCTCCGGCCTGTCCATGCTGAAGGCCAAGCGCCTGCTCGGGGGAGCAATCGGCTGGGGAAATTCCGATATGAGCCAGACCTTCGGCAATTTATACCGGGGTGCTGTCCAAGGGGACATCCGCAATATCGGTGAATACTACAATTGCAGCATCCGTTATTCCTGCACCGACCGCCTGCACCGGGTGAAGCAGCCCGTTTTGCTGCTGTACGGGGAAAAGGACGTCAATTTTCACCGGTACGCCAAGCTTCTGGACGATCGCCTGCCTAACCGGGAGCTGGTCTTCATCAAGGAGGCTACCCACCAGATTCCGACCAAAGCGCCGCGGAGCATGAACAGGCTATTGGGCACTTGGATGACCCGCCACTTCGGAGGCGGAAGGGACCAATCAATGGAGGAGCCGTCCGGTCGCCCGGCTTCTGACTTCCCGGCTGGTGCAGGTGTCTTTGCAGAGATTGACGGTGCCGGGCAGCAGCAGCTGTAGGCCGTAATTGCATGCCTTAGCTTGGCGCAGTGCGGTTGTTCATCAGCCGCTTGGGGAACGAAGCATGGGGACAGTCCTGACCGGGCCGGCAATGGCTTTAGGCAGGACTGTTGTGCTTTTCAGTGTACCCGCCTTAACCGGCCGGGAATTATTTATCCTGCGGACCGGATTCTTATGGTAGAATGGAGAGTAATCTCTTTAAAGTCTCAGAATAGTATAAACGGGGAAGTTGCTCGACTTCTTGACAAACGCACGCCGTCAAAAGCATGCCGCTAAGCGTTTATCCTCGTTAGGTGGGAAGAACCGGATGAAAATAACAAATGTGTTGCATTTTACGGAGAATCACCGGTTTACGGTCTGCCGCGATTTCTCCTTGGGCAGTCTGGACCGCAAGATGCTGCAGAGCATGTATCAGCCTATGATCGGTCCGGGAGCCATTGCTCTGTTCCATACCCTCTATTCCCAACTGCCCGGTGAAAAATCGGGTTATTCCCAACTGGAGCAGCAGCGCAGGCTGTTTCTGCAGATGGAACTGGAGCAGGGGGAGAAGGGGCGCAAGCAGCTGATCGAATGGTCCTCGAAGCTGGAAGCGGTGGGGCTGTTGTCCACCACCAGACGCCTGTTTCCCGAATCGGAAGAATATGTTTACAGTTATCAGCTCTATGCTCCGCTGTCCCCCCATGAGTTCTTCTTGAATCAGCACCTGGCTCTCTTGCTGAGGGACAAGGTAGGGAAGATTATGCTGCTGTTGCTCCGCGATGAATTGCTGGCCGAGGAGCCTCCCGAATTGAGCGGCTCTGTCTCCGAGCAACTGTCGGTCCCCTTCTATGACTTGTTCCGCTTGAATACGCAAGTGATGGACCATCAGTTGGAGCAAGCCTTGTATGAAACGGCGGCGGCCGGACATCAAGCAACCGGCGGTTTTAATACGGATTCAAGAGGCTTTGCCTACACGGACATCATCGCCCGCTTCCCCAAGGGCTCCCGGAACCGCCCCTTTGTGGAGGCCCTCCAATTCCGCAAGGAGCATCTGGTAGCGATCAATATTGCCAAGAGCAAGTACAATCTGGAGCTGCAGGAGACCTGCAGACTGCTCGATGAGGACGGGATTTTTGACGTTGAGGGCAATCTGATGTACGAGGAGCTGCAGTACCGGGCTAACCTCCTGTACCGCCAAGCCAAGCGGCGTGGCGAATGGACGGAGCGCAAGGTGCTGCAGCTTGCGGAGCCTGCCGGGGTACAGGATGGCTCGTCGGAAGAGGTCCCTGCGGAAGAGCTGGGTGTGCAGATGGAATATTATCTTGAAGTGCCCTCTTTATTTCAGGGACAATGCGATGTGCACCAATACAATATGCTGCTGAGGAATCATCCCTACACGTTGGTTCTCAAGAAATTTTTCCCCCAGGGAACGGTACCCGACGGGGTGCTGGATATTTTCGAACGGATTGATCTGAATTACGGCCTTCCGGAGGAAGTTATTAATGTACTGATTCACTTTATTCATACCGACCGCCGTTCATGGGCCAAAAATTCCATTGAGGCGGTGGCTGCGGATTTGCTTGGCAAGCAGGTAGCTACCTATGAGCAGGCAGTGGAATACATCAGGGAAAAAGCGCGCTACAAGGCCAAGGCAAGCGCCGCGGCAGTCAAGCGGAAAGAGGGGCCTCCGGTGCCGCAAGGCAGCTCCCCAGGCGGCGGGCGGGGCGCCCAGAACGGCTCCAGGGGAGCTTCCGGAAGAGGCGCCAAGCAAAAGCCGGTCATTCCCGTGGCTGCTGACAAGCCGGGACGCAAGCCGTTATCCGATGAGGAGATGGAAGCGATTATCCGCAAGGCGAGCAAGTGGGAGGATAAGAAGGCGTAGGCTTTCATTTCCGAAGGAAGGAGGCAGGCTCTAAATGGAATCCATGTCGGATGTGCTCCGTTCCATGCCCTTTGGCTCCATCAGGAAGCAAGTGGAGGAACGTTATCAGACGATCATTCAAGACCCGCTGATCCAGAAATGGCGGTCCAGGTTCCCGGAAGTGACCGATCAGGATATTCAGCTGCATATGAATAAGATGTACCAGTATGTCAAGGAATACCGGATCTGCCGGGAATGTCCCGGTCTTGACCATTGTCCCAACGAACTGGCCGGCCACGCCACGCGGCTCACGGTTGATCAGGTGCGGGGGCAAACCATGATCTATGACCAGAAGGTCGCTTGTCCCAAATACATAGTCCGGGAATCCGAAGAATCCGTCAGACGGCGGATTACCAGCTTCTATGTAGACCAGGCGTCTCTTCAGCGCGGATATGATATGAAGGAAATTGTGCGGGCCGATAAGGAACGGGCGGAAGCGGTGGGGCGCCTGGTGGACTATATCGACAAGACCAAGGAGCAGGGACTGCAAAGCAAAGGGCTTTATCTGGAGGGGCCGCTGGGAACCGGCAAGACCTTCCTGATGTGCTTCATGCTGTTTGAACTGGCCAAAACAGGGTTGACCGGCGTAATTGTATACATGCCCGATTTTGCCGAGGACCTGAAGGCGATGTTCGGCGAGCCGCACAAATTGAAGGAAACCATCGATATGATGAAGGAAACGGATCTTCTGGTGTTGGATGATATCGGTGCAGAGAATATGAATCCCTGGCTCAGGGACCATGTTCTGGGCACTATCCTGAATTACCGGATGAACCGCAAGCCCACCTTCTTCACCTCCAATTATGAATTCGGCGGCTTGGAGAAGCACTTCAGCTTCACCAGCAAGGATGGGGAGGAAGAGTTCAAGGGGCAGCGGATCATGGACCGTATCCGGCATTATGTAGAGGTTATCGAGGTTCATGGGACCAATAAGCGGGTTATTTCGGAGTGAGCACCGGGTAGACTGGTTATGAAATTTACAGGCATTGTGGTATACTTTACATGTATTATCGTACATTGTATATTGGAATTGCTCGTACCTTAGAATGAATGTGAGAAGGAGGATCTCCATGGCAATTGTCAATGTGTCTGACCAATCCTTTAAGGCAGAGGTAGAGGGCGCGGGAACTGTGCTGGTTGATTTCTGGGCACCATGGTGCGGACCTTGCAAGATGATTGCTCCTGTATTGGAGGAGCTTGATCAAGAGCTTGACGTGAAGATTGCGAAGGTAAACGTGGATGACAATCAGGAGTCTGCCTCGCGCTTTGGCGTTATGAGCATTCCTACGCTGATCGTGTTCAAGGATGGCCAGCCGGTGGATAAGATTGTGGGTTTCCAGTCCAAGGATGCGCTGAAGAATGTTCTGAACCGTCATGCTTAATAGAGTTTAACAAAGGGTTTACGAACGGATCCGCTGTCCCAAAGGACAGCGGATCTTTGCTTACAGCATTATATTAAAATGTTTAAGGATCTTTCTACCGTGTTTAAAGCTTATTAAGTAACTATAAGAACGGGCGGTAAAAGTACCGCTTCACGCAGCCGCTATTTTCACGTAAATTCCAGCGCCGCGGGGCATGACGCGCATGCAAATAACCGGGTCGTGCAATAATAGTTATACGACATCCGGCCAGTTTATAAGTCTATATTCACACTGTTATTACAATAATATGCCTAATTATAGGCTTATAAGCAATTTTATTCAACATAAAATTCTAGAATATATGTTAAATCGAGTTAATATTCTTTTTTTCGATAAAATCCAACAGGCACTCTTCGACATAATCGGGAGCGGCCTTTTCCAATTGCTCTACCGTGTGCAGATACCGCTGGGTTGTATTGATATGAGAGTGCCCCAATGTGTTCTGGACCTGCTGCAGGGAAGCGCCTTTTAGCAAAGCCAGTGTGGCATTCGTATGCCTTAGCCAGTGGGGGGTAGTCCGTTTGGTGGTGCTTAAGCGGCTCGCCGCCGATTGAATGATCCGCTCAACCTGCCGTGATGTTATGGCGAACACTTGCCGGTTGAAATGGTCATCATTGCTGTTTTTGCAGATGATCCTGTACTCCTGGAATAATTTCCATAAATACTGGGGCACCTTGACCATCCGCTTCTTCCCCCCCTTGCCCTTCTCCACATTCAGCCAGATGGAAATATTCAGCGGGTCCGATTGGAAGTGCCCCCATCTGATTCCCACCAGCTCCGACACCCGCAAACCCAGTACTACCAAGGCCAAACCGATTAAATAGTTTCTTTCGCTCTCCAACCGCAGCAGCTCCAGCAGCTTAACCACCTCATCGCGGGTGAGGTAATGCTTGGCGCTGGTCACGGGAACACTGGGGGTTTTGACGGTAGTAGTGGGATTCCTCGGGAACAGGCCGATATTGGGATCGCTTCCCCATTTGTACAAGGATTTGAGCGGAGCAATCAACGCAGATATGCTTGCAGGAGAGAGCGGTTTGCCGGAGTAGCTGGAATACCCTTTGACCAATCCCACCTTAAAAGCTTCTATTTCCTTCCAGGTAATTTCTCTGAGGGACTTGTTGGGCACAAACCCGCGGAAGAGTTGTATGGCCCGTTTATAACTATTGACTGTATGGGAGGAGTGGCCGCAAACCGTCAGGAACATATCTACAATCTGATCGTCCCCCACGTCTTCCTCAGTAAAACCAGCCCTCTGAACAGATGATTCCACGATTGTCACACTGTATTGTTGTTGATCCATCAATTTCCAATCTCCCTCTGTCGGATGTCGTATAACTATTATTGCACGACATAAGCCAGATTGTTAGCCATCTTAATCGTCTGATTCATGTCAATAGCCAGCCACCGATTGGGAGTATTATTCAAATCATACAAGACCAGGTTTCAATGGTGTGGTACATGCATAAAAGCTGCAGGGGGCGGATATGGACAGGAGTCTTTTGGAGTTTGGGACGATTGTAAGAAGCCATCAGATGGGGATGGACATTTTAAGATGGATGGGGCTTTTGAAGAACAAGCATGCGCCTACCTATCGGCATTGTGTGCGTGTGGCACTGATCGGCAGCCAGTTGGGTGAAGCGTTCCGGATGTCCGCGCCGGATGTGCAACGAATCGCCTTGGGATGTCTGCTGCATGACCTGGGCAAGATCATGATCCCCAACCGGATTCTGGATGCGCCCGGCAGGCTTACTGTCAAGGAGTGGGAACTCATGAAGCTCCATCCTTCCATCGGAGCGGAACTGATTGTTTCCATGCAGGCGGTCTCCCCGGAGATTATAGGTGCAGTACGCAGCCATCATGAGCGTTGGGATGGGAAGGGATATCCCGAAGGCCTGAAGGGAGAGGAAATCCCTATGATTGCAAGAATCTGCTGCGTGGCTGATGCTTTTGACAGCATGGTCACAGACCGGCCGTACCAGAACAGAAAATCCCCGGGAGCAGCCATGGAAGAGCTCCATATCCACGCCAGCACGCAATTCGACGCTGCGGTAGTGATGCGGTTTGGCGGCATGTTCGAGCAGATCCGGGAAATGTACCAGCCTGCCGGCGCGAGATAGCGGGCGGGAATAAAGCGAGCAACGCGGTTTTGTCAGATATCCCATGAGAGGAAGAAGCGCCGGTGCAGGAAACTAGCAGGATTCAATACGTGGAGTTCAATGCGGGCAATGAGAGTTACGCCATACTAATCTCCGACATTCACGAAATAATCCGTATGCAGGATATTACAGAGATCCCCAACGGACAGCGTTATGTGAAGGGAATCATCAACCTCCGCGGGAAAATCGTACCCGTTATCAGCCTCCGCAGCCTGTTCTTAATGGAGCCCGATGCCATCAGCAAATCTACCCGGATTGTGGTGGTCAAGCATGCCGAGGAATCCGTCGGCATCATTGTGGACAAGGTCAACAAGGTGGTTACGTTCTCGGATATTCAGGACCCCCCCGAGCGGGCGGGAGGCGTCAGCGGCACATACTTCTCGGGAATTGGGATTACTCCAACCAGCCTGGTAGGCATTCTTAAGCTGGATGAGGTGCTTCTCCGCAAATAGCAGACAGGAGTGGTGGGCGAGATGGAGGAGTATCGGGAAATCTATTTGACAGAAAGTGAAGAAATGCTTCACTCCATGGAGCAGGAACTGCTGTCTCTGGAGCAAGGAGGCTCTGTGGTGGCGATTCAACGCTTGTTTCGGGCTGCCCATACGCTGAAAGGTTCTTCTGCCACGATGGGTTATGTCCAAACGAACCGGCTTACCCATAATATGGAGCATGTTCTGGAGAAGGTCAGGACGGGAGCATGGGAAGTATCGGCCAAGCTTGCCAACCTGCTGTTCCGTTGTGTCGACAGGATCCGTCTGCTGCAGCAAGAGGTTGCAGAAGGAAACCGGGAGAACTCTCCCATCGAAGATTTGCTTGCCGCTTTGAGAGGATTCGAAACAAGTGCGTCCGAAGCGGCTGCAGGCCCTGTTGCGGTCAGCTTCCCGGCCGAATCGGCAAGAGTGATCCGTCTGAGGCAGGAAGCGGGGGAGGCCTTGCTGCGTGTTGGTGTTACGCTGTCGGACCAATGCGAGATGAGAGAAGCACGCCTCAAAATCATGGAACGGCAGCTTTCGGAGTTGGGCACGTTCTTTTACCCCGATAAGGAACTGTCCGCTGCAGGGGCGGAAGGGGCTTCCGCCGACCGCCAGGCCGTCTGGCATATTACTGCCTCTTCAGAAAGAGGAGTGCTGGCGGCAGAGATCGGAACCTGGATAGACGTGGCGGAGGTTGTCGTTCATGAATGCATTCTGGCTGAGGAACCCTCCGCCTCCCAGCTTCCCGTCTCTTCTGATGGAGAGGAGCGCAACCGGAAGGGAAAAGGGGCCAACTCCACCATCAGGGTCAATGTGGAGCGTCTGGAAAAGATGATGAATCTTGTCGGAGAGCTTGTAATCGAGCAGACGCGGCTGAGCCAGGTTACCAAGGAGCTTGGCAGGAGCCTGAAGACCGAGCCTTCCGTGTCGGATTTGGAGCATATCGGCGACCGGGTCAACCGGGTTCTGGGGGAGCTGCAGGAAAATGTGATGAAGGTGCGCATGCTGCCCATCGATCAGTTGTTCAACCGCTTCCCGCGAATGATCCGCGATCTGTCCCAATCTCTGGGCAAGGAGGTAGAGCTTATTCTGGAGGGCCGGGAAACAGAGCTGGACCGGACTCTGATCGAAGAATTGGGCGATCCCTTGATTCATCTGATCCGCAATGCTCTGGATCATGGAATCGAACAGCCGGGAGAGAGGGAACGGGCCGGGAAGCCAGTTGCCGGCCGGCTCAGAATAGGGGCTTCCCATGAGGATAATCAAGTGATGATTATCGTGGAGGACGACGGGGCGGGAATTAACTCCGCCAGGTTGCTGCAGAAGGCGGTTGACCGCCGGATCATCACCCCGGAGGCCGCCGCCTCCACTTCCGACCGGGACGCGGTCAATCTCATCTTCCACCCTGGGTTGTCCACAGCATCGGCTGTCAGCGACATTTCCGGGCGGGGCGTAGGGATGGATATTGTCAAAGCGTGCATCGAGAAGGTCAACGGCATGATAGAAGTAGACACAGAGGCCGGCAAGGGCACGCGCTTCCGGATCCGGCTTCCGCTTACCTTAGCCATCGGAACGGGGCTGCTGGTGGAAACCGCCGGACTGACATATATTGTGCCTATGAATAACGTAGCCGAGATCGTCCGGATGGAACCCCAGTCCATCACAATCGTCAACGGCATGCAGATGGTAAGCATCAGGGAGACTATCTTTCCGGTTGTCTGGCTTCATGATTTGTTTGGCCACCCTGCACCAACGCACTATAACCGCCATATTCCTATCGTAGTCATCGGGAGAGGAGACAAGAAGATCGCATTGGCTGTCGAGCAGCTTATTGGCAATCAGGAAATCGTAATCAAGTCGTTGGGATCTTTTGTCGGGCAGGTGGAGGGAATAGCGGGGGCTACGATTCTTGGCACCGGCAAAGTCGCGTTAATTCTGGAGATTGGCGGTTTGTTCAGGAGATTCAGCCGTTCCTAGAGCTACATACATATACAGGGAGTGATTGTGTTATGAGATGGTTCTATAATTTGAAGACCGGTGTCAAGTTAATTTCTTCCTTCTTGGTTCTGGCGGCAATCATTAGCTTTGTCGGCTTCTTCGGGTTAAACAATCTGGGCAAGCTTAACAGCAGCTTAGACGATATGTATTCCAATCAACTGGTTGCCGTCCAATCCTTGCTGGAGGCGCAGTCGGAATTCAATGAAGGCCGGGTAGAGATCAGGCGGATGTATATGGCTGATTTGCAGGAGAGAAGAGCGGCGGGGGACTCCTACAAGGAAATCATCAGCAACCTGGAGCAGAGCATCCAGAGATTCAAGAACACTGATTTGTCCAAGGAATCGAAAGAAGCTCTCACCCCGTTTGAAAGCCAATGGCAATTATATAAGCAGCAATATGAGAAAACGCTGCAGGCTGGAATGGACGATAAGCTCGTGGAGATGGAAGCGCTGATCGACGGAGATCTTGCCCAAGCCAGACAGGATATTGTGAAATCCATTGACAAGCTGCTTGAGATCAATATCAGCGAAGCGGAGGCTGCGCGGACTGATGGTGCGGATTTATACAGCTCCTCGCGCACGATCACCTATATTATTATCTTGGCCGCCGTTGTGATCAGCATCTTCTTCGGCTTCTTCATCTCGCAGATTATCTCCAAGCCGCTCCAAAAGGTAGTCACTGTGGTCACGCGAGTGGCCGAAGGCGACCTGCGGGAGACGGCAGATATTGACACGCTTGACGAGGTCGGGCTGCTGGCCAAGGCGATTAACGCCATGGTTCAGAACCTGAGGCGGATTGTGGGCGATATTTTATCTAGTTCCCAAAATTTGTCATCGGCTGCGCAGCAGATCTCGGCAAGCAGTGAAGAGATGGCGGGGAACAATGCCAATCAGGCGGTTGCCGCCCAGACGATCAGCGAGCTGTTCCGTGAACTCTCCATGGCGATTCATGCCGTAGCCCAGAATACAGAGCAGGCTTCCGAGCTGTCCGAGCGCACGAGGAAAGTGGCGGAGGACGGAGGAGAAGTGATCCGCTCCTCGATGGAGAGCATGAATGAGGTAAGCGGCCAAATGGCGCAATTGGAGAACGATTCACAGCTCATCGGCAACATTATTGAAGTTATCGAGGACATTGCGGACCAGACCAACCTGCTGGCTCTGAATGCGGCGATTGAGGCGGCGCGGGCGGGTGAGCAAGGAAGGGGCTTTGCTGTGGTGGCCGATGAGGTGCGCAAGCTGGCGGAACGCAGCAGTGAGGCGACCAAGCAGATAACGGGGATTATCAAAGGCATGCAGGAGAATACCCGCCGCAGCGTAGTGACCGTGCAGGAAAGCTCCGGTTTTTCCCAGAAGTCCGGAGGTTCCTTCAAGCATATCTCCTCGATGGTCAATGAATCAGGTATTAAGGTGTCGGAAATTGCCGCCGCCAGCGAGGAACAGGCTGCCCAGGCTTCCAATGTGCTGAATGCGGTGGAGAGCATCTCGGCTGCCACCGAGGAATCGGCTGCAGCGAGCCAGGAGATGGCGGCCACCTCCCAGTCTCTGGCCAAAATGGCAGAGGATCTTCAGAATGCCGTCATCATCTTTAAGTTGAACTGACGGCCAGGACCCCTATGGACGGTCTTCCTGCCCCAAGCAAAACCCCTCTATCCGTTGCGGAATAGAGGGGTTTTGCTGCGGTTGAATAGGACCTGACGGAATGCCTGTTCGCAAGTACAACAAAGTGATATACTAGCGTTGTACCATACAAGATTATGCGGGAGAAGAAGCCGTCATGGAGAATGGACATATACGCAACAAACTGGCCCTTTTGCCGGATAATCCCGGCTGTTATCTGATGAAGAATGCGGAAGGCACCATCATCTACGTGGGCAAGGCCAAGGTGCTGAAGAACCGGGTCCGCTCCTATTTCACCGGGAGCCACAACATCAAGACCCAGAAGCTGGTCGGTGAGATCGCCGACTTTGAATACATCGTCACCAAGAGCAATATGGAAGCGCTGATTCTCGAGTGCAATCTGATCAAACAGCATCATCCCCGCTACAATGTGCTGCTGAAGGACGACAAGACTTTCCCTTACATCAAGATTACCCATGAAGCCCACCCGCGGTTGGAGGTCACACGCAAGGTATACAAGGACAAGGGCAAATATTTTGGCCCTTATCCCAACGCGTATGCCGCGCAGGAAACCAAGAAGCTGCTGGACCGGCTGTATCCCCTGCGCAAGTGCCGCACGCTCCCGGATAAGGTGTGCCTGTACTATCATTTGGGCCAATGCGTGGCGCCCTGCGAACTGGAGGTGCCCAAGGAGGAGTACGAGCGCATGACGGGGGAGATTGCCCGGTTCTTAAACGGCGGTCATGAATCCATCCGTCAGGAGCTGGAGAAGCGCATGCAGGAGGCGGCTGAGGAGCTGAACTTCGAGCGGGCCAAGGAATTGCGGGACCATATCCTGAATATTGATGCGGTTATGACGAAGCAGACGATTACCACCATGGATCTTACGGACCGGGATATCTTCGGCTACCATACGGACAAAGGGTGGATGTGCGTCCAGATCCTCTATATGCGCCAGGGGAAAATGATCGAGCGGCGGGCTACCGCATTCCCTTACTATGGAGAGGCATATGAAGACTTCCTCTCCTTCGTAACCCAGTATTACAGTGACAATCCGGCGCTGCCCCGGGAGATGTTCCTTCCTGCCGGGAATGGCGTGGAGGAACAGCCGGCGGAGAAAGGCCGGGAAGGGCGGCAGGCGGGAGCGGACATGGCACAAGCCGGGCAGGCCGCGGAGGAAACGGAAGCCGAGCTTGCGTCAGAAGAGCAGATGGACGTGAAGCATTCTCTGGAGAGCTGGCTGAAGGTAAAGGTCTACGTTCCCCGCCGCGGACCCAAGCGCAAGATGGTGGATATGGCCTGCGACAATGCCCGCGTGTCTCTGGAGGAGAAGTTCAAGCTGATTGAACGGGAAGAAGAACGGACGGTCCGGGCGGTGGAGAATCTGGGTGATTGGCTGGGCACAGGCATCATCCGGCGGATCGAGGCTTTTGACAACTCCAATATCCAGGGGTCTGACCCGGTCTCCGCCATGGTGGTGTTTAGCGACGGCAAGCCTGACCGCAAGGAGTACCGCAAGTTCAAAGTGAAGACCGTTCAGGGGCCTGATGACTACGAGACCATGAGGGAAGTCATCCGCAGACGTTATGAGCGGGTGCTGAAGGAGGGGCTTGCTCCACCGGATCTGGTGGTCGTCGACGGAGGACGGGGCCAGATATCCGCGGCAGTCGACGTGCTGGAGAATGAACTGGGGCTCGGCATTCCGGTCTGCGGACTGGTGAAGGATACGAAGCACAAGACGGCCCAGCTTATGGCGGGAGATCCCCCGGAGATCGTACCCCTGCCCCGGGACAGCCAGGAGTTCTACCTCCTGCAGCGAATTCAAGACGAGGTGCACCGCTTTGCCATCACCTTCCACCGGGAGGTGCGCGGCAAGTCCATGGTGGTCTCCCAACTGGACGCCATCCCCGGCATCGGCGAGAAACGGCGCAAGGCCATGCTCAAGCATTTTGGCTCATTGAAAAAAATTAAAGAGGCTCAAGTCGAAGACTTCAAGCCTCTTGGAATCGGTCCTAAGCTGGCCGCGGTTATTCTAGCCCAATTAAACGGGGCTCGGGAGGAAACGGTGGAGCAGGAGGAGCATCCCTCCTTCTCTGCTTCGGTCCTCCAAACCGGGGATGCAGATAGCGGACCACATAGCCAATGAGAACGGGGAGCACCATATAGAAGATTCCCCACAGAATGTTGGCGGCAGACGGCTCTTCCATCATCAGATAGAGGGCCATCAACAAACTGTCCATAATCGCGTGGGCGAAGACAACGGTTATAAAGCCATACTTCAGGAAGGCATAACCGAAGATCAGGCCCAGCAGCGCAACCTCGATCAGGCGGGTATAGCTGGGATAAATGGTATAACCGGTATGGCCCAATCCCCAGATCAGGCTGGTTATAAGCAAGGCCGGGAAGTTGTAACGGAGGATTCGCTTGAACAGGGCAACGCCGAACAGCCGGTAGATCGCCTCTTCCATAATGGCGGCCACCCATGCCGCTGTGGGAAACAGAAACGCCCACTTCATATTCATAGTCGATTGGGCAGGGTCATTGATGGAGAAGGAATCAAAAGCCATTCCGGCCACCAGGAAGGCAGCTTGTTGAACTCCCATAATGAAGAAGCAGAGCAGGTAGCCCCGGCCCATGCCGTAGAAGACTTCCTCGCCGAATTCCCGGTCCCGCCAGCGGGGCCAGAAGTTAGAGCCCAGCTTCCTCCACTGCTGCTCACCGGAGAGCAAGGAGAACCAGACGGCAAGCGCCATCAGCAGGGCGATTCCCACGACGAAGATATTCATAATGATCAGAGTGAGGGACCGGGCATTCTGGTCTACGCCCTCCACGCTGAGCAAGGCGTCAGCCGCATTGAAATTGGATATCAGATAAAGGATGAAGAAGATCAGGGTAAGCGCAATTCCCCGGGACCACCTCACCTTCCTGCCGTTGACGGCGGCCAGAATCAGAGCAACAATGCCCATTGCGGCGGTCAGGAGCAGGAAGGTGGTGCTCATTTTACCGCTCAGACTTTCCTGGGATTTAATCCAGTCCATATAAGAATCGGGTATCTGAAAGTGAGTCAGGAAGGATGCCACAGTATCTCCGCTGATCCCGATTGTAACAGCCAATGGGGCATCTCCCAGCATTAGCGTCTTGGAGGTGTATGTAAATAAATTGGCGGCTTTCCCCGTTTGGTCCGCGGCATAGGTCCATTCTGCGGGATTGTAGCCTTCGTCGGCAAGCGCCTGGACGGCCAGGCTCTGCCCCCTGTCATTGTGGATGCGGGGTAATGGGGTTTCAGTATCCCAGGCCTTGATTACAGGCTGATCCATGCCTACACGGATGCGGGCCTCCTGATTGCCTGAGGGTCCGCCCACTATAACCAACCAGTAATCCAGGAGGGCTTTGTCGGCAAAATCCCGGTCATACAGCTCCTGCAGATTATTCTTTGCAGCGTAGCCGCTGGCGTATTTATCCGTCTGATAGACAATCTGTGTATCCGTGACTGTGATGCCCAGCCTGTCCTTGGCGAACCGGGCCGCCGCTTCCGCCGCCGCTGCCTTGGTGACCCCGGGTGTGCCAAGCTCCCCCTCCAAGGAATTATCATGGCTGAGATTGGCGATAACATTGGATGAGAAGTACAGGACAATCCCGATAACAGCCAGAATCAATAGCTTGTTGTTCATTTTGTGCGGAATCACTTAACCCTCTCCTTTTTTTCGAAAAACGTATAAGTGCCAGGGGCGCTCTTGCTTCTATATCTTCCATTACCAAAGTAACATATATGTGTCCTTGCTTTCCACTTTGGACCATCAGCATACACCTGAAGCGTAAGGAGCAGTAGTGATGAAAAAGCTGCAATATGCCGTTATCGGCCTGGGGAGATTCGGCTCCAGTCTGGCCAAGGAATTGATTCAATTGGGCTATGAAGTGCTGGGAGTGGACAAGCGGGAGGCCAATGTGGAGGAGCTTGGCGACCAGCTGACCCATGTAGTGCTTGCCGACTGGAACGACGAGGAAGTGTTTCGCTCCTTGGGAATCCGCAACTTTGATTGTGTGGTGATTGCCATCAGTGAGGATATCCAGGCCAGCATTATGGCCGCCATTCTGTGCAAGGAGCAGGGAGTCAAGAAGGTGGTAGCCAAGGCCATGTCCGAAATTCACGGCAGAGTACTCCAAAAGGTGGGCGTGGACCGGGTTATCTTCCCGGAACGGGATATGGGAATCCGGGTGGCTCATCAACTGGCCTCTCCCAGCCTGTTGGATTATATTGAGCTCTCCAAAAACTACACCATTGTGGAATTGTCCGTCCCCGGGAAAATTTCCGGCAAGACGCTCCGGGAATTGGATTGCCGAGGGAGATTCGGTTGCAGCATTGTGGCGATCAACAGGCATGAAGAAGTGATTGTCGCCCCGGTGGCGGAAGATGCTGTTCATGAAAACGACGTGATGGTCATCATTGGGAGCAACCAGCAGATAGAGCGGTTTGAGGATTCTATTTATTGATTGCATTGCGCATCGGCGGTTTCCGCGGCGAGCCATCCGTCTTGCTGGCATTTCTATTGAGGCAAAACCGCGGTGTATCTCCAGAGCAGCTCCTTTCCTTTGCTGATGCCCACCCGTTCTGTTTCCCGGCAAGCAACGGGCTCGCCCTCCAGAACCATGAACTCCTGCTGTGCCGGGTCTGTCAGATCCAGGCCATTGAAAGCCAGATCTATAGAGAAGGCCCGGGCGAGCTTGCCCGGGCCGTTCATCCACTGGGCCGCGGGAGCTTTGGGTCGGTTTTCATTAAACCAGTCGTGTCCGCTTACCGGAACCGCCGCCCGCAACAAAACCGCTCCCGGAATTCCCGCCGTCTCCGTCACAACGTTCATGCAATAATGTATGCCATAGCTTAAATAAACATACAGGTGCCCGGCATCTGCGAACATGATCCGGTTGCGCGGGGTTATCCCGCGGAAGGCGTGGCTGGCGGGATCTTCTTCCCCCGTGTAAGCTTCGGTCTCTGTGATAACCGCCCTTGCTTCCACAGCCCCATACCGGCGGACAAGGATACATCCCAGCAAGCGCTTCGCGACTTGGGTTGTCTCCTTCTCAAAGAAGCTTCTGTTTAATCGGTTCATTTTCATTCCCCCCTCTCTATTATGATGCCTGATGGACAGTTTTTTTGCCAGAGCCCATTTTAAGACTTGAAAAACTGTTCAATGTCAGTTAATATAACATAGACAATGAAAATGATTCTCGGTGCAACTTCTGAATAAAGATGATCTCCTCCTTCCGGAACGTTCGTTTTTTGAAGCGCATTCAAAAAACTCCCCTCATTTTCCCATACTTACACCCCTTTATTCCGTATAATGAGAAATAAGAAAAGAAAACGCTTTATGTTATGTTTATGTGATGAAACCTTACATATAATTTGTCTGAATTATTACAACTCTTGTTTCTGTAGGAAAAATCGTTGACCATATGTGGGTCGGAGAGTATCATGTGATTATCCAAGCAAGAGACACAATGTTAGATAAACTAACATCAAAAAAGGGAGGTGGTTGGATGGAACCGATCGGTTTTCGTCATCCCTGTTATGACGAAGACGCACATCACTACTTCGCTCGAATGCACGTAGCGGTGGCTCCGGCTTGCAACATACGCTGTAAGTACTGCAACCGCAAGTATGATTGCGTCAGCGAGAGCCGCCCCGGCGTGGTGAGCAAGGTTATGACACCGGAAGAGGCATGTGTCAAGGTGGAAGAAACCCTGCAAACCTTGCCTCAGCTAACGGTTATCGGCGTAGCCGGTCCAGGAGACCCATTGGCGAATCCGGAAGCCACCTTCAAGACCTTCCGGCTGTTGAACGAGCAAACGCCCGGCCTCCACCTCTGTTTAAGCACCAACGGCCTGAGGCTTGCAGAATTCGCCGATGAGATCGTAGCGGCAGGAATCAAGCATGTGACGGTTACCGTCAATGCGGTGGACCCGCAGGTTGGGCAGCACATCTACGATTGGGTGGCAGACAAGGGCAAGATTTACCGGGGATTGGCTGCAGCGGAACTGTTGATTGCCAGACAGCTTGAGGGCATCGCGGCCATGAAAGAACGGGGAATCGGCTGCAAAATCAATTCCGTGCTGATTCCGGACATCAATGATTCCCATCTGCCGGAAGTGGCGGCGAAGGTCAAGGAGTTGGGGGCGTTCACCCACAACATCATGCCTTTGATCATTTCCCCGGGCAGTCCTTATGAGAAGGAAGGAGTCAAGGAGCCTTCTCCATTAAGGGTGCTGGACATTCAGGAACAATGCTCGCAGTTGCTTCCCATTATGCGGCATTGCCGGCAATGCAGAGCCGATGCGGTGGGTATGCTCGGTGAGGATACCAGTGTAGCGGACAAGGGCAAGTGCAGCACGGCGGTCAAACGGGTATTCACCCGGGAGCAGCGGGAAGAGAAGCTGAAGGAGTTGGATTCCATCCTGGAATCCAAACGCAAAGCCAAAGCTGCCATAATCCCAAGGGCAGGAGCTGCTACAGTGAGAATAGCGGTTGCAACAAGGGGTGGAGGCAAGGTTAATGCCCACTTTGGCCATGCGAAGGAATTCCTGATCTACGAGGTGGCAGGCAAAACGACCAGGTTGCTGGGCGTCCGCAAGGTGCAGGCGTACTGCAACGGCACGGCGGAATGCACCAGTCCCGGAGGCAAGCAGAAGATTCTGGATGATACGGCTGCCATGCTTGCTGATTGCCAGGTGCTGCTCTGTTCAGGGATCGGCGAATCTCCCAGTCTGAAGCTGAAGGAGAAGGGAATTGTCACTCTGACCCGCAAAGGCGAGATTGAGGAATTGCTGCTGGAAAGTGCAAGATTCTACTTATACTTCGCCGGCAGTTGCGGCGGCGCAACAACGGTATCATGACAGGTTTATTGATGAACTACAATATAAAAAATCAGAATATTCAAAAAAATGGAGGATGATTAATATGGCAAAGAAACTGAGACAAATCGCATTTTACGGTAAAGGCGGTATTGGCAAGTCCACTACCTCTCAAAACACATTGGCTCAACTGGCAACATCCTTTGATCAAAAAATCATGATCGTCGGCTGCGACCCCAAGGCTGACTCCACCCGTCTGATCCTGAACACCAAGGCCCAACAAACTGTGCTCCATCTGGCTGCTGAGCGGGGAACGGTTGAAGATCTGGAACTGGAAGATGTAGTGGCTCCCGGCTTCGGCAACATTCTCTGTGTGGAATCCGGCGGTCCGGAACCGGGCGTAGGCTGCGCAGGCCGCGGTATCATCACCTCCATCAACTTTTTGGAAGAGCAAGGCGCTTATGAGGATATGGACTTCGTATCCTATGACGTACTGGGCGACGTTGTGTGCGGCGGTTTCGCAATGCCGATCCGCGAGAACAAAGCACAGGAAATCTACATTGTCTGTTCCGGCGAAATGATGGCTATGTACGCAGCAAACAATATCGCACGCGGTATTTTGAAATATGCCAACAGCGGCGGGGTTCGCCTGGGCGGCCTGATCTGCAACAGCCGTAACACCGACCGTGAAGACGAGCTGATCATGGAGCTTGCCCGCCGGTTGAACACTCAAATGATCCACTTTGTACCTCGCCACAATGTGGTTCAACATGCCGAACTGAGAAGAATGACCGTTACCCAATACAACCCTGAGCATGCGCAAGCTCTTGAATACAAGACTTTGGCTGACAAAATCCTTCACAATGACATGATGACTATTCCTACTCCTATTGAAATGGATGAGCTGGAAGAATTGCTGATCGAATTTGGTGTGGTGGAAGACGAAGAAACAGCTATTAAGAAGCTGGAAGCCAAAGAAGCAGCTGGAGCTTAATAAACCAACCTTGGGCGGGGATGTCCGGTAATCCTGCAAGCAACGGTTATTCGGACATTCCCGTTCCCGGTAGACTGGAGAGGAGGCATACAAATGAGCACATCTATGGAAAAATTGAGTGTAGAGACAAATAAGCGGATTATTGAAGAGGTGCTGGAGGCTTTTCCGGAAAAAACCAAAAAAGACCGTGCCAAGCACTATGAGGTAGCTGAGGCCTCCGTTATCGAGTCTGGCAAGTGCTCCTTGAAGTCCAATATGAAATCCCGTCCGGGCGTCATGACTGCCCGCGGTTGTTCTTATGCAGGCTCCAAGGGTGTTGTATGGGGCCCGATCAAAGATATGGTTCATATCAGCCACGGTCCTGTCGGCTGTGGTCAATACAGCTGGGGGACGCGGCGCAACTACGCCAGCGGTACCCAAGGCGTAGACGCCTTCGGCGTGCTGCAAGTAACCAGTGATTTTCAGGAGCGGGATATCGTATTCGGCGGCGACAAGAAGCTGGAGACCATCTGCCGCGAAATCAAGGATATCTTCCCGCTGACCAAGGGGATCTCTGTTCAATCCGAATGTCCGGTAGGCTTGATTGGTGATGACATTGAAGCGGTGGGCAAGAAAATGACCAAGGAGCTGGCCATGCCGGTTATCCCGGTCCGCTGCGAAGGCTTCCGAGGTGTCAGCCAATCCCTGGGCCATCACATCGCCAATGATGCGGTGCGTGACCATCTGCTGGGCAAGGGTGAATTCACAGATTCCACTCCTTATGATATTAACATGATCGGTGAATATAACATCGGCGGCGACACTTGGGCTTCCCGTCTTTTACTGGAGGAAATGGGGCTTCGCGTAGTTGGGCAATGGGCTGGTGACGGCACCATGAATGAATTGAGCATTTCCCATACTGCCAAGCTGAATATCCTGCACTGCTACCGCTCGATGAACTATATCTGTACCACAATGGAAGAGCGCTATGGTATTCCGTGGATGGAATACAACTTCTTCGGCCCGACCAAGATTGCCGAGAGCTTGAGAGCTATCGCGGCCCGCTTCGACCAAACCATCCAGGACAACTGCGAGAAGCTGATTGCCAGGTATGAGGATGAAGCGAAGAAGGTTGTTGAGAAATACCGTCCCAAGCTGGAGGGCAAGAAGGTTATGCTGATGGTCGGCGGCTTGCGTGCCGGTCATACCATTGGGGCTTATGAAGATCTGGGCATGCAAGTCATCAGCACCGGGTACGAATTCGGCCACAAGGACGACTACCAACGGATGGTCAAGGAAGTTCAAGAAGGCACTATCCTGTATGATGATCCGACTGCCTTCGAAATGGAAGAACTGGCTGAGAAGCTGGGCACGGATCTGGTTGGTGCAGGCGTTAAGGAAAAATATGTGTACCACAAAATGGGTATCCCCTTCCGTCAGATGCATTCCTGGGATTACAGCGGTCCTTACCATGGATACGACGGCTTCAAAATTTTCGCCCGTGATATGGATATGGCGATCAACAGCCCAACCTGGAATCTCGTGAAATCATCACCATTTTAATTGAGGGGGGAACAATCGAATGTCTAAAACACCTGATTTTGATATAAAAGACCATAATACATTGTTTGAGACCCAGCCCTATGTGGATATGGTTCAACGCAAGAGAGTCTTCGAGGCAGCTTGTTCCTATGAAACCATCCAGGAAGCCGAAGAATACCTGAAGACAGAAGAATATAAGGAAAAGAACTTTGCCCGCAAGGAAACCGTCATTAATCCGGCCAAAGCCTGCCAGCCGCTGGGCGCTGTGCTTGCTGCTCTGGGTTTTGAGAAGACACTGCCCTTCTCCCACGGCTCCCAAGGCTGCATCGCTTACTTCCGCAGCCATCTGGCCCGTCACTTCAAGGAGCCGATTCCCGGTGTATCCTCTTCCATGACAGAGGATGGGGCGGTATTCGGAGGGATGAAGAACCTGATCGAAGGGCTGCAAAATGCCACTGCTCTCTACAAGCCTGAAATGGTAGCGATCAGCACAACCTGTATGGCTGAGGTTATCGGCGATGACTTGAACGCCTTTATCGACAATGCCCGTATCGAAGGTGTTATTTCCCAGGACTTCCCGGTTCCGTATTGCAACACTCCAAGCTTTGTCGGCTCTCATATTACCGGTTATGACGCTATGATCAAAGGCGTGATCAGCTACCTGTCCGAGAAGCACGGCGCTGTTCCGGCGGAAGCTCCCAAGACGGACAAGGTGAACTTTATCGCAGGTTTTGACACCTATACGGCGAATTTTGTGGAACTGAAGCGCATTCTGTCTTTATTCGGTGTGGATTACACCATACTCAGCGATTACAGCGAGAGTGTAAACTCCCCGGCTGACGGCGACTACAGGTATTATTATGGCGGGACCAAGCTGGAGGATGTGAAGGCTGCTCCCGGCGCCAAAGCCACCATCGCTTTGCAGAAATATTCCACCAAGAAATCCCTTACCTATATTGAGGATAAGTGGAGCCAGGAAACATCCGCTCTGTATTCCCCGATCGGTGTTACGGCAACCGACAAGTTGCTGAAGGAAATCAGCCGGATTACCGGCAAGCCGGTTCCGCAAGAGTTGATCAAAGAACGCGGCCAAGTGGTGGATGCTTATACTGATTCCCATCCATACCTTCATAACAAGCGCGTAGCTCTGGTGGGTGACCCTGATATTCTGCTTGGACTGATCTCCTTCTGTCTGGAAGTCGGCCTGGAGCCGGTTCACATTCTTTGCTCCAACGGCGACAAGGAATTTGAGGCAGAAGCGCAAGCGATGTTGAATGCCTCTCCGCACGGACTGGACGCCAAGATATACATCGGGCATGATCTGTGGCATCTACGTTCCTTGCTGTTCACAGACCCGGTGGACTTCGCAATCGGAAGCACCCATCTGAAGCAAAATTGCAAGGCGGCAGGCATTCCGCTGGTGCGCATCGGCTTCCCGATCTTCGACCGCCATCATATGCACCGTTTCCCGATTATCGGTTATCAAGGGGCATTGCAGGTCATGACACTGATTGTCAATACGCTCCTGCAAAAGCTGGATGATGATACTGAGCCGCACAGCTTCGACTTTGTAAGATAATGATGTAAGGCAAATTCAAGTTACCTCATATGGCCAGCCGTTAATTTCCTTAAAAAAGGGATTGGCGGCTGGCTAAGTGACAATAAATCTTAACACTAACAGGTGCAAGAAGGAGCTATAATAAACAGAAAATAAGGAGGGGAAGACTATGGCGAGCACGGGAAAAACGAGTTGGATACCTGAGCCGGATTGTGAGCACAGCACGTCGGAAAAGAAGGGATGCCCGCAGCCCAAACCGGGCGATTCGGCGGGCGGCTGCTCTTTCGACGGAGCTCAAATCACCCTCCTGCCCATTGCAGACGCAGCCCATTTGGTGCATGGTCCTGCGGGATGTGTCGGGAACAGCTGGGAAGCGCGGGGGAGTCTATCCTCCGGACCTTCTTTATCCCGTTACGGGTTTAATACGGATCTGTCGGAACAAGACATCATCATGGGCGGAGAGCGCAAGCTTCGCAATGCAATAGGAATGGTCATTGAACGTTACCGGCCTCCGGCCGTTTTTGTATATTCAACCTGTGTCACGGCGCTGACCGGAGAGGACATGGACGCGGTTTGCAGCGAGGCGTCGAAGCAGTGGAATGTGCCGGTTGTTCCGGTGCACAGCCCGGGTTTTGCCGGCAACAAGAACAAGGGCAACAAGCTGGCTGGAGATGCTCTGTTCAAGCATGTGATCGGGACCGGTGAGCCGGAGGCTGAAACGCTGACTCCCTTCGACATTAATTTCATCGGGGAATACAACATTGCCGGAGAGCAATGGGATATTGAAGAGCTGCTGAACCGGGTGGGAATCCGGGTGCTGTCGCGGATAACCGGAGACGGACGCTTCAATGAAATCCGGCATGCCCACAGGGCTAAGCTGGATGTGGTAATCTGCAGCAGGGCGCTTATCTCTCTTGCGCGCAATATGAAGGAGAAATACGGGATTCCCTACGTGGAGGTTTCGTTCTACGGGGCGAGGGAAACCAGTTTTTCCTTGAGCCAGATCGCTTATTTCCTGCAGGACCGGGAGTTGGATGAACGGGTCAAGGAATTGATCCGCAAGGAAGAGGAGGACCTTGCCAAGGATATCGCTTTGTACAAGAAGGCGCTCCGCGGCAAGAAAGTGGTGTTGTATACCGGCGGGGTGAAAAGCTGGTCGGTCATCAGCGCCCTACAGGAACTGGGATTGAAGGTAGTCGGTGTGGGTACGAATAAGAGCTCCGACGAGGATATATCCCGAATTAAGGAACGGGTGGGTCAAGAGGCGGAATTGATCCCTGAAGGCGGCGCCGCCAAAATTCTGAAGGTGGTCCGTGAGCGCAAGGCGGATATTATTGTGGCCGGCGGACGGAATATGTATGTTTCGTTGAAAGAGCAAATCCCTTTTCTCGATATTAATCAGGAACGGCATACGGCTTATGCGGGTTATGTGGGAATGCGCAGACTGGCCAGGGATCTGGTGGCCGCTCTCGAGAATCCGGTGTGGAAGCTGGTCAACAAGCCGGCTCCCTGGCAAGGGGGAGAAACCTATGGGATGGAAATGTAGCAACAAGCCGCTGTCCATCAATCCGCACAAAACCGGCCAGCCTCTTGGCGGAGTGCTGGCGCTGCAAGGCTTCTACCGCGCAATGCCTTTGCTGCACGGGTCCCAGGGGTGTTCGGCCTTCATCAAGGCGTTGATGACCCGGCACTACCGGGAACCGATTGCCGCGCAGACTACGGCGCTTCAGGAGCATAATGTGATATTCGGCGGCGGCAAGAGTCTCCGGGAAGGGTTGGATACGGTAATTGACAAGCATCGTCCGGCCTTGATCGGAATTCTGAGCACCGCGTTGACGGAAGTATCCGGTGAGGATATTGAAGGAGAATTGCGCATGTACCGCAAGGAACGGGGGTTGAAGGATACCCTCGTGGTGGCTGCTTCCCTGCCGGATTTCAGGGGATCTCTGGAATCGGGCTATGCCAAGACTACGGAGGCTGTGGTTGCCGGGATCATTGACATGGTCAAGGAGGAGCGTCCGCGCAAAAAAAGCAAGAACCGGGTGAATCTGCTGGTGGCTCCCCATCTGACTCCCGGAGACGTGATGGAGCTCAAGGAGATTATCTCCTCCTTCGGGCTTGAGGTCATTGCGCTTCCCGATATCTCCACATCCTTGTCAGGGCACCTGCTGACCGGGCACACTGCGTTATCCCGCGGCGGTCTGCCGCTGGATTATGCCAAGCATGTGATGACAGCCGAATCCACCATTGTGGTAGGTGAATGCATGGTTCCGGCAGCCCGCAAGCTGGAGGAGGCCGCCGGTATTCCTTTTAAGGTTTTTCCCAGCTTGCTTGGATTGCAGGCAACTGACCAGTTTTTTGCCTATTTGGCGGCCAAGAGCCATCAGGAAGTGCCTGTCCGCTACAAGTGGCAGCGGGAATTTCTGCTGGACAGCATGCTTGATGCTCACTTTGTCTATGGAGGCAAGAAGCTGGCGGTAGCCCTGGAACCGGATCATCTGTATGGGGTGGCGGGGTGGTTGAGGGAAATGGGTGCTATTCCGGCGGGGCTGGTGGCGCCTTCGTCCTCGCCTGTTTTCGACCGGATGGAAGAAGAAGTGTTAATCGGTGATTTGGGTGATCTGGAGGACATTGCCTCGGGAAGCAAGGTTGATGCTTGGATCAGCAGCTCCCATGGGGAACAGGGGGCGGAACGCTTGAAGCTTCCCTTTTATCCCAGCGGGTTTCCCATCTTCGACCGGTTCGGCTCATCCATGGCTGTCGGAGTAGGCTACAAGGGCACGACGGATTGGGTTAACGGTTTGGGCAATGCTTTGCTTACTGGTGAGAGGAGAAGGCATGCATGAAGATAGCTTTCGCAACTGAGGATGGAAAAAGGGTGGATTCCCATTTTGGCCGCTGTTCCTGCTTTTCGATATTTGACATTAATGCTGAGGATTACCGCTGGCTGGAGGCCAGGGAAATTGCTGAAGTCAGCTCCGGTGTGGAATCCGAAAAGATAGACAAACGGGTGGATGCGGTGAAGGATTGTGTGTTGTTGTTTCTGTGCCAAATCGGTCCTACTGCCGCCGCCAAGGTTACACGTGCCGGAGTGATGCCGCTGAAGGTGGAGGAAGGCGCGGATATTGTGGGGCAACTGGAACGGTTGCAGAACATGCTTAAGACCAAGCCGCCCCTATGGCTGGTAAAAGCGATGCGCAAAACGGAGGAGGAAGCATAGATGGCTGATGAAATCGTAGGGACCGCCGGCAATGTGGCACCGTTTCGCAAGCAAACCCCGCTGCCCTTCGAGAAATGTATTCTGGCCATCATGGATGCTCATGACCGCTTTGGGCTTATGGCCCACAAGAGCAAGGAAGATAAGCTGAAGCGTCATTTTCTGCTGACAGACGATGCGTTCAAGGGAGCCGATACGCTGTGTGGTGCGGATTCGGCGCCGATCAGGCGGCAGGCGACGATCTTCTTCCAAGCGGTGGCTATGGCATTGGATATGCGTTCGGGAATCGGGATTTGCAGTATTGTGGAATTGGATGAGGAAGGCTTCGGACGGGCCATTGTCTACAGCGGCAGATTAGTGCTGATTGCACATGGCTGGCGGCAGGGGCAATTCGGATTCACCTCTCTGGAGGAAGCTTGCCGGGAGGGCGAACGGTACATTGCTGCGGGGCAGGAATGGCTGGAGAAGTATCCGGATATGGCCCGGTTAGTTTGATTATAGTTCGTGCTGTCACACTGATATAGGAGCAGGAGGGCTAGGGATGGGGATAGAAAAAGAGTGGGAGACGTTTAATGAGGATATGGGCCGCTATTCCCGGCAGCTTCGGCTAATTGGTGAGGAAGGGCAGCGCAAGCTGAAGAACTCTACGGTGTTCGTGGCCGGGATTGGCGGTCTGGGAGGCACCGCGGCGCTGTATCTTGCCGCTGCCGGTATTGGCAAGCTGATTCTGGCTCATGAGGGGATTATCAAGAACCCGGATCTGAACCGGCAGATTCTAATGGATTCGGAGCGGATCGGGGAAGCCCGTATTCCCTGTGCTGTCGAAAGCCTGAAGCGGATCAATCCAGAACTGGAGGTAGAGGCTTACCCGGAGAGAATTTCTGTGGACCGGGCAACGCAATGGGCCTTGCAGTCGGATATTGTGATTGACGCCAGATACAGCTTTCCTGAACGATATGCTCTGAATCAGGCGTGCCGGCAGGCGGGTGTGCCGATGATCGAAGCGGCCATGTACGGGTTTGAGATTTCTTTGACAGTGGTTGTACCGGGGGAAACCCCTTGCCTGGAATGTCTCTACCCGGAGCAGGATGCGGGGTGGGAGCCGCTTGGATTCCCGGTGCTGGGGGCAACCTCGGGGCTGGCGGGATGCATGGCTGCTCTGGAGGCGGTAAAGTGGATTACCGGGGTAGGCGAAGTGACCTCCGGAAGAATGGTGCGGATGGATACACTCAACCTGTCGTCCATTAGTGTGGCATTGGATGAGATTCCATTATGTCCGGAATGTGCAGAGAGGAGGCGGAACAATGACGGAATATATCAAGCTGCCCGCGGGAGTAACTGAGGTCGAGGAATTTCTTGATTACTGCGGGGTTCCTTATACGGAGGCGGGTCTGATCGGCAAGCGGATTCCTCTCATGCTGCGGTTCCGGTTCTACCTGGAGGCGGTAGAGCTTGAGGGAAAAATAACGGCGGAATCCACGGAGGAAGAATGCCGTGAGGCGATGCGCTGGAGTCTGGAGAAGGCCTACAAGGATGTGGGGGCTGACCGGACGGAGAAGGTTGCCGGCGGTCATTCTCTCGCTTCCTGGGCGGAGGGGTGCTTCAATACCTCCGCTTGTGCATCGTGCAAGTCGGGCTGCAGTTAGCGGCAGTTATGCAATAACAAGAGACCATATCATATAGAGAAGCACCAAAACGGATCGAGTGTGAGAGTGGCTGAAGCGGTGGATGCGGAAGCGAAAGTGGAAATAACACAGCAATGAAATTGGGAACAAAACAAGAACGGAACGGTAACAAGAACGGAAATGAAAACAACAAGAATGGATTAGTAACAAGAATGGAATTGGAAACAGCAACAAGAATGGAATGCTGCTGCGTACAAAAAATGCCACCTGACAGCTTCCGTCAGGTGGCATTTTTTTCAGCGACAGGGGTTTGAAGCTAACGTTTAACTGGGCATAACTCAGCTGTCATTTTGCAAGCTGTTGCGCCCCGGGAGCTCCGCTCGCCTACGAACAGCTGTCATTTTGCAAGCTGTTGCGCCCCAGGAGCTCCGCTCGCCCGCGAACAGCTAGCATTTTGCAAGCTGTTGCGCCCCGGGAGCTCCGCTCGCCTACGAACAGCTAGCATTTTGCAAGCTGTTGCGCCCCAGGAGCTCCGCTCGTCCGCGAACAGCTATTTTGCAAGCTGTTGCGCCCCAGGGGCTCCTCTCGCCTACGAACAGCTGTCATTTTGCAAGCTGTTGCGCCCCGAGAGCTCCGCTCGTCCGTCAACAGCTAGCATTTTGCAAGCTGTTGCGCCCCGGGAGCTCCGCTCGTCCGCGAACAGCTAGCATTTTGCAAGCTGTTGCGCCCCGGGAGCTCCGCTCGCCTACGAACAGCTGTCATAATAGGTGGGATGGGTGAGGAATAAGGGGAAGTAGTGCCCCTTATTGCGGTATTGCAGAAACTTTGGCGGTAATGCAGGTTCAGCATTCGTATGACAAGGCCCGACGATGGGGCTGTGAAAGTCGTGTCCGAAGCGAGTTGAAGGTAAGGACAGCCGATGATCGGATGCAAGCGGCAGTGGGAAATCCTTTGCAGGGCTGCTAGTACTGGTCTTTCGCAAATATCCCAACAGTTGCCGCGTAAGAAGCTCATCATCGCTACCACAGACTGTCCCTAACTGGCTCGACAGAAGGCGATAAACCGTACGTACCAGCCGGGGACAAAAAAATACCTGCAATAATACAGTTAGTTCGCAGCAGAGGAAGTCACTTCAACGACCATACCTGCAATAATACAGTTAGTTGAAGCAAAATACGAGAAAAGACTAGGTTAGGAACCCAAATAACTGCAGATTTGCAGGTAAAGCCTCACAAATGGGGGTTACGGGAGAAAATAACTGTAGATTTGCAGGTTGACGTTCTGCAGAAGGCGCCGGACGGACTCCAAACCGCAGAGGATGTAAACGCCGTGCAACTGTTGGCTTTTTTTACGCAGACCAGCACTAGTCTTGCCGGCTGTGGGTATGCGGGCTTTGCAGCCGCGGCATATTCAGCGTGATATAAATGTTATGTTTCATAACATAAATAAGAACAAATTGTTAATATTCGCTGGATGCGTTTGCAGTCCATTGACTCAAGCCGATTTTAGAACGTATTATGAATAAATAATCACAAAAAGGAAACGGTTTTTAGGTCGGAGACCGATTTTTGAGTTATAATGATGTTATATAAACTAACATTAATAATAAGGGGAGACAGAACATGAAGCCAATTAAATTCTGTGATACTACCCTGCGTGACGGTGAGCAGGCAGCGGGTGTGGTTTTCTCGCCTGAAGAGAAGCGGGAGATTGTACGCCAGCTTTCGCGTGCTGGTGTGGAGCAGGCGGAGATCGGCATACCAGCCATGGGAGAGGAAGAACGCTCGGTGATCCGTTCTATTGTGGAACTGGGGCTGCCCATTCAGCTGTCTGCATGGAACAGGGCGATCAAAGAGGATGTTGATGCTTCTCTGGAAACGGGAGTCAATTGGGTGCATCTGACCATACCTACCTCTGATCTGCAAATAAAAGCCAAGCTGCATATGAACCGTCAGGAGATTGTCAGCATGATCAGGCGTTCGGTGGCCTATGCCCAGAGCCATAATTTGGGCGTTTCTGTCGGGTTTGAAGATGCTTCGCGGGCTTATACGCCTTTTCTGGCAGAGCTTATGCTGATGCTGTACAGCGATGGTGTCAGGCGGTTTCGGTATGCGGATACCGTGTCGGTGCTGCAGCCGGTTACGGTCAGGGAGAAGATCAAATCCCTGCTGGCTGAATGCCCGGAGGATGTGGAACTGGAGGTACATTGCCATAACGACTTCGGCCTGGCGACGGCTAATACGTTGGCGGCCTTGGAGGCGGGTGCTCTGTGGGCCAGTACGACGGTTACGGGAATCGGGGAACGTGCAGGGAATGCATCCATGGAGGAGGTTGCGCTTGGATGGCGGCATTTGTACGGGGGGAGAATCGCTCTTGACACCATTCAGTTCAAGGAATTGGCCGAATATGTCAGCGGCGCGGCGGGTCGGCCGCTGCCTCCGGCGAAGCCTATTGTCGGGCCAATGGTGTTCACTCATGAGTCCGGCATTCATGTTGACGGTATGCTGAAGAACAGGGAAACTTATCAAAGTTTTGATCCGGTGGAGGTGGGAAGTGAGCACCGTTTTGTGCTTGGCAAACATTCCGGCTGGAAGACAGTGGCTCATATTTTGCGTCAGAATGGGATTCGTCCCAACCGGGAGCTGAGCATGGAACTGATGCGTGAAGTCCGTCTGGAGGCCGACCGGGGCAAACGTCTTATTGGGGTTGATGAATTGGTAAGGCTGATGGAAGGTGTGAAAAAAGAGTATGAAGCCGCCACGGTTGAAGCGGATGATTGAAATGCGGTGTGTTTGAAGGCGGTCTTAATGAGCTCCTCATGAGGAGCTCTGTGGCCTGCAAACGGCAGGGACTATTGGAGATTTAAATGATAAATGCAGCGGAACTGCTCATGTCGGGCGGTCCTGCTGTTTTTTTTTTGTTGTAAGCCGGTTTTTTAGGGTGGCTGTGGCATTCCCTGTGTCCGGTCCAATTGCCGGATAACATGTCGAAGAAAAGAAAACATTCTCATTATTTACTGAAAGCGCTTAATGTTATGTATATGTAAGATATAGTGACATGTATTCTGACAATGTAACAAACTGAGAAAAGGGGCATTGAACTGGGGAAGATTAAGAAGTAATATAAGTAGATATAGTTTATTTTGAATTTTTGAAGCGATTATCTTGAGTTAAGTTATATTTAATTATATCTAGATATAAATCATCTATAAATTCATCAAGGGGGACGGACTATGGAAACCGCATTGATATTAAATCATCCATGTTATAGTGAGGAGGCACATCATCATTTTGCCAGGATGCATGCAGCCGTCGCTCCTAAATGTAATGTTTCCTGCCATTACTGCAACCGCAAATTTGATTGTGCCAATGAAAGCAGGCCCGGGGTGGTAAGCAAGCTGCTAAGTCCGGAGGAGGCTCTCCACAAAATGGTTGAGTTTTCTGCGCGCCTCCCTACGCTTACGGTGTTCGGAATCGCCGGGCCGGGCGACCCTCTGGCTAATCCGGAGCAGACGTTTCGAACGCTGCGGTTGGTGAAGCATGCTTTTCCCGATGTGCATCTCTGTTTAAGCACCAACGGGCTGATGCTGCCTGAATATATCGATGAAATTCACGAGCTGGGAATCAAGCATGTAACCGTCACGTTGAATGCCGTGGATGAACATATCGGAAAGCAGCTGTACGGGTACGTCAGGTACAAAGGGAAGATGTATTACGGCAAGGAAGCAGCGGCGCTCCTTCTGCAGCAGCAATTGAGAGGGATTAAGCAGCTGACGGCAAACGGCGTCTTGTGCAAGGTGAATTCAGTGCTCGTTCCGCAAATCAACGGCCGGCATCTGCCTGAGGTGACCGCAGTAATCAAGGAGCTTGGGGCCTTCTCGCATAATATTATGCCTCTGATCTTGTCTCCCGGCAGCAAATTCGAGAAGGAAGGGATAAAGCCGCCTTCTCCTGGTGAAGTGGTCCAGGTGCAGCAGGCCAGCGCCCGGATCATGCCGGTGATGCGGCATTGCCGCCAATGCCGTGCGGACGCCGTTGGTTTGTTGGGAGCGGACTTGAGCCAGACCCCGGATATGCTGCCGCCAAAAGAAGGGCTTGACGCAGAGAAGCGGATGGAGCTCAGGGAGCGCTTGGTATCGCAAATTCAGGAGCGCACCGCTCCCCAAGGGGAGGTTTTGGAGCATGCCGTCAGGGTTGCGGTAGCCACAAGAGGCTCCAATGTGATCAACCAGCATTTTGGCCATGCCAAAGAATTTGTTATCTACGATGTGGCGGGAGAAACGATCCGGTTGGTTGGGGTGCGCAAGGTTCAAGCGTATTGCAACGGCACGGCGGATTGCCGCTCCAAAGGGGGGCACAACCCGCTCGCGGATACACTGGAGATGCTTCAAGACTGCAGGCTGCTGCTATGCTCGGGAATCGGCAAAGCACCCAGCTTGAAGCTGATGCAGGCGGGTATTGTTCCCTTGATTCGAAAGGGACCCATTGACGAACAACTGCTGGAGAATGTCCGGTACCTGAGTTATTTTGCCCCTAACCATTGAGCTTCCGGTTGATTCCGGGAAAGAGTTTTTATAGTTGCACGCTATTCTGCGGTTTTTGTGTTTCCATCATCCGGAAGGAGGGCTTGCGATGCCAAAGGATTATTCCAACTTGTTTATTGAACCCGGTTGCGAACATAATTCCCAGGAAAAGAGAGGCTGCTCCCGCCCCAAACCTGGTGAACTGACCAAAGGCTGCGCTTTTCAAGGCTCTCAGAGCGCTCTGCTGCCAGTCTCTGATGCTGCCCATCTGGTGCATGGCACTCCGGGGTGTCTCGAAAATAGCTGGGGAATGCTCGAGGGCGGCTCACTGGGCGTCCCGTTATCCCCGTTCGGATTCTCCACCGGGCTGACGGAACGGGATATTGTGCTTGGGGGAGAGGGGAGGCTGCTGGAAGCGATAGAATATATAGCTGAAAATTACCGCTTCAAATGCATATTTGTATACGCGACCTGCATTACTCTGCTGACCATGGAGGATTTGGACGCCATCTGCAGCCAAGCGGAGCGAAAGTGGAACATTTCTGTCGTTCCCATCCATAACCCCGGCTTCTCCGGAAGCAAGAACATGGGCAACCGTCAAGCGGGAGAGGCTTTGTTTGAGAAAGTAATCGGCACGGAAGGGACTAAGCCGGAAAAGGCTACGCCTCTGGATATCAATCTGATCGGGGAGTATCATTTTGCCGGTGAAGGAAAGGAGATAGAGATGCTCTTATCCAAGGTGGGCATCCGGGTTCTGTCCCGGATTGGCGGAGAAAGCAGCTATCAGGAGCTGAAAACGGCCCATTTTGCCAAAGTGAATATGCTTGTCAGCAGCAGATCCATGATTACGTTGGCCCGTAAAATGCAGGATAGCTATGAGATTCCTTACTTTGAGGGCTCCTTCTATGGCACGAGGGAAATCCGGTTTTCCTTGCGCCAGCTGGCTTTCCATCTGCAGGATCAGCAGTTGGATAAGCGGCTCCACCGTTATATCCGCAAGGAGGAAGAGCGTCTGCGCAAGGAAATCGCCTTGACCTACAGACCGTTAAAAGGCAAAAAAGTGGTGCTTTATACCGATGGCACGGAAAGCTGGGCGTTCATCTCCGCTTTGCAGGAGCTGGGATTGAAGATTGTCGGGATCGGAACGAACAAGAATGCCCAGGAGGATTTCTCCCGCATCAAGGAACGGGCGGCTCATGATACGGTGCTGGTGAAAGAGAGCGACGAAAGAAGAATTCTTAAGCTTTACCGGGAGCGGAGGGCGGATCTGATGATCGTAAGCGGACGTAATGCCTACGTTCCGCTTAAGGAGAAAATACCCTTCCTGGATATTGACCAGGAACGTCATGGCCCTTATTCCGGCTATGCCGGTCTAAGGAGGATGGCACAGGATTTGCTCGATATTCTTGATCAGCCGGTCTGGAAGCTGATCGATATGAAGTCACCTTGGGAGGAAGAAGAATATGGAGCCCAATCATGAGGAAGCATACCGGCCGCTTGCCATTAATCCGTTCCGTATCAGCCAGCCTCTCGGCGGAGTGCTGGCGCTTCAGGGGATATATAAATCCGTTCCCATCCTCCACGGAGCCCAGGGCTGCGCGGAATCCATCAAGACCGTCATGTCCCGCCACTTCCGCGAACCCATCTCTATCCAGAATATAGCCATGCATGAATACAATCTGATCTTCGGCGGGGCGGATACCATCCGGGAGGTCGTGAACATTGTCATGTCCAAGCATAAGCCGGATGTGATCGGGATAATAGGCACCTCATTGACGGAGGTGGTCGGGGAGGATCTGCTCGAAGCAGCGGCTTCCTACGGAAAGGACAACGTGTTTGCCCTGCGGGATAAGCTGTTGTTTGCCTTGTATCTCCCTGATTATGAAGGCTCCATGGAATCAGGATATGCCAAGACCGTCTATTCCGTACTGCAGGAAGTAATCAGGCGCAACACCCATACTTCCCGCAAAAGGCACAAGAACCGCATTAATCTCCTTGCAGGCTCTCATCTGTCACCCGGCGACGTAATGGAGCTCAAGGAGATCATAGCTTCTTTTGGTCTGGAGGTCATTGTGCTGCCGGACCTGTCTTCCTCGTTGACGGGACATCTGCTCACAGGCCATACTCCATTGTCGAGAGGCGGGGTCCCGCTGGATTATCTCAACGAAATTTCCACATCCGCCTTCACCATTGCCATTGGCGGCAGCATGGAGTCCTCTGCCCGGCTGCTGCAGCAGGCTCTGGATATTCCATACAGAGTGTTCCCTGCCTTGACCGGATTGCAGGCCACGGATGATTTCTTCCGCTTCCTGCAGCAGCACAGCCGCAATGAGGTGCAGGTCAAATACCGCTGGCAGCGTCAATTCCTGTTGGACACCCTGCTTGATACCCGTTCTGTATTCCGGGGGAAGAAGGTTGTTGCCGCGCTGGACCCGGATCATCTGGTTGCCTTGCACCAATGGCTGGTGGAGGCAGGGGTCAAGTCCTTCCGCTCGGTGGCGTCCGCTCCTTCTCCGGCGCTTGAACAGCTTGCAGGAAAGGTTCGGGTTGGAGATCTTGAGGATCTGGAGGCGGAAGCCGCGGGCGGGGCGGATCTGTGGATCAGCAATTCCCACGGGGAACAGGCGGCCCGACGCAATGGCGTTCCCTTTATTCCCTTGGGCTTCCCCATCTTTAACCGCTTCGGCTCACCGATGTCCATCAATGTGGGATACAAGGGGACGGTGGATCAATTGAACTGTTTCGGCAACATCCTGATGAACAAGGAGAGTGTGTACCGATGAAAGTGGCATTTGCTTCGATTAACGGGAAGCATCTGGACTGCCACTTTGGCCGTTGCCCTTCTTTTTCTATATTCAACTTCACGGAGGAAGGGTTCAAGTGGCTGGAATCCCGTTCTGTGCCGGATATGCCGGGAGATGAGGATGAAGGGAGCCGAATCGGCAAGAGGCTGCGGGTCATTGGGGATTGCAAAGTGCTGTTCGTGGAAGCCATCGGCAATGTGGCGGCCAAAAAAGCGATGAAGGCCGGGATCATGGTGTTCAAATCCGATTCCGGGACCGAAGTGATTCCTCAATTGGAGAAGCTGCAGCGCATGTTGAAGGAACGCCCTCCCCTTTGGCTTGTCAAGCTGCTGCGGCAAGCGGCCGAGGAAGAGCGGGAGTGGGACGGATAGACGGTTGCGGACGGCCGGATAACGCTTGCAGGAGGTGAGGCTCTATAAGCCTATGACAAAGCGCGAAGGGTACGGTAAGCGGAAGCGGTCATCATGCAGCAGGAAAAGACAGAATATTAAAACAACTCAAGCCTAGGCAGATGCTTACGAAGCCAGTTTTTCGGATATGCCGCTAAAGTGGCAATCAACTCAAAACTTTTAGGAGGATGTCTTCTATGAAAATGGTTCGGGCGATTGTAAGACCGGAGAAAGTCGACAGCATTGTCGAAGGGCTGGAGGAAGCGGGGCACTTCTCCTTAACCAAGCTTAACGTATTCGGAAGAGGCAAACAGAAGGGGATTACCCTGGGAGACGTTCATTATGATGAGCTCCCCAAGGTCATGGTGCTGATGGTTGTGGATGATGAGAGCGTGGAGGAAGTGATTAAAATCATCAGCTTCAAGTCCTATACGGGGCATTTTGGCGACGGCAAGGTATTCGTAAGTCCGGTAGAGGAAGCGATCACGATCCGGACGGGCGCCAGAGGACTCTAGAGAAATACAGGGCTCTAGAGAAATACAGGACTCTAGCTACATACAGAGGGAGGCAGCGGTATGAAGGAATTGATTGCGATCATCAGGCCCAACAAAATGACGGCGACCAAAGAGGCGCTGGATGAGTTGGGTTACCCGTCCATGACGGTGTCTGCTGTTATGGGAAGGGGAAAGCAAAGAGGGATTGCCGGTGAAGTCAAAATTACCGAAGGCATCGTGCTGGCCGAGGCTAAGGCGGCTTCGATCAGCATGAAATATGTGCCGAAGCGCTTCATTAACATTATTGTGCAGGATGTCGATGTGGAGGATGTTGTGGCTGCTATTATCCGTGTAAACCGGACGGAGCAGGTCGGCGACGGCCGGATTTTTATTCTTCCTATTGAAGAAGCGCTCCGGGTTCGGACTGGTGAAGTCGGAGAAGCGGCTATTAACTGATAAATGAGAGGTGGGAGGGGCGGCTCCGGCGCAGCTCTCCCCCCTCTTGCCGGGCATGAGAATACATTGCGGGCCGCGGGCCGCTTGCAGGAAGGAGCTGATGAGATGAGACTTCATTATTTGCAGCATATTCCATTGGAAAATCCGGGAAGTATTCTGGCTTGGGCCAAGGAACGGGGGCACTCCCTCTCCCACACCTTTTTCTTCGACGGTGAGCCGCTTCCGGAGCTGCAGGATTTCGATTGGCTTGTGATTATGGGAGGGCCCATGAATATTTATGAGGAGGAACGTTATCCCTGGCTTGCTGCGGAGAAGGAACTGATCAGGCAATCCATTGAAGCGGGCAAGGTGCTGCTGGGCATCTGCCTGGGCAGCCAGCTGATTGCCGATGTAATCGGCGGCAAGGTAACGACGAACAAGCAGCCTGAGATTGGCTGGTTCCCGGTTTATTTTCATCAAGAAGCGAGAGAGGATCCTCTGTTCTCCGTTTTCCCGGAGGAGCCTGTCGTCTTTCATTGGCATTACGATACATTCAGTGTTTTGCCGGAGGAGGCGCAGGTGTACGCATACAGCGCCGCCTGCAAGCATCAGGCATATGTATACCGGGGGCGTGTTTTCGGCTTTCAGTTTCACCTGGAGAATACCGCCGAGCTGCTTCAAGGCTATATTGCCGAATCGGGAAACGAGTTGAACAAGGCGGATTATGTGCAGACGGCGGCTGAGCTTATTGCCCATCCCGAGTACCTTGTCCGCAATAATGAATGGATGGCGGCTTTTTTGACAAGGCTGGAGGAAAAAATGAACAGGGGTGAGCTTTAATGGAGCATGTCAGCTATGCGAAGAGAGACTGCCGTGACCAGGCGGTGATTGGAAAATTTCTGAATGAAGCGAGAACCGGCGTAATCGCCATTGCAGGCGACGAATATCCCTATGGGGTGCCTGTCAACTATGTATGGCATAACGGAAACATCTATTTTCACGGTATGGGGTCAGGCAAAAAGCTGCGGCTGCTGGAGCATAATTCCAAAGTCAGCTTTACGGTGTACAAAGAGCATGGGACTACTACTGATCCGGTGCCTTGCCATGCCGATACCTCTTATTTGAGCGTAATGATCTTTGGCGAGGCGGCCAGGGTGACGGATCATCAGGAGGCGGCAGAGGCGCTGCAGCTGTTTCTGGATAAGTTCACCCCAGGCTTCTATAAACAGAAGCTCTCACCCAAGATGGTGGAAAAGTACCGTTCCGCTATGGACGGGAATGCTGTGGCAGTTATCCGGATCACTCCTGTGCATCTCACTGCCAAAGAAAATGCGGTTGCTCCCGAGGAGATGTTCCATCACGGGCAAAAGCCGCCGGGGCATCCCGGAGGAACCGCAGGAGGAGGTTCCCATGACACTATCCATGGAGCCTGAAACGTTGCTGCAGGCATTCGGGGTTGAATATGATCCCCGTCTGCTCGGGCGCAACCGGATTATGTTCTCATATATGCTCAGAAAATATATGGCCCACACCCATTGCCGGGATGAGTCGCTGTTTGAGGGCTCCGAAAATGCGTTGGATCGTGGGCATCCCATGCACTCCCTTGTCCGGTTCTGTGTGGAGAGCGCTTGGGCTGATCTGGCTGATATGGAGAAGCGGAAGGGCTTTGCCGACGAATATGGCGGCGGGTGTTCGTCCGGAGATTGCGGCTCCTCTGAATCCTGCAGTACCCCTGCGGCCTGCGGCTCCTCGGCCCCGGGCGACCCGGCTTGCCATTCAGCCGGCTGCGGTCCGCGCCATGCTGCCGGTGGCGGTGAATAGCCTATGGCTGCAGAGCGAATTGTTTTTGAAAAGTCGGGAAGCACGTATTCTGTGGATATTACTCCTATAGGGATTTTTACATCCGTTAATGGCGGAACGGCGGCCTATACCACGGTGGAGTGCTTGCCGCGGCACGGATGGGTCTACTACATTTCCAAGGATGCGGTTAGACGTTTTTTTGACGAGATTGGCATAAACCGCCAGGATGTCATTATTGTGCATGATTCTGCCCGGGAAGCGCTGGAGATGAAAAAGCGGCTGCCCTCGCGAAAACGGGAAAGCTGACGATGGGAGGAGAGGGGGATGTCCGAAAGAATTGCAGTGGGAAGCAGTGACGGGGAGTGGATTGACCAGCATTTTGGCAACTGCTCGCAATTTTATGTATATGATGTAACCGATGAGGGCCAGTGGGAATTCGTCGAGCTGCGGGTGAATGAGGTGTCCGGTATAACCGGTCTGCACCAGGAGAGCCAGCTGCAGAGAACGGTGGCTCATCTGGCGGATTGCACCAAGGTATTGGTCAGCAGAATCGGTCCCGGCCCCCATGAAATGCTGAAGGAACGGGGAGTTGAGGCTTACACCCAGTTTATTTCTCTCAAACATGCCCAAGGCAAGCTGGGGCAATGCGGCTAAGGAGCAAATCCTGGCCGCTTTTTTTCTGTTCTTGAAGGCGGCATCGTGGAGTGGGATGAGCTGCTGCTTAAGTCTGGTTAAAATGTAATTGGAAATATTTATATAATATAGAATTATATTTATAGACTTTTCAATTTCTTTTAAATATAATAATAAAGCGATGAATCCTGGAAATTTTTAAGAATATGGAGGATGTATGAATGGGAAAAAGGCTTAAACGAGTTTCAGCCACACTGCTGGTATCTTTGCTGATTTCTGTCTTTGTTTCGGTCCCTGTATTTGCTGAAGGCGATAAGGCTGTGAAAATTTCCGAGAAGCAGGATATTAACCTTTCGAATTATGTTGAGACCGCCAAGGTGAACGGGGATGCGGAGCTGATTGTTGTAAAGGCGTCCTCGCATGTTTTTTTTGACGGCTATAAGGATTATGGCCATCAAGCTGTCACTTATTATCCCAATGCCCGCAATAACGACGGGGCTCTTGATTTGGGAGAAGGTACGGAAGTGGTCTTTGGGGAAAAATTTTATGTGATCCATGAAGAAGACAACGAGATGCCGCGCTATTCAAATGCGTTGCCTGAAGGCTTCAGCGGTGAATATTTTCTCGCAGGAGGAAATTATGCCATTCTGGAGCAGCCGGGATTCTATGAAGTGATCTATGCAACCGCTCCCGCCGCCGCTTCAGAGAGCTTCCTGGTGCAGGTGATAAAGGGGGATGAACCGGCTGAGGTGGAGGATGATGCTGAGGAAGCCGCTGTTGAAGAGCAGACCTCCGCTGAAACTCAGGACAAGCCGGAGCTGCAGCCTGCCTCCGCCGTGCCTACCGCGTCCAAGGTTTTGGTAAACGGCAAGGAGGTTTCTTTCGAAGCCTATACCATTAACGGCAACAATTTCTTCAAGCTGCGTGATCTGGCCCAGGCTGTGAGCGGTTCCGAGAAACAATTCCAGGTAGGCTGGGATGCCGAAAACAATGCCATTAGCCTTGAATCGGACAAGGCCTATACTTCGGTGGGCGGTGAACTGGCAGTATCCGCGGATCTTGCTTCTCAAACCGCGGTTCCCACCGGCTCCGTAATCTTGCTGGATGAAGCGAAGCTGGAACTGACAGCCTACAATATCAACGGCAACAACTACTTCAAGCTGCGTGATATTGCAAAAACCTTCAACATTGGCGTGACTTGGGATGATAAGACCAATACAGTTGGAATCGACACTGCAATCGACTACATAGAAGAGTAAGTGGATTTGAGCGTGTGTTCCGTCAGGGATGGTGTGATTATGGCGCCATCCCTTTCTCGTGCTTGCGCGTATACTGCGGAAAATGGTGGTGGGGTTATTCCGGGGGATGTCAAATGCTTGTCAAACCATTTGCTCTGGATTATTCTTGAAGGACGAATCTGAATTGAGATGGGGTGCCCGAATTGCTCAAACCGCTTCATGAAATGAGCAGCGAGGAACTGGGGAAGTTGTTCCCGATTGTTTTAAATGAGCACCAATCCGTATGGAAAACCCGGTATTTAGCGGAGCAGGCAGTGCTTGAGGAAGCCGTCGGCAGGGAGAATATCGTCCGGATGAGCCACTATGGCAGCACTTCCGTACCGGGCTTGATTGCCAAACCAACCATTGACATTCTGCTGGAGATAAAAGGGGATGCGGATCTTGCCCGATTGAAGCGGGATGTGTTGTCCGCCGGTTACTTGTACAGTGAGCAGCCCGATGATTACCCGCCCCATATGATGTTTATGAAGGGTTATACGCCCCGGGGATTTCAGGGACAGGTCTTTCACATTCACGTCCGGTACGGCGGAGAATGGGACGAGCTGTACTTCAGAGACTATCTGATCTCGTATCCCGGGATTGCGGAAGAATACGGCAAGCTGAAGAGAGTGCTGAAAGAAGAATATGAGCATGACCGTGACGGCTACACTCATGCCAAGACCGATTTTATAAGAAGGTACTCCGCTTTGGCAAAAGAAGAATTCGCAGGCAGGTATCGTTAATATCTCTGACTATTAGGAGGGAGGTGTCATAATTTCGGGGGAGATGGGGGATTTTGAAAACGTTATGCAAACAAGGGGGCAAGGGGTTAAAAAAGGTATATGTAATGAAAGCTAACATTAAATTTGACTTTATTGTTGTAAGAGTGAAAAAACAGCGCAAAATCATTGACGGTTTGTTGTGCAAGGGGATAACATAGCTCTAAAGAAAGCAAAAACAGCAGGGTGATGTTATATAAACTAACACAAACCTGCAATGGAGAAGATTGGCCAAACATTTCTTGTGAAGGATGAAAGTCGGTTTTTCTTGGTGAAAAGGAGGATAGGAGCGGACGGAACGGATAGGAAACCATCGGCATCACATTACCCAAAAAGACAGAATATTCAAAATTCGAGAGGAGCTCATTCAAATGACTAGGAAAATCGCAATCTATGGTAAAGGCGGAATCGGTAAGTCCACCACTCAACAAAACACAGCAGCGGCAATGGCCCATTTTCATAATCAAAAAATATTTATTCATGGCTGCGACCCCAAGGCTGATTCCACCCGGATGATTCTGGGCGGTATGAACCAGAAGACCTTAATGGATACTCTGCGGGACATCGGGGCTGAGAATATTACTACCGAGAAGGTTGTCAACGTAGGCTTCAAGGATATCCGCTGCGTGGAATCCGGCGGTCCTGAACCGGGTGTAGGCTGCGCTGGGCGCGGCGTTATTACCGCAATTGATCTGATGGAGGCAAACGGAGCATATACGGAAGATCTGGATTTTGTATTCTTCGATGTACTGGGCGACGTTGTGTGCGGCGGGTTCGCCATGCCGATCCGTGACGGCAAGGCTCAGGAGGTATACATCGTGGCTTCCGGTGAAATGATGGCGATCTATGCGGCCAACAACATCTGTAAAGGCCTGCTGAAATATGCTAAGCAAAGCGGCGTCCGCCTCGGCGGTGTCATCTGCAACAGCCGGAAAGTGGACCGGGAGAGAGAGTTCCTGGAAGAATTCACAGCAGCTATCGGCACCCAAATGATTCATTTCATGCCCCGTGACAATATTGTGCAAAAAGCCGAGTTTAATAAGAAGACTGTTGTGGAATATGATCCTGAGTGCAATCAGGCTTTTGAATACAGCGAGCTGGGACGCAAAATTATTGAGAACAAAAACTTCGTGATTCCCCAGCCCCTCAGCATGGATGCTCTGGAAGAAATGGTGTCCAAATACGGCATTGCCGACTAAGCCTTGCGTCATGAGCGCGGCCTTGGTGGAGCCCAATAAAACTTAATGCTTACGAAGCCAGTTTTTGCTACACAAAAACTCAGTTGATGCTTACGAAGCCAGTTTTTCTACTTGCTGCTCCGCTTCGCTCGTAAAAGAAAAACTCTAAGGAGGAACGAAACCATGCCTTATCATACATTTAAAGTGAGTGAGTGCATTCCGGAGAGAACCAAGCATGCCGTCGTAAAAGGGCCTGGCGAAGATCTGTCCATGGCGCTCCCCCTGGGGTATCTGAATACCATTCCCGGGACGATCTCGGAACGCGGTTGCGCCTACTGCGGCGCAAAGCACGTAATCGGCACACCGATGAAGGATGTCATCCACATCAGCCATGGTCCGGTGGGATGCACCTATGATACGTGGCAAACCAAGCGCTACATCAGCGATAACGACAACTTCCAGTTGAAGAACACCTTCGCCACGGACATGAAGGAGAAGCATATCGTGTTCGGCGCAGAGAAGCTGCTGAAGCAAAATATTGTGGAAGCCTTCCAGGCATTTCCCAACATCAAACGGATGACCATCTATCAAACCTGCGCCTCCGCTCTGATCGGGGATGACATCGATGCAATTGCCAACGAAGTGATGGAGGAAATGCCGGATGTGGATATCTTCGTCTGCAACTCTCCCGGCTTCGGCGGGCCCAGCCAATCCGGCGGCCATCACAAGATCAACATTGCCTGGATCAATCAGAAGGTAGGTACGGTTGAGAAGGAGCTTACAAGCGATTATGTGATCAACTATGTAGGGGAATACAACATTCAGGGTGACCAGGAAGTGATGCAGGACTACTTCAAGCGGATGGGCATCCAGATTCTCTCCACCTTTACCGGCAACGGCTCCTACGACGATCTCCGGTCCATGCACAAGGCTCATCTGAATGTGCTGGAATGCGCCCGTTCCGCCGAGTATATCTGCAATGAATTGAAGGTTCGTTACGGCATTCCCCGGCTGGATATTGACGGCTTCGGCTTCGAGCCCTTGTCCGCCTCCCTGCGGAAGATCGGCCTGTTCTTCGGTATTGAGGACCGGGCGGAGGAGATTATCAAGGAAGAAACGGCGAAATGGAAGCCGGAGCTGGACTGGTACAAGGAGCGTCTGAAGGGCAAGAAGGTCTGTCTGTGGCCGGGCGGCTCCAAGCTGTGGCACTGGGCTAACGCGATCCACGAGGAAATGGGTGTGGAGGTGGTCTCCGTGTATACCAAGTTTGGCCATCAAGGGGATATGGAAAAGGGCATCGCCCGCTGCGAGGAAGGGGCTCTGGCCATTGATGATCCCAACGAGCTGGAGGGCCTGGAGGCGATGGAAACCCTGAAGCCGGACATTATCTTCACCGGCAAGCGTCCCGGCGAAGTGGCCAAGAAAATCCGCGTTCCTTATCTGAACGCCCACGCCTATCACAACGGACCGTACAAGGGTTATGAAGGCTGGGTCAGATTCGCCAGGGATATCTATAATGCCATTTACTCTCCGATCTATCATCTGTCTGCCATTGATATCAGCAAGGATGAATTTGACACAAACGCAGGCTTTGGCACCCAAACAGGCATGTCGGATGTCAACCTGAGCGAGGAAATCAAAGCCTCGGAGACGCTGAGGCAATACTCGGGCGGCTTCGACTCTGTGACCAAGCTGCGGGAACGGGATTATCCGTATATGAACAAGCAGCTTGCCGAAGCGAAGGCGTAAACCTGTGTACGGGAAATCAAGCTTTCCATGCGGAAAGCTCAGCGGATGCTTACGAAGCCAGTTTTGCTCCGCAAAACTCAGCGGATGCTTACGAAGCCAGCTTTCCATACGGAAAGCTTAGCGAATGCTTACGAAGCCAGTTTTGCTCCGCAAAACTTTTAGGGAGGGAAATCAATGGACGATGTGATGAAGAGCAGAATTGCCCAGCTGGAGGATCATATCATGAAGAAGTGCCTGTGGCAGTTTCACTCCCGGGCCTGGGACAGAGAGAAGCAAAACGAGGGTATTCTGACGAAAACGATGCAGCTGCTGTGCGGAGAGCCTGTGGAGAAGGAAACTCCGGCGGACAGATGCTATTGGGTAGACGCTGTGGTGCTGGCCGATGCCTACAAGGAGCGGTTTGCCTGGCTGTCCACGCTGGACAAAGGGGAAATCAAGGAGCTTATGCAGGGGCTGAAGGACCGGATCGATTTTCTGACTATCACCGGCTCCCTTAATGAGGAGCTTACGGTTAAACAATATTAGGAGGGGGGAGCATACTATGAGTTGTGAAGTCAAACAAAAGGACCGCGCTGGCGTCATCAATCCGATTTTTACCTGCCAGCCTGCGGGAGCGCAATTTGCCAGCATCGGAATCAAGGACTGCATCGGAATTGTTCACGGCGGCCAAGGCTGCGTGATGTTTGTCCGTCTGTGGTTTTCCCAGCACTTCAAAGACAACTTCCTGATCGCCTCCTCCTCTGTGCATGAGGACGGAGCTGTATTCGGGGCGCTGAACCGGGTGGAAGAAGCGGTGGATGTACTGCTGATGAGATACCCGGACGTGAAGGTTGTTCCCATCATAACCACCTGCTCCACGGAAGTTATCGGTGACGATGTGGATGGCGTCGTCATGAAGCTGAACAATGGACTGCTGAAGGAAAAGTTCGCCGGACGTGAGGTGCACCTGATCCCCATTCACTCTCCCAGCTTTGTGGGAAGCCATGTAACGGGATATGATGTGGCTGTGCATGATTTCGTCTCCTATTTCGCCGAGAAGAGCGAGCCGAACGGGAAGCTGAATCTGATTACCGGCTGGGTCAATCCGGGAGATGTGAAGGCGCTGAAGCATCTGCTCAAGGCAATGGATGTGGAAGCAACGGTGCTCTTCGAGATTGAGAGCTTCGATTCTCCCATCCTGCCCGATAAAAGCGGAGAATCTCACGGCAGCACCACCATCGCAGACTTGAAGAGCACGGCCAACGCGCTGGGAACCCTATGCCTCAACCGCTACGAAGGGGGCAAGGCCGCCAAGTATCTGCAGAATGAATTCGATATTCCCACCATCGTCGGGCCTACCCCGATCGGCATCCGCAATACGGATGCGTTCCTGCGCAATGTGAAGGAGCTGACCGGCAAGCCGATTCCCAAGTCCCTTGTCCATGAGCGGGGAGTGGCCATCGATGCGCTTACCGACCTGGTGCACATGTTTCTTGCCGACAAGAAGGTGGCTATCTACGGCCATCCCGATCTGGTCATCGGCCTTGCCCAATATTGTCTGGACCTGGAGATGAAGCCGGTGCTGCTGCTCCTGGGCGATGACAATGTGAACTACAAGAACGATCCCCGCATCAAGGAGCTCCAGCAGAATGTAAGCTTCGATATGGAAGTGGTCCTGAATGCCGATCTGATGGATTTGGAAAGCCGGATCAAGAGCAAGAAGGTTGAGCTGGACCTGATCCTGGGACATTCCAAAGGACGGTTCATCTCCATCGATAACAACGTGCCGATGGTACGCGTGGGTTTCCCCACCTACGACCGCGCCGGGCTGTACCGCCATCCGGTTGTAGGTTATGAAGGGGCGATCTGGCTGGCTGAGCAGATGGCGAATACCTTGTTTACCGATATGGAATACAAGAAGAACAAGGAATGGGTATTAAATGTTTGGTAAAAAAGTTAAAATAAGGGGGTATATGGAATGTTGCCGTGTGAGCCGGATGCAGAAGCGTTTGAAGAGAATTACCGGGATGCATTAGGGTTTCATCAGCGGGCGCAGCAGTTCCAACGCGAGGGACAGCGGTTCAGTCTGGTCTTCAATGTAGGGGCGGTTGCGCTGGAGCGGTACCTGGTGGCTATGTGCCATCTTTATGGAGTCATGCCGCTGAACCACAACTACATCTGCCTGATGAATGCGGTGGAAGCCGTCGTCGATTTCCCTCCTGCCCTGAATAAGGAGATTCGCTCCCTGGATTTTATCTTCGGCATCTGCTCTCTGGAGGATTACTTCCATGGAGTCCCTGAGGAGGCGGATGCCCATCGGGTGCTGGCCATGTGCGGGGCAGTTTCCAAGCAATTCGACCAGAACAAGATCCTGTCTGTTAGAGCCACTGCTTAACCATACCATAAGCGGCCAGACGCAAAGCACCGGCGGTTCCTTATAAAAGGAACTTCCGGTGCTTTTGGATATGATGCAGCTTGGCGCCGAGAGAACGGCCGGTCACGCCGACAGGGTGGCCTCCGCTTCCACGGGAGAGGCGACAGCCCGGGGCTGGGAGATTTTCCGCGCCAGCCGCACCATGGAGACGCCGGCAACCAGGAGAATCGCCGACATCAAGCTGAATAAATATTGGCCGTTCAGATGGCTCAGAATAATCCCGCCCAGCACCGGTCCGAGGCCCCGGGAGATCTGCCAGTTCATCCCGTAAATGCTGAAGTAGAAGCCGCGGTGCTCAGGCGGCGCAAGAACCGACACCAGCTTCTGCAGATGGGGGCCGTTCAGCATTTCTCCTATGGTGAAGGCGAACTCTACCGCCAGGAGCAGGATGAACCAAGGAGCAAAGCCATAGCCGATGGATACTGTCGCAAACAGGGTGTAAGAGATGCCCATTACCCAATGCAGGGGCATGTCCTTGCTTTTGCGGGCGATCCACATTTGCAGGGCAATCACCATGAGTCCGTTGAACGCCATCATCGTGGCGAAGACCGTCTGGTAGTTATCAAAGCGCGTCTCCAAATGCAGCGGCAAGGTAGACTCCACCTGAGCATACAGCAGACCGACAGGCAAGGCGGCCAAGCTGATCCACAGGATGGCTGTATGCTCCCTTAGCCGGATGCGGGAGTTGGGAGAGCGGCTGCGCGTCCTTGCCCGTTCCTGCTGTGCAGGGTCCAGCGTTTCGGGCACCTTCCACCAGAGGACAGCGGCATAAATCCCAATGGAGACGGCACAGACCAGGAACACCACATGCATATTCCAGGAGAACAGGGCCAACCCCAACAGGGGGCCCAGTGCAGCACCCAGATTGAGAGCCGTATGGAACAAGGCGAATACCTCCGGGCGCTTCTCCTCCGGCACCACATCGCTGACCTGGGCATTGGCGGCGGGTCCGAACAGGGAATGTCCGATGCCGTTTAGGATCGACATGATCGCATAATGCCATACACTGGCCGCGGCAATCAGTCCCAGCATGGAGGCCAGCTGGATCAGCAGAGCCGCCGCCATCACAGGCTTGCGGCCGATGCGGTCGCTTAAGCCTCCGGCGATCAGGTTGACCAGCATCCCCACCAGGGGCGAGAGCGAGACAACCAGCGTGGACAGGAGGATTGATCCGTCGAGCTGATTATACAGGTAGAGCACCAGAAACGGCCGCATCATAAAATTGGTGAGGGAGGTGAGCGCGGTGCCGAACGCCCGTATCCAGATGGCAATGTCGTAGGACTGCCACATCCTGAGGGCGCGGTTTTTAAGCATCATAAAGAGGAACCTTCTTCCACGTCATATAATCACTTAAGTATAAAGGGGAACAGGGGAAGAAAAAAGGTCAAAAACGATTATAGGCATTTCCCCTTTTTCAAAATCAGACAAATCTATTCATAGATCTTTATATTCGCTTGGGGTAAGGCCCGTAAGCTTTTTGAATACTTTATAGAAATATTTCATGTTGTGAAAACCCGTCAATTCGGCTACCGTATTTACTTTGTACCCGCCGCTTCTGAGCAGCTGCTTGGCCTTTTCAATTCGGTAATGACTGACATAATCCACGAAATTCTCATTGGTTTCTTTTTTGAAGATGCTGCTGAAATAAGCGGGGGAGACATGAATGTGGGCGGCAACGGTTTCCAATGACAAATCCTCCATATAGTGCTCATGAATAAAGCCGCGGGCTCTCTCCACGAGCTTCCTCGTTCCCTTTTCCCTGTTTTGCAGCATGGCGTGGAATCCGATTGCCAGCTTGTCCTGAAACCAGTCCAGAATGGCGTCGATGTGATTGCATTGATTGACCTCTTCATATAAGGTAAGCTCTTCACCCAGCAGATCCATCGGGGCGACCTCAAACCGTTCCAGAATTTTGAACAAGAGCAGAATAAGCTGGAAATTCAGCTTCAGCAAGCTGGCCTTATCCACATATTCGAATACGATAAAAGGGGCGTACAGCTCCTGAATGATGCGCAAAGCCGTTTCCTGATCCCCCTTTTCAAAGGCGGCCAGCATATCCTGCTCCGTCTGAAAGCTGATCGCCTTAAACTTCTCCAATTGCTGTTCTGCAGGCTCATAATGAATAACGCTGCCTGTGCCTTTGACGAGGCGCTGCATCAGCGCCTGCTTGGAGGTTTCATATGACCGGGATGCATGAGACAGCTTCCTGGCAGGAGTGCCGATTCCGATAGTAACCCTTTGCCGCAGGAAGCGGTGAATGCCGGCTTGAATTTCAAGACAGGCTTCCGTTAAGAGGGATGAGGCATAAGCCGTATTCTCTGCTGGCAGATTGATCAGAAGCCCTTGTCCGTCCTCGGTGTCAAAGGGATAGGCGGAGACAGCGCGGTTGTCCAGGATTTCACATGCAATGTTTTCCAGGCCATATTTGATGAGGGCGATTTCATTGGATGACAGCTCGTCGGCCAGATTGCTGTAATGGTCCAGGCTGATGCAGACGACATAGAACAGATCATGGACAAAGCCAATCTCCAGTTCCTTCATCCTGTTATGCAAATAGTTCTCCGCAGGGCATTTCTGCGTGACGATTTCTCCGATGAAGCTTCGTTTCATGAACATCAATCCCTGATTCCACTTGATGTTCATCCACAGTCTGGATTCCAGGCTGCGGTTTTTCTGAAGCAGCTCATGCTGCACCTTTAAGACGATGCCCTGCAGCTGCTGCGGCGAAACGGGCTTTAGCAAGTAGGAGGCGGCTCCCAGGTTCACAGCCGTTTGCGCGTATTCGAACAGGTCGTATCCGCTGAGCAGCACAAACGGAGTATGATTGTTCAACTGCCTCAGTTTGGCGAGCAATTCGATTCCGTCCAGGCCGGGCATGCGAATGTCAGCGATAATAAGATCAGGCTCATGCACCTGAATCTGGCTCAGCCCCTCTATTCCGTCGTCAGCCAAGTAAAGGTCGGTTAACCCGATTCCTCTTAGAATGTCCAATACAGAATCTCTGACCAGGCATTCATCATCAATCACAAGCACCTTCATAGCTGTTCTCCCCTTGCCGGAAGCGCGATTTTGACAATGGTCTCCAAGCGGCTGCCGCGATACAGTCTCAGGCCGTACGCGGCTCCATAATGAAGCTTGATTCTGGCGTCCACATTGAAAATGCCAAGCCTTTCAAACTGGGAGCGGTCCGCGTTCTCATCATTCTTCTCCAATAGCTGATTCATGTGCTGAAGCTTCAGATCATCCATGCCAATGCCGTTATCGGAAATATACACATAGTACATGTCTCCAAAGGCTTTTGCTGTTATTTTCAGCTCTCCCGGTCCTTGCTTGGGCTCCAAGCCGTGAATGATGGCATTTTCAACGATAGGCTGAAGAGACAAACGGACGATTCCAAACTCCAGCACCTCATCGTCAATATCATAAGCCACCTTGTATTTATTGCCGAACCGGCACTCCTGAATGTATAGATATTTGCTGATGTTGTCCAGCTCTTCTTGAAAAGGCACGATAAACCTCCCCCTGTTCAGACTGTACCGGAATAAGTCCGAGAGGCTTCTCAGCATGGTGGATGATTTCTGAAAATCCTTCTTATCCATAACCGATAGAATGGAGGACAGCGTATTGAACAAGAAATGGGGGTTGATTTGGCTTTGGAGCGAATCCAGCTCCGCCTGCTTCTTCAACAAACCCATCTGGAAATTCTGCTGAATCAAATGCTCGATATTTTCAACCATGGAATTGAAGGTCAGTCCGATCTGACTGAATTCGTCCTCTCCGCGGACAGCCACTCTCGTCCCGAAATCCCCTTTCCCCAGCCTTCTCAGGGATAAAAGCAGCTTCTTCAAAGGAATATTCACAATATAGGTGAAGAAGATCGAAAGCAGGAAGGCAAGAAGAATCAGGATAACCAGCAGGAACAGATTGATATCGCGCAGGAACAGGCTTTTTTTCTTTAGCTCGGACAGGGGGATGGAGGTAATCACCCTCCAGCCATAGCTTTCAGAGGAACTGGAGTTGACAAGCAGGGTTTCAGCTTCCACCTTGGCCTTGAACGAGCTGTTTTCCTCCCCCGGGAGGTATGCGGAAAGATCATGGTTATGGAGGGAAGCCGAGCTTGGGTCCGAATAAACCACCCTCCCGTTTTTCCCCACAACCATGAATTGCTGGTTACGGTCCCATTCTGCGTCGGATACGATGTTGGAGAATTGGGCCAGATCCTGATCAAACATGATGATTCCGATGGGAGCTCCGGTTTTGAGATCAATAATCAGGCGGGATATGGACAGAACCCATTTGTTGTTCGGGGACCTGGCGTCCACATATTTTTTTTGATGGGGCTCCACCAGCAGCGGCATTCCCTTCAAGGCCAGCGTCTCTTCGAACCATGGTTCTTCCCTCACATTATACAAGTTAATGGAGCTGCCCTGTTTGCTGGAGTAATACACAACCTGTCCGTCCAGAGACAACAAAGTAACGGCATATACTTTATCGTTGCTTTGCAGCAGGCTGTACAGGTAATTGGATACCCGGTTATTGATGGCGACGGATTCCGCATTGCCGCCTGCATCAGAGGAAGCCAGCAGGCTAATAATATCATCCGGATTGGCGTATACGGCCATGGATTGCCGGGTCAGATTCCGGAAGTTTTCCTCCATGGTTTTGACGATCTGTTTATTCAGCTTTCCCTGGTAGTTGATATAATCTTCCTCCAGGGTGCGGGAGGACATGGTATAGGATATGCTTCCGAACAACAGGATGGGGACCGAGATAACGAGGACATAGATGATAAATAGCTTGTGCTTAACGCTTCTTCTGATGAAGTGCAGCATGCTGACCGCCCCTTAAGTCTGCGATTATTTCCTTGGTGCCTTCATCTTAACACCCGGTTTTCGGATGAGGCAATAAGCGGAGCTTCCACGGGCCAAGTTGAGTAAAAAAGTAGACCTTATCATAAGTTTACGTCCCTTCTGATCTGCTCATCGGGCTGTTATAGTAAAGTCGTACTCAAGTACAGCACGCCAAAATTACAAAAGAGGTGGTCATGTCATGAGAAAAAGAGCTTCATTGCTTCTCGCCCTGGCTGTAACCGCTACAGCCCTTTACGGCTGCGGATCAAGCGGGGATAGCGAACCGGCAGCTTCCGCTGCTCCCTCCGGCGAGGCGAAACCCGTTACGCTCAAGTACGCTTCCTGGATGTCGAAGGGGGAGGATAAGCCTACTATTGAAGCCTTCACCAAAGCCAACCCCTCCATCAAGGTAGAGGAAGAGGTGATTGACGGCAAGCAGTACAGCCAGATGCTGCAGACCCGCATATTGTCCGATGATGCCCCGGATGTCTTCCTGCTTCCCTTCGACCAATATGCCAAATACGCCAATGAGGGACATCTGCTTGACCTGAGCAGCGAATCCGGCATGAAGCTGATGATTGACAATCCGTCGGTGGATACGGCCTTCAAAATCAACGGAAAGCGGTACGGTTTCATGATTAACTCGGGTACTCCGGTCAACCCCATCTATTACAACAAGAAAATATTCGGGAAATACGGCATTGCCGTTCCGACGAATGAAGCAGAGTTCCTTGCCGCAAGCCAGAAGCTGAAGGATAACAATGTGGAGCCGCTGGTCTTCGGGGCCAAGGACGCCTGGACCTTGTCCGGCACGCTGTACACCGCCATGTTCAGGGCATACGCCCTGCCCAAAACAAACAGCGATATCTTCTACTCCCTGGCGAAGGGGACAGTCAAGCCATCGGAGGTAATCGATTATCCCCTGAGCTTCATTGCAGGTCTTGTGGAGAAGGGATACATTTCCAAGGCCTCCTCCACATTGACTTATGACCAATCCGTGCAATATTTTGCCGACGGCAAGGCGGCCATGCTGCCCCAAGGCACCTGGCTGCCTTCTCTGGATCCCATCGTGAACGCCAACAAGGACGTATTCGAGCTGGGGGCGTTCACTCCTCCCGTTACTCAAGTGAACGGAAAGAAATATACCATGAGCACCGGAGACCGGGTGCTGGTCATTTCATCCAAGAGCAAGAACATCGAGGCCGCCAAGCAGCTCTTCAATTTCTTCGTGAGTCCGGACAACCTGAAGGAATATTTGGAGAAGCAGTCCTTGTTTACAGTATTGAAGGGGCTGGAGGTCAAGACGGTTCCCGTGCTGCAGGATTATGTGAACAACTTCTCGTCCAGCGACTTTTCCGTTACCATCGGCAGCAAATCGGCTCTGACTCCTGCCTTTAGCAAGGAAGTGGATACCGCACTGCAAAATATTCTGGTGGGCTCCAAGGTAGAGACGGAGCTTAAACGGCTGAATGAGGAATTCGAAAAAACCAAGAGCCAGATGGTTGTAAAGGAATAAGCCTGCGCGAAGGGGAGGCGGCTGAGGAGGAGACTCCACGCCTCTCCTTCCATGGGGGAATGGAGAGAAGCATATGTTTCACAATCGTGCCAAGCAAGAGTTTATGTATGCCTGCCTTTTTTTGGCGCCTGCGCTGACTGTATTCCTGATTTTCAAGTATTATCCGCTGATGATGACCTTGTTTTATTCCTTTACGGATTGGGACGGGTTCAGCAGCCGCTATAGCTTTGTCTGGTTTGACAATTTTATTCATATCTTTCAGGAAAGCAAAATCTACGGCGCCTTCTATAATACGATTTATTTTGCCGTGGCCAGTATTGTGATCGGAACGGTATTCCAGCTTGGCCTAGCCTTGATCCTGGTTAACAAAGTGAAGGGCAACCGGTTTTTCCGGACCATCCTGTACATGCCGTCCGTCATCAGCTCCCTGATTATTGGGTTGACCTGGATTTCCTTCTTTCAATATAACGGGATTATCAATCAGGTGCTGGAACGGGCAGGGCTGGACAGTCTGGTTCACAATTGGCTGGCGGATGCCGGCATCACGATGAATGTGCTTGTAGCAATCAATATCTGGCAGTGGGCAGGCTACGGCATGATCATCTATATGACCGGTCTGCAGGCCATACCTGCCGAGGTGAATGAAGCGGCCTCCCTGGACGGGGCTACGGGATGGCGCAAATTCGTGTTGATTACTCTTCCGCTTATTATGCCTTCTGTAACCATTAATATGTTTATTTCGATTACAGGCGCTCTGCGGGTGTTCGAGCTTCCGTTTGTGCTTACCGGAGGAGGACCGATGAATTCCACCAATACCGTCACGATGCAAATCTACAATACCGCTTTTTTATCCAACCAGTTCGGTTATGCAAGCAGCATCGGGCTGGCGTTCTTCCTGTTCATAGCCGTCATTACCTTCCTTCAATTGAGAATAACCAGAAGGCTGGAGGTGGAGTACTGAATGTCCAAGCCGCTCCATTCCTCCGAAAATTGGCTTCGGGTCCTGCAGTATGCGGTTTTGTACACGGCAACGCTGGTGATCCTGATTCCTGTGCTCAATATTGTCTTGAGCAGCTTCAAAACCAATGAAGAGATAAACCGGGTATTCACGCTCCCGTCTTCGTTGCAATTCGCAAACTACGCAAGGGTGTTTGCTTCCTCTTATGTGCTTATGAATATAATCAATTCCGTTGCCGTGACGGGTATTACCATCCTGATCTCCATTTACCTGACCTCCATGGCGGCCTACAGCCTGGCAAGAAGAAACGAGCCTTTCTTTCATTTCATTTATTTTCTGTTCATCAGCGCCTCCATGATTCCCATAGCGGCTAATCTGGTGCCCTTGTATGTGCTGATCAACAAGCTAAGGCTGGTGGATACGAGAACGGCCGTTGTTCTCATCAGCATATCAAGCGCTATTCCCATGGGCATCCTGCTGTATACCGGCTTCATTAAGGGGATCAGCAGAAGTCTGGATGAATCCGCCAGCATCGACGGCTGCGGAAGATTGAATATTTTCCTGAAAATCATCTTCCCGCTGCTGCGGCCGGTTACGGTTACGTATGCCGTGATTTCATCGATTAATGTGTGGAATGATTTTCTGATGCCCCTGCTGTTTATCAGAAGCCCGTCGAAAAAAACAATAACCTTGGCCGTCTATTCCTTTATGAGTGAATATGTCAATGATTGGGGAGCTGTCTATGCCCTTCTCACCATTGCGTTTCTCCTCCCTGTCGCCTTCTTTATTTACAATCAGAAGCATTTCTACGGCGGCATGACGGATGGCGCGGTCAAAATGTAACTTGGGAGGTATACCTAGTGAGCACGAATGTTTATCAAGAGCCATCCAGGGCTGTCCCTGTTGTGTTCCAGGCGGAGGTGATTGTCTGCGGGGGCGGTCCTGCCGGAGCTGCGGCAGCGATAGCCTCAGCGCGTACAGGCGCGAGGACGGTTTTGCTGGAGGGACAGGGCTGTCTGGGGGGAATCTGGACCTCGGGATTATTGACATGGATTATTGATGCGGGCGGCAAACGGGGGATCATGGCGGAGATCATAGCCCGGCTGGACCGCAGGAATGCCAGAAAACAAAGCGAGGGAGAGGACTTCACTTACGATGCCGAGGAGATGAAGCTGCTGCTGGAGGAGATGTGCGAGGAGGCCGGCGTGACGGTGCTGCTTCATACGCGTGTGGTTCATGCCGGCGTGAACGATGGAGGGCGGCTCTCTATTGTAGTAACGGAATCCAAGTCAGGCCGGCAGGCGTGGTCGGCAGGGGTATTTATTGATGCCACCGGAGACGGGGACCTGGCGGCTCGGGCGGGCTGCCGGTTCGAGCTGGGCAGACCCGGAACAGGGGAGACCCAGCCCATGAGCCTGATGGCGCTGGTGGCGGGCATCCGGTTAGAGGATGCGGCTCCCTTCACCATGAACGGCCTCAGCGAGGAGCCCAAGCATAGGCTGCTGGAGCAGATGGCGCAAGCGGATGTGCGGCCGTCTTATTCCGGTCCCTCCCTGTTTCATATTCGTGATCGGCTGTTTGCCCTGATGGCTAACCACGAGTATGGGGCCAGCGCGGTAGACGCCATGCAGATCAGCAGAGCTACCATGCAGGCCAGGCGGGAGCTGCATCATATTGTGGATGGGCTTCGGGCGGCAGGCGGCGTGTGGAGCGGACTTTATCTCGTCAGCACGGCCAATCACATCGGCGTCCGCGAAGGCCGGAGAATCCTCGGACGGTACGTGGTGGGGGAAGCGGATCTGCGGGAAGGCCGGAAGCATGAGGACTCCGTATGCCAGGTCCGTTACGGCATCGATATCCATTCCACCAATCCGCTGCAGGGAAAGGGCTTTGGAGATGACGGCAAACCAAGTCTCCCCTATGAGATTCCCCTGCGGGCCTTGATTGCGGCAGATGTGGATGGGCTGCTGCTGGCGGGCAGATGCGTGAGCGGCGACTTTATCGCCCATTCCAGCTACAGGGTTACCGGCAATGCCGTCGCCATGGGCCAGGCCGCGGGAGCAACGGCTGCGTTATGCGCGCTCTCGGACACGCTTCCCCCGCAGATGGAATGGGGCGCAATCCGCCAAGCTTTATTACAACTGGAGGAGTGGACTTGAACTTGAATACGAATCGCATATTCCATAAGCTTCAACGAGATGGGCGCATCCTGATCCGCTGCGGAAGAGAAGAAGGGGCGGAGCTGAGCTTCGGCTTCCGTATCCGGCTGCAAACCGGGGAAGCGTATACCGAGCAGGACTTTGCAGGGGCAGAAGCAAGGGTTCTGCAGAAGAATGAAGAAGTCCGGTCTTATGCTTACTGTTACCGGCATCCGCAGATGCTGGCAACTCTCCAGATGGATCTGTATCCTCAGGAAGGAGCTGTGGAGTGGGCCATTCAGCTGGAGAACCTGAGCAGCGGTCCGCTGGAGCTGGCAGAAATTGTTCTTGCCGAAGGGGAGCTTGCCAGTATGGGCCGGACCGGGATCAATGGGCCATGGCGCGCCTTGAACGCAGGACTGCAATCCACCGATATGCATGCGGGCATCGAGGTGCTGGAGCCGGGTCCAAGCCATTATTTCGATTCCTTCACCCTCCTTCATCAGCCGGAGGGCAAGGGGAGGAGCATTCTGCTTGGCTGCTGCTCCTTCGAATCTTATTTTCCCCATCTGCTCGTACAGGCGGAAGCGGGATATGAGCGGCTTCATCTCTCCGTAGCCAATAAGCTGGAGCAGTTGATCCTGCCTTCCTGTTCAGCGGTTGCCACGGAAAAAGCGGTTATGATCATGGGGGATCATGACCATGACCGGCTGCTGCGCCTGTATATGGAGCGAGTATGCCGGGAGATGCAGCCGGCAAGCGGATTTCGTACGCCTCCCACAGGCTGGCTGTCCTGGTACTATTATTACGGAACGGTAACGGAGCAGCACATTCTGGAGAATGTTCAGGAGCTGAGGAAGTTTTCCCATATAGCACCCGAGTATGTTGTGATTGATGCAGGCTGGTTTCTGGAGACAGGCTTTGGCGACTGGGAACCGAACAGCAAGTTCCCCCACGGCATGAAGTGGCTGGCGGAGCGGATCACGGAAGCCGGGTACAAGCCCGGCCTGTGGTTCTCGCCGCTTCTGGCAGATGCCGGCTCCCGGCTGGTCTCCGAGCATCCCGACTGGCTGTTGACCAGCAACGGATTGCCGGTAGCCGGGATGAACCCCAACGGAAGCGATGTGCTGGAGCTTCATGAGAAGAACAACATCAAGTTCGCCCTGGATCTGACCAATCCGGAGGTTCTGGAGCATTTGCGCTGGCTGTTTCACCGAGCTGTTCACGAATGGGGCTTCCGCTACATCAAGCTGGATTTTCTGGTTCGTTCCCTTTTTACCGATCAGGGTACGCATTCCAGCTTGGAGCGGGAGCAGATCTATTATCCGGGCACCACCACTGCCCGGGCTTACCGGAACGCCATGAAGGTCATCCGCGAGGCCGCGGGAGCAGACTGCTTCATCCTGGGCTGTGCTGCGCCCTTGTTCACCAGCATGGGGAATATGATCGATGCCAACCGGATGACGCCGGATATCACCAGGAGGAATTATACAGTCGGGCAAGACCGGCCCTCAGCCTGGGAGCTGGTGAAGCTATGCGCCAGAACCATGGCGGCCCGCTATTTCCTTCACGGCACGGCGGGCTTCAACGATCCGGATGTTCTCGTCATCCGGGGCCATGAGCCGGAAGGGATATCGGATGATTACACCCCGACACTGGATGAAGCGAGAGTATGGGCCGGTGTTGTGGCGCTTTCGGGAGGCTTGCTCTTCTACAACGATAAGCTGTCCGGGCTGGAGGAGGAGCGAAGGCCCATTGTGAGCCAGCTGTTTCCTGTTGGTCCGGGTGCGGCTGTTCCGGTTGACTTCTTCCATCCGGATGCGCCGGAATTGTGGAAGCTTGCTGTTGAAGGCCCCGGTGGGGAGCGCCGGGTCATCCTCGGTCTATTTAATTGGGAGGATCATGCCAAGGATATGGCGGTTCCTCTTGAGGCCATAGGCTATCCCGAGGGGGAGGAGCTTCACGGGATGGAGCTATGGACGCAGGAATATATATCCGGCATTAATGAGCTGCGGTTTCACAATGTAATGCCTCATTCCATGAGGTTGCTGGCGCTGCGCCCGTCTGCCGGCCATCCTCAATTGACCGGCACGGATATGCATTTTACCCAAGGCTGGGCCGAATTTGCCAGTGAGCAGTGGGATCAGGAGCAGCAGACGCTGGAGCTGATGTGGAAGCCTGGTTATACCCGGCGCGGATGCATCCATCTGCATCTTCCCCAATCCTATTGTCATAGGGAAGCGGACAGTAATGCCCGGCTGCTCGGCCGCGTCGGCTCCGTTATGACATTATGCCAGGAGGAGCCGGGGGAAGCGCTTTGGGTCAAATTTCGGGCAGAACCGCAAGAACCGCAAGGATGAGGGCCGGAGGAGAGGAGCTGCAGGGATGAGAGACAGTTGGAGAGAGGGGCTGCAAGGATGAGTGGAGGGATGGGTGCAAGGATGAACAAGCCTGTTGAGGTGGCTGCTTATTATTTCCCCAATTTTCATATTAATGCGCGAAATGAGGAGTGGCACGGGGAAGGATGGACGGAGTGGAATCTGGTGAAGGCCGGAACCCCAAGGTTCCCCGGCCACATGCAGCCCAAGGTTCCGCTGTGGGGGTATCTGGACGAGTCCAAGCCGGAGGTGGCGGAGAAGCAGATCAAGGCGGCCTCCACCCACGGCATAACCTCCTTTATCTATGACTGGTACTGGTATGAGGGCCGCCCGTTCCTGAACGGAGCGTTGGAGGAGGGATATATGAAGGCGTCCAACAACAGCAGGCTGAAGTTTTCCCTGATGTGGGCCAATCATGATTGGGTCAATATTTTTCCCTACAAGCGGAGCTCTGACATGACTTTATTGGCCAAGGGGCATACGGACCGCAGCAGCTTTGACCGCGCCGCAGATTACATCATTGAGCGTTATTTCTCCCATCCCTCTTACATGCGCCTGGACGGCAAGCTGTACTTTTCCATCTATGAGCTGATGAGCCTGGTTGGGGGCTTGGGAGGAGTGGGGGAGGCCCGGGAGGCGCTGGACAGCTTCCGCGCGAAGACCCGCGCAGCGGGCTTGGGTGAGCTGCACTTGAACGCCGTGATCTGGGGCGTGCGGATTCTGCCTACAGAGAGGCTTGCGGCGAATCCCCAGGAAATGCTGCTGATGCTGGGCATGGATAGCGTAACCTCGTATGTCTGGATGCACCATACGCCCATGGAATCGTATCCTTATGTTTCCTATCCGGAATATGCGAAGAAGTCCATCACCTGCTGGGATCAGCTGAGCGGTTCTTATCCGCTGCCCTATTACCCCAATGTCTCAATGGGCTGGGATTCCACACCCAGAACGGTTCAATCGGATACGCACGCTCCGCTGGGATATCCCCATACCTCTGTCCTGGTCAATAATACTCCGGCGGAATTCAAGAAGGCGCTGGAGGCAGCGCGGGATTATCTGGAGGGCCGTACCTTGCCCACCCCCATGGTAACGATTAATTCGTGGAACGAATGGACCGAAGGAAGCTACCTGGAGCCGGATACGGTTCATGGAACGGGATATTTGGAGGCGGTAAAAGAAGTTTTTGGAAACCAATCATGAGAGGGGGAAGCAGCTTATGCCTAATCTTGCCAGCCATAGTGGAGTGAAGAGGATGGGCCGCCATGCATTTTACTGGCTGGTAATTCTGTTCGTTGCCGTTATTGTATTGGCGGGTCCCCGTCAGGTGGGGGCAAACGGGCTTGAAGTTGAGCAGTGGCATCCTGTTGAAATCACCTTGAACAGCACCTCATCCTATATTAATCCTTATCTGGATGTTGATGTGACGGCAGTATTCCAGGGCCCCGGGGGCATTCAGATGGCAATGCCCGGCTTCTGGGATGGAGGCAGCAGCTGGCGGATCCGGTTCTCCCCTCCTGTTGCCGGAGAGTGGACATATGAGACGAGCGCCACCGATCCCAATAATGCAGGGCTTCATCATGTGACGGGAAGCTTTGCAGCTACTGAATACCTGGGCGGCATGGATATATATAAGCATGGATTTCTGAAGCCGTCAGCCAATAACCGTTATGTCACCTATGGCGACGGAACGCCTTTTTTCTGGCTGGGAGATACCCATTGGATGGGCTTGTCCGGCAGAGAAAGGCTGGAGGAATCCAATGATGCCCGGTACATGTCGCAATTTAAGGGAATGGCGGATAAACGCAAGGAGCAGGGCTACAATGTGTATGCCATGACCTTGTTTGGGGGGAGCTGGGGAGATGTATCGCCGGCCGGCACTTATAATGAAGGCGGTCCGGTCTGGTACGATGCGAGTCTGTCCACCTCTCATTCAAGCGCCGTGGCTCCGGCTGCCGGAGGCGATCACAGGGGCTCCAAAAAAGCGGTGGACGGCAATGAGGAGACACGATGGCAGGCCTCCTCCGCTGCTTACCCCCAGTGGATGGAGCTGGACTTGGGAACAGTTAGAACGGTTGCGGGCTTGGATATTGCCTTTGGGACACCCGACACATGGTCGTATGTTGTGGAGGGCTCTGCCGACCGCATCCGGTATACGACTCTGGTTGACAACTCGGATGGGGTGATCGGGCAAGAATTTGCTGCTCCGGTATCTGCGGACATCCGCTACCTGAGGGTAACTGTCATTGGCGCAGCATTGGGTGCAATCGCTTCCATAACCGAGCTGACACCATATGATCATCAGCATCAGCCCTTGAATAACAGCGGATTGTTTCAACAGCTTAATCCGTATTTCTGGCAAAACGTGGACGAGCGTTTGGCGTATTTGTCCGATCAAGGCTTTGTATCGGCGCTGGGTCTGGACTGGGGGCGCAATCTGGAGGCTGCCAATGAGTCCGGCTACATGAGGCTGGCCCGGTATGTCGTAGCCCGCTATGGCGCATATCCGGTCGTATGGCTGGGAGCCGGGGAGTACGCTACGGGCAACTCCGCTTCCTGGGGACGTATCTCATCCTACATCTACGATATCGATCCCTACAAACGCCTTAATTTTCTGCATAATGCCGTATGGAACCCGGACCAATTCCGGGACCAGCCGTGGTATCAGATGGACTATCTGCAAGCGGGCCATGGCTCCCTGAAGGCCAAGCCATATTGGTTGGACCACTACAATGAGCTTCCCGCCAGGATTATTCTGGAGGGGGAGGCCAATTACGAGAATATTAATGGAATTCCAACTAAGTATACCCGGGAAATAGCCTGGAACGCGCTTGTTTCCGGCAGCGCAGGCTTTACCTATGGAGCAGAAGGAATCTGGCAGGCAACCTGGGACAGCATCGACAACTGGCAGGTGTGGAACGCTTCTCCCACACCTTGGTATGAGGCGGTTCTGAAGCCGGGGGGAGAGCAAATGAGGTTCTTGAAGGATTTCTTCACCGCCCTTCCCTGGTGGACGCTGGCTCCCGATGCTGGTGTGATCGAATGGAACGGCGCACCGCCTTTGACCGACAAGTCCGCTCCGTATCAGCTGTCCAATCCGGACCGTTCTGTTGTGGTTGCCTATTTGCCTTCCTATACGGGGACTTATACCGGGAAGGTGAAGGGATTGAGCGGTGCTGCAGCGTTCAGGGCCCAGTGGTTCAATACCCGCAATGGGGAGTATATCACGATTGCCGATGCCATAGCGGCGGACAGCGCGGGAGAATGGGCGATTCCGGCACAGCCTGGCGCCGCCGAAGATTGGGCCTTGCTTATTGTGCGAACATCGGAGCGGGCTGCCCAACCCGTGCCGGACCATAAAGGGGACTTGTACAGCATGCCTGTGACGGTTTCGCTTGCCGCTGATTCGGTTCAAGCGGCAGTCTACTATACGCTGGATGGAAGTGTTCCCGGCCCCGGCAGAGGAAATCTGTATGCCAGTCCCATTGTCATCTCGGCTGACTCCACTTTGAAGGCTGTTGCTATTGAGGAAGGACTGGCGGCATCCCCGGTTGCTGTGGAATATTACCGGTTCTCCGGGAATCTCAATCTGAAGCGGAAATATAGCGGTTCCACCAGTTATGATGGGGTTCAAGTAGCCGGCAAAGCATTTGACGGCATAAGCACCACCAATTGGCAGGCAGCAAATAATGCGAGGAACGACCAGTGGCTGGAGGTGGACTTTGGACAATTCACCACATTTAACAGGGCTGCCCTGTCCGAATACGGGAACCGCACGAAAGCGTACCGAATCGAGTATTGGAATGGGCAATCGTGGCAGACTGCCTATACCGGAACCACCATCGGCGCCGATTTAGGGGATCGGGTTCAGGTGGAGTTCCCGGAGGTGACCGGCAGCAAAGCCAGATTCTATGTGGTTTCTGCAACCCTGCAGCCGATTATCTACGAATTTGAATTGTATCATGTGCCAACGGGGCTTACCGCCACCCCCGGACAGGGACAAATCGGGTTAAGCTGGAATCAGCAGCCGGGGGCGGCATCCTACAGCATCCGCCGCAGCCATAGATCAGGCGGCCCCTATCAGACCATCGCGGCCGGTGTAACGTCAGCCTCCTATACGGATGCGGGACTGGGCAATAGCGCCGCCTACTATTATGTGATTGCTTCTGTTAATCAATATGGCATGGAGAAGGGTGCTTCCCATGAGGTCTTTGCCGTCACGCCGGAGCCGCGGGCTTTGACGCTCAATCAACAGTATGCCGCTTCCTCCAGCTTCAACAGCAATCAGACTGCGGAGAAAGGCTTCGATGGTCTCAGTTCGACCAACTGGCAGGCAGCGGTTGGGAAGACTGCAGGGCAATGGCTGGAGGTGGATTTTGGCCGGACCATTTCCTTTGGCAAAGCGGTTCTATCCGAATACGGCAACCGGACAACCGGCTTCCGCATTGAATACTGGACAGGGGCGGAATGGCAGACCGCCTACACGGGAACAACCATCGGGCCTCATGCGGGTGCTCCGTTAACCGTATATTTCCCGGAGGCAACCGGAAGCAAGGCGAGAATTTACTTTACCTCCGCCGCCTCCCAGCCCATCATCTACGAATTCCAGCTATTCCGCGCTCCATCTGAATTGCTGGGAGTATCCTCCGGTTCAACCACGGCGGATCTTTCCTGGACCGCGGTAAGCGGGGCAAGCTCTTACACGGTGAAGCGGAGCATGTATCCGGCCGGACCCTATACTGCGGTTGCCGCAGGGCTTTCCTCAACGAATTACAGAGATACAGGACTATTGGAAGGCGCAATCTACTATTATTGTGTATCGGCATGGACTGGGGACGGAGAAAGCGATCATTCTCAGATCGTATCTGTTACCACGGCCGGTCAGCTCAATTATGCTTACGGTAAAGTGTACAGGAGCTCCTCTGACTTTGCAGCCGCCCAGAGTGCCGCCATGGCATTCGACGGTTCTGTCCGGACCAACTGGCAGGCGGCCGCAGGAAGGTTCGCCGGTGAGTGGCTGGAGGTGGATTTTGGCACGACGGTTGCCTTTAATAAAATCAAAGTCAGCGAGTACGGCAGCCGGACCGCCGGCTTTAGAATCGAGTATTGGGACGGGGACTCCTACGAAACGGCTTATACAGGCACCACCATTGGAAGCTCCGCCAGCAGCCCGCTTACGGCAGCATTCCCGCCCGTTGCAGGAAGCAAAGCGCGAATCTACTTTACCTCCGGCATCTCTCAGCCGATCATCTACGAATTTGGAATTTATAACGAATAACTGCACGACCCCGCGAACCCGGCCGCAAGCCGCGTTCGCGGGCTTTTTTTTTTGCGGCTGCGAAAGATCAGAACGTATGTGATTCCGAGGAAGGGGATTCCTGCCTCCCTCCTGGATCAAGTAGGGAAGCAGCTGGAAACAAAGGCCGCATGGGGACGATATAACTGAAATTTTTTCCGCTATCAGGACATTTTCCGGTGATTGCCGAGATTTAGCGGAAAAAATTTCCGTTAACTCCCTCAAAACCAGGTCAAAATGCCTTTTCGGGGCGGTCAGGAGGAAATAACGGAAAAAATTTCCGTTAAATCAGCGAGTAACGAAGATTTTGCAGAGATAGCGGAAAAAATTTCCGTTAAGAGGTAAGCGGGACGGGATTACTATATAAAGAATTTACCGGAAAAACGGAAATTTTTTCCGTTATGAGTAAGAGCGAGGCGTAACGGCCACACGAAAAAGGGTAAGCGTCAAATACTCCCCACCTGTGAAGTGGAAACGGACCATGCGAAAATAGAGGCATCCCAGGTATGGAGGAAGCAGACATGGACAAAGTGGAGC
>JAQSYI010000042.1 GCA_029256185.1 Paenibacillaceae bacterium
CTCGCCTGCGGCGGCGCGGCGGGTGCGGAATGGACGTTGCCAAGCATAAAGAGACCTCTTAGCATCTGGCTAAGGGGTCTCTTTATGTCTGGACGTCCGCTGAGAAGTGTCCGAACCTTCCCATCGAAGCAAGAAGCAGGGAAGCAGGCCCGGCCCAAGGGGAAGGCTCAGACGCCGACCCCGCGCTTGCAGCACGCCTGCGGCGGCGCGGCGGGTGCGGAATGGCCGTTGCCAAGCATAGAAAGACCTCTTCACTTTTGCTGACCGGTTCAATAAAAATTATGGCAATTTCATGCTTGAATCTATGTTTGCCACCGGTTTTGCGGATCGATAGGCATTCAATAGACAATCCAATTCCCTTGACTTTTCAAGAGCCGCATGGCTCTGAAGACCATAACGCAACGCTTGCTCATTCAGTTCTCTGCGAACGCATTCAATATGCTCGAGAAGCTCATTGGCTCCTTTCACGATTCGGTGTCCCCCTTCTCAAACTGCTACTTCCGCCTCACTCGTAAAGGCATACACAAGAAATTATAGTGGATAATACACTGAAAGTGAAGAGCGGATTATCCACTGAATTATACTCATCTTGAGGTGAGTGCTTGTGGCCTATGAACGAATACGGAATATGCGCGAAGATAAGGATTTATCGCAGGAGCAACTATGCCAATATCTAAATTGTAAACAGCGAACCTATAGCGATTACGAACGTGGCAAGTTGGATATTCCGACAGCACTTTTGATAACATTAGCTGATTTCCATGAAACGAGTGTCGATTATTTGCTTGGTCGCACGGATCAAAAAGCGCCGTATCCACCTCGTGCGAAAAAGCGTCCTTGAACTCCGCCAGCGAATCTTTTTGCATGGCTCAACGCTTGAAGTTCAGCAAATAATCCACTGACAGGATGCAGAAAGGGCAAGACAAGGATGGCTAGCCCCTTCTGTTTTTTTGATAGATACATGCCCGTGGATCGGATTAGTGGCCAGCCCTCGCCGCGCATCATGATTTTACTGAGAGAAGATTTGTTGCATCTATTGGCTCAATCGAATTCATCTACATATTTCTCATCTCATAGATTTTTTGCAAGGTATTAAGATGCAGTGATTTATCTTCGGGCGACTCAGCGAACTTATATCGCTCCACAAGCCTGTATCCGAACATAGCAAGGATTAGCTCATGGATACAATGATTACGGATATGGGACACATCTGCATATTCAGAAAAGCCCTTGTAATACGCTGGAATGCATTTTTGGTAATATTCAACCATATGACAGACGTCTGTTTCGTCCGCTATTAAACTCGCAATGTCCTCTCCCATGTACCCCCATCCGGCCGTGTCCCAGTCGATGAGTACGATCTTACTGTCCGAATAGAATAGGTTTGCCACCCAAAAATCTCTGTGGCAAAGCACTATCGGCAGTTCTTCAACGCGTTTGAATATTTCGTCCGCATTATTATCCAGATCTATAATCATTTCACATAGGTGCTTTGGAATTTTGCAGTCGCCGGAGCGAATGAAGTCATACAAAACATTCCATGACCGATACCGCATATAGCAGCTTTTCGTAAACTCAACTTTGCTTAAATTGGGCAACTTCTGCAATACGCTTGGTAGTTCAGTGTACAACCTGCCTTGAAATCGCCCCAGTTTCTCAGCTGCACATTCATACATTTCGCAGGTCAGATTCAAGCCAGACACGCCATCAATATATTCCATCCAAAGCTGTATCTCATCTTCATTCAATTCGGCGTGATAACACTCCGGACAACGGAACGAATCGAAGAAAACCTCTTTGAAATCCGATGTATAAAGGTCATATTCCCTTCGCCATGAATCAGGATCGGCATAACGCGTCCATTTTTTCTGTGTTTTCCAAATGACCTTATACGGCAGATTCTCACCGCATGAAGTTTCAGCCGAGCCCGTCACAAGCCAAACTTCTCCTAATGTCCCGCCTTGCATCTTTTTAAGTTGATAATCGGCGCGGGTTATATTCTTACCGAACATTTTACTTAAAACAAGCGCCAGTATTGCTGGCTTTACATATATTTCATTGCGGTTGTTCATTTCTTCTATCCTCCTTTTTTTGGGCATAAAAATACCGCGAACAAGCAGCCTCCTGAGAAGCTGCTGTTTAGCGGCGAAAAGCCATTAAGTAGGCCTGTATCAAAAGGGGATGAGCTTCATCGTCTTTCCATAGTGAAACATAACCCTTTGTGAGGAATCAATAGAAAAATTGATTAAAGCCAAGTTTTATCGGCCAGCTGCTATGAACCTTCCCAGCGGAACAGGACCAGAGAAGCGCCCGGACCTCTCATTCATTTAGCCAAAATCAAACGGAGCTGAACGGTTACATCATTTTGAGTATTCAACAGCACCGTGTGCGGGTTCTTCATGCCGAAATCATCAAAGGTCACCACGGTGCTGCCTTCCAGATTTAGCTTGCCCTCGATAAATTGCGCCTTGCTGTCAAATGCAACATCCTTGGATAGTCCCCTCAGACTCAGAGTGCCGTTAATACGGATGGGGACGGCCTCTCCTTCCTTCCACTCCTCAGGGAGCTGCTCGAAGGAGGTTGTTGTGAAGGTGGCATTAGGATATTGTGCTACTTGCAAATAGTCGTTGCCCTTAATATGATTGTCCCGCTGGGAGTTTCCTGAGCTTAGGTTGGCCAGTTCAACACTTCCCTCCCCTTTGTTCTGCGCAGGATCGGAGCTGTTCAATTGCCAGGAGCCTGTTACGGGCTTAACAGAGAAGTTTACCGTCTCCCTGGAGGTTGTGACAGAGAAATACACCTCGGAAGCCGCTTGAATCGTCCACAGCCCATCTACACTTGCAGCCTCCACTGCAGCCGCTGGGGTTGCCGAGGCCCCTGGACTTGCGGCGCCCGGACTGGAGGTAGCAATTACGCTCTTGACCTCCACGCTATTGCCGGCGTAATAATCATAAGCGGCATAAGCAACACCTGCGCCCACCAACACTACGACAGTTGAAACAATAATGGCAACTCTCCACTTTTTCATCTAAAAACCTCCTCTGAAAATAATGTGCAATTCTCCCCAACACTACACACCGTAGTGTAAATCGATAAAAAGATGAAACTGTTCAACCGGCCTATCTTCTGTCAAGCCATTACAGATAAGCCGGCAAAAACAGTGCTGTTAACAACACAAGGACTTGAAAAGAGACGATAGCCGAGAACCAGGGAAGCTTGATCCTGGGCTTCTCCTGCGGATCGAGCAGCTGCCTGATCCGGATGTTGATTGGCGTATCGGCAAAGGAAGCATGAGCAAAGCTCATGGATAGCGGTGTGCTGCTCTTGGTCAGCTTTACAAGCGCACTCCCCAGTCCCACCGCTGAGCCGGTTGCCGAAATGGCATAGCGGTCAGCCAATACCTCCCTGGTTGTCTTGAAGCAGTGGTGGCACCACCGCAGGATAGGCACATACCACATGATGCTGGACAGCGCGTATATGCACAGTGTGCGCAGAGGATCTCTGTTTATCAGATGAAACTGTTCGTGCCGGACCACCGCCTCCAGCTCTTCCTCCTCCAGCAAGTCCGTTAAACCGGTGGACATGATGATGACGGGACGGAAAAATCCCATAGTGAAGGCCATCGGCTTCTGGCAGCGGATCACCATCAGATTTCCCTCAGCCAAGGCATACCTTCGGACCATCTGCCGCGATTGCTCCGGGTCGAGGACGGCGCTGAACCGGGCTTTTACACGAAAGGAGGCAAGGATTTGGCTGATGGTGAACAAGAAGCCGGTAATAACCGTGCTAAGCACCAGGACATCAAGCCCCTTGGCCACCAGCGGCAGTCTTAATTTCATCAGCCAATTGTTGCACATGTCGAATAGATTAGCCAACATAGGCCAGTGAAACATCAGGAACAAAGCGTAGAGCACCATCTGGCTGAAGATGATGGCTGCTGTCAGGATTGAGAAGACAATCAGGGATTGGGCTTGTCGATTCCGCATGCGCTATCGTTCCTTTTTCAATGCTTGGATTTTTTGCTCCAGCAGGGTAATCAGCTCTGAATCTGCCTGGTCCAATGCATCAATCATATGATTGACTACCAGGGGGCCAAAATCCTCCATCAGCTCCTGGGTAATTTCCTTGGACTGAATGTCCAGGAAATCGTCCCGGGTATGGGTCGGACGGTACAAGGAGGTGCGTCCCTCCAGCCTTTTGACGAGAATGCCCTTGTCCAACAGGCGGTTCATAACCGTCATGACCGTGTTGAAATTAATATCCCTCTCTTGCTCCAGCTTTCTCTGGACATCCTTGATGGACAATTCGGCATGTGCCCAAAGAATACTCATGATCCGGGCTTCCAACGGACCGAAGAAACGGTTGAGCCCCTTCTCGAAATACTTGAAGTTCTGTATCTTCACTGTGATACACCTCACACTACGGATTATAGTGTTAAGCGGCAGCCATGTCAAATTAACTGACAATTAAAATATTTCAATTCTTGTACAGAGAGATGTCGCGGGGAGTGGCCTTAAGCAGCCCGCTGCGGTTTCGCCGCATGGAGGAGCCTACATAAATAAGCTGGGGCAGCAGCAGGAAGTAGTGCGCTGCTGCCGAATTGGCAAGCCAGGCAATCGGCATCCATACATAGAAGAGGGCAAGCAAGGCAAAACCGATCAGCAGCCGATGCCGGTTGATTCTATTCCACTGACTGACCGGAACATAGCCTAATGGAAGATAACCGTAGAAGGGATAAGCAAACATCCATCCCCATATATGCGGGACCTTGCCTTGGGACAAATGGCGCAGCAGGAGTACGATAACCGTATGAACAACGGAGATAGCAGCTGCCGAGCAGACCAGAACAAAGGCCCCCTCCCAACCCAGATAAACCAGATCCGCAAAAAGCCAGAGGAGCAGGCATGCAGAGTAGAGCCAATAAAACAGATGTTTTCGAGTAAACCGGCGCAATAGGGTATAATGGTATATAGTAGAATCATCGGATATCTTATGCTGGGCCATGTGTATTCCTCCAGAAATGCGGGTGCTGTCTATTCCTTAATATCGGCATGAATGCAGCAGATCTACAGTCCATTTGGCGCAATGCCCTAACAATGCGGCGAGGGTACAGACACCAAGACGCCCAATGTCACATATGAATATACAAACGGCAGGGAAACTTTGAAAAGAAGGACTGTTTTAAAGCATAGATTTCGGGCATACTGATAGATAAAAAACTAGAGGTGAGAACGCCATGGAAGAACGCTTGGATCACATTTGCATTATTTGTGGCAACTCAGGCCGGGATGGAATTACGATTGTATCCGAATTTATCTGCGAGGAATGCGAGATGGAGATGGTTCGGACAGACGTTCAGGATGCCAAATACCCCTTCTTTATTCATCAGTTGAAGCAAATCTGGTATCCCAAAAACGCGTAGTTCCTTTTTTCTTTCATTCCCGCGGAATATTGCATATAGTAGAAGGAGGACAAGGAGTCTTGTTCTCTTTTTTTGAGTTGTTGCCGTTTGTGCAAAAACAGGTTTCCATGAGTACAGGGTTCTTCTATGAACCTTGCTCGATAAGGTTACGCGGGAGGCAAGTGAGAATGGATCAAATGAAGGCTCCTGTCTATGAGGCTCTGCAGGCACGCCGCTTGAAGGGTGAGAGCAGCTTCCATGTTCCCGGACATAAATTCGGCCATGGATTAGGCGAAGCCGGGTGTGAGCATTACAGGCGTATTATGGAGCTTGATTATACGGAAATAGACGGATTGGATGACCTTCATCATCCGGTTGGGATTATTGAAGAAGCACAGAACTTGGCTTCGGCGTGCTTCGGCTCAGAAGAAAGTATGTTCTTGGTTGGCGGCAGCACGGTAGGCAATCTGGCTATGCTGATGACGGTCTGTTCCCGCGGGGATCTGATCCTGGTGCAGAGAAATGCCCATAAATCTGTCATTCACGGCCTGATGCTGGCAGGGGCAAGGGTGGTTTTTCTTTCTCCGGTTATCCATGAACAAAGTGGTATTGCCGGCTGTGTGGCATGGAGGACTCTCGCAGCTGCTCTTGCGCAATATCCTGAGGCCAAGGGTGTATTTCTTACCAATCCCAACTACTATGGTATGGGACGGGATTTAGGGCCGCATGCTGAGCTGGTGCACCGTTATGGCATACCGCTGCTGGTCGATGAGGCGCATGGGGCCCATTTGGGATTTCATCCGGACCTGCCCCCGTCTGCATTGTCCCGGGGAGCGGATGCCGTTGTCCAGTCTACGCATAAGATGCTGACGGCGATGACCATGGGGGCCATGTTGCATGTGCAGGGTACCAGAATTGACCGCAGAAGACTCAAGGAACGTCTTGCCATGCTGCAGAGCTCCAGCCCGTCTTACCCCCTGATGGCTTCCTTGGATCTGGCTCGGCGCAGGATCGCAACAGAGGGTGAGCGGCTTCTTGCTGAGGTGCTGGAACATCTTCGTACGTTTCAGGCGGACTACTCTGAGCGGGCTTCCGGCAATCCGTTGCAGTTTGTTCCACCATCCCCGCCCTCCCCTGCATTCGATTATATGGACCCGTTCAAGCTGATCGTCTATGACGCCACCGGGCGGCTCTCCGGCTTCCGTCTATTGGAGGAGCTGGCAGATGAGGGAGTGGTGGCCGAGATGGCAGATGACCGGCATACCGTGCTTGCCTGCAGTCTGGCTACATCGAGACAGGATCTGGCGCGTCTCAACCAGGCGATGCTTCGTATGGAGGCGGGTCCTAGGGGAGACTATTGTCCCACAGGACCTGCCATGCTGCAGGGTTATGCTCCGCCAGAAGAGATCGGAGTTCCTATTCTTATGGGATTGGATGAGTCTGAAGAGAGGGAGAGAATAGCCGTTCCGCTGTATGAATCTGTCGGCCGTATCTGCGCCCAATCGGTTATTCCTTACCCGCCTGGTATTCCTTTGCTGTTTCCCGGAGAACAGATCCGTCTATCGGTCATCGAATATATTGACAAGCTGATGAAAACAGGTGCAAGATTTCAGGGAGCACTGCAAGAAGGCGCTGATTGTAGTATAATTGTCATGAAAGTCAAATAAGTCAAATGGGGAATAGATGTGGCCGTTGGTTGGTTCATTACGCTTGAAGGCGGAGAAGGAGCAGGGAAAACGTCTATTATCCGTCAAATCGAGATTTACCTGCAGAACAAGGGAATGAAGGTATTGGTAACCCGTGAGCCAGGCGGGATTGATATCGCCGAACAGATCCGCTCGATTGTCCTGAATACGGCCAATGTGAGCATGGACAGCCGTACGGAGGCTCTGTTATATGCAGCAGCCAGGCGCCAGCATCTGGTAGAGAAGGTTATTCCGGCACTGAACCAGGGAGTTGCCGTTTTGTCCGACCGTTATGTTGACAGCAGCCTGGTTTATCAGGGCTTTGTCCGTGGTCTGGGGATAGATGAGGTATATACAATTAACCGGTTTGCCACAGAGGATATGATGCCGGATGTGACATTCTGGCTGGACGTGGACCCTCAGACCGGAATTGACCGTATTCACGCGGACAAGCAGAGAGAACTGAACCGGCTGGATTTGGAGGGACAATCCTTTCATTATAATGTGAGAGAGGGATACCGGATCATTCATGCCCGGTTTCCTGACCGGATTGTCCGGATTGATGCCGATTTGCCTCTTGCAGCAGTGGTGACCCAGGTGCAGCAAGAGCTTGATATCCGTCTCCAAGCAGGAAAAGACTACCCCCATGTCAAATAAGGATATTGTGCATTCCATATCCTTCCTTTAGGGAGAGTCTTTGCAAGCGTTTGGTTCATATGATGATTCTGGATTGTTCCTGATTTAATGAAGTCCATTATTCGAGGAGGGATTACGATGAAGCTGGTAATTGCCGTGGTTCAGGATAAGGATAGCAACCGTCTGTCCAATGCGCTGGTGAAAGAAGGGTTCCGTGCTACTAAGCTGGCCAGTACAGGCGGTTTTTTAAAGGCAGGCAATACTACATTTATCATTGGGATCGAGGATGAACGCGTCAGTGAAGTGCTGCAGGTTATCCGTAATAACTGCAAAGTCCGGGAGCAGCTTGTGACTCCGGTTTCTCCCATGGGCGGGACTTCGGATTCCTATATTCCGTTTCCTGTGGAAGTCCAAGTGGGCGGAGCGGCGGTATTCGTGATGCCGGTAGAGCGGTTCGAACATTATTGATTAGGTTGGCATACCAGTTCCCTGTTAGGAAAGGCAGGTTGCTCTCTTATGAAAATCAATCCAGGCTGGCGTCCCTCCGGCAATGAAGTGCGCCGTCCCGATAATGCGCCGTCGCACGCCGTTGAACAGAAGAGTTTCTCTGACAGCTTGCGCCAGCAGGATGAGAAGACGGGGCAAGAGCAGCTTAACCGTTTGCTGGATCAGATTCAGCGCCAAGGGGACCGCTTGTCCAAGTCCATGACTGTTCGGGAGCTCCGGCACTATAAGCTGCTCATCAAGCAGTTTCTGGAGGAAACCGCCCGCCGCGGGGTGGGTTTGAAGGATACGAAGGGCTGGGACCGCCGCGGCAGGACCAAGCGGTACAAGCTGCTGGAAGAGATCGACGGGCATCTGCTGGCGATGGCGGATGAACTGATCGATTCCGAGCAGGGGAAAATTGATATTTTATACCGGATAGGCGAAATCAAGGGAATTCTGATTAATTTAAGCTTTTGACTGCGGGGGAAGACAACCATGTCGTTTCAATCTATACCGGGACAGGCGCGGGCCAAGCGGATGCTGCAAAACGGTCTGAAAAGCGGAAAGCTGTCTCATGCCTATATCTTCAGCGGCCCCGCAGGCTCCGGGAGAAGCCAGATGGCTGTCAAGCTGGCTCAGGCAGTATTTTGCACCGAGATGGTGGATGATGCTTGTGGAACATGCAGAGAATGCCGCAAGGTGGAGCATGGCAATCATCCCAATCTAATCCGCATCGATCCCGATGGGGCCAGCGTCAAGATCGAACAGATCCGCGAGCTTCAGCGGGAGCTGGGTTATCGGGCCAGCGGTGACCAGAAGAAGATTTATGTGATCAGCCAGGCCGACCGGATGACTATACAGGCCGCCAACAGCCTGCTGAAATTTCTGGAGGAGCCTGGTCCCGATATTATGGCCATACTGATTACAGAGAATGGACAGGCGCTTCTGCCGACCATCCAATCCAGAGCGCAGTGGGTGCCCTTCACTCCCCTCGGAGTTGCCGAGATGGTCGAGGCTCTCCATGAACAGGAGGGACATCCGCTGGCATTAGTATTGCCTGCCGCCCATGTGGCGGGGGGACTGGATGGAGCCAGGAATTATATCCAGTCAAAGGAGTTTGCAGAAGCTCGAAATGTAATGTTACAATTGGCTAAGGAAACGTTGACACGGTTTCCTCATGTGCTGGTTACGGTGCAGCAGCTTATTTTCAAGTCGGAGCTGGCGGCTCAGCTGTCTCTTATACTCGACCTATGGCTGTTGTGTCTGAAGGATATGATTCACCTTCGCAGCGGTCGCAGGGAGAGCGTCGTTTATATAGATCAGACCGACTGGATGTACAAGCATGCCATGAACCTTGATATGCATTATTGGGTCCGGTCGATGGAGCTTGTGATTGAATTGCAGAAGCGCTTGCGGACTTCTGCCAATGCCCAGCTTGCCTTGGAGCAGGCGGTCATTGAGATGCAGCATAAGGGTTGAAATCAAGCTGGGATCCTTGCAGAGTGGTGCTTAGGGACAGCTTTTACTATATAAGGGGGGAGAAACACGTGTATTCCGTTGTGGGCGTCCGCTTCAAGAAAGCGGGCAAAGTATTTTATTTCGACCCCATTGACCTGCCTGTCGAGAAGGACAGCAGCGTCATTGTCGATACGGCCCGCGGGCTGGAATACGGCAAGGTGGTTATTGGCAAACGGGACGTGCCTGAGAATGATGTTGTGCTCCCGCTCAAAAAAGTAATCCGTATCGCAGACGATAGCGATGCCCGCGTGGTGGACAATAACAAGGCTGCAGCGAAGGATGCTTTCGGCATTTGTCAGGAGAAAATCAAGGACCACGGGCTTAAGATGAAGCTGGTGGACGTTGAATATACATTTGACCGCAATAAAATTATTTTTTATTTTACCGCGGAGGGACGGGTTGACTTCCGGGAGCTGGTGAAGGATTTGGCCAGTATTTTCCGGACCCGCATTGAGTTGCGTCAGATTGGAGTCCGGGATGAGGCCAAGCTTCTGGGAGGGATCGGTCCTTGCGGGCGAATTCTCTGCTGCTCCTCCTTCCTGGGAGATTTCGACCCTGTATCCATCAAGATGGCCAAGGATCAGAATCTATCCTTGAACCCTACCAAGATCTCCGGGCTGTGCGGCAGACTGATGTGCTGTCTCAAGTATGAGCATGACAATTACGAGAGCGGCAAAACGGAGCTGCCCAAAGTGGGACGCGTTGTGATCACCTCCTTGGGGCTGGCCAAAGTAGTCGGATTGAATGTGGAAGGGCGGACCGTCAAGGTTCAGCTGTTTGAGCAGAACAACCGGGTCGTGGAGCTCCCGGCGGACGATGTGGCGGAGCAAGAGTAATTAAGGCTCGCTTGAGGTGACAACCGTTGGATAAAAAGGAAATTTTCACGCAGATTGAAGCCATGGAAGAGCAAATGGGCGCTATGTATGCCGACCTGACCAAGCTGAAGGCCACTGTTGTGGAATTGCTGGAGGATAATCAGCGCCTTCAGATTGAGAATGAGCGCTTGCTTCGGTTGATCCGGCAGGAGACGCATCAGGAGCTGGCTGAGGAGCCTGCTGTTCTCCCGTCCAAGGCCGATGCTTCCCCTCTGACCAGGGAAGGGTATGAGAATCTGGCGCGGCTGTATCATGAGGGTTTTCATATATGCAATGTCTATTACGGTCATTTGCGTACGGAAGGCGATTGTCTGTTTTGTATGTCGTTTCTTAATAAATAGCGAATCCCCCCCTTCCCCCCTTTCGCCAAAGGGGGGGGACTTGGGCGCTGACGCCCCAAGACCCCGTCAATGGGCGTGGGAGTTGCCTGGGCCGTCTTCGATGAGGGTGTGGTGGAGGCGAGCGCTATATTATCCATTAGGCCAGCCGCGTTAGCGGCTGGCCTAATGGATAATACGCTTATGGTGGGAGTCCTTACGCGGCGTTGTGCCCGTTCGGCCTGCCAAGGTGAGCGGTTGAGAGTCACAGGCGGCGGGGGAGTCGCGTCATGCTGGCGCATGAAGCTTCTGTTCGCGGATAAAGGCGGAGAGCGTGACGGGAGACGCCGAGTCTGCCGCCTGCTCTCCCTATCGGAAAGCCCCAGTGCCAAGTGCAAGATCAAGAGCCAAGTGCAAGATCAAGGGCTAAAAGCATAACGGGAGTCGCAGAGTCTGCCGCCTGCTCTCCCTATCGGAAAGCCCCAGAGCCAAGTGCAAGAATCAAGAGCTAAGTGCAAGCCCAAGGGCGGAGAGCGTGACGGGAGACGCAGAGTCTGCCGCCTGCTCTCCCTATCGGAAAGTCCCAGAGCCAAGTGCAAAATCAAGGGCCAAGTGCAAGATCAAGGGCCAAGTGCAAGATCAAGGGCCAAGTGCAAGACCAAGAGCCGAGAGCATGACGGGAGCGCCGAGTCTGCCGCCTGCTCTCCCTTTTGGAGAGAAAAGAACCGATTATATCAGGGAGTATGAGGATCTATTATGCTTTTGCCTAATGAGCGTGCGGACGACTTGCTCCGCAATGATTTGAAGATTATTCAGAGCGATGAGGTGTTTTCCTTCTCCATGGATGCGGTGCTGTTGGCCCGCTTCTGCTCTGTGCTGCCCCGCGGCAAGGTGCTGGATCTGTGCACCGGCAATGGGGTGGTGGCCATGCTGCTCAGCACCCGCACGAATGCGGATATCTGGGCGGTGGAGATCCAGCAGAGATTGGCGGACATGGCTGTCCGCAGTGTGAAGCTGAATGCTCTGGAGCACCGCATTCACATTATACAGGGGGATCTGAAGGAGGCGCATCTGACACTTGGGTCGGGCGGATTCGATCTGGTGACGGTTAATCCCCCCTATCTGCCGGTGAAAGCCGGGGAACAGAATGCCAATTCTCATTTTGCCGCCGCCCGCCATGAGATTCATTGTACATTGGAGGAGGTGGTTGCCGCCGCAAGCCGCCTTGTCCGTTATGGCGGCAAGGTTGCGATGGTGCACCGTCCAGGCCGGCTCGCGGATATTCTGCTGCTGATGAGGCAATACAAGATAGAGCCCAAGCGTCTGCGCTTTGTTCATCCCCGGGCAGGGGATGAAGCCAATATGGTGCTGGTAGAAGGAATTCTCGGGGGCAAGCCTGATCTCAGGCTGCTGCCTCCCTTGCTTGTATATGGAGAGGATGGCGGCTATACACCGGAGCTTATGGATGTTTATTATGGCCAAGCCGACAGTCTGCGCCCGGATAAGGAGAAGGATCAAGCATGAATGTACAACGAAGCTACGCGGATCGTCCTAATGGAACGGGGGTGCTGTATCTGGTGGGGACTCCCATAGGCAATTTGGAGGATATGACGTACCGGGCCGTCCGCATTCTTCAGGAGGCGGATATCATTGCCGCGGAAGACACCCGGCAAACCCGCAAGCTGCTGACCCATTACGGGATCACGGGAAGACTTGTGAGCTATCATGAGCATAATAAGCTGCACAGCGGCCCGGAGCTGGTCCGGCTGATAGGGGAGGGGCAGACGATTGCCCTGGTCAGCGATGCCGGACTTCCGGCGGTGTCCGATCCTGGCGAAGATCTGGTCCGGCTTGCTATAGCTGCTGAGATTCCGGTTATTCCGGTTCCCGGCGCCAATGCGGCCCTATCCGCGCTTATCTGCTCGGGTCTCGGGACGGCAGGCTTCCGCTTTGCCGGCTTCCTCCCGCGGGACAAGAAGGGCTTGAAGGAGGCGTTGTCTCTCTTAAGCCGCGAGCCGGCTACCCTGTTATTCTATGAATCTCCCCACAGGATCAAGAAAACTCTTGAAGCCATGCTCAGCTGCTGGGGGAACCGCCGGGTTGTGCTGTCCCGTGAACTGACCAAGCGCTACGAAGAGTTTGGGAGAGGCACGCTGGAGGAAGCTTTGGCTCACCTGGAAGAGCACCCTCCGCTGGGGGAGTATTGTCTTGTGGTAGAAGGTGCTCCCGATATTTCCTCTGATCTGATATATGAAGAAGGCCATGCTGTTTCGGGACACTGGTGGCAGGGTAAATCTTTACAGGAGCATGTGGCTCATTACGAAGCCCAGGGCTGCGACCGCAAGGAGGCAATGAAGAAAACCGCGCAGGACCGGTCTGTATCCAAGAGGGACGTATACAACGGGCTTCTGGTGGAATAAATAATCTTCAAGCCCCTCCTCCGGGAGCGGGCTTATGGGAGTAACGAAAAAATATCCCTAAGCGACTACGCCGGCTTTGCGTAGAATGCCCAGGGACTAGAGGAGATATAAAAAAGGTTAGAATTAACATTGGTTATAATTTTATTATACACTATAATTCTTATTTTGTCACAGGTGTTGGCATCTCAGAAAGGCAAACATTGCAAACAATTTTTCCTTTGAAGTATGCAACGTTCTCAGCATTGCCACAGAAAATACAAGCAGGCTCGTATTTCTTCAGCATGATGCGCTCGCCGTCTACATAAATTTCAAGTGCATCCTTTTCCCCGATTCCCAGAGTACGGCGCAACTCGATCGGAATAACAACGCGCCCCAGCTCATCAACTTTTCTTACAATACCGGTGGACTTCATCATAATAGGTATTCCCCTCTCAAATTCTAGTATATCTTGTTTAGCAGAATCGTCATCTTTCGACATCGTTCATGTCTCCATGATACCAACCATTCCCAAAATAGTCAACCGTTTTTTTATTAAAAAGATAACCATATGATGGAAATATGAGGGCTATTTCTTCTGTTTTTCGGGGGGTTCTTGTGAAATGCTGGAATTTGCATATGATATAAAGTAATATGAAGTAATAATATTGGGCCGTATTTCCGAGAGAATATCAGAGTAAAAACGACTGATTTCGACAAAATACCCCGTTTGTTTTGTCGAATAGTCTGCGGCTAATGTCGAATAGGAGGCGAATGAAATGACAGGCAGACTGATGGAAGAGAAGGTTTTCAAAGACCCTGTGCACAATTATATTTATGTACAGGACGAGACCGTCTGGGATTTAATCAATGCTGTGGAATTTCAGCGCCTGCGCCGGATCCGGCAACTGGGCACCTCCTTTCTGACCTTTCATGGTGCTGAACACAGCCGGTTCTCCCATTCTCTCGGGGTCTATGAGATCACCCGCCGGATCATCTCCCAATTCGAACGAAGCGGCTTTAGCGATTGGCCCAAGGAGGAGCGGCTTTTGTGCCTGTGCGCGGCGCTTCTTCACGATGTAGGGCATGGTCCGTTCTCTCATTCCATAGAAAAGGCCTTCGGAACCGACCATGAAATCTGGACCTGCCGGATCGTTTTGGGGGATACAGAGATTAACCGGATCTTGCGCAAAGCTGATCCTGCCCTTCCGGAGAAGGTGGCCGCTGTTATCTCCAAAACCTATGAGCAAAAAATCGTGGTCAGCCTGATCTCCAGTCAGATGGATGCAGACCGGATGGATTATTTGCTCCGCGATGCCTATTTTACCGGAGTTGATTACGGGACCTTCGATATTGAGCGGATTCTGCGGATGGTCCGTCCTCATAAAGGACACATTGTGTTCAAAGAAAGCGGCATGCATGCGGTGGAGGACTATCTGATGTCCCGCTATCAGATGTATTGGCAGGTTTACTTCCACCCTGTAACCCGCAGTGCCGAAATTCTGCTGTACAAGATATTCGCCAGAGCCAAGGCTCTGTATGAGAATGGTCACGCCTTTTCATTCGTTAGCGAACCGGTCACCCGCTTGTTTCAAGATAAGCTGACAGTGGCGGACTATCTGAAGCTGGATGAGCCGCTGATGCAGGTGGCCTTTACGGAGTGGTCCGGCGACCGGGACCCGGTGCTCTCCGACCTGTGCTTCCGCTTCATCAACCGGAGGCTGTTCAAATATGTTCCTCTGGAGCGTATGGATGTGCCCTTCTTGGAGCAGATCCGGCAAAGCATCAATCAACAAGGCTATGATTCGGCCTATTATATGGAGATTGATTTTCCTGCGGATCTGCCCTATGATGTCTACCGCCCCGGAGAATTAGACGGGAAGCTTCCGATTCTGCTGCTGGATAACAAGGACCAGTTGTTCGAGATTTCCCGCCGGTCCGAGATCATCCGCTCCATCAGCGGCATCCGGCTGGGGCAGCATCACTTGTATTTTCCCGGAGAATTGGCGGAGGCCGCCGGTCTGCCCGAAGACCTGCGGCAATTCTTGCGCAACCGCACATGAATATGACATACCGAAGGAGAGAGGCTTACACGTCATGTTTACCGACACCCATACTCACATGGATAGCAAGTCCTTTAATGAAGACTGTCACGAAGCTCTGATGCGCGCTTATGATAACGGGGTGACCCGAATTATTAATGTGGGCTTCAACCGGGAGACCATACCCTCCACGCTTAAGCTGTGTGCCGATTATGATTTTGTGTATGCGGCTGTGGGCTGGCACCCTCAGGACGCCAAGGATATGACTGCAGCGGACCTGGAGGAGTTGGAGCAGCTGTGCAAGCTGCCCAAGGTGGTGGCGATCGGCGAGATCGGCCTTGATTACTATTGGGATACTTCACCCAAGGATGTGCAGCAGCGGGTGTTCCGTGAGCAGATCCGCCTGGCCAAGCGGCTTTCCATGCCGATTGTGATCCATAACAGGGAGGCCCATCAGGATATCCTGACCATCTTAAGAGAAGAGAACGCCGCAGAAGTCGGCGGGGTCATGCACTGCTTCTCCGGCAGTTGGGAGACGGCCAAGGCATGTCTCGATATGAACTTCCACATCTCCTTCGGCGGTCCGATAACCTTCAAGAACGCTGTACAGCCCAAGGAGGTGCTGGCCCGGGTGCCGCTTCACCGCCTGCTGATCGAGACGGATGCCCCTTACCTGACCCCCCATCCCTACCGGGGCAAGCGCAACGAGACAGGCTACGTGAAGCTGGTGGCGGAAGCGGCAGCGGAGATCAAGGGGATTTCCGTGGAGGAGCTGGCCCGGGCAACCACACAAAACGCCATTTTTTTGTTTGGCTTATAGACAGCATGAAGGCAGCCCGCCGCCGGTTTTATCCGGTAGCGGGCTGTCTTTTTGCCGCGACAGCTTCACTCGTCAAACGAAGCCGCTCTTTTGCGGAGAGAAATGCGGGTGTAATACCAGATATACAGAAAACCGGCCGCACCCGCGATCAACCCGAGAATATGGTTCGAGTGGAACACGGCAAATGCCGCGGCCAAAATCACATTGACCGGTACGAGGGTCTGGAAGCAGGTCTGCACAATCGCCTTGACCCGCTGCTGCTTGGACACGGGGTACAGCTCCAGCCAGAAGCTGTAGCGGTGGCTTTGCTCCAGGGAGGAGAGGGTGGCTGAGATCATCACCACAGCGGCCGCATAAATCAACGTTTCTGCGACAGCATTCTCCACGGCCATGAATGCGACGACGGCAATGGCTGTGATTCGCACCACAATGCCTACCCATTCCGACCGGATCAGCGTTTTGGCGTACAAATAACGATACGTTTCGCTCCTGTCAAAAGCCAGTCTGTCTACCTGCCGGGACAGGGCCATCCGCGCCTTGGGCTTCACCGGGAGCTTGGGCACATCGGCGAACCAGCTGAAGAAGGCGTAATGGTTCTTCAGGTGCCGGGACTCCTTGTGAATCCAGTATTCCCAAGGAATCCGGTGGGTGGGCAGCAGCCGGATGGAGACGGTCAGGATGACCGTACCAAGGGCAACCGCTCCCCATGCGGGTGCCGCTCCCTGGACCAACAGCGAGAAAGCGACGATTGCGCTTAGAAGCCAGCGGATTATACCGGTAAAAGCCCGGTGCACCGAGAAGAGCAACCTGCTTTCGTGAAAGCGGGAGAGCACGGCAAGCAGCTTGGCCGCGAGCAGGGTGAACACAACTCCCGGAGCACTTGCATCCGGCTCGCAGTGGACGTACAGGGGCCAGATGAGCAGAAGCACCGCCAGGATGGCTGCCGCCTGGAACAGAAAGCTGTACGAGATGCTGCGGAGCCAATATCCCCTAAGCTTGTGCTCTGCCGGTGCAAGGAATACCGTATCCGCCGGCTTCAGGAAGGTGCGGATAGGGCTTAGGGCCAGAACCGCCGCCATAAGCGGTGTAGTAATCCGCCAATAGGGATAATCAACGGGTGTAGCCTGCAAAATCTTGATGTAGGCGTAGCTGCCCACAATAATGAACAAGAGCATAAATGCCGAGAGGCCGCTGCGTGCGGCATAGCTCCAGTAAATGCCGGCCTCCTTCCAGAAGGCCCGGACCCGCTTGCCCCACAGCTTATTCAGGTCGGCTGCCATCACGGGGTTCCTCCATGACTGACCAGGCGGCAGAAGGCATCCTCCAGGCTGCCTCCGGCCAGTCCGGCCGCTGAGATGATCTGTTGAAGCTCCCCGTGAGCAATAATCTGTCCCTGATGCAGCACAACGAAGCGGTCACAGTAGCGCTCGATGGTCGAGAGGATATGGGAGCTGATCAGGAAGCTTGCGCCCTGGCGCTTAAGCTCCACCATCAATTCAAGCAGCGACCGGATTCCCAGCGGGTCCAATCCCAGAAAGGGCTCGTCAATAATGTAAAGCGGCGGCTCCGTCAAAAAAGCGTTCATGATCATCACTTTCTGTTTCATGCCCTTGGACAGATGCCCGGAGAAGCTGTTTACCTTCTCCTTCATGTTGAAGGTGGACAGCAGCATCTCCGAGCGCTTGGACCAGCTGTCCCGGCTGAGGCCGTATGCCCGGGCGGTCAGCTCCAGATGCTCCCTGATGGTGAGCTCCTCATAAAGCTCCGGGGTCTCCGGCACATAGGCGAAGGAGGAACGGTACTGCTCCGGCTCCTCCATAAGCGACTTGCCGCGGATGCGGATCTGCCCCTTTTGCGGCTGCAGGAGGCCCAGAATATGCTTGATGGTGGTACTTTTTCCAGCGCCGTTCAGCCCGATCATTCCGACCATTTCACCGGGGGCCACCGAGAAGCTCACATCTTTCAATACCGGCTTGTGGGGGAAGTATCCGCCGAACAAGCCATCCACTTTCAGAATCGGTTCCAATCGTTCACCTGCTTTTGTGTGGGATGTTCAATATTTGGGAAAATAGTACTCTGGCTTTATTATAAAAAAAGGTCTTACCCGAAGCAATCAGCTGGCAGAATCGTATGGAAAAGAGGTGATCTCAGCGGGGGGGAGAGGAGGAAAACATCAGCACCATTGTCAAAATATTATATAAAATCACTTCAAAAACCCATAAAAAGTTCACATATAGTTCTTAAAAAGATCTTGAAATAAAGAGAAAACGTGATAAATGGGCAAACGAGTGGGATAATGAGCTAAAAAACCGGGTTTTAATCGCATACATGACGAATTTTCAACCTTTTATAGACATTCCGGTATTTACAACTGCGTCCTGAGGCTTTAATATACACACATAATAACTTAATATTGCTAGCCAATTTTCCAACTCGCTGAGTTTCCTTAATGGGAAACGGGGGAACCGAATGTGAACAACTTGAAGCTGATGGGAGCATCAAGTGACGGCACGGTTTTGGGGTGAATCCTTCGGCCGCATCATGCGGCTGCAGGTAGGGCGACTCTTCTTGTCCGAATCCGTCAGCTAACCTCGTAAGCGTTGAAGGGAGGATACTTGTCGTGCATAGATTTTGTTATGCGTCAGCCACGAGAAGAATACCTCTTCACGGGGCTGTTTATGTTTTTACCCCGTGAGCAGTCACTCAACCACTCACAGCATCACAACAAGGGTGCCTCAGAAGATCCGCTTATCTGCTGCGGGCGTCTTGTTGGCACAGGAGATTGGCTGTAGCCGTTAAGTTACAACCAACACACAATAGTCACGTCATATCAACTATGCATCATACCAGACGGCGGACTATGAAGGAGGACCGAATAAGTGGGCGTTATCCCTGTTCAGGAAACCCATGAAAAACGATCATCCAGCATGGCCTTCGCATTGCGATGGGAGCATGAAAATAGGCGCAGGAATATCATCATTCTTTTTTTCTCCGTTGCCCTTGCTTTCATGTTTTTCATGTTGTTGTACGGTACGGCTACCAAGAGCGTATCCGTAGTGGTGGATGGACAAGAAACCGTTGTTGTCACCCAACAAGGAGTCCTTAAACACCTACTGGATGAAAAAGCAATTACCTTCGGCGAGTTTGACCGGATTTCGCTGCCGCTTGACACCAAGCTGAGAAACGGCGACGTCATTGTCATTAACCATACTGCGCCGGTGCAATTGACTGCCGATGGAGAGACCTTAACGTTGTATACAACCGGAAAGACGGTTGCAGGAGCACTAGAGGATTTGAATATAACGGTAGGCGATCTCGACAAAGTAACACCTGCACCTGAGGTTGAACTTTCTTCAGGAGAGGCGATTAAGATTGTGCGGGTCACCAAAGAATTCGCGGAGGAAACAGTAGCCATCGCCTTCGATACTGTGACCCAGAATGACGGCAACCTGTTAAAGGGCAAGCAGCAGACGGTTCAGGAAGGCAAGGAAGGCTCGAAGGTGATCAGAACCGAGCGTACCTACGAGGATGGTGCTCTGGTAGCAGAGCAAACGGTGGAAGAAACCGTAGCCGCCGAAAGCGTCAGCAAGGTTGTGGCTGTAGGGACCAAGGTCCCGGTTCCGACGGTGCTGTCCAGTTCTTCTCCCAACGTGGATGAAATCACCAAGGGCGGAGTGAACTTCGGTTATAAGAAAATATTGAATAATGTGACGCTGACGGCTTATTCGGCTGACGCAGCCTCCACTGGCAAGGACAGCAGCCATCCGCAATACGGTGTGACTTCAACAGGCACTACTGTTACTGAGGGAAGGACCATTGCGGTGGATAAGAACGTCATTCCGTTGGGCTGGTGGGTATACATTGAGGGACTTGGGTTCCGCCGTGCCGAGGATACCGGCGGATCGGTCAAGGGCAACAAAGTCGACGTTTATTTCGACAGCGGAAACTACGCAAGCAAATTTGGCACCAAACGCGGGTATACTGTATATGTAATCGGTCCGAAGAAACCGACGGCCGACTAATGGGGCTTACGCTCCGGGAGAAGAGGCATTATGGGCCTCTTCTCTTCCTGTTTTCTTAGACGTTACGGCGAGGGGAAAAGTTGCAGGTTATGATAAAGGAAATTATTGTGGTAGAGGGCAAATCCGATACCGCTGCCATTAAGCGGGCGGTAGAGGCGGAGACCATCGAGACGGGGGGCTCTGCCATCAACAACGCCGTGTACGAGAAGATCCGGCTGGCCCAGGAACGCCGCGGCGTCATCATCTTCACTGACCCGGACCATGCGGGCGAGCGTCTGCGCCGTCTGATTGCCGAGCGGGTTCCAGGCTGCAAGCAAGCCTTTCTAAGCCGTGAGGAAGCGACGCTGAAGGGAGATATCGGGATTGAGAATGCCACTCCGGAGATGATCCGCAAGGCGCTCTCCAACCTGAAGACCGATTATGAGCTAAGCGAGTCCCAGATTGCCTGGGAGGATTTGATGGAGGCGGGACTTATTGTCCATCCCCAGGCTGCCTTGCGGCGGGAAGTGATGGGCAAGCTTCTGGGAATCGGCTATGCCAACGGCAAGCAGTTTTTCAAGCGGTGCCGGATGTTCCAGATCAGCCGGGCTGAATTCGAAAAAGCGCTGGAGCTTTTTCATAAAGAGGGTTACGAATGAATAAATCAAACGGATGGCAGGATGTGGCCACGCCGGGCAGAACCAAAGAGGTATTGGCCCGGTTTGATTTAAAGGCCAAGAAGAGTTTGGGGCAGAATTTTCTGATTGATCTGAATGTGCTTGACAAGATTGTGGCTGCCGCCCAGTTGGACCGCACCAAGGGGGCGCTGGAGATTGGCCCCGGGATCGGGGCGCTTACCCAGCAGTTGGCCAAGCGGGCGGGCAAGGTAACCGCGGTGGAGATTGACCAACGGATGCTGCCGGTGCTGGCGGAGACGCTTCAAGGTTATGACAATGCGGCTGTTGTACATGCCGATGTGCTGAAGCTGGATCTGGCGGAGCTGTTCGGCCGGCACTTTCAAGGGTTGTCCGGAGTCAGCGTAGTGGCCAATCTTCCCTATTACGTAACCACTCCCATTGTGATGAAGCTGTTGGAGGAGCGCCTGCCTCTGGAGAACATTGTGGTGATGGTGCAAAAAGAGGTGGCGGACCGGATGGCGGCAAAGCCCGGCTCCAAGGATTACGGCAGCTTGAGCGTGGCGGTGCAGTATTATTGCGAGCCCAAGGTGGTTGCCGTTGTGCCGCATACGGTGTTTATCCCTAAGCCCAATGTGGATTCCGCCGTCATCTGCCTCAAAGTCCGCGGACAGTCTCCCGTTAAGGTGGATGATGAACAATTATACTTCGAAGTGGTGCGGGCTTCCTTCGCCCAGCGGCGCAAAACCATCTCGAACAATCTGCTCACCCGCTTCTTCAGCAAGGAAACCAGACCTCTGCTGGATAAAGCGCTCCTGGAGGCCGGAATTGACCCTGTGAGGCGCGGGGAGACCTTAAACCTGGAAGAGTTCGCATCGCTTACGCAATCGCTTATAAGGGCAGGTATAAGGTCCTAGGACGAAGGTGCTTCGCTCCCCTCTTTTGGAGGGGAGCTTTTTTTCGCGTGGAACCGCTATAGACCAACCCACTTCTTCGAAATGCTTCGGTAGAAGCATATTTTATTCCACCGCACCAAACGCCCATCTCCGCCATACGATACACGAGGAGGGATGCGGGAATGAAGCAAGGCGATTTGGTTGTCCGAAAATCCTATGGCGGGGACGTCATATTCAAGATTCAAGAGTTTGCATACCAGACGGCCTTGCTGCGCGGGGTGGATTACCGGCTGCTGGCGGATGCTTCCATTGCCGATCTGAGTGCGGTGCCGCAGACCAGGATTGCGGAGCATGAGAAGCAGATGGAGCAGCGGTATACCGAGGTGCGCAGCGCCGTTGTCCGGGAGCAGACGCCCCAGGCTAATGACCGGCAAAGCCGCAGCAGCAAGCAGATCCGCAATGGGCAAGCGTATTTTGAGATGCCGGGCAAGGTGCTTCATCTGGATGGCGATCCCAGTTACTTGCGCAAGAGCATGGGGCTCTATGGCGAACTGCGGGTGCCGGCAGAGGGCATCTATATCCCGGAGGCCAATATGGCCAATGCCTTGGTCAGGCTGCTGCCCCAGGTCAGGCCGGACGTTCTGGTGATAACCGGACATGACGGGATACTGAAAGAGCATAAGGATGGGGATATGCAGAATCTGATCAGCTACAAGAATTCCCAGAATTTCGTCAACGCGGTCCGGACCGCCCGCCAGTATGAGCGCAACAAGGATACGCTGGTGATTATAGCGGGGGCGTGCCAGTCCCACTTCGAGGCTCTGCTGCAGGCGGGAGCCAATTATGCCAGCTCGCCGGGGAGAGTCCTGATCCATGCGCTTGATCCTCTCTATATCGCTGCAAAAGTTTCGTTTACCTCCATCAGAGAAACGGTTCAGATGATGGACATTGTAGAGCATACCATGAGCGGGCTGGAAGGGCTGGGCGGGATCGAAACCCGGGGGAGCTACCGGCTGGGAGTTCCGAAGCTTAAGCATCTGTAGTATAAATATCTGAAAGCCAGTCTGAGGGCGACGTCCCACGGCTGGTTTTTTTGTTCTAAAAAGGTTTCCCAAGGACGGTTCCGGAGAGGCGGATTTCCCTGTGCATAATTGGGGGAAAATCAGGTTATAATATGAGGCGGATAAAAAAACAGTCAGATTAGAAATATTCCATTGACAACTGCTTTTATACACTGATATAATATTTGGCCGCATTTGACATATGATCCTAAATGCAGTATAATTTTATGGAGAAAGAGGGTGTAGTAGCCAATGGCTAGGAACGCGCTTTTGGAAATTAAAAGGACAATGGAAACTCACGTGGGCCAAAAGATTATGCTTCGGGCAAATGGAGGACGGAGAAAAACCATTGAACGCTCCGGGGTGCTTGAAGAGACCTACCCTTCTGTTTTTATAGTCAAGCTTGATCAGGAACAGCAAAGTTTCAAACGGGTTTCCTACAGCTACGCAGATATCCTTACCGAGTCCGTTGAAGTAACGGTCTGCAGCGAGGATGGACAGGTACGCATCACATATATACAGTCTTAAACAAAATACGGACAAGCCGCAGCGGAATCCTTCAGGGTTTTGCTGTTTTATTTTTTTAGGCTAAAACCGGCTTCGGCTGCACATCCTAACAAACGGGAACAGCCAGATTTTTTGAAGCCGGGAGGTGGGCAAAAATGGGCAGAAGACGCCGTGGTGTTATGTCGGAAACATTGAAATATGAACTGGCCAAAGATCTGGGATTTTATAACAAGGTGCAGCAGGAAGGCTGGGGAGGCATTACGACCAAGGACGCTGGCAATATGGTTAAGCGGGCGATCCAGATTGCGGAGCAGGCTTCCCGGGGTCAAGGCAGATCTTAGAGACTGCGACGAAATAAGTACCGCTAATTTGCCGCCAAAACTCCCAAGAACGTGGAGATTTTGTCAACAAAAGCGGGTGCTGATTTCCTCGCAGATCCTTGATGGCGAAGAATAAGGCAGCCGAGGCATTTTTGCTTCGGTTTTGCCGTGTTTGGGCCGGTTTGTTGGCGAACGCCAAGATGCTTTTCTGCCTGTGGTTTGCTATAATATGTAAAGCTGGTGAGGCTGAAGCCGAAAGTAGGTGTAGCAATGAGGATTATGGAGAAAGCGGCAGCCAAGATCAATTTAACATTGGATGTGCTCTATAAACGTCCGGACGGCTATCACGAGGTGGAGATGGTGATGGCGATGGTGGACCTGGCGGACCGGATCGAGATGAAGGAGCTTCCCAGAGACACCATCATCATTTCCAGCCAGGCGGGATACATTCCGTTGGATGAGAAGAATCTGGCTTTCCAGGCTGCGCGGCTGATCAAGGACCGTTATGATGTAAAGCAAGGGGTATACATACATTTGGATAAAAAAATTCCGGTAGCCGCCGGGCTGGCTGGAGGAAGCAGCGATGCCGCCGCAACCTTGCGGGGATTAAACCGGTTGTGGAAGCTGGGAATCGGGGACGGGGAACTGAGGGAGCTGGGCTCGGAACTGGGCTCAGACGTTCCTTTTTGCGTCTCGGGCGGTACGGCTGTGGCCCGGGGACGGGGGGAGCGGCTGGAGTTTATCGATTCTGTGCCCCAATGCTGGGTGGTGCTGGCCAAGCCTCCGATCAACGTGTCCACCGCGGATGTGTACGGCAGGCTTCAGGCCAACAGGATTGCCCGCCATCCCGATACGGCCGGCGTTGTGGAGGCGATCCGCAGCAAGGACTTCTTCGCCATGTGCAATGGACTGGGCAATGTGCTGGAGGAGGTCACCCTCTCTGTTTACCCGGAGGTGCGGCAGCTGAAAAACTGCATGGAGCGGCTGGGCGCTGACGGTGTGCTGATGTCCGGCAGCGGCCCTACTGTATTCGCTCTCTGCTCCAAGGAGAAGAAGGCGGCCCGCATCTATAACGGTCTTAGGGGGTTCTGCAAGGAGGTTTATGCCGTCCGAATGTTGACGCATGAACCGGTATAAAGGAATGTGAGCTTAATGTTAGAAACATTTTCATGAGAAACTTGATCAATTACGGACAAAAATGGTATATTTTCTTTATAATATTCGGATTTTGGACTTGCATGATCCGCAATCGGGGGTGCGTCAATGAAAAAATTAAAGCGAAGCGCAAGATTGGTGGAAATGACGCAATATTTGCTGTTTCGCCCCCATACCCTTATTCCTTTGACTACGTTTGCCGAACGCTATAATTCGGCCAAATCGTCTATCAGTGAGGATCTGGCCATTATCAAAGAAGTGTGTGAGTCCGAGGGGCTCGGGGATCTGCAGACGCTGGCCGGAGCGGCGGGAGGAGTCAAGTTCATCCCCCGGCTGCCCAAGGAGCAGTCCGCCGCATTCATAGCAGACATCTGCCGGCAGCTGGAGCAGCCGGAGCGGGTGCTGCCCGGAGGCTATATGTATATGTCCGATTTGCTGGGACGGCCTATGGTGCTCAATGAAATCGGCAAGATGTTTGCAACCGCCTTCGCAGGCCGGGATATCGACGTGGTGATGACGGTGGAGACCAAGGGCATCCCCCTGGCTTACGCCACGGCTACCTTCCTGAATCTGCCCGTGGTCATTGTCCGCAGGGACAACCGGGTTACGGAAGGGTCGGCGGTTAGCATTAACTATGTGTCGGGCTCCAATAAGCGGATTCAAACCATGTCCCTGTCGAGGAGAGCGCTTAAGGAAGAATCAAGGGTGCTGATCATTGATGATTTCATGCGGGCGGGCGGCACGGTGCACGGTATGATGGATCTTCTTTCGGAGTTCCGGGCCACAGTCAAGGGTGTAGGAGTGTTCGTGGAATCCGATGAAGTGGAGGAGCACCTGGTGGAGGAGTATATCTCATTGGCCAAGCTGTCCAATGTGGACTCCAAGAACAAGCAGGTGCGCGTGGTGCCGGGCAATTATTTTGAGGGCGAGGACTGATTGGCAGATGCAACAAGCCGGTACTTATGGTGCCGGCATTTTCACATACTATATGCTTACGATGCAAGCTTTGCTCCGCAAAGCTCTTAGGAGGTATACAAGCATGCTTAAAACAATAGCCACATCCCAAGCGCCGGCGGCAATCGGGCCTTATTCCCAGGCAATCGTCTTCGGCAATCTGCTGTTCACATCCGGACAGATTCCCCTGAAGGCGGACGGACAGCTTGTAGAAGGGGGCATCCGGGAGCAGGCGGAGCAAGTGTTCCGCAACCTGGAGGCAGTGCTTAAGGAAGCGGGAACCGGCTTTGGACAGGTGGTCAAGGCGACGGTGTTCCTGAAGGATATGGCCCAGTTCCCCGAGCTTAACGAGGTCTATGGCGCTTGGTTCCAAAACCATAAGCCGGCCCGCTCCACTGTAGAGGTGGCGCGGCTTCCCAAGGATGTCCTTGTCGAAATTGAATTGATTGCCGCGATAAATGTCGAATAAGTTTGACTTGCACTAATATTTAAAAAAATGCTAACTTTTACTCAACAAAAAGAAGGAATTTACCAATTGTTGTGGAAATATACAGCAAGTCTTGTTGAGAAGAAGGTGGTGAACAAACGTGCAGATTACTGATGTCAGACTCCGCCGCGTCAATTCCGAGGGCAGAATGAAGGCAATTGCTTCCATTACCATCGATAATGAGTTCGTGGTACACGACATTCGCGTTATCGACGGAAATAACGGAATGTTCGTTGCAATGCCGAGCAAACGGACTCCCGACGGGGAATTCCGGGATATCGCCCATCCAATCTCTTCCTCTACAAGGGAGAAGATTCAAGCCGCAGTTCTGGCCGAATATGAGCGGGCAGCTGTCGAAGAAGAGGTTATGGAAGAGGGAGCTTAACATTACGTTCACATGGGGGCCCAAGGGCTCTCTTTTCTTTTGCCCGAAAGTAGGATATATTCATAGTGGAATTTACATGACGGAGATGATCCAATTGAACATATTCAGTATTGTGCTGGCAGCCGGACAGGGCAAGCGGATGAAATCCAAGCTGTACAAGGTGCTTCATCCTGTCTGCGGCAAGCCCATGGTGGGACATGTGATGGATGCTGTGGAGGGACTGGATTCCAAGCGCAATGTGGTGGTTGTGGGCCACGGCGCCGACACGGTCAGGCAATTCCTGGGCGACCGGGCGGAATATGCCCTGCAGGCGGAGCAGTTGGGTACCGGGCATGCGGTGCTGCAGGCCGGGCCGCTTCTGCAAGAACAGACCGGGACCACCCTTGTTGTCTGCGGTGACACCCCCCTCGTCCGCGGGGAGACCCTGCGGGAGATGCTGAAGCTTCACCAAGAGGCCGGTGCCGCTGTGTTGGTTCTGACTGCGGAGCTGGCTAATCCCCATGGTTACGGGCGTGTTCTGCGTGACGGTTCAGGCCGGGTCACGGGCATTGTGGAGCAGAAGGACTGTACGGAGGAGCAGGATGCCGTCCGCGAGATCAACACGGGCACGTATTGCTTTGACAACAAGAAGCTGTTCGCCGCGCTTGCCAAGGTCACCAACCACAACGCCCAGAATGAATATTATCTGACGGATGTGGTGCGGATACTGGAGCAGGAAGGGGAGAGAGTGCTGGCCTATTGCACGGACGATGCGTCAGAAGCCATCGGAGTGAATGACCGGGTGGCTCTGGCGGAGGCCGAGAGGCTGATGCGGGAGCGGATTGTCCGGGAGCATATGCTAAACGGCGTAACCGTAACAGATCCGGCCCAGACCTATATTGACCGGGATGTGCGGATCGGTGCGGATACAGTTTTGCTGCCGGGTTGCTCCCTCAGAGGCCAGACCGTAATCGGCGGAGATTGTCTGATCGGGCCTGGAACGGAGATCACGGATTCCACCGTAGGCGACGGCGTTGCGATCAAGCAGTCCGTGCTGCTGGAGGCGGTGGTGGGCAACAAGGTCAGTATCGGCCCCTTCGCTTATTTGCGTCCCGGCGCCCGGTTGGCCGACTCCGTCAAGGTAGGGGATTTTGTGGAGATCAAGAATTCGGTGATCGGCGAAGGCAGCAAGGTGCCCCATCTGAGCTACGTGGGGGATTCGGTTGTCGGAGCGCATACCAACATTGGCTGCGGTGTGATTACCGCCAATTATGACGGCTTCAACAAGTCCACAACCGAGATCGGGGACCATGCCTTCATCGGCAGCAACGTCAACCTGATCGCTCCGGTGAAGATCGGCGACGGAGCGTTTGTCGTAGCGGGCTCCACGATCACCAAGGAAGTCGGCGCCAATGATATGGCCATTGCCAGAACGCGCCAAGTGAACAAGGCGGGCTATGCCGATAAGCTCCGCGCCCAGTTCAAAGCGAAGAAGGAAAAGGAATAGGTTTTTTTGCGGCGAATCATCATGCCGATGCATACATTTTGAGGGGGAACCGTACGTGTCGTATTTAGATCCAAAGTTGAAAATATTTGCTTGCAACTCCAATCCTAAGCTGGCGGAGGAAATCTCCTCCTACATCGGTCTGTCGCTCGGTGATGCCGAGGTGCTTCAGTTCAGCGACGGCGAGGTGCGCATCAAGCTGAACGAAACCGTTCGGGGCTGCGATGTCTATGTCATTCAATCCACCTGTCTTCCGGTTAATGACAACCTTATGGAGCTGCTGGTTATGGTGGACGCCTTAAGACGCGCTTCCGCCAACAGCATCAATGTGGTGATGCCGTATTATGGCTATGCGCGGCAGGACCGCAAGGCTCGCTCCCGCGATCCCATCACTGCGAAGCTGGTTGCCAAGATGATTGAGACAGCCGGAGCAGACCGGGTGATCAGCATGGATCTGCATGCCATGCAAATCCAGGGTTTCTTCGATATTCCCGTGGATCATCTGCTGGGCGTGCCGATTCTGGGCAAATATTTCCGCAACAAGGATTTGCCGAATGTTACTGTCGTATCCCCCGACCATGGCGGCGTTGTGCGCGCCCGCCGGCTGGCCGATTATTTGTCGGCTCCTCTGGCTATTATCGACAAGCGGCGCCCGGAGCCCAATGTATCCGAAGTGATGAATATCATCGGCGATATCAAAGGCAGGACGGCTATTCTGATTGACGATATCATCGATACGGCCGGAACCATGACTCTGGCTGCCAACGCATTGAAGGAATACGGCGCAGCCGCCGTATATGCCTGCTCCACCCATCCGGTGCTCTCTGGACCGGCTATGGAGCGGATCGACCAGTCGCCGCTTGAGGAATTGGTTGTGACCAATACCATTCCCCTTCAGCACCCCAATGCGTCCAGCAAGATCAAGGTGCTCTCCGTGGCTCCGGTGATTGGCGAGGCCATTATCCGCATCCATGAGCAGCTTCCCATCAGCAAGCTGTTCGAGGAGTAGACGGAGTACAAGGGTTGAAACCTCCCGCTTTGGGGCAAGCTAGTGAAAGATTGCATGGCCACACATGCGGCTTTCACTAGTATAGGGAGGTTCAAATTGATGACATCATTAAAGGCGGACAACCGCGACGGATTAACCAAGTCAGAGATCAACCGGCTGCGTTCCTCCGGCAAGGTGCCGGGAGTGGTATACGGCAAGAAGGTGGGCGCAGTCAATATAACGGTGGATGCCAAGGAACTGCTTATGCTGCTGCGGTCCAACGCTCACGCCGTTGTCGAGATGGATATTCCGGAGAGCGGCAAGCAGCCCGTAATGGTTCATGACGTACAGCGGGATCCAATTTCGAGAACGCTTCTTCATATCGACTTCCACCAGATCAACATGGATGAGCCGGTGCGCACCTCCGTTTCTCTTGAATTTACAGGCGATTCCAAGGGAGAAAAAGAAGGGGGCATGCTGCAGATCCAATTGCATGAGGTGGACATCCGCTGCTTGCCCGCGCATATCCCGTCTTCTATTGCCGTAGACGTCACGGAACTTGAGCTTGGGGACACCATAACAGTCAGCCAGCTTGTTGCGCCTGCGGGGGTTGAGATCAAATCCCATGCCGACGATGTGATTGTCACTGTTCTCGCGCCGCAGAAGGAAGAGCTGCAGCCTGAGGCGGAAGAGACGGAGACCAAGAGTGTGAAGACGGCGGATGCTTCCGTCTGAAGCCTTGCAGCCGGAGAAGGAACGTCCGGCATAGTGAACGGGTGGCATTAGGCTACCCGTTTTTTGTTGAAGCCAACTCCCGCCAAGGCGCGCTAATAGCCCGGGCGGGAAATGAAAACATACAGCTTGCGGCTGTAGTACAACCCGCCGATCTTGATGAAATGACGGGAGATTCCTTGGATGAAGCCGATATCCATATGATGCTTGCGGTAATAAACCTGAACAGGAATGCCGTGCTCCATATGATCGAGGAACTGCTCTGTTCTATCGAGGACCTGGCCGAACCGGTACACAAGCAACCCTCCCGTGGGGATTACCTTAGATTTTTCGGGCTTTGGGCAGACGAGCCCGCATTGAACTAGACAAGACTTAAGCCATTATTTCCTGTCGAATTGTTATAGGACAGGCTGAAGGAGAGGATACCGGAATGAAGTGGTTTGTTGGGCTGGGCAATCCCGGAGCGCAATACGGGAAAACCCGGCATAACGTAGGTTTCATGGCTGTTGACCGGATAGCGGCTCAATGGGGACTGTCATGGAAGGAAAACGGCAAATGCAAGGCGCTGATTGCCGAAGGAGCCGTAGCCGGTAACAAGGTAGCGCTGGTCAAGCCGCAGACTTATATGAATTTATCAGGCGAGTCGGTAAGGGCTTTCATGAATTATTATAAAGCCGGACTGGACGATATGATCGTTCTGTATGATGATCTGGATACGGTCTTTGGCCAAATCCGTCTTCGTTACCAGGGCAGCGCCGGCGGTCACAACGGGATAAAGTCCATCATCGCCCATACAGGCACCCAGACGTTCAACCGGATCAGGATCGGCATCTCCCGTCCGGCGCCGGGATATGATATTGCCAACTATGTATTATCGGATTTCCGCAAGGAAGAGGCCAAGGAGCTGCCGCTGATTCTGGAGAGAACGGCAGATGCGGTGGCTGCGACCTTTACGGGTACCTTCGAGCAGGCCATGGGCAAGTATAATGGCTGACCACCCTTATGAGGAAGAACTTCTCGGGGCATACTGAAAAAGTATACCGCTTTTTAACGAGGAGGTGCAGCATGCAAGTAAAATATATTTGCCGTCATTGCCAATCCACGATCGGACAATTGGACGGCAGTTCCATCAGTGAGCATCAATTAGGCTTCCATTTCTTGACCCCTGAAGAACGGAGCGATATAATAGCATATAGCCAAAACGGTGATGTAACCGTCAAAGTGACATGCGACTACTGCAAACAGGCGCTTCTGGCTCATCCCGAGCTGATGCTTGTGGCCAACCCGCTGCAGTAAACAAGGGTTGCTTTGTGTTTAGGATGAGGCCTTGGCGTTTGCCCGCTTAAGGCTTTTTTTCCGCTTGTGCTTCCGGCAAGTTTGCCCGCATGGTGAATAAGGAGTGGTTCTAAGTTGCAGGCCTTGATAAAAGCTTTTTCGCAGGATCCTGATTTCCGGTCCATTGCGGCCGGATTGGAGAATGGCCTTCGTGAGCAGATCATCTCCGGCCTGTCGGGCTCTTCCCGGCAGGTGATGATCGCCGCTCTTGCAGAAGAGATGAAGCGCCCCGTTGTTGTGCTGACTCATAATATGTTTGCGGCCCAGAAAATAACCGAGGATCTGACGGAATGTCTGTCCTCTGATCAAGTGGTGCTGTTCCCCGTCCAGGAATTGATGGTGGCGGAGATGGCCGCGCAAAGTCCGGAGATGCTCGCCAGGCGTATCGAAGCGTTGATGCGTCTTGCCGCAGGGTTTCGGGGCGTTCTTGTCGTACCTTATGCGGGGCTTAGGAAGTTATTGCCGCCCCAGGCCGTCTTTGCCGGGGCGAAGATTGAGCTGAAGTCGGGGGACAGCATCCAGTTGGATGCGCTGCTCCGCCGGATGTCCGCATTGGGCTACGAACGCAGCGACAAGGTGGAAAACAAAGGGGAGATGAGTGTCCGCGGCGGCATCCTGGATTTCTTCCCGATGACGGCTCCCAATCCGTACCGGGTAGAGTTCTTTGACGATGAGGTGGACTCCATCCGCACCTTCGATACGGCGGAGCAGCGGTCCCTGGAGAAGCTCGACGCCGTTACGATTATGCCCTGCAAGGAGATTCCTGCCGATAGTAAGCGATTGCAAAGCGCCGCGCAGCATGCCTATGAGCTGCTGCAGGAGCAGCTGGGGAAGATGAATGACCGCAGCGCCAAGCAGAAGCTCCAAGAAGAGATTATGCATGAGATCGAGCTCCTGAGGCAGGAGCAGACCTTCTCGGGCATGGGCAAATATATCGCTATGCTGTATCCGGAGCGTGAAACGCTCTTGGACCAGCTGCCGAAGGACACGCTGCTGGTTATTGACGAGCCTGCCCGGATCGTCGAGACCGCCAAGCAATTGGAGCGGGATGAAGCGGAATGGATGACCAGCATGCTGCAGGAGGGCAAATGCCTTCCTTCCTTCATGATGTCCAAGAGCTACGACTCCCTGCTGTTCCGCAAACCCTTCCCGACCGTCTACCTGTCCCTGTTTCTCCGCCAAGTGCATGGCTCCCAGCCGCAGAACATTGTCAACATGGTCTGCCGCTCCATGCAGAGCTTCCACGGCCAGATGAATGTGCTCAAGTCGGAGATGGAGCGCTGGAAGAAAACCGGCAGCCATGTCCTTCTGCTTGCCCAGGGCGGCGACCGGCTGAATAAGGTCCGCCGGGTGCTGCAGGATTATCATATCGACGAACCTGAATTGATCGACGGCAGTCTCCAAGCCGGATTCGAGATCCCCTCCGTCAAGCTGGTGGTCATTACGGAAGGAGAGATCTTCACCCAGAAGCAGCGCAAGGTCCGCAAGCTGGAGAAGAAGCTGGAGAATGCGGAGCGGATCAAAAGCTATCAGGAGCTGAAGGTCGGCGACTACGTGGTTCATGTCAACCACGGCATCGGCAAATACGTGGGCATCGGCACCCTGGAAATCAACGGAATTCACAAGGACTATATTCATATTGTGTATGCCGGCGGCGACAAGCTCTCTGTCCCGATTGAACAGATCGATCTGGTGCAGAAGTACATTGGTGCAGATGAGGGCAAGGAGCCGAAGATTTATAAGCTGGGAGGCACGGATTGGCACAAGGTAAAAACCAAGGCCAGATCCGCAGTCCAGGATATTGCAGACGATCTGATCAAGCTGTATGCCGACCGCCAGGCCCGCCCCGGCTATGGCTTCAGCAAGGATACGCCTTACCAGAAGGACTTTGAGGGAATGTTCCCTTACGATGAGACCCGGGATCAAGTGCGGGCCATTGAAGAAATCAAGCTGGACATGGAGCGTTCCCGCCCCATGGACCGGCTGTTATGCGGTGACGTGGGCTACGGCAAGACCGAGGTTGCAATCCGCGCCGCATTCAAGGCGGCCATTGACGGCAAGCAAGTGGCCGTGCTGGTTCCCACCACCATTTTGGCCCAGCAGCATTATGAGACGTTCCGGGAGCGCTTCTCCGGCTTCCCGTTCCAGATTCACGTTCTCTCCCGCTTCCGCTCCAAGAAAGAGCAGAACGAGACCATGAAGGGCATTAAAAGCGGTGCCGTGGACATTGTAATCGGCACGCACAGGCTGCTGTCCTCCGATATGAATTTCAAGGACCTGGGACTGTTGATCGTGGATGAAGAGCAGCGGTTCGGTGTGGCCCACAAGGAGAAGCTCAAGCGGCTCAAGGTGAACGTCGACGTTCTCACGCTCACCGCTACACCTATCCCCCGCACCCTGCATATGTCCATGCTGGGCGTCAGGGACTTGTCGGTGATCGAAACACCGCCTGAGAACCGGTTTCCGGTGCAGACCTATGTGGTGGAGCACAGCAACTCCCTGACACGGGAGGCCATCGAGCGGGAGCTGGCGCGGGAAGGACAGGTTTATTACCTGTACAACAGGGTGCAGGGCATTCAGCAGATGGCCGACCAAATTTCCATGCTGGTGCCGGACGCCCGGGTGGCTGTCGCCCATGGCCAGATGGGGGAGCAGGAGCTGGAGAAGACCATTCTCGATTTCCTGGACGGCGAATATGATGTGCTGGTCAGCACCAGCATTATCGAGACGGGAGTGGACATCCCCAATGTCAACACGCTGATCGTTCACGACGCCGACAAGATGGGGCTGTCCCAGCTGTATCAATTGCGGGGTCGGGTGGGCCGTTCCAACCGGATCGCCTATGCGTATTTCACCTATCAGCGGGATAAGGTGCTTACCGAGGTGGCGGAGAAGCGGCTGCAGGCCATCAAGGAGTTCACCGAGCTGGGCTCCGGCTTCAAGATCGCCATGCGCGACCTGTCCATCCGGGGAGCGGGCAATCTGCTCGGAGCGGAGCAGCACGGATTTATTGCTTCGGTCGGCTTTGACCTCTACTCCCAGATGCTGGCTGAAGAAATTCAGAAGCGCAAGGTGGAGATGGGCGAGCAAGAAGGGGAGAAGCGTGTCTTCACCACCCAGATCGATATCCAGCTTGACGCTTATTTACCGTCGGATTATATTTATGACAGTATGCAAAAAATAGAAATCTACAAGAAAGTGGCAACCTCCGTCTCGTTGGAGGAGCTGACCGATCTGGAAGAAGAGCTGACAGACCGGTTCGGCGACCTGCCGGTGGCGGTCCGCAATCTGCTGTCCGTAGGCCGGCTCAGAGTATACGGGTCGGAATACCGGATAGAGGCCATCAAGCAGCGGGGCGAGGATTATGACGTGCTGTTCCATGCCTCCGAATCCGCGCGGGTGGACCACAAGAAGCTGGCCATGCAGCAGCAGGCCTTCGAGAACCGGATTCGGACAGCTCCGGGGACAACGTTTTTGATGCATATGAAGGGAAAGGGTATGACCCCGGAGCAATCCATCGAATTGCTGGAGCGGTTCCTGGTACAATATAAGGATGTTCTTAAACCGAAAGGGGAACTGGAGAATGTTGCAAATTCTTAAGAAGAACCGCATGCCGCGGCTCTTCCTGGCTGTTGCATTAGCTGCTGCGGTGGCGCTTTCCGGCTGCGGCAAGAATGATGCCGGGAAAAAGGACGACACGGTGGTGGCCACGTATACGGGGGGCACCATTACGAAGACGGAGCTGGATCAGTTTGCCAGCATCTTCTTTTCCCAATACGGTCCCGTTGGGGACAATGTGGAGATCCAGGAGTATCTGCTCAAGCAATTGGCTACATTGAAGCTGCTCGCAGATAAAGCGTCCGAAGAGGTCAAGAAGGAAGCGAAGACAGAGGCCGAGGGCCAGGTCAAGCAGATGGAAGACTATTATAACACCCAGGAAAAAGGCGCCTTCGACAAGCAATTGAAGGAACTGAATGTGACCAAGAAGGACCTGCAGTCCTTTGTGACCCTGAGCACAACCGTGCTGAAGGACACCAACAACAAGATCAGCGACGACCAGCTGAAGCAAAGCTATGACGCCAAGCTGAAGGAGGACGCCCATGTGTTTGATGTGGCTTCCGTCGCTCATATTCTGGTCGCTCTGAAGGATCCGGCCGACCCGACCGGGGCCAAGGATCTCCGCACCAAGGAGGAAGCCTTCGTCCGCGTCCAGGAAGTGAAGGAAAGACTCAATGCCGGCGGCGATTTCGCGGCGGTAGCCAAGGAGTATTCCGACGATCCGGGTTCCAAGGAAACCGGAGGCGTCTACGCAAACGAGAATCTGGCCACCACCATGTGGGACCCTGACTTCCGGCAAGCAGCGATTGACCAGGCAGTGGGGCAGATCGGACAACCCTTCGAGAGCTCCTTCGGTTACCATATCATGCGGGTGGACAAGCGTGAGACCCAGGCGTTCGATGCGGTGAAAGAAACCCTGCGCAGCGAGCTTGCCGATAAAGCCATCGGCGACTTTATCGATCAGGAGCTGCCCAAGCTGGAATTCAAGACCAGCCTGCCCGCACCGTCTGCCTCTCCCGATGCAGCAGCTTCCGCACCGGCGGCAGCTTCCCCGTCCGCATCCGCTGCAGCAAGCGCAAGTCCTGCGGCCAAATAAAGCCGCAATTAGGAAAAATGACAGGATAGAGCCAGCGCGAAGCCGCCGGCTCTATTTTTTTGGTTTGCTTAAGCTTTTTTGGACATAATGTAAACACCGGGGAAGAAAGGCGTTAAAGCGGCTTTCATCGGTGTGAAACAGATCGTATTCGCATGATGCGGTCATTTGCATAAGGCAATGGGAAAAGAAGAATACTATGGATAGTACTCGATCTCCCATCCACAAAGTGATACAGGCATGCCAGCACATTAAACTAATCTTCCTGGAAAGTGAGGCATCAGGGCATGAAAGCAACCGGGATTGTTCGTCGTATAGACGATCTGGGCAGAGTTGTGATTCCGAAGGAAATCCGCCGCACACTGAGAATTCGCGAGGGAGACCCCCTTGAGATCTTCGTGGACAGAGACGGTGAGGTTATTTTGAAAAAGTATTCGCCTATTGGGGAACTGGGCGATTTCGCCAAGGAGTATGCCGAATCCCTCTATGAAAGCACAGGGCATATCACCCTCATATCCGACCGCGACAACATCATTACCATCTCCGGCGGTTCCAAGAAGGACTATCTGGAGAAGCAGGTCGGTTCTTTGGTGGAAACCTGTATGGAACAGCGTAAAGCCATCTTGGAAACAACGAGCGGGCAATATGATATCTGCAAGGATATCCAGGATACTTACAGCTCCTTAACCATCGCTCCGATTATTGCCGGCGGGGACCCCATCGGCGCTGTGATTCTGTTCAGCAAGGAAGAGGGCGCCAAGATGGGTCAGATGGAAGTGAAGATGGCGGAAACCGCAGCAGGGTTTTTGGCCAAGCAGATGGAGCAATAGCCCATACGGCAGCCAAACCGATATGCTTCCTTTCGCAGGCAGAGGCCTTCTTGCGAAGGGAAGCTTTTTTGCCGAAGACAAGCCCCGCTTTGCGGGGTTGTTTTGCGTGCGGCGGCACGATTCTGTATAGTAGGGATATTACAGAACTTAAGGTTATGGGAAGGATCGCAACCGGCATGGAACAATCAGGTGAGACGGGGCAATCGGCCAGAGGGGGGCTCTTGCGGGGGGCAGCCATTCTCGGGCTGGCGGCTGTGGTCTCCAAGTTGCTTGGCACGCTTCAGAAGATCCCGCTGCAGAATATTGCCGGAGATCAGGTATTCGGGATTTATAATGCGGTATATCCGCTGTACATTTTCATTCTGACTTTGGCCACGGCAGGCTTTCCCATCGCAGTCTCCAAATTTGTCGCGGATTGCTCCTCGCAGGGCGACCTGGAGGAAGCCGGAAGAGTATTCCGAATCGCGGCCGGGTTGTTGGCGCTGACGGGCCTGCTCGGATTTGCCGCGCTGTACACGGGAGCGGATGGGATTGCCGCCGCAATCGGGATGCGGGATGCCGCTCCCGGCATCCGCAGTGTCTCCTTCGCCTTGCTGGCTGCCCCTGTTATGGCTGCGGTCAGAGGTTACTTCCAGGGACTGGGCGATATGGTGCCCACAGCAGTCACCCAGGTAATCGAGCAACTGGTCCGGGTAGCGGTCATGATTGGTCTGATGCTGTGGCTGATTGCCCGTCACGCCGGACCGGCGGCGATTGCGGCAGGAGCCACTTTCGGCTCCACGGCCGGCGCGGCGGGGGGCTTGGCGGCTGTGTTGTTTTTTTGGCGCCGCCGCGGCCGGCTTGCCCGCCGCAGGAGCCCGGAAGCAGCCGGACGCAACGGAGAGGATAGCAGGGGATCAAGAGAAAGCGCGGTGCAGTTTATCAGACGCTTCGCTGCCTTCGCCATTCCGGTGTGCCTGGGCTCTGTTGCTCTGCCGGTGCTGACGCTGGTGGATGCCTTCACCGTCCCCCGGCGGCTGGCGGCAGGAGGGCTGACGGAAGCGGCGGCGGCCCACTGGTTCGGTATCTACAACCACGGCCTGCCCCTGGTTCAACTGGTCACCATGATTGCCACATCCATGGCAGCGGCGCTGGTTCCCGCAGTGGCGCAAGCGGCGGCGGCTAACGACCCGAGGCTTCTGCAGACCCGGACGGAGCCGGTGCTGCGGTTTACCTGGCTGGTGGGCCTGGCCGCGGCCTTCGGTCTTGCCGTCACCGCCCTGCCGGTGAACGTGATGCTGTTCGCCGCTCCCGACGGCTGGCGGGCCATGTCGATTGTGGCCTTCACCGCACTGTTTGCCACGCTGCATGTGGTCAGCGGCTGCATGCTGCAGGGACTTGGGGCGGTGGTGGTTCCCGCCCGCAGCCTGTTCGCGGCGGCAATTCTGAAAGCGGCGGGCAACCTGCTGCTGGTGCCCGTCTGGGGAATCGAAGGCGCCGCCGTTTCGGCGGTGATCGCTTATGCCGCTGCCGCCGCCTTGAACCTGCGTGCGCTGCGCGCACTTGCCCCGCAGGCCCTGCCGCCGCGCCGCTTCCTGCTGCGCCCTGTGGCGGCAGCCCTGTGCATGAGCTTGGCTGTGCTGGCGGTGGAGGGAAGCCTCCTCCACCTCCTGAACAGCACAGAGCTCATGCCGCTGCGTCTGCGCCACACGGCCGCAGCCCTGGCCGCTGTAGCGGCAGGCGCCGCCGTCTACGCCGCGGCGCTGCTGCGGACGGGCGCGGTGCAGCCCGCCGAGCTAAGTGCCATTCCGGGCTTCGCCACACGGTGGCAGCCCGTGCTGCTGAAGCTGCGGCTCTTGCCGAAGCCGCAGCGGTTAAACCAATAAACCCACATGAAAGGCGGTTCATCTCTCATGGCTGCAACCATAACGATCGTCGGGCTGGGCTCAGGCGACGAAAACCAGCTTACGCTGGGCGTGCTCCGCAAGCTGGAGCAAGCCCAATGCCTGTATCTGCGCACGAAGGAGCATCCCGTGGTGGCGTATCTTGACGCCAAAGAGGTGCGCTACCGCACCTTTGACGCCATATATGAAGCCCACGACAGCTTCGGGGACGTGTACGAGGCCATTGCCTCCGAGCTCCTCCGGATTGCCGGAGAAGCGGAGCTTGGGGAGCAGCGGGAAGTGGTATACGCGGTCCCCGGGCATCCCTTTGTCGCCGAGCGCACCACTGCCTTGCTGAAGGAGCGCTGCCCCGGAGCGGGCGTTGCTTTTGCCGCCATCGGCGGGGAGAGCTTCCTGGACCAGGCCTTCGCCCGGTTCGGATTCGATCCCATCGAGGGCTTTCAGCTGCTGGATGCGGGAGGATTGTCCTTGCAGACATTAAACCCGTACCTCCATACAGTAGTCGGACAGGTCTATGACGAATTCACCGCCTCGGAGGCCAAGCTGGCCCTGATGGAGCTCTACCCGGACGAGCATAGCGTTTATGTGGGCCATGCCTTGGGGGTAACGGGTGAAGAGCGGATCCTGGAGGTGCCCCTCTATGAGCTGGACCGCGTAGGCGGCTACGGCAACTTGTCCCTGCTGTACATCCCCCGCACTGAAGCGGCTGCCGTCACCAACCGCACCTTCGGACGGCTTCACGAGATTGTACGGATTCTCCGCAGTCCGGAGGGCTGCCCCTGGGACCGGGAGCAGACTCACCTGAGCATCCGCAAGAATCTGATCGAAGAAACCTACGAGGTGCTGGAAACGCTGGACGATGATGATCCGGAGGCCATGTGCGAGGAGATGGGGGATCTGCTCCTGCAGATTATGCTTCATGCCCAGATGGAGGAGGAGACGGGGAGCTTTACCGTAACCGACATCATCCAGGGGTTGAATGAGAAGCTGCTCCGCCGCCATCCCCATGTGTTCGGAACCACTGCGGCGGAGGATTCCGCAGAGGCGCTGGCCCGCTGGGACGAGGTGAAGGCGGAGGAGAAGCGCGGGAAGGGCATCGACACGGAGCAGTTGTCGGCTCTCCATGGCATTCCCCGGGATCTTCCCGGGCTGATGAAGGCGTACAAGCTCCAGAAGAAGGCGGCCAAGGTGGGCTTCGACTGGGAGAATATCGCCGACGTATTCGCCAAGGTGGAGGAGGAGCTGGCCGAGCTGCGTGCGGAGATGGGAGCGGACGGCAACCGGGAACGGCAGGAGGCCGAGCTTGGCGATCTGCTGTTCGCGGTGGTGAATCTGTCGCGGTTTATCAAAGCCGATCCGGAAGAGGCGCTGGCCCGAACAAACCGTAAATTTGTGCAAAGATTTTCCTATATCGAGGAGCAGATACGTTTAAGAGGCGGCCATTTGGACCAAACTAGTTTACTAGAAATGGAGAAATACTGGCAGGAAGCGAAAAAACTTTTGAAAGACTAAGCTTTCCGGCAGGATTTCTTCCGGCTGGTAAAGAATACTATCTCGTAAAATAGAAGATGATCTTCCTACTATTCTGCCAGCCGCATCTGCCGACTATCCAAAACAGCAGCTTGCGCTTTTCAAAGCCAGTCTTTCTGGCATCCAAATTATGAGGAGGAATTCCCATGAACAAAACAGATCTGGTCAACAAAATCGCTGAAAAAAGCGGCCTTACCAAACGTGATGTAGAAACCGTGCTCAACAGCTTCGTCGGAGAAGTGACAGAAGCCCTCTCCACCGGAGACAAAGTGCAGCTGATCGGCTTCGGCACCTTCGAAACCCGCAAGCGCGCAAGCCGCACCGGCCGCAATCCGCAAAGCGGGGATTCCATTGCCATTCCCGAGTCGGTCATCCCGGCGTTCAAGGCCGGCAATAAGCTTAAAGAAGCGGTAAAATAATGAGGCTCGACAAATATCTCAAGGTATCCCGCCTCATCAAGCGCCGGACGGTAGCCCAGGATGTGTCCGATCAGGGACGGGTTTGGCTGAACGGCCGTGAAGCGAAGAAAAGCAGCTCCGTCAAGGCGGGGGACGAGCTGACCATCCGATTCGGACAGAAAAGCGTGACGGTTCGCGTCGAAAGCATTGCCGAAACCTCACGCAAGGACGAGGCGGCCGGCATGTATACGGTGCTCCGCGAGGAAACGCACAAGGATTAACGGAGCAGACAGGCCGGCCCGGATGGTGAAAACTGTCCGGAGCCAGCCTTTTTACACATCAGGGCAGCTCTTAGGTTCTAGAACGGGACAATCTCCCATACCTTATGTATATAAGCGTATGAGGGGGACATGCCCATGATCATGGAGCCGAACAAGGTGAAGCGCCAGGAAGTGAAGATGTTAAACCGCAAGCTGCTGGAGATATCAGGTGTGATCAATGTGGAGAGCTTTGACAGTGAGGAATTTCTGCTGGAGACAGAGATGGGATTTCTCATGATCAAGGGCTCCAATCTGCATATCAAGAATCTGAATCTGGAGCAGGGACTTGTAGCAATTGAAGGAACGGTTAATGAACTGGCCTACGTGGATGGTTCAAGCGGCGGCGGCAAGTCCAAAGGATTGTTAGGGAAGTTATTCAAGTGAGCCTCCAGGTCCAGTTTCTGACCATGGGGCTGATGCTGGCCAGCGGTGTGCTGATCGGGCTGCTCTTCGACCTGTACCGCGTACTGGCCCGCGAGCTGCACTTTCCCCGCTGGCTGATTCCGCTTTTGGATCTGCTGTATTGGCTGATTGCCACCGTGCTGGTTTTCCGCATGCTGCTGTATGGCAATTTCGGCCAGGTCCGGCTGTTCATTTTTCTTGGTTTGTTCGCCGGCTATACGCTCTACTTTCTGGTTTTGAGCGAAGGGGCCGTACGGTTGATCTTGTTTATAATCCGGATTGTCGAGGCTATTATTCATTTCTTGGTAAGAACTGTGGAAATTTGCATTATCCGTCCCGTGATGCTCCTGTACAAGCTTGTGGTGACGTTGCTGGGATTCGTGACTGCAGTCGCTATTTTCTTATATAAAGTTGTGCTACAATTGCTCTATCCTTTGCGCTTTCTGATTCGCGTGGCAGGACGGGCTATCCGGCCATATTGGAGAGTTCCGGATTGGCTGCGCAGGCCCTGGCGGAAATTCCGTCAATGGTTAAAGCGGTAGGTGTTATTTCGACGGGAGGACCATACACATGCCAAGGCAACAAAGCGGAGCCCCACATGCAGGTTCCGCCGTGAAATCCAATAAAATCGCTGCGAGCCGCAAGCGTATTCGTCTGGTGACGGTAGGCGTATTAGCCTTGTCCCTATGGGCGGGAGCAACAGCATGGACCCAGATGAAGAAAACTGCAGAAACAGCCGAGCGCATCGATGTCTTAAACGCCAAACTGATGCAGACCACCGAGCTCAACACCAAATTAAAGCGGGAAGTGGAGCGGTTGTCTGATCCCGAATATTTGCAGGAACGAATCCGTAAAGACAATCATATGTTTATGCAAGGGGAGACGGTATTTGACGTTCCCCGGGCCAATCCGTAATGTCGGCATCTGTTGACCGTATTTCAACCTTCGGGTATAATTGCTCGTAGCCAAATCTTTTTTTGTTAACCGGATGGGCTTTTCTTTATCATTCTAAGGGAGGAACAATTACCTTTATGGCAATTGAAGTAGGCAGCAAGCTTGAGGGAAAGGTGACAGGCATTACTCATTTCGGAGCTTTTGTAGAGCTTCCGGAAGGACAGACGGGGCTTGTTCACATCTCGGAAATTGCGGACAATTACGTGAAAGATGTTAATGATCACCTGAAGCTGGCGGATAAGGTTACCGTCAAGGTGATCAATGTGGACAAGGACGGCAAGATCGGCCTTTCAATCAAGCAAGCCGTTGATAAACCTCCCGGTGAAGCACCGGCCCGGCCTGAGCGGCGCAGCTTTCCCCCACGTGACAGAGGAGAAGGCGGCGGTGGCGGCTTTGGCGGCGGCGGTGGTTTTGGCGGTGGCCGCGGTGATCGTGGAGGACGCCCGTTCCACAAGGCGCCGGCCGGCAAACCTTCTTTTGAAGATAGAATGTCCAAGTTTCTGAAGGATAGTGAAGAGCGGATGACTTCCCTGAAGAAGAACACGGAAGGCAAACGCGGCGGCCGCGGCGCGCGCCGTGACTGACAATACCTGACTGTTACAGCCGCTTGTGCTCTCTCTTGGAGCCGGCGGCTTTTTTACGTAAATGCAGGCTGTGCCGCATTTTCATTCGGGGGCTCCCCCAAAAGTACCCGGATTTTGCTTTGAAGCATCTCGTCACTTTTGGGGGATTGTTTTTTGTATACAAGAATGACGGGTGGTTTGGTCTCTCCACAAAACGGGGGGATACGCTCCCAGACTGTGGCTCCGCTTGGCGGGGCCATTTTTTAATTCTCAAAAAAGGATATCCTGGTAGATCATGCTTGAAAAATTTTTTGTAACCGTGCTCTTCTCGACACCATCCCCCAGAACGGTGCCGTTGAGATTTGCGGATTTCTGGGGAAAAGGAACAGGGCGCGCCGACAGCAAAAACTTCCGAGTACTTGTCCTGCAACGAATTGGGGTCCGCGCGGGGATGTCGGAAAGTTTTTGGAAACTACCAACTCATTGTGACAAACTTTCTGATAGATTCACTTTATAATAAGGGACACGTTGGAGTCAGGAAGTGAAAATCAATAGGGTGGTGTCTAGCGCTTATGCAAAAATCGAATAAAGTCCAAGGACTCGAGCAATCGGTTCCTGTTGAGGCCAAACGCATGCTGCAAGGCCTGCAGGTTTTTCTTCTGGAGAACCGGTTGACACAGGCATGGATCATCCGCAAATGGGCTCTGCTTCTGATTGCGACTGCCTTTTTGCTGGGACGCGCCTCGATCCTGGAGAATCTGTCCCCGTTTGCCATTGCTTATTTCGCCGTCATCTATTACATCCGGCGGGAATCCGTTCCGTTCGTCGGAGTTGCGCTTGTGGCCGGAAGTGTGCTGTCCATGCCTGCCAATACCGGCTACATCATTACGGAATTGATTGTATTCCTGTTGATTCAAAAAGCCATTGAGAAGTTCGAACGCTCTGATCTGTCCTTCGCCCCCGTCATTACTTTTGCGTCGATCTTTCTCGTACAGCTGCTCTCCTATGTCATGAATGCTAACCTGACATGGTATTCTCTCATGATGACGGGAGTGGAGGCGGTACTGGCCTTTATCCTGACCATGATCTTTATCCAGGCCATTCCGGTACTGACCCAGACGCGCAAGAAGACCAGCCTGAAGCATGAGGAAATCATCTGTCTGATCATTCTGCTGGCCTCGGTTATGACAGGTACAGTCGGTTGGCATATATACGGTGTTTCTGTGGAACATGTTTTCTCCCGCTATCTGATTCTGCTGTTTGCGCTGGTAGGCGGGGCCCCGCTGGGCGCTTCTGTTGGGGTCATCACCGGACTGATTCTCAGTCTTGCCGATGTGAATGCCGTGTATCAGATGAGCCTGCTGGCTTTCTCCGGTCTGCTTGCCGGCCTGCTGAAGGACGGAGGCAAATGGGCAGTGGCTCTGGGATTGCTTCTTGGCTGCTCCATCCTCACGGTCTATGTGGGAGACCAGGCGTCCATTCTCACTTCTACCTGGGAGACCCTGCTTGCACTGGCCTTGTTTCTGCTCACCACCAAGTCAGTGGTGCAGACGCTGGCCAAGTATGTGCCGGGCACTCAGGAAAATATGAAGACTCATTATGACTACGCCAAGCGGGTCCGGGATATTACCGCAAGCCGGGTGGAGCAGTTCTCCCAGGTATTCATCCAGTTGTCCAAGAGCTTCCGCCAGCTCTCGGAGGAAGGCCAGGAGCGCAAGCGGGAGGAAGAGGTCAGCCAATTCATGAATAATGTGGCCGGAATCGCCTGCTCGACCTGCTGGAAGAAGAAGCAATGCTGGGACAAGCAGTTCTATGAAACCTACAAATACATGAGTGAAATGATGGTCAAGGTGGAAACCGGCAACGGCATGGGCAAGAAGGATATTACCCAGGAATGGAAGCGTATCTGCCAGAAGCCGGAGCAGGTGCTGGATGTGATGCAGCAGCAATACCGGCTGTTCCGGCATGATCTCCGCTGGAAGAAGCAGATTCTTGAGAGCCGCCAACTGGTCTCCGAGCAGCTGGTGGGAGTGTCCCAGGTCATGGAGGATCTGGCCAAGGAGATCAAGCGGGAGGGGCAGGAGCTCTATCTGCAGGAGGAACAGATCCGCAGCGCGCTGGAGGGATTGGGACTGTCCATCCTGACTATTGACGTAATCAATCTGGAGGAAGGCAAGGTTGAGATTGAAATCATGCACCAATACACCAAGGGCTTCGATGAATGCCGCAAAATTATCGGGCCGCTGCTATCTGACATTCTGGGTGAGAATATTGCCGTGAAAAAGGAGACGCTCTCCGAGAAAGGGGAGGGATACAGCACCGTCACTTTCGGCTCTGCGAAGGAGTATGAGGTGGAGACGGGGATTGCCGGTGCGGCCAAGGGCGGAGATTTGCTGTCGGGCGACAGCTTCAGCACCGCGGAGCTGGGCAACGGCAAGTTCGTGGTCGCGCTGTCCGACGGCATGGGCAACGGAGAGCGGGCCCGGGCGGAGAGCAGCACGGCACTGGCCATTCTCCAGCAGCTGCTTCAATCCGGCATCGATGAGAAGCTGGCGATCAAGTCGGTGAATTCGGTGCTGCTGCTCCGATCTCCTGACGAGATGTACGCCACAGTGGATATGGCCCTGATTGATCTGTACAGCGCCGATACCACCTTCATGAAGATCGGTTCCACTCCCAGCTTCATCAAGCGGGGGCATGAGGTGATTCAGATTACGGCCAATAATCTGCCGGTGGGCATTATTCAGGAAATCGATGTGGATCTGGTCAGCGTGCAGCTTCATCCCGGTGATGTATTGATTATGATGACAGACGGCATCTATGATGCGCCCGGCTACGCGGTCAATAAGGAGATGTGGATGAAACGGGTAATCGGCGAGATTGAGACAGACAATCCCCAGGAATTTGCCGATCTGCTGCTGGAGCGGATTGTCCGTCAGCAGCATGGGGAAATATGCGATGATATGACGGTAATTGTAGCCAGCATCGACCGCTACCGTCCCGAATGGTCCACTCTCCGCTGGCCGGGAGTCACCAGAATGGAGCGGCCCAAGACGGTAAGCTGAGCGGACAACGACGGAGAGCGTGTGGGGATGGCCCGTCAATACAAGGTCAATACCGGTCAATGCTGGGAAGTGCCCGTCAATACCGTTCAATGCGTACAAGGTCAGACAATACCGGTCATGCGGCGAAGAAGGCTCTGCAGCGGGGAATATCTCCGTTGCAGAGCTTTTTGTTTCGGCGCTTGCTCGGGGAAAAGAAGAATTAGGCGTGCTTTGTTCCGGCCCAGGGCCATAACACTCCACTAATGACGATGCGCCGAAATAGAGGAAGGGATTTTCCCTTATTTCACTGCCGGGGCAGGGGAACCGAAGAATAAGGGAAGATACATTCCCTTATTTCTTAGAATCTCAAAAAGCCAAGACCGGGTTGAGGCTGGAATGCCTGAATGCGGGAATAAACCGGGACTGCGGAGGCATTTTCTCGGTTCCCGCATGTCTAGACCGTCTATCAACCGGGCATACTAGAGTTAGTAGAGTGACAGTTGATCTAAAAACGGGGGATATGGCGATGAAGCAGATTATTCTAGTAACAGACGGGTGCTCCAACGTAGGGATCGATCCGGTGATTGCTGCGGCCCAGGCCAGGCAGGAGGGAATTGTTGTTCATGTGGTCGGTGTAATAGACCATGGAGAGATCGGCGAGATGGGTGCCGCGGAAATCGCCGAGATTGCCAAGGCCGGCGGCGGCCTGAGCCGGATTGTCAGCTCGGTGCAGCTGTCGCAGACGGTTCAGATGATGACCCGCAAAACCGTGACCAACACCATCCAACAAGTCGTGGAGCAGGAGCTGCGCCATATTCTGGGCGGTGACGGCAGCTTGACCGAACTGCCGCCGCAGAAGCGGGGACCCGTGGTGCAGGCGGTGGAGGAGCTGTCGGAGAGTGTGGATCTGAGGATTGCGCTCCTGGTGGATGCCAGCGCCAGCATGAAGCCGAAGCTTGCCGCCGTCCAGGAGGCTGTGCATGACCTGCTGGCCAGCCTGCGTGCCCGCAACGGAAAGAGCGAATTGTCCGTATTCCGCTTCCCGGGGTTACACGGGGAGGAGGCCCATCTGGAGCTGGGCTGGACCCGCGAGCTTGCAAAAGTGCCTAACTTGTTCTATAAAATAAACATGAGAGGTACAACTCCAACAGGGCCGGCGCTGCTGCAAACCATTCGCTACGTTGCGGATAAGCCTGCGTTTGCAGCCGACAAAGCGGAAGGCAAGGAAGGGATGTTAAGTGAATATATCGTCTAAGCCAACCCTGCCTCCCGGCAAGCATATCGCGGGCAAGTGGAATGGCAAAAGCTATAAAATTGAGCATGCGCTGGGCGAAGGAGCCAACGGCAAGGTGTATCTGGTGTCGCGGAATAATGCCGTCTACGCCATGAAGATTGGTTCTGATCCCCTTGATCTTCAGTCGGAGGTCAATATACTGACGGTGCTCTCCGGAATGGAAGGCTCTTTCCGCCATTTTCTCATGGATGTGGATGATTTCTGCGATGAGGCAGGGGATAAGCCTTTTTATATCATGAAGTATGTGGAAGGGGTCCAACTCCAGGCCTACTTGGCTGCCAAGGGCAAGGGATGGTTCCCGCTGGTGGGGCTGAGGATTCTGGACAGATTGCGGGAGCTTCATTCCAAGGGATATGTATTCGGAGACTTGAAGAAGGAAAATGTGCTGGTATCCGGGTACGGCCAGGTGGAGCTGGTGGACTTTGGCGGCGTTACCTCCATAGGCAAGGCGGTCAAGCAATTTACCGAGCTCTATGACAGAGGGTATTGGAATGCGGGTGACCGCACGGCAGACGGAGGTTATGACCTGTTTTCCTTCGCCATTCTCTGCATCCATTTATGCGCCGCGCCCAAACCATCATTCTCCAAGGCTATCCTGCCCCAGAACCGGAACCTGGAGGTGTTGCTCGCAGAGGTCCGGCAAGACCCGCTATGTGCGGACTATGTGCCATTCCTGAGCAAAGCGCTCCACGGTAAATTCGCCTCTACGGATGAAGCTTATGACAGTTGGAGGGAAATAGCGGTGAAGCGGCCTGTTGCGCAGCCTGCGGTCAAGCATGGCGCTCCCTGGCTGCCGGTGGGCTTTGCGGCCTCCTTGTTGCTTTTTGGCGCAACTCTTTGGTATTATTGGTAAATCATAATAACGCAGATGGAACAGTTGTCAATGTGAGGCGGACCGGAATCCTCTTCGAAGCCTCACGTCACTTTTGGAGGACGGGTTTTTATGGACTTGGTAGAACAGCTGCATGAGACGATTGCACGCCATAAACTGTTCGCGCCGGGAGACCGGATCGTGGTTGCTGTGTCGGGAGGGCCCGACTCCACTGCGCTCCTGCATCTCCTTTTTCTGCTTTCCGCTCGCTGGGGCTGGAATCTGGTTGCTGCCCATGCCAATCATGGCTTCCGTCCGGAGGAGTCGGAGCGTGAGGCCGGGCTGATCCGGGAGCAAGTGCTGGGGCTAGGCATCCCCTTCGCATACGAGCAATTGGACGTTCCTGCGCATCTGGAGCAGCACGGAGGCAATCCCCAGGAGGCTGCCCGGGAACTGCGCTATCGGTTCCTCCGTGCGGCGGCCGGCAAGTGGCAGGCTCAGAAGATTGCGCTTGCCCATCATGCCGGCGATCAGGCGGAGACGGTGCTGATGCGTATTCTGAGGGGGACAGGAATTACCGGACTGGCGGGAATATCCATGATTCGCCAAGAGGGGAATGTGCAACTGGTGCGGCCCCTGCTTCGTATGGATAAAAATACGCTGGAGGATTTTCTTGCCGCCCGCGGTATTCCTTACAGCGTTGATTCAAGCAATGGGAAGCTGAAATACACACGCAACCGGATTCGGCTGGAGACGATCCCGTTCCTGGCCCAATACAATCCTTCCATTGTAGAATCGCTGAACCGGCTGGCCGAGCTTGCCTCTGCCGATGATGATTATATGGAACAGGAAGCAGCCATTATTTTCCGGAAAATAGCAAATGCCGAGCCCGGATCGGTCCGCTTCAGCCGGGGGGATTGCCTGGGGCTCCATGTTGCTTTACAAAGGCGTTTCATTAAACTAATATTAAATTATCTTTCTGAAAGCATGGAGCATCACGACTTTCCGGCAGTGGAGCAGGTGCGTAACAGTTTGGCTTCTGATGCGAAACCAAATGCCGAAATCGGGCTGCCGGGCGGCATCTGCCTGATCCGAGAGTACGACCGGGTGCAATTGGTGCATAACCGGTTGCCTAAAGCGGATATGGCGTATACCTATCCCCTGGAGGGTATCTCCGGTAGCATCTTCATTCCGGAAGCCGCGGGATGGATCAGCTACCAGTTCAAGGAAGCCGATGAAGCTCCGGGCGCCGCCTTCGTCCATGAAGCCTGCTTCGACGCAGCCGGCCTGAGTTACCCGCTGCAAGTGCGCAACCGCCGCCAAGGCGACCGGATGCAAGTATTTGGTTTAAACGGCTCCAAAAAAGTAAAAGATATCTTCATTGACGCCAAGGTGCCGGCCTCCTTAAGGGACCGGGTGCCGATTCTGACAGATGGACGGGGGCATCTGCTGTGGATTGCCGGCCATCGCCGCTCCACCCATGCGCCGGTTACAGAAGCTGCGCGGCAAGTGTTTTGCATTACCTTCCGCCCGTTGTCCGATTGCCAAATGCGGGATGAGAAGAATGTACCATTTTAAGCTTTCATAGTATAACCTAGGAGGGTCATCTTTGCGTAACGACATTGAAGAGGTTCTGTACACAGAAGAAGAAATTCAGGCGAAGGTCAAGGAATTGGGCGAGATGCTGAGCAAGGAGTACCAGGGAAGGAATCCGCTGATCATCTGTGTGCTGAAAGGCGCGTTCATTTTTATGGCGGATCTGTTCAAGAACATCACGGTGCATTGCGAAGTGGATTTCATGGCGGTATCCAGCTATGGGGCTTCCACCCGCTCGTCGGGGGTAGTGAAGATTATCAAGGACTTGGATGTGCCGGTGGAAGGCCGTGATGTGATCATCGTAGAGGATATTATTGACAGCGGGCTGACCTTGTCCTACCTCATTGATGTGCTGGAGCGGCGCAATGCCCATTCGATCTCTGTGGTAGCCCTGTTCGACAAACCGGGCCGCCGTACGGTGGATCTGGAACCGGACTGGAAGGGATTTACCATCCCTGACGCATTCGTAGTAGGGTACGGCTTGGATTATGCCGAGAAATACCGCAATCTTCCATTTGTAGGAATATTGAAGAAGGCCATCTACACAACTTGATCCTTCCGAACTTGAATAAAGCCAGTCATTCCAGGGCGAACGCAAGGAAGCCGACAACGTTTTTCCCGGGAAGCGGTTCGGTTGAGATTCCAAGACATGCTGTGGTAAAATAAAACAAGTGTGCCGCATGAGAGGAGGTAGGGGATGAATCGGATCCTCCGTAATACTGGATTTTATTTACTAATCTTTTTGGTTGTGATCGGAATCGTCCGTTTTATCAGCTCACAGAATGATATGGAATCCACGATACTTTACAGTCAATTCCGTGAAGAGCTGCTGAATACGGCCAAACCCAATGCAACAGGCAATAAAATTAAATCGGTGTCCTTAAAGCCCGATGGCGCCACGTACCTGATCAGGGGTCAATACGAAGATGGCAGCACCTTCAAGAGCCACGCTCCCCTAAGTGAACGGGTCATTGAGCTGGTGGAGCAAAGCGGGATTGATGAAGAGCATCTGAAGATGGAAGGGCAGAGTATTTGGATCTCCTTCCTTACATCCATCATTCCGTTCGTAATTATCTTCATCCTATTCTTCTTCCTGATGAATCAGGCGCAAGGCGGCGGCGGCAAGGTCATGAATTTCGGCAAGAGCCGGGCCCGTCTTTATAATGAAGAGAAGAAGAAGGTTACATTCGAGGATGTAGCGGGTGCCGATGAAGAGAAGCAAGAGCTTGTGGAGGTTGTTGAATTCCTGAAGGACCCGCGGAAATTCGCCGCGGTGGGGGCCCGCATACCGAAGGGCGTGCTGCTTGTCGGTCCTCCGGGTACCGGTAAAACCCTGCTGGCACGCGCGGTTGCCGGTGAAGCGGGAGTGCCGTTCTTCAGCATCAGCGGCTCGGACTTTGTGGAGATGTTCGTCGGTGTCGGCGCATCCCGTGTCCGTGACCTGTTCGAGAATGCGAAGAAGAACGCGCCATGTATTATCTTCATTGACGAAATTGACGCCGTTGGCCGGCAGCGGGGCGCAGGCCTCGGAGGCGGGCATGATGAACGGGAGCAAACCCTGAACCAACTGCTGGTGGAGATGGATGGATTCGGCGCCAACGAAGGCATCATTATTGTGGCTGCCACCAACCGTCCTGATATTCTGGACCCTGCCTTGCTCCGTCCCGGACGGTTTGACCGCCAGATTACGGTGGACCGCCCTGACGTCAAGGGCCGCGAAGCGGTGCTGAAGGTCCACGCCCGCAACAAGCCCCTCTCCAAGGATGTCAGGCTGGATTCTCTGGCCCGCTATACCACCGGGTTCACCGGGGCTGATCTGGAGAATCTGCTGAACGAGGCCGCGCTTATTGCCGCACGGCGCAACCGCAAGGATATCTCCATGTCGGAGATTGAAGAGGCGTTCGACCGTGTGATTGTAGGCACACAGAAGAAGAGCCGGGTGATCAGCGAGCGGGATAAGAAAACTGTAGCTTATCATGAATCGGGCCACGCGATTATCGGATATTTCGAGCGCAACGCCCATATGGTTCACAAGGTGACGATCGTTCCCCGGGGCCGTGCCGGCGGATATGTCATGATGCTTCCCAAGGATGCAGAGGACCCGTTGGTGGTAACCAAATCGGAGCTTGTGGATCAGATTACCGGATTGCTCGCCGGCCGTGTTTCCGAAGAGCTGTTCATCGGAGAGATCGGTACAGGCGCTTATGATGACTTCCGCAAGTCCACCGAAATTGCCAGACGCATGATCGTGGATTACGGGATGAGCGAGAAGCTTGGGCCCATGCAGTTCGGGCATACCCAAGGCGGTCAGGTATTCCTGGGCCGGGATTTGGGACACGAGCAGAACTACAGCGATGCTATTGCTTATGAGATCGACCTGGAGGTCCGCAGCATTGTAATGGGTTGTTACGCCCGGGCCAAGGAGATTCTTACCGAGCATTCCGAGAAGGTGCATCTGGTTGCCCAGACCCTGCTCCGCAAAGAAACCCTGGATAAAGACGAGATCGTTCATTTGATCGAGAAGGGTTTTCTGGCCAATGATGACGGTTCTGCGGCACCTGCGGCTGCAGAGAATGCCGACCTTAAGGTGAACATCCTCGGACAGCAGGAGCAGACGTATAACAAGACCGATAATGACGGGGAACCGAACGACGGTAACGGAGATCCCATCAAGTCTTAAGAGATGCCGGCAGCCTGAATTAGGTTGCCGGTTTTTTGCTTCTAGGCAACGTACGGCATCAAAGGACGCGAAAGACGCTTACTCTCGTCTCTGAATAGTGCAAGTTTCACATTGACACGCGCGGTGAGGTTGTGTACAGTAGGTGTAAACTTAATGCATGGGATGAATTTTCGGCTTAAGCCCATATTATAGAGTGAGCTTTTTATGGGGCAATTCCGGGGTAACAGGCGGGTTGTTCTTGAAGAAACCAGGTGTCCTGCGGCAGTAGGGGGATTTCCAGTCCGGACAGGCAGCATCGTGAGAGAGGGAGGTACAAGTCTATGGAAGCTCTTGCCCTTGAACATAAGGCAGAGCAGAACCGCCTGATGAAGGAGAGGATTCTGCAGCTGAAGAAGGAGCGCAATGCCATTATTCTTGCCCATTATTACCAGAGGGATGAAATACAGGAGATTGCCGATTTCCGCGGCGATTCATTCTTGCTTGCACAGAAGGCCGCATCGACTGATGCCGATGTTATTGTATTCTGTGGCGTACATTTCATGGGGGAGTCCGCCAAGATTCTGGCACCCGACAAGACGGTACTCATACCTGATGAGCGGGCCGGCTGTCCCATGGCTGATATGGTCAATGTGGACGGGCTCCGCAGACTGAAGGCCCAGCATCCCAATGCCAAAGTAGTCGCCTATATTAATACCTCCGCGGATGTGAAGGCGGAGACAGATATTTGCTGCACCTCGGCTAATGCCCTTAAGGTGATTGAAGCAGTAGATGCTGACGAAGTCATCTGGGTTCCTGACAAGAATCTGGGCGACTATGTGTCCAAGCATACGAACAAGAAGCTGATTATCTGGGAGGGCTATTGCAATACCCATGATATGCTTACTGTGCGTGATGTGGAGGAGATGAAGGCCCAGTATCCCCATGCCCAGTTCGTCGTCCATCCGGAATGCCGCCCCGAAGTGGTCAAGCTGGGAGATTTCGTAGGAAGCACGACTGCCATTATTAAATACTGCAAGGAATCAGACTGCCAGGAGTTTATTGTCGGTACGGAGGATGGAACCGGCTATCAACTCCGGCTGGACAGCCCGCATAAGCAGTTTCATTTTGCCACCAAATATTTGGTATGTCCCAACATGAAGGTCAATAATTTGAAGAAGGTTGTGAAATGTCTGGAGACGCTTGCTCCCCAGATCTATGTGCCCCAACATATTGCCGATCGCGCCAGATTATCGCTAGAGCGCATGCTGCAGGTCAAGTAGCATGCGCTACTTCCTTGTTAAAGACAGGTGAATGAAGAATGATACCCCGTTATTTAGTGGATGCAGATTTTAAGGAATTGCCCCGTGTCGAGACAGATGTTATTGTGGTTGGGGCCGGTATTGCCGGGTTGTTTGCAGCGATTAAGGCTGCGGAAGAACGCAAGGTGCTGATGATTACGAAGAAGGCCTTGACGGAGAGCAATACCCGTTACGCCCAGGGAGGAATTGCTGCGGTTATTTCCGATGAGGACTCGTTCGCGTATCACCGTCAGGATACGTTGATTGCCGGAGCGGGGCTATGCGACCATGGCTCTGTCGAGGTGCTGGTCCACGAGGGGCCGGAAGGAGTCCGGGATCTGATCCGGCTGGGAACCCAGTTTGATCTGGAGAACGGTGAACTGGCCCTGACCCAGGAGGGAGCCCACAGCATGCGGCGGATCCTTCATGCCCATGGCGACGCGACAGGTGCGGAGATTGTCCGCGCATTGTCCGAGAAGGCGCTGCAGCATCCCAATATTGAAGTGTGGCATGATCACTTTGTAGTGGACCTGATCACAAACGGCGGCGAATGCTGCGGGGCGTTGGTCATCAAACCCAACGGCGAACGGGTTGTGGTTCACGGCAGCGCCACAATCCTGTGCTCGGGCGGGGCGGGGCAGTTGTACCGCTATACGACCAATCCGGATATTGCCACAGGTGACGGAATTTCCATCGCTTACCGGGCAGGGGCTTCCATCCGGGATGTGGAATTCATTCAATTTCATCCGACGGCTCTCTGTTACCCGGGAGCTCCGCGCTTTCTTGTGTCGGAGGCGGTCAGAGGGGAAGGGGCCGTTCTGCGCAACATCAAGGGGGAGCGCTTCATGGAACGTTATCACCCCCAACTGGAGCTGGCTCCCCGGGACATCGTTGCCCGTGCCATTATCAATGAGATGGAGAGCACCAAGTCCACTTTTGTCTATATCGATATGACCCACGAATCCACCGAGACGGTAAAAGGCCGCTTCCCCACCATCTATGAAACCTGTCTTCAGTTTGGTCTTGATCTGTCTACGGACTGGATTCCGGTTGCTCCTGCCGCCCATTATATGATGGGAGGAGTGGAAACGGATCTCCATGGAGAAACTACTCTTAAGCGGTTGTTCGCCTGCGGCGAAGTATCATCAACAGGCGTTCACGGCGCCAACCGTTTGGCCAGCAACAGTCTGTCGGAGGCGATTGTATTTGGAAGGCGGATTGTGGATAAGGTTCTGATGCTGAAGGACCGGGTGCCGCTGCCGGATTCCACAGAGACAGAGCCCCGCACGGAGCCTGTGAAGCAGGCGATTGTGGAGAAACGGTTAAAGCTGCAGAAGATTATGCTTCGTTATGCCGGATTGAAGCGCAGCGGCAAGGGACTCCAAAAGGGTTATGAGGAGCTGAAGCGTCAGATCCATATTTTCGATTCCATGCTGACCAAACGTGAGGAATTGGAATTTGCCAATATGCTGAATTTGGCGTTGCTTGTTACCCGTGCTGCGGAGATGCGGGAGGAGAGCAGAGGCGGCCATTACCGGGATGATTTTCCCGAACGGGATGACCTCATGTGGCGCAAACATATTGCCTTCAATCGGGAGAAGGGTGTTATGGAGGAGCGGATATCCGATGTATAACTATAACTTGAATATGCGCTTGCTGGAAAATCAGATCCGGCTTTGGCTGGATGAGGATATCGGCTCAGGGGACATCACCACGATGACTACCATACCTTTAGACCAACAGTCTAAAGGTATTCTTCATGTCAAGGAGGATGGCATGCTTGCAGGAATTCCCGTGGCTCAGGCGGTGTTCCGGGTCGTCGATCCCGCGCTTGTGTTCATACCCAAGAAGGAAGACGGCGACTTTATTACTCATGGGACTATTCTGGCGGAAGTAGAGGGCTCGGCCAGGAGCATTCTGCTGGGAGAGCGTCTCGCGTTGAATCTGCTGCAGCGTCTGTCCGGCATTGCCACCCGTACCAGAGAGTATGTGAACGCGCTTGATGGTCTTCCCACCCGGCTTGTAGATACCCGCAAAACAACACCGGGTCATCGAATGCTGGAGAAATATGCGGTTCGGGTAGGGGGAGGACATAATCACCGTTTCGGCTTGTATGATGCGGTTATGATCAAGGATAATCATATTAAGGGGGCAGGAGGCATCCGGCAAGCGGTGCAAGCTGCACGAAGCCAGATTCCCCATACCATGAAGATTGAAGTGGAAGTGGAAAACTTCGTTCAGCTTGAGGAAGCGATGGAGGCTGCTGCGGACATCATTATGCTGGACAACATGAAGCCGGCCGATATGAAGCAAGCTGTACGTATCATGAAAGAAAAAACGCCGCATATTCTGATAGAGGCGTCCGGGAGTGTGACTCTGGACACAATCAAAACAATCGCCGAAACCGGTGTGGATGTGATCTCCGTAGGGCGGCTGACCTACTCTGTCCAGGCGCTTGATATCAGTCTGGACCTGAATGAAAGGAAGGCTTAAGCCCATGATTCTGGTTGTAGATGTAGGCAACACCAATATTGTTCTTGGTCTGTACGAAGGCAAGAAGCTGCTGCAGGACTGGAGGATCAGCACCAACCGTTCCGCGACGGCGGATGAATACGGGCTTATGCTGTTTAATTTGTTTGCACATAGAAATATGAGGTTAGAGGATGTAGAGGGCGTGATTATCTCATCAGTGGTCCCTCCTCTGATGTTTGCGCTGGAGTCCATGTGCCGGAAGTACATCAAGAAGGAGCCTCTTGTAGTGGGGCCGGGGATAAAGACGGGCCTTAGCGTCCGCTATGAGAATCCCCGTGAGGTTGGAGCCGACCGGATCGTGAATGCTGTCGCTGCGCTGGAACTGTACGGTCCGCCGCTTATTATTGTGGATTTCGGAACGGCAACCACCTTCTGTTATATTGATGAACGGTCCCAGTATATCGGCGGCGCTATAGCACCGGGTATCGGCATCTCAACGGAAGCCTTGTACCAGCGCGCTGCCAAGCTGCCGAGGATTGAACTGATCAAACCCAAGAGCACGGTGGGGCGCAATACGGTGACTTCCATGCAGGCGGGCATTATCTTCGGTTATGCGGGCCAAGTGGACGGGATCGTGACGCGCATCCGCGAGGAATTCGGCACGAATCCCACGGTCGTGGCTACAGGCGGTCTGGCGGAACTGATTTCGTCGGAATCCCGCACCATTCAGATTATTAATCCGTTGCTGACTCTTCAGGGTTTGCAACTTATCTATGAGCGCAACCGTACTTAGTAAGAGAAAACATGCTTGGCCCTAACTTGCGAAGTCAGATTTCCTGACGGAAAGTTTAAGCGGATGCTTACGAAGCCGGCTTTCCTTCGGAAAGCTCGGTGAATGCTTACGAAGTCAACTTTCCTGACGGAAAGTTCTTAAGGAGTGAACTTATGAAGGATCAAATAATCCGGGCCACCGCTCTCGATGGCCGGGTCCGGGCTTTTGCAGCCAGAACAACCCGCATTGTCGAGGAACTGAAGGAACGGCATCAAGCATCCCCCACTGCCCTCGCGGCGTTGGGAAGAACGATTACCGCCGGAGCGATGATGGGTGCTATGCTGAAGGGAGAAGAGAAGCTGACCATCCAGGTCAAGGGAGGCGGACCCATCGGCCAGATCGTGGTAGATGCCAATAGCAAGGGTGAGGTACGCGGTTATGTGGATGAGCCCCAGGTCGATCTGGGTCCTAATGCCGCGGGCAAGCTCGATGTTGCCGGCGCAGTGGGTACTGACGGTTTTCTGTATGTAACAAAGGATCTGGGATTGAAGGAGCCTTACCGCGGCAGCACTCCTATTGTTTCCGGGGAGCTTGCGGAGGACTTTACCTATTACTTCGCCAAATCGGAACAGACTCCGTCGGCGGTGGCTTTGGGCGTATTGTTCAGTAAAGGCGAATATGTGGTCAAGGCGGCAGGCGGGTTTATCATTCAATTGCTGCCGGGCTTAAGCGACGAGGAAATTGATGAGATCGAAGAGCGCTTGTCTGTGCTTCCGCCGATGACAACCATGTTGGAAGACGGGCTGGAATTGGATGAGATTCTGGCTAACGTATTGGGCATGGTGCGGGTTCTTGATACCATGGAGCTGCAATTCCGCTGCAAGTGCTCCCGGGAGCGGGTGGAAGAAACGCTGATTAGTCTGGGAATTGAGGAAATTGATGGTATAATTGAAGAAGATGGCCGCGCGGAAGTGAAATGTCATTTTTGCAATGAAGCCTATGTCTTTGAAGGACCGGAGCTGCAGGAAATAGCAAGGACTTTGGAGAACAGGCTGAAGGATAGATAGCAGAGCGGAAGATAAATAGACAGCAGGTAACAAGAGGAGAATAGGATGAGAAACATCAAGCTGTTACGGGGACTCGTCGTATGCCTGATGGCAGCGGTGCTGGCGCTGAGCCTGTTGCTCGCCCGGAACATGGCGGGCAGCGAGGCAACAGATGGTGAGAAGACACCGGATGTGCTTGTGGAAGACCGGGTCGTAGCCAAGATCGGCAGCAGAGAATTTAAGCTGAGCGTTCTTCGGGACCAGCTTCTGGAGAAATACGGTAGAGAACTGGTCAACCAGCTCCTCGACCGGGAAGCGCTGCGCCTGGAGGCAGAAGAGCAAAATCTGAAGATAACCCGGGAAGAAGTAGATGCGGAGCTTAAGCGCATGCAACAGGGATATGACAGCGAAGAGATTTTTTATGAGTCCATGCTAAGCCAGATTGGCTTATCCAAAGAAGACATCAGGGAAGATGTATACTACAAGCTTATTCTGGAAAAAGTAGCGACAAGAACCATTGTAGTGACGGATCAGGAAATCAGTTCGTACATAAAGGAGCATCCGGAGGAGTTCGGATTGGTTTCATTGCTCAGAATCGAGAAGATCATTAACCAGAACGAGGAGCAGGCCAAGCGCACACTGGAGTTGTATAAGTCAGGCACTGACTTTGGGGTGTTGGCCAGGGAGCGTTCGCTTGACACGGCAACAGCGGCTGATGGAGGAGATCTGGGCTGGGTGGAGGACAACGACCCGTTTGTTTCCGAGGAAATTCTGAAGGCTGCCCGAATGATGAAGGTTAACGAGGTGAGAGGCCCTATCCCCACGGAAGAGGGTTTCGCTGTAATCCGGTTAAGGGATAAGAAGGAGCAGAGCAAGGGAACCACGGAAGAGATCCGCGAGTCCGTACGCAAGATGCTGGCACTCCAGAAAGCCCCGCCTATTCAAGATATTGTCCAGACTCTCCGCAACAAATTCAAGGCGGTTATTATGGACCCGGAACTGCACGGTTGATGCATACGAATATAGTATTATTCAGAGTCTGTCTACGGATTTGTTTCGTTGCACAGACTCTTAGTTGTGAATTCCTGTTGACATTTCTCCCCGGGCTTGATAAGATTAAGACATTAAATACCTAGTAGATTACTCGGAAATAATACATGTTAACAGGAGGGCATTTTTTATGGCAAAATTGGTTCAAAATATTACCCAACTGATTGGAGATACTCCGTTGGTTCGCCTGAACAAAATTGTTCCGGAGGACAGCGCTGAAATCTATGTGAAGCTGGAATACCAGAATCCCGGCTCCAGCGTAAAGGACCGGATTGCCATCAGCATGATCGAAGCGGCTGAGAAGGACGGCACCTTGAAGCCCGGAGATACGATTGTAGAGCCGACTTCCGGCAATACCGGCATCGGCCTTGCTATGGTGGCCGCAGCCAAGGGCTATAAAGCTATCCTGGTTATGCCGGAGACCATGTCTATTGAACGCCGCAACCTGCTGCGGGCTTATGGTGCGCAACTGGTGCTTACTCCCGGTGCGGAAGGAATGAAGGGTGCTATCCGCCGTGCAGAGGAACTGGCTGCAGAGAACCCCGGTTACTTCATTCCCCAGCAATTTAAGAATCCGGCTAACGTTAAGGTTCACCGTGAAACTACCGGGCCGGAAATCGTAGAAGCAATCAACGGCTTCGACGGTAAGCTGGATGCTTTTGTTTCCGGTATTGGTACCGGCGGTACCATCTCCGGTACCGGTGAAGTGTTGAAGCAAAATTTCCCGGGAATTAAAATTGTGGCAGTGGAGCCCAGCGCTTCCCCTGTATTGTCCGGCGGCAAACCGGGCCCCCACAAGATTCAAGGGATCGGCGCGGGTTTTGTTCCGGATATCCTGAATACGGAAATTTACGATCAGATTATCCCGGTCGACAACGATGATGCATTCGAGACGTCCCGCCGTGTAGCCCGTGAAGAGGGAATCCTGGGCGGCATCTCCTCCGGCGCGGCAATCTTTGCTGCTTTGCAAGTTGCCAAGCAACTGGGCAAGGGCAAACGGGTTATCGCCGTACTTCCTTCCAACGGAGAACGTTACCTGAGCACGCCGTTGTACAGCTTCGAAGATTAAATTATAGCCATTAATAAAGGCTTGCCTTGGGAAGATAATTCTTCTTGAGGCAAGCCTTTTTTCGAAAGTATAAAAATCCGAGCGGGGGAGGGAGAGGCAGGAAGGGGGAAAAGGGAGACACCCCAAAGACAATCCGTCAAAACTGCAAGAATACAGTTTTCTTCGCCCTAAAAGGAAAAAAAGCAGCCGTGCCTGCAAAAGTGCAGGCTTTGAGGGCTTCCAGGGCCTGAAAGCGGAAAAGTGGGCTTGCTGCCTGCATTCTGCAGGTTTGTTCTGTCCATGGCGGGAAATCGGGCGGAAGAACTGTATTTTTGCAGGCTTCCTACACACCCATCCGTTTGTGGGCAAACGCACAGCGCAAAGGATGCCGTCAGGCGTCTATCCTCGCTGCAAGGAGCTAAGCCAGTACCAGGCTGCCGAAGTCCCCTCTTCTGTGGAAGTTGGGAACGGCAGTGGTTACAGGGCTCCAGCAGCCGCAATGGGGGACAGGCGTGCGGTCCCCGCATTTGTAGAAGTTGTCCCGCAGCATCCTTAAGGTACCGTTGGTCACCGCCGGGAAGGGGCTGGAGGAACAGCTCCACACAGCTGTCCTCATAGACCGGATCGTCGCGCTGCCGCCCCCGCTGTCAACGATTCGCCCGTTTTGCCGGATCCTTCAACATAGGATATACCCAATGGAGCGACTGCTCATCCACCAGCCACTTCCCGTCCGTCCACCCATATTCTAGAAATTGTCCAATCCGGCGTGACCAGCAGCAGATCGGCCAGCTTGCCGCAGGCAATGCTTCCGGTCTCTCCGTCAATGCCTAATACTCTTGCGGGATTGCTGCTGGCAGCCTTGCTTGCATCCACAACACTAAGCCCCGCGGTGCTCACCGCATAGCGGAAGGCATCGATCATGGTGAGTGTGCTGCCAGCCAAGGCTCCGCCTTCTCTAAGCCGCGCCACACCCTCGGCCATGATCACATCCAGTCCGCCCAGCTTGTAATCCCCATTGCCTAAGCCGGATGCGGAGATGGCGTCAGTGATCAGAACCAGATGTTCCGGGCCCTTGGCCTTGGCAAGAAGCTGAATACAGGTGGGATGGACATGATGCCCGTCCGCGATCACCTCAGCGACGATCCGGTTGTTGGACAATACGGCCCCCAACGCTCCCGGCTCCCGGTGATGAAGTCCCTTCATGGCGTTGAAGGTATGGACGGCATGCCGGAGCCCGGAGTCCACTGCGGCCTCCATCTGCTCATAGGTGGCGTCCGTATGTCCTGCTGCGGCCACAATGCCCTGGGATGACAGCCAGGCGATAACATCCAAGGCTCCCTCTTGCTCAGGAGCCAGTGTGACCAGGCGAATCAGGCCGGGACAGGAGGCTGTCCAGGCCTCCAGCCAATCCCTGCGGGGATGGACGATGTGGGAGGGGTTCTGGGCTCCGGACCACTTGGGACTGATGAACGGCCCCTCCAGATGCACACCCGCCAGCTTGGCTCCGGGCATAGGGTTAAGCCGGTAGGCTGCTGCTGCTTCTAGCACATTCCCAATACTAGATCGGGATGCGGTAACAGTGGTGGCCAGCATGGAAGTGGTGCCGCCCCGGGCATGGAAGGCCGTAATCTTATCGTAGGCAGCGGGATCTGCCTCCATAAAGTCACTGCCATTCCCCCCATGGACATGAATATCTATGAAGCCGGGCAGGAGAAAGAAGCCTTCGCCTGCAACCTTATGGTAGGGTTCCCTGCCCGCGGGAGAACGTTCAAACTGCTCCTTCGTTCCAATAAAGTCGATACCCTGTTGTGTAAAGCTGACCACTGTTTCCGGCAATATGCCGTCAGGCGTTACTACTTCTGCACCGGAAACGAGTGTGCGGCGGCAATAACCGGTGTTCTTCATTGGAAACACCTGCCCGCTTCCCCATCCAGGAGCACAACCAGGTTGGGGTGAGTTTGCAGCAAAGAGGCGGGGATTTCTGTACAAATCGGTCCGGTCAGCGCCTGGTGGACAATCTCCGCCTTTTCTCCGCCCCGCACGATAAGCAGGATAGTCTTGGCCTTCAGGATCATACCCATTCCCATAGTGATGGCATGAGTCGGCACCTCATCAATGAACCGGAAGAAGCGGGCGTTGGCCTGTCGGGTGGATTCCTTCAGCTTCACCAGATGGGTTGCGCTGTTCAGGGACTGATCGGGTTCGTTGAAGCCAATATGCCCGTTATGGCCGAGGCCCAGAATCTGGAGGTCGATCTGCTTGGCATGCTCCAGCAGACGGTCATACCGCCGGCATTCCTCCTCCAGGTCCGCTGCGCAGCCGTCCGGGATGTGGCGTTGTGCCGCCGGCAGATCGATATGTTCGAACAAATGTTTCTCCATATAGGTATGATAGCTCTCCGGGTGATTGGCGGGGAGGCCGGCGTATTCATCCAGGTTGAAACTGGTCGCCCGGCGGAAGCTGACCAGCCCCTGCTTATGGGAGCGGACCAATTCCTCGTACACGCCTATAGGGGTGCTTCCGGTTGCCAGCCCCAATACGGCGCGCGGGGTAGTCTGTATCAGACCGGAGATGATTCCAGCGCCCACCTTGTTTAATTCTTCATGAGAGGGAAAGGTTAATACGTTCATCAGGCTCTTCCTTTCTTGCGTCGGTATTTGGTTACCATCTGGAACGACCGCTCCAGTTGGGGCACATGCTCATCGAACTGTCCGCTCAACAGGCCCATGAACAGGATATCGATAACATGAAGCTGGGCAATTCGCGAAGCCATGTCCCCCCGGTGCATTCCTGACTCCAGCGAGGAGGTGAACAAAGCGATATCCGCCATCTCAGCCAGGGGGTTGGCGCCGTAGCGGGTCAGAGAAACAATGAAGGCTCCTCCCTCCCGGGCGCACAGGGCCGAATCAATAATTTCCGGGGTTTCCCCCGAGTAGGAGATGGCGAACACCATATCCTTAGAACACAGATTGGAGGCGGAGGTAATCTGCATATGGGGATCAGAGAACGCCTGGGACCGCTTGCCGATCCGGATCAGCTTCTGGGCGAAATCGGCAGCCACGATCCCCGAAGTAGCCATGCCATAAAGATCGATCCGGTCTGCGCGGGCCAACCGTTCCAACACGGTCTCCAGATGTTTGTAATCCAGCAGCCGCGTAGTATCGGAGATGGAGTGAATATGATTGCCTTCGATGGCTGACACGATGGCGCCCAGTGAGTTGCCGGCAACGATATCCTGATAGGTTTGCCGGACAGGCTTCAGCGCCAGTTCGCCGGCAATCTTCATCTTCAGATCAGCAAAGCCGCCTATATGGAACAGCTTGCAGAAGCGGGAGATGGAGGCGGTGCTGGCGCTTGTGGCTTCGGCCAGTTCCTTAATGCCCATCTGAATCATCCGTTCTGGATGTTCCAGAATAAATCCGGCAATTCCCTGGTCCTTCCGGGAAAGATCGGGCAGCCGTTCACGAATCATTTCCAGAATGCCGTTCATGAGCAAACTCCTTTTTTTGTAAATTAATTTATTATTTATGTTTGTATACATGAAAATAATTTACATTTCAATTTTAACAGACCTTGTTTGGGCAAACAAGACTTGATGCTGAACAATTCCGGGGGTTCCGGCCCATCCCTTGTTTTGCTCCGGTTTGTTCATGGTTAGCATTTGTGCGCTCCGGGCGCTTCTGATAAAATAATGGGTAACTTATCAGCGGCAGCATCAGCCTCACTTTGTGGGGATATAAATGCCGGGGTCCCCGCAAAGTACTCGGAATAAGCTACGGCAGCATCAGCCTCACTTTGTGGGGTCTACTTAGGAGGACAGCACCTTGATATTGACCCCAGCGAGCGACTGGAAGAATTGGGCAGACGATTACACCATGCTGCCGTATATACAAGCCTTCCCGATAGAAGTAACCCGGATTCCGGACTGGGGACAGTTATGGAAATCATCAGACCGGCATGCCTTCGTGCTGGAAAGCGGCAAGGGAGGCACATACACTATTGCAGGGAGATCCCCCGTCTCTGTTGTGCAAGGCAAAGGCCGCCAGGCGGAGGCCGTGGATTGGCTGCCGGACGGAACATGCCGCCGTACTCGGCTGGATGGAGAGCCGTTGCAGGCCATCAGCCGCTGGATGGCCCCGTACCGTTCCCCGCAGGTGCCTGGTGCGCCCAAGCTGACGGGCGGCTGCGTGGGTTATCTGGGCTACGACGTAGTCCGTTCCCTGGAGCGCCTCCCCGAGTCGGCCCAGGATGATCTGGGCATCCCTGATTATGTCATGATGCGGTTTGAAGAGCTGTGGGTGGTGAATCAGGAGACTGCAACCCTCTATTGCTGCATCCATGTTCCCCATGACCCTCAGGGACAGGAGGAGAAGGATAGCGCTTCTCTGGACCGCAAATACAGGCGGGCAGCAGATGCCGCTCTTAACCTTAAGACGGAGTGGGACGCCATCACAGCTTACGGACAGCAATCTTCCGTCGCCTCCAGAATTCAGCAGATGGGCGCAATCGTGGAAGCGGAGGACCGGGATATTGATCCCGAGCGGCTGGCCGGGCTGGAGCGGGCCTTTGACAAAGAGGCCTTTATGGATGCCGTCCGCCGGATTCAGGAATATATTGCGGCCGGAGACGTATTTCAGGTGAATCTGTCCGTCAGACAAAGCCGCGCTCTCCATATGAGCCCCGAGCGTTTGTACGAGTGGCTTCGGCTTGTGAACCCTTCCCCGTATATGGGGTATCTGAGGTTAGACGGCTTTGAATTGGTCTCTGCCTCTCCTGAACTGCTGGTGGAGCTGGAGGGCGGCCGAGTGCGTACAAGGCCTATCGCGGGAACAAGAAGAAGAGGGGCAAGCCCCGAGGAAGACCGCCGGATGCGCGATGAGCTGCTTCAGAATGAGAAGGAGCGTGCCGAGCATATCATGCTCGTGGATCTGGAGCGCAACGATCTGGGGCGCATTTCCCGCTATGGAAGTGTCCAGGTCACCGAATTGATGGGAATCGAAACCTATTCCCATGTGATGCACATCGTATCGGAAGTGACCGGACAGTTGGCCGAGGGGAAGAACTGTTATGATGTCATTGCCGCCACATTTCCCGGAGGTACAATCACAGGAGCTCCCAAGGTGCGCACCATGCAGATCATTGAGGAACTGGAGCCGGTCCGCCGGGGACCTTATACAGGCTCTATCGGCTGGATTGACTATAACGGCAACATGGAATTAAATATAGTTATCCGCACCCTTTTATCCTGCAGGGGGAAGGCTTATGTGCAGGCAGGGGCAGGGATCGTGATTGATTCTGTGCCCGAGCGGGAATACAAGGAATCACTGAATAAAGCGAAGGCCCTGTGGAAGGCGTTGGAGCTTAGCGAAAAGCATCCGCTGTGGCGTGAAGAAGAGGACGGGCGGCTTCTATAAACCAGGTAACACCGGAGCTTTCAGACGAAAGGGGATGGCAGCATGATTCTTGTGATTGATAACTATGATTCGTTTACGTACAATTTGGTGCAGTATCTGGGGGAGCTTGGTGAGCAGATTCAGGTGCGAAGGAATGATGAGATCGATTTAGCCGGAATTGAGGTGCTTGCGCCGGATCATATTCTGATTTCTCCAGGCCCCTGCACACCCAATGAGGCGGGAATCAGCCTAAGCTTGATTCAGCACTTCAAGGGAAGGATTCCCATTCTGGGGGTTTGTCTGGGTCACCAGTCTATCGGACAGGCTTTCGGAGGCGATGTGATCCGCGCCGAGCGGTTGATGCACGGCAAAACTTCGCAGATCCACCATGACGGCAAGTCCTTGTTCGAAGGACTGCCCAACCCTTTTACGGCCACCCGCTATCACTCCCTTATTGTAAAAAGGGAAACCCTGCCCGATTGCCTGGAAATCACGGCTTGGACGGAAGAAGGGGAGATTATGGGTCTGCGTCATAGAGAATACCCAATCGAGGGTGTCCAGTTCCATCCTGAATCCATTATTACCGACAATGGACACAAGATGCTGGGCAACTTCCTGCGCGGGAAAGCCCCTGAAGGAGTGTAAGATGCTGAAGATGAAAATTGCCATGAACGGCGCCTTGTGCGCAGCGGATACAGCCGTGATCTCCGTATATGATCACGGTTTTCTGTATGGGATGGGTTTGTTCGAGACATTCCGCACTTATGGCGGACAGCCGTTCCTGCTCGAAGAGCATCTGCAGCGGCTTGCGGAGGGATGCCGTGAGCTGTCCATCGCATATGAGCCGGATATCGGAAGAATCGAAACACTTGTCACCCAACTGCTTTCTGTAAACGGCATGGAGGATGCCTATTTCCGGCTAAGCGTGTCCGCGGGAGTGGATGTGCTGGGGCTGCCGGGAGAGGAGTACGGCAAGCCGGCGGAAATTATCTACATCAAGTCCCTGCCCGTCCCGGCAACGGGGAATGGGGGGAAAGCTCTGCAGCTGCTTGCTACGCGGCGCAATACTCCTGAAGGAGAAACCCGCTTGAAATCCTTCCATTACATGAATGCCATCAACGGCAAAAGAGAGCTGGACCGTTACCCATGGGCACAGGGCGCGGAAGGGCTTTTCCTGGACGATTGCGGCTTCGTAGCGGAGGGCATTGTCAGCAATGTATTCTTTGTGCAGGAGGGAGTGCTCCGGACGCCGGCGCTTGACACTTGCATTTTGCCGGGCATTACAAGAGATTGGGTGATTCAGGCCGCCTCAGCGCAGGGTATTCCGGTGGAAGAGGGCTTCTACCCCTGGGAAGCCTTGCTTGAAGCGGAGGAAATTTTCTTGACCAATTCCGTTGCTGAAATTGTTCCGGTTAACAGGCTGTTCGACAACGACGGGAATGTGCAGACCGTAGCAGATGGCAAGATCGGCGCTGTCACAGAAAAGTTGAAGGAATTGTACAGAGAAGCCACCCAACCGGACTGATGCTCCCGAAGCGGGTTTTTTGGACTTGTCATTATAACTTTTAGGAGGGGCAGGATGAGACGTCAATTGCTGCTGCTGGGAGGCAAAAAACTTGTTCTTGGAGAGCGGACCCTGATCATGGGCATCGTCAACATCACGCCCGATTCCTTCTCTGACGGAGGAGAATACAACACGATTGAAGGCGCTGTAGTCCGTGCGAAGCAAATGGTGCAAGATGGGGCCGATATTCTGGATATAGGCGGAGAATCCACCCGTCCCGGAGCGGATTATGTATCGGAGGAAGAGGAACTGAAGCGGGTTATTCCTGTGATCCGGGCCATTGCCCGGGAAGTGGACATTCCCATCTCTATCGATACCTACAAGGCCGAAGTTGCCCGTCAGGCACTGGAGGCCGGGGCGCATATTATTAATGATATCTGGGGCTTCAAGCAGAACCAGGATATAGCGGGTGTGGCTGCCGCATACAAGTGTCCGGTTATTCTGATGCATAACCGGAAGTCGCCTGATTACGGCGATTTTATGGCAGATGTCAAAATGGAGCTGCTCGAGTCCATCCGGATAGCGCTCGAGGCGGGAGTTGCCAATGACCGTATCATTCTGGACCCCGGCATCGGCTTTGCCAAGGAGCAGCACCACAACCTGTACCTGCTGCAGCAGCTCCCGGAGATTGTCGAACTGGGCTATCCGGTGCTGTTGGGCACCTCCCGCAAGCGGGTAATCCGCAATGTGCTCCATCTTCCCCCCGATCAGGTGGCCTTGGGCACGGCAGCTACCGTGGCTTTGGGGATTGCCAGCGGCGCGGCGATCATGCGGGTGCATGATGTGCTTCCCATGAAGCAGGCAGCCTTGATGGCCGATGCTGTTCTGCAAGCCAGACTTTAGGAGTTGGGGATGGCATTGAACTCAAAACTCAGCAGATGCTTACGAAGTGAAGTTTTTCGCTAATGCCGTACAGACGGCATTGAACTCAAAACTCAGCAGATGCTTACGAAGTGAAGTTTTTCGCTAATGCCGTACAGACGGCATTGAACTCAAAACTTTTAGGGGGTCACAACCCATGGACCGGATTGTTTTGGAGCGTATGCAGTTTTTTGGCTACCATGGTGTATTGCCGGAGGAGACACGGCTTGGCCAGCGCTTTGTGATCGACGTGGAGATGTTTCTGGATCTGGAGCCTGCAGGCCGCAGTGATGACCTTAATCTGACCGTAAATTACGCCGAGGCTTACGCCAAAGTGAAGGAGATTGCCGAGGGCAAACCCTTCCGTCTCATTGAGGCGCTGGCCGAACAGGTTGCATCCGTGCTGCTGCAATCTTATACTAGTATTTATGAAATTGCCGTGCGGGTTACCAAACCCCATCCGCCCTTTGAAACCCATTTCGACGGTGCGACGGTACACATACACAGAAGGCGGTCTTAATTTGTCTATGAATTGCTGCAAGGACAGATGGGAAACAGCTTACATAGGGGCTGGGTCCAATCTGGGCAACCGTGAGGCGCTTTTGGCGGAAGCCATTCGCATGCTGGATGAGCACCAATTGATCCGGGTGGAGGCTTGCTCTGCCGTTTATGAGACAGAGCCGGTAGGATATCTGGAGCAGCCGGCTTTTTTGAACATGGTCTTGCGCATTGCCACTGCGCTGCCCCCAGAGGGGCTTCTGGCATATATGCATCAGGTAGAGCTTCTGCTGGAGCGGAAGCGGGAGGTGCGCTGGGGGCCGCGGACCATGGATTTGGACATTCTGTTATACGGAAGTTTGGCGTTGAATACACCTGATTTAATTGTTCCCCACCCCCGGATGCATGAACGGGCCTTTGTTCTTATCCCGTTGCAGGACGTGCTCCTCAGCGACTTGCTTTCCGAAGCAGCTTCTATAGAAGAGCGCCTCGCCACACTGGAAGGAAAGGAGGGCGTCAAGCTATGGAAAGACAAGCTTTAGCATACCGGATCCGCGCTTTTCGCAAGCTCAAGGGTCTTACCCAATCGGAGTTGGCCGAGAAACTCGGCGTTTCAATCGCAATAGTCGGTACCATCGAGCGGGGCACCCGCAATGTAGACCTGAGGATGCTGGGAAGAATCTCCGAAGCCCTCGGTGTAGCGCAGGAAGAATTAATTCCTATACAAGCCCGTGCGAAAGGAGAATAGATATGCTTACAATTGGCAATGTCGTTGCAAAGAATAATGTGGTGCTGGCCCCTATGGCAGGCGTATGCAATCCGGCCTTCCGTCTGATAGCCAAGGAATTTGGCTGCGGGTTGGTCTGTACCGAAATGGTCAGCGACAAAGCCATCCTGCACGGGAACAAACGGACCATGGACATGCTCTACGTCGATGAGCGGGAGAAGCCCCTCAGCATGCAGATTTTTGGAGGCGACAAGGAATCCTTGGTGGGAGCTGCCAAATTCGTCGATGAGAATACGAATGCGGATATTATTGACATTAACATGGGCTGCCCGGTGCCCAAAATCATTAAGTGCGACGCAGGCGCCCGCTGGCTGCTGGACCCGTCGAAGATTGAGGAGATGGTTTCAGCTGTTGTAGAGGCCGTCCGCAAGCCTGTAACCGTCAAGATGCGGATCGGCTGGGACAGTGAGCATATCTATGCGGTCCGCAATGCCCTGGCTGTGCAGAATGCCGGCGGCCAGGCGGTCTCGGTCCATGGGCGCACCAGAGTGCAGATGTACACCGGCCATGCCGACTGGGACATCATCAGAGAAGTGAAGCAGGCCGTCTCCATTCCCGTCATCGGCAACGGGGATGTCTTTACGCCGGAGGATGCCAGACGGATGCTGGACGTTACCGGAGCCGACGGGGTGATGATCGGCCGGGGAGCATTGGGCAACCCGTGGATGTTGTATAGGACCGTTCAATATTTGACCGAGGGAGTTCTGCCCCCTGAACCTACACCCCAGGAAAAAATCCGGATTGCCGTGCTTCACATGGACCGGCTTGTGGCGCTGAGAGGCGAACTGGTGGCTGTAAAGGAGATGCGCAAGCATATGTCTTGGTATCTAAAAGGATTGCCTGGAGCAGCCCGGGTCAAAGAGGTCATTATGGAGCTCACCGAGCGGGATAAAATGGTGCGGATTCTTAACGAATTTGTTTCCCGACTGGACGCAGTGCCTGTGGAATCCGCGCCTGAGGACCACGTTTTCTTTCACTGATTATGCGGCAGCCCGCACCTGTTTTGCCTGTCATTGACATTTGAATAGCGTTGCAATATAATCAGTCAATAAAATATTGCATGCAACAGAAAGCGCTTCTTTGGAAGCAGGCATGTCCATCAGTCATTTTGAGTCGACTTTACAATATAGTATAAGTATTGAACCGTTGTTGCCGGTCCTTTCGGCAGGCGGCTCCAGTGAGTTCATACGGAATGCTCGCTTAAATCCATGTATGAATAATTTTTCACACGACAGGAGAACAGACTTGATGAACGAAAAGGAAATTATCTTAACTCCCGAAGGCTTGAAGAAGCTGGAAGAAGAATTGGAGATTCTCAAATCGGTGAAGCGCCGCGAGGTGGCCGAGCGGATTAAGGTGGCAATCGGTTACGGTGACATCAGTGAGAACTCCGAATATGACGATGCGAAGAATGAGCAGGCCTTCGTGGAAGGACGGATCATCACGCTGGAGAAGATGCTCCGCAATGCCCGCATCATCAACAATGACGATGTGGATCTGAACGCCGTCAGCATTGGTTCTATCGTGACTCTGAAGGATATGGAGTTTGGGGATCTCGTGGAATACACCATCGTCGGCACCGCGGAATCGGATCCTTTCCAGAACAAGATCTCTAATGAAAGTCCTGTTGGCAAAGCCATTCTCGGCAAGCAGAAGGGTGCACTTGTAGAAGTGAATGTGCCGGTTGGCACCATCCAATATGAGATTATCGACATTAAGAAGTAGCAGGCTCCTTCCATTATACGAGGCCGATTCCGCATAGGGACCGGCCTTGTAGGGCGTAAGCGATCTATTTCTCACCAAGAACACTTACTTTAGCGTTAATAAATTGAGGAGTGAATGAAGTCCCATGAGTCAAGAACTGGAATTAAATGAATTGTTAGTTATCCGTCGCAACAAGCTAGACGAGCTTCGCAGCCTGGGGGTCGATCCCTTCGGACAGAAATACGAACGTACTCATACCGCCGAAGAAATTCTGACTGTTTATTCCGATTTGTCTGCAGAAGAACTGGAAGAGCGCAATGTTGAGGTAGTGATTGCCGGAAGGATCATGCAGAAGCGGGGGATGGGCAAGGCGTCATTCGCTCATATTACGGATCTCACCGGCAAAATTCAGATATATGTCCGTAAGGATGCCATACCGGAGGACAAGTACAGTGCTTTTGGAATTCTGGACATTGGAGATATTATCGGGGTTAAGGGTCATGTGTTCAAGACCAAGACCGGGGAGACCTCGGTGAAGGTGAACGAACTGGATGTGCTCTCCAAGTCCCTTTATCCGTTGCCGGACAAGTTTCATGGTTTGAAGGATGTAGAGATGCGTTACCGGCAGCGCTATGTGGATCTGATTATGAGCGAGGAAGTAAAGAAAACCTTCGTCGCCCGTTCCAGAATCATCACTTCCATGCGCAGATACCTGGATTCCAAGGGGTACTTGGAAGTAGAGACGCCTACCTTGCATGCTATTGCAGGCGGGGCGGCTGCCCGTCCGTTCGTGACGCACCATAATGCGCTGGACATGCAACTGTATATGCGTATTGCGATTGAGCTTCACTTGAAGCGGCTGATTGTTGGCGGTTTGGAGAAGGTGTATGAGATTGGCCGCGTATACCGCAACGAGGGGATTTCCACGCGCCATAATCCCGAGTTTACGATGATAGAGCTGTATGAGGCCTATGCGGATTACAGGGATATTATGAAGCTGACGGAGGAAGTCATCGCCCATATTGCCCAAGAGGTGCTGGGTACCACCAAGATCAGCTATCAAGGGCAGGAAGTGGATTTGACTCCACAATGGAAACGTATCTCCATGGTAGATCTGATCAAGGAAGTGGTGGGAGTTGATTTCAGCCGGCATATGACGGATGAAGAAGCTCATGCCATCGCCAAGGAGCACAAGGTTCCGGTAGAGCCTCATATGAGCTTCGGCCATATTGTGAATCAGTTCTTTGAAACCTTTTGTGAGGAAACGCTGATCCAGCCTACCTTTGTAACTGGTCATCCCGTTGCCATCTCGCCGCTTGCCAAGAAAAATGCCTCTGATCCCCGGTTCACCGACCGGTTCGAGTTGTTTATTGTTGCCCGTGAGCACGCCAATGCGTTCACGGAGCTTAATGATCCTATTGACCAGCGTGAGCGTTTCGAATCTCAACTTCGTGAGAAAGCTGCAGGTAATGATGAAGCGCATGAAATGGACGAGGACTTTATCCGCGCGCTGGAATACGGCATGCCTCCAACAGGCGGCCTGGGCATCGGCATCGACCGTCTGGTGATGCTTCTGACGGACAGTCCTTCTATCCGGGATGTGTTGCTGTTCCCTCTTATGAGAGACCGTCAAGCGGAATAACGAAGTATAGATTGACAGGCGCCCCTAATCAGGGCGTCTTTTTTGGCTGTCGACAACCGTACAGTCAGCACGGGAGAGGCTGTATGAATAGATGAAAATTCATGCTTGTGTTTGGGGGCCAAGTTGTGGTACAGTAGTCTTCGCCCGCAAGAACGGCATATAAATGCAGGATTATGCTTTAAAAATGAAAATTTTTAATGCTTGCATTTGTTCGGGGCAATGTGGTATATTAAAAAAGTCGCCTCTAGGGGACGAGAGAAAAACAGGAAAAGCAGCTCCTTGAAAACTGAACAACGAGTAGTAACAAAAACACAGCCAAATGTTTGTACAATTGAGCTAATCGCTCTGAAATAAAACGTTCCTCCGGGAACACTTTTATGGAGAGTTTGATCCTGGCTCAGGACGAACGCTGGCGGCGTGCCTAATACATG
>JAQSYI010000080.1 GCA_029256185.1 Paenibacillaceae bacterium
TTGCTGCCACAAGGTATGGGTTGCATCGGTAGCGGGCGCCAAGAAAGTCTCGTCACCGGTGTATACCGTAATGTTCTGTTGAATAAAATCCCGGACATTGATTTCTTTCTCCCATGCACCGCTTTGGAATCCTTCCCATTGTTTCATGGTTTTTTCCCTCCGAATAAAACAGTTTTTTTAAATTATTAATACAGTTTCTATATCTATAGAATAATACGAAATGCTCTATTTGAAAAGAGTCTAATTAGTGACGTATTTGTGAAAATTATTACAAACAAGTAATTTATAAAAACAGATAAACCCTTGATTTAAGCCGATGGGAAAAATAGTATGTGAAAACGATCACATATAATAATATTTTGTTTTGGGCATAATCAGTTTTTATGAGGGGAGTAATACAGTATGATGAAAATAATATAACAGATAGATACAGTCCATAATTGTTGTCAGCTCTTCAAGCACGGGCTTGCAGGTAACACATTCCACCGGCATATTTTTTCTTGTACGCCAGATAGTATATCCTTCAGAAGAAGGGAAGCCCTTTCTCAGTAGATCAGGTGCTGAAGAGGAAGGCGTTGTGAGGCGGATAAGACGATTAACGGAAAAAACTTCCGCTACCAGAAGATATTTCAGTAATTGTGGAGAATTAAAGGAAAAATTTTCCGTTAACTCTCTCAGAAACCAGGAAAACATGCCTTTTTCGGAGGATTAACAGGAGATAACGGAAAAAATTTCCGTTAAGCAAGGGAGTAAAGCAGCAGTTTGCAGAGATAACGGAAAAAATTTCCGCTAAACGAGGGAGTAAAGCAGGATTTGAAGGGATAATGGAAAAATTTCCGTTAGGAGTAAGCGGGACAGGACCGCTACAGAAAAAGGTGTTACCTCCTTTGGAAACACAGGAAGAACCTAAAGTTTTCTTCTCCCAGGTGTTTTTTTAGCGCAGTTACAGCAGTTGCACCAGTTACAGTAGTTACGGTAGTTGCAGCAGTTACGGTAGTTGCAGCAGTTACAGCAGTTATATCAGCTGCATCAGTCGCATCAGTCGCAGCAGTTACAGCAGTTACAGCGGTTATAGCAGTTGAACCTGTTGCAGGAGATACATTCTACAAGAGAACGATACTGGCAAGGGGTCTCAACAGTTTCAAGCAAGGTGCTGCAGGAAATAACAGTACATTATAAAATCTGTGAGTTATTCGCAAAATCTTGTGAAAATCATCCGTCCGGAACCTCTACTATTAGACTGTGGACAATAACGTATTCCCAGTATAACGGAGGTTGCGGTTATGGAATCAGTCAGAGCGGATGTAACGGTGGTGGGCGGCGGAATTGCGGGCATATGTGCCGCAGTGGCTGCCGCGAGGAATGGGGCGAGAGTTGCGCTGGTGAATGACCGCCCTGTGCTTGGGGGCAATGCCAGCAGTGAGGTGCGGGTGCATATTAACGGCTCGGCATATCAGGGGGCAAGCCCTTCTTATTACGCTCGTGAGGGAGGCTTGGCGGAGGAAATAAAGCTGAGGCTGTTCCGGTATAATCCGTTGTACAACAGGAAACAGATGATGTGCGTTTTCGATGCGGTGCTGCTGGACATGGTGTACGGGGAGCCGAATATCGCTCTGTACCTGAATACAAGCATCCATAATACCGGCATGGAGAAGGGGCGAATTGTCTGGGTGGACGGGCTCCAACTGGCCTCCGAACGAAGCTTCCGCTTTGAAAGCCCGTATTTCATCGATTGTTCAGGCGACGGGATCGTAGGCTATCAGGCGGGGGCTTCCTTCATGCGCGGCCGGGAGGGCAAGGAGGAGTTTGGCGAAAGTCTGGCTCCGGGTGAAGCGGATCTTTACACGATGGGAGACACCATTTTGTTCCAGGTGCGGGATGCGGGCTTTAAGGAGATTATGATATTGTGCTCTCCTTCGCAGATGGAAGCACAATTGCGGTTCCCGTCCGGGATAATTACCAATCCTTCAACAGACACCGGCTTGGGGCCCGGCAAGTGGTATCCATCCGGTTGCATTGTTTTGCTACCTACGGCTGGCCCCACATAGAGGTGTACGCCGTGAAGCTGTATGCCCCGACTGAGTAAGCAGGCAGGGGAGCAGTACTGGATTCTTTTTGATTCTTTGTTTTGTGGTTGATGTAATTGCCGATTCTGTTCACGTCCTAATATCAAAATAAAAAGAGCAGCTTTCGCCGCTCCTTGTCAAAATATAATATTCCAGCAATAGATAGGCTTATATGGGCGGTCGGCTAACCTCTCGGAAGGGAGGTGATGCCTGTGGAAATATTCCAAGCACTGACGCTAATGATTTCATTTGCGGCGCTGGTTGTACTTATACTTTCCTTCCACAAGTCGCACCAAAAAGTAGACCGCCCTCGCCAAAGGTGAACTGGTCTACTTTTTGTCCATTATCCTTTTGTGAAACCGACTGCCCTTAAAGCAACTCTAATTGCTACTCTGGAAGTCGTGTTGGTAGCACGGCTTCCTTTGTGTTGAAGCGAATAAAACAACTTTTTTTTCATTATAGCATGAAATAAAATCAATATGTCCATAAAGCAGTACATAGTGTTTATTTTATCAAACATTATGTTTGTAAAAGCAAACATGAAGTTCATATGTCCAGCATATCCTGTGCTGATTTTAGTCATGGATGGCTGGATTGCCCCGTCGGAGCGGCCATTGACTACACATAGGGACAAAATGTGCTTGCTTTCCGGTCAGACCAGATCTTCAGTATCAAAGTTTGCTCTCGTAGAAAAAACGCCAATTCCTAAGGATCGGCGCTTATAGCTGCGGCACAATGACCACAACGACCACAATGGCAAAGCGAGCATAATGGCATAACAAGCACAATGGGTAAATCACCATTCCGAAATCCATGAGCTTTACTAAAGTCTTGCACTCACGCCAAATCTCCGAACCACAGACGCCGCATCTCTTCGCTTGTCTCAAGCAGATCATCAAGCTTGCCGGCTGCTGCCAGCTGGCCGTCCTTCAGCACCAGAATCCGGTCTGCGTGGGACAAAACGGCCTTGCGGTGGGACACCACCAGACAGGAGGCGTTGCGGCGTGCAAACAACCGCTCCCACAGCTTCTGCTCCGTCTCCACATCAAGGGCGCTGGACAGATCATCGAACACATATAAGTCCGCATCCCTGGCGAACATCCTGGCTGCCGCAGTCCGTTGGGCTTGGCCGCCGGAGAGCTTGATGCCCCGGGGACCAATTACGGTGTCCAGGCCCAGATGCAGCTCTTTCACGTCATATTCCAGCACCGCCGCATGGACAGCCGCCTCCAGCCGTCCTTCATCTTGCGGCAGGCCGAGCAGGATATTCTCCGCGAGCGTATCGCTGTAAAGCCTGGGCACCTGGGGAGTATAGGCGCTCTGGGGAGGGACGAAGAAGGTGCCGGGATCGGCCACAGGACTGCCGTTCCAATAGACAGCGCCGCTATCAGACGGGAGCAGCCCGAGGAGGGTGCGGACCAGCGTGGTTTTCCCTGAGCCGATCCGCCCCGTCACCACGGTGAAGGAACCTGCCGGAAGGGAGAAGCTGATATTGTCAATTCCCCGGCCGGTGGAAGGATAGCGGTAAGTGAGCCCATGAACTTCCAGCAGGCGGAGCCGTTGATTGTCAGGGGCGGCGTTCGTCTGTGAGCCGGACTGTCTGCCCGCTCCGCTGCCGCTGCCCGGAGCTTGCGCTGCCTCCAGCCGTGCCGTGCCCGTCCCGTTGCCCGTTGTGTGGGCCGCAGTCGGTCTGTACGACTCCTTGGCTCCGGCCATCTTGCCTGATTTCTCTGCCAACGACAGCTCGGACACCGAAGGCAGCTCCCCCCGCAGATAGAGGGGCGCGGGTTTGACCAGCTTTTCCCCGGGAGCCCCTTGGAGCAGGGCGGTCATTCTTTCGGCCGATACGGCGCTTTGCTTGTAATAGGTCAAGAATTTGCCGAAATTCTGAATGAACGTGGTGACGAAGTTCAGGTAATAGACAAACAAGGCAAAATCGCCTACGTTAAAGGTTCCGGCCTGCATTTTTTGTCCCGCCAGAATCAGGATGAAGCCTGTACCCAGATTAACCGTGTTGGAGAACACCGAATCCAGCACCTGGTTGAAAAGCTTATCCTTCAGCATGGACTTGCGCCTCGTTTCATTCAACCCGTTAAACTGCCCGATCACCCGGTCCTCGGCCCCGGCCACCTGGATCGCCTGAACGGAGGTAAACATCTCACTGATGGCCCCTGTGACCTGGCTCGTGGCTTCACGGCTCGCCGCCCGGTATTTCTGAAGCCAGGCGGTTGACATCTGTGCCGCGGCAACCACTACAACCAGAGGGAGGAATACCCATAAGGTCATCTGGGCGTCAATGCCGACCAGAATGTAGATGGACACTGCGGCAAACACCACCATTCCGAAGGCGTCCACCGACCAGCTTACCGCTTCCTCAGCCTGCTCCACGTCATCCCGGAATTGGCTGATCGCCTCACCCGGCGAGCAGGGGATGGCCTTGGCGCCCGGCTGGCGCAGCACATGCTCCAGCATATTGCGGCGCAGCAGCCCCGCCACCCGGAAGCGGAAATGGACATCGGAGATGAAGCCCACAATAATAATGGCTACCCGCGCCAGAGAAGCGGCAACCAGAAGGGCAATAACCGTCTGCACATTAACGCCTGTGGAGGAATCTCCGGTCAGCACATCGAAAAATTGCTTCGTCACCAATCCGGGGAGAATGGGGACAGTGGCAATCAGCACCCAGTTCAACAGATTCCACCCGTACAAGAGCTTCTTGTACCGGATCAGTCCTTTCAATAAACCAAACGGACTCATCATCCCACCTCCTTCCGTTGATACCAGGCAAACCTGCGCCGGGTTCCGTCCAGCCTGTCCTGCTCGTCCCGCCCGTCCTGCTCGTCCCGCCCGTCCTGTCCGTTCCAATCTGTCCGATTGCACATCCTCATGCCAGCACCTCTTCCAGGCCGGTCTCCATTACTCTGCTGAATCTGGAATCAGGCTGTGCCAGCAAAGCAAGCCGCTTGCCATGCTCCAGCACCCGGCCGTCCTCCAGAATCAGAATATCGTCGGCCCGCTGAATGGTAGCCAGTCTGTGGGCGATAATGATGCAGGTCCGGTTGCGCAGCAGCTTGTTCACGGCTTGCTCCAGCAGCTGCTCGGTAGCCGGGTCCAACCGGGAGGAGGCTTCGTCCAGCACGACAAGCCCCGGATCCGTCAGGAATACCCGGGCAAAGGCCAGCAGCTGTGCTTCCCCCGCAGACAAGCCGCCGCCTCCGGATTCCAGCATGGTATCCAGCCCGGATTCCAGCGAATTCAGCCAGTCTCCCAAACCAAGCTCACGGATCACCTGTATGATCCGGCCGTCTTCTATACTGCCGTCATAGAAGGTCAGATTATCCCGTACGGAGGCTTGGAAAATCTCTATATTCTGCGTAACAAAACCGATCCTGCGCCGCAGCTCGTGCAGCTTGCAATCCCGGATATCCACACCTTCGAGCAAGATGGCGCCTGTCCGCGGATCGTAGAAGCGCAAGAGCAGCCGGGCTGTGGTGGATTTACCGCTGCCCGTACGCCCCAAGAGCCCTAAGACCTTTCCCCGCTCCAGCCGGAAGTTCACATTGTCCAGAGTAATCTCATTTTCTTCGTAGCCGAAGGTCATTCCCGCAAATTCCACGCTCAATGGCCCGTCAGGCAGCACAGCGGCAGCTTCTCCGTCTCGGATCAGCGATTTGGTAGCCAGCAGTTCCCGCAGCCGGCCGATGCTGGCGTCCGCTTTCTGCAGATCCTCCAACTGCTGGCGGATCTTCTCAATGGGCTGGGCCAGCAGTTCGGTGTAGTGGAACACCATGTATACCGTCCCGATAGTTATGCCGTCCAGGTCCCACAGATAGGCGCATACCGCGAAAGCCATGGCATTGCCCAGCGCAAATACGATGATTGTGGTAATCCACATGGACGCAAAACCCATAAAAGCCCGCACCCGTACAGGCAGCCATTTCCTGAGCATCATATAAAAGCGCTGCATCACATAGGCGGTGGCCCCGTTGGCCCGGGTATCCTCCGTTCCCTCCAGATGCTCGCCGAGGAAGCCGTAGAACTCCGCGCTGATCTGCCTCATCTTGCCCCAATAAGGAGCGGCGAACCGGCGGATGCGCTGGATGACGAGTATGGCGAATACCACAAAGCAGGTCATTACTGACCCGATCAGGGCATTCTCGCGGAACAGCAACACGAGAATCCCCACCATCAGCACCAAATTGCCCATTAGCAGAATAACGAAGCTGGAGAAAAAATTGCCAAGAGCATTCGTATCCCCGTCCACCCGTTCAATAATGGAGCCGGAGGTATGTTTTTTGTGGAAGGATAAATCCAGCTTCAGACAATGGGCGGCAACCACGGTCCGCAGCCGGTTAGTGGCAATCCAGCCTACATTTTCGCCGATATAAGCGGCAGCCACCCGCACCAGCTGCGTGAGCAGGGAGAGGCCGATAAACAACAGAGCCGCCGTAATCAGCTTGTCGCCGGCAGCACCCGATTGGGCCGTATCGATAAAATAGCGGATCAGCTGAGGGCTGATCAACTGCATCACAATGCCAGACAGCAGCAGAGCCGCCAAGGCAACCATTGAACGCCACTGGGGCAGCAAAAATTCGGATAAAAGTTCGGCATATTCACGCAGCGGGAGTTTGAGTCCCCGTTTGGGTTTCATGAGAGTTCCTCCTGAGAGATTAGAGCATGCTGTACTGCCGTACTCCAAGTAGCTTATCGGACCAAGCAAGAATCCGTCAACCGGATTCTTTCCATATATGCAAAAAATCCTGGGAATAGGCCAGACTAAGGCAATATAGCGTGACCTGAGCAACGGCGGAGGCTGTGGGCTTCACGGGTGATTGGGCGCCGATGTTCGGGCTGAGGCGCCGCATAGCCGGTCCCCTTACTGGAGGGCATAACAGGTTGGCCGCAAAAAAAGGGGGATTCGCATGGGTGGCGTTGGCCTGGCATTAGGGGGAGGGGGCATTACAGGCTCCGGGCACGTTGGGGTAATCTGCGCTTTGGAGGAAGAAGGGATTCCCATCCACTCTGTAGTAGGCACCAGCGCAGGGGCTATGGTGGCAGTTCTGTATGCCAGCGGGCATACGGGAGCACAGCTTGCCAGGATGGTGCCGGAGCTGACAGGCAGGCTGCTGGATTACAACATCCTTGGCGCTTTCCAGCGTATGCTGGCTCTCTCCAAGCAGCAGCTTCCCGGCGTAATCCGCGGGCGCAGGCTGTACCGGTACATGCGTGAAGCGACTGGAGGCAGGGGGATGTCCAATTTGCCGTTGCCCGTTGCGGTAACAGCCACCGACTTGTGCAGCGGCCGGGAGGTGCTGTTTACCAACCGTACGGTGAACATGGACCCGCTGGAGCCTCAAACTGAGATAATCTACCAAGCGGAAGCTGCAGAAGCGGTGCTGGCCAGCATGTCCATACCGGGACTGTTCCGCCCGGTAAAACTGGGGAATCGCCTGCTGGTGGACGGTGGGCTTATGGATAATTGCCCTGCTGCTGCCCTGAAAGCCATTGGCGCCACGGGACTGCTTGCCGTCAATCTTGTTTCGGCCAAGCCCCTCTTTCCTCCTCACTGGACATTTTCCTCCATTCTGTCCCGCTCCCTGAATCTGGGTCTGCACCGCATGTCCCGGGCCGAGACGGGATATTCGGATCTGGTGCTGAGTCCCGACGTGGCAGAGATGGGACTGCTGGACTTTTCCTGCATCTCCCAATGCATGGAGGAAGGCTATGACTGCGCCCGCAAGCAAATGGATGCCATCCGGAAACTGGCGGAAGGAGTACGATGCAACGATTAGCTCGCTCCGCTTGGAAGAGGGGCGCACAACAAATGAATAGCTGATCCGTTCAATTACTCGTACAGATCCGAAAACGTCCTGATCCGGACTTCACGGAAATGCGGCATATCCTCCTTCGGAGCCTCCGGGTGATCCGCCATGTGTTCCTTCTTCAAGACATCACGGAAATCCGGTATATCCTCCTTGTTCTGGACGTACACCGCCAGCAGATGCCTGGATATATGGTCAACACGGTCCTGCACCAGCACCTCCCGGATTTCAGACGGTCGCCTGGGCACAGGGCCGCTCTCCTCCACCATGCCAAAGCGCGGCAGCGGCAAGAACATGGCCAGGCTCTTCTTATATGAGCAGCTGGCGGGAAAGCGGGGGTTGCTGCCGGAGTCGTACTTCGACAGACGGACCGCCTGGTAATGAGCGGCAAGCAGAGAATAGGCACGGAATTCCAACACGGCAAAGCGGGATTCCGGCTCTCGCCTTGTATAGGTCTCAATCATTTTGCGGCAATCCCGCAGGGTAGGCCAGAGAAATACATGCCGGTCCAGAAAAGCCCGGAACTGCTCCTGCGTAATGGAAGGATCGAACATTTGCTCCGCAATACGCAGATGGGCGTTCACCGTAACCGCATGCCCCGCATAGTTTGTTTCCACAGGGACCAGACGGCGAGTGCCCGTGTGGCGGGAATCAATCTGACAGCTGGATAATAGTGTGTTCAGTCCGGCAATCCCCTGCAGGTTCGCAGCTCTTGTAAAATGGAATAGCGACCTTCTGCTTGGGGGCCGCGTTACCGCCTCAACCGTATGCATATTAAACACAGGCTTCTCTCCTCTGTTGAACTCAAGATGCGCCGGATATGAATTTTAAGGAAAAATTAAGATACCCGCCGCCAATGGGTGAATACCATAGCAAATACCGAAAATCAGGTATAAACCGCGGTTTTTCTTTCAAAAATAGTAGTGCCGCCTGTATAATCCCCTGCCTTCTTCGAGAGCAGGGAGGTCTGCCTGCGTTGCGCACCTATTTGAAGATGTGTACAATAAACCTGTAACAAATTCCAAGGTAATCCGGTATGCGTGGCCGGTTGGGGGAAGGATGTGGGTATGAAGAAACATGCCCTTACAGTACTGAAAATTGTCATTCTGGTCGCCACCGTTTATTTTATGGTAACCAATATTGATATGAATCCGAAGGACATAGGCTTATATCTGATCAACGTGAAGAGCTTCTTCTACATCGCCCTGAGCATTTTCATTGTATTCCTGGGTGTGCAGGCCTGGATCTGGGTGCAGATTCTCAATGATTCCAAGCGGCAGATCTCCTCTTACCGGGGGCTGGTGATCTATATGACCTCCCAGTTCGCCAAGTATTTGCCGGGAGGCTTCTGGAATCTGGTAGGCCGGGTGTACCTGACCAGCAAGCATGGAGTGGTGCTGGGAACACAGATGACGGCGATTTTGTACGAGAACATGATGCTTGGTATCGTTTCTACTATATACGGGATTATTCTGCTCTATACTTTCCATTTTATCTTTCTGCCGGTGCTGCTGGCGCTGGCGGTGCTGCTGCCGCTCAGCTACTATTTCTATGAGCCGGTAAGGCTGTTCTTTCAGAGATTGATTCATAAGCTGTCCAAGCGCTTTGCGGGCATGGAGCTTTCCTTGCCGCGGGAGAGGTTCTATCTGTACCTGTTGTATTATTTTCTGAGCCATCTGCTGCAGGGCTGTGCATTTTGGCTGCTGCTCAAAACCTTCGGAGTAGAATCCGTGGGAATTGTTACCGCCTCGGGAATTTTTGCCGTATCGTGGCTGATCGGGCTGATCAGCCCGTTGCCGGGAGGCATCGGGATCCGGGAAGGGGCGCTGGTTTTCCTGCTTTCTTTTCAGGTACCAGTTGCGGTGGCTACCCAGATCTCAATTATTACCAGAATATGGAATGTGCTGGGGGAGATGGTGCTGTTTGCACTGCTGAACAGCATTGATCTTATTAAGAAGAGGATGGCTGCGTAACATGAAGAAGCAGAATATATTGCTGGTGGCCGGAGTGTTTCCTCCCGGTGTGGGGGGCATGCAAAATTATTACTACAATTTGTGCAAGCACTCGAAGCATAATGTCACGGTATTTGCTTCGGATTACAAGAATGCGGCCGAATTCGATGCCGCGCAGCCGTTCCGCACGATCCGCAAGCCCTTTCTAAGCGATGAGAAGGTCAGTGTGGTTCACACGCTGCGGATGATCCCCCAGGTAGCGCGGACCATCCGGCAAGAAGCGATCGATGTGACCATATACGGCTATATTCTCTATGGGTTGATCGGGCTGTTCCTGCAGGTTATTCGGGGAAAGAAGTACGGGGTTTCCGTTCACGGCATGGATGTGCTGAAGCTGACCCGTTTTTTTCTGCTGAGATGGCTGGTCAAGCTGATTCTGTTCCGGGCCTCCGTGGTGATGACCAACAGCGAATATGTAAAAGGACTGATGATGGAGCTTGGAGTCAGGCAGGAGCGGATCGAGGTCGTCTATCCCGGCGTAGAAGAAATCTACGACAAGACGGAGAAAGACCCAAAGCTGGTGCACCGGCACAATTTGGCAGGGCGCTACGTGCTGATGACGCTGGGCCGGCTGGTGGAGCGCAAAGGTTTTGACATGGTGATCCGGGCCATGCCTGCTATCCGGGAGAAGATTCCCGAGGCGGTCTATCTGATTGTAGGCGGAGGACCGGAGCGGGATCGGCTGGAACGTCTAATCAAGGAATACGGGGTGGAGGATTGCGTTGTGCTGGCGGGACGCGCCGCGGATCAGGAGCTGCCCCAATACTATAATCTGTGCGATGTGTTTGTGATGCCCAGCCGCTATATTGCCTCGGAAGGGGATGTGGAGGGCTTCGGCATTGTCTATATGGAGGCATCAAGCTGCTGCAAGCCGGTGATCGGAGGCAATTCCGGCGGGGTGGTGGAAGCGGTGATCGATGGGGAAACAGGATTGATTGTGGATCCCACCTCCCCGGAGTCCATCAGCCGGGCGGTGATCGGTTTGTATGAGGACAAGCTTCTTGCCAAGCGGCTGGCGGACAAGGGATATCACCGGGCCAAGAGCCAGTTTCATTACAAGGCGATAACAGAGGGATTCGACAGATGCCTCTCGGAATTGCGGGACGGCGAGAAATCCGCCGCTGTGCCAGGCAAGACGAAGGTATCCTAATTATAAAGACCGGTGTTGCCTTCTGTGAAGACGGCGCCGGTCTTTTTGATCCGCTCCTACTTCTCTAACGGAATCCAAATATCCACTTTGCAAAAATCAGCATTCTGATCCCAGTCATGATAAGTTTCAATTGTCGGGAGGTTGGACTGCCTGTAATCGCTTTGCGGCAGGAATTCGCCGTATATTCGCTTCCATGTGCTCCCAAGCGCATGACTGGATATCGCTCCAGAGGCTTCGAATACGAGCCAGCTTGACGGGGGGAAGGTAAAGCTCTCAAAATCGGGAAGGTCCTCCTGCCGGTACTCCGCCGCCACCATGTAATCATTGTTGCCCTCATCATCAAAGCCAAAGCATACTCCCAGCAAGGGACTGCCCTGGCCGGCTGCCAGCAGATTCTCCAGACTGCCGTCCTGCTTGCAGAGCTCCCAGGTGCCGCCTCCCGATGGTGTAATGCGTCTGCGGCCGATTACTTTGAATGATTCCCGTTCCACATTGCGGTAGTTCATTTCAGCAACTCCTCTGATTGATAGTGTGAAATGGAGGCGGGAGTAAAACTTCAACTTGGTTTCCGGCTGTCTGGCCATGGCCGGCGCCATTCCATGCATCCGCTTGAAGGCTGCGCTGAAGGCATCCGAGGAGTCATAGCCGTACTTCACCGCAATGTCCACGATCTTCGCACCGCTGTGTTGAACTTCATAGGCTGCACATGTAAGCCTTCTCCGGCGGATGTATTCGGATAACGGCACGTCTGTGCATTGGATGAAGAAACGCTGGAATATCCCGTAAGGGCATGCCATAATCCGGCTTATCTCCCCGGGATCAATTTCATCGCACAGATGCTCCTCCACATAGGAGATGGCCTGATTCATCCGGTCAACCCATTCCATGTTCCCGCCCCCTTTCCACCTCAATCATATTCCATTCGCTTTCGGCCTTCCCGTGATTTCATGAACAGATAATAACGGCATGCATGCCTTTGCCCCGGTAACCCGTACCCCACAAAAAAACAGGAGATCGCCGACCGTCTCCTGTCTCTTGTTGTCTCCGCTATAAACAGATTTAATCGGCGAACCGAACACCCTCTTCGCTTAATTCCGCGATCCTGGCCAAGGACTCCAGCCGGTATCCCGCTTCACGCAATTTATTGGCGCCCTGCTGGAAGGACTTCTCGATAACAATCCCGATGCCGGCAACTGTTGCGCCAGCCTGCTCGGCAATCTTGGCCAGTCCGAAGGCCGCTTCACCGTGGGCGAGGAAGTCGTCAAGGATCAGCACCCGGTCGCCGGGATGGATAAATTTCTTGGAGATGGTTATTTCATTGCGCTCTTGCTTGGTGAACGAATAGACCTCTTGGACGTAGATATCGTCCCGCAAAGTCAGCGACTTCTGCTTGCGGGCGAAAATCATCGGCACTCCCAGCACCAACGCGGTCATGATAGCCGGAGCGATTCCCGAGGATTCAATGGTCAGAATCCGGGTGACTCTCTCTTCGCGGAACAGGCGGGCAAACTCCTTGCCCAGCTCCATCATCAGCTCGGGGTCCATCTGGTGGTTCAAGAAGGAATCCACCTTCAGCACCTGGCCCGACAACACGATGCCTTCGTTCATGATCTTTCGTTTAAGCAGTTCCATGGCTATGATTCCCCTCTAACTAATCTCCTAGAGATTATACAATATAAGAGGCCTGCAAAGAAGAGGGAAGCTTGACGATTTTGCGAATGGGAATGCCAAGAGACCGGACATAAAGCCCGGCCTTATTGCGTTTGGCTAACAGTCCTGTTCAGTGCTTTTTCATATCCAGATGGTCCGCTTCGGACTGGGCGTTGCGGGCTGCTTGCTTGTTCCGGCCGGTGCGGTCGGCGTTGGACTGCTGCTCCGCGGCCTTCAGCTTCCGGTCAGACGGATGGCTGCCGTTTCCCATGGCGATCCCTCCTTTTCGTATGCTAGTGGCGTCCCTTTATGCGCATTGTGTGATGTTGCGGCAGACCGGTATTAATCGCCCTTGTCGGTGCGCTTATCCTTGAACCGGTCGGGATAAGTGATTTCTTCCTTGTACCGGGGATCTGGGGCCAAGCCGCTGTGGGTATCCCCTGAGAGTGCGACCAGCTTCCAGACAGTGGTGCCGAGCTCGGGATCAGCGGGGAAAATCTCACCCCGGTTCAACTGGGTTTCCCATCCCCATTCATTCTCATAGATGCCATCGGTCTCCACGGGCTCACCGGAGACGGGGTCCATTCGTCTCTGTTCCGACATTGGTCATTCCTCCTTGCAGATGTGGGTCTAAGTCAGGCAACGCCCTAACGGGTTGGCCGAAGGGCATCGGGGTTAGCATTCCCCAAGGCGGCCATTATATAAACGGTTTATCGGTCCATAGAAATAGGGGGCATTCATCCCCGCGCCAATCACAATTCGACAGATTTCCTTTTATATATTTGTCCTTCTGCATGCAATGCCCTGTGCTATAATGGGAGGCAGTGAAAAACTTTTGAGACAGAGGGGAACTTATAAGATCATGGTGCTGCTAGGTACATTAGTTAATGCTTTCTCCATTCTTGTGGGGGGGATTCTGGGATTGGCGCTGCCCAAGCTGTCCCAGGGAGTGCGCACGACAGTCATGCAGGGTCTGGGATTGGCTGTTGCGGTACAGGGAATTATGATGGCGCTTAAGACCAACAATCTGCTGATCGTAATCGGCAGTTTGGTAGTAGGGGGATTAGCCGGGGAATTGTTCAAGGTGGAAGCAGGTCTGGAAAAGCTGGGCCAAACCCTGGAGCGCTCTGTGGGAGCCAAGGCCAAAGGCAAGGTGGCGGCCGGGTTTGTGACCACCACCTTGATCTATTGCGTAGGAGCCATGGCCATTCTCGGTTCTATTGACAGCGGAATCCGCCACAACCACGATATGTTGTATACCAAGTCCATGCTGGACGGCTTCTCCGCCATTATCTTTGCATCAACGCTGGGAGTGGGAGTGCTGTTCTCCTCGCTGCCTGTTCTTCTCTATCAAGGTGCGATTGCCCTGAGCGCAACCCTGATTACTTCCTTCATCAGTACGCAGATGCTTGATGCCATTACAGCGGAAATCACTTCCGTAGGCGGTATTCTGATCATCGGCATCGGGCTTAATATTCTGGAGATCAAGAAGATCAACGTCGCCAATCTGCTGCCGTCTGTAGTGGTAGCGGCGCTGCTGGTGCCGATTGTGGCTTACTTCAGTTAAAGGGACAAGATTACAAGGACGCAACCGCTCCTGCTTCTTCCAAGCTGTGAGGCTCCGGCATTCCTTTGGAGAGAAGCCGCCTGCCTGTCCGTGTCCGGTAGAAGCCCCGCTCCAGCAGGCTGAAGAGGGTTCCCGTAATCCAGTAGAGCCCTAAGGCTGCAGGGGAGCTCCAGGTAAAAAACAGCGGCAGCAATGCGAATACAATAGCCGTTATGATCCGTCCCCCTGCTGCAGGGATTTGACTGCCTGCAACTGGGGCAGAGCCTTGCGCCGGACTATTCACGATGGGAATCATCGCGGACACGAAAGCCAGCCCCGCCGCGGCAAGGGGAAGCACATGGAGGTAATCCGCTTCAGCCAGATGATTCACCCAAGGGATCAGATAGGAGCTCATCATCGAGCCGTAGCTTGTGAAAAGCCGGTACATGGAAGCGAGTACGGGCATTTGCACCAGCCCGGCGGCCAAGCTGGCTAACGGGTTGATTCTGTACCGCCGGTACAGCTTCAGGGTTTCCTCCGCCAGCTTATTGCTGTCGGAGCTGTATTTGGTTTTCAGCTCCAGCAGCAACGGCTGAACCGTGGAATTCCGCAGCATTTGCCGTGCGGCCGTCAGATTAAAGCGGTATAGGATGGCTTTTGCCGTCAAGGTCAAAATAATAATGGCAATGCCCCAGTCACCGGCAATCGAATAGATGCCGGAAAGAATATGGGACAAGAGCGTGATAACCGGTTGATATAAATTCTGCATGGGAAGAATCGGCCTCCTTAGAGTTATCGCCTGTCTTGCGAGGCGCAGCCCGCGTGGTGCGGAAAGCTGGCTTCGGAAGCATGGGCTTGAATCCCTGATTACGGTAAGCTGCAGCCGTGACAAGGACCGGGGCCGGTTCTTCTTCATTTTCATCTTCGGGTGGGGGCACCTTGGGAGGCAAGCGCAATTGACCCACCGTTGCCACTTGCAAGGCGGCGGGAACCACCTGCGGAAGTGCGGAATCGCCCAATTGCAGGGGAACAGGAGAGGGCATGCAGAGCACAAGCTCCAGCCTGCTCCGACAATAGACCGCCGCTACAGAAACCGCGGCAATAATCAGGATCATCTCTAATGTACCGTCCCAGTTAAACTCCATCCCCGGCTCTCCTCCTTCCGCTTATGCTTCTTTTCCATACGCGAAAAAAAACGCCTAGTTTCAAGCAACCGGACGTTTTATGAAAAAAGTGCTGTAAGCTGCGGGATTCAGGGATTGGGGAGTGGCGAACGGAGAGCGGAAAGCTTCGAGTGGCGAGCGAAAAGCTCCGATTGGCGAGCGGCGAGCTCCGAGTAGCGAGCGGAAAGCCTCGAGTGGCGAGCGAAAAGCTCCGAGTGGCGAACCGGCCAGCAGCCCGGCTACTCACCGAGCATCTGCAGTACTCTGTGGCACCATTCCAACTCGGCCCTGTTAAGAGAGATGGACTTCTCGATCAGGATCCGGGGGCCAAACAGGGGGCAGCTCATATCAAAGTCTGGATGCTCCGGCTTTTGGAGGAGACGCATCTCCTTTGTGCGCTTCTCCAGACGGCACAGCTTGGCCTCCAGCATACCCGCTTTTTCCCGGATCAGCCTCTTGACCGCTTCCTGGTCCACCAGCCACAGGCTGAACATCTTCAGGGCGAACTCATCCCGCACCACAGGGGGATCTGTGGGACCGGCAAACCAATTGCGCAGTTCTTCCCGGCCGGCTTCTGTAATGGTATATATTTTCTTGTCCGGCTTGTCCTTCTGCAGCACATGCTCAAATGAGACCAGTCCCATCTCCTCCAGTTGGCTGAGCAAAGGATAGATCTGGCTGTGGTTGGCATTCCAGAAAAACTGGATCCGTTGGGTGAGGTCGTAGCCGCTGCAGGGTGAGCCGGAAATCAGACTTAACAGACCGTAGGATAATGTATTCATGGTTTCCTCCGCCCCATATGTTTTGTTTGACATATCAATCGAACGGGTGTAAGATAATGCTCATTCATTATATGTAAAAAAAGACATAGTGGCAAGGAAGGAAATGATTCGCAAATGGAAGTTCAAGGCAACGCCCATATTGACAAGTTCTGGCCTATTATGATCGCACTTTTCTTCGGCAGCTTCTTCTCGGCACTCGCTTCGAGCACAATCAATATTGCGCTCCCCGTATTGCAGGACCAGTTCGGTACCACACTCAGCACCATCCAATGGGTCATGACCGGTTTTATGCTGGCCATGGGCACCTTCGCCCCGGTAACAGGTTATTTCGGTGAACGGTTCAGCTATAAGCGGCTGTACGTATTCAGCCTGATCGGTTTTACCGCCGCATCTGTTCTGTGCGCCATGGCCACTACAGTGGTCTGGCTTATCGTATTCCGCATTCTCCAGGGAGTCTTCTGCGGTGTCATCGTGCCCTCGGCGATGGCAGTCATCTATCAGGTTATTCCACGCGCCAAGCAGCCCATGGCAATCGGCATCTGGTCGGCTTCCGCCATGCTTGCGCCGGCGATTGGCCCGACGCTGTCCGGCTGGATTCTGGAGCATGTCTCCTGGCACTGGATCTTCTGGATGAACCTTCCTATCGGGATAATCGCGGTTATTATGGTGCAGTTGTTCATGCCTTATTACAGGATGAGCGTGCCCAAGACATTCGATCTGATGGGATTCGTCACGGTTATTGTGAGCAGCTCGTCCATTCTGGTAGCCTTGTCCCAAGGACGTTCCTGGGGCTGGTCGTCAGCTTCGGTCTTGTCCTTGTTTACCGTCGGTTTTGTATTCCTCGGGTTGTTCATCTGGCGGGAATTGACCGCCGAGACACCGCTGCTGAACCTCCGGGTCTTCCGCAACGGACGGTATACGATGGCGCTCGCTATCTCCTGTATTCTGAACATCGCCTTGTACTCCGGCATGCTGATGACGCCTATATTTCTGCAGACCATACAGGGTGTCACTCCCATGGACGCGGGGCTGATTCTGCTTCCTTCGTCGCTGGCTATGGCGGTTTCCATGCCTTTTGTAGGGAAGCTCTATACCAAGGTTGGTCCCCGGGTGCTGGTGATCTGCGGCTTGCTGCTGGTAACACTGGGTTCGTTGCCGCTAAGCTGGCTGTCCGTCAATACCTCGCACAGCTATCTGCTCTGGTGTATGGTTGCCCGCAGTTTGGGTATCGGGCTTACGATGATGCCGGTGAGCAATTACGGCATGGAGCAGATTTCGCGGCAGATGTCCGGCCATGCTTCCTCCATTAACAACTGGGTGCGCAGCGCGTTCGGCTCTTTCGCCATTGCTGTATTCACTTCCATCATGGCCAGCCGTTCCGCCGTTCATGGCAGCGAGCTTGCGGCAAGCGGCATCAAGGATCTCAAGGTGCTCATGATGGCCTCCACGACAATGGGAATCAATGATGTGTATTTGATCGCCACCTTCGTGTCTTTGGCAGCCGTTCCCCTTGCCTTCTTCATCCGCAAGCACATCAAGCAGGGACAGCCTGGCGGAATAGAAACGGAAGCTGCCGTGCTCAAATCCAAAACTGCATCCTAATCGGAAGAAAAAATGTGAAGAGCTATGTACCGGGCCTGTTATTTGGCCTGTGCACGGCTCTTTTTTTGGTTGTTTGGAGAGTTTAAAAACTGCGACAGCGAGATTGACTAACCGATTCTTCCGTGAATGGGCTACCTGCGATTCACTTTGGCGCAACTGGAGGAGAATCAAGACTGCGATAACTTATAAGTGATGCCAACAGCTATCAGAATGCTAGCTGTTAGAGGGAGAGAGGAGCCGAAGGGGCTCAACAGCTATCAGAATGCTAGCTGTTGGAGGGAGAGAGGAGCCGAAGGGATGCAACAGCTATCAGAATGCTAGCTGTTGGAAGGAGAGAGGAGTCGAAGGGGCGCAACAGCTATCAGAATGCTAGCTGT
>JAQSYI010000043.1 GCA_029256185.1 Paenibacillaceae bacterium
ATCGAGATCTTTTACAACCGCAAGAGAATCCATAGCGCCTTAGACTACGTTTCGCCCGTCCAATTCGAGAACCACTATTACCAGCAGCTCCGTTTATTCCCTTAACAGGTGTCTACTTTCTTGACAGAGGTCCAGTTTTCCAGTCCATTAGCCGCGGCCGGGAAGACCTGATCTTAAGGAACGGGGATCGAATCTAAGAGTCTGTCCGACTGAATATTTAATCACCGTTTTCCTTTCGTCGGTCAGACTCCTGAGACGTTGTGCTTGGCATAATAACCCAAAAAATAAGCTCCGGGCATAGCCCGGGGTTTATTTTTTGAGTTACAATGGTAGCACAATATCATTCAACAAGGGGGTTAAAGCATGTATGAAGTGCTGATTGCAGATGACGAGCGGATTGAACGCGAGGGCATCAGGTTTTATATCAGCAAGCTGGGCCTGCCGCTTCAGGTGGCCGAGGTGGAGAATGGGAGGCAGGCGCTTGCTTATCTGGAGGGGGACGGTTTGGAGGGGAACAGGCGGGTGGACATCCTGATTACGGATATCAAGATGCCCTTTATGGATGGCCTCGAACTGGCCGCCAGGGCAAGAGAGCGCTGTCCGTCCGTCCAGATTGTGATACTCAGCGCGTTCGGCGAGTTCGAGTATGCCAAGCGGGCCATCCCCCTGCGCATAGCCCATTATTTGCTGAAGCCGTTGGAGCTTGCCGAATTCGCCGAGGTGATGAGCCGGGTCATAGCTGCCTGCCGGGAGGAACGGGAGCAGGAGGCGGCTGCGGCCAGATTGCGGGAGCTGCATGACGCAGGGCTCCAATACCGCAGGGAGAAGCTGCTGCTTGATTTGCTCCATGGCTCCGGCAGCTCCGGGCAGGCATGGGCAGAGCTTGCGCAGCTTGGCTGGCAGTGCCGCGGCGGTGAGCCCCTCTGCATGGCGCTGCTGCAAACGGAGAGCAAGTGCTTTGATGCGGCAGGGGAGCAGCTTAAGTCTGCCCTTCTGGAAATAATCCCCTGGCCCTTTGAATATGTCAATCTCAATGAGTACCAAAGTGTACTGGTTCTTGTACCAGGCGAGGGAGGGGAAGACCGCCATCTGCTTGAAGCGGCAGGAAAGCGGATACAACGGCTGCTGTCCGGCCGGTACGGGGCGCAAGCGAATATTGTTTTCAGCCCGCTCCTTCATCTTCCCGGGAACATGGCAGCGGAATTCGAAGAGATGGAGCGCGCGGTGGAAGCGCAGTTTTTCATGCAGGAGCCGGGAGTATTCTTTACCGGAGTTCCTCACGAGGAAGAGGAGGACGGCAATTCGGCCCTGCGGCTGGACACGGTCATCGGGGAGCTTTCCGCTGCTATGTCCCAATCCGAACGGGGGAGAATTACAGCTTTGCTGGAGCGGCTGTTCTATGATTTGGAAGCAAGCCCCCACCAATCCTCCATCTATGTCAAATATATCTGCACTGAGATCGTAAGGCTGCTATACGCCCACCGGGAGCAATACGATCCCGCCGATTTCCGCCAAAAAACGGAGGAAATCTTCAAGGCCCAGAATCTGGGGCAGTTGAAGGAGCTTCTGATGACTGTTGCGGGGGAGGTTGCCGCCATGGACAAGGATTCCCTCCGCAAGGCGGTGGAGGAGGTGTTAAGGCTCATCCACCGGGATTACCGGCAGGATCTGGGGCTGGAGGACTTGGCCAGACAAGTATACCTCTCGCCCAACTATCTGAGCAGGATGTTCAAGAAGGAGACAGGCACCAGCATCATCAAATACATAACGGCATACCGGTTGGACAAGGCGCGGGAATTGCTGCTTAAGACCAATATGAAGGCGGTGGATATTGCCATGGAGGTGGGATACGACAACTTCTCGTATTTCTGCTCGCTGTTCCGCAGCTACTACGGAACCACTCCGGGCAAATTCCGCGAGGGTGAACCATCATGAACAAGTGGTTGGGCCTGTTTAAAAATCTGCGGTTCCGGCAAAAGCTGGTCCTCTCCTATCTGATTGTCATTCTGATTCCGTTGCTCACACTGGGCCTGTACTCCTTCCACCAATCCAGATTATTCCTGCATAAGCAGGCTGAGCAGGCCCATCGCGAGACGGTGGGGACCATGGCGGACAGCCTTAACGCCAGGCTGGAATCGTATAACGGCATCATGGAAGGCATTATCTCCCATTCCGGCTTCCATAAGATATTCGGCGAGCCCTATACGGATCTTGCCGTGATGGCGGAGGACATCCGTAAGGTGCTGGAGCCTTATTTCAATACAGTGCAATACTTGAATCAGGAAATTGAGCAAATCACGGTCTATTCGGACAAAAACCCGGAATTCGGCGATTACATGCAGAAGACGGAGCGGGTCAGCGGGGAAGACTGGTACAGACATGCGGCCGCATCCGGCAACGCCCACTGGGAGCTTACGGGGGACGCGCTGGTGGTCTCCAGAAGCTTTCCTTCAATGAACGTCAACAACCATACAGCCGTCCTCTATCTCCGGTTAGACCGCAGCAAGGTGCTGGACGAGATTGAGCGGTACAACCTGGACAAGTATGCGGTCATCATAGCCGACGAGGCCGGGACCATTCTCGACTCCAACGGAGGCGGCATGAGTCCGGAGGATTTGATTGCCTCATGGAGGGCTGCAGAGCCGAATGCGGTCAGCATCATGGCAGACGGCGTGTCTTACATCGCCGGACAGAAGCGGCTGCCCCTTCCCGGCTGGACGCTGTACAGCTATGTGCCCGTATCCATGGTGGCCGAAGACGCAGGCTCCATTATGAAGGCTACTTTCGTGGTGATTGCCCTGTGCCTTGGTATTCTGTTTATTCTGGTGGCCGTGTTCTCCCACACCATCCTGCAGCCGCTGCGGCATCTCAACAAGAAGATCGGCCAGATTGAGGAGGGCGACCTGCAGGTGGTGGTGCAGAGCTCTGCCAAGGACGAGATTGGAGAATTAACCAACCGGTTTGGACAGATGCTGGGCAGAATCAATCAGCTGATCCGGGAGATGTACTTAAACAGAATCGATCAGAAGGAGGCGGAGCTGAAGGCGCTGCAGGCGCAGATCAACCCTCACTTTCTCTACAACTCCCTGTCCATTATTCACTGGAAAGCGGTGATGCTGGGTGCGGATGATATCGGCCGGATGGTCACTTCCTTGTCCCGTTTTTACCGCACAGCGTTAAACAGGGGTTCCAATGTGATTGCCATCCGCGAGGAGATGGATAATATCCGCTCTTATCTGGATATTCAGCTCATTATGCATGATCATAGCTTCGACGTAACGTATAGCATTGATGATCGGATATACCGCTGCGACATGATCAATCTTGTGCTCCAGCCCCTTGTGGAGAATGCCATTGAACACGGGATTGATCTGAAGACGGATGGGCAGCGGGGCATGCTGGCCATTACCGCAGGTCTGGAGGGGGACTGCGTGGCCATTGAGATTCACGACAACGGTCCGGGTATTCCGCCGGAGGTGAAGGAGCGCTTGCTCACCTCCGATTCCCACGGGTACGGGCTTAAAAATGTGGACAAGCGGCTGCGTCTATTCTTCGGGGAGGAGTACGGCATATTCATCCAGTCCGGACGGGGGGAAGGGACGGCTATGAAGCTCCGGTTCCCCCAGTACAGTCATAATTGGATAAAAAACTGATATATTTGCCCGAAATCTGATGATTACGGCCGAACCGCCAATTGCTATAGTAAAACTATAGAAAATGAATGGAGAGGAGAACCGCTCTGTGGAAAAGGCAATTGTCCCGGTTTCGGAAAGCTTGAGTATGACTGCCATCAGACGAAGGAGAAGAAATGAACACCGAACCTTGCTGTTGATGCTGGTTCCCGGCTTGGCCTACTTTTTTATTTTTCACTACATGCCCATTTATGGCGTGCTGATTGCCTTTAAGGATTTCAAGATCACCCAGGGCATTATGGGCAGTGATTGGGCGGGCTTCAAGTATTTTGCCCAGGCCTTTGAAGACGAACGATTCTATGCGGTGCTGGGGAATACGGTGCTGATCAGCTTCTACAAGCTTCTGTTCGGATTTCCCGCCCCCATCCTCTTTGCCCTGCTGCTCAATGAGGTTACCCGTTCCCGCTTCAAGAAAGTTGTGCAAACGGTTTCGTATCTTCCCTATTTTGTCTCCTGGGTGGTGCTTGGCGGCATTATTATCAATTTTTTCTCATTGGATGGCCCGATGAATTGGTTGCTGCAAATAATGGGCTTTGAGCCGGTTCTGATGCTGGGGGATGACCGGTACTTCCGCAGCGTGTTGATCATTACCGACATCTTCCAATCCTTCGGCTGGGGCTCCATCATCTATTTCGCCGCTATCTCCGGCATCGACCCGCAATTATACGAGGCCTCCGTCATGGACGGCTCGAACCGGCTTCAGCGTGCGGTCTACATTACCCTGCCCATGCTCCTCCCGGTGATCATCATCATGCTCATTCTGAAGATGGCCCATATTCTCGATGCCGGCTTCGACCAGATCTTCAATCTCTACAATCCCAGTGTGTACAATGTGGCGGATATTATCGATACCTATGTGTACCGCAAGGGGCTGACGGAGATGCAATACAGCTATTCCACGGCGATTGGCCTGTTCAAGTCGGCGGTGGCGCTGATTCTGGTCTTCTCCACCAATTATATCGCCAGGGTGCTTGGGGGCAAGGATCATACCCTCTGGTAGCATCAGGCATCATATCCGAAGGAGGCAATCACAATGGGAGCGATCAAAAAATCGGCGGCGGAGAAGGCATTCGATGTGTCCCTCTATATCCTGCTGGCGCTGATTATGCTGCTTACCCTGTATCCGTTCTGGAACCAGCTTGCGCTTTCCATCAGCGACGACAGGTCCGCCTATTCTACCGGGGTGCTGCTGTTTCCCCGGAATATCTCGCTTAAGAGCTATGGCCTCATCTTCCAATACAAGCTTCTGTGGGTTGGATATGGCAATACGATCTTGCGTACGGTTATTGGGGTGCTGTTAAGCCTGATCTTTACCTCGCTTACGGCATACCCGTTGTCCAAGAAGGACCTTCCCTGGAATCATGGTTTCACCTCCCTGATTCTGTTCACCATGCTGTTTAGCGGAGGAATGATACCGAGTTATTTTCTGATCAAAAATCTGGGATTGTATGACACCTTCTGGGCCTTGGTTCTCCCCGGACTCATCGGCGGCTTCAACGTATTCGTCATCCGGAATTTCTTCCGGGAAATTCCCGACAGTCTGGAGGAGTCCGCCAAGATCGACGGAGCGGGGCATATGCTGATCTTCCTGAAAATCATCATCCCCTTGTCCAAGCCGGTGCTGGCTACAGTGGCGCTGTGGGTTGCCGTTTATCATTGGAACGCCTGGTTCGACAGCCTGATCTACATTTCGGATGTGAAAAAGCAGGTGCTGCAGGTTGTGCTGCGCAAGATCATCGTGGAGAACAATGTGGACGATATCAACATCATGCTTTCCCAGATCGGTCAGACCAACCGCTTCTCCGGCCGGCAGCTGCAGGCGACGATCATTATGTTTTCGCTTATTCCCATGTTGATGGTTTACCCCTTTATTCAGAAGCACTTCACCAAGGGGATCATGATTGGAGCTGTTAAGGGATAACGTCCTTGATAGAATATCAATGAAAGAAAGGGTGTCGGACATGAAAGGGATGAAACAACTGGTTTTGGGTATGCTGGGCGCTTCCCTGCTGCTTATGCCGCTGGCGGGCTGCTCTGAGGGGGGAAATGAAGGGGGGAGTGCTTCCGGTTCCGGAGCTGACCCGGCAACTGCTGCTGCGACACAGACTCCTAAGAGCCGTCTCAAGCTGCAATTCTGGTCTACCACGCCGGAGAAGGTGCTGCCGTCAAATTATGCGCTAAAGGCGATCCAGGACAGATTCAATGTGGATGTGGAGATTCTCCCCCGCAACAATGAAACGTATGTACAGAAGCTCCAGCTCAGCATTGCCTCGGGCGAGACGCCGGATTGGTTCACTGATCTGGATTTCAAGGAATATGACAAATTTGTCGATCAAGGCGTGCTTGCAGAGATTCCGCCTGAACTGTTGGAGAAGCATGCTCCCAATTACATGAAATGGTTGAAGAAGGAACTGGGGGATAATCCCTTCTTGTATTCCATGCGGGAGGGGAAGAATTACTCCATGCCTTCCGTCTGGACGCTGGGGCCCAGAGGAAACGTGGTCGGCATTCGGCAGGATTGGCTGGATAAGGCGGGGATTGCCAAGGTACCGGAAACCATTGACGAGCTGGAAGCGGCCTTGCTTCAATTCCGCAACGGTGATCCCGACGGCAACGGCAAGAAGGACACCTATGGCTTAACCGCCCAGACGGATAACATTGAAGGCTATTTCAGCGCCATCTTCGGAGCATATGGGGTTCATCCGGGAATTTTCACGGAGAAGGATGGCAAGGTGGTGCTGGGAGAGGTGGAGCCGGGAGCAAGATCAGCTCTGGAACGATTGAATAAATGGTATAAGGCGGAGCTGATTGACCCGGAATTTGTCATCAATAAAAACAGCAATGTGGATGACAAGGTCATCTCCGGGAAAGTGGGCGTGGCCACGAACTATTGGTGGAAGTTTCTCCCGTCGGAGGCTTTCTTCGGGGGAGTGTATTATGACAAGCTGATTGCCCAGAATCCGGCTGCCAAGTGGGTGACCACGAGCGGACCCAAGGGACCTGACGGAGCCTTCGGGGCTACCCAGAGCAATCCCGTCACCAACTCGGGGCTGCTTTTCTCCAAGGCGTTGGAGAAGGATCGGGAAAAGCTGATCAAGTACATTGAGATTTTTGAAGCGGCGTCCTTTGACATCCCTTTCTACGAGGCCCTCAAGTATGGGGAGGAGAACAAGACCTACAAGAAGAACAACGGAGATATTGTATGGAATCCCCCGTATGACAAGGAAGAGGAGCAGATCAAGTTCGGCACCATGTTCTTCAATGCCCCCGGATCATTCAACGATTACGACTTGCTGGCCCCGTATATGACCAAGAGCAAATACATGACGATGCGCAAGGAAGCGGAGTCCAAGGGAGCAGGCAAGTATAATTTGCTGAATCCGGTCCAGAAGCCGGTTTACAACGAATACAAGGACAGACTGGATCAATTTACCAAGAAGAACTTTATTGATTTCATTACTGGCAAGCGTTCGCTTGATGAATTTGATAAATATGTGAAGGAATGGAGGGACATGGGCGGGGATAAGGTTCTGGCAGAAGCGCAGCAAAAGTATACGGAGATATTCAAATAAACAGAGAACCGATAGGGAGAAGCAGGAGAGAACGCTGCAAATGACCAGTAGGAGGCATTTCAATGAAAAGCAGGCTGCCCTTATGTATAGCATTGATTCTGTTTTTGACGGGAATCATGACCATTCTCACCTTCGGTTTCCTCCCGGTGCCGCAGGCTCATGCAGAGTACATGATTCCCATTATTGACGATCATTTTGACAGCGGCATCCAGCCCAGGGGGTGGGCCGTGGGCAACAGCGGCGATCCCGGCAATACGGTGACTGTGGACAATGGCAGATTGAAGCTGGAGAAGAATAACAGCCAGTCCAATTATTTGACCGTAAACAAGTCCTTCAGCCCCGATTTCACCCCCGGCGCCGCCCATGACAAGCTGGGAGTGGAATACAAGGTTCAGGTTGTCCGGGCCGACGGCTCTGCGGTAGGCTTCCCGGTGCTGACTGACGCTTCCGGCAAGCAGCCCTTCAACGGACAGATCATTCCCGTGGCAGGAGGCTTGCGGTTTCGGATGCATAACGGAGCCGCCACGCAATATGTGAACGATCCCTTGAACCCGGCGGCAGCGTTCGTGTTTGATCCGGAGGAGGAGTATGTATTCCGGCATATTCTTGATTATGAGAACGGGAAGCATGAGCTGTATATCAATGACCTGCCGGTGGCTTCGCAATATTCGTTCCTTAGTCCCGTGTCCGGCTCCAATAAGCTTTCGTTCATGATTGGCGGGCAGAATACCACCATTTACCTGGATGATATCAAGGTTTACCGGATTACCGACGTACAGCCGCAGCCGCCGGGCACATCGCCGGAATATCCCGGATTTCCCGTCTATCAGGCCTCGGTCAACAAGCTGCTGCAAGGCAATGTAGGCGGCTTCGGCATGCTGGCCGCTTATGACGCTCCCGGACCGGGGCAGGTGCTGGTCCGGAGGACAACGCAGGTAACGGCCAACGAGCCCTTCTCCCCCATTACGCTGGCGCGGGTATTCAATCCGGAGGGACAGCTGGTGGCCTGGCATGATTTCACGGATCAGGCTTCGGGAAGCGAGGCGGCAACACTGGAGATTCCGCAGGGAGCGGCAGGGATATACCGGGTGTCCCTTTCGGGAGGACGGAATGGGGATCTGCTGGAGATCGCCCTTCCCGAGACGGAGGTTTGGGGCGTGAGGGGAGAGATGGCGCTGGGGGTCAATTCCACAACGCTTAAGTCCCCCTATATCTATCTGCCACGGACAGTCACCACCTTTTTTCTGGAGTCTGTCGGCTCTCCCACAGTGGAGGTCTATGATCATCAGGGACAATATCTGGGAATGCCTGTAAGTGAAGGCGGCAGGTTCAAATTCGCAGTGAATCCGGCGCTGACGGATACGGTCTGGCAGCTGCAAATGGACTCCTCAACCACTGAAGCGCTTGTATTTGACGGCATACCCGGATTGCTGACCCCTACGAGGGAAGCGGCGCTTGCCCTTCAGGGAGGTACCGTGGAAGCGGAGGGATTGCTGGTGGCGGGCCCCACTCAGGCCAAGATACGGCAAGCGATGACAGCATTGGACGAAGAGGAGCTGGAGGTCAGCCTGGAGTTTCCCGCGGAGCTTCCCGCCAATCTGGAGAATCCCATAGTTGAAGCGCTCAATTACGGGAAATACGGCTTTCTGATGGGGATGAAGGCTCCCCTGCAGCGGCAAAACCTGAACCCGGAGAGTCCGTATTATGGAGTGATACTGGGTGTGGACCCGGAGAACAGGCCCAATCCTGTAGCGGAGCCCGCATCGTGGGAGAACTTCCTGCATCCGGCGATCCTGTCTCCCTGGGATGCCCTGAATCTGGCAAGCGCCGTGGCTACTCCAGGCGAGCTGAATCCTGCATACGGCCACACGGGGCTGGCCAACCGGGCAGCGCTTGCCGCCATGTACCACCTGGTATCCACCCAGGGGGATGATTACATCCGGGAGAACAATCTGTCGAGCGGCAACACACCTCTCACCCATGCATTCTTTGTTTACTACAATGTGGCCCATACCTTCTCTCTGATTGAGGATTATTTGTCCCCTGAGACCAAGGATGCTTACCGGCAGGCCCTGATCAACACCGGGGACCGGATCGGGGATTTCAAGGGCTACCAGAGCAACCAGTGGCTTCATACCATCGCAGGCCATCTGTACACCTATATGGCGACCGGCGAAGCCCGGTTCTTGGGATATGCCGAGCGGATGCTCCTCTCCTTCGTGGATGGGACCCACGGTGCCAATTCCAAGTTCGGACAGCATCCGGCCGGCTATTTCCTGGAAGAGTACGGCCCGGACGGCAATTACGGCTCCATGAACGAATATATGCTGACGGCGATGTACTATGAATACCGCAAGCTGCCCCAAGCGGATGCCGGGCTTGTGGAGAAGCTGAGGGCGGCGGTCCAGAAGGACTTGGAATTCCAGAGCTTCTACTGGCTGCCGCAGCCAAGCGGCGTGGCCAACGGCACTTTCACCTCACCGTCGTCCATGAATGCCAGGACCAAATCTTATCTGGGCGTACCCTCTTATCCCGGACTGTTCCTTGCCCATCCTGAATTCCCGCTTGCTCTCGCCCGGTACAACATGATCCGGGCTCCGCTCACCGGGGCAGGGGATGCGCAGATATTCCCGCATCTGATCAATAACGATGATTGGGCTGAACTGCTGCTTCAGTGGGCGCTTCCCAAGCAGGACACCGCCTATGAGGATACGAACGGCATGTGGGCCCCTGCTCTTCATGAGGCCTATGAGCGGCCGGACCTAGTTGAGCCTGCGCTGCTTCCCGTAGAGGAGAGCAGGGGCACATGGACCCTGCCGGGCCATGTTGCCTGGAAGCGGGGCGGCTTGTACGGAGCCATCTTCTACGACATTGCCGGAGCAAGCTCCATCCCGGCCCAATCCCGCGTTGGGGGAGGTCCCACTGTATTGTGGTCCGAAGGCACTGGCGTGGTGGTCAATTCCACCAAGAACAATGCCAGCGGCTCCGTCGCCTCCCTGGATGACCTGTCCTTTACCGGAATATACGGCTACGACAACAACGGAAAATTGTTCAGCTCGGGGAGAGAGCGTTCTTCCTTCCATTGGCTTTCGGAGGGAGAGAGCTTCGAGATCAGGTCAGCGTTGGGCAATCCCGGAGGAGATCTGACCTGGAAATACGAGCTTGGGGATGAAATGACCACCTTGACAGTTACGCTGAACACATACGGGAGCCTGCATGATACCTATGTCAATCTGCCCGTTATGCTCAAGGAGCCTGGCGCGGTGATGGAAGGACCCGCGAATGGGGAGACGGTGTTCCGGCTGGGGGATTCTTCCATGGCTATCACGGTGCCGGCGGGTACAACGGTGGGCTTTGGCAGTGACATATCCACCTTTGCCGGGATCATCCGGCCCTTGCGGATCGCCCTGCCCCCGGACGGAACTCCTCTGGTTATCCGCTTTGCCGCGTTTGACACGAATATGCAATGACTTTGGAAGGAGCCGGTCAGCTTGAAGGAGCGCAAGGCAGCAGACGGATTCAACCCGGAAGCAATGCTGGAGCAAGTGATTCTGAAGGTCAGGAGCAACCGGAAGCGGTTCGATGCGCTGCATGCGCCCGGCGTTGCGGTTGAGGGCAGCTATTCCAGGCGCCTGGGCACTCTTTACAGCATGGACCAATGGACCCTGTCCTTCTTCACCGGGATGGCGATTCATGCTTACAACTATGCGGGGAACAGCGGCGATCTGGAATGGGTGCTCCGGCAGCAGGACGATTACCGCAAGAAGGTCGCCGATTATGCCCTGGATACCATGCATGATCTGGGCTTCCTCTATTCCTTAAGCCAGGTGGCGCTGTACAGGTCCACGGGGAACCGGGAGGCGCGGGAGATTGGACTGCTGGCGGCAACGGAATTGGCCAAACGGTTTTCGGTGAATGGAAAATATATTGATGCCTGGAGCAGGATGGACCGGACGGATGAAGAGATTGCCGGACTGATGATTATCGACTGCATGATGAATTTGCCGCTGCTTTTTTGGGCTTGGCAGGAAACCGGCCATTGTTTCTACAGGGAGGTGGCCGAAGCCCATGCGGATACCACGTTGCGCTTCCTGGTCCGCGAGGATCATTCCGTGCGCCATGCCTTCAAGTTCCACCGGATCACCGGAATCCCGGATGGGGAGCGGAACCATTGCGGCTTTGGCGTTGGCTCGGCGTGGGCCCGGGGAACGGCGTGGGCCATGTACGGATTTGCGGTCGCTTACCGGTATACGGGGAAGGCGGTCTATCTGGAGGAGGCGAAGCAGATTGCGGAGTTTTTCCTCCTTCAACTGCCGGAGAGCGGAATTCCCGTATGGGATTTCCGCCTTCCTCCCGGAGCGCCCCCGCTTGTGGACACCTCTGCCTGCGCCATTGCCGCCTGCGCGCTTCTTGAGCTGTCGGAGATAGAGGGCGCGGACGGAGAAGAGGGTTCTGTCCTCAAGGCCGGGGGAACAGCAGACGGGCAATATGGGAAGCAGGCTGCCGCCATGCTTGCGGCTTTGTCGGCGCCTCCCTATTGCGCAGCAGCTTCCGGCGAGGAATGTGTGCTGCATCTGGCCCAGTGCGGGAGCGGCCAGGCAGGCGCCATCTGGGGGGATTACTTTTACATGGAGGGTCTGCTGCGGCTGATGGGAAAGGCAGTCATATTCTGGTAAGAAAATTGCAGAAGATGGAATATTGCAGGCTCAAGGGAGGTGCCGGTGAGACATGGGAGCGGTGGAATGGATGCAACAGGGGCCGTTTGGTCTGATGGTTCATTATTTGAAGCAGACTCTTCCTAGGGAGGGAGCGGCTGTTCACGATTGGAACGAGGCGGTGGACCGGTTCCCGGTAAAGGCCTTCTGCCGGGAGGTTGAAGGTACGGGGGCCGGCTGGCTTATCTTCACCATCGGGCAAAACAACGGCTTCTATTGCTCGCCCAATCCCGTTCTGGAGCAATGGCTGCCGGGGCGCTGCTCCCGGCGGGATCTTATTCTGGAAATTGCCATGGATCTGAAGCGGAGAGGAATCCGTTTCCTGGCCTATTTGCCTGCGGAGGTGGACACTGCCGACGAAGCGCTTCGTGAGGCCCTGGGCTGGGATCTGCATCCAGCGGACAAAACGGTTTTTCAGGAAAGATACATGAGGGTGATTGAGGCCTGGGCGCAGCGCTTCGGAACCTGTCTGGACGGCTGGTGGTTCGACGGCTGCTACAATTCCGGGGAGAAGAGCTTCATGAGAACCCATCAATGGACCAATGACCGGTTTGATTACGCCAGATGGGCCAAGGCGTGCCGGGCGGGCAACCCCGCTGCGGTCATCTCCATGAATCCGGGAGCCGATGCCATGAAGATTGTGTTCCCGGACCAGGATTATCTGGGCGGGGAGACCAATAAGCTGGAGCCCCTGCCGGACGGTCCACAGGTCGATGGCATGCAGTGGCATGCTCTGACCTGGCTGGATTGCTTCTGGATTCATGAGAAACGGATCGGCCCGATTGATCCGCCCCGCTTCTCCGATGAGGAGCTGTACCGGTATTTGAGCTATTGCCGCAGCAAGGGCGGAGCGGTGACACTCAATGCAGGCATCTATCAGGATGGCGCATTGGCGGAAGCAACGGCTGCGCAGCTGCGCAGGGTCTCGAAGCTTCTCCTCCCGGATGCGGCTGTATAAAACTGTCCTCATCCTGTTATACTAATAGGAAGTGCGCCTGTCCAATCCTGCAAAAACAATCACTCCAATATGAAAATGTTGACTCACCCGCGGCGCTTTTGCGGCTGCCCGAGAGGGTGGTCAGGCAAGACGCGCGGAATGAAGGTGGTACCACGGAAGATCAGCCTTTCGTCCTTTTTCGGATGAAGGGCTTTTTTGTTAACAGGGGGATTGACCCAAATCAAGGGGAGTAGCGCTGGAAAAAAAGGTTTTGAAATCCAATTTTCAAAAATGGGCAGACTCCGCGCCGCGCGCCGGGGAGCCAGCACTGCTATCCTGTTGCCATTCTGGTTTTCTGCACGCCAACAGACAGCATGATCCGATCGAAGGTCAGGAAAAACCTCCCCACCTCGGCATCGTCAAAGGCCGACTCCCCCCCCTTCCATGGCGGTGTTTCGATCCACATTGGTCCAGCGTCTGAACGCGGCTACCGTACTGATTCTCTTCCTTGAGGCTGACCGGACGATGGATAACAACCGCTGGACCAAGTGGGTCAATGAGAATAAACCTAATGATGTCAAGTATGTTGCGGTGCCCCGCTTCGAATCGCTGCAGAAGCTTAACGTGCTGTTCGCGTCGGGTTTTGCGCCGGATTTGATCTTCGAGTATGACACTGCTTACCAAGGCCAGCTGTAACTGCAGTCAATTGAAAAACGAATTGTACAAATTTCTTGTTTGCTTCGAAGGCTTAATATCCAATTCTGCCAGCTGCTGCTCCAGTTTGCTGTAAACCTTCTGGACGTAATCGTACTTGCCAGTGAACAAATAAGCTCTCATCGCCAGACGATACGCTTCTTCATCAAAAGGCGAGTGGGCCATAGCTCTTTCAGCCATTTCCATCGCTTTTCTTCCCTCACCTTGCTCCAAATAATACCCTGCCAGTTCCACCATCCAATCCAAAGCCATTTGCTCAAGCTGACGTGAAAGCTCTGCCGACCATGGATAATCCTCATTGGCCAGCAGTTCGCCTTTATACTGCTGTAAAGCGAACTCCAATTCATTACACAGGATCTCCGAGCTATGTTGCCGGCGTTGATGGAGTGACTGAAACAGTTGTACATCTGTTTGAATACGGAGCGGATTGAGCTCGTAGCATTCCTTTTCATAGCGAATCATTTGCTCAAATCCTAACTGCCGTAAGTGCTTCCGCAGCAAGCTTATGCATGTGTGCAAATAGATTTTGGCTTTCTCATAGGGCTCGTCGGTCCAGAGCATCTCGATTATCCGATCCCTATGAATAGAACTGCCTTTATGCAGCAGCAAAAAAATGAATAATTCCTTCTCCTTCGCTGTTCGCCAAGCCAGTGTTTTACCCGTGGGCGCAACGGCTTGAAACGCGCCTAATAGACGAACCTCAAGAACCTCTAACCCTTGATGACCAGGTTCTTCGCACGCAGCAGCACGGGAAGCTTCTAGCTGGACCCCTTTAGCAATTCTGTCAACTGTCAATATTAAGCGATCCATCTCAATAGGTTTCAACAAGTAATCAATGGCTGCAAGCTCAAATGCCGCTATCGCATATTGATCGTATGCAGTAACAAAAATGACGACCGCATCCGGATCAACCGCGTGAATTTTCTCCGCCAATTCCAACCCAGTCATGCCTGGCATTTCAATATCCAGAAACCATACTTGCGGACGCATGCGATCAAGGGCCTGCAAGCCGTCAAACCCATTTATTGAACGTCCTACCACTTCTACTTTTCCAGTACGATGGAGAAACAGCTCCAACATGTTTAATGCATGCAACTCGTCATCCACCAGATAAGCTTTTAGCATTGTAACTCTCCCTTATTGCGCTTTATATTTACAGCTGGTATGGAAAATGAATTTCCACTCGGGTTCCTTCACCTGGAGTACTGGATATTCGCATAGCTTGTCCATGGAGATGCTTCAAACGACGGGCCGTATTAGACAATCCGACGCCATTGCCCGTTCCTCCCCGCAGAAGCAGCAAGTCTACCTGCTCCGAAGTCATACCGACTCCATCATCCTCCACTACAACCTGAACCTCATTATCTATTCGGCAAATTGCAAGTCGGACCGTACCCCCGTCAATTTTCTTAGAAACACCATGACGTATAGCATTCTCAACTAGAGGCTCAATCAGCAAAGGCATTACTTTCGCGTTATTCAAGCTCTTATCTATGTCAAAATCAACTCGCAGGCGCTGACCGAAGCGCTCCCGTTCAATTTCCACATAGGACATAATCAGTTCCATTTCGCGGCTTAGCGGGATCATACCTTCTGTATCTTCTGTATGATCCCAATGGAATAAGATTCGCAAGTATCGGCTAAATGTTCCTAGCAGCTCACCGGCCCTGGGACCATCACTGTAGCAAAGAGACATGATCGTACCTAAGGCATTATAGAGAAAGTGCGGCTTAATTTGTGAACGCAAGAAGGCCATCTCATTATCGGCGGCTTCTTTTATGAGTCGTTTCATCCTTAATGCGGTGTGGATACGAACCAGAATGCCTCCTCCCTCAAGCGGACGCGTAATGACATCATTACATCCGACTGCTAAGCAGGCTGCAATATCTGCGGGGGTATTTCTGGAAGTAATAAGAAGTACAGGAAGCTCTGCCGGGCTATAGACCCTCCGAATTCTCTTGCAAAACTCAAACCCTTTGCCTCCGGAAAGCCTTGTATCCACAATTACAAGATCGGGGAGTCCAGGTTGTGCCAATACGCTGTCAGCGTCTTGAGCGGTTGCCGCAAAGCGGATTTTGACGCCCTCCATCGTCAACAGGCTCTCCAAATGCTCCATATCCACCAAATCGCTCGTAGCAATTAGAACGGTAGCAACAGGCTTTCCCTTTTGAGTAACGCCGAAATGCACATCACCTTTAGCTGACTCTTCCCGATCTGTTACCTTGGGACGTTCAACCGGGTCGGCTACCGGTAGCGTAACCATGATTGTCCTTGACAATGGCTCTATGACAAGATCGCCTTCCATCAGCTTTAAGAGATCATGCGCAATAGACAGCCCCACATCTGACATGCTTGCATTCCATGGCGATAATGGAGCATTTTTAACGTGCGCTTCAATGAATGTCGACGGTGGCTCGCTTCGAATTTCGATCACAACTTCATCCTTCCGAAGGTAGCCCTCTAGGGTTAGCTCCCCCTCGCGCTGAAGATCAACCGTCCGATAGATAAGATTATACAGCACCTGCAGCAGTCGCGTTTCATCTGCAAAAACAAACCTTGCCTCCGGTTGTATTCGACATACGAAACTGCTGCCTTTGCCGGATGACAAGTTTCCGAACACCTCTCTAACAACAGAGAAGCAGGAGGCCAAATCCGCTACACCTTTGGTTATCTTTAAGCTGCCATCACCCAAGCGGGATGCATCAATCAGATCTTGCACCAAATGGGACATCCGATAGGCAGTATTGCGTATACGATGCAGCTTCTCTTGGATTTCACTTTCTTCCATTCTTCTTGCTGGGGAAGCTATTAATGACCGCGACAAGTGAATAATGCCATGGAGCGGTGTGTTAAGCTCATGGGAAGTCAACAGAAGAAACTCATCCTTCATCTGATCGGCAACCTGTAATTGATGAGTAAGCTGCTTCATAGAATCGTAGGCGGTGATGTAATGATAAACAAGAACATAGAAAAATATCAGCATGATGAGCAACAATGTAACATTGACAAGTACCATCCCGATTAAGTTAACCGAATTCAAGATAGACAGAATACTGCCTAATAGTATCATCCAAACCGATATGATCAGCAATTGAAACTGCGGTCGATTAACAGAGCCATAGTCACGTTTCACATAGCTGCGCAGCAGAATGCCAATCGAAATCACGTAACCGCTGAGGCCCAGCATATAAAAGAAATCCTGCACTTGGGCGTAAATGTGAAACGGAAATCCTATGATAAGGGCTATATATGAAAAAACAATCATTCCGAACAATTGCAACTGTCCTCGGGTCCGGCGATTCAGCATAATGCTGGAAACGATCCAGAGAACGACAGCGGGTAAGGCGTATACAGCGATATACTTAATCTTGAAGGCAAATTCAAATGAAAGATTCGGGAAGAACTGAAGAAACAATCTCTCTCCATTCGCAAAAACAACCCCTGCATAATTGAGGAAAAACAGAGCCTGAAGCAATTGCAGCCGGTTCCGATGAAGACGATAATACAGATACAAATAGAGCAATGAAAGCATGAGTAGAACTCCGATTGCAAGCATTTCAATTGCTGCCTGCAGGGCCCTGCTTTTCTCCATCGTTTGTCCAAAACCAAGGCTTATTGAACTGTAAATACCACCGCTTTTGAAATCGAAATTGGCTGCCTGGAGAACAACCTCGACTTCGGGACGAGTCGGGTTGAAATACACCGTATATGGGACGTTTCTAGGCTCATAGCTTTCTAATGAGGTACCTGGCAATCCTGAACTCATCATCAGTCTGCCATCCACAAACAGTCTATCCGCGAATCGAACGTATCGCTTGCTTATTGCCAGCATTTTATCCGTAGGCGCGTGCTTGATGAGCAGTCGATACGTGCCATAACCACGGCCTTCCATGCGCTCTCCGTTTGGAAGCATTTCCTTCTCCCAGTCTCCAGGAACTTTTATCAAGGTAGCTTTTCCAATTCCTCTATGAATGTCTTCGGGCGAAAGCAACTGATTAGGATAGAACTCCCAATCCCCATCAAGAAAGATTGAACGATCATTTTTCAAATCTAAGGTATGCAAGTCTAGCACGCCTTGCTTCACTGCCAGAGCTTCCCTTGATTGAATTTGCTGCCAAGTAACCAAGAAGACAAGCAGCGATACCACAAGAAGTGTTATCAGAAATAAATCCTTGCGCAGCTTCACTACTCAGCCCCCTTCCCCGAGAACAATTTCCTTGCATCTTGGTAAAAAATGCTTCTCCCACGCACTGTAATGTTCCATGGGGGAGAAGCATTTCCTTAAATCAATCGATTAAGCCGGACTTTTGCAGAAGGAGCTGCATGACAGTTGCTGCCTCTGCTTTGGTAATGAATGCTTGAGGTGCGAGTTGATCTGTTTGTCTGCCTGTAACAATTCCCGCTGCTACACTGTCAGCAATTCCGCCGCGTGCCCACTCCGAAGCACTTGCAGCGTCTGCAAACACACGCAGTTTGCGGTCTGCTTCAGCTTGATCGGCAGCACCTTGAAGCTTAGTAAGCTTCATCGCTTTCGACACCATTACCATGGCCTGCTCTCTTGTAATTTTATCATTGGGCCGGAAGCTGCCGTCATCAAATCCAGCTATAAGACCATAGGCATGCGCCGTGTAAATCACATCTGCGTACCAGTCGTTTTTACTAACATCAGAAAAGGACTGAGCTCCCCGGGTTGCCGGAAGACCTAACCCGCGTACAATAATCGCAGCAAATTCGGCGCGGGTAATATCCTGATTCGGAAGGAATAATCCATTCCCTGCTCCATTGATGACCATTCTTGATCCCATGTTATTCACTGCATCCTTGGACCAGTGCTGCTCCACATCATTGAAGGTGACAGGATTCCATACGACCCCATAAAGGCTGTTGGTTAAGCTGCTTATCTCCGCCTTGTAGGTTCCGTCTTTCTTTATCAATCTTGTAGGCACATGACGAACCGTTCCATTCTGCTCCAGAACAACACCTGTTGTTATTATATCAGGATCTACAGACTGCGGTATAGTCACGCTACGTTTGATATAAGCATTGAAGGCTGAGACTTCTTTCGTTTCTCCGTCATATGTAGCTGTGACTGCAAAATGCAACGGTGGAACGACCATAGAAAGCCCGTTTGACTCTGCTGCGGCTTGAGCCGCACGAATTTCAGCTTCTGCAGGCTTGCTAATTTCAATCCGTACTTTAATATCCTGAAGGAGCGGATTTCCGCCAAATTTAGCAGCTAAGGAGTCAATATCGATTTGCTTCGAAGGCAAGGTATAGCTCGCTGACGGTGTGACAACTTCAATCACTGCCTCGCTTGATTCCATACTCTTGATCATTCGCCCATTCAATTCCCCGACAACCACATCATTCTGCGAAGCAACAGGAATCGTAATAACCGCTTGACGGCCTTCTGCAGCGACACGCTGCAACAGCTTGGCCTCATCAACAACGATCGTTAGCACTTGCTGTCCATTCTTCTCTTCCGTCTTCGCTGTCCCGGCATTCTCCGCCTTACCATTTACCAGTACATCGAAACCGTTCGATGCAGGATTACTTGGTGCTCCATCATTTGGCGCAGGTGTGTCAATGCTCGGCGACACCGGTGTAGCAGTCACTTCATTTGAAGGCTGACTGCTCCCTCCGATGGCCCCCGCCACCACAATAAAGTAATGCGGCGTACCGTTCGGCAGGTTCCGGAAGAGATAGGAGGGTTCATTGACTTGGATGGCCGAATCTTCCGAAAACAGTCCGGGTGTGGTAGACATATATACGCTGTAATAAGTCGCTCCGGTCACCGATTCCCACTGGATTGAGGCTTGACCGTTACCTGCCGTGACCGCGACGTTCAGCGGCGCCGGCAAGTTGACTGTAACCAAAACAGGGGGGCTTTTGATCATTGCTGTCTGATCCCCAGTTGCCAAATCGTCTGTGTTCATCACTTCAACATAGTAATTGAAAGTCCCAATAGCATCACCATAGCTTGACAGTGTTGCGCCGGTCGCCCCCTGCACCGCCATTCCGCCGCTGTTGCTCAAGGATTCCGACTTGTACCACTGATAACTTAGCACATTAGGCGCGCTTGCCACTACACTCAGTGCCCAGGGCTGCCCATAATTCAATGTTTGAGCTTGCGGCTGTGACGTAATGATCGGCATAGCTGCATATGTAAGCTCATTCACAGTGACCTTGGCTGCTCTGCTGGTCGTTGACGCCGTCTGTGTTCGTACTGCAAAAGTATCGGTATTGGTAACTGTTGCATAATAGTAATAGGTTCCCAAAGTTACCGTTGACGGGCTGTAGGTGGCACTCGTTACGCCCGGCAATAGAATTCCGTTTATCGTGCTGTCCACCGAGTTCTGGTACCATTGATAGGTTAACGATGCCATGTCGATCGGGCTTACCTCAACAGTCAATGTGATGCTCCGCCCAATGCCCACAGACACGTCCTGGGGCTGCGATATGATGACAGGCTCTGCCGCATCCAACGGACTGACCCTGACGCGGGCCACCTGGCTTGTTATCGAGGTTTTTTTGTTCCGTATCGCGCGATTATCCGTATTCGTAAGGACCACATAGTAATACTTGCTGCCAACAAGGTCTGTAGGCGCTGAGTAACTGGTGGAAGTGGCCCCGTCAATCGCTGTCCATCCCTCATTCGAGTTGGTCGTATTGCTGTACCATTGATAGGAAAGAGCCCCCCCTGCAGGTACCGTTGCTGCAACCGACAATGCAGCTTGCCCACCCTCGCCGGTATTCACATCTGCCGGCTGCTCCGTGATGGTCGGGGCTGGAGCATCCTGTATCGCCACGGCAAGCTTGACAATATTGCTTTGCACCGAAGCAGTCTGACTGCCGGTAGCCGTAGCATCTGTATTCGTAACAACAACATAATAGTACGTATCTCCAAGCTGATCCGTCGGAGCCGAATACGTCCGGCTCGTCGCATCCGTGATCGCCTGGGCCCCTACCACTGAGCTCGAGCTGTTGCTATACCACTGATAGCTGAGTGCTCCCGGACTAGCAGACGCTGTTACCGACAGATTAGCAGTAGAACCAACATTCACAGTCTGTCCGTAAGGCTGAATGGTAATGTTCGGCCTCATGGCATCTCTTAGCATAGTGACTGTCACGGTATAGGTTTTCACCGAATAATCCTCAGCCTGAACGTCCACATAGATAACTTTTGTTCCTGCGGAGACTGCGATATTTGCACTTTGTGCACCGCTGGTCACAGCTGCATCATTGACTTTGACTGTTGCTTTGCCATGTGCTGCAGTTGGCGTCAGCTTAACGCCCGTTACCCCGCTGCTTGATCCCAGCGTTACACTGTAGTTCGTAACGGATGGCGAGAAGGAGGGAGACAATGTCCCCGCACTGATTGCCAAGCTGCTCAGGTCGGCATTGTCGCTTGGAGCAGTCAGCTTCTTGACAATCACTTTCTTCGTCTTGTACCTCTCTTGAAATGCCGCATAGTGTTCGCCATTCCAGGCACTCGTCGAGAGATGATCTATCTCATTGTTGCCCGATAAATCGGCAGAGCCTGTTATGGTCAGCACGCCATTATTCCAAGCCTTGACATAAACTTCATTAAACGAGCTATGAGCCCAGTCCAATACACCATCATGGACACTCAAGTGGTTGTACTGACTGAAGACGCGGTTGTAGCCAATCTGTTGCCACCCGGAGCCATTCCATTTCTTCAAATTAGAGCTGAGACCATCCGCATTCTCATCGTAAGCTATGTAAGGTGTGCCGTCCAGAAACTCCAGGCTTGTAAAATAGGGTTGGACGGTTGGAACCGGGGTTGTCGCATCGACCCAAGCGCCTCCGCTCTCTTTCTTAAACACAAGCTGGTAGATATATCTCTGCTGAGCGGCGACATACCCGGACTCTACGAAAGCAACATAAGCCACGTTGTCATAAAATGCCATTGAATAATCTCTGGACGTTTTGGCAGATAAGGTTTCAGCGCCAACCGATACCCAATTGCTTCCATCAAATTTTTTCACCTTGGCTGTACCGGTACTGGTCCCAAGATCGAGATACACAACATAAAGGGTTCCGTTATTGGCCTTGAAGTCAATGTATCTCGCTTCCCCTGAGCTTATACCAGGCGAGCCCACATCTGTCCATTGGGTACCGTCCCATGTTTTAACGACAAGCTTGCCGCTTAATTCCATGTCTGCGTAAGCTACATAAGGCGTTTGGTTAATAAAGGCGAGTTTGAGGCTATTTACCTCACTAGGCGAAATCGACGGCCCGCCTACGTTAACCCAAGCTGTACCGTTAAACTTCTTAACGACAAGCTTGCCGGACAACCCTAAATCCTTATAGGCGACATAAGGCACCCCCGTATTGTCATGGGCCATATGCATGTTCTCTGCTTCTCCTGCAGAGAAATCGCTTGATCCCACTACGTTCCAAGTCTTACCTTGTGTAGCCGTAACACGAACGAAGTTACTATCGACGGATTTACCTCCCTCCGACACCTTTACATAATAATAGAGACTCCCAGGTGTAGAACTGCTGACTAGCAGTGACGAGGATTTCCCGGTCGAAAGCACCGTCGCTCCAGTCGTACTTCTTGTTGTGTTGGAATACCATTGATAAGAAAGCGAACCTCCACTGCCCGGCGCGGCTTCCACGGTAAGAGTAGCTTGTCTACCTACCAGAAAAGAAGCATCTGATGGCTGTTGGGTAATGGCAGGTCCCCCTTCAGCTCTCACAAGGGTCGAAAATCCGAAGAAAACTTGAAAGACAAGTGCAACAGCAAGCAGCTTCATCAATTGCATCCCCCGAGAAACAGGCGGGGCAATGGACCGATATCGTTTTCCAGTGCTCAGCATATTCATGTTATTCCTCCATACGTTGTATTGGGTGTGCTCACTTCAATTTACTGAGAATGCATGTTCACCCAACCTTAACGATAGAGGACGCCTCTTAACAAACACTGAACACTTTTGGTACGTGTAAGGATAAACAACTGCGTCATCCCTGAGAATCGGCTCCTATGCAAGACAAAAATAGCTTGCCCACCACGCTGAGGCAAATGGGGCAAATTTTTGGGCAAAGATGGCGGGAAAAGGGTTGGCGCAGTCCGTTATGAGCTCCGAAAAGGATTATTGCATAGTCTCGTTTACCTGATACATTACTGCTTCGCAAGCATAAGCCATTGGGGATGTCTAGCCCGCGTCATCCATGGCAATACTGGGATTATGAGCCGCCTGTCAGCTTATCCTGGCTTATCTTGCAAAAATGTTGACTCACCCGCGGCGCTCGTATATCATATAGTATATAAATTTTACCTAAAAAAAGCTTGGATGGGGAGTAGTAGACGGATAGCCCTTTACAGAGAGCGGAGCTTACGTAGCTGCAAGGTTCCGCAGGGATAGTTTCCGCCGAAGTCGCCCCGGAGCTGCGGATTGGAGGGCCTGCCGTTGGTGCCTGCTGCGTGAAGCGCATAGGCTTTAGCGGGGTCATGTACAGTCAGCCGGCAGACGGCCGTTACCCGATCTTAAGCGCCGCAGCGCTGTTTCGTTTCCCCTGATGATGGGGACTCCGGGCCAGCCGCGCGGAATAAAGGTGGTACCACGGAAGATCAGCCTTTCGTCCTTTTTCGGATGAAGGGCTTTTTTTGTTTGGTTCGCCGCTGGTCATAAAGAGGATTTATTCAAAATGGAGGGATAGAAGATGGCGGATTTGCAGGAAACAAAAGAAAGCGCGCTTCCGGGGACAGGCCTTGAGGCCGCTCCGGCGGGAAGTGAAGAGGGAGTCGTGGAAGACAACGGGGCAGAAAAGCCGGCTGGCGGCATGCCCACAACATATGATCCAAGAGAAGCGGAAGCCAGATGGTATGCGTACTGGCAGGAGAAGGGCTTCTTCAAGGCCGGCAACCGGCCGGACAAGGAGAGCTTTACCATCGTGATTCCACCTCCCAATGTAACCGGGATGCTGCATATCGGCCACGCCCTGGACTTCACGCTCCAGGATATTCTGATCCGGATGAAGCGGATGCAGGGCTTCGATACCCTGTGGCTGCCGGGGTCCGACCATGCGGGCATCGCCACCCAGACCAAGGTGGAGCAGAAGCTGCGCGAGGAGGGCATCACCCGCTACGATCTGGGCCGGGAGAAGTTCGTGGAGAAGGTCTGGGAGTGGAAGGAGCATTACAACGGGATTATCCGCGAGCAGTGGGCCAAGATGGGGCTGTCCCTGGACTATTCCAGAGAGCGGTTTACCCTGGATGAGGGCTTGTCCAAGGCAGTCCGCGAGGTATTCGTCAAGCTCTATGAGAAGGGTCTGATCTACCGCGGCAAATATATCATCAACTGGGACCCGGCGGCCCGCACCGCCCTGTCCGATATTGAAGTGGAATACAAGGAAGTGCAGGGGCATCTGTACCACCTCACCTATCCCTTGAAGGACGGAAGCGGCAGCCTGACGGTAGCCACCACCCGGCCGGAGACGATGCTCGGAGATACGGCGGTGGCGGTTCATCCCAAGGATGAGCGCTATCGGCACCTGATCGGCAAGCTGCTGGTGCTGCCCATCACCGGCCGGGAGATTCCGGTAATCGCCGATGAATACGTGGAGCGGGAGTTCGGCAGCGGCGCGGTGAAGATCACCCCGGCCCATGACCCCAACGACTTCGAGGTAGGCAGACGCCATGATCTGCCCCAGGTGCTGGTGATGGATGAATCCGGTACGATGAATGCCAACGCGGGCAAGTACCAGGGCCTGGACCGGTTCGAATGCCGCAAGCAAATCGTCGCTGACCTGAAGGAGCAGGGGGTGCTGCTGAAGATCGAGGACCACGTTCATCAGGTGGGCCACAGCGAGCGCAGCGGCGCAGTGATCGAGCCATACCTGTCCACCCAATGGTTCGTCTCCATGAAGCCCCTCGCCGAGAACGCCATTGCGGCGCAAAAGTCGGGCAAGGGCGCCAACTTTGTGCCGGACCGCTTCGAACGCACCTACCTGCAGTGGATCGAGAATGTGCGCGACTGGTGCATCTCCCGCCAGTTGTGGTGGGGCCACCGGATTCCCGCATACTACTGCCAGGACTGCGGCGAGGTGCATGTGGCCCATGAAGCCGTTGCGGCTTGCGCCAAGTGCGGCAGCGCCATCATCAAGCAGGATGACGATGTGCTGGACACCTGGTTCAGCTCGGCCCTATGGCCGTTCTCCACCTTGGGCTGGCCGGAGAAAACAGCGGATCTGCAGCGGTTCTATCCTACCAGTGTGCTTGTCACCGGTTATGACATTATTCCGTTCTGGGTATCGCGGATGATGTTCACGGGCCTGGAATTCACCGGGGAGACGCCGTTTAAGGATGTGCTGATTCACGGTCTGGTACGGGACTCCGAGGGACGCAAGATGTCCAAGTCCCTGGGCAACGGCGTTGACCCGCTGGAGGTTATCGAGAAGTACGGGGCGGACGCCATGCGCTTCATGATCTCCACCAGCAGCACCCAGGGCCAGGATCTCCGCTTCCGCTGGGAACGGGTGGAGCAGGCCCGCAACTTTGCCAACAAGATCTGGAACGCCTCCCGCTTCGCCCTGATGAATCTGGAGGGCATCACCGCGGCGGATGTACGTCTGGACGGTCAGCTGTCCACCTCGGACCGCTGGATTCTGCACCGCCTGAACGAAACTGTCCGTGACGTGACCCGCCTGATGGACCAGTACGACTTCGGCGAAACCGGACGCCATCTGTACAATTTCGTCTGGGATGATCTGTGTGATTGGTATATCGAGTTTGCCAAGCTGTCCTTGTACGGGACGGATGCCCAGGCCAAGGCCAGCACCCAGGCGGTGCTCGCGTATGTGCTGGACCGCACCCAGCGTCTGCTGCACCCGTTCATGCCATACATCAGCGAGGAAATCTGGCAGCATCTGCCCCATGAGGGGGAAACCATCACCCTTGCCCAGTGGCCGGTTTATGATCCGGCGCTGGAAGCGGCAGATGCCGTGGGCGAGATGGGCTTCCTGATGGAGATCATCCGCACGGTCCGCAATATCCGTGCCGAAGTGAACGTACCCATGAGCAAGAAGATTGAGCTGCTGGTGAAGCCCTCCGATGAGCAGGCCGAAGCGGTGCTTACCCGTAACGTGGACTATCTCAAGCGCTTCTGCGGCACCTCCCTGCTGGAGATCCAGGCGGATCTTGCCGCGCCGAACAAGGCTATGACCGGTGTTGTCACCGGAGCTGAGCTTTATCTGCCTTTAGCGGGATTAATCGACATTGCCCAGGAAATAACCCGTCTGGAGAAGGAAGTTCAGACCTTAAACGGAGAAGTGGAGCGGGTGGAGAAGAAGCTGGCCAACACAGGTTTTGTCGCCAAGGCTCCGGCTAAGGTCATTGAAGAGGAAAAAGCGAAGATGGCCGACTATGCCGCCAAACGCGAGATTGTAATGGCCCGCCTTCAGGAGTTAAAAGGGTAATTTTTGGAAAATAGGATGATGTCCGTTCACTTGTGGACAGACGAACATATAGTGATAAGGGATGAGGGTCATGCTTCACGAGGAATGCGCTTCGGATCAAGGCTTGGCGGATTATGCCGCAGCGGTGGGATGGATTACCGGGCTTGTTTCCTTCGGGATCAAGCCCGGGCTCAAGCGGATGGAACGGCTGATGGAGCGCTTGGGCCATCCGGAGCGGCGGCTGAAATTTATTCATGTGGCCGGAACCAACGGCAAAGGCTCCACCTGTGCGTTTCTCACCCGGGTGCTGCTGGCCAACGGCTATGACGTAGGCACTTTTACCTCGCCGTATATTGAGAAGTATACCAACCGTATTCAGTACAACGGGCAGGATATACCGGAGGAGGACCTGCTCCTCCTCTCCCGCCGCCTGAAGCCGCTGGTGGAGGAGATTGCCGCTACTGAACTGGAATCTCCCACCATGTTCGAGGTGTCTACAGCGCTGTCCCTGATGTATTACGGCTCTGTGGTTTATCCCGATTACGTGGTGTGGGAAACAGGATTGGGAGGGAGGCTCGACTCCACCAACATCGTCATGCCCGTGGTGACCATCATCACCAATGTGGGCCATGATCACATGGAGATTCTGGGCGACACGCTGGAGCAGGTGGCAGCGGAGAAGGCGGGCATTATCAAGGCCGGCGTACCCGTGGTCACTTCCTGTGAGCAGCCGGAGGTGCTTAAGGTAATAGCAGCCAAGGCGGAAGAGATGAAGGCTCCTCTGTATGTAATGGGGCGGCATTTCACCTTCGAACCCGGAGTGATTGCCTTAAACCGGCAGAGCATGGACTGGGAAGGGCCGTTTCGCCGTTATGCGAAGCTTGTGGTGGGCCTGAACGGTTACCACCAATTCAAGAACGCCTCCGCCGCATTGATGGCTCTGGAGGTACTGCGCCAGTATTACGCGCTTGTGGTGGAAGACGAGGAGGTGTATGCGGGCTTCGCTGCCGCCCGTTGGCCCGGACGGCTGGAACTGGTATCGGAGTCCCCCCGGGTGCTGATTGACGGCGCCCATAACCCGGAGGGGGCGGAGACATTGGCCCATACTCTGAGTGGACCTACTTACGGGCGCCGCAAGCTTCACTTTATGATGGGGATGCTCTCCACCAAGAATCATACAGGCTACCTCAGGCATATACTACCAATAGTAGATACGCTTATCCTTACGGAGCCTGATTTTCATAAGAAACTGGATGCCGGCAGGCTTGCGGAGCTGGTTTACTCCCTGCTGCCGGAATACGGGGTCAACCCGGCCATTTATGTAGAGTCCGACTGGAAAGCAGGACTTGCCAGGCTGCAGGCGCTCACGGAGCCTGAGGATCTGGCTGTGGTTTCCGGTACGCTCTATTTGATATCCGATGTGCGGACATGGATGCTTTACAAGACTGATTCTGAAAAGGGCTGGTGAGACGCGCGTGAACACTTCGGAGCATGTTCATTTTATAGGAATAGGCGGATATGGGATGAGCGCCATCGCCAAGGTAATGCTCGAAATGGGCTTTCGCGTGTCGGGTTCGGATCTGGCGCAGCAGGAGCTGACGGAGAAGCTGGCTGCCAAAGGGGCCGATGTGTTTATCGGACATGAGGCCGAGCATGTAAGAGGAGCCGATCTCGTCGTGTATTCGACTGCCTTGTCGAAGGATAATGTGGAGATGAAGCGGGCGGAGGAATTGAACATTCCCATCATTCACCGTTCCCAGATGCTGGCCCGGCTGTTGAACACGAAGAAAGGGGTTGCAGTGGCTGGAGCCCACGGCAAAACCACTACTTCCTCGATGATCTCGCTGGTTATGGAGCAATGCGGCCTCGACCCCACCTATATCATCGGCGGCGAGGTCATCAATCTGGGCAGCAACGCGAAGGCGGGCAAGGGAGACTTCGTTGTAGCAGAGGCCGATGAAAGCGATGGAACTTTTCTCCAGTACAGCCCGTTTCTCGGCGTTGTCACCAATATTGAAGCGGACCATCTGGAGCATTATGACGGGGATTTCGGCAAGCTGAAGGATGCTTATGCCACCTTCCTAAGCCAGGTCAAGCCGGAGGGGAAGGCGGTAATCAGCGCCGACGATCCTTATTTGAAGGAGATGCTGCCCCAGTTGAAGGGTGAGGCCGTTACATTCGGACTAAGCGACAAAGCGGATTATGTGGCAAGCGATCTGAAGCTTGGGGACCGCAAGGTGGCATTCTCTGTCTCACATAAAGGTGAACCGCTTGGAACCGTCAGGCTGTCTGTTCCGGGCAAACATAATGTGTACAACGCGCTGGCCACCCTGATTGTCTGTCTGGAGGCAGGGCTCTCCTTCGATCAGATCGCCGATGCGATTGTGGAGTTCCGCGGCGCCAAACGCCGGTTCCAGGTGATGGGCGAGGTGAACGGCATTCTGGTCATCGACGATTACGCCCACCATCCCACCGAGATTGAAGCGACTATCAGCGCGGCCAAGGCTACGGGCAAACGGATCGTCGCCGTATTCCAGCCCCAGCGCTACACCCGGACCTTCTTCCTGCTGGACCAGTTCAGCCGGGCCTTCCCTGAGGCCGATGAGGTGCTGCTGACCGATATCTACAGTCCTGCCGGAGAAAAGCAGATCGAAGGGATCAGCTCCGCGCGTCTCACCGAGCTGATCCGCGAGAACAGCAATCCCAAGGTACGCCACTTGCCAACTAAGGATGATGTATTCGACTATCTGCAGGACACCGTGTCAAGCGGCGACCTGGTGATCACCATGGGCGCGGGGGACATCTGGAAGGTAGCCGACCGGCTGGCCAAGGATCTCCGCGGCAAATACGGGGAGTAGGCATCCTGTTCATTTGGCAACCTCTCTCATAGCATCCGGCGTCTCACTATTGCTGCTTCAAATACCGATTCATATCCTCCGCCCCCGGTTATATCCCGGCAGGGCGGTTTCTTTTTGTACACGGCAAGACTACCAGCCCAAAACAGCATGAGAGGGAGGGGAAACCGGCAGCAGCCGCAGGTGTAAGGGACCCAGATGACGTTATCGGCGAGAAAAATAAAGGTTGAAAAGTGTAACGGACTGGAAAAGCCTTATTATGCTAAAAATCCTCTGGAAGGGGGGCTTGGGAGTCTAATAAGAGCGCGTGAGTCCGTTAGAATTCAAAACCCTTTGTTTTCGGCCCGATAAGAGCTCTCATGTCCGTTATAGCCTAAGCCCGCAGACGGATGCGCTCTCTCCCCCTCCCCCGAAACCTTACTGATCAAAATTGCGGCTATTTTTCGTGCCTGGACTGGACCTTCACGTATAATTCCCTTGAAAGACGCCACCCGCGCATTAATGCTTCCCTTGTTGCTGGTGTTCAGTTTGCCGCAGTAGTATTATTTATCATTCGGAATTCGTCTCCTGTATGATTTTTCGTATACAAGTATAATGTTTTTCCTTACCGGGGAAAGCCGCCAGAGAAGCGATTCTGATAGACGATCATTCCTGCCTCCCCCATACGGCCCATGCTAATTCTCTTGTTCTAACTCTTCCATTCTAATCATAGCAATAGGGTATACATGAATGGGACAAGGGAGATGGAGCGCGTGAATAAAGCGAGAATCACATATCGGTTTGACCCGTCCAGGGCGCGGGAGAATGGTACCGGCGACAATGCCGCGAACGGTGAGGCTGGAAGGGTTATTTCCCTTTTTCAAGAGGAATACCGGGTGGTAGACGAACAAACGGATCAGGAGATTTCCGTGGAACATAACGGCAGGGGGCAAAAGGGGGGCTCACCCGCTGCAGCCGGCCCAAATCGGGCGCAGGAAAGGGAGGATGTCCAAACTTTCAGAGAGCCCAGCCGGCAGCGCCAGAATTGGGACCGGGAAATCCGGGACTATCAGGGACTGAATCAATATACGACGGATTTTGGAGCGTGGAGCAGTCCCTTCGATGCCGAAACCCAACGGATTGAAGACTTGATCCGGGACTCCAATGAGCGGGAGGGCCGTGGGACGGCAGATGCTCCGGGGGACAGAAGACCGGACGATGCAGCCTATGACCGCCGCTTTGGAGGTTATCGCCCGCAGGAGCAGCGTTGGCAGGACGAGGAAGCAGGCACAAGGAAGCTAAATTTCCGCAGCCAGCCGGATTATTCCCGGAAGCACTCCCCACAGGAATATGAGCGGGACCACCGGAACGAACGGGACTACAGGAATGAGCAGGATTACGGGAACGAGCGGAACTACCGGGACGAGCAGAATTACGGGAACGAGCGGGACTACCGGAATGAACCGGATTACCAGAATGAGCGGGACGGTCGGAACTACCCTGTCGGGCGGGACAGCGGCCAGTGGGAGGGACCGGTGGTGACCGGTCCGCGGTATGTGCGGCATAACCGTACTCCTTGGCTGAAGATTTCCGCAGCGATTGCCGGGGCGGCTGTAACGGGGGTGCTGTTGGGCGTTTTTGCCCTCTCCTTGTTCAATGGGCCTGATCCGGTTGAGCCGGCGGATGAAGTGAACGTGGTAGCCGATGTTGGCGCCGGTCAGAATGCCTTGCCAGTAAGCGCGGGGGTCCAAGGGGCGGACAGCGGCAAAACGGCGTCGGGAGCAGCCGTCTCCTCCGGCAAGGAAGTCTCCCTTGTTTATGCAGGCAAGTCTTACATGGTCCTGCAGCACGGCATCTTTTCCGTCCAGCAGGGAGCGGACCAGGCGAAGAGCGATCTGGTTAAACAGGGGCTCGCCGCGGCCAGCGAACAAGCGGACAAATTCTACGTATTCGCCGGCGTAACCATGGATAAGGAAAGTGCGGCGGTGCTGAGCAAGCAGCTGAAGGAGCAAAAGAAGCTGGATATCTATGCCAAAGCCTACACGCTGCCCTCTGTCACCAAGGTACGCTGGAACGGGAATCCGGATACGCTGAAGTCCTATCTGGAGCAATCCGATAAATTGATTCAGTCTCTCAGCCTGCTTACAGTCATGAATCTGGAGACGGGAACCGCTCCTTCGCCCATCGACGCCTCCACGCTGCAGTCCATTACCTCGGCCCACGCTGCATGGTCCCAGCTCTCCACCGCCGTGGTTCAGGATGCGGGAGATGACAACAAGGCGCTGCTGCAAAAGATGAACGGCTCCATGAATTCCGCCAAAACCTCTCTGGACGAATACAAGAAGAACCCGTCCCAGGCCATGCTGTGGCAGGCCCAGACCTATACGCTCCAGTTCATTATCGACGAAAAAGAATTGCTCGCAAGAATCGGCGCATAGCGGGCCCGCAGGTGCCTGCGGTTTGAAAACGGTAGGTTGAACAAACAAATAGCAGGAATAAGCGGTGCGGGTACGTTTTGCGGTGGCAGACGAGCTTGTGCCGTTTTTTTGTATCGTCATAACGCAATGCCAGTAGGATAATTGCAGTCTATTAGGAGCTCGGCTGCGCCTATAGACAGTCAAGAGCGGTGTACATCTATGGGCTATGAAAAGAAGCCTGACGGCTCCGAAGAAGAGCCGTCAGGCTTCTTTTGCATATATTCAGACTTCCATGCCGCTGCGGTTTTCAATCAGAGTTTGCTTAATGAATCAGCCGCGCCAGAATCGCACACATCTCCGCACGGGTGATAGGCCGCTCCGGGGCGAAGGTGGTGGCTGTCTCCCCGTCGATAATCCCCTTATCCTTCAGTCGGTTGATGGCTGCGGCGGACCACAGATTCTTCGGCACATCCTTGAACAAGGTTTTGGTCGCGGTCTGGCTGCTGCCGGGCCAGATAATCCGGTCAATCAGCGCTGCGGCTTCTCCCCGGGTCAGCGTCTGATCCGGCCGCACGGTGCCGTCGGGATAACCGCCCAGCACGCCGCTTTCCAGCGCTTTGTTGATGGAGGCGTAGGCCCAGTGGCTGGCAGGAAGATCTTTGGGCTTCCAGAGGCCGGCCTGGGAGCCTGCGGTACTGCTGCCCGTTGCACTTCCGACAGTAATGCCGCCTGCCTGGGTACCGGCATCCGCTTTACCTCCCGCACTGCCGCCCGTCCCGCTGTCCCCGGTTGCAGCTCCGCTGTCAGCGCAACCGGTCCCGTTGCTTCCATAGGTTGCTCCCGTTACCGTAGAAGCGTTCCCGGTACCTGCCGCACAGCCTGCTTCCACCCCGGTGACCGGTGACGGGAACGGAAACTGCCGTTCCAGCATGGCGATGAATTCCGCCCGGGTTAACGCCCGTTCCGGGAAAAACTTGCCGTACTCCCCCTGGACGATGCCCATTGTCTGCAGCTTGTTAATCGCGCTTGCCGCCCAATGCGAAGCGGATACGTCCGTGAAGGCACCCGCCGGTTTTTCCGCGGGCATATAAACGCTGATTCCGTCAGCTATCCCTATGGCAAGCTTCTGCCGAAAGCCCGCATCCGCCAGCAAGGCGGCATCCTGAGAGTTGGACAAGAATGCAGTTTCTATCAGAATGCTGGGCACCGAGCCCATGCGGGCTACATACACAGCCGAGGGTACAATCCCTTTGTCGGCTGTTCCTGCCTTGGCAACCATGCTGTTTTGGACAAGCTGGGCCAGCCGTTTGCTCTCCGGAGTCAATGCGGCCATGGCGTCGCTTGGCGGATAATTGGCCTGGGGATAATCCCTGTCATAATAGAGCACCAGGCTGCCGCGGGCGCTTGAATCGGTATGTGAATTGGCATGGACGGATACGAACAAATCTGAACCAAGCTGACCTGTTATTTCCACCCGCTGGGCCAGAGTCAGATTAATATCCTGCTCCCGGGTCAGCAAAACCTCATATCCCCGGCGCGCAAGCTCGTCCTTCAGGCGGAGCACGACGTCCATGTTGACTGTTTTTTCATATAAACCGTTTGTCCCTACTGCTCCCGGATCGGAGCCGCCATGGCCTGCGTCAAGCATAACCTTGGCTGCGGCAGATGCCGTCATCGGCTGCGCTATAACCAGTCCGAAAGCGAGAAGGGCAGTTGTCACTTTTATGCTGAGCTTAAGTATGAGGCCCACCTCCCCATTCTATTGTACTAGCTGAGAGGAGGAACAGTAAAAGGAAATAGTCGCCAATTGTAGCTTTGTGTCATAGACTTGACTGATTTTTTTATATAAAATAGATCATATTATTAGCATTTGGGCCTGAAGGATGGAGTGGAGCTTGGACTCATGAAGAAGAATACGTTTACGTTGATTGTGTTTATTGTGTTGGGCTTGCTGGCCGGAAGCATCATGTCCCAATTGCTGGCTGATGTGGAGGCGTTGTCGTTTCTGCTGCGCTCCTCCGATATCAGCCTAAACCCGGCAGCAGATTTGCAGGCGGTGAGTTTTGATATTGAGTTTGAGATTAGACTAAATTTGATCAGTCTGTTGGGTGTGGCGGGCGCCATCTGGGTTTACCGGAAGCTGTAGCCGCGGCGCATTGGAGAGGAGAGACTTGTTTGTTTCGTGATAAAGTAACGCCAACTTTAATTCTCGCTTCCTCCTCACCCCGGAGGCAGGAACTGATTCGGATGCTGAGGCTGCCGGTACAAGTGCTGGCAAGCGACGTGGATGAATCCGTGCCGGATAATTGGGAGCCCCATACCATAGTGGAAGAACTGGCTGTGCGCAAGGCTGCTGCCGTGCAGGCGGCCTTGAATATTCAGGACTCAGAGGCACAAGGGGGAACAGCAAGGCAGATTATAGTGGGATCCGACACTATCGTAGTATTGAACGGCGAAGTACTCGGCAAGCCCCGGGATCAGGCAGATGCTGTAAGGATGCTGAGGCTGTTGCAGGGGAGAAGCCATCAGGTGTTTACCGGTCTGGCCTGCTTGGACACCGGCTGCGCAGGGTGCCATTCTGAATCCGTGCAGGCAAGCGGCAGCCAATCCATAATCCGGCTGGGAGAGGTTGGGCAATACCGGATTATATCCCGGGACGCTTTAGCCGGACAACCCGAATCAATTGTGGGCCATACGGTCAGCCGGGTTGCCTTCAGTCCGATGAGCGAGGCCGAGATACAGGCTTACGTAGAGACGGGTGATCCGCTGGACAAAGCGGGAAGCTACGGGGTGCAGGGATTGGGCTCGGTGTTCATCGAGAAGATCGAGGGTGACTTCTATAGCATTATGGGGCTGCCACTCGGCTTGTTGTACCGGGTGTTGTTGGAGTTGGGGGTAAGTCCGTTGGGCTGGAATGGAAATAAAGCATAACCGCCTTGCTTCGATTATAACCGTTTCTTGAAATAGAGGTGCCTTTTTTGAATAGAGTATCTGATCATATAGTTCTTAAATATGGATTCTTTGAAGTTAGGGATAGAATCAAAAGCGGAATTTATATTGAAACTCCAGTTGCATTCTGGCGTATACATGCAAGTCCATACCGACCAAGAATTGTAATTGATCATAAGCATAAGAGCAATAACAGTGTGTGGCATGATCAAGGGCCGGATACGGTTTATGACATAAGCTACAATGGATTCTGCGAAGCTATAAACTACATTAAAAACCATGATTGGATCTACAAGCACAGTTCTTTTTTAGTACCTATGATAATGAGTGATAGAGATCTTTCAAAGTTATACGACCGCATTCAACTGATTGCAGACGAGAAGATGAATATTGAAGATGAAGTGGAGCAAGTTTTAACAACGCTGCCTTTTCGCATATCAAATACCAGTGTGAACATTTTTGATGATCCCAACCATTCCGGTGATAAATGTGCATTGATAAAAACAAATGGAATGGAAATCCGTATATCGGAGTATGAAGTCAGACAAGAAGAGAACCGTCTTCTCAAACAACGAAAAAAGATGCTAAAAATCCCGGAGACTGTCTACTGTCTTACTTGTGTATTTGAACATAAAACGGAAGTGCAAAATATCTTGCATAGCTCCAGTTCAATTTATGCAGCGTTCTTATCTAAGCGTAAGGTATATTTAGCAGTGGAAAAAATGGAGCAGTTGATCAAACCTCTGGCATCTTGTATTGTGCAAGGATTTGAAATTCATGATACTACCTTTAGAGTGGAACAATATAAGCTATGCAAGGCAACGGATTCTCCCGAACCCCATTATCATTATGAACTTGTTACATTTGTTGATAATGTTTTCCCGGAATTGTTGAGCAAGGCTAAGAAAATGGAGGATTCCTTTGAACCAACCGGCAGGAAAAACAGTAATTTTGCAAAAATGAACTTCTTTTCTGGCTGGGCTAATCATTATTGAAGACTTCACATATTCAGAGCCTGCTTTATGACCGGCAGAATAGTCTGTGCCATATGCATGAATCCCGCGTCATTGGGATGGGTGCGGTCCACTGTGAATTCTGCCCAATGGCTTCCCGGGAAGAAGGCTTCCCCGTCGACGAAATATACATTCCTGTCGCCTTCCGCCGCCGCCCGTTCATACGTACGCTTCACGATCTGCCGCCGTCTGCCGAAGTATTCCGGGTCCTTGTGGTAAACGGGCGCTGACAAGATGATTACCGGCAGCTCCGGCTGCTGCCTGCGGATGGCTTCGAAGAACGCCTGATGGGTTTGCTCCAGATGCTCCGTGCAGGGAGCGTTCAGATCATAGTCCATGATGAACCCGCTCAATTCAAGGGAGGCAATCGCCCGGGCGATCTCCGGATCACCCTTGGCGTTGCCGCCAAAGCCGTAATTGATAAAGTCCGCGTTCAATTCTCTGGCAACTCTGGCCGGATAGGTCAACCCGGGACGCGAGGCGCAGAAGCCGCAGGTGATGGACGAGCCGTAGAACAAGAGAGGCTTCGCCACAGCAAACGGATCAGGTCCGCATACGGTTGCCTTCTCCTCCAATCCGATCCGGACGGATTTCAGCGGATTTTGCAGCGGGGTATAGATGACAACATTTTTCATCCCTCGGCCGCCCAGATTGGGAGCCTCGGCCTGAAAGCTGAGCGGATTGTTCTCGGCGCACAGATTCGAGCAGAATTCCAGAGCACCGTTACGCTCCAGGTATACATCAAAACCTGATAAAGCAGCCTGGGTACATCTGACGGAGGTCTCATTCCTCATAAGCTCCGCGTCAATGAGCAGCCGGGCCGAATCGGTCCGGAACCGGATTGTTCCGCCGGATGGTTGAGGCGCTACCCACGCGAGGGATTCCCGCAAACTGCCCATCAGCCGTTCCGGTACACGGTTATAGCCGCCGCGGTTTTCCTTGCGGTAAGGAAATCCGGTAATAACGAAAGGGAAATCATCAATTGGGTAAAAACGAATGCCGCTCTTATCTGCATCAGCCTGCATCAGGTTGACATCGCCTTTCCATTCCCGGGTCGGCTCTATGACCAACATCTCCTCTCGCCGCTGCCGCTGTCTTCCGTTTGATTCTATTATTCGGCATAATCCGGCGCAGGGGAATAAACCATTCCTGACTTTCCGTGTCCCTTTCCGACTATTTTCAGTTTGTCCATGCCAAGCGGGCCAGAGGCTCCCCATCATGCAGGAGATGCGCGTGTACGGTCTACGGACGGATGCTGCGGCGGTATTGCAGGGGAGATTGGCCGACATAGTCCTTGAACAGCTTGCAGAAGTAGGACGGGCTCTCCAGACCGATCTGCAAAGCGATTTGATCCACAGTTAAGCTCGTGGCGCAGAGCAGATGGCAGGCCTTGCGGATTCTTTTGGCGGCGAGACATTCCTGGATCGAGCTGCCCGTTTCGGATTTGAACCGCCTGGAGAGGTGGTTTTTGGACAGATGAAGCGCTTCTGCCAGACATTCAAGCCGGAACGGCTCGTGAAGATGCCCCTCCAGCCATTGCATGACCGCCTCCGAATAGTAGCGGGTTGGCTGATCCAGGGGTTGGGGACCAGCAGGCGCAAGGGAGGAGCTGCTGCGAAGGGTCTCCAGGACGCTGGCCATGTGCGCGGCGAAAGACTCCATGGCTTCCTGCTCCGACAGAGCATGGAGCCGCTGCTGGAGGCAGGCAAGGGATGCGAAGGAAAGGGAGGGAGCAACAGCACACTGTTCTGCCGGATTGCCCTTCCATATATGATTGAAAAACTGGGTTAATGCGGAGAAGGGCTGAAGGTACGGCAATAGAGCCACTGGGTCGAATTTGATAACCGTCCGGCGGTAAGGCATCCGGTTGTTCAGGAGCACCTGATGGTATTGAAACGGCTGAAAGAAATAAAGCTGGCCGGAGGCTATCTCGTACCGGCGGTCATGAACGAACACCGTCCCTTTTCCCTCATGGATAAACAGAAATTCAATGCCTTGATGGTAATGGCTGTAACCATTGAGGCGTTGGCCGTTGACGGCCTCCACCTTCACATCAAACGGGACAGTGGCCAGCTGAAGCGGTTCCGGCTTGTTCATATCAGGCGCCCTCCTGTTGTGCAGGGAATCTTAGTGCAGCATAATCAGAGATTCATACGCGTACAAGTATACTAGACAGACGGCAATCTATCTACTATATGCATGCATCTGCAGCTATCCGTCATCGTCCGATGATGGGTCTTGCAACGCGGATGAAATATTCACCTGTTATGCCAACCGCACCACAGCTTTGTTATGAATTCACCTGTCATGCCAACCGCCACATAGCTTAGCCTTGCAATGCGTCTCACCTGCTTTGTTATCCGGCTTGTCGGCTTACTGCCTCGGCTTGTTTTCGCTGGCCAACTCCTCCTTCTTTCGCTTCCTGTACGAAATCTCCATAACAGTTATAATCAGAATACCCACGGCTCCCAAACCAAGCATGATAAGTGCTCCATAGTCAGTATTGCCCATAGAAAATCCTCTCCTGTATGAAAGAAACAATACATGTAATTTTTTCCTAAGTCCAGTATATACGTATTAACTCATTGGTTCAAGTTGAATTTATATGTATGTTGTATGATTTCTATCATTGCTATAGTTTTGTTAGGTGATGACATGGGATTTGATTACGGCATAATCGGCAAAAGAATCCGCCAAGCAAGAGAAAGCAAAGGCCTGACGCAGGAACAGCTTGCAGAGAAACTCGAGGTATCCAATGCCTACATCAGCAAGATAGAACGGGGTAAAACGCCGATTAATCTGGACCGGTTGTCCGACTTATGCGTTATGCTCGAAGAATCTCCTGATTATATCCTTAGAGGGGCCAACAGTGGCACCCAGGATTATCTCAGGAATGAGATTATCGTCATGCTGGAAGGCTGCTCTGCCGAAAAGATAAAGCTGATCTCCCAAGTGATTAAGCCTATTGTGGATTACAAGGAAAAGTGAAGGGTCTGCAGTACATGCGGAGGTTGTAAGGAAAAAGTGAGCGTCCGTGCATATGCGCAGTGATTCCAAGGAAAAAGTAAGCGCTCCGCAGCATACGCGGCGCTACAAGGAAAAGTGAGCGCTCTGAAGCCCGCGGCCCCCGCACACCCCAAAGCAAATAAAGCTTCCGGCATCCGCCCAAGCTTTATTTGCTTTGACTGCTTTTACCAGGACCGTAGGGTTGATTTGAACCTATTCGGGTGCCGCGGCAGTAGGTGTAGAATAACACCTGGCCGCAAGGCGGTGCGGTAGAGCAACATGGCCATGCCAGAGTCAATGAGGGCCCATTGTATTGCATCCACACGCCAGCCTCAGTGAAAAGCTTCAATAAACTTGGAGGCCAGTGAGGAGATATACTTGTCCCTGACCCAGATTACGGCCACGCTGGTGACCAGCTCCTTGCAGTTTATTTCCTTATACAGCAGATTGCTGTTGCTCCCAAGATTGAAGGCCGAGCGGGGAACCAGGCCGGTGCCCAGACCTTCATTGGCCCAGTGCAGAGTGGTGCGCGCATCATCGTTGCGGCAGAAGAAAACCGGTTCGAAGCCCCGCTTCAGGCAGCTTTCGCGGATGAGGGACTCGAATCTGTGGTAAATGATAAGCGGCTTGCCCTCCAGTTCCTCAAGCTCAATGACGCTCCTGTCCGGACACCAATCCGCTTCCGCTGTCATCACCGCAGTCATGGGCTCAGGCGCCGCATATTTGCAGTCCAGGTTCAGAGCCTTAAACGGTGTGCGGACAATGCCTACCTCTACAATCCCCCGGTTCAGCATCTCGATAACAGCAAACGTATTGCCCTCGCGGATCTCATATTTCACCCCGGAATAAGCTTTATGAAATTCGGCCAGTCCCGCTTTCAGCAGGGCCTCACCCGATGAAGACACCGTGCCGATATTCAGGGTACCGGTCATTCCCTTGGCCAAATCGCTCATTTCCCTGGCCGCCGCATCGGTAAGCTCCACGATTTCCTGCGCCCTGTTGCGGAGAATCGCCCCGGCGTCCGTAAGCTGGATGCTGCGCGGCCCTCTCTCCACCAGCCTGATCCCCAGTTCCTCCTCCAGCAGCTTGAGCTGCTGGCTCAAGGGAGGCTGCGCCATGCTCAGCTTCTTGGCGGCAGACGATATCTGTCCTTCCTCGGCAATAGCCAAAAAGTAACGCAGCTGTCTAATATCCATAATAACCCTCCAACAATTTGAAAAGTCAAAGAGACATACTTATTTCATATATGAACCATATAAAATGAATATTTTTCATATATCGTTTTCTATGGCATAATCATAGTCGGTAATTGAAATAAGTCAAGGGCCAGATGGTGGCATCTCACGGAAGGCCCTTAAACCGCCGGCTTTGCCGGATTTTTAGGTTCGCCCATATTTGCCGGAATTTTTTAGAATAGGTGATGATATCCTTGTTCAAGCTGACTGAATTTTTGAAGCCTTACCGGAAAGAATGCCTGGTGGGACCTTTTTTCAAACTGCTGGAGGCCATACTGGAACTGCTGCTGCCTACCATTGTAGCTTTGATCGTAAACCACGGCATAGCCAAGGGGGATACCTCCTATGTGCTGAGGATGGGAGCCCTTATGCTCGCCATGTCGGTGCTGGGCTTCGGCTGCTCCATGATCTGCCAGTATTATGCCGCGCGTGCCTCCCAGGGTTTCGGCACCAATCTGCGCAATGCCATGTTCAGGCATATCTCCTCGCTGTCTTACGCAGAGTTGGACCGCTTCGGCACACCAACCCTGGTCAACCGGATCACCAACGACGTCAATCAGCTCCAGCTTGCCGTGGCTATGCTGATCCGGCTGGTGATCCGGGCGCCGTTTATTTGCATTGGAGCCATTGCGATGTCCATGATTCTTGATTTCCGGCTCTCCCTGGTTCTGATAGCGGCTACTCCTGTCATCGGCATTGTTCTGTACTTTATTATTACGCGGACCGCTCCGCTCTATCGGCAGTATCAGGGAAAGATGGACCGGCTGGCCCAGATTCTCAGTGAGAATCTCAGCGGTGTCCGGGTCATTCGCGCTTTTGCCAAGAGCAGAGAGGAGAGGCAGCGCTTCAAGACGTCTTCGGATGACATTGCAGGGACCGCAATCCGGGTGGGACGCATTGCCGCTCTGCTCAATCCGGCTACCTCCCTGATCGTTAACGGTGCCATTATTGCCATCCTGTGGGTCGGCAGTCTGCATATTGATGCTGGCTCTTTGTCGCAAGGGGAGATTATCGCCTTCATCAACTACGTCACCCAGATTCTGCTTGCCCTTATTGTCGTATCCAATCTCGTCATCATTTTTACCAAGGCTGCTTCTTCGGCAACCCGGGTCAGCGAGGTGCTGGCTGTCCGTTCTTCCATCGGGGATGCCACGGAAGCGGTCCTGCTGGGGACGGCTTCCGCTGCTGAGGCGGCAGCAGGCGGGGAAAGGCCGTCAACAACTGCCTCATCCTGCACTGCAGTTCCCGTTGCCTCCCCTACCGCCGTGCCGGACTGTGCCGCACTTGCTCCCGAAGCAACCGGCTCTTACTTCGCAACTCCCGGGAACGCATCAGCCTCACGGACCGCTGCCCGTGCAGATGTTGCATCAACAGTTGCCGCAGCCTCCGTCCCTGTCATCGCCTTCCGCCATGTATCCTTCGGTTACAGCGTTACGGGAGACCTGGCGTTGACGGATATCAACGCGGAGATTGGCCGCGGTGAAACTGTAGGGATCATAGGCGGCACCGGATCCGGCAAATCCACTCTTATTCAACTGATCCCCAGATTCTATGATGCGGTACAAGGGGAGGTCCTTGTCGACGGATTGAATGTGCGGGAATATCCGCTAAGTACGTTGCGCCGGAAAATAGGGCTGGTGCCCCAGAAAGCAGAGCTGTTCAGCGGGACCATTGCGGAGAACATCCGCTGGGGCAAACCGGACGCTACCGATGAACAGGTGGCAGAAGCGGCGCGGATTGCCCAGGCCACGGAATTCATCAGCAAGCTTCCGGAGGGCATGGATACAATTGTGGCGCGCGGCGGGAAGAATCTGTCCGGCGGGCAGAAGCAGCGGCTGACCATTGCCCGGGCAATTGCCGCTGATCCCGGCATTCTTATTCTGGATGATTCAGCCAGCGCCCTTGATTTTGCCACAGATGCCGCCCTGCGCCGGGCCATCCGGGAGATGCGCGGCACCAAAACGGTGCTCATCGTCTCCCAGCGGGTTAGCTCCATCCGTTATGCGGACCGGATTATTGTATTGGATGAGGGGCAGATAGCCGGAATCGGCACTCATCAAGAACTGTTGAAGACCTGCGGGGTTTACCGCGAGGTCTATCAATCCCAGAGCTCAGACGGGGAGGCGGCAGGGTAATGAATACAAGACAAATATGGACCCGGTTGCTTCGTTATGCAGGCCGGCAGCGCATATTCGTGTGGGCTGCGGCCCTTTGCGCCATTCTCGGCGTTGCTGCGAGTTTGGCCGGTCCCTTCATGATCGGCTTGACCGTAGATGAGATGATTGGAGCGGGCCAGGTGGAGTCCGGAGCGGTTCTCAGGCTGCTGCTTGCTCTGGGAATAATCTACGCTGCGGGCAGCCTGTTTGGCTGGCTCTTGACCTACCTGACCAACCGGATTGCTTACCGGAGTGTGAACGATCTGCGCCAGGATTTATTCGGACATATTGACGGTCTGCCCCTCCGTTTTCATGATACGCATCCTCACGGGGACAGCATCAGCCGGTTTGTCAATGACATGGATATGATCTCGGACGGTCTGCTCCAGGGTTTCTCCACACTGCTTACGGGGATGGTGACCATTGTCGGTTCAATCGCCCTGATGCTCTATATCAGTCCGATGATGACTGTGATTGTTCTCCTGTCCGCGCCCGTTACCTACTACGTGGCCCGGTTCATCACCACCCGCACCCAGAGGCTGTTCCGTGAGCAAGCCAAGGTCCTGGGGGAACTGAATGGCTATGCAGAGGAGATTGTTGGCGGGCAAAAAATTGTGCAGGCGTTTCATTATGAGGATCGTTCCTATGAGCAGTTCGCCGCCAAAAATGAGGAGCTGTACCAGGCTGGAGTAAAAGCCCAGTTCTACGGCTCCTTGGCCAATCCCAGCACCCGGCTGGTGAACAACATCGCCTTCTCGGCAATCGCCATGGCAGGCGGTGTGGCCAGCATTATGTCCCATATTTCCGTAGGGGGCCTGTCCAGCTTCCTGATCTATTCCAATCTGTTCGCCAAACCCTTCAATGAAATTACAGGCGTGCTTACCCAGCTCCAGTCCGCTACTGCTTCCGCCCAACGGATCTTCACGATTATGGATCTGGAGCAGGAACCGCAAGAAGAGAGGGATGCTTCCAGTGCTTCCGGGGCGGCTCCCCGTCAAGGTGTCATTGAGTTTGACCATGTGGCATTTGCCTATGATCCTGCGCGGCCGCTTATTACCGATTTCAGTCTGACCGTGAGGCCGGGGACTAGGATTGCCATCGTAGGGCAGACCGGAGCGGGCAAAACAACGTTGGTTAATCTGCTCATGAGGTTCTATGACGTGGACCGGGGCGCCATCACCATTGATGGAGTGGATATCAAGCAGATGACCCGGGATAATCTGCGGCGCAGCTTCGGTATGGTGCTCCAGGAAACCTGGTTGTTTGCCGGAAGCATCCGCGACAATATTGCGTACGGCAAGCCCGGGGCAACTGATGCCGAGGTGGAGGCTGCCGCCAGGGCGGCCAATGCCCACAGCTTTATCCGGCGGCTTCCGCAAGGATATGATACGGTTATCAGCCGGTCAGGCGATAATCTGTCCCAAGGCCAGAAGCAGCTTCTTACCATTGCCCGCGTGATGCTGGCGGACCCGCCCATGCTTATTCTCGATGAGGCTACAAGCAGCATTGACACCCGGACAGAAGCCCGGATTCAGGAGGCATTCCTGCGGATGATCGCAGGGCGGACCAGCTTCGTGATCGCTCACCGCTTGTCTACCATCCGGGAGGCGGATCTGATCTTATACATGCATAACGGAGACATTGCCGAGAGGGGCAGCCATGAGGAACTGCTGGCGAAGGGCGGCCAATATGCAAGGCTGTACAACAGCCAGTACGCGGCAGTTTAAGCACAGAGGCTGCTGAACAGGGAGTAAGCTGCAGATTCGCCACGAAAGGAGCTTGAACAACTGCGGCTGCAGGGCAGGTCATTCTCTTCTTCGCATATCCGGACGTACCTTTAGGAATTATAAGGGAACATGGATGGAAAGGGAGAATGACCGGGATGACATGGATGGAAGTGTGGACAGAGTTTTGGAAGTCATGCGTGGTGATTCTGTCGGCGATGGTCTTGCTGCGGATTGCCGGACGCAAGTCCATCTCACAGATGACCATACCCACGACGGTGATCATGATCTCTATCGGTACGGTTATTGTCCAGCCGATTGCCGAGAAGAGTATCTGGGCCGCCCTGGTGGCCGCGGTGACCTTCATCCTGATTCTGCTGCTGATGGAGTATCTGGAAGTCAAGTGGAATTGGTTCGAGAATGTGATGCGCGGCCGGGCGATAACCATTATCCGGGACGGCAAGCTGGAGGTGAAGGAGTTGGCCAAGCTGCGCATGACAGTAGATCAGCTGGAAATGAAGCTGAGACAGACAGGCATTGCCAGAATGGAGGATCTCAAGACCGTGACCATGGAGACCAACGGGCTGATCGGCTATGAATATATGCCGGATGCCCAGCCGGTGACTTACGGGCAGATGAAGAGCCTGCTGGCGCAGTTCGCTGCAGGCTCGGCGGGGGGAGCAAGCGGGGAAGCAGTCCCTGCATTGCCGGGGACGGACCCCAATCTCTTCGCAGAGTTGAACATTGGGGAGGAGCATCACCCAGACAAGCAGCTTAACTGAGCAGGTATGGGGTGGCTTGAGGGCGAGAAACGGCATTCCCCACAGTAACCAAAAAGTTGGCGCGGTTGCAGGGGGGACTAGCTGGAGATTGGTGCTGTCTTTTCTACCGGGGAGCGGCTGTGTTGACAGCACTCTCCGGAAGGGGGGCTATTGCTGGACGTAGTCAAATTAAGCTTGCGTCCTGACGGGAGCTTCCGTTATGATTACGTAAAACCCTATGTTCCGCCGGGAAAAGAAAACGCTATCATTGTGTGCGGTCAGGCCTGTAAGCGGATGAAAGGAGAGACAAGCCCATGAGGCGGTTCTTGCAGCGGCTGGTTCCCGCCAAGCTGAGGAACAGGTTGTTTATTGCCTTCATCACCTTTATTTTGGCGCCTGTCATGGGGTACCAGGTGTACCAGTTCAACGAGATTCAGCAGCTGATGATGGGGGAATTGAAGGAAAAAAGCCAGCAGCAGACCGATTTCGTCAAGGAGGTGCTGCTGAATCTGCGGAAGGAGGCCATTGATTCCTATTACTTGGCCGAATCTCTGCCCAAGGTGGCAGGACAAGAGGGAGCGGCTGCCCAGGCGCAGGACGGCGTTTTGGGAGAACAGCTGCGGGCATGGCTGCAGAAACGGCAGCAGATCAGTCCCTACAGCAAGTTTATAACGCTGATGCTCGAGGATGGGGAGGGGAATGTGTATCATTCCTCCGACAAGTCCCAAGAAGTGCGGGGAGCCTTGTCCTTCCACAAGCTGCTTGAGCAGCTGCCGCCGGATAAGCAGATGGTGTGGAGCAAGGATCAGCAGGAATTCATCACAGTGCTTGAGAGCGGCGATCAAACGAACAAGTGGTATTTCTATCAACGCCTGGATTATGAGGCGTGTCTCTATGAGCTGACCCGGGGCTTTGTTGTTCACCAGTTTTATTATCTTCTGGACCAGGCGGGAGAAACTGTGGCCAAGACGGGCCGGATGGATGTGTTGAGCCAACCGGATTCCTACATCAGCAACGAAGCCAGACTCATTGCCGCCGACCTGACTTTGGCCAGCAGGCTCCCGCTGGAGCAATATTTCGGCGATATGGACAAGCTCAGGCATCAGTCTTATGGAGTGTATCTTGTTCTTGCACTGTTGTTTGCCCTGATCACCTATCTGATCGCTTCGGCGCTCATCCGGCCCCTGCAGCTGCTCCAGACCCGGATGAGGCAGATCGTGGACAGCGGCTTCCGGGTGAGCCTGCCTGTGCACCGGTTCCGCGGGGAGATCGAGGATGTGGCCCGAAGCTTCAATCAGATGGTGGATGATCTGCAGGCATCGGTTCAGAAGCTGAAGCAGGAAGAACGCCAGAAGGAGGCTAGCCGCTTCCAGATGCTGATGGGCCAGATGAACCCCCATTTTCTGCTTAATACCCTGAATACGCTGAAGTGGAGCGCCGCCAGGAAGAAGGACCGGGAGACGGCGGATATTTGTGTGGCGTTGGGGCTGCTGCTGGAGACCAGCCTGAATGTGGACAGCGATCTGATCCACCTGAAGGAGGAGATCAGACTGACCGATGCGTTCCTTCATATCCAGAACTTCCGGTACGCCCGCAGGTTCCATATTGTCCATGAGATTGATGAGGCTTATCATTACGCCCTGGTTCCCAAGCTCAGCCTCCAGCCACTGGTGGAGAATGCGATCAAGCACGGCTTGTCCCATATGAAGGAGGGCGGCATCATATGTATTCGGGTTTACCGGGAAGAAGAGCAGCTCACGGCGGAAGTGGAGGATAACGGCGTGGGGCTTGCGGAAGCAGCGAGAAGCAAGGGGGCCGTCCGGCGCAGCGGAATCGGCCTAAGCAATCTCCGCGAACGGCTCGCGCTCATGTATCGCGGAGAAGGGACGCTTGAGCTCCAGCCGCTTCCGCAAGGGACACTGGCCCGGATGAAGGTGCCCTATCTGCTCGCCAAACCCTATCAGGAGGAGTGATCCATAGATGTGGAAAGTGTTGCTCTGCGAGGATGAGCCTGTTGTCCGTGCAGCCCTGGTTGAGCAGATTCCATGGGAGCAGGCGGGCTTCACGCTGATTGCGGAGGCGGATAACGGCGCCGATGCTCTGGAGCTGATCCGTTCCCTGCAGCCGGACCTGGTCATCACCGACATTGTGATGCCGGGCTTGGACGGAATTGAGCTGCTGCAGCAGGCCAGAGCGTTCAGCGAGGCCCGGTTCGTAATGCTGACCTGCATGAACGAATTTGAATATGTCCGTCTGGCTCTGGAGTACGGCGCCTCCGGCTATCTGCTTAAGCTGTCGGCTGACGAGAAGGCGCTGGGGGAAATGCTGGGCAAGCTGGACAAGGAGTTAAAGGAGCAATCGCTTCACCAGGGCAGCCGTGAGCCCTTCCGCTTCCAGCAGGAATACAGGGAGCTGTGGGAGCGGCTGTTAAGCGGCCGTGATGCTGCCACCGGCCGGGAGGAAGCGGGCTATCTTCACCGTCTCCATGAGCTGTATCCTCTGGCGGAGGTGCGGGTTCTGCTGCCTGCGTGCAGGAAAAACGCGGAGATGGTGGAGGCGCAATGGAAGCAGGCGCTTCCGTCCCAGTGTTTGCTGCACCGGGTGGATCACTCCGGGGTTATAACCTTTGTTGTGTGGATGGGCTCGGCAGCAGCACCCCCCCTGCCGCAACAAGAGGAGCCCCTCCAGCCGGAGCCGGGTTGCGCAATTGTCAGACGCGGCGGCAGCTCCTATCTGGGGCTTCTGGAGCTATGGCGCTCCGCTCTTCTCGAGCTGAACAGCCTGTGGTACGAGGATGGCGGCGCAGCCGGGCAGGAGGAGCGGGCACCTGGTGGACAGGGAACAGACCCGCAGCCGGGTGGTGCGGAGGAGCAGCCTCAGGAGCGTACTGCCTGTATCCCCGCCGTCGGCTGGAGTCTCTCATGGAGCAAGGAAAAACGCTGGATGCGTTGCCTGGAGGCCCGAGACAGAGAGGGCTTAAGACAGCTTGCCGGGGAAATCTGGCGGGAGATGCGGCAGGCCTTCGTCTGGTTCTTCCAGGCCGAGGGGATGGCGGACCGGCTGTTGACGCTGGCGGCCCATGTCTGGGACAGGGCAGACCCTCCTACGGTGGATGCTTATGCCGGAGCAGGAGGCCACATAGCGTTGAAGATGAGACTGGAGGAGCAGCTGGACCGCTTCCTGGAGGAGCTGTACCAGTCGGAGCGGACGGATACGGGACGCGAGGAAATCAACCGGGTGATGGAGTATGTGCTGCTTCATCTGAAGGAGGACATCTCCCTGCGGGCTATGGCCCATTATGTGAATCTGGACGAGCGGTATCTCAGCACCCTGTTCAGCAAGCAGACCGGCGGGACCTTTATCTACTTTTTGCAGCAGGCCAGGGTGGCCAGAGCCAAGTCGCTGCTTCTGGAGACGGATCTGCCCATTCGGGAGATCGGCGAGCAGACCGGCTTTGCCAACGAAAATTATTTCTACCGCATCTTCAAACGCTGGACAGGGGAAACCCCCGCCCAGTTCCGCAAAGGAAAACCATAGCCAAACAACCGGCTTAGGCGGCTTCTCCGTCCGGGCCGGTTCTTTTGTGCACACTGTGAAAAATGTGCAGTCCAGGTTGTGAAAACTCTTCATTATATCTTCTCCCGCAGGGTGCTACACTGTTTGCAGGAGAGAAAATGAAGGAGAGAAAACAACTGAGGTGGTGCAGCAGATGGGCGGAAACGCGGAGATGGCGCAACAGAAGGCTTGGCCCAAGAAAGGAGCGGCGCTTCCCGGCTGGGTGAGAGAGCTGTGGAAGAGCAAATCCCTGTATATCATGATTTTGCCGGGGCTGCTTTATTATCTGATCTTCAAATATATGCCGATGTACGGAGTGATCATCAGCTTCAAGGATTACAACTTCGGTGAGGGGCTGCTTGCCAGCCCTTGGGCTGATCCTTGGTACAAGCATTTTCTGCAGTTTATGGAGTCTCCCTACTTCACGCAGATTATTGGTAATACCCTGATCATCAGCGTCTATAAAATTGTGTTCGGCATGGTGCCTCCCATTATTCTGGCCCTGCTGTTCAACGAGTGCCGCTTAAGACGGTTCCGCAATCTGATTCAGACTCTAAGCTACATGCCCCACTTCCTGTCCTGGGTGATCATCTATGGCATGTCCGTAGCTTTTCTGTCCCAGACTCAGGGCATCATTAACCGCTGGATTGTGGAGGCGGGGCACCAGACCGTTCCCTTTCTCAATTCAACCGAATGGTTCCGGACGGTGCTGATCGGCACGGATATCTGGAAGGACTTGGGGTGGGGGGCGATTGTGTATATGGCAGCCATGGGCGCTATCGATCCTACCTTGTATGAAGCGGCGCGGGTGGACGGGGCGGGACGGTTCCGCATGATCTGGTTCATTACACTCCCCGGCATCCGCAGCGTCATTGTCATGCTGTTGATTCTGAAGCTGGGCCATATTATGGATGCGGGCTTCGAGCAAATTTTTATTATGTATAATGTGAACGTCTACGCGGTATCGGATATTATTGATACATGGGTGTTCCGGACGGGGCTGGAGCAGATGAATTTCGGTCTGGCGGGCGCAGTGGGCTTGTTCAAATCCTTAATCGGGCTGGTGCTGGTGGTAGGCTCCAACCAGTTGGCCAAACGCTGGGAGGAAGGCATATGGTAAGATCGCAATCGGACCGTTTGTTTGACACATTGGTGGTTGTGCTGTTGGCTGTGGTGGGATTTCTGGCCGTATTTCCCCTGCTGTTCGTAGTGTCCGTGTCCTTGACGCCTTATGAAGTGGTGGTCAAGCACGGGGGATTTATTCTGCTCCCCAAGGAAATCACCCTGTCCGCATACCGGCATCTGATTCATACTCCGGCTATCCCCAAGGCTTTTTACGTGAACATCTTTATTACAACGGTGGGGACTCTGTTCAATATTCTGCTGACCCTCCTGCTGGCCTACCCCTTAAGCCGTAAAAATCTGAAGGGGCGCAGCGTGTTCCTGTTCTTCATCGTCTTGACCATGCTGTTCAGCGGCGGTCTGATCCCCACCTATCTGGTGGTGCAATGGACCGGATTGCTCAATACCGTATGGGCCATGATCATTCCCACAGCTATCGCCACCTTCAATATGCTGATTATCAAAACCTTCCTGGAGGGGCTGCCCAACGAGCTGTTCGAGTCGGCCCGCATGGACGGGGCGGGGGAATGGCGGGTGCTGTTCCAGATCGCTCTGCCACTGGCTATGCCTTCTCTTCTGACCGTGGGCTTGTTCTATATGGTCAGTCATTGGAATGAGTTCTTCCAGGCGGTGCTCTATGTCAGAGACAAGAATCTCCAGCCCCTGCAGGTGGTGGTCAGAGAAATTCTGATGGCCGGGCAGTCGGAGGTGGATGTGACGGATAAGCCTCTTCCCACTATGACCATGCAGATGGCGGCGGTGGTGACCGCATCTCTGCCGATTATTATGGTTTATCCGTTTATTCAGAAGTATTTCACCAAGGGAATGCTGATCGGCGCAGTGAAGGGTTGACCGTTTCTCCCGGCAGGCTTCGGCGGGGGAACTGCAACATATAGTTAGGACTAGGGACACATTCATGAAAAGAGGGAAGTCCAATGACAAAAAGACAAAGCGCAAAAGTATGGTTAACCGGACTGTCTATCGCGCTGCTGGCGGCATCTGTGCTGCCGGGCTGCGGCAAAGAAAGCGCCACGAACCAGGGAGCAGCATCCCCATCCAAGGCTCCTGCGGCATCTGGAGGCTCCAGTCCTGCCGCCAATACCGCCCCGGTGAAGGTGGAAATTCTGAAGCTGGGAACCTCCGCATCTACTCCTATTCCCACGCCGGACTTTTTGCATGACGGGATTCTTAGCGCTACCGGTGTGGATCTGACGCTGAATCTGATCGCTACGGGCACGGATCTGGACAACAAAATCAATGTGCTGGCGGCCTCCAATGACCTGCCGGATATTGTGGAGACGCGCAACCGGAATGTGTATCAGCAGCTGGTCAAGAACGGGCTGCTGCTGGATTTGACGCCCTATGAGAGCAAGCTGGACGGAGTGAAGAAGCTGGCCGGAAGCGGGTTTGAGAGCGGGAGAATCAACGGCAAGCTTTACGGCATCGCCCGTCCCGGCTCCGGCCAGCCCGCCAACGGCTGGATTCGCAAGGATTGGCTCGACAAGCTGGGACTGGCGATGCCTGCCAATCCCGATGAGCTGCTGAAGGTAGCCAAGGCCTTCACCGAGAATGATCCCGACGGCAACGGGAAGAAGGACACCTTCGGCATTACCGGCAGTGTGGAGGGCGGCAACGCCAGTGTCTTTGCTCCCATTCTCCTGTCATACGGGGTAAGCCCGTATTACAACGCTTTTTATGTCCGGGACAGCAAGCTGTACAATTCCCTGTACGACCCCAATATGAGAACGGCATTGGAGCAAATCCGCCAATTCATCTCCGAGGGAGTGGTTGATCCCGAATTTACCAGCAATAAGCCTGCCGCCGCCAAGGACAAGGCCCACAAAGGCCAGGCGGGAATCGTCTATGATGCCTGGCCTTCCTTGGTCCGGGACGAAAGCGTTCAGGTAATCAAGGCAGCCAATCCCAATGCCGAGTGGGTCATCATTCCGGAATTCAAGGGAACCGCGTACAATTATGTCCGTTCCATTGACCAGGGGGCGACCAGCGGGTACATCATGCTGCCCAAGCGGCTGGAGAAGGAGCCGGAGAAGCTGGAGAAGATTCTGCATATGCTGAACTTCCTCTCTGACGGCGACGGACTGCTGCTGGCCCAGTATGGCCTGAAGGATGTCCACTACAAGCTGGAGGGCAGCAAGGCGGTGATGACCGACAAAGCGACGGAAGCCGGCTTCACCACTCTGTACCAGCTGATCGGGCGCAATGAGAAGGAGTATCTGAATACCAAATTCCCCAAGCAGGCGTCCTATATTAACCAGGCCTTTGCCATGCCGGAGATGAAGACTGTGAATCAGCTGATTGACAAGCCGGCAGATTATACAGCGACGGACGCAGAACGCTACATGCAAGAAGAGATGCTGAAATTCTTCTACAGCAAAAGCAATCTGACCACGGACTATGATAAATTCCTCCAGGACTTGGGCAGCAAGTTCAACTTCTCCAAAATGCAGGAAGCCGCTGAAAAGCAGATGAAGGAGCAGGGGGTGCTGAAGTAAGCGAGGAGCGGGGAGTGCTCAGGCAAGCGAGAAGTGGGGAGTGCTCAGGTTAGCGAGGAGCGGGAAATGCTGAAACAGGCGTTAATGTTCGCTAAGGAGGCAGTAGTGGAGAGGCCAGACTTTGCATACGCAGGCCTTTCGCAGTAGATCAGCGCTGTAGGGGTTGGAAATAAAGGATATGAGGCGCATTAACGGAAAAAATTTCCGTTATCAGGAGATTTTTCGGTATTTGCAGAGATTTAACGGAAAAAATTTCCGTTAAATCTCTCAAAACCCGGTCATAATGCCTTTTTCGGGGGGGTCAGGAGGAGTTAGCGGAAAAAATTTCCGCTAAACCAGCGAGTAAGGCGGAATTCACAGGAATAGCGGAAAAAATTTTCGTTATGAGTAAGCGTGGCGGGACGATCGCCACAGGAAAAAACGCACTGCTCCTTTGGAAGCGCCAAAAGAATCTGGCGGTGTTCAGTTCTTCCGCCAGGTCCTCCTTAACAGGACATACAGAAACCATTTTATAAATCTGGAGGTATGAATAATGGGCAAGAGAGTTTGGAGTATGCTGTTGGTATGGGCGATGCTGGCAGTCTCCTTTTCGGGATTGATTCCGGCGGCGTTAGCGGATGGCGGGGGTGATCCCGGCGCGGGCGGAGAGGCTGTCCCAGTGTACGCAGAGGACTTCGAGAATGGCTGGGGCCAGTTCACCAGCCGTTTCGGTACGATGCAGTTGAGCAATGCAGAGAAGCACAGCGGCCAATATGGGGTTCAGGTGGGCTCCAATGTATCGGCTCAAGGCGTCTGGTACAAGCATGACCGGCTCCTGGAGGACTGGACGGTAACTGCATGGGTGTATGATGACATGACCGATTCCATCAACATTATTCATTTTCAGGAAACAGATACCTCCACCAGAAACGTAAATTTTTGGGTGGGCGCCAATGTAACTGCCCCGGGAGAGGCCAATTATTCCACACGCTATGGAAATACGCATACGCCTACCACGGCTGTAAGAAGCCAGGGCTGGCATGAGCTTACCATTGTCAATGATTTTACCGGAGAAATGGAGCTTAAGGTATACGTAGACGGAGTTCGTGCCATGACCGGGATCGCCTTCAAAATGAGAACGGTTACATTGGGCAACTTCTGGGGCGACCGGAATACTTCCACCACCCGGTACTGGGATGACTTTGCCCTGTATGATACGGCGATAACCATGCCGGACAGCGGTGAAGAGCCGGGGGTGGAAATCCCCGTCCGGGTACCGGTAGAGGGAAAGACCACCTTGGGCTACAAGGCGGAGACCGGATTGCCCGCTATTGCCGGTTCGCTGCTGCTGGCCCTGAACAGCCCGGATGTGATTCTAAACGATACGAAGGATATGCTGGACCGCACGAACCCGCTGATTGTTCCACGCGCTGAGGCAGGGGGAGTATTGATTCCGGCGGAGCTGCTGGCAAACAGCCTGGGGGCGCAGCTGGCCTGGGACGATAGTGCAAGGACTGTCACCATATCCTATCAGGGACATCAAGGGGTGTTGGAGCCGGGGGATAGCATGATGCTGCTGGACGGAAGTCCCGTATCCCTTTCTCAGCCCGCTGCCATAGTGGACAACAGACTGTATGTTCCCCTTAAGGAAGTGGCGGAGGAACTGTTTTCCAGAGAAGTAACCGTCAAAGAATCGGGCTTAATTATTGTTTCTCCCCATGCTGTAGAGTTGACGGCTGGAGAAGAAGCGCAGATACTGGATCATTTTGACCGCCCGGGCCAGTTGCTGTTTGTAGCTCCTGGCGGAGATGATTCCCATGCCGGAACACTGGAGCAGCCTTTCCGGACGCTGGAGGCGGCAAGGGACCGGATCAGAAGCCTGAAGGCTGGCGCCGGCTTGCCTGACGGCGGGGTTACCGTGTATGTGCGGGGCGGAGATTACTCCCGGATGGAGCCGTTCGTGCTGGAGGAGCAGGATTCCGGTACAGAGGCTGCACCCATCCACTATTCGGGATTCAACGGAGAAACTGCACGCATTCACGGGGGCGTGATTATTCCGGGCGCTGCCTTTGCACCGGTCACTGATCCGCTGGTTCATAACCGGCTGTCACCGGAGGCCGCAGCTCATATCCGGGTGGCGGATCTTGCCGCCCTGGGGCTGACTGCCGGGCAGATCGGGGACATCTCGTACCAGGGTCACGGCATTGCCATTCAGCCCTCCGAAAGCGAGCTGTTCGTGGACAACAAGCCGATGATTCGCGCCCGTTATCCCAATCAAGGCTATCTGAAGATCACCCAGGTGATTCGGGAGGGTTCGGTCCCCCGGGCAGGCGATATGAGCGGGATAACCCCCATATTCAAGTTCCGCGACCCGGATAATCGGACCTCATTGTGGTCCAATGCTTCGGATGCGTGGATTTACGGCTTCCCGAAGTACCAATGGGCCGATAATACCATCGGGGTCAGCAGCATTGATCCGGCCACATTAACCATGGAGCTGGCGCAGCCAAGCTATTATGGAGTGGATATCGGCCAGGGCTTCTATTTCTTAAATGTATTGGAGGAGCTGGACCAGCCCGGCGAGTGGTACCTGGATAAGGAAAATCTGAAGGCTTATGTGTATGAGGAGCAGGATTTGAGCACGGTAGAGACTGCGATTACATTGACTGACGGGGAACTTATTGATTTCCGCAATGTCTCCCATGTGGTCTGGGAGAACTTCGATCTGGCTTATACCCGCAAGAATGCAGTAAATATGTCCGGAGGCCATCATATCCGGCTAGAGGGCAACCGGATCTACAATACAGGGGAAAAGGCGATCATGGCGGGCAATTATCCGGTTGCCGACGAATATGATGTGAACAGCACGGACCGGGGCGGCAGAAGCTATACGATCAAGAGCAACGATATCTTCAATATCGGCAAGGGCGCCATTCACATTTCCGGCGGCGACAGGCAAGAGCTTGCGCCAGGCAATATGCTGGTGGAGAATAATCATATCTGGAATTACGCAAGGCTGCGTATGGAGGATGGCATCAAGATGTTCGGAGTGGGCAATACCATTTCCAACAACAAGATTCATGATGCTCCCAAAAAAGCCATCCAGTTCGGCGGCAATGACATGGTGGTGGAATACAACGAAATTTATGATGTGCTGTATTCGGTGGACGATATGGGAGCCGTCTATATGGGCCGGGATTTGACCTATCAGGGCAATGTGGTCCGGCACAACCTCTTTCATAACATTACCGGTCCCGGACATTCCGGTCTGGGTGTGCATGCGGTGTACTTTGATGATTTCACCAGCTATGGAGAGGTGTACGGCAACCTCATGTACAAGGTGCAGAACCCCATCAAGTACAACGGGGGCAGCGGGCACAAAACCTACAACAACATCATTTACAAAAGCACGCCCAATTCCGGGTGGTATGCGGATGTGAACAATAACTCCTCCAACGCCAATTTCGCCACAGGCGTGCTGGCGGATAATCTGCGGCGGGCGCCTTATCAAAGCGCGGTTTGGCAGAGTAGGTACCCTCATTTGACCGCGTTTATAGAGAGCAATCCCACCGTTCCGCGGAATAATTGGTTCGACAGCAACGCGGTCATCCAGCACAAGCCCATCGGGCGTTATTACCCCGGTTACGGCAGCGTGGTCAGCAACACGTATGAAACTCAGGCGGATGTGGGATTTGCCGATGAGAGCAGCCTGAACTTCAACCTGCAGCCGGATTCGGCGGTTTATCAGCAGATCCCGGGCTTTGCGCCGCTGCAGCTTGACAAAATGGGACTCTACGCCGACCAATACCGGACCATAGGCACGCAAACGCCGGTGATTCAGCCCTCCCCGTCCAACGGCGAAGGCGGAACCGGGGGCAACAACGGGGGAGACAACGGCGAAGGCGGAACCGGGGGCAACAACGGGGGAGACAACGGCGAAGGCGGAACCGGGGGCAACAACGGGGGAGACAACGGCGAAGGCGGAACAGGAGGCAACAACGGAGGAGACAACGGCGAAGGCGGAACAGGAGGCAACAACGGAGGAGACAACGGCGAAGGCGGAACAGGAGGCAACAACGGGGGAGACAACGGCGAAGGCGGAACCGGAGGCGGCAATCCTGCCAACTCTGCTGCTTCTGGCAGTCTGCCTGGCTCCACGGGTACGGATAACGGGCAGGGGGTTTCAATACGAATCACCAATCCGGAGGCAGGCAGTCAAATTGTTGAGGCGGTGATTAGCGAGGCTTCGATTCGCAGCGCCGAGAATAAGAACTCTCCGGTGCTGGCGGCGACCATTGAACTGAAGGAGTTTCTAAAGAGTAACACGATCCGCATACCAGTCTCCTCCTGGAAGCTGTTGGCCAGACAGGGTCTGAAGCTCACTGTACAGTCGCCGCTTCTGAGAATGGAATTCATAGCGGCATTGCCGGAGGATGGCAATGCGGGTTCTCCCGCAGCGCAATCTGCCTCCGGGACCAAGGAGGAATGGCTGGAGTTGGTCATCAGGCAAGCCGGGAATGAGCAGGCGGCCTGGAACCGGACTACCACAAACAAGCTTACGCCTGTCGGCCATGCCATTCATGCAGCCTGGAGCGTGCAGGACCAAGCTAATATGCCTGCACCAATGCTGGAATTTGCAGGAGCCTGGAGCTATACCATGGCCGAATTGCAGCAAATTCCGGGCTGGGACAAGAATGCCGGGAAGCTGTATCTGTTGGGCATCGGCAAGCTCGACGAAGAGGATTCCGCCTGGCGCTATACCGCGAGCAGACTGGACAGCGCCAGCAGGCAGATTCTTTTCACGGGCAATGGTGAAGGGTATTACAGCTTAATGCTGGCTGCGCCGGAATTCGCAGATATCGGCGGACACTGGGCCTCTGAGGCCATTCAAGTGATGGCTGCCAGAACGGTTATTGACGGTTTTCCCGATGGGCAATTTCTGCCGGATCAGAACATTAACCGGGCGCAGATTACCGCTTTCGTGATGAGAGCCTTGGAGCAGGTCCCGGCTCTCCTGCCGGATCGGCAAGGTGCTGCAGCTTCCGGCGGCGGAACAGCAGGAGAGGCAGACGGCGGAAGCCGGTTTGGGGATGTGCAGCAGGGGGAATGGTACCAGCCGTATGCAGAGGCTGCAGCTGCCATCGGGCTGATTGAGGGCTATCCCGACGGCACCTTCTTGCCGGATGCGGCGGTGAGCCGCACGGAAATGGCGGTTATCCTGGTTCGCGCCGCCGAGGCTGTGGGTTATGGCTCTGCATTAAGCGGGGCGGAGGGAGAGCAGCTTCTGAAACAGTACGGGGATCTTGCCGATGCCCCTGCCTGGAGCCGTATCTACTTGGCCAAGGCCATCGGACTCAAGCTGATGGAAGGGGTCAGTGAAGACAGCTTCGCTCCCGGACAGGCAGCTACAAGAGCCCAGGCCTCCGTAATGCTGATGCGGCTGCTGGAACGGGCTGGAGCATTGGGCAAATAATCAGCCGGCAAAGCCACTATACTGCAAGAGAGGAATGTCGATAATGAGTGCAGACAGAAGTGAAAGGAACCATACTTTCCGGGAGCCGGAACGCGACCTTCCTTTGGCGGGGCATTATGATGTGATTGTATGCGGCGGCGGTCCGGCCGGGATTGGGGCGGCCATTGCCGCCGCCCGCACCGGGGCGCGTACATTGATTATCGAGAACGACGGATTTCTGGGAGGCGTCTGGACAGCGGGACTTCTGTCACTGGTCCTGGATGCCGGCGGTCCGGGCAAGGGAACGGTCATGTCCGAGCTTCAGCAGCGTCTCGTCCAAATGAACGGGCTGCGGCCCCGTCTGCATGAGCACAAGGGCTACACCTATGATGCGGAAATCATGAAGGTCGCGTTGGAGCAGATGTGCATGGAGGTGGGAGTGCATATCCGGCTGTATACCTTCGCAGCTCAAGTGCAAACAAGCGGCGGCCGGATTCAGGCTGTCATTACAGAGAGCGTCAGCGGCCGGGAGGCTTATACAGCCGAAGTGTTTGTAGATTGTACAGGCAATGGCGCATTAGGCTTCCTGGCAGGCTGCTCCTATGAAAGCGGCCATCCTGAAACAGGAGCGTTCCAACCCGCCTCCATCACGGCGATCGTTAGCGGGGTACCCTCGGGCATCGATGTGGATCATCCCGAGGGAACGCTTGGGGTCAGACAGCTCTTTGAGCGCAGCGGGATTGGAACCAGTTACCGGCAGCCGGGGTTCTTCGGGTTGCCGCAGGAGGGTTACTGCTCCTTCGGCTTCCATCATGCTTACGGCGTGCGTTATGATTCAGCGGCGGACTGGACGGAGGCCTCGATTCAAGCCAGGAATGAGCTGTTTGCGGCAGTACGCCAAATCAGAGAGCTTCCTGGCTGGTCCTCCTTGCAGATAGCAGCCACTTCCTCGCGGATCGGCATCCGGGAGGGCAGGCGGATCGCCGGTATTTATCAGGTTACGAAGGAGGATCTTCAGGCAGGAAGCGTGTTTGAAGACGGCATTTGCACCGTTTATTTTCCAGTGGACATTCATGATCTGGATCACAAGGCCGGTACAGGCTACTCCAACGGGGGCATAAGGACGAAGCCTTACCAGATTCCGCTGAGGAGCCTTATTTCGCGGGAAATACTCAATCTGGGAATGGCGGGACGCTGTGCCAGCGGCGACTTTTATGCTCATGCTTCCTACAGGGTAACAGGCAATTCGGTGCCCATGGGGGAAGCGATCGGGCTGGCTGCTGCAACGGCGGTCCAGATGGGCTGCACGCTGCATGAGGTCAACGGAGCAGCGGTTGCCCGGCAGATGCGGGACGGTGAAATTCAGGAGAAGTGACCGGAAGCTTCCCCCCGGGGAAACAAGAAACGACCTCAGAGGCCATTCCCGGATATCAATTACAAAGAGCCACAGCCGTTTGCGGACGGTTGCAGGCTCTTTGTCCTGTTTGTCGGCTTTACTGCATCACGCCATTTTATTATGAAAATTCAACTTGTTTTAAGGTTGGCTGTTTATAATCATGATATTGCAGAGCAGATAACGATTTGTTAAAGGAGGGGTTGCATGATCCGGGGAGTCCAAAAATCACTGTATGTCATACTGGCGATGTTCATAGGGCTGTTTATCGTCTCTTCCTTCTTCATCAGGGCGAAGTATGTTTATTCCGTGTATGGAGATGTACCGGTTTTGGAAAAGCAGCAGCTCCTCCACTTGGTTGTGGCGCTCTCCGGGGTGCTTTTGGCGAGCGTGGGCGTGTACCGGTTGTGTCTGATGCTGGAGAAGCTCAGCCCCAAAATCGTCATTCCCGCAACGCTGCTCGTGTCCTTCGGGCTGCAGGCAGCCATTGTTTTCCTGTTCACCCGCCTGCCCACGGATGACTCCCAGACGGTGCTGTCCCTGGCGCTGGATATGCTGTACCGCAACGATTACTCCTCCTTCCAGACCGGAGGATACCTGTATATGTTTCCGTTTAATTTTTCCATCGTGCTTTACTTGAAGACATTGCTTCAGCTGTTCCCGGACAATTATCTGGTGATCAAGCTGTTCAATATCTTGTTCACGCTTGTTACGGCTTGGATGATTTACCTCATATACAAACAATTGAATGCCAAATCGGCCAGAAACGATTACGGCGTGCTGGTATTCGCGGCACTGTATATTCCGGCCTTGTTCATGAGCAATTTTATCTACAATGATGTGATTGCCACGGCGTTTCTGACTTCGGCGCTTTATTATGCCATCCGGTTTATGAAGACACCGTCCCTGAAATATATGTTGGTCTCCGGCGTGCTGCTCGCAATCGGCAACTATTTCCGGAGCATCGGCGCTCTGTTTCTGATCGCTGTGGCGCTCTGCCTCTTCTTTCATATCCGCACGATCGGCTGGAAGAAGACATTCCTCGGACTTGCCATCACCATGCTGCTGTTCATGACTCCCGGTTGGGTGCAGAATGCCGCGCTGCAGGCCACCGGCGTGGTCGGCCAATCGGTGAATGCCAATTCCGCTCCCGTTCATATGTGGCTGCATATGGGAATCAATCTGGACACCTTCGGTTTTTGGGATAACCGCCAGAGCTATAATATCTATCAGCGGCAAGCCCGTTACAACAAGGAAATCAGTACGGAGCTGTTCAAGGAGAGCATCAGAACGAAGCTGTCGGCGGCATCGGCAGGGGATCTGTTGAAGATGTACTATAAAAAGGTGGTCTGGACCTGGACGGAGGGCACTTATCAGATGGAGCGGTACGGCATCGGCAACGGAGAAGCTTCCGGACAACCGCGGAGAGCAGGCTCGGTAGGCGACCGCTACAGCTATTCCACCCTTGCAACCAAGCTGTTCCAGGGAGATTCCGGCTTCCGGATTGGCCTGCTCTGGGCGGTATATGCCATGAATCTCGGGATGTACGGGTTTGTCCTTGTCCGGTTGATCGGAGGGGTGAGAAACGGAAGTTTCGCGGAAACTCCGCTGGTTCTGGTAATCCTGGGGTTCATCGGCTTCTATGTGCTGTGGGAGATCAAGTCCAGGTATATTTTCCCCGTGTACCCCCTGCTGATTGTTCTGTCTTACATGGGGCTGAGGGACACCTATGATGCCGTATTCACGGACAGAAAGGAGGCCTGATAGATGGGGAGCAAAAGCCGACGTCTTGCCATGCTTGCATTATTGCTGTGCTGCTCGATTATAGCCTCCTCCTGTGAGGCCGTTACCGCCCAGAATATACCGGACACCGGCTCCCGGCCGGGAAATAACGGAATGCAAGGGGGAAACGGCGGACGGACAGGCAGATGAGAGGAGCCCGCGGCGCAAAATGCCGAAAGCTCCAATGAAGGAAAACAGCGAATCCGTGGATTTTGCGGAATGCCAACTGCCTTATCCCGCAGTCACAGGCTGCCCGTTTATCTGGCCATTGTCCGCCCATTTCTCCAGACTGACCAATCCAGCAGGAATTGGCCGGGCGAAGCCTCCTTGCAGTAATCGTAGAAGGCTTGGATAAAGCGAAGCCGTTCCAACCCCGCCTGATGCAAGAAGGGATTGGTGCTGTCAATGGCGAACATGTCACGTCCGCCCAGTACATTTTGCCGGAGAAGAATGTCGTTTAAGCTGACCTCCCCCGCATTGTGCAGCATATCGTACATCAGCAGGAAGGTAGTGGTGCGCCCTGAACCGCCCAGGCAATGAAAGTGAAGCCAGACATCGTCTGGAAGAGACAGGACAAACCGGACAAACCGGTCAACGGTCTCATCCTGGGGCCGATGGCGGTCGGTCACGAAGAAACGGATGTATTCGGCCTTCTCCTGACGGACCGCTTGTTCCTCGGAGACGACTGCCGCAGTTGTCCCGTGATGCTGGGGATTGTGGACAGCAAGCTCCCGCAGAAGCCGGGCTTCCTCTTCCGCAATGGCCGTCTCCGTCAGTCCGCGGTTGGCTCCATTATAGGAGCCGCGCCAGCTTATGGCGCTTCCCCCAACAAAACCGTGACTTTCCTCCCGCAGATCAATGACGTACAGGGAGCAGGCGGAGAACTGCCGCTTGATGCACCGCAAGCCGCATAAGGAAAATTGTCCGCTGCCGGAAGCTCTCAGCCGGTTCAAGCCGGCCGGGTTGAACACGGGGCTGTTTCGGGAAGCTGATGGTCTGTCTTCCGCCTGCATCTCCATGGACCGGAACCGTTCCGGCCACTGAGCAGAAGCCTCTGCGTCTGTAACCAGTAGTAGTTTGTTAAGTGGTGCCGGATTCATTGAAGGCTCCTTTTTGGAATTATTTAGGAATCAGTCCCATGTACTCCTTGCGCATATCGTGAAGCTGCTCCAGCTTGCCGATGGCCGCCTCGCCCCGCAGACCAGCCACCCCTACAGCGAGACTGTCCACCAGCGCAATGGGCGCAACCATGGAATGAAAGCCGTTCATATCCCCACGGTCCACTTGCAGGGCAATGTGGCTGCGGCTGATCATATCGGACACGAACAGATCGGTAATCAGGATGGTCCTGTATCGCGCTGCCTCCGCCTGCTGCAGAATAACCTCCGCTTCGGGGGAGGTGCGGACGAAGCCGAACAGCACCACAGCGTCCCGGCTGTCGGCATGCACCAGCTTTTCGAACAGCTCGTGGCCGCTCTTGGCCAGAATCTGCACACAAAGCCCGATCCGGTTCAGCCTGAAGCTGAGCAATTCCGTCAAAGCGGCTGCTGTTCCCGCCCCGTGCATATAGATGGTCCGGGATTCGTGAAGCACCCGGACTGCTTTATAAAAGGCCTCCTGGGAGATCATCTCCCGGGTGGTTTCCAGATTGTCAATGGCCATCGCCATCATATTGCTGACCATGCTGTCGGGAGACACCTTGTGCAGGATATCCTGCATCTTGTTGGCCGGTGATGCCTGCCGGGTATCCTGAAGATGCTTCTTGAAGGCTTTCAGATTATCGAAGCCGACGGATCTCCAGAATCGGGATACCGTTGGAGTGCTGACCCCTACCCGCAGGGCGATGTCCTCCTCCGTACAATACGGGATGGAATCCAGGGCCCCCATCACGAAGTTGGCGATAGCTTCATGGCTTTTGGACAGCTTTCCCGAAGGCAGTCCCTCCCTGAACAGGGCAGTCAGCTTCTCCTGGCCGGAAATTTCAATTTTCAACGCTGCCCCGCTCCTTCACCTTCAATTGCGCCTTCATTTTCTCTTTGCAACTGCTCCTTTAATTCCTCCCTCAATTGCTCCCTCAGTTGCTCCTGCAGCTGCTGCCGCTCGGCTAACTGCTGCTTCAACAGCTTCTTGATGGCTGAGGCGGCTTTGACCTTGGTATCGAGACAGGGCGAGATGCTCACCTTGCAGCCCCCCTGCAAAATGCATTGCCTCAGCTCCTCCACCGTCTCGCATTCCTGCTCCAGCCGGTTGCAGATGCTGCCGAACTGAAGCGGCTGATGGGTATCGCTGCCTCCCACAACAGGCAGGCCCGTTGCTTGCGCAAAACGTCTGACTTTTGCTTCCATGACGGCCCCATAGGTATGAAGGTCCTTGGCATTCAAATCCAACGCGTCCAATCGGCGGATGAGCCTCCAGTCATACGTCTCCAGAGAATTACTCTCCCGCAGGGGGTGGGCCCCGATTCTAAGAAGGGGCATGCCGTCGGTAAGATCAAGCAAGTCTGCAAGGGGCAGGAAGCTTCCCTTAAGGGTATGACCGTCCAACTGACGGCGGAGTGCGAGAATCACGTCTCTTGGACCAATCATCAGAAAATGGCCGGAGGGAGCCGCGTCCACCTCCATGCCCGGAAATATTCTGAACCCGTCCGCATCGTAATAATCCCCCCGGTACGGATAGCTCTTGTCCAACTGGCAGTAGATATCGTCAAATTGCTTTGTATTAAAATGCTCCGTCAGCGCAAGCGCCGTCAATCCCGCCTCCTGCGCCTCGCGGACCGATTCCCGGAAATAGTCCAGGGAAAAATCCGATTTCTTGGTAAGCTTGCCGTGGGTATGCAGATCGATCAGCATGGCGGCCCCCTTTTTTTGTTGTTGGAAGATTTGGGTAATCCGTTGCCGGTCCTGTCCGGAATCTAGAATGAAATGCGGCTTCCCAGCCAGAACAGCAGGCCGATATACAGCGCCGAGAGGAAGAAGAATAAGCAGTCGGCAAGCTTTATCCGCAGATAGGACAGCTTGATTTGTTTGACTTTCGGGTCGGTCATGGCATAGGTAAAGCCCTTGACCTCCAGAGCCTCCACGGTCGTGCGCGTCCGCTTGGCCGTATTCAGGATCAGCGGATAAAAGGCCATCACGGCAATCTTGCCATGATGCGTGAGCTTCCTCCACCAAAGGAAGCCTCCTCTGTCCGGGGTTCTTCCGCGGAGCCGGAAGGAATACAGCAGATTGGTGTATTCTTCGATCAGAATGGGCAGCATGCGGTAGCCGTAGGACACGCCGAAGCTGAATTGGGCGGGCATCCCCAGGCTGTAGAGCGCATCGCTTAGCCGCTCCGGGTCCATGCTGGAGAAGATGGCGATGCTGGCCAATGCAATCACCAGGAGCTTCAAGGTCAGTGTGGACAGCGCCCATGCCGCCGGCAGACCGCCGCCGAACAGAAGGGCGACGATGAGCAGATAAGCGGTGTCGGATACCAGACCTGCGGCCAGAATGAACAATACCAGAACACTGGCCTTGGAGATGCAGGTTAACCCGGCTACCAGCAGCAGCATCCCCAGGAGCACCAGTTTATTGTGAATAAACCAGGGCGCGACGGCAAAAAAAGCATACCAGACGATAAGCATCCTGGGGTCGAACCGGGCCAGCAGGGTTCGGGTATGGCCGTAAGCGGTTCGCATCAGCTCGATCTTGAGCTGCTCTGTATTGAGTTTGTCCCAGAAGGCAGGCCGGGCTTTGCCGGATTTGCCGGTATGGCTCCAATCAACGGCTTCCAAGGGCGATTTCCTCCTTCGTCACGGCATGATAGCGCGCCGCAAATTCTTCAACGGACAAAGCGACAGGATTCATGCCCAAACGGGCGCTAAGCTGAACGATCTGCGGGGGAATCAGGGCGGCTTTCTCCACCACTTCGGTCCGCTGAAAGACAGTGCGGCTGTCCCCGTCCAGCAGCACCCGGCCCTGATGCATCACGATCACCCGGGTGGCCCAATCGGCCACCAGCTGCATATCATGAGTGGCAACCAATACCACCTGTATCCGGTCCTTCAGCTGCTCCAGGAGCAGGGTCATTTCCCGGCGGCTGGCTATATCCAGGCTGGCCGTAGGCTCATCCAGCAGCATAACGGCAGGGCGCATAGCCAGTCCGATGGCAAGGGTGGCCCGTCTTTGCTGGCCCCCGCTTAGGAGCCGTCCGTCCCGCTTCTCGATATCCGTCAACCGGAAGCGGCTGACGATATCATCGACGAAATCCAGGTAAGGCTCCTGCTTGCGCGCCTTCAGGTAATATTCAATATCCTTGCGGATATCATCCTGAATGAACATTTCCTCCGGGTTCTGGAACAGGAAGGCCACATGGTCGGCGAGACGCTCCGGAGAGACTCTGCGGGTATCAAGCCCACATACGGCAACCTCCCCCTCCCAAGGCCTGCGGATGCCGGAGATCAGTCTCATCAGGGTTGATTTGCCCGCTCCGTTGTTGCCTACAATCGCTACGCGCTCACCGGGATAGAAGCTGAGATCGATCCCCTTCAGCACCGGCTTCATGGACCGGTTCAAGTCCCGATAGCCGCTTACAACTCCTGCGATCCGGATAACGGGCTGTTCCCCGGCAGACCTCTCCTGGCAGGCGGGGATCTGCAGCTCCGGGTTCAGGTGTTCGGACGGGCCGAGGGGCGCCGCTCCTTGCGGGAAGCCTGCATGGCTGCGATCCGTCCCGGCGGCGGTATTCCCGGGGCCGTCGCCGCTGTTATCACGGCCGGGTTCCTGTCCGTCGCAATAGCCGTTGTTATCACGGCCGCATCCATGTCCGTCCCGGTATCCGTCGTTGTTTTGCCCGACGGATACCCGTCCGTCTCCTTTGCCGCCGCTGCCGTACTCCCGTTCCAGATGCTGTACAGCCTGCTCCAGCGTAACCGGATATAGGCGTGCGGGGGTTCTCGTCTCAAGCGCATATATAGCTTGTGTGGCCTGGGGGGGCTGAATATTCGCCCGAAGCAGCTGCTCTACCTGGGACAGACCTTCCTGCACAGGCTTGACCCACAGCAGCCGCCCGCCCTCCATCAGCGCCAGCCTGCGGCAATAGTCGGCGATAAATTCCGTATGATGCTCGATGACCACAATGGTCTTGCCCAACTGTTCATTGAGCATCTTCAGCTTGTCATAGATGATGCGGGCCCGGGCCGGGTCTAATTGGGCCACTGGCTCATCAATTACAATCACCTCAGGGTCCAGAGACAATGCGCTGGCCAGTGCCACCATATGCTTTTGTCCGCCGCTCAGCTGCCAGATCCACTCCTCCTTCAGATGCTCCAGACCCAGCAGCCTGAGTGCCTGCATCCCCCGTTCCTTATAATCGGCGTATCCGAAATTCAACGGCGGGAAGGTTACCTCCTCCAGCACAGTGGGACGGACCAGTTGATTCTCGAAGTCCTGGAACACATACGCCACCTGGCGGGATAAGGCGGATACACTCTGGCCTTCGGCGGCGGCTCCGCAGATAAGCACCTCTCCCTCCAGCTCTCCGGCATAATATTGGGGGATCAGCCCGTTGAAGGTTTTGCACATCGTGGATTTTCCGCTCCCGTTGCTGCCGGCCACGGCAATGAAATCTCCCTTGTACAAGACAAGGTCAATGCCTTGGAGAGAACAGGAGTCTGCCCCCGGATAGCGAAACTGCACATTGCTTAGCCGGATCACTTCCTTTTGCCCTGCGGCCATACCATCACCAGTCATACCATCACCAGTCATACCATCACCAGTCATACCATCGCCGGTTATGCTGTTTTCGCCGGTTGTCCGGCATTCGTCCGAAGCTCTGTCTCCTCTTCTTGCCATTAGACGGATGCTCCCGAACCCTTGCCGGATTTCCGTGCTGCAAACACAATCAACGCCACCACCAGAACCAGCGCTGCCACTCCCATGCTGATCCATACCGCTCCATTGCCCATGTCGGCAAGAGCCGACCATTCCCATTCCACTAACGTAATATCGGATTCGGCCAGAAACTCCACCACGAAGGAGCTTGCCACCAGCAGGATCACCAGCACTATCGCCCGGGGCGTCATCACTTCACCCAGAGAGGTCCGCATGCTCCGGTCCCGGGGACGCAGCCCCAAGAGAGGCTCTACCTTGCCGAACAGACGGGGGACGAGATAGAGAGTCGGCAGAAGGGCGAATAATGTCCCCGATACAACCATGGCGTTCAGGAAGGAGAAGCCCTCTATGGCCAGAATGCTTTCCGGAAGGCCGGAAACAGTCTCCAGCTCCTCAATCCCCACCCATACCTTGGAAATATCCACGATAGTGCCCAATAGCTGATCAATACCGATGGACACATAAGCGGCCAATGCCAGCTGTCTCTTGCTTAGGGGGTTGGTGACCAGCTTGCCGGCGAAATAGATTGCCAGGGAGAATTCGATGAATTTCTCCAGCTCGCCCAGGCCCCCGAACTGGCCCAACAGCAGCTCTCCGAAGATCAGTTCTCCGAAGGACGCCCCCAACGCGGCATATAACGGGTGAAACAGCACAGCCAGCGTCAATGGGATAAAGATGAAATACTCCACCTTGAATTCAACGGGCCCCAGGTGAAATTCGGGCAACAGTTCGGTAATCATGTTGGAAATGCCGTACAGCGACATGGACAGAATAAAAATCATCAGCTTCTGCGAGGAGTTCAGCTCTTGCTTTTTTGCCATCAGTGCTTTGACCACAACGTTCATCCTCTCTGGTATTCGAAAAGGTGGGGCGGGTGAACGCCCTTCTTCCATAGTATGGATGGAGTTTGTTTGTGCATGGTTAATTGGGTATGTAGTTTTTGTAAAAAAAATATCAAATCGTTGTTGATGAAATTTTTCTTGCAAAAATGCTGCCGTGCCTTTCCGAACCTGTGTGTTGCCTGATATGACGGCGTGAAGCATGCCCGGTTGACAGATGAGGTTTAATGCATTAGACTAAAATCAAGGTCTAATACATTAAACCTAAATGGTGGTGGCATGGAACAAGATGAAAATATTTGATGCGGAGTACAGGTTCATGGACATGATCTGGCAGCATGCGCCTGTATCCAGTACGGAGCTGGTGCGGCTGGCCAAGGAAGAGCTGGGCTGGAAGAAGTCCACCACCTATACAGTGATCCGCAGGCTCTGCGAGCGCGGGGCAATCAGCAATCAGAATGCGCTGGTGCAGCCTCTGATCGATAAGGAGCAGGTGATGCGGGTTGAAACCGAGGAACTGCTGGACAAGGTCTATTCAGGCTCACTCAAGCTGTTTTTTACCTCCTTTCTGCAGAAGGAGAAGCTGAGTCCGGACGAGGTTGCGGAATTGAAAAAAATTGTAGAACAATACGGCAAGGAGGAATAGTGTGGTGGATGCGATTTTCCAGGCTGTATGGGAAATGAGCTTGGCGGCCGCAGTGGCCGTGGTCGTGATTGCCCTGTTCAGGCAGGCTTTCGGCAGAAGGCTGCCCCGGATCTTCAGTTATGCCCTGTGGGCGTTGGTGCTGGTCCGGCTGGTGGTTCCCGTCGCTCTTCCGTCGGCATTCAGCATCTTCAACGCGCTGTCTGTTCCTGAAACGCTCTTGACGCAGAGCATGATGCAGACGGATCGGCTTCCCGGAGCTGCAGACGGAGGGAACAGGATTCCCGCTGAAGAGACTGTCCCCGGGAATGCTGCAGCCAGTAAGGCTGCCGAAGCGGAGGGGATTCCCGGAATGGCGGACACTGCAGGAAAGGAAACGGCTGCCCCATCCGGAGATGTGACGGACCGGAGTGCAACGGGAATAAAGCTATCCGGCGATGAGGCGGGTCTGAGTGCGCCGGGAACGGAGTTGTCCGGAGCTGTAACGCACCCGGCTGCAGCAGCGGATTCATCCGCGGGGACAGCCAGGCTGGCGCATGCCGCTGCGCGGATCTGGTTGATTGGCGCCGCAGCCTTCCTCCTGCTTGCTGTCTGTGCCTATATCCGGGCCTCCCGCAGGTTTCGTGAAGCGGTGTTGTACAAGAATGATAAGCCGGTTGCCGCAAGCCATCAGCTGGCAGGTTTAAGGCGCAGGGTGCGCGTGTATGTGTCCGACCGGGCCCAGGCGCCTGTTGTTTGCGGATTGATGAAGGCGCGGATTATTCTTTCTCCGCAGCTTGCCGAGTCCTGCAGCGAGGAGGAGCTTCAGCAGATTCTGGTCCATGAGCTGATCCATATCCGGAGGTTCGATTATCTGATAAAGCCCTTCGGTTTGATGGTATTGTGTGTTCACTGGTTCAACCCCTTTGTATGGGCGGCCTTTTTCCTGTCCCAGAAGGATATGGAGCTGGCATGCGACGAGAAGGTGATCTCCCTTTTTGAACGGGATATCCGCAGCGAATATGCCAACGTGCTGATCAGACTCGCCGCCAAGCAGAACCTGCTGCACAGCCCGGGGCTGCCCGCATTCGGAGAAAGCAATATCAAGAGCAGGATCAAAAGCATCATGACATTCCGCAAACCGGGTTACCGCGTGGGAGCGGCAGCTGTTATTCTGTTCGCCGCAATCGGAGCGGCGGTGCTGACCAATGGGCAATCCGGGCCGGGCAACCAAGACACTGGGCCGGATAAACCGGCAGTTGAAAGTGAGGCCATCCAGACGCCAAGTCCTGCGCCTGAATCCAGTCCGGATCTGGGCGGGACCGCAATCGCAGACCAGGTGGATAAACTGTTGGAGGAGATCCAGAAGGGGGGACCGCAATTGTCCTCCAATCCGTATGATTATGTGAATGGAAACGAGGCTTTCGCCAAGCTCACGGCGATGGGCCAGCCGGCACTTGACAGCATGCTGGAGTCATTGGCCCGCAATAATGAGGACGGGCTGCGGGAATATATTATGGCCGCCGCATGTGCCCGGATCATGGGGCTGTACAACGAGAAAACCGGAATCGGCACAGCCAGCGGCCGGGAATGGTTCTATAAATATGGGACTTTTGCCCGGAATGAGGATTTGCGCCGGGTTGACGCCGATTATGCGGTTTTCCGGAATACATCCCGCTCCAATCCCATCCTTCTCCCCGACCGCACCGATATGGCCAATCTGGAGGAGGTCATTGCCGACAGCATTCTGGTGGTAAACAGAGAAGCTTACAGGGAAAGCGAGAAGGCGGTCGAGGCCCATCGCATACTGGGCATGGAGGAAAAGGAAGGAATGACCTTCATCTATCTGCAAACCAGCTTCCATTGGTTCGGTTTTGAAGACGGCGCGTTCACAATCGCCTCCGGAGGGTCGCTGCAGCCTGTCATCATCAAGCTGAAGAAGCGGGAGGACGGACAGTATGAGGTGGTTGAATACGTCAGATCCATGGATATAAAGTCATGGAACGACTCCATGCGAAAGCAGTTCCCGGAGGCGGTGGCTGCGGCCATCGAGAACCGCGCCCAGATGGAGCAACTAAGCGGGGAGCTGCTCGCGGAGCAGATAGGCAAAGCCCGTTCCTATCTGCAAGAGATCGGCAGGAGCGATGCGCCGGTAACGGTGTCTGCTTCCAGGGGCGAGACAGACAGTGAGGGTCTGAGGGCTATTAATAGCGTCAGTATGCTGAACAGCGGATTTCCTGACTGGAATGGCACCCTGGAAATGCTGGTAGCCGCCGGCGGCGAAGCGCCGGGAACAACGGTCCGCTGCATCCTGCAATCGGAATATGAAAAAACAGCCGAGGGCGAGTATATCGTAACATTGACCAAAACATGGAATCTGTCTGTTAACGGAATCCAGCCGGTGAGCTTCTGGAAATACAAGGTCGCCGGAGAACAGGCAGAGCTGGTGGAGAAGCAGGACAATGACGGCAGCATCCGGCTGATTAAGTGAACGGGCGTTCCAGCCAGGTTGACTTTTCCTAATCCTGAGGCTATGATTAACGAGAAATATGAATGAGAGGATGGTTTTCATGTCGGTAAGCTCTGTAATGGTGATTTTCAACTGAATAGTTGAGAGAGGCTGCCTTCCTAAGAGGAAGCGGGATAATGCCCGCTTGTTTCAGGCTGCCTGTCCGGGGGTGCTCAAGCGTACGGCTTGTTTGCACATCCCCGAAAACGCCTTACAGAATACTCCGTGATAACCATTTGAGTTATACAGCATATTGACCGGTGCCGTTTTTTCCGGAATTGTGCGGAGTGCGATGGGCTTTTTCCGTTGCGCTCTTTTTTGTATTTCTCTCGTGAAATGCTGTCGGCCTGCGCCCTCATACCGCCATTGGTATGACCGCTGCTTGAAGTCCGCAGGAGTATTCTGCCTGCCCTCAGATTCCGGTCTGAAGGGAGAGGCAGTCTCTCTCCTGCGGATTTTTTTACGTAAATGCCGGTTTGGCATTTTCATTCGGGGGCTCCCCCAAAAGTACCCGGATTTTGCTTCGGAGCATCTCGTCACTTTTGGGGGAATGT
>JAQSYI010000006.1 GCA_029256185.1 Paenibacillaceae bacterium
CAAGGAATTGGGGATTAGCCGCAGTTATGTATCACGGATTGAGAAGCGGGCGCTGATGAAGCTGTACCATGAATTTTATAAGGTGAGAAAATAAACAAGCGGTGGGCGTTCTGCCGCGCCTAAACGTTCCTCCGCCATTCGGACGGGGGGACGTTTTCAACTTCCCCAATGTGATCCATTTCAGCTGCTGCTCCGGGCTGTCCGGAACCGTCTGCCTGCCATCCTTGTTGAGAAAGGCAAGCCCTTGAAGCATATGGCTGCTGATCCCGGAGAATTCCTCCGTCATATATTGACTGTGGTACGCTCGGCCAAAAGCGGAAATAAGGACAGTCAGCCGGGTCTCCTTTTGCGGCATGGCTTGTTCCTCCATATAAAAATGAGATTCCCCCGGCCAGGAGAACCTCATTATATACGGATATAATTAATGTGTAAACTATAGCATAAATAAACTATTTTATTAATCTCGATTATGGATGGATTCGTCCTATGGAGGCTTCATTGATGCGGTCTTTATTTATAGAAAGTATGAGCCTGCCAATCACTGCGAATAACTCCATTCTATAAGCTTGCCGTCGGGAAGAAGGTAGAAGGAGCGGGAGCCACGGTGTAGCACTCCCATCCCGTTGGCATACTTGGTGAAGGGCGTATGCTGATCCAAGAGGGTACCCTGCCCTATACTGTCCACAAAGTCATAGGAGCCAGCTTCCGTTCTTCGTCCAGCCTTATTGATAAAATAAAAGCGATCATTCTGCTTTACCAGAGCTTTGCCGTTAAGGAAAGGGTATGCATAATCGAATTGCATGGGGATGACGATTTCTCCGGTGTGGTCGATATATCCGTACTTTTCTTCGTATGCAGCAGCGGCAAGGCCATCGTTGAAGCTGCCGGCATAAGCGAATACCGGCTCCAATACCGTGTCCCCCTTAGTATCAATGAATCCGACCAGTTGGTCACTGAATCGGGCCGGGGCATAAGGGCCTGTGAACTCGCCAATAGGGATACTGTCTAAGTCATCGTGGGCCAGAACCATCTCTCCCTTAGTGTTAATGAAGCCGCTCTGCTCTCCAGTTGCCCACGCCAATCCGTTAGTGAAGGAGTAGATATGTTGGTATTTCGGTTCCAGGACAACCTCCCCCTCCCGATTAATAAGGCCGCATAAATCCCCTTCCCAAACGCTGGCTAATCCCTCTGAGAACGGAAGAGCCCAATCGTATTTTGGCGGTATAACAAATTCGCCTGTGGAATCGATATAGCCCCATTTCTTATCCTTGCCTATTAAAGCAAGCCCGTCGCGGAAATCACCATAGAAAAAGTAGGGGATAAAATCAAAGGTAAACTTGAAGCTGCCAGTCTGGTCAATATATCCAGCTTGAGTAAGGTCCTTACTGATGGCGAAGGCCAATCCCTCCGAGAATGGGGAGGCTGTAAAGAATTTGGGGGCTATCGCCAGCTGTCCCGTGCTGTCAAAGTAACCCCAATGGCCGCCCTTATTATTGGAAATGTTATAAGAGCCGCCTACATTAAAGGGCACGAGAACGATATCTCCCTGCGAACGCTCCACAATCCTCTTATTAGCGGTCATAAGCAGCTCAACGATAGCTTGGCCCCGCTTGAGGGCTATTGTATCGGTTGCTTTTTTTTGCAAGCTCACAGCTAGGTCTGTAATGGTGCCTGACTTGGAGGCATCTCCTGGATCGGCTCCATATTCCAGCAGCAGCTTGACTAATTCCGGGCTCCCGATTGTAGTGGCATACTCCAAGGGCTTCAGGTTACGTCCTTTGCTTGCCATACTGCGGTTAGGATCAGCGCCATAGCTTAACAGAAGCGCTATGAGCTCCATATCCTCATCGATTATGGCTGCATCCAGTGTCCTTAGTCCATTGTTACGGTCTGTAAAATTGGCGCTGCCCGAGTCCTCCAGCAGTTCTCTAACCTTCTCTGTATCCTGCCGCTGCACAGCAAGGAAGACGGGGTAGCCAGGATCGGTAATGACATCGGCGCGATGCTGGGAATCGTCCCATTCTACCGTGCCGCCCAGCGCCTCCAGGATGAAGCGGAGAGGGATGAAGACTGAACCGTTTTCAATACGGGGAGCGACAGGCATAATTACCGCTTTTTCATCAATCCGTGCCTCAGTGGAGCCAATCGTGAGAATAAGCTCAGACCTTGCTGTGCTGCATAAGATCGTCCCGGTTTGCTCCTCCCAATTCACCTCCACTTCCAGCGTCTCAAACAGCGGACGGAGCTGCACCAGCATATGCTCTTCTTCTGTAATAGGCGATTGAGTAAAGGGGACTCGATAACCGTTGGCATAAACGGTGAGAGCTTGAGGCGGATTATCGGCATGCGCGGTCATCAGGGGCAAGGCTCCTACACCTATTGCCATGGCTAACAAGAGCTTGCGAGTAAGGGAAAAATACAAAGCGTAACACCCTTTCAGAAGAAATGTAGATAGAAAAAGAGATAAAGAAAGAGATAGTGCGGGAGCCGATATTGTTCTTCCGCAGGGCAGAATGATTGAGGTGTGCTTCGTCCATATGCTTGAAGTCTGGCTACAAATTCCCTTGCTTCATCAATTTATAACATTTTACCCGAATATTATCATTAAAACAATAATCAGTTCTCATACAATACAGATAAATGGTTAAGTAGTAGCTGTGTAAGGAGGCTTGAAGGAGAGTAATTAAAGCTCGATCCCGAGAAGGATATCCGTATGCCGCGCCTTGGCCAGCGTCTGCACTTCATACACACGGGCGATTCGTTTGGGAAACGGGAGCGTGTCGGCTACGAGCAGACAAAAAATACACCCTTATCGACATCCCGGGCAGCGAGGCCGAAGATGTGGCGGAGACAGTGCAGATGAAGATTGAGAAGCGGGCGCTGATGAAGCTGTACCATGAATTTTATAAGGTGAGAAAATAAACAAGTGGTGGGCACTCAGCCGCACCTAAACGTTCCTCCGCCATTCGGACGGGGGGACGTTTTTATATTTTTTGAACATGCGGCTGAAGTAATAGATATCGTTGAAGCCGGTCAGTTCGGCAATTTCGGACAAGGTCAGCGGCGTGCTGCGGAGGAGCTGCTCCGACATGTCGATGCGGACGGCATTCACGTAGTCGGTGACGGTCTTGCCGGTCAGCTCCTTGAAGAGCCGGCTGAAATGAAAGCGGCTGAGGCCCGCGGTCCGGGCGAGCTCTTCGATGGTCAGCGATTCCCGGTAGCTCTCCTCGATCCGCCGGAAAACAGGATCAAACCGTTTCAGCCGGCGCATCCGCTCCAGGTATTCTTCGGCGGCCAGACTGGTGGCGGTGTGGCTGCGGACCAAGAGCGCCAACAGCCCGTACAGCTGGGATTTCACCGCCAACTCGTAGCCGGTCTCACGCCTGTCCAGTTCACCGATCAGCGTGAGCAAGCAGGCGCGCAGCGTCTCGTCGCTTCCGATCTTGTTGCAAAACAGCAGCCGATTCTGGATAAGCGGGGTAATGAACTTGGTCTCCACCGCATCCGTGGAACGGCTGTGGAGCAGTGAAGGGTCGCAAATAAGCGCATAATAGAACAAATCCTCCGATTGGGCGATCAAGGAGTGAAGCTCGTTGCTGTTCACGACGATGATATCTCCGGCACCGGCTTTCATCACAACATTTCCGCAGGTGACAGAAGCTTCCCCTTTCATGAAAACCAGGATTTCAATATGCGCATGCCAATGATGCCGGAATATGGGCTGGCCTGGCCATTTCGCCCTGCAGCGGTGGACCTTGATGGGGAAATGGGGATCGGGCATATCCATGGCCTCCCGGAGGGCCGCCTGCTTTTCCATACGTTCACCTCGCGAACATCGCACAATAATACAAAGCAACAGCATGGCTGGTCATGGTGTTACTCTTTGCATTCATTATAATCGGAAATAAGGGTGAACGCGATCCCCAATTGAAGCAGCCGAAATGCCAGAATGGAAGGAGCGGAAACAGATGGACAAATTGAACATTGCCTTGATCGGGGCAGGCTCGATCTCGGGCTCCCATGGCCAGGCCTATGAACGGAATCCCCATGCGGTACTTGCCGCCGTTTGCGACTTGAATGAGGAACGGGCCCGTCAGGCAGCCAAACGGTACGGATGCCGGAAGGTTACCACCGATTATCGTGAGATTATGGCCGATTCGGATATCGATGCCGTGAGCGTCTGTACGTGGAACAATGCCCATGCGGAGATCAGCATTGCGGCCCTGCAGGCGGGCAAGCACGTGCTGGTGGAGAAGCCTCTCTGCATGTCGGTGGAGGAAGCGCTGCGGGTCCGGGAGGCAGCCAGGGCTTCGGACCGGGTCCTGCAGGTGGGCTTCGTCCGCAGATATGACCCGAATGCGCAGATGCTGAAGCGTTTTGCAGATGCGGGCGAATTCGGCGATATTTATTATGCGAAGGCGTCCTCCATCCGGAGGCTCGGCAATCCCGGCGGATGGTTCTCCGACATTGCCCGGTCTGGAGGCGGGCCGCTTATCGACATTGGCGTCCATGTCATTGATCTGAGCTGGTACATGATGGGCAAGCCCAAGCCGGTGTCCGTCAGCGCCAATGTATACCGGAAGCTGGGGAACCGCTCGAATGTGCGCGGGCTGACCTTCTACAGGGCCGCCGATTACAACGCGGATCTCAATACGGTGGAGGATATGGCCAATGCCCTGATCCGCTTCGAGAATGGAGCGTCGCTGATGGTGGATGTCAGCTTTACGCTTCACGCGAAGCAGGATCGCACCTCTGTTTCCCTTTACGGTGAAAAAGGCGGCTTCGAGCTCGACCCGGAGCTGCAGATCATAACCGAGAAGCATGATACCATCCTGAACATTTCACCGCAAACGGATCATAAGGGCTTTCACTTCGAAGCGGCTTTTCAGAATGAAATCGATTGTTTTATCAGCTGTATTCTTACAGGCCAAGAGCCGGTCAGCCCGGTGGAGGACGGTGTGGAAGTCATGAAAATGCTGTGCGGCATTTACGAATCGGCCGCCCAAGGATGTGAGATCCGGCTATGAAACTGGGAGTGAGCACCTACAGTCTGTCCCAGGCCATTGTGTCCGCTGAATTGTCCGTGCCCGATTGCATTTCCCTGATTGCCGAAATGGGAGGCGAGCATGCGGAAATCGTGCCGGTAGGCTTCAGCCTGACCGACCAGCCCGCGCTGGTCGGCGCCATCATCCAACGGGCGGAAGAGGCAGGCATCGAGCTGTCGGGGTACTGTGTCGGCGCCAACTTTGCAGATCTGGATGGCAAGGCGTTCGAAGCTGAGGTCAGACGTGTTATGGGTCACGTGGAGATTGCGTCAGCGCTGGGTGTGAAACGGATGCGCCATGATGTTGCATCATCTTCCGATGTGTCGGTCCGCCATTTTCTCGCCCAGCTTCCCCGGCTGGCCGAGGCCTGCCGCCGGATTGCCGATTATGCGGCGGGGTTCGGGATTACGACCAGCGTCGAGAACCACGGCTACTTCATCCAAGCCAGCGAACGGGTGCAGGCGCTGCTGCATGCGGTGGACCGTCCCAATTTCAAAACCACCCTGGATGTGGGTAATTTTCTCTGCGTGGACGAAGCTCCGGCGGCAGCGGCGGGCCGCAATATCGGCTTCGCGTCGATGGTTCATATCAAGGATTTCTATTACCGGCCGGCCGAGCGGAATCCGGGGGAGGGATGGTTTGCCACAAGCGGTGGGAACTGGCTGCGCGGCGCCATCTCCGGCCACGGCGACATCGATCTGAAGCGGGTACTGGGCATCGTGAAGCGCTCCGGATATGACGGGTATCTGTCCCTTGAATTCGAAGGCATGGAGGAATGCCGTACCGGTACGAGGCTTGGACTGAACAGTGTAAGACGGATTTGGAACGAGATTGAACTTTAACCGGGAGGAATTACCCATGATAACGAACAAAATCGGAGTGATTGCGGACAGCTTTCGCGTTGGCGTGAAGGCTGGCTTGCTCAAAGCGAAGCTGGTCGGGGCCGAGGGCGTTCAATTGTATGCGGTGCAAGGCGAGCTGGACCCGGCCAACCTGACGCAGCAGGCCCGGAAGGAGCTGCGGGCGTACATCGCATCGCTGGGCTTGGAAATATCGGCCCTTGTCGGGGATTTGGGCGGCCACGGCTTCCAGAACCCGGAGGCTAATCCGGCCAAAATCGAAAAGTCCAAGCGGATTCTTGATTTGGCCCTCGACCTGGACACCAACGTAGTGACGACGCATATTGGCATCGTGCCGGACGACCGGAACGGACGGATCTATCACACCATGCACGAGGCCTGCGAGGAGTTGGCGGCTTATGCGCACGGCATGAATGCCCATTTTGCCATCGAAACAGGGCCGGAAACAGCCGCTCATCTGAGGGCATTTTTGGATGGACTGGGCTCTCACGGGGTGGCGGTCAATTTTGATCCGGCCAATATGGTGATGGTTACCGGCGATGATCCGGTCCGCGGGGTTCATATTCTGAAGGACTATATCGTTCATACCCACGCCAAGGATGGAATCCGGCTGCGCCCGGTCGATCCGCGGTATGTATACGGAGGTTACGGACTGGAGGGCCTGGACCATGAGAGGATCGCGGAGCAGGCCGAGAAGGGTGATGCCTTCCGTGAGGTTCCTCTCGGCGAGGGCAGCGTGGATTGGACGGCTTATCTTCAGGCGCTGAAGGATATTGGCTACCATGGCTATCTGACCATTGAGAGAGAGGTGGGCACGAACCCGGAGGCGGACATCACGAAGGCAGTCCAGTTTCTGAAGCAGTTCCGGGCGGAGAATTAAGGCAGGAAGGGAGTCTGCCAAAACGGCTCCTCCCCATAATGATTGCAGGTGAAACAGGCTGTCCTAAATCGGGACGGTCTTGTTTGAGGTGCTTCATGCAAATAAGGGCTTCTGGGGATGTGGTTGACGTTTTTACATTTTCATGTCCAATGATATAATTTACTTAAGAAGGGAGGTGCCTTTATGGCACGTCGATACAACCGGCACGAAATTGAAACCATCTTAGATACAATCAGAACTCATCTGCAGCATAAAAATAGATTGGATTATATGGAATTAGAGGAGAGAGAGGAGACTATTATTTTGAAATGGACATCAAAGAAATCGGCTATTGAGAAAAAGGCTTTACTTGAAGAGCTTGCCGGCAGCGGATTGCAGCATAGCCAAGAAGCAATAGATGACGCTATTGCGATTGCTCAACGTGAAGGAGACGATGACAGGGAGGATATTTATTTTGGCTAATGTCATTTTTGACACCAATATTTATATTTTTCACTCATTTAGATATAAGGATGCCATAGAGGTTTGGGAAAAGCAATCGATCAGCAGCCTTTACTGAGGGCACAACGAGAGAAATATATCTCTTTGGCTGATGAGATTATAGCAGTTGATGAGATCATTGCCCGAAAAGCGGCCGAGTTGCGTAGGGCATGGAAAATGCATACCGGGAAAGCATTGAAACTGCCAGATGCTCTAATAGCTGCTACAGCAATTGAGAACGATGCGGCTCTCATTAGCAACAATGACAGGGACTTTAATTTTATTAAAGAGTATCACGGACTGAACTACAGTAATCCGATACAAGACCAAGCGCATCTAATGAACTTTATTCAAGCGCAAATGAACAAATAGGGGAGTCTCCCTGAACGGTTCCTCCCCATAATCATTGCAGGTGAAACAGGCTGTCCTAATCCGGGACGTCTGTTTTTATTTTTTCAGCAAAACTGCAGTATGGCTGAAAATGACATCCGCATCATTCGCCGCCGCGGGATGGGAAATTAATGGAGGAGTTACGGAGCTCCCTTAGCCATAGCTATTTGCATAGCCATTATGTATAATTCAATTATACAATAATGGTTATACTGGGGTGATTTATGAGCAGGACTTTTGTGAATATTGTCGTTTTGATCTCCTTGCTGCTTTTAGTCGTGCTTGGGGGGTTCTCTATTGCCGCCTTCAAGAGCTTTGAAGGAATCGTGACAGAACGGACCTTCGAAGAGAACAGCAAGGAGCTGCGCATTATCAGCGACAGCATCAAGAGGATGCATGAGGATGTGAAAGCATTCACCTTCCGCCACTTGGATGATCAGTCCCTGATCCCTTTATTCGAACAGGACACGATCGAATATGCCCAAATGTACAGCTATATGAGTGAGATCAAGAAATCTTTCGAAATCAATCCCATTTTCCATTCGGTATCGCTGTTCAGCGGGAGGACTGGAGGCTACTTCTCTACCCTTAGCTCCAATGCCCAGAAGGATGCCTTCTTCGTGGAAGCCATTGAGAACTACACCAAAACGCAGGTTTTGACTCCCATTCCCCGGGTGCTCTCCTATGAAGCGTACAATAATGCCGACACCGTATTTACGTACTTCTATTACCAAACGGACAGCGGCAACAAGATTACCCGGGCAATGGCGGTCAATGTGGATGCGGCATGGCTTTGCGACACACTAAGCAGTCTGAAGGGGAAGTCGGTTAAGGCCTACATCATTGACAAAACAAGCGGCACATACATCGATGATTCCAGACAAATCCGTGATTTGGAAACGCTTAATCTTGAGCTGGTAGACAAGATCAAGCAGCCCAATCCGGATGCGGGCAGCTTCGAGACCGGGAAGAAGAATGAGCAACGGATATTCACCTACCTGTGGATGCCGGATACCAATTGGGTCCTCGTAGTAGAAGAGCCCAATGAATTTCTGTACCAGTCGCTGCAAATTGTCAGGAAGGTGCTCCTTCAAATTACGTTGGCGATGGCGATTCTCGCATTTGTGGCTGCGGGGTTTATTTCCCACCGGATTTACCTGCCCTTCGGAAGACTCTTCCGGGAGGTCATCGGCCCAAGGAAAAATGCAGAGGCCCGGGTGCAACTGCTGGATGATGTCAAGCTGCTGTCAGAGGTGTTCCATAAGAATAAGCGGCTGCTGCATGACTATGACAGCTATAAGCACTCTGCAGATGCTATATTGCTGGAGAATTATATCAAGGCTGTCCTGATGGAGAACAACTCCATCGCCAATCAGCTGACTGGGGAATTTTCCTCTGTATATGGAGATATGCTGGACCGGGAAATGATGCTGATCCTGCTCAAAATTGATGATCGGGAACAGTTTGAAGCGCTGGATGCGGGCCGAAAGAAGGCTTACCGCTTCATTATTATGAATGTGTCGGAGGAGGTTCTTGACGCAGGGAAAACGGCCAAGGCCGTTTATATCGGGGAAGGGCAGTTTATCCTGCTGATTTTTCTGCCGAATGAGAAGAACGGCATCATCTGGGAGGAGAAAATCCGCTTTTTGCAGCATAAGGTTGGGGAATTCACTGGGATCAGCGTCTCCGCATTCATAGGAGGCTATGTTCAAGGAGCCGAAACTCTGGTTCACACGTATCAAACGGCGATTACTTTGCTCCGTTACAGCATCGTATACAGCCGCGGAGCAATTCTCGAACCCTCCCTGCTGGATATTCATGCCAACAACGTGGTTGTATACGATGAGAGTCTGGAAGACCGAATCCTGGATCTGATCCGGTCGGGGAACGGAGAGGAGGCCAAGGCTTTATTTGACAAGCTGCTTGAAGCCTCTTCACGGGGGGATATTGAGAGCTTCATGCTCTCGATGACCCGATTCTCTCTGGCGCTCGGCAAGATGATTGATATCCTGAACAAAAGCCGAATCGAGAAAATCCCCATTTCCATGAGGGACTTCTATATTCGGCTGGCCTCCTTCGAATCGATTGATGTGCTGAAGAGCCAATTTCATGAGGTTATTGAGAAGATCACGGCCCGGAAATCCCAGGTGGAAACAAGGCATGATGCGCTGGTGGACTCCATCAGGAGATATATCGAGGATCAATTCCCCGCGGAGCTTAGCCTGAAGGGAATAGCGGCGGAGTTCAAGCTCTCTCAGGGTTATCTGGGGACGATCTTCAAGGAATCGGCTGGAATGTCCGTTCTTGACTATATCAACCAATTCCGGCTGGATAAGTCTGCCGAGTTGCTGCTTCGAACAGAATTGAGCATCGGAGAGATTATGGAGAGAACCGGCTTCTATAACGAAAGCAGCTTTTATAAGCTGTTCAAACGCAGGTTCGGCGCTACGCCCAAAGCTTACAGAGTGGACAATGAAATCATCAGCAAATCGAAGGAAATGACATGATACCGTGTCATTTCTTTTTCAGTTTCCGGGTAATATAGAGTTTTCTTAAGATTATACAGTCCGCATTACAAGAAAAGGGGATTGAACAGTAGCGGAATGGGACACCTGCAACACATAATGGAGCCATAAGCTTGCAAGACAGGCGAAACACTTGAGCTGATGCTTCCGAAGCCAGTTTTCCGCACTATGCGGGCTGCGCCTCGCAAGACAGGCGAAAAACTTAGCCGATGCTTTCGAAGCCAGTTTTCCGCACTATGCGGGCTGCGCCTCGCAAGACAGGCGAAAAACTTTTAGGAGGTGTACTATGAAGGCTGTCTTATCATCAAAAGCGGTGCCCGGATTAAGGAGTAGGCTTAAAAAAAGCTCTGTGCGCAAAAATGCGGAATTCACCCTGCTTGCACTTCCTGCGATCATACTTCTTGTCCTGTTTTACTTTATACCTATGCCGGGAATTGTGCTTGCCTTCAAAAATTACAATTTTATTGACGGCATTTTTGGGAGTCCCTGGGTCGGGCTGCAAAACTTCATTTTTATTTTTTCTAACCCTGATGCATTGCTGGCGCTGCAAAATACCATTGTCTACAATGCCATGTTCATTATTACCACGATTGGCGGCAGTGTGATTCTGGCCATTCTGCTGAATGAGGTGCTAAGCAGACGGATTCTGAAGGTTTATCAGACCGCGATCTTTCTGCCGTATTTTCTGTCCTGGACTATCGTTGCCTACATCGTGTTTGCAATGCTGGACAACAGCAAGGGGATGGTTAATTCCTTATTGGAGATTCTGGGGATGTCCCGGATCGAATGGTATTTTGCCCCCCAATACTGGTTTGTGATCCACATTATTCTGCATTTCTGGAAGGCCATGGGCTATGCTACCCTGTTAAACTATGCGTGCATACTATCCATTGACCCCTCCTATTATGAGGCGGCTGCTATCGACGGAGCCAACCGCTTCCAAATGGCAATGAAAATTACCGTTCCGGCGCTCCGCCCCATTATTCTGATTAACTTCCTGGGGGCCTTGGGACGGATATTCAACGCGGATTTCGGCCAATTCTTCCTGGTGCCCATGGAGTCGCCTTCCCTGAGGGATATATCCTCCGTGCTGGATACGTATGTGTACAGCGCCCTGCGGGGATCGGCTGATCTGGGGATGGGGGCGGCGGCAGGCGTATTCCAATCTGTGGCGGGATTTGTGCTGGTTCTGGCCGCCAACTTTTTCATCCGGTACCGGTATGGCCGGGAGCAGGCTATGTTCTAAGAGACTGCGACGAAATATGAGGGGAGAAAAAAATGACAACAGCCGTTAACAAACGAAAATTCCGTCTGGGCAGTTTACTCACCCATGGCGTCTTTACCTGCCTCGCGTTAACCTGTATTGTACCCATGCTGCTTGTGGTGATTCTTTCGGTAAGTGATACCAAGAGTATTGTGGAGCGCGGATACAGTCTTTTCCCGGAAATGTGGAGCTTGGACGCCTTCCGCTATATCTTTAAATCTCCGGAGCTGATTCTCAATTCATACGGAACAACGTTATTCGTTACTATTGTTGGAACCGGGGTCGGACTTATTCTGACGGCCATGATTGCCTATTCGCTGTCACGAAAGGAATATAAGTTTGCCGGAGCTATTGGCTTCTTCGTATTCTTCTCCATGCTGTTTCATGCCGGGCTGATTCCCAGTTATATTATTTTTACAAAGTACTATCTGCTGAAGGATACTTACTGGATCTTGATTCTTCCGGGCTTGATCAGCTCCTGGAATATTATTCTGCTGCGGACCTTCTTCTTTGATCTGCCCCAGGAGGTGCTGGAGTCAGCCAGAATCGACGGGTGCAATGAAATGCGGACCTTCTGGCAGATTGTGCTCCCCATATCCAAACCGGCGCTTGCCACCATCGGCTTGATGATGACATTGGGATACTGGAACGAATGGATGCGGTCCATGATCTACATTGATTCCGAGAGCAAATATATGCTGCAATATCTCCTGTACAAGATTCTGCGGGATGCAGAAGAAATGATGAAGGACGCGCAAGTAGGTATGAGTCTTGGCATAGCCGAATTCCCTTCGGATAGCGCCAAGATGGCCATGGCTGTGGTGGCGGCTGGCCCCATGATGTTTGTTTTTCCATTCTTCCAAAAGTACTTTGTAAGAGGCATTACCGCAGGTGCAGTAAAAGGTTAATGGAGGCTGTGTTTTGACTCTGAAAGGAGTTAAAATAAATTAACATTGGAACAGGGGAGTTGGCTAAATGAAAAGATCCAAAGTTATGGTGATGCTGACAGCTATCATGCTGGCAGTTACAGGAATGGCAGGCTGCAGCAGCAAGGAAGAGGCAGGTGAGGCGAAAAAATCACCGGCGGTCTCTACGGCTCCAACCACAGAAGCTCTTGCGCCGGTTAAGCTCAAGTGGGTGCTCCGGATTCCCAACCAGAAAGACGGGGAAGCGGTCTTGACTGAGGTGAACAAGGTATTGAAGGAAAAAATCAACGCCACCCTGGATATCCAGTTTATTGAAGCTGCCGCCTTTGCGGAGAAGACGAAACTGATGATTGCCGCAGGGGAAGAGTTTGACCTTATGTTTACCGCTGCGAACTACCAGTTTTATGAGAACGTTGCCAAGGGAGCTTTCCTGCCCCTTGATGATTTGGTTAAGAAGCATGCTCCCAAGGCATATGGACAGATACCCGAAAACTTCTGGAAAGCAACTCAGATTAACAATAAAATGTATGGATTCCCCAATTACCAGATTGCCGCCAGACAGACGGTCGTAGCCTTCCGCAAGGATATGGTAGAGAAGTACGGAATCGATGTAAAGTCCATAAAAAAACTGGAGGACATGGAGCCTGCCTTGGCCAAAATGAAAGCGGGTGAATCCAGCGATAAATTTATCATGTCTGGTACCAACGTCATCATGATGGATTATATGAACTATATGAATTTGGAAACGTTGGGGGGAGAAGGGACCCCTGGCGCGATCGACAATAATGCTACGGATTATAAAGTCATTAACCAATATGAGCATCCTTCCTTTATTAATTACGTCAAAACATTAAAAAGTTGGGCGGATAAGGGATACCTGAACAAGGATTTGGCTCTGGTGAAAAATGTTGAGGAGCTTAGCAAAACCGGAAAAATCATGGCTATGATGGGTAATTATAAGCCTGGCGGTGAGGCGGAGTTCAAGTCCCGGTTCGGTTTTGATCCGGTGTATGCCTTCCTTACGGATCCTTTGGTATCCACCAGCTCCGTCACAGGCACCATGCAGGCCATTAGCAGAACCTCTAAAAATCCGGAAAGGGCTATGATGTTCCTGGAGCTCATTAATACCGACAAACAGCTATACAACACACTGGTATACGGGATTGAGGGTAAGCACTATAAGAAAACGGGAGATAATACCGTTGAACTGATCCCGGATTCGGGTTACACCACCAATGTAGCATGGATGCTGGGAAATCAGTTGAATGCTTATCTCCTGCCCGGTGTAGCAGCGGATATCCCCCAAAAGACGGATGAATTGAATAAGAGTGCGAAGGCCTCAAGAATTATGGGCTTTTCCTTCGATACCGAGCCTGTCAAGTCGGAGTCGGCCCAGTGCAAGACCATAGTAGATAAGTATAAGGACGGTTTCGCTAATGGCATGTTTGATGTAGACAGTACACTGGCTACGATGAACAAAGAACTGAAGGCGGCCGGGATGGATAAGATTATTGCGGAGAAGCAAAAGCAATTGGATGCATGGGTGGCTATCAACAAGAAATAAGCAACAATAAAGCGATAAACATGTGGAGAGTACCTTATTACGAAAATTAATATTGGTACTCTTCACTGTATAAGGGGAATATCACATGAATGAAATGCAACCGTCTTTGAAAGAGAAATTCCTCGAAAAGCTTGGTTTGGAGCATCAACGCTTCGATGTCAATGAGAATATGGTAACCGAGAGGATAAGCCGCAAGGGATACCATACTCATGTTCAAAGCGATATGGTGCATGTGGTCTACCAAAGCTTGGAATATGCGGCGGCACTTCTGCACAGCGGGGAGACTGGCTATAGCAAAAGGGCGCTGACGGTGATTGATTTGATTCTTTCGATGCAGGATACGGATGAATCCAGTCCGACCTATGGCATCTGGCCTTATTATCTGGAGGAGCCTCTGGCCAAGATGAGATCCCCGGACTGGAACTGGGCTGATTTCAACGGGAAAGTGCTCGTGTATCTGCTGTTGAATCAGAGGGAGGTGCTGCAGGACGAGAGAATAGAACGCACTAAGCTGGCGCTTCATCACGCCGCAGCCAGCATAATCCGCAGGAATATCGGTCCCGACTACACCAATATCAACCTGATGGGCGCCTATGTAACGATTAAAGCCGGGGAATTGCTGCAAAACCAGGAGTTCCTCCGTTACGGCAAGAACAGGCTGAAGAAGGAATTGGCATTCGTAACGGCTAATGGCGGATTTACCGAATATAACAGCCCAACCTATACGATTCTTGCTCTGGAGGAAATCGGCAGGATGCTCAAGAATGTGGGTGACCGGGACGTGCTGGAGGTCGCCGGTCAACTGAATGACAAGGCGTGGGAATGCATTGCGAATCACTTTCATGAGCCCACCAGGCAGCTGTCAGCGCCGCATAGCCGGTGCTACGATAATATCAGCGGCAAAGGATTTCTTTCTTTTCTCCATCTGGGCACCCAAAGGAGCCTGAACCTGATGAAGGAGGAGGAGATGGAATACGGGCTGCTGTGGGACGATATGGTGATTGCATGCCCGCAGAAATATTACGGTTTGTTTCGGCCTTTGACGGGCCCGCGCTTCATAAGAGAAATCTTCTACAAGGGGGAGGATCTTATTGCTGGCGACGAAATCCGGGTGCTGATCGAAAAAGGGAGCCCGTATCTGGAAGCAACTACTTACATGAACCCTAATTTTTCTTTGGGCAGCTTCGCGGAATATGATTTATGGAACCAGAGACGGCCGCTGATGGCCTATTGGGGAACACCGGAGCAATGCACGTATTTGAGACTCCGATGCCTGCATGATGATCAGGACTATGCTTCTGCCATTATTCGCAGCTCTCAACAGCAAAATCATCTTATTGGAGGTGTGTTTTACGTAAAGGATCACGGCGACTACCATTTTATCCTGGACCCCCTGAAGGACGGCGGCAAGCTGAAGGCCAGAAAGCTGTCGTTGCGCTTTGAAGTAGGCGGCTGGGTGGATCAGGTGCAGCTTCCACAGCAGGTAGAGATCGGGAAGGAGTTCAGCATTCAGGCTCCCGGGATTACAGTCCGCATTCATCCCCTGCTCTGCGAGTTCGATCAGCGGACCGTCCGGGTAGAGACAGGGCAAGACGCATCCACCCGGTGGGTAGAGTTTATTTTGTATGAAGGGGATGAACAGGTTCTGGATTTCACCAGGATCAAGCAGGCTGCTTTCGTATTTGGGCTAAGCATATTCGATGAAGCATTCTGCAAGAGTGATGAACCATACCGGTACAGCTGTACGCTTAACCAGGCTCGCGATGAAGCCTCTGGAGAACTTGCAAGCAGAGCCGGGGCCGCCTTGATCTCAATACCGCTGAACCCTTCTTTTTATATAAAGTCTCCTCCTTCAGGGTTGGTTAAGAGAGTAAAATGCGGCGGGTTTGTATATGAAACGGAGGGAGAAAAAGCATGATCGCTAAATCTAATTTTCGCAAGAACTTGGCCGCTTTACTGGTTATTGCCATGTTGTGGTCGCTTGGAGCGTGGCAGCCTTTAGAAAGCCGGGCGGTAGCGGCTCCTGCAGGAGATCTGGGTCATGAGGACTTTGAGAGCACTGAAGACGGGCAGCGGCCTGCCGGGCGGTGGACTTTCCCTGGCACCACGCCTTCCGGGGTGACAGCAAGTGTTGTTGTGGAGCCATCAGGCAATCATGTCATGGAGATTGCTCAGACCAGTAATGCATTGGCGAGTAATTATGCCCCAAGATATAGCCTGCCGCAGGATGTGACCCGGGCGGAGCTCAGCTATCGGGTCAAGGCAGAGCAAACCAACGGATTCATTTATCTGCCCCGCTTCGCCTTTGATGCAGTCAAGCTGGGAATGAACGACTCTGGCAGCTTCGTTATTGGTGAAGGGACCGGCTGGAAGGCCGTAAAATCCTATGAAGCCAACCGCTGGTATGACTTGCGTGTAGTGGTGGATACGAACACGGATAAATACGATTTGTATATCGACAATGAGTTGATAGTGGTCCAACGAAATAATGACGCTAACTTATCAGGTGTCCGGCATGTGGAATTTGGCGTCTGGAGATCGAGCAGAGGAGTATTCAGTGTAGATGACCTGAAAATCTCTTCCTTTAAGGATGCTGTCAACGCACAATTCTCTCAGTCCGAATACTCGGTGGATATCGAAGGAAGTCTGCCGCTTAATCTGGCCTTCGATCCGATCGACGCCTCCTTGCAGACAGCGGCTTGGTCCTCCTCGGATTCATCTGTGGCTGCGGTGAATGAGAAGGGCATTGTCACGGGCAAAGGCATAGGCACTGTCCAGATAACGGCTAGCCCGTATGCTGCCGGACTGACGCCAGTAACCGCAACTGTCAGCGTATATGGCGTTTCACCGGCGAGTGTAACGTTAAGCTCTCACAGTATGCAGCTTGCAACGGGGGCGAGAAGCTTCCTGTCTGCACAAGTGCTGCCGTCTAATGCTACCAACAAGCAGATGCTATGGTCCACCTCCGATCCGTCAGTAGCCACTGTAAGCTCCAGCGGGGAAATCCGCGGTATTGGGGCCGGGTCTGCCACCATCACCGTGCAGTCGGCAGCTGATGCAACGCTCCAGGACCAGTGCGATGTCATCATAACAAGTGAGACCGTGCCCACCTCCGGGGATTTGCTCAGTGAGGATTTCGAGACCACCATGATCGGGACCAAGCCGGCGCAGGGCTGGAGCTACGGGACTGCCCCTGCAGTTACCAGTGTGAAGGTTGCTGAGGCAGGAGAAGGGGAAGCGGGTCGTGTCCTGTCCTTTACCCAGACCGCGAGAGCGAATTACACCTATGGTATTGCAAGATTACTGGATGATCCTAAACCCGAGAAGGCTGTATTGGCGTACCGGATTCGGGCCAAGCAGACGAACGGATTCATCTATATACCCCGGTTTGCCACCAGTACAGGCGAGCTGGTTAATCTGGGGATGAGCGAGGGCGGAGCCTTCAGCATCTGGGACACCTCAAGCGGAACAGGCAAATGGACAGCCGTGAAATATTATGAGCCCAACCGCTGGTATGAGGTGCGGCTAATCCTGGATACGGTTACAGATAAGTACGACCTGCTTATCGATCAGGAGCTGGTGGTCTCCCAGCGGACAGCGAACAATACCGTAGGCTTAATCGAGCGGGTCAATGTTGGTTTTTATCGTGAGTGTGTGGGCTCCTTTGATATCGACGATCTGAATGTGTATTCCTTCAAGGACGCGACAGGCGCTTTTTTTGACCAGCAGGAATACATGGTGCCTTTTAAAGGAGAAACCAGACTGAAGCTGAGCTTTGTTCCGGCTGACGCGGCTCTCCAAAGCGCGGTCTGGAGCTCGGACGAGACGGATGTGGCAACCGTGGATGAAACTGGAAATGTAAAGGGAATAGGCGTGGGAACCGCGCAGATTACAGCAATCCCAATTGCCCCGGGTCTTCCAGCTGTAACAACGACGGTCCGTGTTGCAGAGGTGCCGCCACAGTCGGTAACCTTGGACAAAAGCTCCTTGCAGCTTCCCGTCGGCTCTATCGAATATCTGAGCACCACCGTGTTGCCGTTAGAGACGGCGAACAAGAATGTGGTCTGGTCCTCCTCCAATCCTGCCATAGCTGAAGTGCAGGACGGGGAGGTGGTTGGTTTAGCGGCCGGAACCGCGGTCATTACCGCAAGCGCGCAGGCGAATAGCGCGGTTTTTGCAACGGCGGCTGTGGAGGTGTTGCCAAGACTGGTGCAGCACGAGTTCTATGTGTCCCCACTAGGTAACGATAATAATCCCGGAACCGAGCTGATGCCGTTCCACACCTTGGCCAAAGCCCAGGAGGCCGTGCGCGGACTGAATAATGCCATGACTGGCGATATCATCGTGTACTTAAGGGAGGGGACATATCCCCTTCAATCGACCTGGACCCTCAATGAGGAGGATTCCGGCTCAAATGGTTATCAGGTGCGCTGGTCCGCTTATCCCGGTGAGCATCCGGTTATCAGCGGCGGCCGCAAGATCACGGGTTGGACGCTCCATGATCCTGTGAACAGAATCTATAAAGCAAATGTGGGAATGGATTTTGCCACCCGCCAGCTCTTCATTGACGGTGTCCGCGCGACCCGCGCACGCAGTGAAGCGGGACTTACCAATGCGGTCAAAACCGCAACAGGCTACACCAGCAGTGATGTGCAATTGGCCGGATTCGTCCGCCCTCAGGATCTGGAGTTCGTCTATATGGAGCAGTGGACCCATCCCCGCAGCGGTGTTGCAGCTATCACCCTTGATGGCAACGGCCAAGCTGTATTTGCCATGGAGGAGCCTGGCTGGACAGCGGTGAATAACAAGGGAGGAACCTCCGCGACTTATCCGGTTTACTACGAGAATGCTTACGAGCTGCTTGACGAGGACGGGGAATGGTATTGGAATGAGGGCACCGGCGAAGTGTTCTACAAACCGCGGATATGGGAGGATTTGCAGAACGCCGACGTTATGGCTCCTGTAGTAGAGGAACTGGTCAACATCAAGGGCAGCTCAGCTGCTGATCAGGTATCCCGGATCATGTTCACCGGACTGACATTTGCCGATACCACATGGATGCGTCCCAGCACGAATGCGGGACATTCCGACGCCCAGAATAATCACCTGCGCTATCCCGGGACCAACGATACTCTGCCACTGGCGGCTGTCACGGTAGAGCATGCCCAGGCTGTCAACTTCGAGCGCAATGTGTTTACACGGCTTGGCGTTACAGGCTTGAAGCTTGTGAACGGGGTCCAGAACAGTATGATTCGCGGCAATACGTTCTATGATATATCCGGCAGTGCGATCAATGTGGGCGATCCTTATATCTCCGCGGCCAACGCCAATCCAACTGATCCGCTCATGCAGATGCGCAATAATGATGTGCTCAGCAACTATATCCATGACATCGGAGTAGACTATATGTCCGCTGCGGCGATTTCAGCCGGCTTCCCGCTTAATATGGATATTAGCCACAACGAAATCTTCAACATTCCCTACAGCGGGCTTCATATTGGATATGGCTGGGCAACCAGGTTTCCGAATGTGCTGCGGAACATGAAGGTGGAGAATAACTTCATTCATGATCTAATGGGAAAGGGCATCTATGATGGAGGCGCTATCTATACGCTTGGCAATTCCGGGGGCTCCGAGGAGCAATATAATCTGATCGCCGAGAATTATATCAGGAATCAGATGAATGACTATGGAGCCTTGTATACGGATGAAGGAAGCACCTTCTGGAAGCTGGACCGCAACGTTATAGACTTGACGGAAGCTCCATTCTGGAGGAGCGGAGCCAACCGGTGGGGTCATGGCAACACCAATCAAGATATTATCTTTGCGAATACTTATACAACAACGGACCGCAAGACTAGCAATACTCCGCTTGGTAATGTGACGGAGATTAATACCCGGGTTTACCCGGATGCCGTGTGGCCGGAGGAGGCAGCGGATATTATTGTCCGTTCAGGATTGACAGAAGAATACCGGGATGTGCGGAACGGTCACGCAGAACGGATTATTGTTCCTTCAGAGCTTGTCCTTCAGTCCGGGCATAGCGGCAGGCTGGGTATCACCGCTGCAGACGGCAAGGATCAGCCGGTTGATGCAAGCAGTTTGCGGGTTTATTACAAGATGGAGGATCCGGCCATTGCCACAGTGGATGCGAGCGGCACGATTACGGGACAGAGCGCCGGAGTAACCGAACTGCATCTGTATGTGCTGGACGGTACTCTGCTGAAGACATTCTCATCTATGGTCTACGTGGATGAATATCTGGAGCAGATATCCATGGAAGGGATGGACATGGCAACGGAATTGAGGCTGATGAAGGATGAGCCGCAGGCATTCCCGTTTATTGGTATCTCCAATCTGCAGCACGCTCTGCAACTGGAGGAGATCCGCTACAGCAGCAGCGACCCTCAATTGCTTACGGCTGATGAGAGCGGCAGACTTGTGGCCAGCCTGCCAGGAACCTACACGCTGACTGTGAACGGAACATGGAACGGCGTTACTCTTATGCGGGAGTATCGGGTGAAGGTTGCGGAAGAAGGGATAGCCGAGCCGCAGGCGCTGCGGGCAGAGCTTGCCGATGCAGACGGCTGGCTGGTGGACAATAGCGGCGTTAAAGCAGTAGCCCCGGATGGAAAAAGCATAACCCTGGGCTCGTCCAAACAGTTTGCGCTGTACCAAGGTCAGAAATATCTGAACGAGCTTCTGGACTTCCAGATGACCATCAATGCCTCATCGGGTTGGCCCTCCATCATATTCCGAACCCAGAATCCAACCAGGGGCATTGAAGATACCACTTATATTCTCACGGTTAAGCCCGATGTGCTGGAGCTTCAGCGGTTCAACGACGGTGTGAGAACGGTCATCTATGGCAGTATTGCAGGCTCGCCCAGTCTGGGAGGACCGGCGCTCCCCAATACGATGCTGCCCTACAATCAGCGCCATCGGCTTCAGCTTGGCGCCATTAATGAGGCAGGCGGCGTTCGCCTGATCGTTATCGCGAATGGACAGAAATTATTTGATTATCTGGATACGGACAGCAAGGCGATTCGAGGAGCAGGTTATCTGGGCGTGTATGCCCGCAGCGGCTCCATCACCTTGGAGCAGAGCGGCAATCCGGAGCTATATCTGAGTACTCCCCATTCTGTCACAGCGGGCGGCACATTAGAGTCGGACTTGGGGTTAAGCCATGTGGCCCACAGCCTGCATGGGGAAGTGAAGGAATTGGCTTTGCAGCTTGATTATGACCAGGAGGCCCTGGCTTGGCTCGGCTCTGAAGCCGCCGGATCGGTGACTGCCCAGGTTTACGCTCCAGAACCGGGCAGATTGACCATCGAGTTGGCCGCTGTCGATGCAGACGGTTATCTTGCAGAAGGAAATTTGCTGAAGCTGCGCTTTGCTGCCCTGCAGCCTAAGGGGAGCACCCGGCTCCAATTGATTGATCCGGTCATGACCGATCCGGCCGGACAATTCTACACGCTGCTTCCCTTGTCGGTTGCAGTGCGGGTTGCAGCTGCTGAAGTACCGCCGCCCTTATTGTCCAACGCGGATTTGACCGGCATAGCGTTAAGCGCAGGAACGCTGAGTCCTGCGTTTAATAGAGCGACGACTAGCTACAGCGCGACGGTGGGCAACGGCACAAGCAGCATCAGCGTAACGGCAGCGGTGTATGACAGCGCTGCGGCGATGCAGGTGAACGGTGTGGCTGCGGTAAGCGGCAGTGCAAACCTACACGGTCACCGTGACCAGGGGGAGTGCTGAAGTACCGCCGCCCTTATCGTCCAACGCGGATTTGACCGGCTTGGCGTTAAGCGCAGGAACGCTGAGTCCCGCTTTTAGCAAGGAGACGACAAGCTACAGCGCAAGGGTGGGCAACGGCACAAGCAGCATCAGCGTAACGGCAGCGGTGTATGACAGCGCTGCGGCGATGCAGGTGAACGGTGTGGCTGCGGTAAGCGGCAGTGCCCGGTTCAAGTGACGGTAACGGCGCAAGACGGAACGTCCAAAACCTATACGGTCACCGTGACCCGGGAGAATGCAGAGGAGGGAGCTCCCGAGGAGCTCTCCGAGACGCCCAAGAATCCGATAATGCCCAAGGATCCAACAGTGCCCAAGGATACAACGGTAAGCGCGGGAAGTCTGGTGGTCAGGACGACGCTGGACAGCGATGGACATACGGTTGCAGAACTTGCGGCGGCAGATCTGCTGTCCGTTCTGAAGCTCCCTGTTAAGGGCAATGTGACCATAGACATTCAAGCCTCCGCGGCTCCTTCGAGTATAACTGTTCAACTGCCTTCCCAGGCCTTGCAGAATGGACTGGCAGGAGGAGGGGTGGATTTCATTACGATCCGGACGGCTCTGGCGAATATCATTCTTTCGGCTGAGATGCTGGCGCGGGCATTAGAGGGATCGGAGGATGAGCTCCTCAGCCTGACTGTCGCAGCCGTGAATGCCTCAGAGCTTCCGGACAGTGTGAGAAGTCGTATCGGCCAGGCTGTGGTTTACGATTTCAACTTGAGCTTAGGCCATGCATCCATCACGGATTTTCCCGGCAGCAAAGACGTGACGGTAGAGCTGGACTACATTCTTCAGACGAGAGAAAATCCAGAGAGGATCGTAGTCTATTATCTGGATGATCAAGGCAGGCTGCAGGCAGTCAAAAACAGCAAGTATGATAAAAATGCGCAAAAGTTGAGCTTTTCCCCAAAGCACTTTAGCAAATATGCGGGAATGGAAGCAAATGTAAGTTTTCATGATCTGGAAACGGCACGATGGGCGGAACCCTATATATTGAATCTGGCCGCAAGAGAAATCGTCGACGGGGTGGCGGAAGGCCAATATCAACCGGAGAGTATGGTTACCCGCGCTCAATTTGTCAAGCTTCTGGTAGAGGCCATGGAGCTGAATACGGATGCCGTGCAGGATAAGGCAATCTTCACCGACATGGTGGAGGGCGCGTGGTACGGCAAATCCATTGGAGCGGCCCGGGAATCCGGTATTGTGCAAGGCAGGGAAGACGGAAGCTTCGGAGTGAATGACCCGGTCAGCAGAGAGGATATCGCCGTAATGAGCTACAGAACGCTGCAGCATTTGAAGGCAAATCTGAAGGGAGCGGAGGACGGGGGAACACTCCGGTTTGCGGATCAAGTCGCCATAGCCGGATATGCGAGAGAAGCCGTCGAACAGTTGACCAAGGCGGGAGTGATAAACGGTTTGAGTGAAGGGAGGTTTGCGCCGCAGGAGCAAGCCACCAGAGCGCAGGCTGCCGCGATTGTATACCGAATGCTCCAAGGAATCTGGCAATAATGCTTGCCGGCGGCGTGGGTTTTAAGGCGACGTTATCAGCCTCCACGGCGCCGGCAAATTTCCCGATTACAGCAGGTCGCGGATACTCAGGCAAAGTAAGCTGGTTATCCGTTGTCCGGCTCCGGTGACGGCGGCTTATCGCTTCACCATAATACGAAAAGGAGATGTTTGACAGATGAGCAGTTTGTATGACCGGCTTCTCCCCGCTCCGCTTCAGGGCGGCTTCCGCATGGAAGGATATTGGGTCTGGTGCGGATCGGTTATCCGGGGGGAGGACGGTCGCTATCATATGTTTGCTTCTCGCTGGCCCAAGTCGATTCCGTTCCATCCCGGCTGGCTGGTGGCCTCGGAGGTAGTCCGGGCTGTCTGTGATACGCCTGAAGGTCCCTACACGTTCCAAGAGGTGGTGCTGCCAGCAAGGGGAGCGGAATACTGGGACGGCCGAAGCACCCACAATCCGCATATTACCAAGCAGGGGGAGGAGTACGTGCTTTATTACATGGGTTCTACGAATCCTCTGCCTGATGCCGTACCGGGAGAGCCCTTGGAGATGAGCGATCCCCGGGTCATCGTGGCCAGATCCAACAAGCGTATCGGCATTGCCGTATCCCGCAGTGTATTCGGGCCCTGGCAGAGGATGGACTACCCCATTATGCCCGTCCGGCCCGGCCAATTCGACAGCTTCCTGACCTCCAACCCGGCTCCCTGCGTTCATGAGGACGGCTCCGTACTGCTGATCTATAAAGCCCGGCGTTATGAAGGCATTCTGCATGGCCGGATGACCATCGGGGCGGCATGGGCGCCGCATTATGAAGGACCGTACACGGTCTTGCAGGAAACACCTGTATTTCCGGAGGAGTTTCACCTAGAGGACCCTTTTGTCTGGAAAACGGAGCGGGGATATGAATTGATTGCCAAGGATATGGACGGGAATCTGTGCGGGGAGATGCATGCCGGCATTCATGCCGTTTCGCCTGACGGCCTGGATTGGCGGTTGAGCAACACGCCCATGGCTTATTCCAGAACCATCCGCTGGGAGGACGGAACCATCAGAACCATGGGCAGCTTCGAGCGCCCGTTCCTGCTGTTTCAGGAAGGGCGTCCTACCCATTTATTCGCTGCCACGGCTGACGGACCCGGGGGCTTCGCCAATGCGTCCAATACCTGGAATATGGTCATCCCTCTTGCCCCGGAGGGGCAGGGAGGAGAAGGCGGATGACAAGCGTGCAGAAGCAACAATATCCCGCGGCAGGCCGGTGGAAGGATGTGCCGCGGCGGCTACGGAGTATTAATGGACTGCACGCAGGCAAACGCTTGACGGGAATATCAGTTGTTGGAGGATTACGATGAAAACTTTGCTGGTGGTAGGAGATAGCATATCGCTTCAGTATGGCGAATACTTCAAGCAATTTGTAAGCGGGATGTTCGATATTTATCGCAAAGAAGGACTTGAAGCAGCGCTGCAAAATCTGGATATCCCGATTGGCGGCAACGGAGGCGACAGTTCCATGGTACGGCAATATTTGTCGCGCATTCTGCTTGATGAAGGCCATTTTTATCATAATATTGTTTTCAACTGCGGGCTGCACGATATTAAGGTGGATGTTGCGAGCGGGAAGATTCAAGTTCCATTGGCTGAATATGCAACGAACTTGCGCTTTATTCTTGATCTGCTGCAACAGCGCGGAATTGTTCCCATCTGGGTTAGAACCACAATGGTACAAGATGAGAGACATAACTCCCGAATCGATATATTCAAGCGTTACAACCGTGACGTATTGCATTATAACGAGACGGCTGATGCGATCGTATCTGAGTACGGCGTGGATAGCATTGATTTGTACAGCTTCACGGAACGCTTCGGAGATGAAGCTTACAGTGATCATATTCACTTCAAACCGCATATTTCTGCGCTTCAGGCAGCGTTTATGGCGGGTTATCTTGCCCGGTATTGTTAATTCTGCGCAACCTTACATTCAGACTTCCAATACTGGATTGTCAGATGATTGTGCAAAAGAACCTGGGCCCTCGGGGCCTGGCTGTAAGACCGTAATTCGGCAGAACATAGGGAGTGATGCGGTATATGAAACAATATTCATGCACGGAACAACCATTTCAAATTTGTGGCCTGCAGCGTCAATTGCTGCCTGAGAAGTTCTGGCGTCTGCCGCAGGCGGTGCTGGAGCAGGCAGCGGCAGGTGTGGCGGCAAGGGCCATTCACCCGTGCGGCGGGCGGGTCCGGTTCCGTACCGACTCCTCCAGTGTGACTATCCGGACGCTATTGCAGACCAATGTGGTGGATTGGGCAATTCCCTTGTCCGGCTCCGCAGGGGCGGATGTGTATGTTGGCCGGGGCGGCATGGTCCGGTATGCGGGTATCGCAACCCCCAAGAATTATGAGAGCAGGACAGGAAGCCTTGCCTTCACGAAGGACAAGGCGATGGAGGATATTACCATTCACCTGCCAAGAAATGAGGAGCTGGAGAATGTCTTCATCGAGTTGGAGGATGACGCCCTGGTGGAGCCGCCCACTCCGTATGATGTTGAACAGCCGATGGTCTTTTATGGATCATCCATCACCGAAGGCGGCTGTGCCTCCAGGGTGGCCAATGCTTACACAGCCTTATTGTCCAGATGGCTGGATGCGGATTACATCAATTTGGGATTTTCGGGTTCAGCCAGGGGGGAACCGGAACTGGCAACTTATATTGCCGGCTTAGACATGAGTGTATTCATCTATGATTACGATCACAACGCGCCTGATCTGGAGCATCTGGAGAAAACCCATGAGCCATTTTTCAGGACTATCCGTCAAGTCCAGCCGGGGCTGCCGGTTCTCTTTCTGACCAAACCCGACTTCGACCTGGACCGGGAAACAGCCTGGCTCCGCCGGAAAATCATCCACCGCACCTATGACAATGCCCGGGCATCCGGTGACCGCAATGTTTATTTTATAGACGGGGAAAACTACTTCGGCAAGAAGGACAGGGAGGCCTGCACCGTGGATGGCTGCCACCCCAATGATCTGGGCTTTATGCGGATGGCCGAAACCATCTACCCGGTGCTGAATAAGATACTCAAGAGGTAAGCTGCAAATTAGGAGACAAGCTCTGGTGGAAGGGTTTGTCTCTTTTTGATATAAGCGCGGAGCGGTATGGTTGACTGTCTGGAACAGGGGACAGCGCCCTTGAGCGAGGGGACCAATCGAATGGAGGTCAATGGACGGATTCCTCGGGGCCGTCGGCTGGCCATCACCGGATACGATGTAAAGCGGCTTTCCCCTCTGCAATGTCTTCAAAACGCTTTAGGCAAAAAAACTGATGCCGGAGCCAGAAATAAGCCGATCCGTATCCGGGACGGCTTTTCTTTTTTCAAAACCCGGCATCCTCGAACGAATGACGAGCAGCAGAATAAGGGCTAGAGCTACCCAGTGCTGCCGCTGGCAGGGCCATTCTGTATGAAATTTCGCATACAATGGCCCAGCGCTGCCCCCGCCGGGCCCATTCTACAATGTTCGGCCGCTTTGCACCCCATTCCTGCGGATTGCTTGGCTAAGGAGCTTTTACCGGGAAAAAAAGCTCAGCCCCTTATGGCCCCACGTACTGGTAAGAGACAGCACAGCGAAGTAGACAAGCAGGGAGAATCCTGCTGATCCCAGCACGCTCCACAACATCGGCAGGTGCATATCATTCAGATATCCGTAGGCCCACTGTCCGCTTAAAGCCATGATGAACATGGACAGACTGACCTTGACATAAAGGCGGATGTCGCAATAAAACCCGATGGTGCCCGAGATGGCGAAGAAATTGAGCAAGGTCTGAACAACAATGGCCATGCCCAGCCCGAAGGCCACGCCGATGATGCCAAATTCGCTTCCGAGAAACAGGATGGCCGCAATCTTGAACAGAGTGGTCACCAGGTGGTTCCGCAGAGTGATTTTGGCGCGGCCAAGCCCGATCAAAATGGCGTGCAGAGGTGCATCAAAATAATGAAGAAAGAACATGGGGGCCAGGATTTTCAACAGCAGTCCGGCTTCCGGCGCCTGAAAAATAAGGGAGGTCAGAGGCGTGGCCCAAATAAACAGGATCACAGTCGCCGGAGCCCCGATCCATAGCCCCAGGCGCATAGCCTGATCCATCCGCTCATGCATCAGCAGGTTGTTCTTATTGGCAGCTGCTTCGCTAATTGCAGGAATGAGGGCGGTGGACATGGATTGCGTAATAAAGCTTGGCATGAACAGCAATGGAAAGGCATATCCGCACAGCAGTCCGAACTGCTTGGTAGCCATGGCCGTACCGATACCGGCCATGGCCAGGCTGGTCGTAATCAGCAGCGGTTGAAATGCGGCGTATAAGGAATGAACCACTCCATTTCCGGTAATAGGCAGGCCAATCCGAAGCAGTTCTGCGAGAGTGGATCTGCCCTTCTTCAGATGGCTCGCCCATGTCTCTCCCGGCAGCTTGACTTCTCCGCGCAGTTTATAGCTGGTCAACAGGAACAGCAGGCTGACCGCCTCACTGATAACAGCAGCGGCTGTTGCACCCGCAGCGGCATATGCGATGCCGTAGGGGAGCAGCAGATGGACCAGGGCCAGCACACAGGCAATCTGCACCGTATACTCCAGCACATCTGAAGCGGCGATGGTTTGCATCCGCTGCTTGCCGCGGAAGTATCCTTTGAGCACCGCAGAAACGGCGATAATCGGCGCGATCGGCGTAATGGCGAGCATGGCGTAGTAAGCGCGCTGGTCGCTAAGCAGAATGGAGGCGATCCATTCCGATCCAAGCAGAGAGAAGGTGGTGAGCGTAACGCTCAGGAACCCGGTGACAGTCAAGGAGACGTGGAGAATGCGTCTTACCTTGGTAGTTTCTCCCCGGGCCTCAGCCTCAGCCACCAGTTTGGAGATGGCTACAGGCAAGCCCAACTCCGTAATGGTAATAACCAGCGGCACCAGGGGCTGGGCCATCATCAACAGGCCGATCCCTTCGGCACCCAGTACACGGGCAACGAACATTCCGCTGATAAACCCGAGAATGCGGTTGATAAACGCAGCGACGGACAAGACAAGCGTACCTCTCATGAACGATTGGGACGGCAGTTTTGGCATCGGCATCATGTCCTCCTGACGATCAAATACTTACATTGTATTCACCATTTTGGAAAACATGCGAACAAGCTGAAGCGCAAACTGCGGGATTGCAGCGGTTATATCTATATCCAGGACCTCGCATCATCATTTAGGGATGAAGGTCTAAGCGGGACTGCGGGAAGCTTATGATGGCCAAGAACAGCGGTTCCATCAAGAACCAGAGTGGCAGGATACCGGAGAGCCCTGTTTAGAAGTAAGAATTCTCACAAAATTGACACTATATAAACCGACGGTCGGTTTGGTAAGATGAAGAACAAATATAGATGGGAAAGAGGAGATAACGATGCGGGTACAATTTTGTGATTATGACGGCGGAAACGCTATGTATGAGGAAGAAAGAGACGATATTTCCAGTCTGCTGTCCATTCTGAATTCCAATGGCGGCAAGCTGATGCTGCAATATGAGGGGGACGAATACTTCTACGGATCTCTTCAGGAATGCTGTCTGGAGATGGTGGAGGATGAGGATACAGAACAAAGATACGAGATTGTCAAACTTTTTTTCGCAAAAGAACTGCGGAAGGTATCAATAAGAGGTAATATATTTCCATACAGCTATTATAAAAAAGACCAAAAGGAATGAATGCCCCAGATGGATCATCCATCACACACGTTAAGGCTTGTGCTTGAAACGACGGAGAAGCTGGCGGCGGAGATCGGCTGCCAGAATACCACCCTTCAGGAGATTATCAAGCGTTCCGGCATATCCAAGGGAGCCATCTATCACTATGTGCAAAGCAAGGACGAGCTGTTCGGCTTGATTCTGGAGCAGCATATGCTGAAGAAGGTGAATGAGTATCAGGGCAATGCTCCAGCTCCGGGCCATCCTTCAGGCATGCCTGTTCCTCCCCATGGAATGCAGGCGATGCCTCCTCATAGCTCTGAACAGCACCCGGGGTTGTCGGCACATGATGCGGGAGCAGTTCAGCCGCAGCCTAATTCCCATGCAGCGGCAGCAGGGCGGCATCCTCACGGCAGCGCAGGGATGGGGCGTGTTCCTCACGGCATGCGTCTCACGCCTTCCCGGCTGGGGCCGGTATCGGGAATCGTCCGCGGGCTTCTCCAACCGGCCGACGAAAGCCAAGTGGTGCTGCGGCGTTGCTTCGTATATCTGCTAAGCAGGCAGGAACAGCCGGATGTGGCCAGAATATTGGCTAATTTGCATCAGAGCTGGATTGAATTCACCTCGAAGTGGATTGAGGCATGCCAGCAGATGGGCCTGATTGCCCCCTCTATTCGCCCTGCGAAGACATCGGCGCTGATCATCTCCATCCTGTTCGGGCTGATGGTCCAGAAGTCCATCACCGAGCACCGGACAGTAAGCGAGGAATTTGCTTTGGAGACCGATCTGGTGCTGGAGGCCATTGCCGGAATACTGGGAATTACGAATGATGCCAAATAATAATCCGGAGGGGAACTACGTCATGTTGCAGGTTCGGGAGGCGGGAAGCGGGGATATTCCTGTCATGTGCGCTTTGCTAGCCGAGCTGTTCAGTCTGGAGAAGGATTTCACCAGCATCAACGATACTGCCAAGCAGAGGGTTGGACTGGAAATGATTATGAGCCGGCCGGAGAGCGGGCAGCTCATGGTGCTGGAGCGCAATGGAGCAGTCATCGGCATGGCTAACCTGATCTTCACGATCAGCACAGCCGAAGGCGGCAAGGTGATTATTCTGGAGGATTACATCTTGTCGCTGCAAGCCAGAGGGCAGGGCTGCGGTACTTATTTTATGGAGCAGATCGTGGAGTATGCCCGCCGCCGCGGCTTCCTGCGGATTACGCTGCTGGTGGATGCGGACAACGAGCCTGCCCAGCACTTCTACACGAAGGCCGGTTATCACTTTTCCAATATGAGGTGCATGCGCTTGAAGGTGTAGATGCCGCGGCAGAGAGCCAATAAGGGAAAATGGCCTACCTTATTGGCTCTCCTGCCGCGGCTGTATGCATAATAAGGGAAAAAAACCGTTCCACTGTTTATTAGAGCGGCAGCTTGGCTTGGTTCCGTTGCCGCTTAGTAAGCAATCAGGCTTGAAGTCCGTCCAATATGCCCTTCAGATAACCGATGGCATAGAGACGGCCGACCGTGGCGTAACCGGGGATTTCATTTTCTTCTCCGGCCATGGTGGGCACATGGTCCACCCGGATGGGCACCTGGCAGCCGTATTCCTGATACAGCCGGATAATCCGGGCCATGTCGGTCTGCCCGTTATCGTGAAAGGTCTCACGGAACTTGTACTTATTGCCGCGGATGTCCCGGAAATGAATGAAGAAAATTTTGTTTTCCCGGGCGAAGGCGGGAATCACCTGCTCCAGATTCTCCCCCATGGCCGTGTAGGTCCCCTGGCACAGAGTTACGCCCAGATGATCGCTTTCCACCAAATGAACGGCCCGGTGTATATTCTCGTAGCTGGTGAGAATCCTCGAGACCCGGCCCAGCCGGGGAACGGGCGGATCATCGGGATGCAGCGCGAGCCGGATGTTGTGCTTCTCCGCATAAGGCACCACAGCCCGGAGAAAGTAGGCCAGATTCGTCCATAGCTCCTCCTCGGTAATGGCCGGATCGCCTTCCGCCGGCACGAACTCTTCCATATCAAAGCCTGTCACCAGTGCTCCACCCCGCTCAGGCAGATCCCGTGACGTACGGCACCAGCCGATATGAGCCATAAAATTTAGGCAGATGGTGCGGATGTTCAGACTGTCCATAATCGGAAGCATCCGGATAACCTTCTCAATGCAGGCATCCCGCTCTTCATCTCCAATCTTGATATGGTCGTGCAGGGCATTGGGCATTGGCTCTATTACGACGGGCGTCAAACCGGCAGACATGAACCTCTGATACACAGTTTGCCAGTGAGAAGGGTTGGTGCAATCGAACCCGTCATCCTCCGGCAGACGGATTACCGCGTGGTTCACCCCCGCCTGCTTGGCATACTGCCATTGCAGACTGGACTCGCTGCGCAAATAATCGGTAATAATCATGAATGGCACGCTCCATTCCTAAATTTGGGTAAATAAGATGCGGTGGCGGAAAGGCGGTGCGTTCCAAGCAGAGACAACCAGACGGAGGGACTCCAGCTGGGGATTGCGCAGCAATACCTCCAGCTCCAGTTCCTTTTTCTCCCCCGGGTTATGGAAATAATAATTATCGTTCAAACGGCAAACCGTCCCGTCGTCCTCTACATTCACGCATACAGGAAAAGCGGGATGGAGGGAAGGATTGGCGAGTTCCAGCCGCACCGTTACTCTCGTTGACTGTCTATGGACCGATACAATGCTGCATTCAAGAGCAGCTTTGGGCGCGCTCTGAAGCTGGGGCTTGAACCATGGTCCCTTGTCGAAGAACAGGTTGGGCTCAGGCTTGCTGCGGCGCTGGGAACGGAATTCAGGATCTGTCATCCGGCTTAGGCACTTGGGCCAATATACGCTCTGCGCTATGATTCTCCCGTGTTTTACCAGTGCTGTACGCACCAGGAAGAAAGCCTCCGCATATTCCTCCGGTATGGTGAACGGCTCAGCCGTATGAATGCTCCGGTATTGTCCGGCGGGCATGTCAACCGCGGTGCGGTATTCATAGGCAAGCTCCAGCAGGGGGCTCCAGATCTGTGCCACCAGCTCCACCCCTTGCTCCAGCCCGCTGCAGTTCTCCTGAATGATCATGAGCGGCAGTTCCATCTGCTCCGACGGTGCGTAGACCAGTTCGTTCAAGCAGGCCATCACGGTTAGCGGCTGGTAGGCGGATTTGACGTAATAGTAGGGAGCGATAGGGTCGGCCAAACCGTCCACCAACTGGATGCCAATGGTGGTCCAGGCCCGCTTGAACACCCAAGGGATGACGCCTGCGGTCACCGGATAATTTTCGCGCATGGACTGAATCATGATTTGGTAGAATTCGCAGGATGCCAATTGAGAGGCCTCCGCCAACTCCTCCAGTGTTGCTCCCTGCACATCATTGATTGCGGACGCTCTCGCCAGCATCCGCGGAACCCGGTCAGGCACGTATTCCGTGAAGTGATTCAGCAGCTCAGGATGGCTCTGCCGGAATTCGGGGCTCATCATGTCGGTGAGCGGCCGGTTGAACTCCCCGGGAGTGAGCAGCTGCCGCAGGCTCTTGGCGTTGGGGAAGCTGTGGATTCCCGATTCCGCCAGGAACGGCAATTCCTTGTACAGACGCCGGTACCACACAGGCTCCATATCCCGGTACACATGGGCGCTTCCCTTGTCTGAGGTAGTGCGCATGAAAGGGCGGGACGGGTCCAGATCGGCTACGTTGCGCTCAATCACAAACATGGAGGCTGCGTTGCCGAAGGCATAGGGATTGAATTCATTGCCCCCGCAATGCATAGCCAGGGACGGGTGGTTGCGGATCCGGTACAGGTACATATTTACCTGGGCCTGGAGGATGTCCTGAGGCCAGTTGGGCGTCTCCATGTTGGCGATGAAGCTGTCCTGCCACACCATAATGCCCAGTTCGTCACACAGTTCATAGAAATCATCCGCCTCCGGGATGCCTCCGCCGCTCCAGACCCGGAGCAGTTGGATACCCGCATTGCGGGCCAGTTCCAGTGCCCAGCGGTACTCCTCACGGGGAAGCTTCAGCAGGAAATCCACCGGCATCCAGTTCATGCCCTTCAGGAAAACCCGTCGTCCGTTCACCACAAGCTGGAATTTGTCCCATCTGGCGCGGTATTGTTCTCCGGTCGTCTCCTCCAGCGCAATGGTACGGATACCGAAATCGAAGGTCTGGATATCCTTGACCTTATTGTCCTGCAGCAGGGAGACGGTCGCCGTATACAAGAAAGGATCACCCAGATGATGGGGGTACCAGAGCACAGGATCGTTTACGGTAAGAGTCCGGTTATAAAATTGGCATTCATAAAATCTGGAGTCGATGCCGCTCTGCTCATAATCATACAGATTTACGGTATCCTCCGTTTGGCTGACCAAGCGGCCGCTGGTTTTTTCCCTTAGCTCAATGCGGACGGCAACAGGCTCGGACTGCTTCAGTCCGGTAATGCCATTGTCAAAGGCCCTTGTATACTCATAGCTGCCGGAATCATAATCCTGGCGCACTGTCAGTTCATTGACGGTGCCGTCCGCAATCTCGCACTTGAAGCGCAGCCGGGCACAGCCGTCCGCCAGGCTCTCCGTATACAGATAAGGCCGGCTCAGATGGAGCTTGGGCAGAAACTCGATCCGCACGCCGCGCCACAAACCCATGATGATGAAATCGCCATTGCTGGTACGCTTGTCACGGGCCAGGTTCCAGGGCACAATCACCCGGTTGCCTCCATCGCGGTTCCAGGAATCCCAGCTGTCCTTCTTGCCGTAATTACAGCTCTTGATCTCCACGATCAGGGTATTGTCCCCGGAATAGTTCAGCAGGCTATCCACCTCGACGAAAGGACCGCCGAACATGCCCTCATGCTCGCCCAGCAGCTGCCCGTTCAACCATAATCGGGTGTGATAAGCAGCCCCATCCAGGCACAGAAAGGCATCTCCCAACCGGAGCTCACCGGTGAGACGGAAGGTCTTGCGGTAATACCAGATCTTCTCGTCCACCCAGTGGTACTGCTTGCTGTTGCAGGCCTCATAAGGATGAGGCAGCACACCGGATTCGAACAGGCTCCAGAAGAGGGAGTTGGGCACCTGGGTGGTCAGATTCCAGGCCGGCTCCTCCGATCCGGGGTTCCATGGGTGATCGGTATAGGCATAATCCCATTGGCCGTTCAAATCCAGATGGCGTTCTCCCGTCCGGGGCTCAATATAGTAAGGCTGGGATAAGTTCATTATGTTTGCAACCTCCTTAAATGCTTTGAAGTTCATTTACAAGCTCATGCCGCCGTCCACAAACCAGTTCTGTCCGGTCACATAGCGCCCTGCTTCCGAGCACAGGAGCTTCACCACTCCGGCGCAATCCTGGGTTTCCCCGCAGAAGCCTGCCGGAATTTTGTCCAATATGCTCTGATGATAGGACGGATCACTAAGCGCCTCCGAATTGCGGTCGGTCAGGATCACCCCGGGAGCTACTGAATTGACCGTCACGCCGTCAGGGGCAAATTGCGCCGCCAGGGAACGGGCCATATGCCGCAACGCTGCTTTGGTGGAGGCGTATACCAGCATGTCGGGATGGGGTCTGGCCTCTTGAACGCTGCCGATAGTAATGATCCGGCCCCAATGCCGTTCCAGCATGGCGGGGGCGTAAGCCTGAATCAGCAGCAGAGCGGAACGGACGTTGCATTGAAACTGACGCTCATATTGCTCCAGCGTGATGTCCTGCCAAGGAGCGCGGTATTGGATGGAGGCGTTCAAGATGAGAATGTCCGCTGAGGGAAGAAGCTGCGTCAGCTTTGCGGCACAGTCCGCACCGGCCAAATCCGCCTTGAGCAGAATACAGCGCCTGCCCATCTGTTCAACCGCTTCCTTCACTTCTCCCGCTTCATGGTCCCGTCCGTAATAATTCACGGCCACATCTGCGCCTTCAGCCGCCAGCATCAAGGCAAGCTCCCGGCCGATGCCCCGGCTTGCGCCTGTTACAAGCGCTGTTTTGCCGTTAAGCTCTCCCATATTTCACACACCTTCTTAACAGTTTCGAGTTAATTGCATAGCGAAGCCTATAGCTGAGAGAAGCTGCAGGCGCCAAAACGGGCCTGGTCAGCATTCGCTTTATAAATCCCTGCTTCCCTTACAACGCAGTCTGGGTATCATCCGGATCTCCATTGCGTGCCAAATCATATTCAACAGACCAGTCCAGATCCCGGTAATGGGCGCCCCGCTCATCCTCCTGAATGAACTTGACCAGCATATTGAGCATCTCTTCTGTCCAGGTGTTGCGGTCAATCTGGGCGGTGGTGAACAGGTTGGCGGTAATCATCTCGAAGCCGAACATATCCTTGATATGGGATTTGGCCGCGCCCTCCACAACCTCCTGCACCAGATGACTGGGGATAAACAGCACTCCGCCGCCTGCGCCGAAGACGATATCTCCCGGCAGAACGATGGCCTTGCCGATCCGCGTGGCCGTATTGAAGCCCAGCATAACGAAATCCCGGATGGGAGTAGGGTCAATGCCCCGATAGTACACCTGGGTGTCGATCTTCTCCATCTGTTCCACATCCCGGATGCCGCCCCAGATAACCGCGCCTCCCGTTTTGGTCCGGGCATTAATCGCGGTGGTCAGGTTCCCGCCGATGAAGGTGCCCTTGTAGATTTTGTCATACATATCGGCAACAACTACGTCGCCCTCCACCAAGGTGTCGATCACCCATTGATTGTAATTGCCCTTGCGCCCTTCCTCCATGCCCGCGGCGAACAGAGTCTCGTGAAGATCCGGCCGTGTGGGGGCGAATACGCTTGTAACCGCCCTGCCGATGAGCTTCTTGCCGGTATGCAAGGTGTGCATATCACCCTGGAACTGGCTCTCGTAGCCCTTCAGGAAGATCGGCTTCCATACCTCCTCCAGAGTCATGCCTTCAAGAGCTCTCAGATATTTGTCCGCTACCCGGGGACGGCCGTCAGGAAAGCGTTCTCCCTTCCATTGGGGAGTCAGGGCGATAATCTCTTCTTTTACATTGAATTTCATAATGAATTCTCCTTATTGTTCAATTTTTATAGAAACGTTTCTCTAATGGGTGAAAATAATGTGCTAATGATAGGCCATTAGCACGATTTTCTGATCTCCAGGGTGCAGGGGAGCGTTGTTACGGCAGCGGCCGGTTCTCCGCGAATCTGCTTCAGGAGCGTCTCGGCAGCCAATGCCCCCATCTCCTCCGCGGGAATGCGTACGGTACTTAGAGGCGGGAACAGATAAGCGGAGTAGGCTTCCGTATTGGCGGCTATAAGCGGCAGATCTCCGGGAATGGAAACGCCCTGCTTCAGCGCTTCTTCCATGATCAGATGCGCCGTATCCGACTTGTTGGCAACCGCCGCCTTAAGCTTCGTGATATATTGGGGCAATGCGGCTATATCACGCACATTTTCGGGCAGTCCGTGCTTATGCATGGCGTCCCGGTAGCCCTCATACCGCTGCATCAGCTCTGCATAATGGAACGACGGCGCCACATAGGCGATGTCCGTATGTCCTTCTCCGATCAGATAGGAGGTGGCCAGATAGGTGGACCCGTAGAAATCGATGTTGATATAACTGACACCGTCCTCCCGGGAGCTGCCGTTTACGATGACGAAGGGGGCGCCTGCTTGCTTCATCCCCTTAATGTGGGCAGCCTCGTCAATCAGGCCGAGAGATTCATAGGGAGCTATGAAGATGATGCCGTCGATGGTCCCGTCCAGAAAATAATTCAGGTACGCGCTGTTGTCCTCTCCGCTCTTCTGATGGGACAGCACCACCCGGTAATCGCTGTCCAATGCCGTCTCGCTGATCCCCCTCAGCATATTCGTAAACACCATAACGTCCAATTCCCAATAGGAGACCACGCCAATAGCCAAGGACTTGCCGCGCCTCATGCCGCTTGCCGCCCGGTTGGCCACGTAATTCAGCTTGCGCACCGCCTGCATGACCCTGTCCCTGGTGCCGTCGCTGATGGTCTTCTCCGTTGACTGGTTCAACACATAGGAAACCACGGATATGCTTACATTGGCTTCCTTCGCCACGTCCTTGATGGTGGCCTTCTTCCGTTCTGCCATTCAGTCACCTCACTTTGTAGAAACGTTTAACCTAATAGTATCACCGCTCATTTTGGCTGTCAATCGGGTATCTGAGAACAGGCTGGGCGGAACATGGCCCAACCTGCGCAGCTTCCAGCACGCGGTGCTTTGCAGCATGGCGGCGGTCGGTCGAACCACGAGCGCAGCTTCCAGCACGCGGTGCTTTTCAACAAATGCTAAACGCAGACGATCTCCATCACCAATACACCGGTTGGAGATTTCTTTAACGGGGCGTCCCAAAAAGGGCTGGAAGAACCGGAGCTTGTAAAAAGCAGGCGATGGCGAAAAGCTTAGCGGAAATTTTTTCCGCTATAGAGCGATATTTCGGTAATTCGAGGATATTAACGGAAAAAATTTCCGCTAATGTCACCAAAAACGGGAATTACTACCCTTTTCACGAGCTAACAGGGGCAATAACGGAAAAAATTTCCGTTAAACGGGACTCAATAAAGCATTCTGCAAGGATAGCGGAAAAAATTTCCGCTAAGCGAGGCAGAAAACGTCCAAACGCTTTACAGCGATAAAGCGAGCAAACGAAATAACATTTGATTTAACCCCAATATATGTAATATCAATATAATTGTAGTAAAAAACCGGACGGATGAAGATAGCCCCAGATTTGTGATGATTCACAAAAGAACCGCCCTTTGCTACAATGACAAAACAGTGGAAACTTTTTACCGGCTTACAGAACAGGAGTGTGCGGCGATGTTGCAAAAGTTGTCCGAGAAACGTAGAAGCGTGGTATTTTCCTGGCTCGTGTCCTATTTGTCCATTCTGCTGATTCCGATTATTATGAGCGCTATCGTGTATGTCCAGTCCGTACGGATCGTCCAGAACCAGGTGGTGAGCATCAATGACGCCATGATCCGGCAGCTCCAGCAGCTGGTGGACGGACAGGTTCAGAATCTGGACAAGATCAGCTTGCAGATCGCCACGAATTCCAAGCTGGCTTATTTGATTAATACTCAAGCCGCGGGTAATCCTGCTATCGATTTCGATTATTCCGAGAGGGTCAAGCAGTTGTTTCAGGACTTCAATATTTACACGCTGTCCAATACCTTTCTCAGCGATTTCTACATTTATTTGCACGACAGCGAGATTGTCATCACCTCCGGCGGCTTCTTCGACAGCCGAGAATATTATGACCTGCATATCAGTACCGAGAGAAGCGGCTACGAGCAATGGCAAAGCTTCATGAGGCAGCAATATTACAATGAATACCTCATCTCCGCGAGGAGGCTGGCGAACGGGCAGAACGGGGAATCGGTGAATCTTATGCGATCTCTCCCTCTTCAGGGCGAACGCTTCAACAGCACGCTTGCAATCTCTATTAATCGGGAGGAGCTGAATCGGCTGGTGAGCAACATCAACTGGGCCGATCAGAACCAGTTTTATATCATCGACAAGTCCAGCAACATTCTCTTCTCCTCCACGGGCGCTCCTCTTCCGCAATCGCTGGCATACGGCAGCATGCCCGGGCTGAGCGGAGTGCAGTACGAGGTGGTTGCCGGAGAGAAATCCGCAGTTTCCTATGCCAGCTCCCAAGCGGCGGAGTGGAAATATTTCTCTGTTACTCCCACCTCTCTGTTCAATGAAAGAGTGGAATATATCCGCAAGCTGACGCTTGTCTGCTTGGTGTTATGCGTGGTCATTGGAGGGCTGATTGCATATTGGCTCACGAAGAAGAACTACACCCCCTTGAACCAACTGATCCGCAATATCTCCTTAAGCGGGGGCTTCCGTCCGGATAAGAACCAGAATGAATACGGCTACTTAAATGAAGTCATAGCCAGCGTCATCAGCGACAAACAGTCCACCGACCGAAAGCTGGAGCAGCAGTATCGCGCCCTGCGCTCCGGCTTTCTGGCCAGACTGCTGAAGGGGCGCTCCGGTCAGGTAGTGCCTGCCGACGAGGTGATGAAGGCGTACGGAATTTCGTTGGAAGGACCCTATTATGCGGTAGTCCTGCTGAATATCGATGATTACAGCCAACTGATGGTGCATGGCAGTGATGAGGAAAACCTGCGGCTGGCCCACTTTATTATTCTGAATGTGACCGAGGAGCTTATGTCCCAGGGGCGGCACCGCGGCTATGTGACCGAGGTGGATGATTTGCTGGCTTGTCTGCTGGATATGCAAGGGGATGAGGTCACGGAGATGTATGGGGCTGTCGAGAAGGCCATTGCGGACATTCAGCAGATTATGAAAAAACGGTTCCAGATACATCTGACTGCCGCGGTCAGCGAAAGGCACCAGACGATTGCCGGCATTCATGAAGCTTACAACGAGGCGCAGGAAGCCATGGAATACAAGCTCATCAAAGGGCGGGGCGGCATCATCCGCTACAGTGAAATTAAACAAGTGCAGAATCAGCCCGGCTCTTATAATTACAGCCTGGAGACGGAGCAGATTCTTACCAACAGCATCAAGTCCGGCGATTGCGTCCAGGCGGAGGCGGTGATGAACCGGATATTTGAGGATAATTTCGCTCAGGACTCCATATCCATTGCCATTGCCAAGTGCCTGATGTTTGATCTGGTGGGCACGATGATCAAGACCGTCAACGAAATCAGCACCGTGGTGGAGCCAACCTTTCTGGAAAAGCTGAATCCGGTTAACCGGCTGCTGCGGTGCAACACTATTGAGGATATGCGCGGCGAGATGTCGGTCATCCTGTCGCAGGTGTGCATGCATGTCAATGAGCGCTCCAAAGGAATGAGCCAATTGAAGCAGCGGGATATGCTGACCGATTTTATCAAGCGCCATTACGCCGATTGCAGTCTCAATCTGAATATGCTGGCGGAGCATGTGGATTTAAGTCCCAAGTATGTGTCCTCCTTCTTCAAGCAATTAACCGGGGAGGGAATCAGCAGCTACATCAACCGCGTCCGTCTGGAGGAGGCCAAGCGGCTTCTGCAGGAGGGAAGGCTTAACATAGGAGAGATTGCCCTGCGGGTAGGCTTCACCAATGCCAACTCTCTGATTAGGTCCTTTAACAGAAGTGAAGGCATTACGCCGGGGCAGTATCGCGATATGCACAGGGGGAGGAGCGGCGCGGGGGAGTGAGTCGGGCGCTGTTCTCCATACCGGCCATGCCGGACATACCGGCCATGCCGGACATAGCGACCATGCCGGACATACCGGCCATGCCGGACATAGCGACCATGCCGGACATAGCGACCATGCCGGCCATAGCGGCCATGCCGGACATACCGGCCATGCTGGCCATAGCGGCCATACCGGCGACACCGGCTATGCTGGCCATAGCGGCCATACCGGCAATACCGGACCAAATGACAATAGATCAGGAAGAATGGTGATATACAATCGGCTGAAAATAGCATACCATCTGTTTGAAAGCGCTTAACAAGCGCTGACAATTCATTTGGAGCAGGGGGGAAGACAGTTGAAAAGGTTGTTGAGGCGAATTGCCGCCGCCATTCTCATTCTGGCGCTTGCGGCAGGCTCAGGCATTCCATGGAGCCATGCAGTCAGGGCGGATGCCGGGAGCGGGGAGGTATTGGTTGAGGATTGGGAGAGCGGCACGGTGGGAGCTGCGGTTTACACCAACGGATGGTCCACCGTGGAATCCAAGGGGGAAATTAGGGTGGCGGACAATCCGTCCGAAGGAGTCAACGCCATCAGGATCAGCAACAACGCTGATGTGGGGAACACGAACAAAAGCAATGTTTTGTTAAAAAACAGCTTTGCGCCTGTTACTGCCGGCAGATTGGAGATTACCTTTCATTTTCTGTCGGAAAACAAAAAGTGGAACAGATTGCTTCATGTCAACAATACCGGAAATTTCGACAAGTTCATCGTGCTGACAGAGGATGGGGGCAACAACCGGATTACCTTTACAGCGGGCGGACAGACGGGAACGCTCCTATCCTCCTATTCGGCCAATACCTGGTATACCTTCCGGATTGTGATTAATGTGGATGCCTGGAAGCTGGATGCCATCTATGTGAACGAACAATTGAAAACGGAGGGGCCAGTTCTCCTTGACGGAGCAACCCGGCGAATCGCCAGCATCATGACGATGGCGGGAGATACTATGCCGGGAGCGGCCTATCTTCTGGATAATATTCGGATTCACCAGCCCGAGGATCCCTTGGTTGTAGAGGGGCCGGCTGCAATCATTATTCCACCGGAGGGGGAGAGCAATTACGGACCTTATACAGCCGGGATCGAAGATACCCAAGGCGGGCTTGACCCGGCGGCGGCAATCTGGTCATTGCCGGGAGAGCCCCAGGGCCTGTCCGTTGATTCTGCGGGCATCGTGACTGCCGCAAGCGATGCGTCGCCCGGCGCCTATCTGCTCCGCGCTGCTATAAGCGAGGGACGCTACACGGATTATCTTATTTCTGCGGCTGCACGGTATGCGGTCTATGACGGCTTCGAGTCGGAGGAGGGTCTTTCCTCTTCCTACAGCTACTCGGCAATCAACGGAAGCGTAGCCGTGGAGCCTGCTCCCGGAGCGGATAATCATGCGGTGGCCTTGCGGAATAATGGAGATGTTGCCAATACCAACAAAAGCACGGTTAACCTCAGGCGCTACTTCCAGCCCGTTGCCTCGGGCTTGCTCACAGTGGAGTTCGATTATCTGACCATGCAGAAGACGTATAACCGGATTATCCATCTGAACAATACCGGCGCCTTCGACCGCTATGTCCGTCTGGACGGGAATCCCTCCACGATTACTTATAACGCGGGCAGCACCTCCGGAACGCTGCTGGATAATTATGAGGCCAACCGATGGTACCGGTTCCGGATCGTGGTTGATCTTACCGCTCAGAAGCTGGCCGGAATTTATGTGGACGGGATATTGAAGGCGGCGGATGTCCCCTTCCCAACTCCCGTCAGCCAGCTTCAGATGATCTCGTCCCATACTGCCGATACCATGCCTTCCATAGCTTACTTTCTGGACAGAATAACGGTAGATACCCGTTCTGATGAACTGGATATGGATATTGCCCTTCGTGATGAACAGATGCTGACGCTCCCGTCACCGGTGAGGGAGGACCTCCCCTCCACAGGCTCCGGTGGCAGCACGGTGCTGTGGTCCTCCAGCGTGTCCGGACTTGTAGGAGGCAGCGGGCAATTGCTGGGGGATTGGGACGCTGGCCCCGTCAATGCAACTCTGACGGCCAAGGTGCAATACGGCAACACCTCTGTGTCCAAGGTATTTGCCGATGCCACGGTGTATCCCGCTCCTCCTGCGATAATCCCTGCGGTACATGACATTGGACTCTCCGGTCCGTCTCAGGTATTGATTCTGCAGGAGCTTCCGGCTACAGCCGATTATACAGCTGTGGTCAGCGATCAATTCGGCGCGCCGCTGGCCGATCAGGCTGTAATATGGAGTCTTGCAACGGGGGCGTATACCGGCGTGGAGCTAGATGCAGCTACCGGCCAGTTGACCGTGGACAGCGGCGCTGCCCCGGGAGTCCTGCGCCTTCAAGCCAAGTCAGCCTCGTCTGCTGCAGGCTCGGGCTGGGTAACCGCCGTGATGGAAGTCGCCCTGCTGCGGGCTGATCCGGCGGTCAACGACAGGCAGGGCTGGTCCTTAACCTTCCACGATAACTTCAACAACCCTGTTGTAGATGCCTCCAAGTGGAACCCTCATTATCATTACGCCGGCAGCAGCTTGGCCAATTATGTGATTGAGGACGGCATCCTGAAGCTGCGCCTTGAACCCGGAACCGGCAGCACACATGTGACAACCAAGGAATTCGGCGTAGCGGGAGAGCAGCTCGGGGAGGACTTCACCGACTTCTACCAGCAATACGGCTTATTCGAGATCAGGGCCAAGATATACCGGGCAGGAGCCTATACACCCGGCACTGTAACGGGCGGCTATCATTCCGCCTACTGGATGATGCCCCAGAATCCCAACTATGCGGCTCAGGAAGGATACACAGGCTTCAACCACCGGGTGCCCATAACCGGCATCAAGAAAACCTATGACGAGGTTTTTGAGATCGACAACTATGAGTATACCTGGAATGCCGTTCATTACGGCCAGGGCTACCCTCCCGAGCTGGTGAAGGGCAACGACAAGCTTACGCCGGTGCTGGAATTTGATCCTGTGGATGATTTTCATGTCTATACGCTGGAGTGGACCAGAGAAGAGCTGATCTTCTTCATGGACGGTCAGGAAACCTGGCGGATTAACCGCTCCGCGCATACTCCGTTTTATATGTATCTGAGCTTGTATGAGGGCAGCGATTGGACGGGGACGCCGGATCGGGACCCCGCTACCTATCCGAAGGATTTCCAGATTGATTATATCAAGGTATACCAGTTCGCTCAAGGGACGCGGATTGCGCTGAAGAACGCGGACAGCTCCTTCACCGCCATGAGCGTCCCCGATATTCGTCTGTATGATGATGTCTTCCTCCATGACGGAGAGTACATGCTGGAGTTGGACCCGTACAAGGATGCCTATCAGGTGGCCTTGCCTGCGGATACGCTCACCCCGCCTGTCATTGAAGCGCGTCCCTACCAAGGAGAGACGCAGGTCAGCGTAACCCAGGCCGTCTACTTCCCGGGTGCTGCCACGGTAACGGTGACGCCCGGCGACGGTACTCCAGCCAAGAGCTATACCGTCTTGTTCGTGAGGGAGGAGGACAAAACCGATCCGGTCTATCTGGCAGTAGCCATTCAGAATGCCAAGGAGCTGATTCGCACCTCCCAAATTGGCAATAGCTACGGACAGATACCCCAGACTGCGGTGGATGCGCTGGAACTGGAGATTGCTGCAGTCAAGGCGGTGTGGGCCCGCGCCGACGTTACGCAAGCGGATCTGGACGCAGCCGAGGCGGATTTGGAGGAGGCCGTGGCTGATTACCGCAACAGCGAGCGGACCTTGCTTGCTCCCTACGGAGCTCCCGTAATTGACGGGACTGCGGAATTGCTGTGGCAGGAAGCGGAGTTCCTCACCGTCAGCAAGCCTGGGAAGGGAACGACAGATGTTACAGGCCAGGTCAAGCTGCTATGGGATGAAAGCAACCTCTATGTGCTGGGTGAAATCACGGACAGCACTCCCCGTGACACGCTGCCATCCACCGTTAATCCATGGAATACCGATTCCCTGGAGATTCTTTTGGATGAAACCAATGACGCTGCTTCCTTTGTGGACGGAGTGCGGCAGATTCGGGTGGATATCAACGGCAATGTCAGCGGCAAAACCAAGAACGGATACACCAGGGAGGTATACGAGGTGGAGCTGGCTGATGTGGAGGCAGCCGTTGTCCCCACTGCAACCGGCTACCGGGTGGAAGTCAAGATTCCCTTCAGCATTCTGGAGGCAGCGGGCAATGAACGGCTGGGCTTGGACATCCAGATCAACGATTCCTTGACGGGCAACAGTCAGGATGCCACCGTGTATTTCCTGGCGGGAGGCAGCGCCGCTCCCAATAAGTGGGGACGTTTGCGCCTCCTGCCGGAGTAATCGGGACAACCGATGATCCATAAGGAACAGAAGCAAGCGGCAGGCAAGGCCAACCGTACCTAATGATGATTCATCCGGGCAATTGAGCATATACAAAGGGCTGTTCCCGGGCTTATGATGCAGATGAAACCGCTGCTGTCCCCGGGGACAGCTCAATCATGGAGAAAGAAAGGAAGAAGCAAAGAAATGGCTATGCTGACCATAACATCCGCGTCAACAGTGATGATTGATCTGGAGCGAGAGGCGCATACCTATACGGCCTTGAAGGCAGCCGCCGCCGATCTGGCCCGTGACCTTAGGAGCTGCATCGGATGCATGACCGGGCTGAAGGACGGGGAAGGGCCGGTTGAAGGTCAGGCGCTGCGCATACTGATCCGTATGGACGGTGAAGCGTTCCCCGAGCGAAGCGGAACATTCGGCCAGCGGGAGCAATACCGCTATTCCCTCGATGCGGACGGCCTGACCATTACAGGCTCGGATCTGCTGGGGGCCATATGGGGCGTCTACAATATCAGCGAGGAATACCTGGGCGTCAATCCCTTTGCTCCCCTCTTGGAGCGCCCCCCCGGCAGATGGGAGCAATATCCATCCCGGCGGCAGAGGCATCACGTCCTCCTGTGTTCGCATACAGGGGTTGGTTTTTCAACGATGAGGACTTCATCACCGGCTGGCGCGAGCCAGCAGGGGAGCGAAGTGTGGACTACTTGTTCTACAGCCGCATTATGAATCATCAAACCATGGATGAGATCGTGGAAGCGGCGCTCCGCAACAGGCTGAATTATCTGATCCCCGCTTCCTTCCAGGACATTGACAGCCCGGCGGACGAGGAGAATATCAGACGGATTACAGACCGGGGCCTGTATATTTCCCAGCATCATATCGAGCCGCTGGGCGTCTCCCATTTCGCCTTTCGCAGCTATTTCAATTCCAGGGGAAGGCAGGAGCAGCCGTCCTATTATACCCGTCCCCAGGTGTTCGATGAAGTCTGGCGGCACTATGTCAGGAAATGGGCCAAGTATAAGCGGGTGATCTGGCAGGTGGGCTTGAGGGGGGATGTGGACAGGGCGGTTTGGAAGAGCGACCCTGCAGTCCCCCGGAGCATGGAGGCGGCAGGCAAGCTCATCTCGGACGCGCTGGCCCACCAGCTTCGGATCATCCGTGAGGAGACCGGCGATGCTTGTCCGCCTGCAACCATGACCTTGTGGTCAGAGGGAGCTAATCTGTACAGGAACGGCTACTTGAAGGTTCCGGACAACGTCATTATCGTATTCGCCAATATCCCGGAGAAGCAGGAGATGGACCGCGACTTTCATGAAGTCCCCAGGAGACCGGGAGGCGGGTATGGCGTTTACCACCACAACGGCTTCTATTACCGGGGACCCCACATGGCGCAGGGTCATTCTCCCGAGTCTATCCGGCAGCTGCTCTCCCAGGTGGCGGAGCGGGGCGATACGGCCTATGCCCTTTCCAATGTTCAATGCCTGCGGGAACTGGTGCTGGGTGCGGGGATGTTCTCCAGGTTCGCTTTCGACGGACCGCAGCTGTCCGCTGACGTTGCGCTAGCCCATTGGTGCAAAACCATGATGAGGGGAAGAAGCGCTCAGCTGGCCGCCGCTTACGGGGAATATTTCTCCGCTTATCTTACCCGTGAGGAGATGCATAACCCGGATCAGTTCATGTGCAGGTGGCTCGACGGCGAGCTGCGCGAGGTAGGCATCCGCTGCCTGGATAAGTACCCCAAGGGCTTCTGAGACCGCTACGACCTGGTGCAGGTGAATACCTTGTATCCGGGAGATCCTGTGGGGCCTGAGGAAGAGCGGGTGCTCCGAAGACAGTTGTGGCTCAATGAGCAGGTTTACCCCTGGGAGCTGGACCAATGCGCCCGGAGATGGCGAAGCGCGCGTGAGCGTGTGGAGCGGCTGTGCGGGGATGCAGAGGGCTGGGAGCAAATTTTCATGCAGGATAATCTGGTGGTGCAGGCGGTGATCATGGAAGGGCTGTCCCTATGGGCCTGCCGCATTATTCAATCGGTGGCCCATGACCGGAAGCAACACCCGGCTGCCGCCGCCGCTCTGGCCGGGGAGGCTGCGCAAGCGCTTCATGTCGTTCTTAAGCGGAGAACTGCTGCAGAGCATGATAAATTTGAGAATTGGTATGGCTTGGACCATAAATTCGATCTGGAATACATGTACAAGAAAACCTTGGAGTTTGCCGATTGGCTGGCCATATCCTCTGGCGTTCGGCCAGTCCCTGAGGAAGCCAGGGGAACAGCCTTCGATTATATTGTCCATTACCGCTTCAATTTCAATGTGGGTCAGGACGCGGTCAGATAGATGAAGCGGTCTGACAGATAAGGTCCCTGTGCGCCTGTCCCGGGGGCGATGAATGAGGAAACACGCAATTACGACAATAGATAAGGGTGATGCCAGATGGAGAATGTGGAGAGAGCGGCTGCATCCGCCCCCCCTCGCAGGGAAGCGTATGGAGCCAGACTGTGGAAGGATACGATCCGGGACCGTTGGCTGTATTTTATGTTGGCGCCTGGACTTGTCTACTTTCTGATTTTCAAATACGGCCCCATGTACGGCTTGATTATCGCCTTCCAGAATTATCAGCCGGTATCCGGCTTCTTCGGAAGCGACTTTGTAGGCATGAAGCACTTTGCCAGGCTGTTCAGCGAGCCGGTGTTTCTGATGCTGTTCAAGAATACGCTCGTGCTGGCGGTGTACAATATTATCTTCTTCTTTCCGGCGCCGATCCTGCTGGCCTTGCTGCTCAATGAGGTGCGCCGCCAGTATTTCAAGAATATCATTCAGACGCTGATTTATATTCCCCACTTTATCTCCTGGCCTGTGGTGGTTGGCCTGTGTTATGTGCTGTTCACAACCAACGGGGGAATTATGAATGAGATCATCATCCGGTTGGGGGGCCAGGAGGTGAACTGGCTGATGAGCGCTGACGCCTTCCGGCCCATGATCATCATTCAGCAGATCTGGAAGGAGGTGGGCTGGGGCACGATCATCTTCCTGGCCGCATTGGCGGGGGTGAATGTGGAGCTGTACGAATCAGCGGTTATTGACGGAGCAAGCCGCTTCAGACAGACCTGGCATATTACGATGCCAGCCATCCGTCCCACTATCGTGATCCTGTTGATTCTGCGTATGGGCTCCTTTATGGACTCGGGCTTCGAGCAGATCTTCCTGATGGTGAATTCCATGAACCGGCAGGTGGGAGAGGTATTCGACACCTATGTGTATTCCGTCGGTCTGGCCGGGGGGCAGTTCAGCTACAGCACCGCCGTAGGGCTGTTCAAATCTCTGGTCAGTCTGATCCTTGTCGTTGCGGCTAACCGGATTGCCAGAATACTTGGAGAAGAGGGGGTGTATTAATCCGGCCGCGGCCGGATTAAGCCAGACATGAAAATCAAACAAAGCGCCGGGAGCAAAACCTTCGATTGGGTTAACCATCTGTTTCTTGTCCTCTTCGCCACGGCCATGCTGCTTCCTCTTCTCTATGTGCTCTCCGGATCATTGACATCAGACGAGGAGCTGGCGCTGAAGAAGATCGTTATTATTCCGGCCAATCCTACTCTGGACTCCTACCGGTATATTCTCTCCTCGGGCATTATCTTCACCAGCCTGATGTATTCGGTGCTGATAACGGTAGTGGGCACAGCCATCAATATGTTCTCCACCGCTCTGATGGCTTACCCCCTGTCCAGAAGGTCCCTGCGGGGACGGAGCCCGTTCATGAAGATTGTCATCTTCACCATGCTGTTCCATGGCGGCATGATTCCCGGCTATCTGCTGGTCAAGAGCCTGGGTCTGCTGAACTCCTACTGGTCACTATGGCTTCCCGGAGCCATCAGCGCCTTTAATCTGATTCTGATGAAGAACTTCTTTCAGGAGCTGCCCGACGGAATTGAGGAGGCGGCCAAGATCGACGGCTGCAATGATCTGCAGATTCTGGTGCGGATGGCTCTGCCGCTGTCTATGCCGTCTCTTGCAGCTCTGACCTTGTTCTATGCCGTCGGCAACTGGAACAGCTATTTCAATGCCCTGATGTACATCAGCGATTCTTACAAGTGGCCGATTCAGGTGTGGCTGCGGCAGATTGTGATCCTGTCCCAGGCGGGCTTCGATATCAATGCCACGACGGAGGAGTTCGTTCAGCCGCCGGAGACCACCAAGCTTGCCGTCATTGCGGTGGCCACGGTGCCCATTCTATGCGTATATCCCTTCTTGCAGAAGTACTTTGCCAAGGGGGTGCTGCTGGGGTCGGTCAAGGGATGACAGGAAGCTGGCAATATGGGAGAATCCCCATATGGGGTTTTCACAAATAAATGAAAAGGGGAAATGACACATGACAATGTCCAACAAGAAGAGCAATTGGAGCAGATTGGCGGCGGGAGCATGCGCTGTGAGCATGCTTGGCGGAATGCTGGCGGGCTGCGGCAAGGAAGACAGTGAGACGGAGGCAGGCGCTGGCGCCTCTGCGCCACCTAGCCCTTCCGTTGCGGCAAGCAAGGAGCCTGCGGGGCCCCTGAAGCTGAATTTTACGATACCGCTCTACGATGCCCAACCGCCCAAGGTGAAGGATAATCCCTACTTCGACAATTATCAAAAGATTACGAATACTGAAATCAATACGACATATGTGCCTAATGCCAACTATACCGACAAGCTGAATCTGTCCATTGCCGGCGGTGAGCTGACGGATATTATGATGGTTCCGGCCCAGTTTATCAAAAGCACTACCTTCATCAATGCGGCCAGAGGCGGGATGTTCTGGGATCTGACCGAGGAATTGAAGAAATATCCCAATATTGTGAAGAATATGCCTCAAATTACTATGACCAATACCTCTGTGGACGGGAAAACCTACGGTGTTCCCATACCGAGGGCTACAGCGCGGGTCGGTCTATTATACCGCAAGGATTGGTTCGATAAGCTCTCAATCAAGGTGCCCACCACCATGGAGGAGTTCTATGCCGCTGCCAAGGAAATCAAGGCCAAGATGCCGGAGGTGACTCCTTTCTCGTATTGTGACCAAATTTCCGAAACCCCCTGGAACGGCCTGGACTTCCTGACGGTATCTCAAGGAGGCTACAATATCTGGGGCCTGAAGAACGGCAAGCTGGAGCCTTACTATGAAACAGCCGAATATATGAATACGCTGAAGACCTTCAAAACCATGTACAGCGAGGGCCTGCTGAACAAGGACTTCGCCATTGTGCAGGGGGCGCAGAAGAAGAATGCCATTTCTACGGGGAAGGCGGCCATGTATATTACCGCCTATGACGATCTGGTGGGGATCAAAAACAGCCTGCTGAAGATTGATCCTAACGCCGATCTGGATCTGCAGCCGGTTTTCAATGGCAAGACCAATGCCACCAGCGGACACAACGGGCTGTATGTGCTGCCCAAGAGCGTGGTCAAGACGGAGGAGAAACGGGATGCCATTCTGAGCTACTTTAGCCGGGCGCTGGATCTGGATGTTATTATTGCCAGAGGCTTCGGCATCGAAGGGGTGAGCTTCGATATCATAGACGGGACTCCCAAGGTGCGGGTGGATATGCAGGAGGAATTCACGGCGGGCAACAAGGCTACCGGCAATTTGTATATCTCTCCTATTGTAACCAGATGGCCCAGTGACAAGCCCGAGAGCACCAAGATTAAGGATGCCAATGAAAAGTATGCCAGCTCGGCTGTGCCCAATCTGATTGATCCCTTTGTCTCCGCTACTATTGTAGAAAAGGGCGGAGACCTGGACAAGATCGTCTATGACGCCCGTGTGAAATATATTATGGGTGAACTGGACGAGAAGGGTTACGCGGCTGCCATTGCCGGCTGGCGCGCCCAGGGCGGTGACAAGATTACGGCGGAATTCACCGATGCCTATAACAAGGCCAATGCCAAATAACAGGCGCTACTGCAAAAAGTGTATAGCGGCGGAGTGCGACCTATAAGGAGAGAGCGGCCATGGAGGTTAAACTGGTTTATCATAAGGGGAAGCCCTTCTTTCAAGCGGACGGGGAACAATATAGCCCGTTGGCCTTTCGGTCCTTTCGTCCGGATGCGGATAATATCGCCGAATTCTACGGCGCCGGCATTCGGGTGATGTCGCTGCTAGTCAGTGGGCTCCAGTGCTCTCTTGATGTTCCTTATTCCACTTATGGCGATCCCTGGACGGGAAAAGGAAGCTACTGCTTCGAGCCCATTGACCGGCAAATTGCCCTGTTCCGGAAGCATGCTCCTGAAGCGAAGCTGATCATAATGCTCCATCTGGATACCAGGGATTGGTGGCTCAAGGAGCATCAAGGCTCGCCTCATTCCTTCGACTCTCTGAGCCAGATTGCCGGATATGAGCCGTGGAGGCAGGATACGTCGGCGTATCTGGAGGCTGCTATCGCTTATATCGAGGAGCATTATTCCCAGTTGGTGCTGGGTTACTTCCTGCTGGGGGGAAGAACCACGGAGTGGTTCAGCTATTGTGATCATGGAGAGGCTCATCCCTTCAAGGAAGAGGCTTACCGCCGCTATCGCAACAATTCCGGACTGCGGATTCCGGTCCGGCCTCGTCGGGATGAACTGGAATTGGGTCTGTTCAGGCATCCTGTGCAGCAAGGGGATGCATTGGATTACTGGAAATTTCACCATGAGCTGGTGGCCGATACGGTGCTGCACTTTGCGGTCAAGGCCAAGGAGGCTTCACGGCGTCGCAAGCTGCTGGGGGTTTTCTTCGGCTATATCATGGAACTGAGCGGGCCGCGCCTGCTTCATGAAGGTCATTTGGCATATGACAAATTGTTCCAGTCAGATCATATTGATATATTCTGCGCTCCGTCATCCTACATGCTGCGCCAGTTTGCCGGAGCCGGAGGCTACATGAATACGGTGGATTCCCTGATCAACCGGAATAAGCTGTTCATTCTGGAATTTGACCATATCACCCATCGGGCTCCCAGGGAAATTGAAGGGAAAAGAATTCCGGGACATGACAGCAAGTATGCGGATGAAGCCGAAACAGTGGCGGTTATGCGCCGGGATTTCGCCATGACGATGGCGAAGAGAACGGGCATCTGGTGGTTCGATATGTTCGGGGGCTGGTTCCGGTCCCCGGTTATGCTGGAGGAGATCAAGCGCATGCAAGAAATCTCCGAGCTGCTGCGGGAGCTTCCTATGGAATCCGCTGCTCAGGTTGCCGTATTGATTGATGCGGACTCCATGCTCTATGTGGATGCCCATTCCAATCTGAACACGGAATTGCTGGGTGAGCAGCGGGATGGTCTGGGCCGTATGGGTGCGCCTTACGATATTCTTTCACTTAAGGATCTTATGGATTCTTCTCTTGAGACAGGCCGGTACCGGCTGTTGATTGTCCTAAACGGCTTCAGGATAGATGGGCTTGTATCCGAACGGTTGAAGCAGCTGGGTCAAGAGATGTCCATATTGTGGGTATATGCGCCGGGTATTCTCACGGACCGCGATATTTCCGTTGCCGCTGTATCACAGCTGACGGGAATTGGCGTACAGCTTCTGGATGAGCCTGAAGCCGCCGCGAGTGTAACGGCTGCCTGCGGCGATACAGTACAATTTGGCTTCAGCAGGCCTCTGGCTCCCGTACTGGCCGTTCATGATGAAGCGGCAACCGTTATCGGACGGTATACACACAGCAACAGGCCCGCTGTAGCATGCAGACAGCTGGGCAAGACGCTTCATTTCTTCAGCGGGGTAGGCAATCTTCCCGGCAGCTTATTAAGGCATATTGCCGCAATGGCAGGAGTTCACCTCTACGGGGACATTGATGATCCGGTATATGTGAACAATTGTCTGTTCGGCATACATGCGCAAAGCGAGGATGTCCGCACTGTCTTGCTGCCCGATCCTGCTGTACGGCGGGCCCGTCCGCTGTTTGGACCTTTACAGGATGCTGTGCCTGTGGTAGACCGGCGTTTTGAAGTGAGGCTTCCCCAAGGAAGCACCCAGCTTTACTTGCTGGAGAGAAACGGATAGTACCATAAAGAAACGAGGAGAGAGGAACATGCAACTGGCGCCTTTGGAGGGATTGGAGGAGGGGGTCCTGTTCGACCCCCGCCAGGGTTTTAACAATGGCAAGCAGGGGAAGCGTCAGACCTTTGAGGCCGGCGGCTGGAAGAACCCCATTGAGTATTATGTGGCGGGCGGATATAACATCGATGACGGTGCAGGCTTCACCTGGGAGGTCAGCACGGATGACGGGGGCAAGCGGCTCCGCTATCCTCTGGAAATCCGCCGGGCCATGGCAACCATGTGCTATGGAGACAGCGGATGGAAAAATTATACCGTTGCTGCGAGGGTGCTGGCGGAAACGGGCGTGGATTACAGCGGGATTGCCTTCCGCTATGTAAACAGCCGCTGCTATTATGCCTTGCTGCTTGGCCGGGATGACCGGCTCACCCTGGTCCGCCGGGCTCATGACCAGTGGCTGACGTTGGCCGATGATCTTGTGGTAAAGGATCTGTATCAGGAGCATGAGCTTCGGGTCACGGTGGAAGGAAGTCTCATCATCTGTTCCCTGGACGGACGCGAGGCGTACCGGCTTCACGATACGTTCTATCCGGAGGGAGGCGTGGCCACGGTCACTTATTCTCCCGCCAGCTTCAGCGGGCTGCGGATCGAGCTTGCGGACAGCGGACTTGAAGAGCTTGCAGCGCGCAAGGAGCAGCTTGCTGCAAGACTGCTCGCCAAGCGGGAGCAGGCAGTCAAGCCGGTGCTGTACAAGACAGTACAAATTCCGGCGGGTGTGAGCGGCAACTTCCGCATCGTCAACGGCAACCGTGACAAGCGGCTGGTGTTCGTACAGGCTGAGCACCGCAGCCCCTTGCCCCAGGTGGGGAATGTGTACGAGATGATCACCTGCATCACGGTATTGGATATGGACGGAGAGCTGATCTGGCAGAAGGGTGATCCGGCACGGGGAAGGATTGGCAGCAGCTGCTTCCAGGTCTGCGATATCGACGGGGACGGCAGGCAGGAGCTGCTGGTGGCCATGGATTTTCGCATCTGGATTCTGGATTTCGAGACGGGAGACGTGAAGAGCAGCTGTCCTACTCCGCTTGCCCCCAAGATGGCCGTACCCTTCACGGACGGACCGGAGGATTATTATCCCCGGATATTGGGCGACAATATCTATGCCTTCGACAAGACGGGCAGCGGACATCCCGATGCCTTCCTGATCAAGGACCGCTACAATAATGTGTGGTGCTATGACAATCAATTGGTCCAGCTGTGGCATATGGCATTTATTACCGGCCACTTCCCCACCAGCGCCGATGTGGACGGGGACGGCTATGAGGAGATTCTGCTGGGCCACCGCTGCATCAGCCGCGACGGCAAGGCCCTGTGGATGCTGCCGCTCAGCGACCATGTGGACAATATTGCGGTGGGGCAATTCGAAGGGAAGCCGGACAGGGAGGCTAAGGTATATTATGCTGCCGGGGAAGAAGGCTTCATTGTGGCCGACCTGCGGGGCAGCATCCTGAAGCAGCTGAAGATTGGCCATGTCCAGAGCTTCTGCGTGGCTCCCTTCACTCATGAGCTAGGCGGCGAACAGTTCGTGGTCCGCACGTTATGGGGGGATCAGGGATTGGTCTACGCCATGAACAGCGAGGGAGAGATCCTCCGCACGATTCAGAAGGGGCATGGCGCCAATGTCCGGGCAGTGGACTGGAAGGGGGACGGGACGGCTTCCATTCTCTTCACCAGCGCCCAGCATCCCCGGCCGGTGTTCCTGGATTTCGAGCTGGATGAGATCGGCACCTTCGAGGATCTGGATCCTGATGCCGGTTGCGGCATAACGCTCGCCGATCTTACCGGAGACTCCCGGGAGGAGATCATCATCAAGACCGGCAGCGAGCTGAGGTTCTACACCCAGGAGGATAACCTGCGGGGAGCACCGCCTGTCTGCTTGCGCAGACGCATCAATGAGATCAACCTGTCCGTCTACCAGCCCGATTGCCTGGTGCCGTTGGCGTGAAGCGCCGCCAAGCGGCGGAGACTGAGCAATGAAACAGCGAGGGCGGGATAACACAGCTGCGAGATAACCAAGCGGCATGAGCCGTGCGGCAAGCATATTACTAAGCAGTTGATGGAAACAAACCACGGGGAGGCTTAGCGGCCTCCCTTAATGATGTTATTGGAGGGGAAAAAGATGGGTCAGGATATTGCACATGGTCATCTTTATTTGCGGGAGACAGAGCGGTTGCTTGTGTTTGGAAGCGATAAGACGGAATTGAGATTCGCCGCAGACAGCGGAGAGCTGGATTCGGTTTACTGGAACGGGGTACGGATCGCAGACAGCGCCCTCCAAGAAGAACTGTTCATGGACATTGGCGGGGTAATGGAATCCAGCATTGACACAGAGCACAAAAACGACAAGTACCCCTCTATCAGATGCGCGAATAGCCTCAGGCTGGGGATAAAAGGAATCATGTTGGGTTACAAGGCCAAAAAACCAATGGATGGCCTTGAGCTTTCAATTGATGTGCAACAAGGGGATTTTGTGATACGCAAGATCTATCATCTTTCATCGGAGTCGGCAGTCTCCAGGCGGTTTGAAGTCACATACAACGGGGAAGCCGAAACAAGTCTTCAATATTTGTATGTAACCACACTGGGGATTGCCGCTCAAGAGAACGGCCTTGCCGTGGTGGAAGCTCCTCTGCACAGCTTTCCCGAAGGCCTGCGGCTGGCGGGAGCCGCCGATCATACGTTGGATTTCCAATGCTCCCCGTACATCTTCAGCAATAATGCCATACTGCTGCATAATGAGGCGAATACATGGACGATGACCATTTGGTCCGGCAATCTTCGGCAACAGATGAATGAAATTCATTTTTCCCATTGGGCCAATCAGTGTGCGGTTGTACAGAAGTTTCACGTTAATGCCTTTATGAAGCGCGGGGACTGCATCTGTACGGGAGACAGCCGTTTCCAACTGGCAGAAGCTCCTTGGGAGGTGTGCTTGACTGAACTGACTCTCTGGCATGAGCGCAACGGTCAGCGCTGCAAACCAACCAATGCGGAGCTGCTGAAAAAAACGGTTATGCTGGAAACACAGATTGGTCCTGTGGAATTCCCGCCTTCCGTCAAGCATGAGGCCTATTCCAACGTGGATCAATTGATTGAGAGCTTGCCGGAGATCCGGGCAACCGGCTTTAACACGCTATGTCTTATGCCTGGATTCCCTTATCCCGGCTATACTATCTTCGATTTGAAGCAGCCGGAGATTCAGCACAATACGGCCGGGCGTCTGAAGGAGCTGGTGGACAAGGCCCATGAGTTGGGCATGAAGGTGGTTCTGGACATTGTGATGCACGGATGCCAGGATAAGGAGATCGCCGATTGGAATACGGCAAGGTACAGCATCCGCAAGGCGTTCTTCAGTAACTGGCAGCAGCATGAGCCTGTCGTCTCCCCGCTTAGAGAGGAGCACCCGGAATGGTTTATCTACCAGGACAACGGTGAGATATTCAGAAAATATACCTGGCTGTTCGACCTTGCCCATCCCGGATTCCAGCAATATTTTGCCGAGGCCCTGCAGTTGTCCGTTGCCCGATACGGTGTGGACGGCTTCCGCTTCGATGCTCCTTATTGGGCGGAAGCTCCCAACAGAAGAGAGGGCCTTCCCTATCTGCCGTCCAAAGCGCTGACCTATGGAGTCTGGGAGCTGTTCTGCAAGGCGAGGAAAATGGTCGACCCGATGAAGCCGGACCTGATCTGGCTGAATGAATGGGAAGGCATGATGTGGCGGGATGTAACGGATATCGCTTACTCCTATTCCTCTTATTACAAGTGGGAAAAGATGTTCTATGAAGAAATAAGCGGCGTGCATATGCAAAGGTTCTATGAGATCCGCAAGAAGGCTATGCCTGAACATGCCTTGTTTGTGAATTTTTCCGATAATCATGATACCTGGTTTTTGGGGGAAAAAGGCCTGTTCAGCTATGATAAGTTTACTCCGGCTTACTCCAGAATTATGCTGGTGATGAATCTGTTCGCGGAGGGCGCCTTCATGTCCTATGCCGGGTTCGAGGAGAGGGAGAAGGAGTTCTTCCGCAAGGTTCTGCATATCCGCAACAGTCAGGAGATCTTCTCCAAAGGCCGATGCGATTACGGCAGGGTTACATGTGAGCATGAGCATGTATTCAGCATTTGCTGGGAGTATGAGGAACAACTTTTCATCATCTGCTCTAACGTGTCGGCAGAATGCCTCACAGGCGGACTGCGGATAAAGCCGGCGCATGACCGTAAATTTATTAATCACCTTCAGGATGAAGGAGAACGGGGCTTGAACCAGATTTCATTTGCTCCATTTGAAGTAAAGATATTGCAGGCCATCTGAGGACAGTCTGTCTGGGAATAATGGTTTTTTTTGGTAAGGTTGCTCCGCCGGCTGCTTTTGGACTTTCTGCGTATGCGCGGGAAAAGATAAGGACCAACCGGAGCAATTATGATAAGATGGAGGTGTTTGGAATAAAACAGATGCAGCCGAAAGGGGCAAGCCATGAAGAGAACCTGGTATCACCGCATGCTCATGTCCTATTTGCCCATCTATTTTTTCATCATCTCCGTCATCATTTTGGTCACCTTCCTGATGATCTCCAAGCTGGCGCGGCAGGAGGCCATCGATGCCAACCAGATTTATGTGGAGCAGCAGATGCAAGCGCTGGACAAGTCCTTCCGGGAAATTGACGACATGCTGGTCAAGGAGCTGCAATACGATGCAGCCATCACCGGTTTCTACCGGGGGGAACAGGATGCTTCGTATATCTCCGGCCATGAAACATCGAAGAAGCTGACCCAACTGACGGCCACAAGCCCGCTGATCGACTCCATCTACCTGTACCGGTTCGCCGACGAGATGGTCATGAGCCCCAATATGATGATTGCCGCGGAGAATTTTGGGGACAATGCGTTCGCCCGGGGCTTTCGTGAGAAGGCTAAGCTGTATACCCTTTCGGATCAACGGTTATATTCCGAGTTCATCGACCAGGATTATCCCGTGTCCGTGTTTTCCATTGTCCGCAACTACCCTCTATTAGGCAAGCATCAAGGGATTATTGTGGTCAATATCAGCGTCCCCAAGCTGAAGAGCTGGCTGGAGGACATTTCGCGCTCGGAGCGGAGCTTCCTCTATATCGTCAATGCCAAGGGAGAAACCATTCATTCGGGCGGCACCCCCGGTCAAGGGAGTGTTTTGTCCCGGGTCAAATCGTCTTATACCGGCTGGGAATTCGTCAGCGGCATCAGGGACGGGCATTTGTTCCGGTTTGCTTCCCTGCTCACTTATGTTTGGATTTTCAGCGGACTTATGGTTATCGGCTTCCTGTGGATCATGCTCATCACCAAGCGCAACTACAAGCCCATCGAGACGATTATCAACCGTCTTCAGCATAATTCCGCCCCCAGAGGCGGCAAAACCTCCCCGGCCAAAGATGAGTTCAAATTCATCGATCAGGCGGTGGAATCCTTAATTGAGAAGTCTCAGACCTATCAGAAGCTTCATGAGGAGGATATGGCGATCCGCCGTAAGCAACTCCTCCATGATTTGACGGAGGGAATCCTCGATGTTACTCAGGATTCCTGGAGGACGGAAGCCCAAGCCTACAAGCTGCCGCAGCAGTTTGCCATGCTTACCCTGGCGATATATGAGATCGACCAGTTTGCCGCCTGGGTGAATAAATATAACAGCCGGGACCAATATTTGTTCAAATTCGTGTTGTTCAGTGTAGTGAAGGAGGTAGCAGAGATCAACGGCACCGAGGTATGGTCGGAATGGACCTCCAATCACCGTCTGACCGTGGTTTCCTTCTACCCCGACAATGAAGCAGCCGAAGATCGGATGCTGAGCATGGCGGAGCAGGTGCGCACCTGGGTGGAGGGCAACCTGGATTTCACCATTACGGCAGGCTTAAGCAACGCCTACGGCAATCTTGCCGAGACCAGCCAGCAATTCGGGCGTGCTGAGGATGCCTTGTCCTACAAGCATACCATCGGCATGAACCGGGTGATTGCTTCCTATCCTCCCCGATTCAGAGAGCCTTACAAGCATCTGCAGAACATCCGGCATTTTGCCCAGTCTTACCGGCTGTTTGAAGCAAATTGGAGGGAGATGTACGGGGGGCTGTTCACCGAGATCCGCCGGGATGTTCTGAGCAGAGAGGAGCTCAATAATCTCCTTAGCTATCTGGCATTCTATCTGAACAAGGAGATTACCGCTTTATCGCCGAAGACGGTGGATTTTTGGGTGGCCGAGGCTTTCCCCGAGCTGTCGGAGGCCATCGAGGAGTATGATCTGCTGGACGAGCCGCAAGACCGCATTCTTGCCATTCTGGAGAATCTGGAGGAGCGGATCGCTCTCGCCCGGGAGAATCGCGGCAATCTGGAGCTGGCCAAGAAAATCAGGCGATACATGGAGGCCAACCTGGGCAATCCCGATCTATCCCTGACTCTGTTATGCGATGAATTCGGCTTGCATGGCAAATACTTAAGCCGGATCTTCCGGGAAGAGTTCGGAGAGAAGCTGGTGGAATACATGGTCAACATGCGGATTGACAAAAGCAAGGAGCTGCTGGCCACAACCTCCATGTCCGTTGCCGATGTGGCTCTCTCCGTGGGTTATATTCATGATGTGTCTTTTATACGCGCCTTCAAGAAAGTCGTGGGGCAAACGCCCGGTGAATACCGCAAGAGTGTCATTGCACAGGGGGAAGCCTAGGGTGTCTCCCGGCGATGAGCAGCTATCTCCCGATGACACACTCCTATTTCGAAAATGACACAGCAGCAGCCGGAGCATACAGCCTGAAACCCTCCAATTCCTTATGCCATAAGGGATTGGAGGGTTTTTTGTCCCGGGAAAAGCAGCAAATGCATGCCCAGTTTCCCTTTTGCTAACTGCAGATTTTTTTGTAAGTTGCCAGGTGTGCTGCCTTAGCATTACAGTTAGTCTCGGATAGGGCGGCAGCATCCAAGAGACAACAAAATCAAATACAGGTGGTGAGAGACGAAGTGAAGACAACAAGCCTGCAGATGGCGGCGGTTCAGATGAATGCCCGGTCAAGCCTGGGCAAGCGCCTGCGCAAGAATAAAACGTTAATTCTGATGTTTTTGCCTGTAGCCGTTTTTTTTATTGTATTCCGGTACTTGCCCATTCTGGGCAATGTGATCGCATTCAAGCAGTACAATCTGATGCATGGCATTCTGGGCAGCCCATGGGTGGGGGTGGATAACTTCCGCATGCTGTTCAGCAACCCCCAGACCATAAATATTATCCGCAACACCCTGATTCTCAGCGTGATGGGGACGGTAATCGGATTTCCTTTTCCCATTATTGTGGCGGTTATGCTCAATGAGGTCAGGAGAATGTGGTTCAAGAAATCTGTCCAAACCCTGCTGTATCTGCCCCATTTCTTCTCATGGGTCATTATCGGCGGGGTGGTGGTCACCCTGTTCGGCTCCCAGGCGGGCATTATCAATACGCTTCTCCTGCGCATGACAGGCCATGAGTACAAAATTCTGTATGAGATCGGCTCCTGGCTGACTATTTTCTTCGGCTCCTCCGTCTGGAAGGAGGCGGGCTTCGGGGCGATTATCTATCTGGCAGCCATCAGCTCCATCGATCCCAATCTGTATGAAGCGGCCAGCATTGACGGTGCGGGGAAGCTGCGGCAGATCCGGAGCATCACCTTGCCCGGCATAATGCCCACGGCGGTGATCATGCTGATCCTGGCCATGGGCCGGGTGATGGATGTGGGCTTCGAGCAAATCTATAATCTGCAAAATGCCGCCGTATCCGATATCTCCAGCGTAATCAGCACCTATCTGTATGCGGTGGGGATTCAGGGAGGCATGTACAGCTTGACCACGGCCATGGGCCTGTTCGAATCGCTGGTCGCCATTATATTCGTCATTGCCTCCAACGCCATTGCCCGGCGGCTGGGCCATTCCCTATGGTAACGGCGAAACTGTTCATGGAGGTGAAAGCATTGTGAGAGAAACAAAAGGCGAGAAATGGTTCTATTTCATTAACAACACCCTGCTGGCGCTTGCGGCATTAAGCTGCCTGTTGCCGCTGCTTAATATCCTGTCTGTCTCGTTGAGCGACTATTCTGCGGTTGCCTCGGGGAATGTGGGAATTTGGCCTGTGGGATTGAATCTGGAATCCTATACCACTCTGATTGACGGTACACCCATCCTGCGCAGCTTCAAAAACAGTGTCCTGATTACGGTGGTCGGAATTGTCCTGAGCATGGCCTTCACCATTCTGGCGGCCTATCCCTTGTCGAAGAAACAGTTTATCGCCCGCCGCTTCCTGACCCTTGCGATTGTCTTCACCATGCTGTTCGGCGTGCAGATGATCCCTGCCTTTCTGGTCAACCGTTCTGTCCATATTCTCGATACCTACTGGGCGATCTGGCTGCCCGGACTGGTGAGTGCGTACAACATGATGGTGCTGAAATCCTTCTTCGAGAACATTCCCGAAGAGATGGAGGAGGCGGCCTGGATGGACGGCTGCGGTGATTTGCGGCTGCTGCTGCAGATTGTGCTTCCCTTATCCATGCCGGTGCTGGCGACGCTTACCTTGTTCTATGGGGTAGGCTACTGGAACACCTTTCAGGCCATTCTGATCAATATCAATAGTACGCAAAAATATAATCTGGCCGTATTAGTGCAGAGCATGGTGGCCAATCAGTCGCTGATGCAGTCTCTGAACAACGCGTCTCCGGAGGATTTGAACCAATTGATGACACCCCAGGGCCTGCGCTCCGCCGGTGTGGTGGTGATGCTGGTGCCGCTGTTGGTGGTGTATCCCTTCCTGCAGAAGTATTTTGTCAAGGGCGTCATGATTGGCGCAGTCAAGGGGTAAGAGCCCCACAAAGTGAAGCGAAGGCTTCGATGCGGATACCGGGTACTTTGCGGGGACCAAACTGTTCTTCGCTTGAAAGGGGGGATGCCTGGGACTGGTATCATGGTAGAATGAGAGCATGTCTTGTTGCAAAGCAATCATTATATTTGGAGGGGTTCGCACATGAAGAAACGAAACAAAGCGCTAAGCGGTATTCTGCTGAGCACAGCCGCAATTGCCCTGCTGGCCTCCGGCTGCGCCAAAGACGAAGAACAAGGATCATCCGGCGCTGCCCAGTCTTCTCCTACCGCTGCGGCAGCGGCTAAACGGGGGAATATCACCGTCAGCATCTATGACCGCAACAATATTCCGCCGGAGGAGGGAACCTGGGAGAAGAACCGCTGGGTCGAATGGGTGAATACCAACAGTCCTGCCAATGTGAAGTATGTTCCCATTCCCCGCTCCGATCCTCTTCCCAAATTTAACGCGCTGTTTGCTACTGCAAGCGCTCCCGATCTGATTCTGGAGTACGATACGCGCTTCCGCAACGGCTGGTACAGCCAAGGCTTGCTAATGCCCATAGGCGAGGTTGTGGAGAAGTACAGCACGACCTACAAGGACCTGATGATCAAGTTTCCGCAGTTAAAGAAGCTGGGGACCAAGAGCGACGGCAAGCTGTATGAGATTGGCCGGGTTTCGCCTCTTGCCGCCAACCACCGGATTTATATCCGGAAGGACTGGCTTGACAAGCTGAACCTGAAGATGCCGGAGACCACGGACGATCTGCTGGCGGTAGCCACGGCGTTTGCCAACCAGGACCCGGACGGCAACGGGAAGAAGGATACCTTCGGCATCAACATGGGCTTTGGCTTCTTCAACCATATGTTCGGCCACGGGGAAGTGGACTGGAGCATCAAGGACGGCAAGTTCGTTCATGAATGGGAGGGGCTGCAAGCCTCCATCGATTTTCAGAAGAAGCTGTTCGATGCAGGCATCGTGGATAAGGACTTCCTGACCGACAAGAACGGGGAGAAGGCCAAGCAGGATTTTCTGTCGGGCAAGCTGGGCATTTATCTGTATCAGGCGATTAACGAGAAGGACTACGACACCTTCAAGAAGAACGCTCCTACGGGTGTTCTGGATATTATGCCTATGCCCAAATCCCCTCTGGGCCACTTCAGTCCCATCATCGGCAGTCCGATTCAGATGGTAGGCGCCATTAATGCCGCTGCCAAGGACCCCGAGGCGGTCATGAAGTATATTGATTTCATGATCGATCCGGCCAATGCCAAGACAGTGAAATACGGCATCGAGGGCACTCACTGGCAAGTGGATGCGGCAACCGGACTGCCTAAGGCTATTGACGCGGAAAAGAACAAGAAGGAGCTTTACAATGACGATCTGGGAATGATGGCCTCCTCGCTGCTGTTCGGCAAATGGGCGTTTACCTCGGGGCTGCCTGAATCCAACGATTCACAAAAAGCCTTGAAGCAGCTGGCTCTGAAGGCGGATGAGTATTATGTCACTAAGGAGCGCCCTATCCCCACGCTGAAGCCGGAATATCTGCCTGCGCTTCCCGAAGACCTTAGCCTGATCATCAAGAATGTGGAGACCCAAATCTCACCCAACAGCGGCAAAGGCGACGTCTGGCTGAAGGCGATTGTCAGCGGAGCAAGCTATACGGCAGAGCAGGCGGTCAAGGACGGCAGGGTCATCTGGGAAAAAGCCGGCGGCACGAAGATCGACGAATTCTATGCCAAGTGGTACGACGAGAATAAAGATACCGCCTTTATGCTTAAGGATCTTTATGAGTTCGGCGAACAAGCCAAGAAGCTGTATGAGGGCAAGTAACAGCAAGTAAGCGGCGGCAGATAAATTGTGGTGCACTATCCCTTTATGATCTGCCGCTTATCTTAAAATCTCAGCAAAGTATAAACGTGGAAGCGGCTCGACTTCTTGACAAACGCACGACGTCAAAAGGACGTCGATAGGCGTTTATCCTCGTGAAGCGGAAGGAGATGTTTATTGATGAAAAAGAAAAATTTGGCTTGCCGGTTGCTCTCTGTGGTATTGGCAGCAGGCTTGCTGTTCCCTGCATCTTTGGGGGTTGCAGCGGGAAAGCCACAGCAAGCAGAAGCTCCCAAGTCTATTGCCGTTGCCGCAACGGAGGCTACAGCAAAGGGCCTGGCGGGGCATTGGGCGCGGGAGAGCATGGAGGCATGGGCAGCAAGAGGAATTTTGGAGGGATATGAGGATGGGGGCTTGCATCCTGATGAAGCCTTGACCCGTGCGGAATTTGCAGCTGTCATGAACCGGGTGTTCGGATTCTATGCGGAATCGGAGCAGTCCTTTGCCGACGTGCATGCAGGGGATTGGTATGCCAAACCCCTCCGGATTGCCCGCCAAGCCGGTTATCTCCAGGGAGTTCCTGGGAACAAGGCGCTTCCTTCCGAGCCGGTCTCGCGGCAGGAAGCGGTTACGCTGCTGGCCCGCTTGTTCTCGCTAGAGGGGGAAGGGGGCATAACCGGATATGCGGATGATTCCCTAATAGCAGATTATGCCCGCAGCGGATTGAAAGCGCTGTCCGAATTTGTTGCAGGGTATGAGGATGGAACCTTCAGGCCTTCAGAGCCGCTTACACGGGCCGAAGCAGTCACTCTGCTGGACCGGCTGGTGCAGGGATATTATTCTGCCGAAGGCGTCTTCGGAGAAGAAACTGTCACGGGACATGCCATTGTGAGCCATTCAGGCGTTGTGCTCCGCAATACTGTAGTCGAAGGCAATCTATACCTGGCCGCCGGGATCGGTGATGGTGATGTGGAGTTGGAAGGAGTTCAAGTTAAGGGAACGGTATTCGTCAACGGCGGCGGGGGACATACGGTGTCTGTGAGGGATTCCACGCTGCAAGAGGTGCAGGTTGACCGCAAGGAAGGAGCCGTCCGGCTTGTTGTTGCAGGGAATACGCAGATCGGCTCGATCACGGTTCAAAGCCCATCCGGCCTGGAGCTGGAGGCCGGGACCCGGGCGGAAGGAATAACGGCGGCAGCGCCGTTGACACTGAATGTGGCCAAAGATGCACACGTAGGAACATTTACTGTAGCACCAGCCGGAGGAGGCACCACGGTAACGCTGGCAGGTGAGATTGCTGCTGCGGTGATTCGGGCCGACGGCGTGCAGGTCAACGGGGTCCCGGTGGCCAAAGGCGGAGAATTGCCGGGAACCGGCAGCCCGGCTGTTGCCGCCGGGAACACGGGAGGCGACATCGGGGGCAGCAGCGGAGGCGACACGGGAGGCAGCAGCGGAGGCGACACGGGAGGCAGCAGCGGAGGTGACAGCGGAGGCAGCAGTGGAAGCGACAGCGGAGGCAGCAGCGGAGGCGACACCGGGGGCAGCAGCGGAGGCGACACCGGGGGCAGCAGCGGAGGCGACACCGGGGGCAGCAGCGGAGGCAGCAATGGAGGCCACACCGGGGGCAGCAGCGGAGGCAGCAGTGGAGGCGACACCGGGGGCAGCAGCGGAGGCAGCAGTGGAGGCGACACGGGAGGCAGCAGCGGAGGTGACACGGGAGGCAGCAGCGGAGGCGACACCGGAGGCGACACGGGAGGCAGCAGTGGAGGCGACAGCGGAGGCAGCAGCGGAGGCGACACCGGGGGCAGCAGCGGAGGCAGCAGTGGAGGCGACACCGGTGAGCCTGAACCGGAGGTCGTCACGGTGGATCTGGCGGATGCCGATGCAACACCTGAGACCCGCTCGCTTTTCGCTTATTTGCGGGGAGTTATGGGAAATGAGATCATATTCGGACAGCAAGCGGCTATGTCTGAAGGGGTGACCATCACAGTCAAGGATGGCACCCAATCCGATACGCTTAATTCGGTGGGGGATCTGCCGGGGGTATTCGGCTTTGACGTGCAGAATCTGGAAGGAACCAGCTACCAGGCCAACCGCGACCGTATGGTCATGCTGATGAAGGCTGCTTACAGGGAAGGTGGCATTCTGACGGCAAGCGGTCATATTCCCAATATGGTCACAGGGGGGAATTATAACGATACAACGGGTAACGCAGCCACACGCATCCTGCCAGGAGGCGACAAAAACGCCGTGTACAATCATTTTATGGACCGCGTCGCCGAGCTTGCCGAATTGCTGAAGGATGAAAACGGCACTCCCATCCCCGTGATCTTCCGCCCGTTTCATGAGCAGAACGGCAGCTGGTTCTGGTGGGGCGCAGCTTACCGCTCCAATGAGCAATACATGGAGCTGTACCGCTATACCGTAGAATATTTGCGGGATATCAAGGGGGTTCACAATTTCCTGTACGCTTATTCGCCCAACAGTCCGTTCGGGGGATCGGAGGCAAGGTATCTGGAGTCCTATCCCGGCGACGAATATGTGGATGTTCTGGGATTTGACAGCTATTATAACGGCACAGCTGCAACCTGGTACGAGAACGCCGTACAGGATGCCAAGCTGGTAGCGTCGATTGCCAATCAAAGAAACAAGATACCCGCCTTTACGGAGTTCGGATACAAGTATATCGACTCTGAAGGGAAGGACCCGGAATTCTATACCAAGCTGCTGGCGGCGCTTCAAGCAGATCCGGATGCCAGGCAAACCGCATATATGATGACGTGGGTTAACTGGAGTGCAGCCTCCTCATACGTTCCTTACAAGAATGCGCCGAATGGCCTTGGCGACCATCCGCTGCTGCCTGATTTTACGGCATTTTATGCCGATGATTATACTGCCTTCCGGAACGAGGTCCGCAACGCGGAGCCTTATCATAAGGAGACAGCAGCCGCTTCCGAGCAGCCCTTCCTGCACGTGGTTCATCCCACCAACAACCTGGATGTGGCATTAACGGAGCCAACCATCCTGCGTGTGCGGATTTTGAATGAAAACGTGCAAAGCGCAGTATATTCCATTGAGGGAGATGATCAAGAATATCCCCTGACTTTGGACGAAGCAGGCTTCTATTACACGGCGGAATGGACTCCGCAGGCCGCTATGGCGGAAACGGATGTGACGCTTACAGTCAAGGCCTACGGAGCAAGCGGCAACGTGCTTACGGAGAGCGTTCACGTCTATGTAAGTGAAGGAGCAGTATCCAACCCGCTAATTGTGGATACGTTCGAAGGCTACAGAGGCAAGGATGAGCTGTTGAAGGGGGCCTACGGCAGCTCCGGAGACACCAATACGATTTCTCTGGACCCTGTGCACAAGAACAGTGGAAATTACGGGATCAAATACGAATATAGCGTGGGAACGGGCTATACCGGACGGACAAAGGCGATGAATCTGGCGGACTGGTCGGAGGCCAATAAGCTGCGGTTCTGGATGGAGCCGGACGGCAGCGACCAGAAGCTGGTCATACAGATTAATGCAGGCAGCATCGCTTTCGAGGCGTATCCGTCCCTTGCGGGTACGGCGGCGGGGCTGGTGGAGATTCCGTTCAGCGAGTTCAAGCCCGCAGCCTGGAACACAGTCAACGCCGGCAAGGTCATTACCAAGAAAGCCCTGAAAGGTGTAAAGGCCTTCTCCATCTACATCAACCGCAATCCCGACGCAGCAGGTACAAGAGGAACGTTATATTTCGACGATATTGAGGCATACCATGATCCTTCAATCCCTGAAGTGCCATTTGACCAGGACAAAATCTTCGGCTTCGAAGACGGCACCCTGCAGGGCTTCCAGATCAATGTCAAGGATTCGACTATGACGGCGGAAGGGCTGTCCGTCACCACAGCGGTGTATGCCTCAGGCACACAATCATTGACCACAAGCTTCAATCTGAGCCATGCCACTAATCCGGCCAAAGGAGGGGAGTTGCAGATCCGCCGCCAGTCTACCGCCTCCACCTCAACCGTGGATCTGACCGGCTATAAGCAGGTTACGGCAAAAATAAAGATTGTCCCTGAAGAAGGAGCTCATTTGCCGGGCAATCTGGCAGCCCTCATCTACATGCAAAGCGGCGCCAGTTGGTCCACCTATACCTTCAAGCGGGTGGATAATCTGACGCAGACAGATGCAGCGGGATTTGTGACCCTGACCCTTCCCATAGAAGCGGTGCCGGATTTGAATCTGTGCCAGGTAATCGGGTTGAAAATATTTGCTCCGGCCGGTTCTACCGGGACTGCCGCGGTCTATATCGATGATGTTGTAATTTCTTAGAGAGGCAAGACAGGGAAGTTCATGGATAACATGGGCTTCCTTGTTTTACTGTCTAACCTGAAATAACAGGATCCCGTCATGTCATTCATCGGTGATTCCACCCAAGCGGCATGGAAGTCTGATTCATTCTAAGGTTGCTGTTCTCATGGATTGGGCTATCTGGTAGAATGGTCGGTAAGCACGGGAACAACCGGAGGACGTAAGAACACCCGGCATAGTTACAGAGGAGCATCATTAAAGCCATGTCAAGTTAAGAAGGCAAAGGAGTGTCAGGCTTATGCAACAACGAGGTTTGGAACGGGATCAACCCTGTAAACCCCGTACAGTCTTGATCGGAACGGACTGGTGGACGGACTGTGACGATGTGGCAGCCATGCGGATATTCGTCTGGGCGGAGGAACAGGGGTGGATCAAGATTGCAGGTATTGGTATAAACGCATGTATGGATTATTCCGTTGCCTCTCTGGATGCTTTCCTGACGGAAGAGGGCAGACCGGATATAGCCATAGGTTTGGATCGGCAGGCTACGGATTTTGGCGGAAATCCCCCTTATCAGCGCAATATGTTGAATAGGCTCTACTCCCGTACCAATGACGATGCCGAGGACGCGGTAAGCATGTACCGGAGAATTCTTGCGCAGACAGAGGAAAAACTCGACATAATCGAGATTGGCTACCCGCAGGTATTATCGGGCCTGCTTCAGAGTCCCCCTGACCGACTGTCGGGGCTGACGGGAGTGGAGTTGGTCAAGCAGAAGGTGGATAAGCTTTGGATGATGGCTGGCAACTGGCAGGATAATGGAAGTGGTCTGGAAAATAACTTTGCGAGAAATCCCCGCTCCCGGGCGGCAGGGCATGAAGTTTGCCAAAGCTGGCCTACGCCTGTCACCTTCCTGGGCTGGGAGATTTCCAGTGAAATTCTCACGGGCGGTACCCTGACATCTCCTTCGGATATGGTGGCCCAGGCCTTACGGGATCACGGCAGCGGCAACGGCAGAAGCTCATGGGACCCGATGCTGGCGCTGCTCGCCTGTTGCGGGAAAGAGGAAGAAGCAGGTTATCGGGTAATAACGGGAACAGCCTCTGTGGATGCGGAGACCGGCCGGAATTTCTTCGAACCGTCTCCCCTTGGCAGCCATGGCTATGTCGTCAAGACCAAGCAGGACGACTATTACCGGCAGACTATTGACCAAATCTTGGAGAGCAAGCAAGGGCACTCCGACTGAAATTGGGCCGGACTTATGGGGCAAGCTGCAGTGGAACGGGTAATGTGAGACAGACTTGCGGGGTAAGCTGCAGTACTCCACGGGAATGTGGACACCATTTATGGAGCGGGAGGCGGTTCTATTTCCTCGGAAATAGAACCGTCTCTTGACCAATGCAAGGGAATAAATTACTATGAAGAAAAGGGATCGAAAACGATTTCGGAGGGCGGTAGCAGCAATTTGGTTACGATTTATGATATTGCCAAGCAGGCGGGAATATCTCCCGCCACAGTGTCGAAGGTCTTCAACAATTATTCCGATGTCAGTGAGAAGACGCGGAAGAAGGTACTGGAGACTGCAGCGTCTATGGGTTATTATCCCAATTCCAGCGCACGGACTCTGATCACGAAGCGTTCGTGGACCCTGGGCATCCTGTTCACCGAGGTATCGGGGAAAGGCATCCGTCACCCGTTCTTTAATTCCGTGCTGGAGAGCTTCAAGAATGCTGCAGAGTCCAAGGGCTATGACCTGATGTTCATCTCCAAGTATATTGGGGGTAAAAGAACCTCCTATTTGGAACACTGCCGGTTCCGTAATGTTGATGGTGTGTTGGCGGTGCTGCTTGATCCCCATGATCCTGACGCCAAGGAACTGACGGACAGTGATCTTCCCTGCGTTTTTCTGGATTACCAGTCCACTAAAGCGGGAACGGTGCATTCGGATAATCTCAACGGCAGCTATCAGGCAGTAGCATATCTTCATTCCCTGGGACACCGCAGGATCGCTCATATCTCGGGAGGCCGGAATTCCCTGGCCGGGATAGAACGACAGACGGGTTACGAGCTTGCGCTCCAGAGGCTGAAGCTTCCCAAGCGTGACGATTACATCACCGCCGACGGAGGATTGTATACGGAGCAAAGCGGTTATCAGGCCATGATGAAGCTGCTGGAGCTTAGCGAGCCGCCAACGGCGGTATTTGCGGCAGGGGATAATCTGGCCATTGGAGCCATGCAGGCTGTGAAGGACAAGGGACTTGCGGTTCCCGGAGATGTATCCGTAGTGGGGTTTGACGACATTGAGATGTCGGCATTCATCACCCCGGCGTTGACTACGGTCCGCCAGGATACAGAAGCACTGGGAAGCAGAGCCGCCGAAATTCTGATCCAGTCGATCGAAACGGTCCGTTCCCCGGAAACAGTGGTGGTGCCTGTCGAACTGATAGTCAGAGATTCCTGCCAAGCCATATAAGGGACAGGGACTTTTTGAGTTTTCATGCTTATATGGTGATGGCAGAGGTGAGAGCATGGGGAAGGATTAACGGAAAAAAAGAAGCAGCCGATTAAGCGGAAGCCATAGCTAGCAAAATGATAGCTGTTGGCGAGTGAGAGGACCTGCAGGGGCGCAACAGCTGGCAAAATGATAGCTGTTACGCCAAATTAACCGACAGATTCTACAGTTCCGCTGATGTAATAAATAAAGAATCGGGGTTATTTTCGTTAATTTCGAAATCGATTTCGATAATTCTTCAAAATTCGACTTGCACCTATCTCTACTTCCACTGCCACCTGTCAGCTTCAGGAAATCCGGATGATGTTCTTAAACCAGAAACTTTTCTACTTATAACTTTTAGGGGGAATTGCGCCATGTCTAAGTATTATTTTCAGGATGGAGCCTTTGTGATTGAAGGGTTTGACAAGGCCAAGACCTTTTCGAGCTTCCTGCCGGGGCTGGTGGGAATCAAAGGGATTCCCATGTGGATTTTCTATGTGAACCGTGGGCAGGCAATAAGCAGCTTCGGCATCCGGGATAAGAATACGCCTATTGTGGAATTTTCTCCGGCGAATGTGTCCTATAAACTGGTGGCGGGCAACGGCTTCAGGACGTTTATCAAGCTCCCCGGCGACGGCGGAATCTACGAACCCTTCCAATCCTTCCGCGAGGATGTTCAGGCAAAGCGGATCATGAGAATCCGGCCAAACGAGGTCAGTATTGAGGAAACGCATGTTGGACACGGACTTAGGATACGGGTGACGTATTTCAATATGCCGGGGGAGGACTATGCTGCCCTGGTCCGGCATGTGGAGCTTGTGAATTGCTCCGGCAGGGAGCTTCAACTGGAGCTGTTGGACGGTCTGCCGGAGATTCTGCCTGCAGGTGTGGACAACAGCGGCTACAAGTCCATGGCCAACCTGCTGCGCAGTTGGATGGAGGTCTACAATCTGGACAACAGAGTGCCCTTCTACAAGGTCCGCTCCAGCACGCATGATGAAGCAGAGGTCAGCGAGGTGAACAACGGCCACTTCTATCTCTCCTTCTGCGATGAAGGGCAACTTGTGAAGCCCATTGTGGACTTCGAGTTGGTGTTCGGAAGCAATACCGCCCTGGCTTATCCCGAGCGCTTCGCTGCAACTCCGCTGGACCAACTGGCCGCAGCCGAGCAGATCACGGCCAACAAGGTTCCCTGCGGCTTTACAGGCAAAGCGGCCACTTTGGCGGCTGGTGCGAGCCTGAATCTGTATACGCTGATCGGCCACGTTAACGGGATAGAGAAGCTGAACGCCAGAGCAGAGCGGCTGGCTTCGGCGGAGTATATCCGCTTGAAGCGGCAGGAGGCCAACCAGCTGGCAGAAGCTCTGACGTCGGAGGTAGCCACGAAGACCTCTTCCCCCTTGTTCGACGAATACTGCCGCCAGAATTATATGGATAATTTCCTGCGCGGCGGCTATCCGTTGGTGCTGGACAACGGCGGGGACGGCTTTGTGTACCACGTTTTCTCCCGGAAGCACGGAGACATGGAGCGGGAGTACAACTTCTTCTCCCTCGCGCCCGAATATTACTCCCAGGGCAACGGCAACTTCCGGGATATGAACCAGAACCGGCGCAATGATGTATTTTTTCACCCTGAGGTGGGTGCATTCAACGTCAATATGTTTTTCAGTCTGATCCAGGCGGACGGGTACAATCCGCTGTCAGTGGAGGGCAGCACCTTCCGGGTGCCGGCGGAACGTATGGAGGAGCTCAGGCAGTGGCTGGAGGGAGTGTCATGCAGCCATACCGTGGAGCTGGTCCGTCTGTGCAGCATGGCCAGCTATACACCGGGACGGGTTGTTCATTTCCTGGCCGATCACCAGGTGAAGCTGGCTGTTGGAGAAGAAGAGCTGCTGGCGGGCCTCATGCGGCTGTCGGAGCAGCAACTGGAGGCCAGCTTTGGCGAAGGCTACTGGATCGACCATTGGACGTACAATATGGATCTGGTTGACAACTACTTGAGCATCTTCCCGGACAAAAAGGCGGAGCTGCTCCTCAAGCCGGATACCTGCACCTTTTTCGACAGCCCGGCACGGGTCTTGCCCCGCAGTATGAAGTATGGGTTAAGCGGCGGCAGAGTGCGCCAATATGGTTCGGTGGTTCCCGATGAGGAGAAGCTCCAGCGGTTGGGTTTGAAGCCGGGGGATACCAGTTGGCTGCGCACCGGCAATGGCACAGGGGGAGTTTACCGCACCAGTTTGCTGGTGAAGATGATCTCCCTTGCCCTGAACAAGTTTAGCACTTTGGACCCGGAAGGCATGGGTATCGAGATGGAGGCCAACAAGCCGGGATGGAACGATGCCATGAACGGCTTGCCGGGGCTGATCGGCTCGGGTATGAGCGAGACCTTCGAGCTGAAGCGGCTGTTGATGTTTATCCTGCAGGCTGCTAAGGAGGGGAAAGGCACACCGGTACAGCTTCCGGAGGAAATCCATGATTTTCTGCTGCAGGTTGATGGATCAGTGACGGAATATTACGGGAGCGATCAGGACAATTTCCGCTATTGGGACAGAACTGCAGCAATGCGTGAGGCGTACCGGGAGCGCATCCGGTTCGGCATCTCCGGTCTGGAGCAGGATATCTCATTGGCTGATCTGGAACAGATGACAAGCCGGATGATCCGGAAGCTGGATCAGGGGATTGAGCAGGCCATCCGGTTGGGCAAAGGGTTGCCGCCCACATACTTTTGCTTCGAGGCGGTTTCTTATGAGCCGGTTCTGGATGATCAAGGAAAGCCGGTACTGGGAGGCTACGGCTTGCCCCAGGTCAGGGTTAAGGCCTTTGCAGCGAAGCCGCTGCCGTATTTCCTGGAGGGACCTGCCCGCTGGATGAAGCAGACCGGAGATCAGAAGCAGGCCGCGGCCGCCTATCGTCAAATTAAGGAGACAGAACTGTACGATCCGGCGATTCGCATGTACAAGACCTCCGTCAGCCTGGAGGGAGAATCTCACGAGATCGGACGGATGCGGGCATTTACCCCAGGTTGGCTGGAGCGGGAGTCTGTTTTTCTGCATATGTCCTACAAATATCTGTTGTCTCTGCTGAAGGCGGGGCTGTATGAGGAGTTCTTCGCGGAAATCCGTGATTCGCTGGTGCCTTTCCTTGATCCTGCCGTATATGGCAGGAGCACGATTGAGAATTCTTCCTTCATCGCAAGCAGCGTCAACCCGGATCCCCATGTCCATGGCAGGGGGTTCGTGGCCAGACTAAGCGGTTCTACTGCCGAGTTTCTCAGCATGTGGATCGGTATGATGGCGGGGAAACACCCGTTTCAGGCAGCAGAAGGCGTCCTGTCGTTCAAGCTGGAGCCTAAGCTCCCCGGTTGGTTGTTTGATGAACAGGGAGAGGTCACGTTTACCTTCTTAGGGAAAACGTCCGTCACCTACCGCAATCCCCGCAAAGCGGATACCTATGGCGCAGATGGGGCCTGCATCCGCAGCATGGTCCTGTATAAGGCAAGTGGAGAAGCAATACAGGCTGAGGGAGACAGCGTCCGCGGCCAGACAGTATCGGATATCCGCGCAGGCAAGTATGCATCCATCGTTGTGGAGCTGGCTTAGCTGCCGATTGCTAAAACGTAACGCCTTTAAACACGGCCTGACGGAAGAGGGCAATAGGGGGAATTGCGCCCAGGGCAGTCTAGGATAATCTTCAATGATATAAAGTAATTTTCTCGATTCGAATTCGTTGCTCGTCTTCACGAAGCGCAATCGTAACAATAAGATGGCTGACATGGGATGTCCAGCATGTAAAAGTGCAGTTATTTCACCCGGATTTCATCTTTTTGGGGACTTTAAGCAAAAATAACTGTATTTTCTGCAGGAGGAGAGTGCAAAAGAGGGCTCGTAGCCAAAAATAACTGTATTTTTGCATGATCGCATGAGTAGTCCAGGTAGCCTCAGAATCATGACTCAGCTATCCTTTTGGAGCAAATTCGTGTTTGATCGGGACTGAGGAGCTCTTAGAGCTCGCCGCGGCCACATTTCGCTTCATTTTCTTCGGTTTTGCCGCCGTCGCAAGAGTCGCCGAGTTCCGTAACGGAATGCGAATAGCTGAGTAGCTCTTTCTTCGCCCCCTATTGGGCTCCCAATCCGCGAAAGCCTGCACTAAGGGTCCGGCCAATTCATGCATTGACCGTTTACTGGAGTGGTGATATCATTCGAGTTATCGATAGCATTTTTTGGTGGAGGAAGAGATCAAATGGAACAGAAAGCTTCAGTTGATGTGTTATTTCAGGGGGATTCTATTACAGACGCAGGACGCAACCGTGCGGACGGCAATAGTCTGGGAGCAGGGTATGCCAACCGGATTTCCGGTAAATTGAGTCTTCAGCTTGCGGAGTCCAAGCCTGTATTTCTGAACAGAGGGATCAGCGGCAACCGGGTATCCGATCTGTACGCCAGATGGAACGAGGACGCGATCTTCCTGCAGCCTAAGCGGATGAGCATCCTGATCGGTGTCAATGACGCCTGGAGAATCATGAATGAACTGCCGGAGGGGGTTGTGGACCGGTTCGAGAGCTCCTACCGTCATCTGTTGGAGATCACCCGGCAATATTTGCCCGAAACCGCACTTATCTTGTGTGAACCGTTTATTCTGAATTGCGGCGCTCCCGCTGCGCGCTGGGAGGATTGGAAGTCGCTGGTGGGCCAGTATCAGGCGATTGTCCGGCAATTGGCGGAGGAATATGGAGCCTTGTTCGTCGCGCTGCAGAAGCCCCTGGATGACGCTTGCCTCCGGGCCGACGCTTCCTTCTGGCTGGGCGACGGTGTTCACCCCACTGCCGCGGGTCATGAGCTGATCAGCAATGTGTGGATCGACGCGGTTCAGAGCAGTAAGCTTGCTTTGGCATAATAAGGTACCCGTAAAACTCTCTCATCCGGCAAGCCGGGCGGGGGAGTTTTTTGAATACGAACCCCCTCAGTCTGAAGGGGTTCCGTATGCAAAAAATCTATTCAACGGGGTGTCAAAAAACGATAGGTGTAAATAGTCTGTTTTTTTTGAACTTCATGATATGGGGAGTGCCGATTGGCCAACGCACAGACGAAACCAAAGCGCCAAGAGCGCCGCTGGAGTACGCCGGATTTTGAAAAAGCGTTGTGTCCAAACTAAAGCTGCTTACGTCCGTAGCGATTAAGCGGCACTCTCTACCTCTGGCGGCTATGTATTTGCGCCCGGTAACTTTTAAGATACCAGTCTGCCTTCGCTATGCTTTTTCATAACGGATTTAAATTTGGTGGTTTGATTGACATTTATCAGGACGATATCACGATTAATTTCAATTTCATCGATAATATTTTGCAGATAGGCCTGGCATTTTTCACTTTTAACACCCTTTAGCAAAACAAGCATGATGTAGAGAGGCTTCTCGGGATAATGGGCAACCTGCTTGCGGACCAGACAGGCTGATCTGACATGAGGATAATTAGCAAGAAGTTGCTTCAATTTCTCCCATTCCTCCGGATTCAGATCGTGAGGCAGAAAAGGATCCGTGACTTTGATTCTGGAACGCTCCTGCTGGGAAAGCTCATTCTTGTGCTGCCATTCTAAACTGCGGTTCCAGTACTGTTCTGCCTCATTCTTACGGTCATGCTTAAGCAAATAATGGATGATAAGCTTGCATGCAGGACCGGTAGCATCTGCATTCAACTCCATGCTTCTTTGGAGAAAGGCGATCCCTTCCTCAAGGCCCTGATCAAGCTTGATCCGCCCAACTGCAAACATTGCCGATACATGAGAAGAATTTGTCTCTGTAATCTGCTTATATAATAATGCAGCCTCTTCTATCCGGCCGACTTCCTCCATCAGCTCCGCCTTTTGCCACAATTCAGACTCCTCCAGAGGAACAGTGCTTTGCTTGGATTCCAACTGCTCCAATTTATTCCGCTTATTCTGCATTTCATTGTAACGCTTTTTCCACTCCTCCCGTATCCCTTTTTGCCATTGTTCTTCGAACCGATTCGTCAGGGCCAATCTTGCCTCGGGAAGGAGGGCTTCCATTGCGGAATAGGCAAACGGAACAGGGAGTTGCGGGCTTTCTCCCAAGGCGGCGAGCCTTTCCTGCAGGCACGGGTGAGTATCGCTCAGATTCGTTTCCCTGGCTAACACACGTTGAAGGGCGGTTTCTGCATCATAACGGTCAATCCCCTGCCTCAGCGTATTGCCAAGATCGTGAAAGGCCTGAACCGGAACCGGCACATGATCGGCTCTCTGATAGATGGTGGGCCAGAACTTGTCGTTCATGTAGTCTCCGAATACATGGACGGCGGTCAGAGATTCCGCGGCGGTCCTGCTGTCAGTCAAACGAGCGGCGCATCTGTCCGCTTCATACTCGTTGGATCTGGCCAAAGCAAAGGAAAAAGCATTTAAGAACGGAGCATACCAATTCAAAAATCTGCGAAACAAAAAAGAGCCGGAAGCGTTTTTTGTTTCCAGTTCCTCCATGATTTGTCCCCATGTCCTGCGGACCCTGTATATCCATGCGGCAAAACGGCTATGCTTGCCCGACAGGTGCCCTAATTCATGAGCCAACACGGCCCGGAATTGCGATTCGCTCAGCGCCTCCATTAGTGGCAAGCCTAGAATCAGGTAATTTTTTTGCCATCCGAATATGCCAAGGCGTGGGACCTGCACAACAGAAGCATTGAATTCCCCGGTCATTACCACTTCGTGTACACGTACGCTCTTTAGTTGCTTTTGCAATTTATCTAATAACTGGAATAGCTTGGTTGCTTGCTGCCTGTCAATTTGAATGCCTTTCGGCTCGGGAATTTTCACCCACATGGATTTCAAAACGACATATGCCACAATGAGGACGGGAATACCCAGCTTCACGAAGAGCAGATTGCCGTGGCCTGTTGCAATTGCATAGGAGAAAATGCCCAATACTCCGACAAGCAGAAGAAGAATCAGAAACAAGTAGGCGTATCCCATCATTGCCAATAGCCATACTTTGATCTTATACCCCTTCGGTTGCTCTGCAGCGCGGGTTTCCAATCGATTGACCAATTGCTCGAACCGTGAAAGTTCCAAGTCAATACCTCCTGTGATTCATGGATAATTTCTAACCCAAAGCGTGAGTGTCAAATAATAGTATAATAGAAAGTTATTATTTGGAATAGGGAAAATTTCTACTTTCCTTATAAGCTGCAACAGGCTGCTTAACGGTGATGGTTGTTTTGCCTGTATTGCTGGGGTGTTGCCGCCTCCGCCCTTTTGAATACTTTGCCGAAATAGCTGGCCGACCGGAAACCGACTTGCTCGGCTATATCCTGGACCGGCAGCGCGGTGGACAGCAGCAGGTCCTTGGCCTTCTCCAGCCGGGCATCGAGCAGCTTCTCGCTGAAGGTTTTGCCGTAGTAGCTTATCATCAGACGCTCCAGCTGGCGGATGCTGATTCCGATCCGGTCAGCCAGGATCTGGGGTGTCATATCCGGCCGGGGTACTTCGAAGTAACTGTCCGCCAGGTATCTTCTGGAGTCATTCAAAATTTTCTTCGGAATGTGGTAACCGGACTCCCTGTGATGGGTGAAGCTGCGGACGGCATTCACGATAATTTGGCTGACCAGGCTTTGCACGTTGGTGTAATAGCCCAGCCATTGATTTTGGAACTCCTTCATAATGCTGTCAAAAAGCGCTATCGTTGCGAACTCATCCTTGCCAAACCAGAAGCTGGTGTTTTGCAGAACTTGGAGGATGGCATCCGTTTCACCGGGCAGATAGGTGTCGCCCTTCACATTTTTTCTGCGCCGCACTTTGATCTCGAAGTTAATGCAATATTCACACATGGGGTCGGTGCGGTCCGCAAGCTGTTTATGGTAGACTCCAGGTCCGGTTAAATAGAAGGTGCCCGGTTCAATGCGGAATTCCTGCTGGGAAACCTCCAATACTCCCGTGCCGCTGGGGATAAAATGAAGCTCATAGCTGCTGTGGCAATGGTTGGGATAGCCCCAAGAGGCGACCGGCGGCTCGAAGTTAATGTAGATTATATTAATGAGCATATTGCCGATATGGACTTTGATGTCCAAATCCGTGTGTCGGCGGGGCTTGAGCATCTTCTTTTCACTCCTTTTTGCTGGCCGGCGGGCTGTTATGAAGCAACGTTTGCATGGATAAAGAAAGAATATCACTATGGCGACATTGTTTTCAAACGATGTCGCTTATGTCTCTTTAATCACACTTCCTGCCGCTATACACTATATCATATATACCTAACCTAACACAGGAGGCAACGATTATGATTCCCCAATTCAGATACTCCCCTGAACCTGCGCTTGTACCGCAGCCGGACTGCGACTGGGCCAGCAAAATGGTGCTGAACCCCGCCATCATAAAAGATCCGGAGTCGGAGCGGCTTCATATGCTGTTCCGCGCTACCGGTCCCTGGGCGCAAAAACGCAAGGAAGGGGCCCATGATCCGTATCCGATTTTTCTGGGCTATGCCGTAAGCGACGATCTGGGCCAAACCTGGGACGCGGACTTTTCCCGCCCGGCCTTGGCCCCTGCCATGAATTTGGAGAAAGAGAACGTGTATATTACCGATATCAACGGCAACAAGGTGCGCGACTTTTCCAACGGATGCATTGAAGACCCGCGGATCTTTCCGGTGGAAGGGGAGCTGTATGTATCGGTTGCCTGCCGCATGTTCCCTCCGGGCCCTTATTGGCTGGCGGACCAGAAGCCTCCGGTCAATACCCGCTTTGAATATGTGCCGGAATGGGTAAATACGGATGATGATTCCTTTTCCCTCACGTGCCGGGACAACAATACGGTAACCGTGCTGTATAAGCTGGACCTGGAGAAGCTGAAGGAGCGGCGGTACGAAGAGGCTTTCACCTATGTATGCCCGTTGACGGAGGGGCATGTGAGCGATAACCGGGATGTGTTCTTGTTCCCGGAGAAAATGATGATTCGCGGGAAGAAGCAATACGTGATGCTGCACCGTCCCATGACTCCTGCTCCCTTTCCCGAAGGCGAAGATCTGAAGACTCCCTCCATCTACCTGGCTGCCGCGGAGAAGCTGGAGGAATTCGCTTCCCCCTCCGCAACCCACCAGCTGCTGGCCGTAAGCCGGTTCCATTGGGAGGAGAACCGGATCGGGGCAAGCTGGGCACCGCTTAGGATCTCAGACCGTGAGTGGCTTGTTGCTTATCACGGGAAGAAGGATGCTCATTTCGGCTATACCCAATCCTTCATGATTGTAGAAGAACGGGACAATGATTTCCCTGCGGTGATTCACCGTTGCCCGGACCGGCTCATGTATGCCCGGCAGGAATGGGAGATGCCTTCGGATTATCCCACTCCTTGTCTGTTCACCACAGGAGGCATTGTTGTCGGAGAAGATCTGATCATGGCCTATGGCGCAGCGGATCAGAAGGTGGGAATCTCATGGGTGAACCATGAGGAACTGGTGGCCCATATCCGCAGGTTCGATGCCGATGGGAACGGGATTGGGTAATCCGGTGCCGCGGGACAGACTTTGGGACTGCACCACAGACCCAGAGGAACTATGACCTCATCCCGAATGGCGGCTGATCAATTCGGCGGAGAGCATGATCTTCTCGGGGATGGCATGCCTGAAGGCAACCCTGCGCTGCAGCGCCTCCACCGCCCGGGCGCCCAGCTGTTCCTTGGCCAGATAGATGCTGGTCAAGCCAGGTACGGAAGCTGCCGCCGCTTCAATATTGTCAATGCCGATAACCAGTGTCTGCTCCGGCACCTGGACACCGCAGGCTGCGAGAGCTTCCAGCAGGGCCAGGGCAATCCGGTCGTTGGCGCAGACGAACCCGTCCGGGACAGTGCCGGGCGGGCTTGCGGATAAGCGCCTGGCCAAATATTGCACCCATTGCCCGGGGATGGAAGGAACCGTCCATTTGGTTAAGCCAAGGGCCATCCCCGGGTTCCATTTTCTCCATTCGTCCGCCGCCAGCTTGCAGCCCCACCATCTCTCCCGGAAACTTACCGCCAGACTGTCCCTGCCGATGAAGGCTAGGGAACTGCAGCCCTTGTTCACCAGCCGCTTGAAGGCTATCCGGGAGGCCTCCATATTGTTGTTCAGGATGACATCCGTCTGAAGCAGCGGGTCATCATGATCCACCAGAACCATCGGCAGGCCCAATCCCCGCAACGCGAGCAGATGATTCCTTGGTGTTATCCCCAATACAATGATGCCGACGGCATCCTCTTCCGGAGCAATCCGGGGCGGGGCTGCTTCGTCCTCTGCTATCCTGATTTTCCAGCCTGCCACGGCGCATGAAGCGCTTACCCCGTCAAGCACTCTCAGCCAGAAGTCAGGTTCATTGCGGAATTCCTTCCTGATGGACACCAGCACCGTTTGTTGCGGGACCGGCAGCTCCTTGACGGAGTCTTGCAAGGCATTCACTTTGTAACCCAGCATCTGGGCCATATCGGCAACCCGCCGTCTGGTTTCCCCGCTGACTCCCGGTTTGCCGTTCAAGGCTTGCGAGACGGTGAATTTGGAGATGCCGAGCCGGTCGGCAATGGTCTGCATGGATATTTTCGTCGCCATAAGCGCCCCCTGTAACCTAACAATCCTAACAAAAAGTATATAGGCCGAAGCTGCGCGGCGCAAGGCATAATCTGTATGCCGATATCCGGAGTCCGTTTGAATGGATGCGGAGAGGATGGTGATCCGGGCAGCGTATTGACGAATAGAAACGGCTGCGCTATCATATGAATGAATATAATATTTTTCATTCACACCAATCAGTCTACATGAACCGGAGGCCGGCAAGTGGAGGAAAAAAGAATACGGATCTACAATTGCGCCAAAGAACTGTTCAGAACAAAAGGGTTTAAAGATACCAACATTTCCGAGATTACCAAGAAAGCGGGAATGGCTGTAGGAACCTTCTATAACTATTATTCGTCCAAAGAAAAGCTGTTCATGGATATTTTCCTGGAGGAGAATACCAAGCTGAAGAAAGACTGTCTGGAGTCCCTGGATTTGACCCAAAGTCCCCTTACCGTGGTCAGGCAGATCATAACGATGAACGCGGCAGGGATAAATGACAGTCCCATTCTGAGAGAATGGTACAACAAAAGTGTTTTCGAGAAAATAGAGCGGGTTTTCCGCGAGGAAAATGGTGTCGAGGCCGTCCATTTTGTGTATGACAGCTTCTTGGAACTCGTCACACTGTGGCAAGCCCAAGGGAAAATGAGAAAGGACATCGACAGTAAAATGATTATGATGCTCTTCGCAGCTATTATCACGGTGGATACGCACAAGGAAGAAATCGGACTGGATTATTTTCCCGAGCTGCCGGAGCTGTTGACGGAACTTGTGATGAAGGGCCTGACTGATTGCTCCTGATAGAACCATGGGTATCTTCAATGCCCGGGTAAACGCACGGCGTTAAAGGATGCCGTCAGGTGTTTGCCCTGGTGAATTATGAATGAATATTTTTATGTTCATTCATATCCTTTTGTCGAGAATACGAACCGGAAGGAGGGACGTGTGATGCTGCAAGCCCAGGTTGCCCAATCTGCAGACTTTGGCATGAATACAGAAATCTTACACAGGGTATTTGGCGAACATGCAGAAGAAGCCGTCATCTCGGTCAAAGCGGAACTGAAACGGCTGGAACATCAGCTGAGCCGCTTCGTGCCCGGCAGCGAAATAAGCAGAATCAATCAGGCCGCGGGAAAAGAAACGGTCACCATCAGTCCGGAAACCTATGAAGTTTTGTCCGGTGCAATCCGCTTTTCTCAAATCTCTCAGGGGCTGTTCGATATTTCAATCGGTCCTTTGGTAGACCTGTGGGATTATAAGCATGCCATCCGGGCACCGGAGGAAACAAGGATTCAACAGGTACTGCCTTTGGTCAATTTTCATGACTTGATAATGGACACGAAGAGACAAGCAGCCGGGCTTCGGACCCGGGGGCAGTCCATTGATTTGGGCGGCATCGGCAAAGGTTATGCCGGTGATTGCTGTATACGAATCCTTCAACAGTATGGAATCGTTTCCGCTTTTGTCAGTATTGGAGGCAATGTATCCGTGCTTGGGAATAAACCCGACCATTCGCCGTGGCGTGTAGGAATCCGGCATCCCCGCCGGGACTGTCTTATGGGCATGGTGGAAGCAACCCACCAAGCGGTGGTTACCTCCGGGGACTATGAGCGGTACTTTGTTGACCAGACGGGTAAGCGGCAGCATCACATTCTGAATCCAACGACCGGACGACCTGCCGAATCAGGGTTGATCAGTGTGACTGTGGTTGCAGACAGCGCTCTGACAGCGGATGCGCTTTCCACGGCAATATTCGTGGCCGGAATGGAGCGGGGGCTTGGCTTTCTGGCGCAGGTTCCGGGAGCTGAAGCCGTTCTTGTGGATAAAGACCAGCGGGTGTTTATCACACGGGGGTTAAAAGGATGCTGTCAAACTGCTCAAGGCATCCGGGCCAATCTGATATAAAAGGAGTATGAACAAATGGGCAATGCTGCCGGAAGAAAGGGGAAAAAGAAAATGTGGATCGGCATAGCAATTACTGCAGGTATTATTGCGGCTGTTTCGGCAGGGGGGATTCTCTTCACTGAGCAGGGGCGGCGTGAAGTGCGGGAGCTTAAGATTGCCGCCATGGATTTCAAGAAGCTGCGCGATGGAACCTACGTAGGGGAATACAAGGGAATCAAAGACCATTCCAGAGACACCCAAATTGAAGCAACGGTCTCCGGGGGGAAACTTTCCGGCATCAAAATCAAGAAAGGCGCCTTGGATAAAACGGGAAATCCCGCCAAGTTGACGGGCGGTCTCAGCATCGATGATCTGTTTGACAAGGTGATTGAGTCCCAAAGCCTGCAGGTCGATGTCATAAGCGGTGCGACACTGACTTCCAAAGCGCATCTCAAAGGGCTGGAAAACGCGCTTGAACAGGCGCAAGTGAAGTAATTCGTCTCGGGGAGGATTCACGGCATGAACATCGCAGTTATCTCTTATTCCTATACAGGCAACAATGATGCTCTGGCAGCGGGTGTTGCCAATGGGCTGTCGGCAAAGCATATCCGCATTACGGAACGCGCTTCCCGGAGTGTAGGCTCCATTGCTCTGGATATGATTTTCCGGCGGACGCCGCGGGTACAGCCAGCACCGGAGATTATGGAACGCTATGATCTGGTGCTCTTTTTCGGACCGGTTTGGATGGGGCAGATCGCCTCGCCCCTCCGGGCATATTTAAGGTATCTGAAAGCACATCCGCGTAAATATGGCTTCTTTTCCATCAGCGGCGGTGCAGACGGGCCGAATCCCAAGCTGGAGGATGAGCTGAAAAAGCGAACCGGAGCGGCCCCTTTGGTCTTCATTGATTTGCATATTGCCGAGTTGCTCCCGGCAAATCCGAAGCCTGCCCGTAAGGACACAACCGCTTACCGGATCAACGAAGGGGATGTGAAACAACTGACAGGCACCGTCTTGCAGGCGGCCGGCGAAATCATCTGAAATAAGCTTGCGCAATAAATTCCTGTTGACATTTACCTCCAAGAAGAATAGATTGATTGCCGGAAAAGCAAGGTTGTATCCTAACAAACCTAACAGAATGGCAAATGAAATCATCTTCTAACGGGAGGACGAAGAAATGACAATGATCATCGGAGAGGATCTGCCCAACATGCCCTGGCAGGAAAAGCCGGAGGGTTATGACGGAGTGGTCTGGCGGGACGGGCGCAATCCCATTATAGGCTGGAATCCCATCAAGGGGGTTTCCCGGATTTTCAACAGTGCGGTGGCTCCCTACGGAGACGGATTCATCGGCATATTCCGCGCCGAGCACAAGCTGGCCATGCCCCGGCTGCATCTGGGCCGCTCCGCGGACGGTCTGAAGTGGGAGATCGAGCCTGAGCCTATCGTCTGGAAGGATGAAGCAGGCGCGCCCTATCAGTCCAATTATGCCTACGATCCCAGGCTTGTCAAGATTGAGGATACGTACTATATCGTCTGGTGCACCGATTTTGGCGGAGCGGCGCTGGGACTGGGGATGACCCGGGATTTCCGCGAGTTCATCCGGCTGGAGAATCCGTTTATCCCGTTTAACCGCAACGGTGTGCTGTTTCCGAAGCGGATCGGCGGCAATTACGCGCTGCTGAGCCGGCCCAGCGACAGCGGGCATACGCCGTTCGGGGACATTTTCTTAAGCGAAAGCCCTGACCTCGTCTATTGGGGCAAACACCGCAAGGTCATGTCCAAGGCCGCTGCGGGCTGGTGGCAGGATGTGAAGATCGGCGGCGGCCCCGTTCCCGTGGAAACGGATGAGGGCTGGCTGATCTTCTATCACGGAGTGGTCGGCACCTGCAACGGGATGGTATACAGCATGGGAGCAGCTCTGCTCGACCTGGAGCATCCGTCGAAGGTGCTGTACCGCACCAGGGATTACCTGCTTACTCCGGAGACCCCGTACGAGGCAGTGGGCTTCGTGCCCAATGTTGTATTCCCCTGCGCCACCTTGCAGGATGCGGCAACCGGCAGAATGGCCGTCTATTACGGCGCTGCAGATACGTATGTGGCGGTGGCCTATACTCAGGTGGACGAACTGGTCGCGCATATCAAGGAAAACTCCGCATTGGCTCCGGGGGACGGCATTGAGTTCCGTTAAAAAATCGGCGGGGATTACAGCAGAAGCCGGTTGTCCTGCTCAAAGCCGGCTCCGCCGCGCGCCTCCTTCATGAACTGCTTGGGAGAGACTCCACGCACCGACTTGAATTGTTTGATAAAATAGCTGCTGTTCGCAAAGCCGGTCCGGTGGGCAACCTCTGTGACGTTCAATCCGGTGGTGAGCAGCAGCTTTTCCGCTTCGGAAACCCGCAGGAAATTCAGATATTCGTTGAAGCTTCTGCCGGTGAGCGCCTTGAACACCCGCGCGAAATGGCTGTAGCTCATGCTGCACATGCTGGCTGCGTCCACAGGGGACAGCGGCTCGCTGTAATGCTGCCGGACATAATCGAACATGGCGCCGAACTGCTCATAGGGCACACTGGAGAGGGGCTGCCTTCCGCTAAGCGGATGCCCCATGCCCTGCCACTCCCGCAGAATCCACAGGAACAGCCGCATCATATCCGAACGGATGGCCAACTCGTAGCCATAGGGCTTGCTCATATATTCATGATAGAATTGTTGCATCATGCCGGAGACGGGGGTGGACCGCAGCCGCTCTGCCGCGAAGTGCCGCGGGAAGGAGTGGCTTGCAACCAGGAAGGGCAGGATATACTTGGATTCAAAGACGGTGCTGCCGGTGTTGTAGAGGATCTCCGGAATGCAGCTGATCACCAGATATGAGGCGTGGGACGGCCTGTCCACCTTGACGGAATGGACTTCGTGAGCGTTGATGAGCAGCAGTTCGCCGGCTGATGCCAGGAAGGGTCTGCCCCCGATGGACCACTGCGCCCGGCCCTCGAACATGTAGATCAGCTCAATGTGATGATGCCAGTGGGCGGGATAGGCGAAGCCTTCTTCACCTACCTGCTGAATATCGCAAATGAAGGGGAACTGTACCGGCCCTTCGGTGAACATCTTTTCCTCCAACAGCGGGGAGCTCATATTGGATCACACCTGATTTGATAGATTTGTTGTATTTCTTGGCGCAACCATTATATCACGCGGAGCCGGGAAGATGGTACTCTGGACAGGTAAGGTTCCACTGATTGATACCATTGTCCTAAGGAGTATGATTCCCATGAAAGACGCCACCCGCATTCTGACCCGGCATCCCGAGAATCCGCTGATGCATATCAAGGATTATCCGGGAATTGCCCAGATCTATAATCCGGCCCCGATCATGCATGAGGGAGAGACGCTGCTGCTGGTTTCCGTTGTGGAGCATGCGGCCAAGAAGGGCTACGGCCGCGATGTGGGTCAGACCCGGATCGCCCGGAGCAAGGACGGCATCCACTTTGAACTGGAGGAAAGGAATTTCATCGACACCCAGTCGGAGGTATATCCGTTTCCGCTGTACCATCATTTCATCGACAACCGGGTTACCAAGATCGACGACACTTATTACATCATCACACCGGTGATGGTCCACGGCTTTGAGTCTCCCGTAGGGATGCTGGGCAAAACCAAGGATTTCAAGACCTATGAGCGGATCGACATCATCACGCAGCCCCGCAACCGGGGAGCCTCCTTGTTCCCGGAGAAAATCAACGGGCTGTACTACAAGCTGGACCGCCCGGGGGGAGGAGACGGCAGCAGCGGGGATATCTGGATTTCCTCCTCGCCCGATCTGGTCCACTGGGGCAGCTTCAAGCCGGTGCTCGCCGCCAACTACCGCTTCTGGAATGTCCAGAAGATTGGGCCGACTCCCCCCATCAAGACAGACAAGGGCTGGCTGGACATTATTCACGGCGTGTTCACACCTGCAGGCGGCACCTACTATTATATCGGGGCCATGCTGCTTGATCTGGAGGAGCCGTGGAAGGTCATCGGCAAGACCAACAGTTATCTGATGGGGCCGGAGATGCCTTACGAGCGTCATGGCAATTGCGATAACACCGTGTTCCCATGCGGCGCCATTGCTGATTATGAACAGGACCGGCTCCGGTTGTATTACGGCGCTTGCGATAACTATATCTGTCTGGCAACAGGCAGCCTCAGTGAGATTGTACAGGCTTGTCTGGACGAGATCTGAGCTTGAAGGCATTCCCGGGAGTAAGACCGGGAATGCCTTTTATCCATATTGCTGCCGAAATTCGGTGGGAGAAACGCCCCGCAGCCTGCGGAAGATGCGGAAGAGCGAGGCTGTGGAGCCGAAGCCTGCCTCTTCGGCGATATCCGCCAGCTTCAGGCTGGTGGAGACCAGGAGGGCGGAGGCGTGGCGGACACGGATTTCGTGCAGGAGCTCCACGAAGGTTTGGCCGAAATGTTCCTTGATCTGCTCGCACAGATAGGTCTCGTTGCGGTGGAATTCCCCGGCGAGCGCCCGGAGCGTCAACGGCTCCCGGTAATGCCTGTGCATGTACATCAGCACCTGCCACATATCCGGACTGGACCTGGTGCGGCCCCCTGCCGGGATGTCATGCTTCCGGGCAGACGAGGCAGACCGGACAGAAGGGGCGGGTGCAGCAGAAGAGCCGGAAGCGGCAGAAGCGGCGGATGAGAGCCGCTCGAAGCGGATCAGCGTCTCCGTCAGCTTGGCCTGCAGCAGCGGCTTCCTCCAAGAATGAGTACCGGCAAATTCTAGCAGCATTTCTCCCATCAGTTCCCCCATTCTTGCAAACTCCCCGCCCGCAAGCAGCAGATATCTCCGCTCATCCGAACGCCTGTTGAACAGCAATTCCTGCAGCTCCTCTTGTCCCCCGTAAGCCGACAACAGAAATTCGGGAGCAAACATGCAATTGTACAGCACAAGCGGACTTCCTTCGAAGGAATGCAGTTCATGAACCTGATAGGGCAACACGAATGTAAAGGTGCCGGCAGACATAGGATGGGAGATGCCGTTGATTGTTTCCGTCCCCTCCCCTGACAGCACCAGGGACAGCTCAAGACAGTCATGCCGGTGGGAGGGATAGAAGGGAGCAATCCTGTTGCGGCTGATATAGAAGGGAAAATCTGCGGGCACCTTAAATTTGTCCAGCAGCTCCAAGGATCTGGGAAAGGTCATGGCAGCCTGTTTCCTCCGAATTATTGATAGAATAAACCGAAAATCCGCATCATGAACAGCATGGCTTTATTTTATCATAAAAGGGCAAGCAAGGGTTGGATAAAGAGGTAAGCCAGTTTGAATAAAGGGGCAACAAGGTTTGGATAAAAGGGCAAATAAGACTTGAACAAAAGGAGCGAAGATTATATGATCACCCTTGATTTAAGCGGCCAATGGCGTATGAGACAGATTGGGGAAGAGGATTGGACGGCAGCCGCCGTACCCGGATCTGTGCTGAACGATCTGCTTCTGGCAGGAAAGATCGCCGATCCGTTCTACCGGGACAACGCAGATGCCGTTAAGGAGATTCTGCGTGAGGACTATGAGTATGAGCGGGAATTTCCGGCGGATGGCACCTTGCTGGCAAACGAGCGTGTTGTGCTGCGCCTGGAAGGGCTCATTACGTTGGCTGAAGTATATTTGAACGGACGGAAGCTTCTGGAAGCCGACAATATGCACCGAACATATGAGGTTGACGCACGAGGGGCATTGGTGCAGGGAAGCAACCTGCTGAGGGTGGTGTTCCATTCCAGCCTGGAATATATCACACAGCGCCACAGTGAAAATCCTATCTGGCACGTGACTTCGGGCACGACTCCCGGCTTCAACCAGATTCGCCAGGCCCACAGCATGTTCGGCTGGGATTGGGGCCCGGTGCTGCCGGACATGGGAATCTGGAGACGGGTGTCTCTTGTTGGCTATTCGGCGAGCCGCTTAACGGAAGTATATGTGACTCAGCGGCATGAGCAAGCTCAGGTAGAGCTGGAAATCCGGATAGGCCGGGAGGAGTGCGGGGCGGCTCCGGTACAGGCGCAGGTAACCGTGACCGCACCTGACGGAACCGAGTATACGGCATTAGTACCTGATTGCGCTGCCTCCGGGACCGTGCGCATCGGCATCGACCACCCGGTGCTGTGGTGGCCGAGAGGCTGGGGAGAGCAGCCCCTGTACAGCGTGAAAACCACGCTGCTGACGGCTGACGGAGAAGAACTGGATTCCCGCAGCCTCCGGATCGGTCTGAGGACCATCACCTGGCGACGGGAGCCGGACCGGTGGGGCGAGTCCTTCGAAGCGGTGGTGAACGGCAATGCCATATTTATCATGGGGGCCAACTATATTCCGGAGGACAGTCTGCTCTCCCGGTGTACCCCTGAGCGGACGGAGCGGCTGGTCCGCGATTGCGCGGAGGCCAACTTCAATTTGCTGCGGGTATGGGGCGGTGCCTGCTTCCCGGAGGACTGGTTCTATGACCTGTGCGACCAATACGGTCTTCTGGTCTGGCAGGATTTGTTGTTCTCCTGCGCGGCCTATGAGATGACGGAGGCGTTCACGGCGAGCATCATCGCCGAAACGGAGGATAACGTGAAGCGTCTGCGCCATCACGCCTGCCTTGCCATGTGGTGCGGCAATAACGAGATGGAGATGGCCTGGGTGAATTGGGACTTTCCCAAGGTTCCCCGCCTGCGCTCGGATTATATCAAGCAGTTCGAATTCGTATTGCCCCGGGTGGTGCGGGAGCATGATCCCCAGACGTTCTACTGGCTTGCCTCTCCCTCCTCCGGCGGCGGCTTCGACAAGCCCAACGATCCCTCGCGGGGAGACGTGCATTATTGGGAGGTGTGGCATGGGGCCAAGCCGTTCACCAATTACCGCAAGTACGATTTCCGCTTCTGCTCGGAATTCGGCTTTCAGTCGCTGCCCATGATGAAAACCATCGAGTCCTTCACGGAGCCCGAGGACCGGAACATGCTGTCTTATGTGATGGAGAAGCATCAGAACGACCCCAATGGCAATAGCAGAATGCTTAGTTATCTGGCCCAGATGTTGAAGTTTCCCAAGGATTTCTCTTCGCTGGTGTATGCCACGCAGATTGTGCAGGCCGAAGCGATCCGGTACGGAGTGGAGTATTGGCGGCAGAGCCGCGGGATTTGCATGGGCTCGATCTACTGGCAACTAAATGATTGCTGGCCTGTCTCCTCCTGGTCCAGTATGGACTATTATGGACGCTGGAAGCCGCTTCATTATTTTGCCAAGCGCTTCTATGCCCCTCTGCTGTTATCCGCAAGGGAGGACAACGGCAAGGTGGGACTCTATGTGACCAATGACAGGCGGGAGGCTGAAGCGGGAACCGTCACCTGGCAGCTGCGGGACAACCGCTCCCGTCTTGTGCAGGAAGGCTCCCTCCCTCTGTCTGCCGCGCCCCTGTCGGCACAGTTGGCCGCGGAGCTGGATTTTACGCAAATTCTGGCCTCTCCGGTGCAGAAACGGGCGCATTACCTGGAATACGCCTTCGTGGCGGCTGACGGGACTGTGGAGAGCAGAGGAGCGGTGTTGTTTGTCCTGCCCAAGCATTATGAATGGCTCGATCCCCGGATAGAGTGCGCGGTCCGCGAGACCCCGGACAGCTATGCGGTAACGCTCACCTCCCAGGCGTATGCCATGTATGTGGAATTGGAGCTGAGAGAGGCGGACGGGATATTCGACCATAATTACGAGCATCTGTCTGCAGGTGTTCCGTGGACTTTTCTGTTAAAAAAGGAGAGTCTGAGTTCTCCGCTCAGTCTGGAGGAAGTCCGGGACCGGCTGCAGGTTCGCAGTATATACGATCTGTCCTAAATAATGGTAGAATGAGCATGCAGAACCATTAGAGGCGGAGGCTGATAAGATGGATATCCAGAAAAAGATGCAGCGGTTGCTTGAACATATGGTGGAGGAAGGCAAAGAGCGGGGAATTCAGATTGCCGTGTATCATCACGGGGAGCTAATTGTCGATGCTTGGGCCGGAATAGCGGATAGCCGCACGGGGAGACGGGTGGACCGTTCGACTCTGTTTCCCGTTTTCTCCGTTACCAAAGGAATTGCAGCAACGGTTATCCATCTGCTGGCTGAACAGAAGAAGCTGGATTATGACAGGCGCATTTGTGAACTATGGCCGGAATTCGCCAATCAGGGCAAGGAGCAGGTGACCATCAGGCATGCTCTGAATCATACAGCAGGGCTGCACTTGATGCCCGAAGGGGCGGATTGCGACGCAATCATGGATTGGGATGCCATGTGTGCCCTGATCGCTGCGCAAAAGCCCCAGTCGGCTGCGGGAGAACGGCGGGATTACCATGCCGTAACGTATGGCTGGATTATCGGGGAAATTGCGCGGCGGGCTGACGGGCGTCCATTTGCCAGGATTATGAAGGAGGAACTCTGTGATCCCTTGGGCATAGCCGATTTGTATGTGGGCATTCCGGCTGACTTGGAGGAGCGGGTGGCTTTCTTGGAGGAGCCGGGAATTGCCCAAACCGAAGCTCCTCCCGCAGGCCCGCAAGCGATTCCGGGCTGGCTGTGGCCTCTGCATGAATGGATGAACAGAGCGGAGGCTCATAGCGCCTGCATCCCTGCCAGCACCGGGATCATGAGCGCCCATGCACTGGCCCTGCATTATGCCGCGTTGCTGCCGGGAGGCGTGAACGGCGTGGAGCTTCTTGCTCCCGCAAGGATGAGACTTGCCGTGGACCCGTTGATTCTGGCGGACGGGGTTCCCCAGCCCATGGGGCTCGGGTATGCTCTTGGAACCAGGGACGGGGCGATCGGACCGGGTCCTGCCGCATTCGGACATGGAGGCTACGGCGGCTCTATCGGATTCGCCGATCCGGATCATCACCTGGCTGTGGGCCTGGTGCATAATCTGTTTTCTCCTTGTTCAGGGATTCCGGCTATTATCAATGAATTGAAGCAAAGCCTGGGCATCAGCTGGGGTTAAGCGTTGTGAAACTGGGTTGGATCAGGGGAATGTCGGCATGCATGGAGGAATACTCCTGCTTTTTTTCCGGATTATTGATGTCGGATTGCACATCCGATGGTGTGCTTAAGCTGAACACCGTATTCCCCTGTTCTCCAACCTTTACAATATGAGTCATCTTCATCATTTCTTCCCCGTCTTTTTCCCATTCCGCCTTATCCCATGCTCTAATTTGGAAGACTACGCCTCCCCATGAAAGATTGGATTTGCTGCGGAACAAAACCTCATCGTCGGTTTCTTCCACCACGTACTTGCCTTCCCAGGATTCGGGGAGAACAAGAGAAAACCTCATCTCTTTGCTGCTGTACGGAATTCCCCCGGTCTGCTCTTGTTTGTCACTGCCGCAGGCGCTCAATAAGGCAAGGGACAGCAAAAGCAGTAGGACAATCGGCATCCTCCTCATATCTTTCGTCATCTCTCAGCATCGTCCTTTCTGGAATGCTCATATTCATTTTGCCGGTCCCGGCAAGGTCCAAAGTTCATTATGAATTTCATCTCCTATTGGTTCCGGCAAGCTCTAGGGTTCCTCACGGGATTCATCTTCTGCAGGCCTTGGCAAGGTCAAAAACGTTGCCGCTGCCGCCTTAGCAGGCTCAGGCGGAATGAAGTCTGACACTAAAGTGATAGGAATGAAATCTGACACTAAAGTGATCGGTCTGACAAATAAGGGAAGCAAAATTCCCTTATTGCACGAAACGGAGGAGCTCTTAAAGCCCGCTGCGGCGACTTTTCGCTCCATTTTCCCCGACTCGAATCTGTTGCTCGTCTTCACGAAGCCCCATCCCAAGAATGGATGGCTGGATATGGGAGGAGCGGCCTGTAAAAATACAGTTATTTTATCGGCAACTGCTGGAACGGAAGGTCCGGCCTGTAAAAATACAGTTATTTCACGCGTATTTCATCTTTTGGGCGGTTTGAAGCAAAAATAACTGCACTTTTGCAGGTAGAGAGCGAAAAAGAGGGCTCACGCCCCCAAAATAACTGTATTTTTGCAGGTAGCCGCTGTCTTGATCACGACTCAGTTATCCTTTTGGAGCAAATTCGTGTTTTATCGGAACGGAGGAGCTTTTAAAGCTCGCCGTGATAGCTATGGGGCCTCTTCGGCCTCGCGCAAGGGGCAATAGTTTGGTCAGCACAAATAACGGAACCGGTGAGCCGGTACCGTTGTTTGCGCATGCGCCGTGCCGATTATTGCGCCGGCTCCCACTTGCAGCGGATCGGCGAAACGATGGCGTTGTCTTTCTTCAACTGGGTGAAGGCCTTGTCCACTTCCTTGCGGTCTATTCCAGTGGCTTTCTCCACCTCGCCCGCCGTCACCGGCTTGCCGGCAGCCTTGATTGCTTCCAACACTTGTTCTTTGACACTCACAGTATTCACCTCCCCCGGTAAAATCCGTCTTCTTCTATTTCCATCACGGAAAATACCCTCTTCCGCTATATTACAAAAATGTGACGCTATAAGCAACAGGGCATGTCCAAGAACCTTCCGGCACAAAGATGCTCCCGTCTCCGACATATCCGCCGCCGGAGAAGCCACACCCCATGGCCCAGGGGATGCCTTGTCTCCCACCCGTTGGCCCCAGGGGGTTGCCCCGTCTCCTGCTCCGCCGCGACCTATAATCTCTTTTACCCTCCTCCAACTCACACTCTGTTCCATGAAATTGACTTGGCTTTTGCAGCCGTTTATAATTTCTAATAGTGTTAGCTATCGAGAGGCAAGGGGGAATCCTATGAGTTTTGACACTATGGCGGACAAGCTGCTGCAAGGTTTGGAGGCGATGGCGCGGAACACGCCCCACAAGCTGGTCAGCGAGCTCTCCCACGGAGAAATTTTTCTGCTTGGCTGGCTGTTGTCCAACGACGGCGTTGCCGGATCAAGTGCGCTGAGCGGTGCTATGAAGACAAGCACAGCCCGGGTGGCGGCTGCAGTGAAAAGCATGGAACGCAAGGGCTGGGTTTACCGGGAAAGCGATCAGGAGGATCAAAGGAGAACCATGGTATATTTGACCCCTGCGGGAAAAGAACAGGCGATTGTTTGCCGTGAACGCGCCCGCAACGCCTTGAAGGAGCTGCTGGAGGAGCTGGGTGAGGAAGATGCCGGGGAATACCTCCGTCTGATCGGCAGGCTGAACCAGATCGTCTCCCGGATGCAAGCCAACCGCTGAACTGCAAATCCAACCGCGATCCAACCGCAACCCAACTGTAAATCGAATAAAGAGGATATCCTATTGAAAAAGAGGTTAGAGAAAATGAAAGAACGTTTACGCCAATTTATGCTGGGCCGCTATGGAGTCGACCAATTCGGGCAGTTCCTGAATATTGCGTCTATCATCCTGCTGTTGCTGGGAATCCTGTTCTCCCCTTTGCTGGAGGGCATCGCTTTCGCCTTGATCCTATATGGCTGCTTCCGCATGTTCAGCCGCAATATGGAGAAGCGCAGCGCGGAGAACGCGGCTTACAACGCTTTGCTGCAGCGAATAAAGGGCTGGTTTTCCCTCAGGAAACGGCAATTTGCCGAACGGAAGACCCACCGCTTTCACCGGTGCCCATCCTGCAAACAATATCTGCGCGTGCCCAAGGGGAAGGGGAAAATCTCCATCACCTGCTCCAAGTGCCATGCGCAATTCGTCAGAAAGACTTAGCCCATGTTCGGATATATCACCACCAACCCGGCGCAGCTGACGGATGAGGACAAAACGCGGTATCAGGCCGCCTATTGCGGACTGTGCAAGGTGCTGGATGAACGGCACGGCAAGCGGGGACGCGCCACTCTGACCTATGACATGACCTTCCTGGGCATGCTGCTCTCTTCGCTTTATACGCCGGAGGAGACCTGCGGAATGGAGCGTTGCTTGCTTCATCCCCTCCGGCAGCATCCCTATGTCACCACTTCCATTACCGGATATGCTGCGGATATGAATGTTGTGCTTGCCTATTATCAGGCTCTGGATGATTGGCAGGACGACCGCAGCCTGACGGCCGGGGCCAAGCTCAAGCTGCTTGCGCACAGCCGGGAGGAGGTGCAGGCCAGGTGGCCCCGCCAGTGCAGTGTAATTGAGCAATCTCTGAAAAGGCTGGGACAGATGGAGCAGGCGGATGAACTGAATCCGGATCTGCCTGCCAATTGTTTTGGCGGGCTGCTGGGTGAGCTGTTCGTGCTGAGAGAAGATGAGTGGGCGCCCGCTTTGTACCGGATGGGAGCCGCGTTGGGGCGGTTTGTCTACATGATGGATGCGTGCATGGACCTGCCCTCCGATCTGAGGCGGGGCCGGTACAATCCCCTTGTCGCCCAGTCCAACACGGATTTTACCCCGATGTTAACCATGCTAATCGGCGAATGCACCGGGGAGTTCGCAGCTCTGCCGCTGCAGCGCGATACGGCGATTCTCCGCAATATATTGTATTCCGGCGTATGGGTGAAGTACAGGCCGAGAAAAGAAGAGGTAAACAATCATCATGACCGATCCTTATAAAATCATGGAGCTGGCTCCCTCTGCCTCGGACGAGGAAATCAAGCAGGCATACCGGAAGCTGGCCAAAAAATATCATCCTGATCTGAATCCCGGCGATCAAGCGGCCGCGGAGAGAATGCAGAAGATCAATGCCGCCTACGAGCAGATCAAGGCCGAGCGGCAGGGCGGGCCTTCCTATACCCGGGGAAGCGCAAGCGGCGGCGGCGCTGCGGGCCGGGAGGATTACGGGGAGGGTGAGAATCCCTTCGGCCAGGGCAGTCCCTTTGGTCAAGGCAGTCCTTTTGGGGATCCTGATTTTTACAGGCAATTCAATGAAATGTTCGGCAGGCAGCAGCAGCGGCAACAACAACGGCAAAGCAGCGCCAGCTCGCCGCGGATGCAGGCTGTATTTCATTTTATCGGAAACCGCCAGTATCAGGAGGCGCTTCGGGTTCTAGCCGATTTGGAGCGGGATGCGGAATGGTTTTTTGCCAGCGCGGTTGCCAACGCAGGGATAGGAAACCGGGTCACCGCGTTGAACCATGCGCAGGAAGCGGTCCGGCTTGAGCCCAATAATGAGGAATACCAGTCCTTGCTGGAGCAGTTCGCTCAAGGAATCTTTACTTACCGTCAAGCGGGACAAGGCTACGGCTTCGATATGGGCAATATCGGCAGAGCCATGTTCCAGTGCTGCGCGCTGCAGATGGCTTGTACCTTTTGCTGCCGTTGCGGCGTCTGCTGACAACGAGGGTCATACATCTATTAAGCTGGAGGTAAATAGAATATATGGGGAAAATCATCGGAATTGACTTGGGCACGACCAACTCCTGTGTGGCGGTAATGGAAGGGGATAAGCCGGTTATTATCCCCAACGCGGAAGGCGGGCGCACCACCCCGTCCGTAGTTGCATTCGGCAAGAAGGGGGAGCGTCTCATCGGCCACACTGCATTGCGGCAGGCTGTGACCAACAGCGACCGCACCATCAGCTCGATCAAGCGGGAGATGGGGACCAAATACAGTGTCAAAATAGACGGGAGAGCTTACACACCGCCGGAAATTTCCGCGATGATCCTGAAAAAGCTGAAGGCGGACGCCGAAGCGTTCCTGGGGGAGCCGGTCAGCGATGCGGTGATCACTGTACCCGCTTATTTCACCGATGCCCAACGCCAGGCTACCAAGGATGCGGGACGCATCGCCGGGCTTGAAGTCCAGCGGATCATCAACGAGCCCACTGCCGCCGCCGTAGCTTACGGGGTAGACAAGGAAGAGCCCCAGAAGATCATGGTATACGATCTGGGAGGCGGCACATTCGACGTGTCGATTCTGGATATCAACAACGGAGTGATCGAGGTGCTGGCTACCGCGGGCAATAACCGGCTGGGCGGCGACGACTTTGACCATTGCGTGGTGGAGCATCTCGCGGAGCAGTTCAGACGGGAGCATGGCGTGAATCTGTCCGCCAATCCGGTGGCGATGGAGCGGCTTAGGGAGGCGGCGGAGAAGGCGAAGATTGAGCTTTCCGCATCTACCAGCGCGGAAATCAATCTCCCTTATCTGGCGGAAGCGAAGGGGACGCCCCTGCACCTGGAGCACTCCCTGACCAGAGCCAAATTCAATGAGCTGACAGGCCATCTGGTGAAGGCCACCATGGTTCCGGTGCAGCAGGCGCTTGATGATGCGCATCTGACCGGAGCCGATCTGGGTAAAGTGCTGCTGGTGGGAGGCTCCAGCCGGATACCCGCCGTTCAGGAGACCGTGAGAAGCATTACGGGAAAAGAAGGCTTCAAGGGGATCAATCCCGATGAATGCGTAGCCCTTGGCGCCGCTCTCCAGGGCGGGGTGCTCGTAGGCACCTTGAAGGGACTCCTGCTGCTGGATGTCACTCCCCTGTCCCTGGGGATTGAAACCTACGGCGGGCGGTTTACCCGCCTGATTGACCGCAATACCGCGATTCCCATCGTCAAAAGCCAAATTTTTTCTACAGTCCAAAATTTTCAAACCTCGGTAGAGATTCATGTGCTGCAGGGGGAGCGGCCAATGGCCAATCAGAACAAGACATTGGGCAAGTTCAGGCTGAAGGGGATTCAGCGGGCCATGCGGGGTGTGCCGCAGATTGAGGTGGCCTTCACCATCGACGCCAACGGCATCGTCCAGGTAAGCGCCAAGGATCTGGGCACGGGCAAGCAGCAGGAGATCACGCTGACCGATTCCTCCAACATGAGCGACGCGGATATTCAGCGGGCCATCCGGGACGCGGCGGAGCATGTGGAAGAGGATGCCAGGCATCACCGGGAGGCTGAGGTGCGCAGCCAGGCCGATCAACTGCTGGTGCAAGCGCAGTCGGTGGAGAAGAAGCTGCCCAAGGAGCAGAAGGCCCGGCTTGCCGCCGCGGTCAAGGAAACGAAGAAGGCCCTGCGCGGCAAAGACACGGACGTTATTGCCGGGGCATGCGGGAGCCTTGAGCAGGCTCTGTCGGAGCTGGCAGGCTAAGCCGCAGGATTCTCAAGAAGAAGCGTATAATTTTCGAGGCGGAAAGGAAGGCTGTCGGCTATAATGGTGTGTACGGAGGTGCGGCATGTTCAAGAAAAAATTGTCCATCAAGCTGATCGCTTCTCTATCCGTACTCATCATGTTCCTGTTCCTGGCATCGGGCTATATCACATACAGGGTATATCTGCGCCTGTTTACAGACGAGATCACCAAGCAGTTCAACAGCGCCAATGAGCAGGCCGCAGCCCGGGTCGATTTTCAGATTCTGAATATTTACAAATCCACGAACTATATCGTCTTCCACCCTTATATAGAAGAGATCCTCCGCCGCTCCGCGGAGCGCAGCGACAATACCTTCTCCAAGCGGATGCAGGACCAGGACGAGCTGGCCGGCCTGCTGAACCAGATCAGCATTGACGAGCCCAGGCTCTCCAGCATGTATGTCTATGACGCCAACGGCTCCGGCTATTTCTTCGAGAACAATTCCGGCACCGTCATCCCGCTGGGGCAAGCTTACTATGACTCCATTCTCCGCTCCCTGGAAGGGTCCAATGGAGAGCTGGTCTGGCTGCCTCTGCGGGTCCCCAGCATAGACAGCTCCGGCTACCGCAATGTCATATCCGTCTCCCGTTATATGAAGAATAAGAAGCAGGAGCAGTACGGCATCCTGATCATGATTTTTGACAAGTCCATCTTCGGCTCCATTCTCGATGAGCTGGCCAAGGAAGGGAACGGGCGGATTTTCCTGCTGGACGGGAAGGGCAGCGTCATCTATTCCAATAAAGCGGAGGACCGGCAGGAGCTTGAGCAGCTGGCGGCTGTACCGGACTCCAGGATTGTCCGCCAGGGGCAGGAGCCCGTCTTCGTCAGCCGTCATCAGGCCAGCCAGTTCGGCCTGACTCTGATCAGCGGCTTGTCCCTGCAGTCTATCAACAGCCAGAGCCGCGGGATTGTCCGGATTGCGGTGTATACGGGTCTTGCCAGTGTGCTGTGCGCCGCCATGCTGATTTTCTTCACGGGCAAGAAGCTGCTCCGGCCGCTGCATACTCTGGTAGCCGGAATGAAGCGGCTGCGGGGCGGCAGATTCGATACGCGCATCCGGATCTCCACGCAGGACGAGCTGGCGTTTCTCGGGCAGAGCTTCAACGAGATGGCGGAGAAGATCGAGTCGCTGGTCAAGGAGGTGTATGAGCGGAAGCTCAATGAGCGGGAAGCGGAACTGACCGCACTTCAGGCCCAGTTGAATCCCCACTTCCTCTACAACACGCTGGATACCATCTATCTCAAAATGTACCTGGGAGAAAACGACGAGCAGACAGCCGAGCTGGTGCTGGCCCTGTCCGGGCTGCTCCGCTACGCGCTGCAAAATCCTCATACCCAGACCACTGTCAGGGATGAAATCGACCATATCAGCAAATATATCAGCATCCAGAGCGCGCGGATCGGGGGACGTCTGGAAACCTTCATTCAGGTGGACGAAGAGGCGGAGCCCCTGCCGGTGATGCGGCTGATCATGCAGCCGCTGGTGGAGAACGCGTTCGTGCACGCCTTTGCCCACACCTCCAAGGTATGCATTCTGCGGATCAAGGCTTCACTGCAGCACAGAAGCTCCGTGGAGGGGGCTGGCGGGGGCCGGGTGCAGAGCGATGCGGGAGGCAAGGTGCAGAGCGATACGGGAGGCCGGGTGCAGAGCGATGCGGGAGGCAAGGTGCGGAGCGATGCGGGAGTCCGGGTGCAGAGTGATACGGGAGGCCAGGTGCAGAGCGATGCGGGAGGCCAGGTGCAGAGCGATACGGGAGGCCAGGTGCAGAGTGATGCGGGAGGCAAGAGCATCGGCGAAGGCGGGGGCCGGGTGCTGAGCATCGAGGTCAGCGATAACGGCCAGGGGATGAGCGGGGAGCAGATGTCCCGGCTTATGCGGATGCAGTCCCACCGGCGGCTGGAGGAGACCGCATCTTCACCGGCAGGGATCGGGCTTAAGACCGTCATCCGGCGGATCAGTCTGCTTTATGGTCCTCCGTACGGTCTGGAGATAGAGAGCTCTCCCGGCAACGGGACAACTATGAGGCTGATTTTGCCGGTGCAGGAGCCGCCGGGGGAGTTGCGTTAGCGGCGGATTCGCCTGAACATCAGCCAGAATCAAGGGGGCGGCTATTATCAAAGGGAGATTAGTGATTGTGGACGATGAAGAGGTGATCCGCCGGGGAGTAGCCAAGATGATTGAAGCTTCTCCGATTACCTGGACTATTGCCGGTGAAGCGGAAAATGGCGCCCAGGCGCTGGAGCTGATCGGGCGGGTGCAGCCTGATCTGGTCATCACCGATATCCGCATGCCGGAAATGGACGGGATTGAGCTATGCCGCCGGATTTCCCTGTTGGGGCGCCCCCTTCATGTGATTATGCTTACGGCCCATAAGGATTTCGAATTCGCCCAGGCCGCGCTGCGCTATGGGGCGATTGACTTCCTGCTCAAGCCTTGCTCCATGGAGGAGCTTACCCGTTCGCTGGAGAAGGCATACCACTCCTATTCCCAATTGCAGAACGCCCGGGAACGGGCCTGGATCGAGGAGTGCCGCCTTCAGGAGCATAATATCCGCTCTTGGCTGCTGGGCTTGCCCATGGAGGAGGATGCCATGGAGAGCATCCGGCAAGACTATGGAACACGCCAGCTCCATATTTTAAGCTTGGAGACTTACACTCCCGCTTCCAGGGACTATCGGACCGAAGATGTGCGCCTGCTGCAATTTGCCGTGCTCAATATTATGAAGGAGCTCCATGGCATGTATGGACTGAACGGGGCGGTGATGTCCGTCAGGCAGGATCAGTTCGCCGTGCTGGAGGAGCCGCAGCCGCTGTTGGGAGAATTCATCTCCCAAGTTGTGCAGACGGTCGGGGAGCTGCTGGGACTGAATCTGATCCCTTCCGACCTGGGCTTCAATTCGCTGCATAAGCTTTATGGCAAGTTGGCCACCTATGGAGTGGCAGCAGAGGAGAAGCGGGATGGGATGAGGCAGATTAACTTGCTTAGGAGCAAGAGCGTCCAGTCCGATCTGATGAGCTTCATCGTGCAGGGCAAGACGGAGCAGCTCCGTGAATATCTGGAGCAATGTGTGGAAGGCTTGCGCCAGCTTGATCCAGGGGATGCCAAGATCGAAGGGCTCAATCTGGCCACGGCGTTGTCGGAGGTAGAGCGGCGGGAATTTTCCCCGGCCGCAGAGGCAGACAGCGGCGGCAGCCGCCTGACGGAATGGATCAGCGCGCTCGCCCCCGTGAGCCTGTCGGAGGAGGTGGCCGATTGGGCGCTCCAGCCGGTGAACGGGTTCATGTGGCAGCTGAACTCCTGGCTGGCCGGGAAGAATGTCAATTTATTCGACAAGGCCATCCGGTACATTGAACGGAATTACAAGCATGATTGCAGTATTCACGATGTGGCGCAGCATGTCCACCTGAGTGTAAGCTACTTCAGCAATCTGTTCAAGAAGGAGACAGGGGATAATTACACCAACTATCTGACCCGGTTCCGGCTGGATAAGGCGAAGGTGCTGCTCTCCAACACCAACATGAAAATCTCCGAGATAGCCGAAGCCGTCGGCTATGATGATCCCAATTATTTCACAACGGTATTCCGCCATTGGCAGCAGTGCTCTCCAAGTGAATACCGCAAGCAAGGTCCCGCCGTCTAGGGCGCATGAGTGTGTTCGCAAGTCCCAGGCTGCTATAGGCGGCAACTAAACCACTGGCAGGAGGAGGTGCGGGAAGTTGGTCCGTATGAGGCTGTTTAACCCAGTTCTTCGGACCGCGTGAGGCTGTTGCGTGAACCGGATCTAAGCTGTAACGGACACGGATGCGCTTATTCGGCTCAAAAACAAGCTACTGAAATTCTAACGGACCGGAAAGCTCTTATTTGCGCAAAACCGGCCTTGCAGCAGGCAATCCGGGGTCAATAAGGTCGCTCATGTCCGTAAAAAACCTCCCATAGCCGAATTTCCCCATTTAGCGTCGCTCATGTCCATTGCCCACTGTACCTCCCCTGTACCTTCTCCCCCTGCTGCCACCTCAGCCTGTACCCCGCCTATACAGCATGCCTGCTGTCTTCTGACAATCCCACCTGCGGCCGATCCAGACGCCTCCTATTGCTCCCCCTCAGCTTATTTTGATTCCACCGCTTTGGTTTGAAACTATTATAAATAGAGGAAGCGAATTTCCCTTATTTCTCTGATCGGGGAGGCAGCAGGGCAGATAAGGGAAGCTATTTTCCTCTATTGGCTCCCTGGAGGCTGCGGACGGAGAGCTGGAATGAGAATAGCGGAAAAACGCTTCCTCTATGGGTGAAAATGGGCAGGCGGAGTGGATCATAAGGGAAAAATGCTTCCCTTATTTTTAATGGTTAGTTGGAGCGATGCTGTTGTGATGCGCCAAATCGGGCCTATCCGGGAACACCGTCGGATTTTCGAGTTTTTGCTTAACAGATTCAAGGCGGAGACGCCACTCTCTTTCTTATAATAATAATCAGAGAGAGGAGAGAGTGGATATGAAGCTTAGTGCCACCACGGATCATCCGGCCTTATCCCTTGCAGGCAAACGCAGGCGGGGGCTGCGGATGAAGGAGAGCCTGCCGTTATTGCTGATGTTTATTCCCGGGGTGCTGTTCTATCTGATGTTCAAGTATGCCCCCATGGGCGGGCTGGTGATTGCCTTCAAGGATTACAATTTCACCGACGGCATTCTGCACAGCCCCTGGGTGGGGTGGGACAATTTCGGCAATCTGTTCCGGCAGGACCAGACCATTAACATTGTCCGCAATACGCTGATGCTCAGCGGCCTGTCGATTATTTGCGGCTTCCCCGTTCCGATTATTCTGGCCATCATGCTCAATGAGGCCCGCTCCATGTGGTTCAAGCGGGTTGTGCAGACCATCGTGTACATGCCCCATTTTTTCTCCTGGGTGATTGTGGGCGGGCTGATCATCTCCATTCTGTCGATTGAATCCGGGACGGTCAACAAGTGGATTCAACTGGCAGGCGGCGAACCTATCGCATTTCTGTATGACAGGTTCACCTGGATCGGAGTGTTCGTGTCGTCGGGCGTCTGGAAGGAGATGGGCTTCAGCGCCATTATTTATCTGGCGGCCCTCACCTCCATCGATCCCCATCTGTATGAGGCAGCCAATATGGACGGAGCCACCAAGTGGCAGCAGATCCGCCATGTCACCCTGCCGGGGATCAGCACCACCATTGTGCTGCTGCTCATTCTGCAGTTGGGCAAGGTGATGGAGATCGGCTTCGACCATGTGTTCGTGCTCCAAAACTCCCTGAACGCGGATGTATCCGAGGTGATCTCGACTTACATCTACCGGGTGGGCTTGCAGGGCGGACAGTTCAGCCTGACAACGGCCATGGGCTTTTTTGAATCGGTAGTGGGCTTCATTCTCGTATTCGCCGCGAACGCGTTGGCCCGCCGGTTCGGCCATGGTCTATTCTAGAAAGGGCTCCCCGCAATTTCATCGGTATCGGCATTGGCATTGGCATCCAAGCAGCCGCTTCACCTTGCGGGGTATTTTGGGAGGGAGAAATATGAGAGCTTCAACGGGGGACCGGATCTTTTACTTCTTCAATTATTTGCTGCTGTCTTTGCTTGCCTTGACCTGTCTGCTGCCTCTGCTGCATATAATGGCCGTTTCCTTGAGCAGCACGCATGATATCGTATCGGGAAGGGTCACGCTGTGGCCGGTGGGATGGAATACGGATGCCTTCCGGTCGATGGTGGAGGGTACACGCATCCTGCCCGCCTTCCGCAACAGCGTGGTGATCACGGGGGTTGGAGTCACACTGAGCATGCTGGTGACGATCCTGACTGCGTATCCTTTGTCCCGCAAGCATTTTCCGTACAGGCGGGCCGTCACTCTCGCCATGATCTTCACTATGATGTTCACCGGCGGACTGATTCCCACGTATCTGGTGGTGAAGGCATTCGGGCTGGTCAATTCCTACTGGGCCCTGTGGATACCCGCGCTGGTCAATACGTACAATATGCTCATTATGAAAACCTACTTCGAGAACATCCCGGACGAGCTGGAGGAAGCGGCCAAGATGGACGGATGCGGGCAATGGAGGCAGCTGCTGCAGATTATCCTGCCCTTGTCCAAGCCGGTGCTGGCCACCGTTACGCTGTTCTATGCGGTCAGCTTCTGGAATCTGTTCCTGAATGTAATGATCTATATCAACGAATCCGCCCAATACAACCTGGCGGTGCTGGTGCAGCAGATGATCCAGAACCAGCAGCTGCTTCAGGAGATTGTCCTTACCGGCGCCCAGGTGGATGTGGTGTCGGAGTCGCTGAAGGCAGCAAGCGTCATGGTGATGATGGCTCCCATGCTGATCGTCTATCCGTTCCTGCAGAAGTATTTTGTGAAGGGCGTCATGCTGGGCGCTGTAAAAGGCTAGGGCAACAACTATTGTTCACATATGAAAGGGGTCCAATCAATGGAAAACAGGAAGCTTAACGCAAAGATGGCGTTGGCCGCTTCAGCGCTTCTGGCCTTGACGCTGGCAGGCTGCTCCAAGGAAGGCGGCACAGATGCCGGATCATCCGCTTCAGCAACGGCGGCGGCTACTCCCGAGGTGAGAAGGGACATTACCGTAACCACCTATGATACAGGGAGGGTGGCCCAGGAGGAAGGCACCAACGAGCAGAACCGCTGGACCAAGTGGATCAATGAGAACGGCCCGGCCAATGTGAAATTCACCGCGATCTCCTTTGCCCAGATCAAGGAGAAGACCAATGTCATGTATGCCTCCGGCTCCGCACCCGACCTGCTCATGGTGTTCGACCCCACCATCCGCAATCCGCTGTACGACCAGAAGCAGCTCCTGTCCCTGGATGATCTGATCGCCAAGCACAGCACGGTGTACAAGAAGCTGCTGGAGGAGAACCCGCTGCTCCGCAAGGCTGGGACCAAGCCGGACGGCAAGCTGTATGAGATCGGGCATATCCAGTGGGTCAATCCGCTGCGGGGGGTCATCATCCGGGACGACTGGTTGAAGAAGCTTAATCTGCAGGCGCCCAAAACGACCGAGGAGCTGTACCAGGTCGCCAAGGCGTTCACCGAGCAGGACCCGGACGGCAACGGCAAGAAGGATACCTACGGCATGGCCCTGAGCGGCTCCATGGAATATACGGTCAACCAGATGTTCTACGCCATCAAACCCTGGGTGGTCAAGGACGGGAAGCTGACCTACAGCTGGGAAAACATCAAAGCGGTTACGGAGTTCAAGCAGCGGCTGTACAACGAAGGCATAGTGGACAAGGATTTCTTCAACGACAAGAACATGGCCAAGGCGAAGCAGGACTTTATCACGGGCAAGCTCGGTATTATTACTCCCAATTTCAACAGCCCGCAGGATCTGGTGCTGCAATATCTGGACCCGCTGCAAAAGAACGTGGCCGGCGCCACCATGACCCTGATTCCGTTCCCGGAGAGCCCCTTCGGCCGCTTCACCCCTTCTCTGGAAAATCCGGTGCAAATGACAGGGGCGGTCAGCGCCTCAACGAAAAATCCGGAAGCCGTGATCAAGTATATCGATTTCATGGCAAGCAACTCCACAGCCGATGTGCTGGATAACGGGCTGGAAGGCGTCCATACGAAGACCATTGACGGCTGCCCGCAGATTATCGACAACGACAAGTTCAAGAAGGAAGTAAGTGACATTACGGTTTATATGAAAATGCTGACCAATACCGGCCTGCGCTTCAATAAATGCTCCACGCCTGCCGTGATGTACAAAAGCGATCCCCGGGTGCAGGAATATTATCAGCTGCTGCGGGACACCTATCTGAACTTTGAGCTTCCTTATGCCGAGCTGACCCATTCTGAGCATATGCCCCAGCTGCCCAAGGATCTGGCGGCAATTGTAACCAATACCGACAAGCAGGTGAACAGCATGGTGGGTGCCGGCAACGGGACCATCTGGGCCAGGGCAATTGCCGAAAGCGGCAAATATTCGGCGGATGCTGCCCAGAAGGACGCTATGGAGGTATGGGAGAAGGCAGGCGGCAAGCAGGTAGAGGAATGGATGGCCAACTGGTACGCCTCCGATAAGGATAAGGCCTTCCTGGCCAAGGACATGTACGAAATCGCCAAGCAGCAGGACGTGAGGTACAAGGAAATCATGAAAGGGCTGAAATAGCCGAAAAATGTTGGTCAACGCGGCATGGGAGCTGGAGGTACTGCTATGGAGAGCAGGAAGACAGAAACGGAAATCCGGATTGAGGGATCGGCGCAAGGGCGGGTGTTCGAGGGCATCGGAGGGATTACCAGCAATGGCATGTCCAAGCTCCTGATGGATTATCCTGCGCAGCAGCAGCAGGAAATCATGGAGCTGCTGTTTCGGCCCGGCTATGGGGCAAGCCTGCAGCATCTGAAGGTGGAGATTGGCTCGGATGTGAATACATCCAGCGGCACGGAGCCTTCCCACATGCGCAGCTCCGATGATGGGGACATTACCCGCGGCTATGGGCTGCCAATTCTGAGGCGGGCGAAGGATATTCATCCGGAGCTTCCGCTGGACGCGCTGCGCTGGGGAACTCCCCTATGGATCAAGAATGACGAGGATAAGCTGAGGTTTTATCTGAGCTTCCTGCAGGGCGCGAAGGATGTGTACGGGCTGGAGTTCGATTATCTCGGACCCGACATCAACGAAGGGGCCTTCAGCCGGGATTGGGCTGTCCGCACGCTGAAGCCGGGGCTGGAACGGGCGGGCTTCGGCTCCATCCGGCTGGTGGCCGACGACAGCGACCACGGCTGGGATATCGCCGACCACGCGGCCTGTGACGCCGGGCTGTTCGAAGCGGTGCATGCCTATTGCATCCATTACAGCCAGGAGAGCACCGCCACGGCCAGGGACAGCGGCAAGCCCCTGTGGCTGAGCGAGGATCTGGCCCCCTTCCGGCACAGCTTCAGCAAGGGCGCTCTGCATATCGGCAAGCGGATCGTGGATATGTACGCCACCGGCAGGATGGTCAAGTATGAGCTGCATCCGCTGGTGGAGGCGGAGTACGAGAATACCCCGTTCAATTACAAGGGGATTCTGGTTGCCACCTGGCCCTGGTCGGGACATTACAGGATTGATCCGGGGCTGTGGGTGATCGCCCATTTTACCCAATTCATGCAGCCGGGCTGGGTTTATCAGGATGATGCCTGCGCCACTGCGGAATGGGGCGGTTATGTGGTGCTGAAGGACCCCGGGACAGGGGACACGAGCATCGTGATCGTGAATAACAGTCCGGAAGTCCGGGATTTCAGCCTCCGGCTGGATCTGGAGTTCATGGAAGCTGCTGGCCGGAGAGCGGCTGTCTGGAGAACAACCGAGCATGAGCATTTCTGCCGGTTGGGGGAGCTTGCTGCGGCAGATGGCCTGTACCGTCTGACCGTGTCGCCGTATGCCATCTACACCGTGACAACGACAACAGGGCAGCGCAAGGGCAGCGAGGGTCTGGTTATTCCCCCGGAGACCTGCTTCCCGCTTCCTTACCGCGATGCCCTGGGATCGGGGAGGCTGGGGGCCAATCCCCGCTATACCTCCGATCAGGGAGGCGCGTTTGAGCTGGACAGGCAGGAGGCCGGCCGGGAGGAGTTGTGCCTGCGCCAGCAGCTGACCGAGGACCGGATTCCCATCGACTGGACCTACCGGAACACGCCGGAGCCGTATACGCTCATCGGCAGCCTGGAATGGGCCAATTACCGGGTGTCGGTGGAGCTGCGGCTGGAGGCTGACCGGGGCTATGCGGGGCTGGGCGGACGGGTCAATTATACCGCCAAGAGCAATGAACCGCCGGAGGGCTACTGGCTCCGGATGCGCCATAACGGGCAATACGTGCTCCACAAGGGGAAGCTTCCGTTGGCGGAAGGCAGGGTGAAGCAGGCTGTCCCCTGGCAATGGCACCAGCTGGCGCTGGCCTTCCACGGCAACACGATCCGGGTGGAATGGGACGGGGAGACGCTGCTCACGGTGACGGACAGTGAAATTCCCAGCGGACAGGCGGTTCTGCTGAGCGGCTACCATCCCACGGCTTACCGGAACCTGGCCATCGAGCCTATCGCCCTGGAGGTCTGCACGGATTGCAGCCGCTATGACGACATCCATGCCGATCTCCGCTATGAAGGAAGCTGGACCCGGGCCGACGGGGATTACAATGTGTATGCCCGGACCTTGACCCAATCAGAGGAAGCGGGGGCTGCGCTGCACTTTTCCTTCAGGGGGACCGGAGTAAGCATTCTGGGCAAGAAGGCGGAGGATGGAGGAATTGCCCATGTATATGTGGACGGCGAATACATGGGCACCGTGGATACGTACCAGCGGATTGCCGGCTTCCGCAAGTCCCTGTTCAGCCTGTACGGCCTGGCCGCCGGGGAGACTCATGAGGTACGGCTGCTGGTCACAGGTCTGAAGCATCCCGATTCCCTGGGCGGCCGTGTCTGTATTGACGCCGTTGAGGTGGTAGGAGGAACTCTCTTCCGGCAGGACCGGCCGTAACCGGCCACGGAGTCAGGCCGTCCATGTACACGGCACGAATAACCGCCAACAGGCAGGAACAGCTGCCCGTTGGCGGTTATTCGGCTTTCCTGGACGGTTATCCCCGCTGCTGGTGCGCAGGTCCTGCCATGAGGATTGTAGCCAGTAACTCCAATCTGTCCTATAGTAGTTGCATACTGGAGAGGAGGAGCTTAGAACATGTACACATACAATATTAAGGATTACGGGGCGGCCGGAGACGGCGTGACTGCGGATACCAAGAGCATCCAGGCGGCGATTGACGCTTGTACGGAAGCAGGGGGAGGACGGGTGCTGGTACCCGCCGGGAGGTATCTCTCCGGTACTCTGATGCTGAAGGAAAACGTGAACCTCCACTTGGAGGCGGAGGCCAGAATTGTCAGCAGCATGGAGGAGCAGGATTTCACCGTGCCGGGGCACAGCGGATCACTGGGATTGATCAGCGCCCGTCATGCCAACAAGATCAGCGTAACGGGGATGGGAACCATCGATGGACAGGGGGAGCGGTTCGTGGAGCCGGATACGGGAACCGGCGATCATGTCCTGGTGCCGCTGTACGATTTCCGTCCCAAGCTGATCGATCTGGAGGACTGCGCCGATGTCGTATTCCGCGATGCGACTCTGTATCATGCCTCCTCCTGGTGCCTTCATATGACAGGGTGCCGCCGCGTGAATGTGCAAGGCATCCGGATTCTGGGCCAGCTGCGCGGTCCCAACAATGACGGAATCGATCCGGACAGCTGCCGGGATGTGCATATCTCCGATTGCCATATTGAAGCGGGCGACGATTGCATTGTATTGAAGACCACCGAACACGGGGCAGCCAACTATGGTCCGTGTGAGAATATAACCGTCACCAACTGCACGATGATTTCCCGCTCCTGTGCAGTCAAGATCGGAACGGAAACCCATGCGGACATCCGCAATGTGGTGGTCCACAACTGCCTGATCCGCTACTCCAACCGGGGCTTGGGAGTATGGGTCAGAGACGGGGCGACAATCGAGAATATGCTGTTCTCCAATATTATCATTGAGACCAGGCTGTTCAGCGACGAGAGAGAGCCTACGCGCAAGCGCAAATGGTGGGGCAAGGGCGAGCCGATCTTCATTACAGCCGAACGGCGGCGCGGAGGCGGATTTCCCGGAAACATCCGCAATATCCGCTTCCAGCATATTATGGCGACGGGAGAAAATGCCGTATATCTGGAGGGTTCGGAGGAAAGCGTGATTGAAGGGATCACTATATCCGATCTGCAGCTGGATATGAAATGGACCAGCGGTTATCCCGGAGGCGTGTTTGACACCAACCCGTCGGAGCGAGGCGTGTTCAAGCACAGGACACCCGCTGTTTTTTGCCGGCATGCCAAGGATGTATCCCTTCATGAAGTGAAGATCGGCTGGCAGGAGCCCATGAACAACAATTGGGCCGAAGCTGTATACGGAGAATATATAGAAGGATTATCGCTGAAAGGGTTCCGGGGAGGACCTGCCGCGGCAGGCGGCAGCGCCATCCGTCTAAAGGATGTTGGCGGAATTTCCGTGGAGGGCTGCAAGGCTGCGGCAGGCACCGAGGCATTCCTGGACTTGGAGAATGTGGAAGCAGGTAGTCTGTTCGCAGTCGGCAATGATTTCTCCAGGACCAGGCAGTCCGTCGTTATGGATGGCCAGCCTATGACCGGTTACTTCCAGGCGGCCAACCGCCATCCGGAGTAATCTTGTCCAATTGAAACCCGCAAGCGCTGCTTGTGCGCCGTTGAACCGGTGCAAAGGCAAGCGCTTTCTTTTTTTGCCCATGATATGCCCTCCTGATTATAGACGGTTATCCGCTCCGCCGTTAACCTGTAACCAGCGGAACATTTTTGATTGCCGGTGCCAGTTTTACTATATAATAAGAACTCCGACATCATGAAGAGCCGGCTGGTGCACAGGAAGCGGGATAAGGTTGGAACAGCAGGGGGGAATAATATTGAAATCCAAGTATTTGCGCAGATTGATTCTCTACAGTGTTATTCTTGTTACAATTCCGGTGATTTCCCTGGGATGCCTGTCTTATTTCAAAGCAAAGGGGATCATCCAGGAGAAGGTGAACCAGGGCAATATGCAGGTACTGGTCCAGACGCAGCTTAAGGTGGAGCAGCTTCTTCAGACCATCGACCGCTCCATCGCCCAATTCATCAGCAGCCCGATTATCAACCAGACCATCCGCTCCAATCTGGCGGAGAAGGATTTCCAGAAAATAACGGAGCTTACCCAGACCTTGAGCAAGCTGCAATCTTATGATGCGGGAATTCAGGATATTCAGCTCATCAGTCTGGATACAGGCTGGTACCTGGACAATAACGGATATCTTCCATTCATCCCGGAGGCGGATATGCGGCCCTTCAGGAATTTGGCGCAGCTTCCCGTCCTGTCCAAGTGGGTCACTGATGACGCCGCATCCTCAAGTGTTCAACTGGTCAAGAAGCTGCCCATCAATACCTTGAATAATCCGGCGGGGATTCTGGTCGCGCACTTGCCTTATTCCCGGCTGGTGAAGGAGCTCCCGGATCATACGGTCGATTCGGAGACGGTTATCCTGGACGCGGATTACCGGCAGCTGACGGAGATCACTGACCCTACCTTCGCCCCGGAGCTGATGAATACCATCATTGAACGGCTGAAAGGGGATCATTCCACCGAAGGCTTGAGCAAGGTCCGGATTAACAGCGCTTCCTTCGGCATTACTTACCGTGTATCCCCGTATAACGGCTGGATCTATGTATCGGTGGTATCCATTGCCCAGATTACCAAGGATTCCAGAGCTATCGGCTGGTATACGCTGATGATCTGCTCTGCTGTGCTGATTATCCTGCTCACTGCTTCGCTTCTGGGCTCACGCCGGTTTTACCGGCCTATCCGCACCGTGTTCGAAACGGTGATTGCAGGCAAATCAGCCGACAGGAACCAGCCCAAGGATGAGTTAGCGCTTATCGGCGAGCATATCGTCTCGTTAAGGTCCACCCAGTCCACCCTGTTGGAACAGATACAAGGGCAGACACAGCAGTTGAAGGAGTTTTTTGTCAGGAAGCTGGTGCTCGGCGAATTGAACGCCAAGGAGATTCAGGAGAAGGCGCAGCGGTTTGCGTATGACCTGGAGGGCGGCGCCTATTGCATCCTTACCGTGCAGATCGATACGCTGGCCCATACCCGGTTTAAGGAGTCGGACCGGGATCTGCTCATGTTCGCCATCAACAATATTGTCTCGGAGCTGGTACCTGCGGGCAACCGGCTTGATCCGGTGCTGCTTGGGGGCAATCAGGTCACTCTCCTGAAGCATGGGGACGAAGACCAGGACGGCAGCAAAAGCCGCGCCTATGCAACAGGCGAGACCATTCAATCCACCGTCATGAGCATTCTGGGGCTCAGCGTCAGCGTGGGCATCAGCCGCGTCTATACCAGTCTGGCATCCGGCGCCCAGGCTTACCGGGAAAGTCTTGAAGCGCTGAAATACCGGATCCGCTTTGGCGAAGGCGCTGTCCTGCAAGTGGAGGATGTGCTGCCGGATCAGCGGGTGCACACCATCTTCCCGGAATGGATCGAGAAGCAGCTGATCGACGCCCTGATGACCCCGGATCTGGATAAGGCCAGACAATTGCTGCGGGAGTTCCTCAATCTGACCATCCGGGAAAATATCCGCCACCAGGAATATCAGATGATCCTCTTCCGGCTCCTCGCCGACCTGCTGCGGGAAATTCAGAATGCCGGGGAAACGCTGCCCCTGCCGGACAAGCAGGAGCGTCAGCTGTTCGAGCAGCTGATTGCCCTGAAGACGGTGGGAGAGACGGAGCAATGGTTCATGGGCACCATCATGGAGCCCATGGTCAGTCTGATGCACAAGAGATGGGATACGCGCAACAAGAACATTTCCGATCAAATGAAGGATATCATCCACCACGAATTTGAATCGGAATTGACGCTGGACGTGTGCGCGGCCCGGCTCAACTATCACCCCAACTATCTGAAGACGGTGTTCCGCAAGGAAACGGGAGTGAACTTCAGCGATTACCTGTCCCAATGCCGGTTGAATCAGGCCAAACGCTGGCTGCTGGAAACCGATATGAAGATCGCCGAGATTGCCGAACGGCTCCGCTATCAGAACCCGCAGAATTTTATCCGTTATTTTAAGAAAATAGAAGAGATCACTCCGGGAGAATACCGCAAAAACCACCGCGGCTTTTGACGCTGCTCCGCTGCTTTTGAACAATCGCTCCGCCGCTTATGAACAACTGCTCCGACACTGAGTTAAGAAGCAGCGCTGTTCCCTTGCAGACCTCCGTCCCAGGTGATTATCCGATCTTCCGCAAGGATTATCGGGGCTTCAGGCCCGGCAAGCGGCGGCTTCCCTCCCTTCCGCCCGTCATGATCTGCTCTTGGGATTGTAGACGGCAATCCGTCCGGGTCAGTAAGGTTAAGCTATCAGCAGCCGACAAGGAGGGACGCGACATGCAGGATGTTTCCACGGAAACCTACAAGCTCTCGCAGATCAGCACACGAATGCCGCTCAGGCGGATCATTAAAAAGTATTACTGGTTTTATCTGATGTTATTGCCGGGCCTGGTTTATTTCATTCTGTACAAATATGTACCCATGTGGGGAATTCTGATTGCCTTCCAGAACTATCAGCCCTTTAAAGGCTTCCTTCACAGCGATTGGGTGGGGCTGGAGCATTTCAAGACATTTTTCGGAAGCGATACCTTCTGGATTCTCTTCCGCAACACCTTTGTTCTGGCGCTCTACAACATCGCCTTCTTCTTCCCGCTGCCCATTATCATTGCCTTGATGCTGAATGAGGTCAGATGGAATTTCATCAAGCGGCTGATTCAGACGCTCATCTATGTCCCTCACTTTGTATCCTGGGTGGTGGTAGTGGGGATCAGCTTCCTGTTCTTCTCCTCACAGGGAGGGATTCTGAACAACTTCCTGGCAAGCATCGGGCAGGAGCCGGTGAATTTCCTGATGAGCGAGGGCTGGTTCCGCAAGGTGATTACCGCCCAAGTGATGTGGAAGGAAACGGGCTGGGGCACGATTATTTTCCTGGCGGCCCTGGCGGGCATCGATCCCGGACTGTATGAGGCGGCCCGGATCGATGGAGCGGGCAGATGGAGGTCCATGTGGCATATTACCCTCCCGGCCATCCGCAGCACCATTATCGTTCTGCTGATTCTCCGTTTGGGCAGCTTTATGGATTCCGGCTTCGAGCAGATTTTCCTGATGGTCAATCCCCTTAACCGGAATGTGGGCGAAGTGTTCGACACCTATGTGTACAGTATGGGTATTTCCCAGGGCAAGTTCAGCTACAGTACGACTGTAGGCGTATTCAAGTCCAGCGTTGGATTGATATTGGTAGTCGGCGCCAACTATTTAAGCAGAAAATTCGGCGAGGAAGGCATCTTCTAGCCTGAGACCGACAAGGAGGCAATTGATATGAACGATAAAACGGTTACCGGCCGCCTTATAGACGGGCTCAATGTTTTGCTGCTGCTGCTTGCGGCTGCCGTGTGTGTTCTGCCATTCATCTATATTCTGGCGTCCTCGCTTACAGCGCCTGAGGAGCTGCTTTCCGGAGGCTTCGTGCTCTTCCCCACCAAGTTTTCCCTGGCTGGCTACAAGTATGTGCTTTCTACGGATATTATTATATCCAGTCTGCGGGTTTCAGTTTTTGTAACAGTTGCCGGCACCTTGGCCAATCTGGCCTTCACCGCCCTGATGGCTTATCCGCTGGCCCAGAGAACCCTGCCCGGAGGCAAGCTGGTGATGAAGCTGGTGGTATTCTCCATGCTGTTCAGCGGCGGGATGATCCCGAGCTACATGGTGGTCAAATGGACCGGATTGCTCGATAATGTGGCCGCCCTGATCGTTCCGGGATTAATAAGCGCCTTCAACCTGATCATTATGAGGTCCTTCTTCCAGCAACTGCCCGACGGGCTGGAGGAGGCCGCCCGCATTGACGGCTGCACAGATCCGGGGATTCTGTTCAAGATTGTGCTTCCTTTATCTGCGCCTGTTCTGGCTTCACTGGCCTTGTTCTACTCCGTGGGGCACTGGAACTCCTATTTCAGCGCGGTATTGTATATAAACGACAACGCATTTTGGCCGATTCAGGTCTGGCTGCGGCAGATCGTCATCATGTCACAAGGAGGGATCGGAGACTCGACGCAATTCAGCGGCGACTATGTTCCGCCGCCGGCGGAAACGATCAAGATGGCGGTTATTATCATCTCGACCTTGCCTATTCTGATTGTTTATCCGTTTTTGCAAAAGCATTTTGCCAAAGGCGCATTGTTGGGGTCTGTAAAAGGGTAATTTAAAACTCGGGAGGGATTTATCAATGAAAAAGACAGGGATGGCCCACACGAAAAAAGCAATTGCCGCAATCTGCCTGACCGGTATGTCGGTTTCTATGCTGGCGGGCTGCGGAGACGACAAGGAAGCGGGTGCGGGTACGGCAACTCCGGCAACGGGAGCTTCTGCCGGCGCAGCTGCATCCAGTGCTCCGGCGGAGCCGCTGAAGCTGAATGTCATGATGATTCAACAGCTTGCCGAACCGCCCAAGAAGGATGCCGCCGCCTTGAAAAAGATGGAAGAATATACGAATACCAAGCTGGATATCTCCTGGGTGCCTGGCGCCGGCACCAACTATGATGACAAGGTAAGCGCTACAATCGCTTCGGGAACCATGCCCGATCTGCTGCTTCTCCGCAAGCTGAAGGAATCGGCCCAGTTGAACGCCCAATTGTCCGGCGTGTTCTGGGATGTGACGCCCTTCCTGAAGGATACGAAGAATCTGAGCAAGATGAGCGAGGTTGCCAAGACCAATGCGGGCGTAAACGGTCAATTGTTCGGGATTCCGCGGGAGCGGGTGCTGGCCCGTTACGGGATGATCTTCCGCAAGGACTGGCTGGATGCGCTGGGCCTGCAGCAGCCCAAGACGGTGGATGATATCTACAATGTAGCCAAAGCCTTCACGTTGAATGATCCGGATAAGAACGGCAAGAATGATACCTTCGGCATCCAGGAAGACGCCACTATGGAGTTGTTGAAACAACTGGTCCTTTATGCTGGCGGTCCCAACGGCTGGGGTCTTCTGGACGGCAAGGTTAGCCCCGATTTCCTCCATCCGGAATTCAAGCCCGCACTGGACTTGTACAAGAAGATGATCAGCGAGAAGATCATTATGCCGGACTTCCCGATTGCCAAGAAGTATGACTACTTCAACCAGGAGAAGGCGGGAATTTACTTCGCCGTTCTGGATGATGCGTATACCCGCCACGTGGATTTGCAGAAGAAAAACCCCAAGGTTGTGGTGGATGTGGCCTTGAACTTTGACGGAGCCAAGGGGCAGCGTGTCCGGGGGACCTTCGGATATGACTCCATGCTGGTCATTCCGAAGCAAAGCGTGAAAACCGAGGCCAAGGTGAAGCAGATCATTGATTATATCGATAAGCTGGGCGATGAGCCGATGCAAACTCTGTTGAAGTGGGGCGTAGAGGGTGTCGATTATACTGTGGAGGGCGGCAAGGCGAAGAAAATTGAGGGCGCAGCCGGCATCGGCGATTTCCTGAACTTCAAATGGGATACCCCCAACTCCGGTCTCGCAGGCAATAAAACGGCCCTGGAAGAAAAGGTAGACAAACTGATTGCCGATAACAAGCAGCTTGCCATTGTGGATATGAGCGCGTCCCTGCTGTCCGAAACCAATCTGCAGAAGGGCAGCGAGCTGAAGAAGGGCATGACTGATGCGCAAACCAAATATGTGCTGGGCGAGCTGGACGAAGCCGGCTGGAACAGTGCGATTGAGAAATGGCGCAAGGACGGCGGCGACAAGGTGATCGAGGAGTTTACCGCAGCGTACAACAAAGCGAAAAAATAAGTATTGTTATTCAGAATGAGGCGGTACGGCGGGGTGCTGTGTTCTTGGACAATGATTCGCATGCCCCTTTTCAAGAAAGAACTGCTATACTAAGGGCAGAGTTCGATGAGGCCGGAAGAATCGGTCCGGTGCATGAACCGTAATTGCCAGTATGTATAGGAGGGAAATAAATTGGCTTCATTGCTTCTGGACAATATTCCGTCCCCCGTATTGCTGCAAGGCAACAGCCGGATCGCCTACCGCGATCCGGCCGCCATTTACCATGAGGGCGTGTTCCGGTTGTATTATACCCTTGTGGAGACCGAGGATGACGGGGCAGTTTACCTGTATACGGCGATGAGCGAGAGCCGCAATCTCACCGATTGGAGCGAACCCCGGCGCCTGACACCCCGCGACCGCAATCTGAACTATTCCAGTCCGGGCAATATCATCTTCCATAACGGCCGTTATATCATGTGTCTGCAAACCTATCCCCGGCCAAACGGAGAGAAATACGGCAATGGGGATTCCCGCATATGGACGATGGATAGCAGGGATCTTGTGCATTGGAGCGAGCCTGCGCTCCTCCGGGTGAAGGGCGAATCGGTGCGGGACGGAGATATGGGCAGGATGATCGACCCTTATCTGGTTCAAAGCAAGGAGGACCCCGGCAAATGGTGGTGCTTCTACAAGCAGAACGGAGTGAGTCTCTCCTACTCCACCGATTTGGTCCACTGGACGTATTGGGGATGCGAGGAGGCGGGAGAGAATGTATGCATTCTGCAAGAGGGGGATGAGTATATTCTGTTCCATTCTCCCGAGAACGGGATCGGAGTCATGCGGTCTTCTGATCTTAGGAACTGGAAGCAACAAGGCGTGCTGACCTTGGGTCAGGAGCAATGGGAATGGGCCCAAGGGAGAATCACTGCGGGCTTCGTTCTGGACGGCCGTCAGATCCCGGGGGTAGGCAAGTATCTGATGTTCTTCCACGGCACCGGACCGGAGGATGAACGGGTGGTCTTCGATACCCATGCCTGCATCGGAATCGCCTGGAGCGACGATTTGACGCAATGGCATTGGCCGGAATCATAGTGGAGAACTTATCATAAGGCCGAATTTTCGGCAAAAAGCTTATGCCGCCGGAGGCTCCGGCGGTTTTTGTATAAGGAGGCATAATAACATGACCGATAAGGAACACTATTCCTTCTCCACCTGCTGGAACATCAAACGCCATTCCGCAGGGCGGGATATGATCGAGGAGATCCGTTCGTTGGGCTTCCGGCGGGTGGAGCTGAATTACAATGTGACGCAAGCCCATCTGGATACCATAGAGCCGATGATTGAGCGTGGCGAGATCGGCATCTCAAGTGTGCATAACGTATTCCCCTTCATAGCCGACAAGGATTACGATACGGACTCTGTGCTGCTGGGCTTCGAGGAGAGGGACAAGCGCAAGCGCGCGGTGGAGCTGTTGATCCGCTCGATGGAATATGCGGACCGCTATGGGGCGGAGGCGGTGGTGGTGCATCCCGGCGAGGTGCCGTTTGCCTATAATATCGACAAGGAGCTTAAGGAGCTGTACCAGCGGTCCGGCCGGGAATCGGAGCCCTACCAGGCGTTGTGGAAGCAGATGATGGAGCGGCGGGAGCAGTTGAGTCCGGCTTATGTGGAACGGATTGTGCACAGCCTGGAGGAAGCCTGCAATCATGCGGTGAAGAAGGGCTGGAGGGTGGCTGTCGGGATCGAAACACGCTCACGCTGTTACCAGATTCCCACTCTGACGGAGGCGAAGAGCATCTGTGACGCTCTGCGGGGCAGTCCCGTCGGACTCTGGTACGATATCGGGCATGCCATGATGATGGAGCGGATGGGCTTGTATCCCAATCTGGAGCAGCTGCCCCAGATGCTGCCCTACATATGCGGCGTGCATATTCATGAGACGCTGGAGCTGTCGGATCACTGGTGCCCGTATGTGCACAGCGGCGAAGCAGGCAGCTTTGACCCGTACCTGCCGGCCGTGAGAGCCGCCGGAATCCGGGTGTACGAGCTGAAGGGCAAATGCGAGCCCCATGAGATTGAAGCATCCCATAGGGCTCTGCTGGCCAGGCTGCAAGCCTGATCGTTTGGTGGACAGAGGCTATCTTCAGACCGGCAATTGCGTCTTGGTAGGGTTAGCCTAAGCTGATGCGGAAGGTCCGAATCTCATAAGGTGCCAATTCGAAGGCGATTTCCGGTTCAGTCCAGAGGTCGCCTATTGGCTGCTCCAGCAGATTGACCTCCTGCCATTGTCCCACAGGATAATCCGAGGCAATGGTAACGGTCCCCCGGGCTCCGGCATATTCATGCAACCGGAGGATGACGGCATCCGAGTCCTCGGCCTTCTTCACGGCATCGAACATCACCCGCTCCGGGGACGAGGAACGGAACAGTGAGCACGGGGCTGAGGGGCGGAACGCCTGGCGCGGGTCTGACGAATGGGACGCCGAACCTGGGTCTGACGAACGAAACGTCGGGAACGGATCTGACGAATGGGAGGCCGGACCCGGGGCTCCATGCCCTGCGGCTCCTTCCGCTGCGAAGAGCGGAGCGTTAAGCGCCCAGGCCTCCTGCACAGTCCCCCCTGTACGCCAATCTCCCGAATGGGGCAGCAGGGAGTAGGTGAACACATGCTCTGCCAGATCCGCCGTATCGTCCGGGACCCGGGCTGCCTTGATCAGAGTCAGCCTCATGACATTGTCCTTGATGTCGTATCCGTACTTGCTGTCGTTCAGCAGGCTGACGCCGTACCCGGTTTCGGACAGATCGGCCCACTGATGGGCCACGGTTTCGAACCGGGCGTAATCCCAGCTCGTATTCCAGTGCGTAGGACGCTTCACGTTGCCGAACTGAATATCGTAGGTGGCTTCTGTGGCGCGGATATTCACGGGGAAAGCCGCCTTCAGCAGCTGCCGCTGCTGCTTCCAGTCTGCGATGGTCTGAAAGTCGATCCTGCGGCTGTCCGCATATACGGTCATCCGCTGAGTGATGGTGGACTCCATATAGGACCACTGGAATTCCACTGCAGCCTGCAAGGGTCCAAGCTCAACCAGAGCGGCAGATTGCAGATCAGCGACAGTCTGCTGCTTTTGCACATAATACAGATCAATATCCCAAGCCTCATGCCTGCTCTTGGGCTTATCCTCGAACACCTGGAGCACGTTGGCTGCCTCATGTGGCGCGAGAACATGGCGTTGGGCCGTCTTGTCCCATAATGCCGTAAGATGCCCGTTCTCATTCCATTGTATCGTATAGTAGGGAGTGTCAAGCAGGCGGTTCTCCATATGTGCTGCAAAGGACGGAGATGCAGTCTCTGTCCCGGCCTTTGGGCGACACTCTGTCCCGGCCGCTTCGCGGACATCATTTTCGGCATACGGTGCGAAGAAGATCACAGCTGCGCCCATAGGCGGCAGATCCGGCACATATACCAGCCAACTGTCCTCCGAGGGGGACAGCTGAGCCTTCAACGGCTTCCCGTCTGCGTCCTGCCACCTTCCTTGCTCCATACCGCTTCCGGCTGCAATTGCCGCCAGACCGGACCGGGGCCAGGAAGCGCTGTTGTACACGGTGAAGGTCTTCCCATCCTTATAAGGCGCTTCGGATAGCCCTCTTAGCATAAGCATCCCTTGGCGGAGAATGGCCGTCCCTGACTCCCAGGCTTCGGCATATTCATCACGCGCATCCTCGTACACCTGGCGGATCGAGGAGCCGGGAATGATGTCGTGGAATTGGTTGCGCAGAATAATCGTCCAGCCGTCATACAGCTGCTTTTGCCGGTAGGCTTCCCAGCCAGCCTGAAGCGCTGACAACACGCTGATCCATTCCGCCTCCCGGTACAGAAGCTCCAGCTTGCGGTTCATCCGCTTGATGAAGGCTTGGCTGGTGTAGGTGCCCCGGTGAAGCTCCAGATAGAGCTCTCCGTCCCAGACCGCCTTGTAGTTCCCGGCTGTGGAGCCGTTCACTCCATCCATCCGTTCAACCAGCTCGCGGAAATAAGCATCTGCCCGGCCGGTAGTCACCCGGGGCAGTCCCGGCATATCGTTGAGACGCCTGCGCATCTCCAGCATCTCCCGGTTGACGCCGCCGCCGCCGTCGCCATAGCCGTAAGCAAGCAGCAGCTCCTGATTGATATCCTTGTTGCGGTAGCCCTCCCAGATTCCCTGGATGGAGGCGGGGGTAATGGCACCATTGTAGGTATAGTAGAAGGCGCCGTTCTTCAGCGAGTCATTGGGGCTAGGCGTGGTAATGAAGTGGGTCAATATCTCGCTTCCGTCAATTCCGCGCCACATGAAGGTATCGTTGGGCATCCGGTTGTATTGGTTCCAGCTGATCTTGGTGGTCATGAAGGCCTTGATGCCCGCTTGATGGAGAATTTGCGGCAGCGCCCAGCTGTAGCCGAACACATCCGGCAGCCACAGATACTCGCAGTTCACGCCGAATTCCTGCCGGAAGAAGCGGATGCCGTGAAGCAGCTGCCGTACAAGCGCCTCTCCGCCGGACAGGTTGCAGTCGGCCTCCAGCCACATGGCGCCGCCCGCCTCCCAGCGTCCTTCCTTGACTCTCTCTTTTATGGCCTCATAGATCTCCGGGTAATCGGTCTTGATATATTCGTACAGCTGGGGCATCGTCTGCAGGAAGACATAGTCCGGATAGCGCTCCATCAAACGGAGAACCGTGGAGAAGGAGCGCGCGGCTTTCTCCCGGGTATGCTTCAGCTGCCACAGCCAAGCCACATCAATATGGGTATGTCCGATGCAGCGCACCGTTACGGCATGATGGTTGGGCAAGGCGGCAAGCTCCCGGCGCAGCAGTCTCTGCGCTTCGCCAATGCTCGCGTAGAAGGCTTCGCTGCCTGGATGGGACCAGTCCAGCCGGAGGAACGCCAGGTCCAGGATGCGCAGGAGATCATGGCGTTCCATCCGGCCGTCGGGCAAGAGCAAGGCGGTGTCAAGAGCCGCCCTGGCGGTATAATACAGATCGTCTGCCGCCTCATCCAGCCAGCAGACGGCGGCCTGCTGCAGACGGTGCTCCTGAACCGCGGCATTCTGGAAGCCCCCCAGACCCGACCAGATGCGGAAGTCCAGCTTGAGGCAACGGCCGGGAGCATCCTCTGGGAAGAAAATCTCCTGATGATTGGAATCCACGCCCTGATAGGGATGCCCGTCCAGAAACAGCAGGGCTTCAAAGCCGCTGTTGGTGTTCCGGCCGGTCTGACCGATCTCGAACAAGCCCACCACCGTCCTGCCCTTCCATTGCTCCGGGATCGATACGGTTGCGGTTAACCAATGGTATTCATCCCATCCCTGCCAGCGGAAGCCCGGTTCAACCGCAGCCCCGTCCCCTGCCTCCGGGGGATATGCGCCGATTGCTCCCTCAGGATCGGCTCTCAGCGAAAGGCGGGTGATCGTGAACGCTTCCCGGTACCGGTAACCGGCCAGTTCCATAATCCGCGCCTGGAGCTTCGCGTCTGTTCCAAACATGTTCATTCCTCCACCAATTGAATTAGTTGCGTGCCCTTATAATAGAAGAAGCTCCGGCGGCATACAATAGGCTGCGCCGCAATGCTTCCCTAAGGAGCATACAAGCTTCCATGGGGATAGCCCGGGCCGGTTCAACTCATGCCATGATGATTATAGACGGCAAAATGCAGCGGGAGTAACCTTTTAGTAAGGATGCTTACTATTAGCAGAGGAGTTGTAAACATGAATCCAGCACAAGACAAGATTGAAGCGGCTGCCGCCCATGCCCCTGTTGCCCATACGCCTGTCATTACCGAGATGCAGGTTATTCCGGTATCGGGCCATGACAGCATGCTGTTTAATTTGAGCGGCGCCCATGGCCCATACTTTACCCGCAATATTGTGATTCTAAAGGACAATTCGGGACGCACCGGCGCAGGCGAGGTTCCCGGCGGAGAGAAGATCAGGCAGACGCTGGAGGATGCCCGGCCGCTAATCGTTGGCCAGAGCATCGGCGCGTACAACAGCATTCTGAATGTGATGCGGCAGCGCTTTGCCGACCGGGATTCGGGAGGGCGCGGCCTGCAAACCTTCGATCTGAGAATCGCCATCCATGCGGTAACGGCTGTGGAAGCGGCCTTGCTGGATCTGGTGGGGCAATATCTGGATGTGCCTGTGGCCGCTTTGCTGGGGGAGGGGCAGCAGCGGGATGCGGTGGAGATGCTCGGCTATCTGTTCTATATCGGCGACCGCACTGTAACGGATCTTCCCTACCTGAGCGATCCCGGGGCGGACAATGAATGGTTCCGTCTGCGCCACGAGCCGGCGGTGACACCGGAGGCGGTTGTCCGTCTGGCCGAAGCGGCACACCAGCGCTACGGCTTCAACGACTTCAAGCTGAAGGGCGGCGTATTCAGCGGCGAGGCGGAGATGGAGGCGGTCACGGCTCTCGCGGAGCGGTTCCCCCAGGCTCGGATAACGATTGACCCGAACGGAGCGTGGTCATTGGAGGAGGCGGTCCGGCTGTGCCGGGACAAGCGGCATGTTCTGGCTTATGCCGAGGACCCTTGCGGAGCAGAGAACGGATACTCCGGGCGGGAGGTCATGGCCGAATTCCGTCGTGCTACCGGCCTGAGGACGGCGACCAACATGATTGCCACCGACTGGCGCCAGATGGTGCATACGATTCAATTGCAGGCGGTGGATATTCCCCTTGCCGACCCCCACTTTTGGACCATGCAGGGTTCGGTGCGGGTGGCCCAGATCTGCAAGGAATGGGGTTTGACCTGGGGCTCCCACTCCAACAACCACTTCGATATTTCCCTGGCTATGTTCACCCATGCGGCAGCGGCTGCCCCCGGGAATATTACCGCCATCGATACCCATTGGATCTGGCAGGACGGACAGCGGCTGACCAAGGAGCCGTTTCAAATCCAGGGCGGCAAGGTCAAGCTTCCCCAAAAGCCCGGTCTGGGCCTAGGGCTTGACCTGGAACAGATCGATAAAGCGCATCAGCTGTACAATATGATGGGCCTGAACGCCCGCGATGATGCCGTGTCCATGCAATACGTGATTCCCAACTGGTATTTTGACAACAAACGCCCCTGTATGGTGCGCTAATTCATTTTTTGAATATTGGCATGATCGAACAAAAACCTCTTGTCCTACCGGACCTCTCCTTGTCAAAGGAAACGGCGCGGTATGAACCGAAGGTTTTTTGTTTCTCGCCAATGCGGTGCACAGGGGAGGTCAGCCTTGGAGAAATGCGGTGCGAAGGGCAGGCCCAGTCTTGGGCGAGGGTGAGCGGTATTGTGTTTCTTGACAGACGACGGGATTTGAACGGACAATGGAGGGGAGAAGCTTGATCGAAAAGGAGAATTTGTATGAGCGATATTTTGGAAGCCATTAAACAAGCCGCCTCAGAAGCGGCTGGCGCAGACATGAGCGCTCTGGAGATGGGACCTGTGGTGTTGGAGGCAGGGGCGCTCCGCCGGATTGTCCCTTATCTTCAGGAGAGCTCGCTGCTTAATCTGGTCATGGTGGCTGATGAGACAACCTATGGGATTGCCGGGGAAGCTCTGGCCCGGGAGATGGGCCAGGCCGGAATCCATGTGCATGTGACGCAGATCAAGCCCAACCGGCTTGGGGATGTTATCGCCGACGAAGCCTCCGTGGTCCAGGTAATTCTGGATGTGAAGGCCAAGGCCGCCCAAGCGGTAGTAGCGGTGGGTTCAGGCACTCTCCATGATATTTCCCGGTTCTCGTCTTATGCGGCCGGAATTCCCTTCATCTCGGTTCCCACGGCTCCATCTGTTGACGGATTCAACTCCAGAGGAGCCCCCCTGATTATCCGCGGGGAGAAGCTGACTATTCCTGCCACCGGCCCCTTGGCGATATTCGCCGATCTGGATATTTTGACTCGGGCTCCTTCAGCCATGGTTGCCGCCGGGTTTGCCGATATGCTGGGCAAGTATACCTCCCTGTTCGACTGGAAATTCGGCCATCTGACCGCCGGAGAAGCGTATTCCCCGGTGGTGGCGGATATCACCAGACGGGCGCTGGAGCAATGTGTGGAGCATGTGGAGGAGATCGCCCGAAGAAGCGGGAGGGGAATCTATGTGCTGACCCGCGCTTTGCTGGAATCCGGCTTCGCCATGCTGCTGTTCGGGCAATCGCATTCGGCCTCTGGCGCCGAGCACCATCTGTCCCATTATTGGGAGATGGAGTTTCTCAGAGCCGAACGCCGCCAGCTGCTGCATGGGGCCAAGGTTGGAGTGGCTTGCGCGGAGATTGCCAAGCTCTATCACGGCTTGGCGGAGAAGTCCCCGCCGGTGCTGCCGGAACAACAGCAGGAGGTTCTGCTCCGGGAGATCCGGCAGCTTCCCGGGGAAGCGGAGATCCGGAGGCTGCTAGTGGCGGTTGGCGGCCCTTCCCGTCCGGAAGAATTGGAGATAGATGCCGGGCTGTTGGCCAGAGGCTTACAACAGGCGCACCTGATCCGCCCCCACCGCCAAACGCTGCTGCGGCTGTACAACACCGTTTCAACCCAATAAGGTTTCATATCAGGAGTCTGTCTGAAAACCCGCTTGAAGGCATCCTTCACCGCCTTTTCGGTATATCATTCGGAGGTAGGAGAGCCGTTTCTCAACAGATCAGACTTCCATGCCGCTTGTACGGCACTATTGATGAATGAAATGACGGGAACGTGTTATTTTCGCGACAGAAAGTAAATGATTCCGAGGAAGGGGATCAATCCCGTTCTCCCTGGATCAAGTGGGGAAAGAGCTGGAAACAAAGGGCGCATGGGATGAGGTTAGCGGAAAAAATTTCCGTTAAATCGCTCAAAACAAGGTGAAATAGGCCTTTTCGGGGAGTTCAACCGGAGATAGAGGAAAAAATTTCCGCTAAATCAGCTAGGAATGATGAATTTGCAGGGATAGCGGAAATTTTTTCCTTTAGGAGCAAGCGGGGCGGCTACCCGCCGTAAGGAGTTACTCCTTTGGCAACGCAAGAAGGATCTGGCGGTTTTCTTCCGTCAGGTCCTTCTTAGCATTATGCTCCCCCCGGCTTTTTCTCGGCGAGGTTAAGAAATCATTATTCATATTGTTATATCCGCTTTGAATATTATCTTATATTCAGCAGATTCATTATTGACTATAATGAAATTATTCTCTTATCCTCTAATAAAGAAGGTGCTTGTTTGAAACCGAAGTTTCACTATTCGCCCCCCGAAAACGGATATCCCGAATGGAATAATAATCCGGATATTTTTGCGTTAAACCGGATGAAGGCCTATACGTCCTTCATTCCCTATCCATCTGTATCCGAAGCGCTGGCAGGGAACAAATATGCCTCCCCTTGCCGCATGTCCCTTAACGGCAGCTGGAAATTCAGCATCGCCGATACACCGGAAGAGCGGCCGCTCGATTTTCATAAACCGGATTACGATTGCAGCGCGTGGGATGACATTCAGGTTCCCGGCCATTGGCAGTTCCAAGGCTACGATTATCCCCAATATACCAATTTGGTCTATCCCTGGGCAGGCAAGGAGCCGCTTGAGCCTCCGTATGCCCCGACCCGCTATAATCCGGTAGGCTCATATATCCGCAGCTTCTTCATTCCGGAGGCGTGGGACGGGCAACCGGTGTACCTGAGCTTCCAGGGGGTGGAATCTGCCTTCTATGTATGGGTCAACGGAGAGCTGGTCGGCTACAGCGAGGATACCTTCACTCCTGCGGAATTTGATATTACCCCGTATCTGGCGGCCGGAGAGAACAAGCTGGCGGTGGAGGTGTACAGATGGTGCGATGCCAGTTGGCTGGAGGACCAGGATTTCTGGAGACTCTCCGGGATTTTCCGGGAGGTCTATCTGTATTCCACTCCGACAGTGCATATTCGGGATGTGGCGGTTGTCACGGAGCTGGATGACCGCTTCGAGGATGCTGAGCTGAAGCTGCGGGTAGTGGCAACGAATTATGAGGAGCGGCAAGGCTGTGCGGTTGCCGTGGAAGCTAATCTTTATGATGCGCTGGGCCAGCCTGTATTCGGCGAGCCGCTGCAGATGCCGGTCCTGTTCCGCGGCGAGGGGGAGCTGGCGGTGAATGCCTCCCGGCATGTGGCCGCTCCGCTGAAGTGGAGCGCCGAGGAGCCCAATCTGTATACCTTGGTGGTCAGCCTGGTAGATGAGCATGGTGCTGTTCTGGAGGCGGAGAGCTGCAAGGTGGGCTTCCGCCGCTTCGAAATTGCCGATGGCCTGATGAAGATCAACGGGCAGAGAATTGTCTTCAAGGGGGTAAACCGTCACGAGTTTGGCTGCGACAATGGCCGGGCGGTGGTCTATGAGGATATGCTGCGGGATGTGCTGCTGATGAAGCAGCATAATATCAATGCTGTCCGCACCTCCCATTACCCGAATCATCCCGACTGGTATGACCTGTGCGACGCTTATGGCCTGTACGTGATCGACGAGACCAATCTGGAAACCCACGGCAGTTGGAAATATGGTCAAAAAGAGGAGGAGGCCACTATTCCCGGCAGCAAGCCGGAGTGGACGGCCAATGTGCTGGACCGGTGCAATTCCATGCTGCAGCGGGACAAGAATCATCCTTCTGTCATTATCTGGTCTCTGGGCAACGAGTCCTTCGGCGGCGATAACTTCATCAAGATGCATGATTATTTGCGGGAGCAGGACCCTACCCGGATCGTGCACTACGAGGGGGTCTTCCATTTCGGTGCGTCGGAGGCTGCCTCAGATATTGAAAGCCATATGTACACCAAGGTGGAGGGCGTGGAGGAATATGCCAGGAACGATCCGAAGAAGCCCTTTATCCTGTGCGAATACAGCCACGCCATGGGCAATTCCTGCGGCAATCTCCACAAGTACTGGGAGCTGTTCGAGAAGTATCCCGTTCTGCAGGGCGGTTTTATCTGGGATTGGTGCGATCAGGCGATCCGCACGGTCAACGCGGACGGACAATCGTATCTGGCTTACGGCGGGGATTTCGGCGATTCGCCCAATGACGGCACCTTCAGCGGCAATGGACTTATTTTCGCCGACGGCTCGGTATCACCGAAGCTGGCGGAGGTGAAGGGCTGCTATCAGGAGGTGAAGTTTGAAGCAGTAGATTTGGCTGCGGGTGTGCTGCGTCTGACCAACCGCTTCCTGTTCACCGATCTCGGACGGTATGATCTGCAATGGAAAATAGAAGTCAACGGAGAGCTTACAGCAGGGGGAACCCTGGCTTTGGCTCTGGCCCCTCTCGCTTCGGGAACAGTGAAGCTCCCTTATGTGCTGCACCAGACGGGTGCGGGCGCCGAGCATGTGCTGACGGCTTCCATCGTTCTGCGTGAGGCTGCTGTCTGGGGACCGGCGGGACATGAGCTTGCCTTTGGACAATTTGTTCTGCCGCAACCGGTTGCCCCCCTTGCCGAGACGGATGGCGCAAGTCCGGCCGGCGCAGCTGCTGAAACGGGGGCGCAGCTTGCCGTTACCGAAACTGCCGGCACGCTCACGGTTTCCGGGACAGGGTTCGCTGCCGTATTTGATAAAGTCCGCGGCGGGCTTGTCTCCTATATCTGGGAAGGACAAGAGCTGCTCAGCTCCGTTCCTGCTCCCAACTTCTGGAGAGCTGTCACGGACAACGACCGGGGCAGCAAGCATCCCGTGCGCTGCGCCACCTGGAGGGAAGCGGGGAAAAACCGCACCGTCCAAAAGGTAGCCGCAGATTCGGTTGATGGCAAGGTTACCCTGACGGCGGATTTCCTGATCGGGACAGCTCCCCGGTCCCGCTGCAGCGTCCGGTATACGGTGGAGCAGTCCGGAGTGATTGAAGTCCGCCAGGAGCTGCTTCCCGGGGCGAATCTGCCGGAAATTCCGGAGGTGGGCATGATGTTCGCCATGGATGCATCCTACGACCGGCTGACCTGGTACGGGATGGGACCGCACGAGAACTACTGCGACCGGGTGGCCGGAGCCAGACTGGGCGTTTATGGCGGCACGGTTGCCGAGCAGATGGTTCCCTACCTGCGTCCCCAGGAATGCGGCAACAAAACGGGCGTCCGCTGGGCGGAGCTGCGCAATGCGCAAGGGGCGGGGCTGCGGATCGAAGGCTCGCCAGTTGTGGAGCTGAACGTGCTGCCCTACACTCCCGAAGAGCTGGAGCTGGCGGACCACGCTTACAAGCTGCCGCATAGCGTCCACAGCGTCATCCGGGTCAATGAGCGGCAGATGGGCGTCGGCGGCGACGACAGCTGGAATGCCCATACCCATGATGAGTTCAAGCTGCACGCCAACCGTCCTTATGTGTTTGTGTTCCGTCTGAAGGGTCTGGTCTAGCCCGCAGGGGCAGATGTCATGCGCAAAACAGTCCGGAATCCGGTTTTGGCGGATTTCGGACTGTTTTGTGTTGTTCTGCTATCTTACGGCAGCCAGGACGTAGGAAATATTTTCAAAAGCGTGGAGATCATCCCTCCTGTTCTGAAAATAGCGTTCCTCAATTTCAGCGGGGGACAAATGCTCATAAATAAGCAGTCCCGCCTCTTCCAAGGCTCGCTCCAGCTCGCCGCAGCTGTAGCATGATTTCATCGGCTCACCGCTTGCTTGCGCCATCGCCACCATATGCTGCACACGCTTGCTGCCGGAACGGAAAAGCGCATCGTCGGCGTAGTCAAATACGATGCTGCTTCCTTGCGGGGCCATAGAGGAGATGGTTTTAAATAATGAAGTGTTTTGTTCTTTTGTTAAATAGTACGAAACCCCAAGCCAGCCGAAAAACGTGCGCTGCTGAAGATCAAATCCGGCCTTTACCAGCTCGTCCCGCAAATTGTCTTTGGCAAAATCCACGGGAACCTCATGGAGATATTCAGGCTTGTTCCAACCCGCCGCCGCCACCTTCTGTTGCTTAAATTGTTGCGTGTTGGGATGATCCACCTCAAATACATGAATTTGCGTTAGCAATCCGGCATTTCGATAAGCAAATGTATCCATGCCTGCGCCGAGCATGACATATTGCTTTGCGCCCATCATGACCGCGTTGGCAAGCATGTCCTCACAATATCTTGCCCTTGACAGGGGGATGGGGGCGAGCTGATTTTGAACAACCCATTGCAAGGCAGCTGCGGGCTCGTGCAGCTCCTGCTTTTTCTCCGGCGCAAAAAAGTCTATTCCTCCCGCCATGTACCCCGCAATCTGCCTGTATTCCTCATCTGTTATCAGTTCTTTTGCCAGCGTATCGCTGAAAATCTTCGGGTCGTCATTCTCATCATGATAGGCTCTGCTAAATGCAGCAATTAAGGCGGTCATGCTGGATTTGTCCCTCTCCATCAAATCGGCTCCTTCAATATGGAATTGATAATCTGGTTAAAGCCGTATTGTAAAAAATCATCCTGTGTTGCCGAAAACTCCCTCTCGAGAAATTCTCCTTTGGCGTGCACCAGGGAGAGCAGGGATGTGAGGCTGGCCCACATGATATACACTGTCTGCATCGGTTGGATCTCCCTGCGGACCAGACCCTGTTGTTTGCCCGATTCAATAAAGCCTGCCAGGAGGTTGTTGATCTCTGTTCCAAATGCGAATATCGAGACGGCGGCGGGGGGCAGGGAGTGAAGGTCGATTTCCCTGTTCTTTGCCCGGTTTACAGACTCCACGGATTGGGGGCTGGTTTCGTGATATTTTTTCATGGCAAGGCAAATGGCATGGTACTGGTCCAGAAAAGCGGTATTTTCCGAAATGGCTTGAATCAGGTTCTCTCTGAGGGAAATCAATCCGTTCAAGATGATCTGGTACAGCATATCCTCCTTGCTGGCAAAATAGGAGTACAAGGTCCGCCTGCTGTATTGCGAAGCTTTGGAAATGTCGTCTATGGTCGCGGCAGAAAAGCCTTTTTCCAGAAATATTTGTTCTGCCGCCTGCAAAATAGCCGCTTTATGCAGGGCTGCAACATTTTCTTTCTTGTTTTGTCTTCCCAAAATTGCACCACCGTTTTATTTAGTATACTAATAGTATATTTTTGCGAAAAGGTTGTCAAGCTTCCGTCCATGCGGGCAGTAAAGCCTGTAGAGGGGATGCGGCTTCAACCAACTTTAAGCTGGCATTCAGTTGAAATTAATGATGGCTTGTTAATATGGCGCTATGGGCGGATGTTCTGGGAATGTCTTCCTAAATGGTGAAGAGGTGATCACAAATGGATTATAAAAAATGGGCGGGCGCCGGGCTCATCATGTCACTCCTGCTCAGCGGCTGCGGGGGACAATCCGGGAACGGGGCGTCATCAGCGGGAGCAAGCCAGCCGGCGGCAACGCAGCCAGGAACGAACCAGTCGGGAGCAAGCCAGCCGGCTGCGCCGGGTCAGGCCGGCTCCGCTCCGTCGGGACAGGCAGGAGCAGGGGGCTTCAATCTGCAGAACAGCGCTCAGATGGAGATGGTGCTGACCCTTGGCACATTGATGCAGATGGATAAGGCCGAAGGGCTTGCCATAACGAAGGAGCAGGCATCGGTCATGCTGCCAATTGCCGAGCAGGCTCTTGCGGACGGACAATGGAGCAGCGAGCTGACAACCAAGCTCCATGAGCCGCTCACCGAGCAGCAGTCGGCTTATATCAAGGATAATACAGTTTCCCCAGGCGGAGGCAGGAACGGTCAAGGGGGACCAGGGAGAGGACAGGGTCAGGGACAAGGGTCAGCGGGTAATTCAGCTTCCCGGGACGGCAGCCAAGCTCCAGGAGGCCAAGCAGCGGAAGGCCAACCGTCAGGCAGTCAGGGAACAAGCGGTCAAGCACCCAGCGGGCAAGGAACGGAAGGCACTGGAGGACAAGCGTCAAGAGGACAGGGAACAAGCGGTCAAGCACCCGGTGCAGGCCAAGCCCCCGGCTTCAGCGGTCAAGCCCCTGAGGGCGGCGCCGCGATGAACCGGGGCGGAATGAACGCCTCTACTATCGCCGAGCAGTTTGTGTCCTTGCTTAAGGAGAAGGTGTAGGCAGCGCCGTTTCGATGCCCACGTCTCCTTATGCTGCCGGCGGCCCGGATCAGGCTAGTGCTGGTCTGCGTAAAAAAGCCAACAGTTGCACGGCGTTTACGTCCTCTGCCGTTTGGAGTCCTTCCGGCGCCTTGTGCAGAACGTCAACCTGCAAATCTACAGTTATTTTCTCCCGTTGCCCCCATTTGTGAAGCTTTACCTGCAAATCTGCAGTTATTTGGGTTCCTAACCCAGTCTTTTCTCGTATTTTGCTTCAACTAACTGTATTAATGCAGGTATGGTCGTTGAAGTGACTTCCTCTGCTGCGAACTAACTGTATTATTGCAGGTATTTTCTTTTGTCCCCGGCAGGTACGTAGGGTTTATCGCCTTCTGTCGAGCCAGTTGGGACAGTCTGTGGGAGCGATGATGAGATTCTCACGCGGCAACTGTGGGATATTTACGAAAGACCAGTACTAGTACAACGTTTCGTAAATTCGGTCCTCATTCTTAAGATGGGTCTGCTCAGTTGGCAGCGGATCTGAGAGCACCTGAGAGACCTTTTTAGTGGGAAAAGCGGGGGGGACCCGGCAACGGACCAGAAGAGCCTGCGGATTCACTATAAGTAGCGGCAACAGCTAGCACAATGATAGCTGTTGCCGGGAACGAATTTAGAACATGTTGTACTAGTCCGGAAGCCTGTCCTGTTCCCCTCCGCCTCTTGACTGACGGTACCGCCCGGGAGAGACGCCGAATTCGCTGCGGAATACGCGGATGAAATAATTCGGCTCCCATCCCAGGCGGGCCGCTATTTCTTTGACCGTGAGGCTGGGCTGCTCCACCAGCCAGTCCGCAGCGTGATACAGCCTGATATGCTGAAGATAAGCATGGGGAGTGGTGCCGTAGGCGCGCTTGAAGATCCGCTGAAAATGCTGGACCGAATATCCTACGGCATCGGCCAGGTTAGCCATGCAGAGCTGCTCTGTATAATGGTCCTGCATGAACCGGATGGTCTGGATAAGCGAAGCGTCCGCAGGGCTTCGGGCAGAAGGCGCATGAGTATAAGCCGCGGCATTCAATGCGCTGTTCAGACTGCTTCGGCCGGCCCCGGGGAGGAACAGGCGGCTCTGCTCCTCCCCCCGGCTGTCAAGGCCGGAAGCAGTGTCCCCGGGCAGCGGCTGCCAGGCTTCGCCCAATTCCAGCAGCAGCGCATACGATTCACGGGAGAAATGCTGCTCCCGGCCTGCTCCTCCCTGGTTTACCTCGTGCCAGAGACGCTCCAGCCTGCCCAACAGCGGGCCAGGGGAGAGCAGCTGGAAGAGGCGGGACAGCGGCAGGCCGCAGCCTTCAGCGATGGCAGTGGAGGCCGGACCGTCGAATCCCAGGAAAGCCAGCATCCATGGCTCACCCTTGGGTGCATAGTATTCATGGGGGATATCCTTGGGCAGCAGCAGCCCTTGACCCTCTTCCATGGACAGGGCGTGGCCGTTGAGGAAATTGAAGCTTCCCCGCCCCTTTACCGTCCAGAGAAGCTGAAGGTTGCCGTGGCCGTCAGGCCGCAGGACGTAGTGCTGCTTATGGCAGCCCACACTGGTCAAACAGAGAGGCAGTCTGGATTGGGGCCGATTGGGAGCGAGCAGAAAGGAAAGCTCCATCATTTTTTTCACCGGCTTTCAAATAGATGTTCACATTGTGCTATCTATGCATGCTTTTTTACTAACGAATGAAAAGGAGGGTAATCTATAATAAGAGTATAGTACAATTCATAAGGAGTGAATACATTCATGTCCAAACGTTTTCCCCCCATCAGCGGCAAGCTGCCCGTATTTATGCACGGCGCTGATTATAATCCTGACCAGTGGCAGCATGATCCCGGGGTTCTGGAAGAGGACATCCGGCTGATGAAGCTGGCCGGCTGCAATGTAATGGCGCTTGGGATCTTTGCTTGGAGCGCTTTGGAGCCGGAGGAAGGGGTCTTCGAGTTTGGTTGGCTGGACCGGGTGCTGGACCGCTTCGGCGAAGAGGGGATCTATGCCTGGCTCGCCACCCCCAGCGGAGCAAGGCCGCAGTGGATGGCTGCCAAATATCCTGAGGTGCTGCGGGTCAGCTCTAACCGGGTGAGAAATTTATACGGCAAACGCCATAACCACTGCTTCAGCTCTCCTGTATACAAGGAGAAGGTGACGGTTATGAACGCCAAGCTGGCGGAGCGGTATGCTTTTCATCCTGCCGTTGTGGGTTGGCATGTATCCAATGAATATAACGGAGATTGCCACTGTGACTATTGCCAGGAAGCCTTCCGTTCGTGGGTGAAGCAGAAGTACGGTACGCTGGAGGCTCTGAACTTGGCCTGGTGGAATGCCTTCTGGGCCCATACCTATACGGATTGGTCCCAAGTGGAGTCTCCCACACCCCATGGGGAGAACATCGTCCATGGCCTGAATTTGGATTGGAAGAGGTTTGTTACCGAGCAAACCGTGGATTTCTGCAGGCATGAAATCGTTCCCCTCAAGGCCGTCAACTCTGAGCTGCCGGTTACTACCAATTTGATGGGGTTGTTTGAGGGGCTGGATTACCGTAAATTTGCCGATGTGCTGGATGTTGTGTCCTGGGATTCCTATCCGTCCTGGGATGGCTCGGAAGCGGACAAGGAGATAGCTGTTAATGCGGCCTTCTGTCATGATTTGATGCGCAGCGTGAAGAAAGAGCCGTTTATGCTCATGGAGAGTACGCCGTCCAATACCAACTGGCAGGAAATAAGCAAGCTCAAGAGACCGGGAATGCACCGTTTATCCTCGCTCCAGGCTGTTGCCCATGGTTCGGACACCGTCCAGTATTTCCAGTGGCGCAAAAGCCAAGGCTCCTCGGAGAAGCTCCATGGAGCTGTTGTAGACCATGTGGGACATGAGCATACCCGCGTGTTCCGGGATGTGGCCGAGCTGGGCCGCACGCTGGCAGGACTGACGGAAGTGCTGGGTACTTACCCGGATGCCAAAGTCGCCATCCTGTTCGATTGGGACAACCGCTGGGCGATGAAGGATGCCAAGGGCCCTCGCAACCGGGGGATTCATTTTGAAGATACGGTGCTGCAGCATTATCAAGCATTGTGGGAGCTGGGCATCTCAGCAGATATTATCGGGGCGGCGGACAGCTTGGATAACTATGCCCTCGTTGTGGCGCCTATGCTGTACCTGTGCCGGGAGGAAACCGGGAAGAAGCTGGAGCAGTTTGTGGAGCAGGGCGGAACCTTGGCTGCGACCTACTGGTCGGGCATTGTGGATGAGAACGATCTGTGCCATCTGGGCGGATTCCCCGGACCGCTGCGCAAGGTGCTGGGGATCTGGGCGGAGGAGATCGACGCACTGCGCGACAGTGACGTCAACGGGATTGTGCTTGGCACAGAGGGAACCGTTCTGGCCGGGGAGCAAGAAAGCAGCACAGCCCTTAACCTGGAGGACCATCTTCAACGGGAATACGATTCCGGTGAGCTGTGCGAGCTGATCCATGCAGAAACCGCGGAGGTGCTGGGAGTGTACCGCAGTGATTTCTATGCGGGCAGGCCTGCGCTCACTGTTAACAGGCTGGGTCAAGGGCAGGCTTATTATCTGGCGACAAGAGCAGCCGACCCCTTCTACAAGGATTTTTACGGAGTGCTTGCCGCCAATGCGGGCGTTAAGCGGGCGCTTGCAACTGAGCTTCCGGACGGTGTATCCGCGCAGGCCCGCACCGACGGCGAGACGGAGTTCGTGTTCCTGATGAACTTCAGCGGCCAGTCCCAGCTTGTTACCCTGGACGGACAGCAATACCGGGATGTGGAAGAAGACGAGGCGGTGGAAGAGTCTGTGCTGGAGCTGCCTGTGAACGGAGTGCGGATTTTGTCCCGGAAGAGTCAATAAAAGTTTTTTTCCAGACTCGTTACTCGTGAATATTATCTGCTATAATAGATGAAAAAAACGCGAGGAGACATTTTCGATGCACTTTGTCAGCACACGCGGAAACGTGGGCGATGCCGGTTTTATCCAAACCTTCCTGATGGGGTTGGGCAATGACGGCGGCCTGATGGTCCCGCATGAGGTACCGCTCGTGAACCAGGATAATCTGAAGGAATGGGAGGGGCTCTCCTTCCAGGAATTGATGCTGGAGATATTCGGCCTGTTTACCAATGGGGAGATTCCCCGGGAGGATATGAAGCAGCTGATTGATGACAGCTATGCCTCCTTCCGCCACCCTGAAGTGACGCCGGTGCGCAAGCTTCACGATTCTCTTTATGTGATGGAGCTGTTCCACGGTCCGACCTTCGCCTTCAAGGATGTGGCCCTGCAGCTCATGGGCAATCTCTATGCCTATGTGTCCCGCACGCGCAATGAAGTGATTCATATATTGGGAGCTACCTCTGGAGACACAGGCGCTTCCGCGATTTCCGGTGTCCGCGGCAAGGAGGGCATCCGCATCTGCATTCTTCATCCCCATCAGCGGGTGAGCAAGGTTCAGGAGCTGCAGATGACCACGGTTCAAGACGAGAATGTGCTGAATCTGTCCGTTAAGGGGAACTTCGACGATTGCCAGCGGATCATCAAGGAGATGTTCTCGGATCTGGAGCTGAAGGAGAAGTATCACCTGCGGGCGATCAATTCCATTAACTTCGTGCGGATTCTGGCCCAGACGGTTTATTATTTCTATGCGTATTTCCGGCTGCAGCAGGAAGCTCCCGGCAAGAAGATCAGCTTCAGCGTGCCCACCGGCAACTTCGGCGATATCTTCGCGGGCTATCTGGCCAAGAAGATGGGCCTGCCTATTGACAAGCTGATCATCGCCACCAACGAGAACAATATTCTGGAGCGGTTCATCCGGGAGGGAGTCTACAAGCCCGGGGACTTCCGCAGCACCTATAGTCCGTCCATGGATATCCAGATCGCGAGCAACTTTGAGCGGTATCTGTATTACATGTGCGGTGAGGATGCCGGAGCCGTCCGTTCCTGGATGGCCGCTTTCCAAGCGCAAGGAGAGATCCGCATCAGCGGGGATTATCTTCAGAAGGCTCAGCGGGATTTCGCGGCCTACGGTGTAGGCGGGGAAGAGTGCCTGTCCACCATTTCCAAGTATTCGGCAGAATACGGCTATCTGCTTGACCCCCATACGGCCTGCGGCGTTGCCGCTTATGAGGCAGTGGGCGCCGCGGCTGACGGTGTGTGCGTAGCGCTGTCCACCGCCCATCCCGCCAAATTCGACGAGGCTATCCGGCTGTGTGATATCGAGCAGGAGTTCCCGGCGGAAATCAGCAGCCTGTTCGACAAGCCCCAGCGCCAGACGGTGGTGGAGCATTCGTATGAGGAAGTGCTGAAGCAGGTGGAGCATTTCTTGCAGTAAGCAACGGGCTTTCACATTATCCTTGATTTAGTAAAACCCGCCGCAGGCGTAGAGCCCGCGGCGGGTTTTTGTGACCGCTTCAGAATGTTTAAGTTCGATATAACGGAAATTTTTGACCTTATCAAGCGATATTTAAAACCAAATTTTCAAGTCTGGTTTGACGCAATGCTAGTGATATAAATGTGATTCATTAAGACTTTTTTTGCCGCGCAACCGCAACAGCAAAGTCCATGGAGTTCTTTGGCTCTTTCGGTAACATATACCCGAATCGTGTGTATTGATAGAACCTGCATCTCACTTTACAGTGGAACTAATCTGACAAGTGGATGGAGGAATACAACAATGAGAGCTTCACCTGGTGAGAAAATATTTAATGCTTTGAATTATTTGCTGCTGTCGATAATTGGGATCAGTTGTGTGATACCCTTGATCCATCTGCTCGCATTATCATTTAGTGATCAGCCAGCCGTCATTTCAGGAAAAGTTGGCTTATGGCCCGTGGGTTGGAATTTGGAATCGTACAACTTGTTATTCAAAGGGACGCAAGTTTTTCCGGCGTTTGCCAACAGCGTCAAGATTATGGTCTTTGGGACCTTATTCAGCATTGGGTTTACGATTTTGGCGGCGTACCCGTTGTCCAAACGTTATTTCTTTGGGAAAAAGACGTTCACGATGATGCTGATTTTTACCATGCTATTCAGTGCGGGCTTAATTCCCGGCTACTTATTGATTAAGAATTTGGGTATGGTGAATACGTATTGGGCGCTTTGGCTGCCGGCGCTTGTAAGTGTTTATAATACGTTGGTTTTGAAAACATTCTTTGAGAATATTCCCTCAGAGCTCGATGAAGCAGCCAGAATGGATGGCTGTAACGAATGGTGGCTCATCGGACGCATTTATTTGCCGCTCGCGGTGCCTGCAATCGCGACATTGATCTTGTTCTATGCGGTCGGCTATTGGAACATGTTCCAAAATGTTCTGATCTACATTAACTCACCGGCGAAACAAAACTTAACGGTTATCGTCCAACAAATGATTATGAACAGCATGGTGCAAGTGGATCAATATCTGCGACCGGAAGAAGCGATTCAAATTACGCCGGAATCCGTCAAATCATCGGGTGTCATCGTGATGATTCTACCTATGCTGATTGTGTATCCTTTTGTCCAGAAGCATTTTACGAAGGGAGTTATGATTGGCTCGGTAAAAGGGTGATGAGCCCGATTTGGGCATATTGATGAAAAAGGTATATCCCCTAAAAAGATGGATATACAGAGATTCTTGTATATTGCTGAAGGGATAGCGGCAGGTCTACATTGAGGTCAGGCGAACCCCATCGGTGAATCCGCTGATGTAGACAGGTCGTACATTCTTGAGGAGGTCTATCCAATGAAGAAGAGATTACTCGTTGTATCCGCGGCAGTAATTGCTTTAACATCTATCAGTTTCCTTGCAGCATGCGGCAAGGAAGAGGATAACAATGCAACGACAGGCCCGCAGGCTTCGAATGCTCCTGAAAAGAGAGGCAAGATTACCACCACCATTTATGATCGCGGGAACATGGTTCCGGAAGAAGGGACGCTGGATAAAAACCGCTGGACAGAGTGGATTAATAAGAACAGCCCTGTGGATGTCATTTTCGTTCCTATCCCTCGTACGAAACCGGAGGATAAGCTGAATGTGATGTTTGCTTCCGGTGAAGCTCCTGATTTAATTCAGGAATACGATGGGAAGAACCGTAGTTCTTGGTATGAATCCAAGCAATTGATGCCTTTGGATGACTTAATTGCGAAGCATAGCGTTGAGTTTAAAGCGTTGCTGGAAAGAAATCCCCTTCTCAGGAAATTCGGCACGCGTTCGGACGGCAAGCTGTATGATATCGCGGCTCTTGGCAAGCTAGAAGTGAACTGGGTTTATTTAGTTCGTACGGACTGGCTGAAGAAGCTGGGTCTGGAGGTTCCGAAGACGACGGATGAGTTGTTTGCTGCTGCGAAAGCTATGACAGAGAAGGATCCTGACGGCAATGGTAAGAACGATACCTATGGTATGACACTAGGCGGCGGCTATAACCAAAGAATTATTGAGTTCATGTTCGGTGTACCGGTGTTCTCCAATTACAACATGAAAGATGGCAACCTGCAATATTCTTGGGAGAATCAGCAAGCTGCCTTAGCGTTTAAGAAGAAGCTGTTCCAAGAGAATGTGATTGATAAAGATTTCGCTGCGGATACGACTGGGGATAATGCGAAACGTGATTTCTTGAACGGTAAGCTTGGCTTCTATGCAGGCGGGATGCCGTCTGCAATCGAGATGGAAACATTGTTGAAAAATGATCCCAATGCAGTAGCAACGCCAATCATTCTGCCGAAAAGCCAATTCGGTCAATTCAGTCCTCCGCTCACATCCCCAGTACAAAATGTCGCTGTTGTGAATGCGAAGGCGAAAGATCCGGTCGCGGTCATTAAATATCTGGATTTCATGACGAGAGAAAGCTCGCTGAAAGCTTTGAAATGGGGCATTGAAGGGGAGCATTACAAGCTGGATGCAAAGGGTTGTCCGCAGGTCATCGACCCTGTCAAAAACAAGAAAGAACGCAGCTATGCCGGCGATTATGGCATGATGATGTCAAATCTTCCTGGAATGCCGGTTTGCGATACGCGAGTAGATGCTCTCAGCGACAGCGTGCCTGCACAGAAAGAACTTAAGCGTATTCTTTTAGAAGCACGCAAGATTTATCTTACTCCTGATCGCCCGATATCCGGCTTCTTCCTTGATGTACCTTCCATTCCCAAGGATTTGGATATGATCGTACAAAGCGTACCGAACATTCAAACTGCCGCTTCCAAAACGGGTACGCCTGATGAATACGTAAAAGCGATCGTAACACAAGGTATCTCTGCGGAGCAAGCGATTAAAACATCCCAGGATATTTGGAATAAAGCAGGTGGAACGAAGGTTGATGAATGGTTCCAAAATTGGTATAAATCGAATAAGGAGAAAGCCATTATGGTTACAGATATTTATACCTTAAAATAATCGTATTTCCTTATGGGTCGGACGGAGAGAATATCTCTGATCCGACCTTTTTCAGTGGCCGCAAGAAAATTGTATATCGCTGAAAATAGTGTATTTGCAAGTCAACCCGATCAGGTTACAATGAACTCTAACGGCCTTACATCAAAGGGGTTTTATGACATGAAGCATAATAAAAACTGGTTTCATCGGCTCCTCATTTCGTACATTCCAGTGTTCGTCGTCATCGTGTTCCTGTTGTCTGTCATCTTCTTCGTGTTTACCAATTATATGACGCAAAGCCAATCGAAGAAGGCCAATGACATATTTATGGAGCAGGCGCTTGGCAATTTCGATCGTACACTTAAGCAAATCGATCAGGGTATATTGCGAGAACTCAATTATAACGAGGGGTTGAATGGTTTTTATTTTGCTGCTGAAGGAGACCGGTACAATGGTTTAGCGCTTCCGGTCTCTAGGTTGGAACAGTTCGTTTCCGGTTATCCGGAAATTGATTCTGCCTATTTGTATCGGAATAGCGACGGAAAAGTATTGAGCAGAAATCTCATCGTTCCGTCTGAGCTGTTCGGAGATGCTGAATTTATACAACATATAATTAAAAGTGGAGGCACCGATAAATGGCAGCCCGTTCGCAACTATTCGGAATATAACGGACATAAGCCTCGACGCGTTATCAGTATGGTTCGCAAAGCTCCTATTCTTTATGGAGATAAAGGATTTATTGTCATCAATGTAAGTGTGGATTATATAGCGAAAATGATTGATTCCATGGCGTACTCGCACTACAGCTATATTCAAGTGCTGGATGCCAACAATTATGCGATCAATCAAACAGGCAAAGCGACGGAGGCTTCCACTTCACTTCAGTCGGGAGTTATGAAATCGGCCTATTCCGGCTGGGTTATGCAGATTGGACTAAAGGATGGCGGACTTACTTACTTGTTCTCGAGTTTAACGATTCTTTGGATCGTGATCACGGTAGTGATGTTAGGCATTGGAATATGGTGGATCATCCATGTCTCGAAGAACAATTACCGCCCCGTTGAATCCATATTGCGACAAGTGCGTACCGGAGCTTTCCAGAAGGGTTCCGATAAGCAGGCGCAAGGGCATGATGAGTTTCATTTTATCCAAAATGCCATAACGGAGCTCATCGATCAATGGAATGAGTTTCAGCAGAAGCATAGACAAGACTTGGTTTATCGGAAGCAAGTCCTGTTCACGGATTTACTTCAAGGGCGCAAAATATTCTCACCAGAGGCTTGGCAGGAGCAGCTTGCGACGTATCGGCTTCCCATTCAGTACACGGCGCTTCAGATGGCGGTGATTGAAATTGACAAATCGCAGCAGTTTTGTGAGATTTACAATCATCGGGATCAGACCTTGTTGAAGTTTGCCCTAAAGAGTGTGACGGGCGAAATGGCTGAAAAGCACGGGCTGGCTGCTTGGGGAGAATGGATTGATAACGATCGGCTTGGTGTACTCTTGTTTCTAAAGGAACAATTGGATGAACAAGGGACTAAAGCTGTGTTGGAAGAAATGCACCAATGGGTGAACGAGTATTTGCGGTTTACCGTGACAACGGGATTAAGCTCACCGGCAGGTCAGTTGGAAGACATTCCACTCGCTTATGATGAGGCTGTCACTTCGTTAAAATATAAGACTGTTCTCGGACTAGGCCGTGTTATTTATTTCCTGGAAATAAAACCGAAGATGGATAGCGATGTTTATCATCGTCTTCAGCTTGTTCGCGGAATCGTCATTATGTTCAAGCAGGGAAATGAAGAGTGGCGCATGGCCTTTCATAATCTGATTGGCAATTTACGCGACGAACATGCGGTAAAGGATGATATCGTCATCACGATGGAATACTTCAACTATCAACTGAATCATGCGATGAAGGAATTGAATGCGATCTATACTGCACATTGGGAATCGCAAGCGTATCCGGCCTTGTTGACTTTTTTGGATCATTATGAGCTGCTGGACGAGCTGGCAGATCAATACCTGAAGCTGCTGGATGAAGAATACAGCAACATTACGGCCATTCATGACAGCAGTTCAAATCGCTCGGTCATTCGGCAAATTCAGAAATTTATTGATGAGCATCTCGTTAATCCGGATTTATCGCTGAATATGATCGGAGAAGCCTTTGATATGAATGACAAGCAAATCAGCCAATTAATAAAGCAGGAGCTGGGCGAAAAATTCGTTGATTACTTGGCGCGTTTGCGGATCCAACGCGCAAAGCGGTTGTTAGAAGAAACGGACGAATCGATCCAATCCATTTCGCTCAAGGTCGGGTATGTCCACTCATTGTCTTTCATTCGGATGTTCAAAAAGATGATGCAGATGACGCCTGGTGACTATCGTAAGCTGCATCGCACATCGTAAAGCCGGAAGCATTCGCCTGATTAGGGCGGATGCTTTTTTGGCTTTGTGAATAGGTTGCATATACTGGATTCTTGTGTATTGAGAAGGGGCAGTCTGCCGCGTACAGTAATGGTATTGACTGAGAAACGATGTGCAACTGAGAGGAGTAAAAAGTATGAAATCAACTGTTATGTATTCCAGAAAAAAATATTGGGTACTAAACGCCCCCCTTCTGGTCATGTTTATCCCTGTTCTGATTTATTTTATTATTTTCAAATATGTGCCGATTGGCGGTTTGGTCATTGCCTTCAAAAGTTATAATTTCACAGACGGCATATGGGGCAGTCCTTGGACGGGATTAGCGAATTTCAAATTGATGTTCAACAATCCTAGCATGTTCAAAATCATCAGAAATACGTTTCTGATCAGTACGCTAAGTATCTTCATCGGATTTCCGTTCCCGATTATTTTGGCTATCCTGCTCAATGAGGTAAGAAAATCATTTTTCAAGAAAACGATTCAGACGCTTGTCTACTTTCCGCATTTTTTAAACTGGGTTATTATCGGATCCTTTGTTGTCCTTATCTTCGCGCAAGAGCATGGGGTTATGGCATCGATAAGCAAAGCCATTACGGGCGAAAGTTATCCTTTTCTCTATGATAAGGGTACTTGGCTGGCAATTTTTTTAGGGTCCGGGATATGGAAGGAGGCAGGCTTCTCCGCCATTATTTATTTAGCTGCGCTGAGTTCGATCGACCCGAGCTTATATGAAGCGGCTAGTATTGATGGTGCCAATAAGTGGAAACAAATGTGGAATATTACACTGCCGGGGATCGCACCTGTGATCGCGCTAATGTTTATTCTTTCCATGGACCGCGTGATGAATGTAGGATTTGATCAAATCTATGTACTAGGTAATCCGGTCGTCTCGGATCTTGCGAATGTCATTAGTGTATGGAGTTATAATGTGGGTCTGCGCAACGCGCAATTCAGCTTGTCGACGGCAGTGGGTCTTTTTGAATCCTTGGTTGGGTTGATTTTGGTTCTGATTGCTAACGGGGTTGCCCGCAGGTTCGGCCAAAGCATGTGGTAAGGGAGAATTACGATGACAAGAGAACAGTGGATAGCTAATGCTTGGAATCAGGGTGTCCGTAAAGTGAAGAATACAAGTCTCCGACTAGGTGCGGATTTCCCGCATGGTTCAAATGAGGGACAATTTCAATTGACCGGTCCGCATTACTGGACAGCAGGCTTCTGGCCTGGGTTGTTATGGCTTATTTATCAAGATCGTCATGATGAACAACTAAGACAGCTCGCAGTGAGCTGTGAAGAGAAGATGGATGCGGTGCTTGAGAATTATGAACGCTTAGATCATGATATGGGCTTCATGTGGACGCTAACTTCAGTAGCGAATTGGTACCTGACACGAAATGAGCGGTCCAAAAGCCGGGCGCTTAAAGCTGCTAGCCATTTGGCGGGTCGATTCAATATGAAGGGAAGCTTCATTCGTGCCTGGAACCATCCTGAGCGAATTGGATGGACGATCATTGATTGCATGATGAATTTGCCTTTACTGTACTGGGCGTCACAACAAACAGGTGACCCTCGCTTTAAGCATATTGCAGAGGCACATGCAACAATGGCTGCAAAGCAGTTTATCCGTGCGGATGGTTCCGCTTACCATGTTGTTTGCTTCGATCCGGAAACAGGTGAACGAGTCGGAGCTCTTGGCGGCCAAGGATACGCAGAAGAGTCGGCCTGGTCGCGTGGCTCGGCCTGGGCGATCTATGGCTTAGCGCTCAGCTATCGCCATACCGGCCGAGCTGATTTCTTGGCAGCAGCGGAGCGAGCTGCCCGTTTCTTTACGTCACACCTACCTGCGGACAAGGTGCCGTATTGGGACTTCCGCCTGCCTTCCTTCGAGACGGCACCGCGAGACTCGAGCGCTGCTGCGATTGCGACGTGCGGACTTCTAGAGCTGGCTGCGGCAAGCACAGGCAACCAGGCAGTCCTATACAAGGAACAAGCCTGTGCGATCTTGCAATCGCTGGCAAACGACTATCAAGGGGGTGATACAGAAGAGGCCATTCTCATTGGGGGCACAGGCAACCTCCCGAGCAATCAGAACATCAATAAATCGCTCATTTATGGTGATTATTTCTACCTAGAGGCTTTGTCCAAGCTGCAAGGCTATCCGTCTTTTTGGAATTCGAGCGTATAGACCATTTGCCTATGGAAGGGGTTATTTATGTTAACAGTAAAGGGCCTATTATGGAAAGCATTTGTTTTGTTGCTGGCTCTGGTAGTCCATGTGGCGATATTGCCAATCCAACCTGCCTATGCGGCAGACGAGTACGACACGTTGCGAGCGAAAATTTATGATTTTACAACCGGTGGACCTACGTATGATCCGAATGATCCGGACATCAGCGTCAAGATTGCCAATATTACGACTGCCGCTCAAAATTTCTGGGATTGGATGGAGAAGAGTCCAGGAAGAACTTATCTGTGGAGTGTCTTGTCCAGTACGACAGAATCGGAGCATGTATCCCAAAGCTACCAGAGGCTGGAGGCGATGACGCTTGCTTATGTGACAAGAGGATCAGCCTTGTACCATAACTCAGCTATACTAGCGGATATTATTAGTGCCATGGATTGGATGTATACGAACAGATATAATACCAGCATTCCAAAAAGAGGCTATGACAATTGGTTTGACTGGCAGGTCACTTCGCCGCTTGTCATCAATAACATTACAATTTGGCTATATGATCAGTTAACACCAACGCAAATCAGCAATTGGCATGCTGTCATTGATCATCAAGCGCTCGCCTGGGGAAGCGGATTAACGGGAGCCAACCGCGTATGGGCATGTAACATCAAAATTACAAGCGGTATTATTGTGAAGAACAATGCCAAAATCATAGAGGGCAGGGATCAACTGAGTCCGGTATTTGATTTTGTGACTTCCGGTGAAGGGATGTACAGCGATGGTTCCTTCCTGCAGCATACCGCATTCATTCCCTATAACGGCGGATATGGCATAAGCTTGCTTGATAATTTGACCAAGGTAATGTATGTGATTTCAGGATCTTCCTGGGATATTATGGATCCGGATGTGAACAACATTTATCAATGGATTTATCAGGCCTTTGAACCGTTATTTTATAATAATTCCATGTTGGATATGGTCAGAGGAAGAGGGATTTCGCAATTTTCCAGTGATGATAAAGGACTAACCTCCATGGGATCGCTTGGCGCATCGGTGGCACGAATGGCGTTCTCCGCTCCTTCCGCCAGTGATCGGGCAGCCTATAAATCGATGGTCAAAAAATGGATGCTGGAGGCCACCTCTCCTATCAAGTATGCCAATCTGAATATGATCAGTTCCATCGTGCAAACCAAACAAATCATGAGCGATGCATCTGTCATCCTGAGAGCGCCGCTGGTCATGAATAAACAATATCCGAATATGGCTAGAGCCGTACACCATAGAACTGGATTTGTTTTTGGCATCAGCATGTCTTCCAACCGCATCGGGAATTTTGAACTCATCAATCAACAAAATTTAAAGGGATGGCATACGGGGGATGGGATGACGTATCTTCTGGATTCCGATTTGAGCCAGTTTAAGGATTCCTTCTGGCCAACGGTCAACAGCTACCGTATGCCCGGCACGACGGTGAATCGGAACACAACAGTAGCGGCGAATGCCAAAAATCCGAATAGCTGGGTTGGCGGCACAGAAATTTCAGGCTTGTTCGGCGCTACAGGTATGCAGTATACGGCCAATGGCTACAATCTTACCGCGAAGAAATCGTGGTTTATGTTTGATGATGAAATCGTGAGTTTGGGCGCAGGCATAACGTCTACGGACAATAAGGTTGTGGAAACCATCATTGATAATCGCAAGCTGAACAGCAGCGGCAACAATGCGCTTAAGGTGAACGGCGCCGCAAAATCAACAACACTGGGTTGGAGCGAGACCATGACCGGAGTGAACCGGATTCATCTGACCGGGAATGTGGCAGGTTCGGACGTCGGTTACTATTTCCCTTCCGCAAGTACGATCAATGGATTGCGTGAATCGCGTACAGACCAGTGGTCGAGTATCGATCAATACTATACAGGAACCGATTACACGACGAGCTATACTCGAAACTACATGAATTTGTGGTTCGATCATGGCACGAATCCGATCAACGGCAGCTACGCTTATGTGCTGCTGCCAGGCATGTCCAGCGGGCAGGTAGATACGTATGCTGCAAATCCGGATATTACGGTGGTTGAGAATTCGGCCGATGCACATGCTGTAAAGGAAAATGCACTCGGCATCCTAGCGGTTAACTACTGGAATGATACTACAAAAACCGTTAGTGGTGTCACCAGTAACAAAAAAGCTTCCGTTATGGTCCGTACAACCGAGAATGGAACGGAGGTTTCCGTTTCCGACCCTACGCTCTCGAATACGGGCACCATTCAGCTCACGCTTACGCAAAATCTGGGGCCGGTGGTTTATAAGGATTCGCGGATTACAACGAGCACGAGCGGTGGTACGACTACGCTCACTGTGAATGTGAATGGTGCCGGCGGCAAGAGCATCAAGGCTTATTTTGCGACTTCGGGCCCGTTGACCGGCTATACGGTGAACGAGAGTTTTGATGATATGCAGCCTGGCACGTTGACAGGACAAAACGGCTGGATTCTCAATAACGCCGGTGTGGCTGGGAATACCGTTGTGGTGCAGCCTGATAACACGGACAACACAGCCAAATCGCTCAAAATCACGACAGACTCGGCATCCGGAAGCGCGGAAGCGTACCGTCTATTTAACGCTCCTCAAGGCGGCTATATTACAGCGGAAGCGACAGTAACGGCTGATGATGCAAATTGGAAAAATGCGCTCATTGTTTCAGACAACAGTTTGACGAGTAATAATAATGCCGCTCATCTCGTTATGCAATCGGGAAAAATTTGGGGCTATAACGGCAGCGCGAAGACCGATGTGTTAACAGGCATCGTAAGTGGCCAGCCCTACCGTTTGAAGGTCGTCATCAATACATCGACCAAAAAATACGACGTGTACGTCAACGATGCGCTGCTCGCCACGGGTTGGGATTACCGCTACGCGGGCGCGAATGCGCTCAATAAGTTCTCTGTCTCCATCGCAGGCAATGCCAGCTCGATGAGTGTGGACGATGTGTTGGTCTCCTATGCGCCGCTTACGTTAACTTCGCTCATCGATGAGGACTTTCAGGGCATGGCGTTCGGCAATCTGAATGGGCAAGGCGGATGGGTACTCGATAACGGTGGCGTCTCGGGAAATACAGCAATCGTACAGATGGTGAACGGACTCACGATGGACAAAGCCGTCAAATTGACAACCACGTCCACCTCCGGCAAAGCCGAGGCGTATAAGGTGTTTACTGCACCGGCAAACAGCACGGTCATCGCAGAAGCGACTGTAACCGCCGATGACGATCATTGGAAGAATGCTCTGATCGTTGCGGATAACTCTCTCACGGTAAACAGCGCCGCAGTTCACCTTATTATGCAGAACGGCAGAATCTGGGGCTACAACGGGGGGACCCAAACGAACCTGCTGACCTCGACTATAAACGGAGAACCGTACCGTCTCAAGGTCATTATCGACACCGCAACGAAAAAGTTCGATGTCTATATTAACGGCGAGCTGCGAGGCTCACAGTGGAACTATCGTTATTCCGATGTGACTAAGGCCGACAAGCTGGTCTCATCGATCGGCGGCAACGCGAGCTCGATGAGTTTGGATGATGTGAAGGTGAGCTATAATCCATAATTTTCATCAAAGAAGCCTGAGGATGCCTCTCAGGTTTCTTCGATCATGAAGAAATGAGGAACTCAGGGTGCGTATACTGCTTACTGATTTACCCTATAATGGACAAATCCCAAAAAATCAATCCCAAAAGCCTTGGGAACAGACGACGGCCTGGCCAAGTCGCTGGGTGATCTGCGGAGAGGCCGGAACACCTCCCTATGTGACCGTGTACCGCTGCAGGTTCACACTAAGCGAAGCTGCGAATGTACGGATACATGTATCTGGAGACGAAAGGTATGAGCTGTTTTTAGACAATCAACGGATCGGTCGAGGCAGTGAACGGGGAGATCGCAGCAATTGGTTTTACGAGACGTATGAGGTTGGGATGGCCGCGGGAGAGCATCAATGGATTGCTCGATGCTGGGCCATAGGCAAGCATAAGCCATGGGCGCAGGTCAGCGTACAGCCAGGCTTTCTGCTTAGTCCGGATGATGAAACACTCGCACCTTTGATGGGGACAGGGGTTGCTCCATGGGAAGTGAAACCAATGCCGGGCTATCGTTTTGTTCCAACCCACTCCGGCATAGGTACAGGCGCAAAGCTGGACATAGATGGAGCTTCCTTTAATTGGGACGCCATGTCCGGAGAAGGCGGCGGATGGCTTCCGGTACAACTAGGGGAGTATGTATACCATAGGTCGGATCATTATCATTTTTCGTCGGTACAGCGTCTTATGCGCCCGGCCACATTGCCCCCAATGCTAGAGATAAGCCTTAAGACGATCGCTGTACGCCATGTTGAGCAAGCAGGCATCCTGGAATCAGGACAACCGATCGACGCAAGTCGTAACTTGAACGAAGAGCACAAGAACTGGATCGGGTTATTGACTGGGACAGGACAATCTACCTATATCCCAGCTAATACCCGAAGACGAGTCATTCTCGACTTGGGAGATTATTTCTGTTTCTATCCTGAGCTTACCGTTTCCGGCGGAAAAGGTTCTATGATTCGACTTCAATGGGCGGAGTCCTTATATGATGATGCGCAAGGCGAGCGCAAGACGAACCGGAACGATATAGCGGGGAAATGGTTTATAGGTATCGGTGATACCTTCCGTCCGGATGGCGGATCGAGCCGCAAATTCGATACGTTATGGTGGCACGCGGGTCGTTATGCCGAGTTGATCATAGATACGGAAGGCGAGGCGTTAAATCTAAATGCGTTCAGGCTGCTGGAAACGAGATATCCTTTACAAATGGAAGGATCCATTTCAAGTAGTGATGGGCGCTTAAATCAGGTTGTATCCACGTCTTTCAGGACACTGCAAATGTGTGCACATGAAACCTATATGGATTGCCCCTATTGGGAGCAGCTCATGTATGTGGGGGATACACGCATTCAGTCGCTGGTTACGTACGTCAGTACGCTCGACGATCGTTTAACGCGTAAAGCGCTAGACATGTTCCGTGCTTCCCGCAACAACCATCTTGGTCTTGTGAACTGTTCTTACCCGGATCAAGGCGGAAAGCATATTTCCTCCTTCTCCTTGTGGTGGGTAGCGATGGTGTATGATTATGCCCTTTGGCGAGGCGACCCGGCATTGGTTCGTGACCTGATGGGCAGTGTCCGGGAGGAGTTGGATCGTCTATTGTGCCAACGTGCTTCGAATGGGGCGGTCAAGCTGCCTATTTCGTGGAACTTCATGGACTGGCAGACTTCACCTTCAGAAGCATGGAGCTCGGGAACACCGCCGCATGGAGCGGATCGATTGAATGCGGCTTACCATTTGCAGATGATTCATACCTTAGAGCTTGCCGCCAAGCTTGAAGCCTATTTAGGTGAGACAGAGTTGGAGTTGCGAGCGAGACGGCTGGCTCAGGAGCTGGGCAGCGTGGTCGAGCAGTTGTTTTGGAATGAGCAGAGGGGCCTGTTTGCTGACGATACCGGTCATCAGCACTATTCGGAGCATCCTCAGGTGCTTTCCATATTATGTGAATCGATTTCGCCGACTCTCAAACGTCGCCTTATGCCTGAAATGCTGAAAGCGACTGAATTGATGCGCACCAGCGTGTATTTTGATCACTATACTTTTGAAGCGCTATCGTCTACCCGGCATATGGAAGCGCTGTTGGCTAGACTGGAGCCTTGGTTTGGCATGGAGGCGAATGGTCTTAGAACGACTCCGGAAATCTTCCTCGATACGACGCGTTCGGACTGTCATGCTTGGGGTGCTCACCCTATTTACCATCTATACACCAACTTGCTTGGCATTCGCCCGGCATCGATGGGGTTCACATCGGTCGTGATTCGTCCTCAACTGGGAGCATTAACATCTCTGCACGGCAAGCTTCCTCACTCGAAGGGCTTCATTGAAGCGAAAGTAGAGTGCCTAGGTGACTGCTATTGGCTTGTCGAAGTGGCGCTTCCGAACGGTTTACCGGGCGATTTGGTATGGGGCAATAAAAGCTATCCCTTACAAGAAGGTCGGAATACATTTGAATTTTCGGTATGAGCATGAGGAACATTCTCCTAAGCGCGAAAGGAGAGGGCTAGGATGCGCAAGCAGGAGCAACTGCACCAATATATAGAAGCTCGTGGTCAATTTTTTGACCCTGCAGCCGTAACACGTATGGGATATGGGCTTATTTTCTTGAGGAGTCTCTGGACGAAATGTCTCCGCCGGATTGGAATATGGTTGATTTTAATGGGAAGAAGCCAATCCTCAAAACCAGGCGAATAGGGCCTTTTCGGGTTGTTCAACAGGAAGTAACGGAAAAAATTTCCGTTAGGAGTGAGCGGGGGGACTGCCGTGGGTAGTGCTACTCCTTTGGCAGCGTAAAAAAAGGACCTGACGGTGTTCCGCCAGGAGAGCCCTTTCTCATGGCCTCTGCAAAAGGTATATTCGTGTGATAAATAGGCACAGGGGCTCCCCCAAAAGAACACGAAATTTGCTTCGGAGCATTCGTCGCTTTTGGGGGGCTGTTTATGCAGGCTCTGCACCTCCACTATCAAGGAGCTGCAGGCGCTTGGGCCTCCGTTTCTGCTATTACCGCGGCTTCGGTCAGGCTGGTAAATTTATTCTGATCGTTGCCGTAGCCCACAATCCGGATGTACCGGGCCGACAGATTCGGAAGCTCATAATATTCGTAGTCCAGCGTCTGTCCCGTGCTGGTGCCGTACAGGACGTGAGTCCAAGCAAGGCCGTCATGGGATGCCAGCACATTAAAGTAGGTTTTCCGTTCGTTGCCTCTCATAAAGGCCAGGGCAAGCCCCGATATGGAGCGGGTTTCTCCCAGATCATATTGAATCCAATTGCCTGAGAGAGCAGACCAGCGGGATTCGATATGCAGACTTCCGTCCAAGGTGTTCTCCGGCACGTAAGCCTGATCCACGGCGCTGGCCGTTGCCTGGGCCACCGGGAGAAGCTGGGCTGCCTCAGGCAGCCCGATATGTGGTTCCACACCCAGGCTCACATAGTAGGTTGCTTTGACCCGGGACGAATCGGACGGCTGCACCTCAATGATGGCCAAGCCGGGAAGCGACGGCGGGGGGGTGATGGTGACTGTATCACCGGCAGTACCGGCCGCGGCGCCGAAGACAGGCATTGCCTGGGTTCCAAAGGGCAGCTTTACCTCATACACCCATTTTCCCGCCTGGAAATCCGCCAAGGGGCTGCCGTCCATTGTGATCTCCCACAGCTCCGCACGGGGCAGGGAGGAGGAGACCCACTCTTCAATGGGGATCACTGCAGAGACGTCAGCTTCAGCCGCCTGATTACGGAGCAAAGGAACAAACCGGACGGCAATCGTCTCCTCCAGCGTATTTTCCAACCGGATGCCCACCGTTGTGAAGGTTCCGTTAGCCGATTGCCCGGCAGGGTTGGGAGAAGAGGGCAGGGGAGCCGCAGCTGCCGTGTAGAAGCTGCCCCGGGCCGGTGAAGCAATCTCCAGAAGCAGCCGCCGGTCCCGGTAGCCAAGCGTTGCCGACTTGCCGTCAGGAGCCACCTCAACCGCAGCCTGGGTATGAATCTGCCAGCGCACATCCGCTGGTCCCTTGGCCCTGATCTCGTCTTGGATCAGAAGCTCCGTCCGTCCCTTGCCCAGCTTAAACCCGCGCTTGGCCGACAGGACATCGTCCTGATAAGCGGTGGTCAGATCCACGATGCCCCAGGCTTCTCTCGGTCCCGAATAAAAGCTCTCCACCTCGCCTTTGGCATACGGGTGCTGATCGGGGCCGCTGTCCGGATTAATCAGCAGCGTATTATGCCCTTCTGCCCGCTTGCGGTAATATTTCCAGCGGCCTCCGTTCGCTCCATAGTCCCAGTAGGCGGGGAGATTATAGTTCTCGGCTCCGAAATCCTCTACCCAGCGTACCCCCAGCGCGTCGAACACAAAGCTGCCGATATCCAGATCGCCGTGGGCGAATTGGTTGTCACCGCCCTTGAAGCCCACGAACAGTCCCTGATCATCGCTCCACAGGCTCCGCATTCCCGCTGCTCTGACATATTGGAAGACTTCATCCAATTGGCCGGGAGCCTGGGCGGCTTGGTACAATTCCGGCCGGTACCAGATCAGATCCAACACGCCGCCCCGCTTCTTGGCTGACATTTGCTTGTGATACCAGGCGAACTCCGGATCGGCGAACCGTTGGGCAAACCACAGCACAGTGGGGGAGGCTACAAAATCTGCGGACGCATCCGCGAAGTTGTAGCTGCCGGCTGTCCCTGTCATATACATGGGGAATTTCACCGTATCGGCAAAGCCCGGCATGGTGGAGAGCCCAAAGTCCGTTCCCAGGGATTGCTCCAAAGATGACAGATAATAAATCGCGTAGGACGTGCCGTAATCCCAATAGGTAGGCCCCTCAAACCAGCCCCCGTCAGGCTTGTATTCGTTAAGGGTCAGCGGCAGGCTGCGGATGCCCCCTGTGAGTATCTCTCCCAGCATTCCGTCGAGGGAGGGATCGTCGCCGGCAATGGCCAAGGCGCCCATGGCAATGCCTCCGTTGCAGACGGAATTCCAGTTGTTGGTGCGGACGGTCCACTCCGACCGGTTGCGGTAAAAGGTTAGCGCCGGATTCAGCCCCTTCTCCACAATCGCGGTCCGCAGTGTGCTCCGCCGTTCAGGCGTCCAATATTCATAGAGCCAGTCATAGCCGATAGCCGCCGCGGCTGTCATCTCCGCCGTATCCAGGAAGTGGACGGGATGCCAATCCGGGAAGGCGGCTGCAGTCGCAAGCTCCTCCCAGGCCCGCTCCGCATAGACCGTCTCTCCGCTGATCCGGTAGAACATGGCCAGATTCCGCACCCGCTTCAGCACCTCGCGGCTCACTTCCAGCAGTCTCACCCCGTCACCCAGCACATATTGGGAGGGGGGAGCGGCAAGGGCCTCATCAGCCAATTCCTTCACATTCGCATACCAGGACGCCATGTTCCCATCCGTTGGGGCAAGCTCGCTGATCCGGTCAAAATCGGCCATTCCCACAATGATCCGTGGTATCCTCCCATCCTGGTTGCGGGAATAAAGCAGATCCATCATCTCTTCGCCGCTTAACGCCGTCATCGCCGTAATCACCCCCGCAGCCTCGCCGCCCCTGCCGTCAACCACGCTCACCACGAATTCATCCGGGCCCGTATAGTTCTCAGCGGGGGTGTAGATCCAGCTGCCGTCGGCAGCCACACTGGCGGTTCCATGCTGCGGCCCCGTATGCAAGGAGTAGACCAGATTGTCGCCGTCTGCATCCGTTGCCGCGGCAACGCCCTCAACCGCCGTGTTCCTGTCCGTTGACACGAACGCTTGGGCCAGCAGAGGCGAATGGTTGGCCGCCTCCACCACAATCTCCGCCCGCACCCCGCCCAGGCCTCCTGACTCATTAAACGCGGCAGCGGCAAAGGAATCGGTTCCGCTTGTATCCGGGTTGGGATAGTAGCTCCATTGCCCGTTCTCCATCAGATGAAGCGTCCCGGAGGCAGGGAGCGCAAGGGGCAGATAGCGCAGAGTCCGCCCTTCACTGTCTGCGGCGGGGAATGCCCCGCTTGCATGCGCGTTCTCTTCAATGGCCACTGTTATGTTCCCAATGGTCAGCTCCTCCGGTTGGTTGGTGACAGCGACTGCCATCCGGGCGTGGCCACTGCCGCTTTCGGAACCGCCGCGCTGAGGCGTCGCCTCGATAATCGCTATCCCGGGGGCAACGCCGGTGATCATCCCTTGGGACACGGCGGCCAATCCGTTGGAGCTGCTCCAGCCCAACTCCCGCTCAGTCGTGTTCCAGGGCGTATACACGGGCTCCACGGAAAGGGTGCCGCCTACAGGCACAAACCCTGTCAGGGAGGAAAATTGAACCGATTCCAATGGGATTACCTGCTTCAGAGTCGTATCATCGAACCATGCCGTTCCCGTGCCCGTATTGTAATAGTTGGCATATTGCGCCTTGACGGCGCCGGCCGGTGCCTGAACGGTTTTCTCCAGCTTGGTCCAGTCCTTGGTACCGGACAGGAAAGAGGTATCCGCATAGCTGATCTGCCCGCCGTCCATACCGTAAAAGTACACCCGCAGGAAAGCCTGGGAGCTGATTCCCTCTGTCCTGACATAAGCTCCGAAGCGGTACATGAGCCCTGCCTCAACGGGAATGGCCGACTGTCCCACGGTGGCCTTGGAGGAGACTTGGGCCGAGATGCGCAGGGAATGCCCCCCGCTCCGGTAAACGGCGTTATCCACCGTTACCTGGGGTGTGCCGACGGCCAGCCAGGGCGTTCCCCAGCCCGAAGCCTTCACACTAACCCATCTGTCTCCGGAAACAGCGGCTGCCGTGGTCTCGAATCCGCTGTTGGCCGTCAGCTCCGGCGCCACAACCAGCAATTTGAAGGAGGCATGCCTGCCGTCTGCCGAGCGTGCCGTGATTACCGCCGGTCCCAGGCCTACTGCCTTCACCAGTCCTTCGGCAACGGAAGCCACCGCGCTGTCGGAGGATTCCCACAGCACCGTTTGATCCGTAGCGGAGGCGGGAGCAACTGCTGCGTGAAGCTGAAGCTCGCCGCCCCGCTCCAATTCCCCGCTGGTCCTGCTTAGGGATACGCTTGTTACGGGATCATACGGCTCCAGCAGCGCGGCGTCAAACCACGCTGTTCCGGCGGAAGCCAGCAGATTCTCCACTCTCAGCGAAGCTGCTCCGGCCGGGGCTTGCACAACGGTCTGCAACAGCTGCCATTCCCGCATGCCATGGTAATTGGCGGATTGCCACGGCTCTCCGGTTTCGGCTCCGGCTGCGTCCCGGAAGGTCAGACGCACTGCCGCACCCGGTTCCTCACTTGCCGCCGAGGTGCGGATGTATTCCCGCAGCCTGTACATCTGTCCCGCTGTCACGGCCTGCTCCTGGTAGACACTGCCGCCTGCAGGGCCGCTGCTGTCCAGACGCAGGGAACGGCTGCCCAACAGGCTGACGCTCTGATCCGCATCAGCCAGCGAGCCTGCACCCATTGCCGCCAGCCAGCCGGCCGCCTGCGCGCTTCCCCATCCTGCGCCGGCTTCCGGGGCTGATGCCTCCTCATAGCTGCCATTGTCCAGCAGATTGCTGCTATGATCCAGCACCTCCACGTCATATTGCGCCGTGAGCACCCGGTTGAAATTATGGTCCGCTGCCGCAGCGGTAATGACCGCGGCGCCTTGGCCTGTGCCTGTCACTACACCATTCTCATTTACGACAGCAGCCTGGGGATTGGAGCTGGTCCAGGTGATCTCAGGTGTTGTGGCATCCAAGGGGGACAGGCTTGCCGCCAGCTGTATGCTGCCGCCCGTCTCCAACAGATGCGAGGGGCCGCTCACTGTGATACCGCTTACAGGAACGACCCGAATGAGTTCAATATCGTCGAACCGGGCCACCCCTGTACCGGTGTTGAAATAACAAATGGCCTTCACCTTCACCGCGTTGGCCGGAATCTGCGCCACCACGCCTAGAGGCTGCCACCCAGCCGTGCCCCTGACAGCGGCGCTGTCCTTGTAGCCCAGGTCCGGCCCGGAGCTGCCGAAGAACATGAGCCGGATGAAGGCCTGCGTGACATTCTCCGCGGCAACCCAGCCCGACAACCGATAATGCTCTCCGCCCGTGACCGGGACAGGTTCGCTTGCAACCGTTGCCTTGGAGCTCGCGGCTGCTCTGATCTCCAGGGCATTGCCGCCCGAATGATACACGGCCTGATTCACCGTCACCACCGGGCTTCCCGATGCCATCCAGGGCGCCTCCCAGCCAACCGCCGATTTGCCGCCCCAACCGTTCCCGGTGCTGTTCACCGTATCCTCAAAACCTCCGTTGACCACCATGCTGCCGCCGCTGGCCCGCGCCGTTCCCGGCGCTCCCAGTCCAACAGGCGCAATGCCGGTCAGAAGGAGCGCCAGGCTTAGGGCCAGTGCCATCAAGGTTCTGAGCCGCCTTCGTTGATTACTGCTTCGCATCATTATCTATTCCTCCCCATTCAATGTCGGCTAGGGCGTGTGCTCTTCCTTTTGCCGGAACTGTCCCGGCGTAATGCCCTCATACTTTTTGAACACCCGGATAAAGGTATTGCTGTTGGTGAAGCCGCATTGCTCCGTGATGTCGCCGATGGTGCCGCCCGTTGTCACCAGGAGCCGCTTGGCCTTCTCCACTCTGCGCAGATTCAGGTATTCCAGCAGGTTCTCTCCCGTCTGCTCCTTGAAGAACTTGGACAGGTAGGAGGAGGTGATGTTGAAGGTCACGGACAGGACGGACAGATTGATGTCCGCATCATCCAGATGCTCCTCCAGGTAGGCAATCAGCTCATCCTTCAGGGCCAGATTGTGGCTTTTCTTCTTCTGCTGCATATAATCGCAGACCAGCCGCAGGAAGCCGAGAATCTCCGCTTCGATCTCGGTGAAGGAAGCGCACTCCGTCAGCTGCCTAATCAGATTGGTCTTCTCCCGCATCATTTCCTCCGTGCTCAGCTGCATCTGCTCCACAGCCTTCAGCATGGTGCCCACCAATTCAAACATGAGCAGCTTGCCCATCTGCACCGACAGCGCCCCATTGTAAAAGTTAGCCTGCATAATATCCTGGACCACGGCCGTCGCCTCCTCATAGCTGCCGATGGCCATCAGGTTGATCAGCTGGCGCTCCATATCGAGAGGGTAATACAGCTCATTGGTGGGACGGCTGATCAAGGTGTACGGGATAATCTGGTTGGTGCCCAGCACAAACCGGTGCTCGATTGCCTCCAGCGCTTGCTCGTAGCATGCGGGAATCGCGGCCCAGCCCATGGTGATCTCGCTGATGCCGATGGAGCAGCGTATGAAAAATTTGCTCCGCAAAAACTCCTCCGCCTCGGCGGCCGCCCGCAGCAAATCATGCTGGCCGTCCGACGGAGTCCCGCGTATGTTGACCAGGCAGGCAATCATCCCGTCGATCCGCGTGGAGTAGGCCAGGTGGCGGCGGTTGATAATTTCCTCGGCGATATTGGTGACGATCAGATCGACAAACTGCAGCTCCTTGTCCGGGTCCGAATTTTCCCTGGAGCGGAACAGCGCGCTGTAATCCTCCAGATGAAACAGCAGCACCGCAAAGCTGCCGGTCTCGAAGGTCAGGGCAAAGGACTTGAAGGCTTGGGCCAACGCATCCTCCGTATTCACCTTCCCCTTCAGGAGACGGGCCAGGAAGCTGCTCCGGGCCGACCGCTGCTCCTCCCTTTTCCTGAGGCCGATCTCCTCCTGGGCCGTGGCGCCTTCCGTCAGATAGGCGTGGAGAACGGAAAATTCATTCTTCATATCCTTCATGTTGTTCCGGACATTGGCCGAGACCAGGTTCATCATGTTGCGGATAGGCCGGTAATTGTGTACCGCCAGCCAATAAGCCAGTCCGCCTCCCAGCAGAAGACAGCAGAACACACTGCCCAGAATCAGATTCCGCAAAAAATTCGCCTTCCCGGCGTATATCTCTGTGGGCACGAGAGACACATACCACCAGTCCTGCTCCACCGAGCTGAGATAGGACATGGTAAAGGCTTGCCCGTTGACCTGAAGGGAGCGGGAGCCGCTGTTTCCCTGCAGCTGGTCTAAGGGCAGACTCTTGACATCGGGAATTTCTCCGGTGGCGAAGAACGGGCGACCATCCTTGCGGATCAGCATGACGCTCCCCTCGGCAGCCAGCTGGATATTGCTGATGGACTGGGTCAGCCGCTCCCGGTCCAGCAGTACCGTGAGGGTGGCCTGGGACTTCTCCCTGTCCTGAAGCGGGATAGACTGGACATAGGCGAAGGAATCGGCCGAGTCTCCGTTGCCCAACTCCTGGCCCAGATTCAGGAAGCTTCCGGTGTGGTAACGCTTCACCCATTCCTCCCATTTGTCGTATGACAAATCTGCGTCTCCGTGCAGCAGGTCAAACAGAAGATCGCTTTGGAGCAGGGTGGTAGTCGTGAGGGCATAGCCGTAAGGCTTCATGAAAATATAAAAGTCGGAGATGCTGCCGTTGGAGATGGCATAGGTGTGCAGGGTGTCAATCAGCCCCTTGGCTTCCTCCCGGACTGCGGAACCGCTCAGCTCGGGATGCTTCAAATAACGGACAAGCTTGGGCTCAAAGGATAATTGCACGCCCATCCGCTTAATATCCTTGATCTGGTTGTCAAAGGTCTGCTGAATCTGTGTCAGCAGGGCGTCGTTGGCCCTGGTGACCTCCTCATCCAGCATGCTTCTGGACTGGAGCAGGACAACCAGACTGATCACGATGGGAATGGCCAGAATGCACAGGTAGGAATAGACCCAGAAGTGGAAAATTTTCTGCTTCATGGCGGTTGCCGTTCGCTCCTTTAAAGGGATTCTGTCCTCCCACCCCGAGGTATCGGGAGAAGGGGACGCCGATGAAGGAACCGCGGCTTGCGCTCCAGGCGTCCATGATGCCACTGTACCGGATTTCCCGCAGGCTGTACAGAACAAACCGGCGCGGAGCCCGGCAGACTCCGCGCGCGCTTGCCCGCCTTTATTCCTTGACTGCGCCCACCATCACGCCTTTGACAAAATACTTCTGCAAGAAGGGATACACAAACAGGATCGGCAGGGTGGCCACCATGATGGTGGCGTACTTGATGCTCTCTCCAATAGCCGCCTGGTCTCCTGCGCTTGAGCCAAGCTGCATGGACTCCGTGCTGTTCTGCACGAGAATCTCGCGGAGGATCAGCTGCAGGGGGAACATCTCCCGGTTCTGCAGGAACAGCATGGCGCCGAACCAGGAGTTCCAGTAGCCTACCCCGTAATACAGGATCATCACGGCAATAACCGGCATGGACAACGGAAGGACAATCCTAAACAGAATGCCGAATTCGCCGCAGCCGTCGATCTTGGCCGATTCCACCAGATTCTCCGGAATCCCCTCGAAGGAGGTTCTCATCACAATGAGGTTCCAGGTGCTCACCGCCCCGGGAATGATCAGAGCCATGAAGCTGTTGCCCATATGCAGCCAGTTGTTGACCAGCAGAAAATGGGGAATCAGTCCGCCGCCGAAATACATAGTGAAGACAATCCCCATCATGATGGTCCGTTTGAGCAGGAATTTGCGGGACAAGGCGTAGGCCCCCAGGGCGGTCATGATCAAGTTGAAGGTGGTCCCCGCCACCAGGATGATGAGGGTGTTCCGGTAGCCGGTAAGAATATTGGGATTGGCCATCACCCGGTCGTAAGCGTCCAGATTGAAGCCCATGGGCCACAGGAGCAGCCCCCGTTGGGAGATTAGGCTGTCCGAATCGCTGAGCGAGGCCATAAGCACATAATAAAAGGGATATACGGTCGCCACCACCAGGAGCAACAGCACAATGGCGTTCGTTGCGTCGAACAGGCGGCTTGACAGGGGTTCCTTGATTCCGGTTCTCCGCGAGGCCAGCGGAGCGGGAGCAGCCAGCTTTTCCGTGTTGGCGTTTACCATAGGTTGTTCCCCGAATAGCGGCGGGAGAGGCCGTTGGCGCTCACCAGGAGGATGAAGTTGATCACGGATTGGAACAATCCTACCGCCGTGGTGAAGCTGTAAGCGCTGGGATTGGCCTCGCCCAGCCCTTTGCGGTATACGAAGGTGGAGATCACATCTGCCGTCTCATACGTGTTGGGATTGTACAGCAGAATGATCTTCTCGAAGCCCACGTCCATGATATGCCCGATCCGCAGAATCAGCAGAATCATGATGATGGGAATCAATCCGGGAAGCGTGATGCTCCAGATTTGCCGGAACCTTCCCGCTCCGTCCACTTTTGCCGCCTCATAAAGCTCGGGATTGATTCCGCTTAGCGCTGCCAGGTAGATGATGGAGCCCCAGCCGATCTCCTGCCAGACCTGGGTGCTGGTGTAGATGGTCCGAAAATTGGAAGCGTCCCCCAGCAGGGAACTGGATTGCCCGCCAAAAAATTGGATGATGGTATTGATGATCCCGTCCCGGCTGGTAAAATCGATAATCATCCCGCATATGACCACCAGCGAGACGAAGTGGGGCAGGTAGGAGGCGGTTTGCACCAGCTTCTTGTAGGTTTTGCTGCGCACCTCGTTTAGCAGAATCGCCAGCAGGATCGGCGCGGGAAAGCCGAAGAGCAATTGGTAGAAGCTGATGATCAGCGTATTGCGCAGCAGCCGCCAGAAGTAATAGCTGTCGAAGAATTCCTGGAAGTGGGCGAAGCCCACCCATTTGCTCGCCCATATGCCCGAGGACACGCTGTATTGCTTGAAAGCGATGATGGACCCGTACATGGGAATGTATTTGAAAATGAGGTAAAACAGCACAACTGGCGCAACCATTAAATATATGGACCGATTTCTGCTCAGATCTCTTAAGAATACTTGCATGTATGGTTTCTCCTCCAATCTCCCTGCGGGGCGGGGTGAAGAGCGGGCTTGTCAGTCCGCCGCCCGGCCCCGCAGGGCGGTGATGCCTTGGATTTTCTCTTTGCTTCTGTGCCGTCCATAACCGGACGCGGTGTACCGTACAAAAAGCCGGCTTTTAACGCTTGCTGTAGTTATCCAGGCCCTTCTGCTGGATTTCGATGGCCCGCTCAATCTTCATCTTCTTGAACTGCTCCACGGCGGCGTCCCAGCTCTCCAGCGGCGCGGAACCCATAATAATCTTGGTGGTCACTTCCGTTCTGTATGTGTCGATGTCGGCCATAATCTTGCTCATCTCCTGAGAATCACTCGACGACGAGCTCATGGGGGGCAGGATATGCTTGTAGGTGTTGGCTGCGTATTTGGAGTATACATTTAGCGCATCCTTTTGCTCCTGCAAGGTGTAATATTGCTGGTTGTAGCGATCATCGTCGGGACCCACGAATTCATAATTGGCGATGAAATGTTTGGCCATGGCATGCCCGACGGACAGCTTGTCGGGATTCTTGAGGATGAGGTCCGTGTACGTGGGCTGTCCGTTGACCATGGTGTAGGTTTGCCCTTCAATCCCGAAGTTCTTCAGCAGGGAGCCCTCTTCGCTGTACAGATAATCCAGCGCCTTGATGGTCGCAACCGGGTTCTTGTTGCTCTTGGTGATGACTGCGCCAATACTGACATAATCCCACGTGGAGACGGTAAACTGGGGCTCGTCGCCTTTATTCAGCACCGGATACTGGACGGCGGTCAGCTTGCCGCCCGGCTCGTTCTTTTGCAGTGAGGGCGTCAGATTGCCCAGAGATCCGCCGATAAAGCCGTAGAAGGAGCCTGCCTTGCCCGAGGTGATCTTGGCATCCTTGGCCTTGCCGTCATTGGTGGCAAAATCGGGATCAATCAGCCCTTCCTTGTACCAAGCGCTCATCTTGGCCAGATAATCCTTAAAGGCCGGCTGCAACGGCCCGTATTTAATCACGCCATTGTCGTGATAGAAGTTCTGACCGATCCCGTATGCCCCCATGAAATCCTTGGAGCCGCCTGCGCCGAATAGAGTGTCCTTGGATGAGGTGAAGGGAATGGCGCCCTTTTTCTCCTTGAAGGCCCGCAGCACGGTTTCCCACTCATCGATGGTTTCCGGGGACTTCAGTCCCAGCTCATCCAGCCAATCCTGACGGATCATCATGCCGCTGAAGGTTTTGAATTGCCCGTATTGGCCCGTCCGCAGATGGGGGAATACCAGGATTTCACCGGTATCGGACTTGATTTGCTTCTCCACAGCCGGGTTCTCCTTGAGGAGCTTCTTCAGGTTGGGCGCATGCTGGTCGATTAAATCCTTCAAATCGATGATTACGCCGTCCTGATATAATTGGTTGGTATTCCCCCAGTACCAGACCATCAGATCAGGCAGGTTATTGGATGCCAGCAGCACGCCCAGCTGTTGGTTGATATCCTGGGAGTTGGTTCCGGCGGGATGGAGAAATTCAAACTCCACATTTGTCCGTTTTTGCCATTCCTGCATCATGGGAAGGTCCCCCAGGTTCTTGACAACGGCGGCGGCATTGGCGTTCAACGGGTGCCACAGCTTCAGCTTGGCCGGCTGGGCAGGCGTTGCTGCCGTACTTGCAGCGGGGCTTGCTGCCGCTGTGGCGGAGCTTGCAGCAGGCTCTTGCTTCTCCGACTGGCTGCTGCATGCGGTGATGGAGCCTGCCGCCAGAAGACCGGCGGCCAAGGCGGCTGTTTTGCGTTTCCAATTGTTGATCACGTTGGTTAACTCCCCTCATCTCTTCGCTTGCTTGCATGAATTGCTTGCTTGCTCGCGTGATTCGCTTGCTCGCTCGATTTGCTCGCTTGCATGATTCGCTTGCTCGCTCGATTTACTCGCTCAATTTGCTTGCACTTCATACGCGGTTTTCCGGTGCCGAAGGCGGCGCGCCTAGCCTGGCATCCACCTTTACTGTAAAGGGAGAGGGCGGTTATTGTATATCGATAATTCCCGTATTCATCTTTATTTTTGGTGATTGGGCATCAACAAAACGGGGTGGAGGACTTATTTTTGGCGAAAAGAAGGGGATTCTCAGAGGAAAGAGCAGGAAGCGGCAGTAGCAGGGAGGAGGGGCAGTAGCAGGGGGAGCGACAGTTTAACGTAGGGGGGAGGGCGGCAGTAGCAGGGAGGAGGGGCAGTAGCAGGGGGGCGACAGTTAACGTAGGGGGAGGGCGGCAGTTGCAGGGAGGAAGCGGCAGTTACAGGGAGGAGGGGCAGTTGCAGGGAGGGCGACAGTTTAACGTAGGGAGAGGGAGGGACACGGAAGGCGCTATGGGGAGAAAAGGCCGGGGCGCCTGCTTTGCCCCCATTCCATTCAGAGGGATTTTGCGTCCGATATGATATTCTTCCAGAGGCGAGGCGGTCCAGCCGTTCAACTGGACAGCCCTCCCCGCAAGCAGCTAGCATTTTGATAGCTGTTGAGCCATATGGCAACCGCTCGCCCACCAACAGCGATCATTTTGATAGCTGTTGCCCCCACTTAGGGAAGCAACAGGCTCTTCCGGTCCGTTGCCGCACCAACTTCACATACCTTGGACGGACCTCAACGACCTTATTTGCCTCCAAACGGGTGGTTTGGAATCGTAACGGACTCAGATGCTCTTATTGGACGACTTTTCCCCCATCCGGAGGGATTTGGGTCCCAATAAGGTCTTTCCGGTCCGTTGAAATAGAACCACCCCCATTTTTGCCAAATAAGGTCCCTCATGTCCGTTGCAGTATAAAGACGAAGATTCACTTTTTTTACAGGGGAGAAGGAGAGGCTTACAACGGTGAGCTGTTTATTGGGGCTGTTTCCCCATCCCCGCTATCTCATAATCATACCAGGTCCGCAGCTCGCCGCTGCTCCAGTTCTCCACCGTGTTGTTGCGGTGCTGAATATAGATGTTCCTGTCCTGGTCCAGGAAGTATTGCGCCGCAGGGTTGCGGTCGCCCAGGCGTTCCGGCTCCAGCCGGGTATTCAAGCGGTAGAGCCCCGCGGTATCCGGAGTGAAGGTGTAATCATCCCTTCTCTGGCCGCCCAGAATGACATAGAGGCTGCCGTCTTCCGCCGCAGGATTCTCCAGCATGGGATTGGCCAATCCCAAGGCCTCCACATCCAATTCGTTAAGCATTTCGTTCACCAGATGCAGAGTTCCATCTGCGTCCAGCAGGGCCAGCAAGGCGCTCCCCGGGACGTACCCGGACAAGCGGGCCGGAAGAGGAGCGGAAGCGATCCACGCGCTTCCGTCGGGATTGGGAATCACCCGGCTGAGCCTCTGGCGGAAATTCTCCAGTTGGGATACCCTGCCGTCCCGCACCAGGAAATTGTAGGTGGTGGTTCCGTAAAAGGCCACAGGTAACGGAATCCTCAAGCTAACTGTAATCACAGCCCGGTTGTCTCCCAGCTTGTACTCGGTATAAGTATGGACCGGGGCGCCCCATTCGTTGGATTCCCATAAGTCCGAATCCGTGAACGTATACAGCTTCAAATCCCCGTAATACAGATCCCGTTCCTTGCGTACAAGCTCCGCCGGTTCGCCCCCCAGAGGAAGAGAAACTGCAGCCAGACGCTCCCGCAGCTGATCCCGCTCCCCGCTGCTTCTCCATTCCAGCTGCAGGCTGTCTTTATCCATACGCAGCATGCCCTGCTCCGGTCCCCCGGAATGAGAGGAATAGAAATAGAGGCCGTCTGCATCCTCTCCGATCAAGGAGCGCACAATGCTCTGTCCGCCGATAACCTGCAGTCCCGCTTCCTCTCCCCAACGGATATCGATTCCCAGCAGCTCATGGGCAAATCTCCAGGTCAGCGGCATATAAGTTACGTCGCGGTAGACCAGAAAAGGGTAAGGCTCAGCCTGATTGTCGATGCTCTCCGGGCCGATGGCGACAGGACCTGCGGCCACAAAGGCGGACAAGCCTCCCGACGGATTGACGTTCACGGCCAGATCCTGCTCCGGGGGCTCGGTACTCGCCTCCGCGGTGCGGTTCCAGGCAGGGATGAGCACCAGCCCCTCCTCCTTGCTCCAGCTATATGTCAGGCCAAGCGCCTCCAGGTTATTCCAGGTCAACGGCAAATAAGTGATGTCCTTGTAAAAGATGAACGGATACCGGCTGTGAGCCTGATCCAGCTCAACACCGTTAAGCTGCACGGGAAAAGGCGGAAGAGAGGCTTTGACGGCAGGTGCCGCGGCAGCTGTCACAGGCCAGGCAGAGAGCAGGATCGACAGCAATACCGAGAACGGCAGAAGGAGCCGCATGGGGGCAAACAATCTTTTTTTCAAAGTCTCGGAAAGCATAAACGTGGAAGCGTCTCGACTTCTTGACAACGCATCAGCGTCAAAAGGACGCCGATAGGCATTTATTCTCGCATAAAGAGACAAATTCATCACCTGCTTCATAAGGTTTCGGTCCAGTAAAATAGACGCATGCCGCGGAGGAATGTTTCACCAATTGCGATAATCAATACGGATAAACCGGCTGCAACAGCCGCAGAACGCAACCGCTGCTTCTTCTGCAACAAGCCACAGGGCGCAACAGCATGGCAAAGGAAATGGGAACGGGCAAAATATGATATAATTTTGGCAGCCGGCCGTTCAATTATCCCAGGGAGGAAGCGGTCTCTCTCCCGGGGTTATCCCGGTGCTTGGGCCGTGCATATTAATTGAGGGCAGGGAGTGGAGCTATGCGGGAGTTGCGAATGCATGAGTCCCCTGAACAAGTTAGCCGCAATCCGCATCTTGTCCGCGACGCCCGCAGCAAGATAGACAAGACCGTCGCTTATATGGAGGCGCAGTACGGACGGGCGATTTCACGGGAGCAGCTGGCTGCTGTCGCAGGATTGAATCCGGAGCATTACTCCAGAATATTCCGGAAATACGTGGGAACCAGTCCAATGGATTATTTGGCAAACCTGCGCGTGGAGAAGGCGAAGGAGCTTCTGCAGCATACCAAGCATTCTGTGGTTGAGATTGGGCAAATGGTGGGCTACATGGACCCTTATCATTTCAGCCGTCGCTTCAAACAGTTGACCGGGAGGTCTCCGGCTCATTTTATCAGAGAAGCTTCGCCGAGGGTCATGGCTTTGGATGGATGGGGCCATTGCCAAGCCCTGGGCATCGAACCGGCAGCCGCAGACTTTGCCCGCGCAGGCGGTTATGTAAGCCGGTTTGCTTCGTCATATATAGAAAATATCAGAGAGGCCACGCATCCCCGGATAGATGTTGCCCGCCTGAGGTCGCTCCAGCCGGATCTGATCATGACCGCCAGCAGGGATTTGGAGCAGCAGCTGTCCGGGGTGGCTCCGGTGATTGGGATCGATGTGCTGCAGGACCCCATCTACGGGCAGCTGCCTGCAGTAGCGCGCGCGCTGGACAGGATGCAGGAGGCCGAAGCTTGGATAGCGCAGTATGAGAACCAATGCGCGCAATGGCGCTGCAAGCTGTCCGGGATCATTGGCGGCGGGCGAGTGGCGGTATTGCGGGTTAGGGAGCAATTGCTGCAGATATACGGGATGATCAATATGGGGTATCCGCTATACCGTTCCTTGCAATTGGCGCCCCCTGAGAGAATACTCATGCAGGCCGCCTGCAATGAACACTATCACTCCAGTGTCATCACGGTGGACGAGCTGCCCTTCTACGAGGCGGAGCATCTGTTTGTTGTGCTGCAGCCGGACAGAGGCGCGTATGAGCGCTGGAGATCCATTATCGGGACCCGTTCGTGGCGGGAATTTCCGGCAGTGCGCAAAGGCAATGTGCACCGTCTTGATGTGGCCAATTGGCTGAGCAATGACCCCATATCCATTATGAGCCAGATGCAGGAGGCGGCAGCTCTGTTGGCCCAGGGAGGCGCGCATCACAATTATCCATCCTGGGCGCAATAATGGTCCATGGAGACGCCAGGCAGACTGGGCTACAATGTTTATTGATATTAATTATCATTATCATAAACATTGCGGGAGGATTATATGGTACAGTTAGTCAGACGTTCCAATACGGCTATGATCACTGCCGCAGCGCTGCTGGTGCTGCTGGTTTTGTCGGCATGCGGCGCAGGCGCGCAGCAAGAAACTGCCGGCACACAAACGCCGGATCACACAGCGGAGGCCCCCCAGGCCCAACCAACGGTAAAAACAGTAAAGGATGATCTGGGCCGTGAAGTAAGCGTGCCCTCAGCGCCTGCAAGAATTGTTGCGGGTGAATTCGCAAGCGAGCTGCTTGCACTTGGCCTTAAGCCCGTTGGCTCAGGGGAGAATGGCTTTAAGATTGTGTACACACTCAAGGAAATGGAAGGCGTCGAACGGATCGGAGATCCTCCTAATCTGGAGAAAATACTGGAGCTCCAGCCCGATCTGGTAATCGCGCCAACGGTTTTCCTGGAGATATACCAAGAGCAGATGGAGCAGATCGGCAAGATTGCGCCTGTTTATTATATCTCCTTCGATCAGGACCCCATCTATGGGATCTTCACGAAGCTTGCCGCCCTGGTTGGCAAGCAACCGGAAGCCGAAGCCTGGATCAAAGCTTACGAAGAGGAGGCCCGCTTGGCGAGGGAGCAGGTAAAAGCGGCGTTGGGCGATGAGACAGTCTCTATCTTTCGTGTTGAAAAAGGCAGGCTGCGGATTTACTTAAACCGCAATTTCGCCGGTTATATGCTGCGGAGCGGGCTTCAGGCCAATGCTCCCCGGCCTGTCGCCGATGAGATCAACAAAAATCCGTTTGGCTCGGCCGTACAGATTTCATTGGAGAAGCTCCCCGAGTATGCGGGGGACCATCTGCTGCTGATCGTGCGTGACGAGGGGGATGACCGTCAGGCGTTCGCGGAAATTGAACAGCTCGAGCTGTGGAAGAACCTGCCTGCGGTTAAGAACGGCAAGGTCCACCGGTTGGGGACGGACAAGTATTACGGCTCCGATATCGTCACCATCCGCGAAACCATGAAAGAAACAGCGGCCATGCTTGGCGGCGGCAAGACGCCTTGAGCTGCGCAGTTTGGTCTGCATGAGGCTGTCCAACACAATGGGAAGTGCTAACCAAAATCAATCCGGCAGAAGCGCCCAAGGCGGAGCTTCCGCCGGATTTTTTCTGCGACAGCAGGATAGACATACGGCGGTCTCCCTTCGCACAACCTGCCAAATGTAAAAATACAGTTTTTTTGGATCAGAGGGGGAAAAGGAGCGTCCGTACCTGCAAAAATGCAGGTATTTGGGACTTGGGGGACAAAAAAATGGTAAAGTGTGCTTCTGGCCTGCACTTTTGCAGTTCTGCCCCCTCAGTATTGAGAAATCAGACGGAGAAACTGTATTATTACAGTTTTCCTCGGCTGTTCCTCGATTCCTTCAACTAAGGTGTCTCCACACTCCGCCCGGCCGGAAGGGGATGTCAACCTTTTTGCCATATGCCCTAAGCTTGCTTGAATTGATGACACTCAGCTGTCACAGTGATATGCTAAAATCTGCTTAGAGGCCGATGCAGTGAACTGGGCGGTGCCCCGCCGTAAAGCGGACATGCAAGCCGATGCGGCATGCACCCTCATAAAGAGCGGGATGCATGCCGCGGAATCAGGTACAGGCAGTCTATGCGAAGGGGGAAGAAGCGGATGAAGGAACAGTTGGCCAAAAGTTTGCTGGTCAAAACGAAGCAGCCGGAGTATTGGTTCAACGTGGAATACAATATGAATATGTACCGGGGGTGCTCCCACGGCTGTATCTATTGCGACTCGCGGAGCGAATGCTACCGGATAGACGATTTCGAGGATATAACGGTCAAAAGCAACGCCCCCCAGCTGCTGCGCCGGGAGCTGGCCCGCTTGAAGCGGAAGGCGCTGATCGGAACGGGAGCGATGAGCGACCCGTACATTCCCGCGGAACGGGGTCTGAAGCTGACCGGGCAGCTGCTGGAGGTGCTCCTGGAGGCGAATTTTCCTGTTCATATCACCACCAAAAGCGATCTGATTGTGCGGGACAAGGAGCTGTTGGGTGCCATAGCGGCCAGATCCTTCGCCTCCGCAGGATTCACCGTCACCACCTGCGATGAGCGGCTGTCCTCCTGGATTGAGCCTCACGCTCCTGCGCCATCCGCCCGCCTCACTGCCATGAAGGCTCTTGCGGATCAAGGGGTATATACGGGGATTCTGCTTATGCCCGTGCTGCCCTTTCTCCTGGATCATCCCGGTAATCTCACCACGGTTATGGAGCAGGCCAAACTCCATGGAGCACGGTTCATTATCCCCATGTTCGGCGTAACCTTGCGGGACCGGCAGCGGGAGTATTATTATCAGAAGCTGGGCGGGCACCGCCCTCTGTTGGTAAGCCAGTACCAGCGGGCATACGGCGGCCGTTATCACTGTGAATCCTTCAGGGCGAAGCAGCTGTGGTCCATGCTGCAGGACTATTGCCGGAAGCACGGGATCGCCTGCACCATGGACGGGCTGAAGCAGTTCCCCAAGGAGGAGGAGCCGGAGCAGCTGGATTTGTTTTGAATAGAGAGGGAGTACTGAACCAACGGGAAGGGGCAATTGAACCGTCAGTTTCGCCGGTGTGTGCGGTGATCTGGCGGTTTTTCATGTTGCAGTGGCTTTGACCTGTTGTCGGGGTTCTGCACCGGTTGTTTGAGAATTTCCTGTAGAATGCACCAGGAACAGGGAGAAAAAGGCTTCCAAGTATGTATTGTTGGTGAACGATAAATGTCATTGGCATAAAATCGTTGACAAGAGAGCGGCAGCGCTATATCATAAGCCTAATTAATTTAATTCTGATAAGAATAGTGTGAATTAGAAGGAGGGAGCAGCATGGCTGTCGACCAAGTATTGTCACTTCAGGAGCTCCGGCTGCAAAAACAGGTTTTGGGGCAAAAGGCAACGGAGGGTCATGAGCGGGCGACGCGGATTTTGCAATCCTTCCAGAACCAACGGCCCAAGATTGATGTGGAACGTGCCAGGTTATTCACCGAATCCTTTCGGGAAACAGAAGGGGAAGCCTTGATTCTCCGCTGGTCCAAGGCGCTGCTGCATATTGCCCGCAATATAACGGTCTATATCGATGACGATCAGCTGATTGCCGGGCGGGGCGGCTACCAGGGACGTTACGGCATTCTTTATCCCGAGCTGGATGGGGATTTCCTGGATCTGGCGATACAGGAGCTGCCCAAACGAAGTGAATCCCCTTTCGATCTTAAGGAAGAGGACGCCCGGATCATCATTGAGGAGATCGCACCCTACTGGAAGGGAAAAACCTTCCACGAAAGTCTGGTCAAGTCGCTGCCCAAGGAAACCCTGCAGCTGACCTACGACCCTGAAGACCCCTTCAAGTCCAGGTTCATCGTGAATGAAACGGCTTCCTTCCGGTCATCCATCCAATGGGTGCATGACTACGAGAAGGTGCTGAGAATCGGCTATAAAGGCATTAAGGAAGCAGCGGCCAAGGAGCTTGCCGAACTGGACCCCTTCAGTGCGGTGGATACCATGGAGAAGCAGCCGTTCCTCCAGGCCATTATCAATGTGTCCGATGCTATTATTTTATGGGCGAACCGCCATTCCAAGCTGGCTGCCGAGAAAGCTGCCGCAGAGCAAGACCTTGTGCGCAGAGCGGAGCTGCAGCGGATTGCCGACAATTGCGCCAGAGTGCCGGAGCATCCTCCCCGGGATTTCTACGAAGCGGTGCAGTCCCAGTGGTTCACGCAGATGTTTTCGCGGCTGGAGCAGAAGACCGGTACGGTCATCTCCAACGGCAGAATGGACCAATATCTGTACCCTTACTATAAGAAGGACATTGAAGAAGGCCGGATAACCGACGCCGGAGCCATGGAATTGCTGGAGTGCGTATGGGATGCCATGGCCCAATTCATCGATCTGTATATTTCTCCCACCGGCGGGGCCTTCAATGAGGGGTATGCCCACTGGGAGGCGGTTACCATAGGCGGCCAGACCAAGGAGGGTCTTGACGCCACCAATGAGCTGACCTATCTGTTCCTGAAGTCCAAGCAGGAGTTCCCGCTGAACTACCCGGATCTGGCCGCAAGGATACATACCAGAGCTCCGGAGCGGTTCCTTTATGAAATCGCCGAAACGATCAAGGAAGGCTCGGGCTTTCCCAAGCTGATCAATGACGAGGAAATCATCCCTCTGCTGCTGGCGAAGGGCGCCACCTTCGAGGAAGCTTACGATTACGCCGTTTCCGGCTGTGCGGAATGCAGAATGCCCAACCGGGACACCTATACCAGCCCTTGCGCGTATATCAACTTTGCTGCGGCGCTGGAGATGACCCTCTATAACGGACGGATGAAGCTTTACGGAGACGAGGCTATCGGCCTTCAGACGGGAGAGCCTGTCAGCTTCGGCACCTGGGAGGAGTTTTTTGCGGCTTACAAAGCGCAGCAGACCCATTTTCTGAAGCACGCCTTCATTCAGCAGCATAATATCGTGAGGCTGCGGGAGAAGCATTTTGCCGCGCCGCTGGGTTCGTCGCTGCATGAGCTGTGCCTGAAGAACCACAAGGACCTTCACGTGCATCACATCGAAGGCGGCATCAATCTGGGGTACTTCGAATTCATCGGCTACGGAACTGTGGTGGATTCCCTGGCCGCCATCAAGAAGCTGGTGTTCGAGGACCGCCGGATCAGCATGGAGGAGCTGCTGGATGCGCTCAGCCGGAATTTCGAAGGCAAGGAAGTGATCCGCCAGCTGTTGGTTCACGCTCCAAGCTATGGCAACAACGATGAATATGCCGATGTGATCGCCAAGGAACTGGATGCGGAGGCGTTGAAGTTTACCCGCAAATACTCCCAGGAGCTGGGTGTGCATCTGGACCTGAGATACGTTCCGTTTACCTCCCATGTGCCTTTCGGCAAGGTGGTCAGCGCAACGCCCAACGGCAGGCGGGCATACACACCGCTGGCGGACGGTTCCTCTGCTTCCCACGGAGCGGATATCAACGGACCCACGGCAGTTCTGCTCTCTAATTACTATTCCAAGAACTACAACTACCGGGAGCGGGCGGCAAGGCTGCTCAACATCAAGCTCACCCCGGCCTGCGTGGCGGGAGAGGAAGGGACGGAAAAGCTGGTTTCCTTCATCAAGACCTGGAGCGACCTGAAGCTGTGGCATCTCCAGTTCAATATTATTAACCGCCAGACACTGCTTGCCGCCCAGAAGGAGCCGGACAAATACCGCAACCTCCTGGTGCGGATCGCCGGCTACAGCGCCTATTTCACCGACCTGTCCGCCGATCTCCAGAATGATCTCATTGAGCGGACGGCGCATGAAGCCATTTAATCCATCTGCAGATTCCGGAGCATCCGGGCATAACGCCACAGAATCGGAGCCAAACGGCGCAGGCGGAACCAAGAGTACCCGGAATACGGCGGCTGCAACAGGCTGTGTCATCAATATCCAGCGGTACTCCCTGCATGACGGTCCCGGCATCAGAACCGTGGTCTTCCTGAAGGGCTGCCCGCTCCGCTGCAAGTGGTGCAGCAATCCCGAGTCCTGGAAGTCCGGGCAGGAGGTCTATCTGGACCCGAAGAAATGCATCGGCACAGACCCATGTACAGGTTGTCTGGATGCTTGTCCAGAGCAGGCCATATCCCCGCAAGCAGGACTTGCCTCCATCAACCGCAGCCTGTGCACCGACTGCCTGCTCTGTGCGCCGAAATGTCCCTCCACCGCCATCAGCGTCTACGGGCAGACGATGACCGTGGACCAGGTGCTGCGGATTGTAGAGCAGGAGTCGGCCTTCTACAAGCGGTCCAAGGGCGGCTTGACCGTAAGCGGCGGGGAGGCCACGGTGCAGGCGGATTTCACTTCGGCGCTCCTGTCGGAGGCCAAGCGCAGACGGATCGGCACAGCGCTGGAAACCTGCGGCTATGCTCCCTGGAGCAGCCTGGAGCGGCTTCTGCCCAGCCTGGATTACATTTATTATGACATCAAGTCGGTGGATGCGGCCAAGCACAAGGAATTTACCGGGGTTGACCCTGAGCTGATCATCGGGAATCTGAGGAAGCTGGCCCAGGTGTTTGACCCGGTCAGGATTGTCGTCCGTACTCCGGTTGTACCCGGCTTCAACGACCGGGAGGAAGACCTTCTTGCGATTTCAAAGCTTATTAAAGACATCGGCGATATCAGATATGAACTGTTGAAGTACCACCGGTTCGGATCGGTGAAATACGATTTTCTGGGAAAAGAGTACGCAATGGGCGCAGCCGAGCTAACGGAGGAAGCCTTCGAACGGCTTCAGAATGCGCTCAAACAGGCTTGAGCAATCAGCCCAATTATTCAGCGGGAGGAATTCATAATGAATGTGAGCAAAAGAATTGCAGCATTGCTGGTTTTATCCGTCGCCCTTGTGGCGGCATTGGGCGGCTGCGGCAAAAAGGACGACACCAGCGGCGCTCCTGCCGCAGGGGATAAAGGCTACTCCGCCACGGAAATCAGACTGGCGATTCAGCCGTTCCCGCTGTATTCCCCGATCTATGTGGCCAAGAACAAGGGCTGGATCGAAGAAGGACTGAAGGATCTGGGAGTCACCGTCAAGTGGACCTCCTTCAACTCGGGTCCCTTGGTCAATGAATCCTTCGCAGCAGGCCAGCAGGATATTGGCGTGCTGGGGGATGTGCCGGCTATTATCGCCAAGTCTGCAGGGCAGGATCTGAAGATTATTGCCAATGCGGCTTACGGGCCGAAGGCGCTCGCCTTTGTTGTGCCCAAGGATTCGGCCATCACCAAGCCGGAGGAGCTGAAGGGCAAGAAGGTAGCCGTTGTGAAGGGCTCCTATGCCCATCATCTGCTGATTCTGGTGCTGAATAAAGCAGGGCTTGGCATCAACGATATTACCGTAGTCAATCTGGCCGCGGGAGACATGCAGAATGCGCTGGTTACCAAAGCCATCGATGCCGCTGTCACCTGGGAGCCGTTCATCACCAAGTATGACGATGCAGGCATCGCCAAGGTGCTGGTAGACGGAACAGGAATCAAGCGGGCCAATCTGGTGATTTACGCCAGCAATAAATTCGTCACCCAGAACCCCAAGCTGACCGAAATTTATCTGGATGCCTACAAGAAGGGCTATGAATACATCAAGTCCAATCCTAAGGAAGCCGCCGAGCTGATTGCCAAGGATATTGGTCTGGAAGCGGAGCAGCTGGCCAGAATCTTCTCCAAATTCGATTACAATCCGCTGATCCAGGATGTGGACGTAGCCGAACTGAAGGTTGTGGAGAAGTTCATGAGAGACGAGAAGCTCATCGAGAATGCGGTGGATATTGATAAATATGTGGATAAAACCTATCTGAACGGCGCTGGTATCAAATGATGCCTAAAGCAGCGGCAGCGGTAGAAGCCGGCAAAGGTACTGGTGCCTCCCCGGTATCCAAAAGCTCCATCGACTCAAAAAAAGCCAAAAACTCCAAGCGGTTTGGAGGCAAGCTTAAGAAATTGTTTCAGTACAGTATTCTGCCTGTGGGTCTGATCGTGGTGTGGCAGCTGGCCTACGACCAGGGCCTGATTAATCCCGTCACGCTCACATCTCCGCTTAAGGCTTGGCAGCGGGTGCTGAAGCTTTTGGAAAGCGGCGTGCTGCTGGAAAATGTGGCGGCCAGTCTGCAGCGGGTTGTCACCGGTTTTGCCATTGCTGCCGTACTCGCTATTGTGCTGGGGATCGCCGTAGGTTGGTCCAAGGTGATGGAGCGCCTGTTCGATGTGATTATTCAGGTGCTGAAGCCCATTCCTCCCATTGCCTGGATTCCGCTGGCCATTCTCTGGTTCAACATCGGGGAAGCCTCGAAATTATACATTATCTTCATCGGCGCTTTCTTCCCCGTCTTCGTCAATGTAGTGGACGGGATCCGGCAGATTGACAGCAAATACATTGAGGTGGCGCAGATCTACAAGCTGCCCTGGCATAAGCTGGTGCTCCAGGTCATCATCCCCGGGTCTCTTCCCTCCATTATGACCGGGCTGCGGGTTGGTCTGGGCGTAGCCTGGGTGTGCGTAGTGGCGGCTGAGCTGATTGCCGCGGAGAGCGGTGTAGGCTATATGATCATGGACGCCCGTAATCTGGCCCAGACCGACACCATGATCGTCGGCATGCTGACCATCGGCGTAATCGGAAAGCTGATGGACAGTATTCTCAAAAAGGTGGAGAGCCTGTTCGCAGGCTGGAGATAACAGGAGGGATCATATGCCGGCGGCAGCATTGCAGATAAACAGGCTGAACAAGACCTTCCTGGTGGACCAGAATGAAATTCCGGTTCTGGAGGATATTCAGCTGGAGATCAAGTCGGGGGAATTCATCACCATTCTGGGGCACAGCGGCTGCGGCAAGAGCACCTTGCTCAAGATTATCGCCGGGCTGGTTCCTTACGAGTCGGGGAACGTCTCGTATAACGGCATTCCAATCCAGGGGCCGGGAACGGACAGGGGGATGGTGTTCCAGGAGCACCGCCTTCTGCCGTGGTTGAAGATTAAGGATAACGTAGGCCTGGGGCTGTTCGGCCTGTCCAAGGAGGAGCGGAGCCGCCGCGTGGAGGAATATCTGGCGCTGGTCAAGCTGGAGGGCTTCGGCAATGCTTATCCCAAGCAGCTGTCCGGCGGCATGGCCCAGCGGGCGGCGATCGCCAGGGCGCTGGTCACCAATCCGGAAATTCTGCTGCTGGACGAACCCTTCGGGGCGCTGGACGCGCTGACCCGCATCCAGATGCAGAAGGAGGTTCTCCGTATCTGGGAGCAGGAGCAGACCACGATGATTCTGGTGACTCACGATATCGACGAAGCGATTTATCTGGGCCAGCGGGTGGTGGTTATGTCCGCGAGACCGGGGCGGATCAAGGCCGTGATCGATACGGATTCCGCGGCTACCCGGGACCGGGCCAGCACGGATTTTGCCCATATCAAGAAGCGGATCTACCAATACTTCTTCGAAGAAGAAGTGGTGGAGCCGGAATACGTTCTGTAAGTCACAGCCGCCGGCTTAACCGGTGGCTTTTTCAGTTGTGCGCGCCTAGCCCAGAATGACTCGAAAGAGACAAGGGAAGCTAGTTCCGGGACTTTGGCTGAAAGCCAAGGAACGCGTGAAGCACTTGGAAACGCTGCGCGGCAGAACTCTATGAAATCTATTGCGCGAACAGCGCCAATTTGGCGTAGAAGTCCTCCAAAATAAAGCGGGAATCCACACTCCGGTACACCCGTATTTTGCGGTTGCCGGATTTGATTTGATAACTCATGTCGGCAGCAATTTCAGGCGCCTCAACGAGATCATAGTCGAATTCCTGATCGTCAACCAGCAGCGATACGGCAGGGGAATCGCCAAGCACCCACACCTCCCCTTTGGGCCACTGCGGCCGGTTACCGTTTTTCATGTTGTGTCCAATCAGATATTCGTATAAGTAACGGCCGATTTCTCCATGCGGCCGGACTTTGACGGCTAATTCCGCCAGTCCGACGCGCACCATGCTGTACACGTTTTTCGGAACCTGCCATAGGGGAATTGGCGAGTTGAACACCGCTTGCGCTGCCGCAATGTCATTGGACAAGTTAAATTCATTGTCGCCGCCGGGATATGTGCCGCCGCCGATCCAAACGGCAGTCAGGCGCCCTGCAATCCGCGGTTCCTGCAAATAGGCGGAGGCAAGATCGGTCAACGGTCCCTGAAAAACAGCAAATAGAGGCAGCGGGTCGTCCTTCATTGCCTCCTTGATGATCAAATCCGAGCCTGGGGAAGGCGCAGGGGTTAGTGCATCGGGTATTTTAAGATTTGCCCCTCGGACCACCGGGAATTTGCCGCGCATGCCCATCAAATCCAGCACATGGTCAATTTCCTGACAGGAGTCTTCCGCACCCGTAGCGCTGCGGGGACCGTAATGGGCCCCGATAATGCCTGCTATTTGCAAACGCGGGGATAATACCGCATGCACAATGGCATATTGATCATCTGCCTCGCATTTAGCATCCGAATTGACAATCACGCGAATCTGCTTGGCTTCCGGCACTTCATACGGCATCTTTGTCATTGGAATTGCCCCCTCTGAGCCTGTCAGGTCTATTATAGTTCCCGCCGTGTGGGGTTGGAATGCGCTTTTTTTGGCTGCGTCTGCACTTTTTTACGCAATTTTTATCGCTTCGGCAAATACCAAAATGCCAGAAGAGGGAGGGGAGACCGGCGGTATACCGGAAAAGGAGGAACGCTTGCGCATAGGCGAGACCCGCCAATAGTAATAGTAGGAATAGGCGAGACCTGTCAATAGAAAAAGTACGAATAATGAAATCTGCGAACCACGAACAAGTGAACCGGAAGGGTGCCGATGTGCTAAAAGGTAATAAAAATGATAAAAAGTGCTAAAAGATGCTGGGGTGCTTAAAGGCGCTCAGATGCTAAAAGGCGAGCGCCTCTGGATGATCGGTCGAGCAAGTTAAACGTGGTTGAGCTTCCAAGCCACCCCTATCCCGGTAGTGAATATTGACTGATGAATAGGGATTCACCGTTTTTTTTCGCCGGCCAGATTCCTAACAGATGACCGTCTCCTGTTTGCGCATCCGGCATTGGAATTGTTTGGGGGAGCAGCCGTTGATCCGCTTGAACAGCTTGTAGAAGTGGGCCATGTTCTCGATGCTGATCCGGCCGCACACCTCGCTGACGCTGATGTTGCTGGTGAGAAGGAGGTGAGCCGCCCGCTTGATCTTCTGGTTATGGACATATTGCAGGAAGGTCTGCCCCGTTTCTTTCTTGAAGAACTTGATAAAATAATTGTAGCTCATATGCACCAGACCGCACACTTCCTCTACCGAAATACGGTCATCGAGATGGGCTTCGATATAGTCAAGAACAGGCTTGATGCGGAGCCGCTCCATGCTCCCGCAATATTCGGTCATCTGACCGGGAGCCTGGTTGCGGATCAAGAGCAGCAGCATCTGCTTGATATGCATGGATACGGCCAACTCATAGCAGGCGCTCTGAGCGGATATTTCGCGGCATATTTCCTCCATATAGACGGCTGCCTCACGGCATGCTTCCGGATGGTCGATGAACAAGGTATTGATAGAATCGCAAGCCCGTGAATCCCGCTCAAAATGAGGGAGATAGGCAGCAGAATTGCTCTCCAGGAACGCCGGCAAGTCAAAACGCAAGGAAACATAACAGGTGCCGGGGGCAAGCAGCCTTATCCGGTGAGGCTGGGAGAGGGCGATAAGAGCCACCTGTCCCTGGGAAAGAGAGAGGGTTGTGGCATCGAAGTCCACCTGAACCTCTCCCTTCCGGACCATGATCCATTCGCTGTTGGCATGGCAATGCCAGCCCTTGTCCTGTTGCAGATGTTCAAGGGAAACGGGCAGGAGAGGGTTATCGTATTTGACAGCTTCCATATTGGGTTCAAACATTTTCTATCACATCCGGTTACGGAGTTAGGAGCTTATAGTCCAATTTTATGATGGATGTTCTTGTTTGAACATATTTGATATAATTGAAACATCATAGATCCTGCTATCATCTTTGTGGAATAAAATGGGGCGCGGAGGTCAGCGATGGATATCCAATTGCTTGCAGCAAATTATTCGTATCATTCCCAGCCGTATCATTCCCCCTGCAATGTGCAGTTCAACTATCTGTTCCGGCTGCAATCGGAGGGAAACTGTCTGTCGATGGTGGACGGCAAGCTGGCTCCCGTAAATCCGGGGGATCTGCTGTTGTACGCCCCGGGGCAAAATTATGAGCTGAAGATGGAGCCCCAAAGCGACAATATGGTGAGGAGCGGAGATTATTATATCATCTGCCGCGGGGTTTGGCTGGAACAGTGGTGGGCCAAAGTGCGCAAGCCTAACCGTCTGCGTGTTGCGGTCGAGGACCCTAATGACCCGATCTTGTTTCTGTGGAGGCAGCTGGTGTTGGAGAACCGCCGCAGAGAGGAGCAGACCACGGAGCTTGCCGTGAGCCTGCTGCGCAGTATCTGCCATTATATCGACCGATCTGTTATCGAAGGAGGCGCGGTTCTTAAGGACCTGTTCGTGGCCAATGCCATGAAGCGCTATATCGAGCACCATGCCACCGAGGCATTCCGGTCGGAGGATGTGGCTAGGCATGTGAGGCTGAGCGTGTCGCGGGCGTCCCATCTGTTCAAGGAATCCTTCGGAGAGTCGTTCTTTCAATACGCCCTGCGCGTCCGCCTGTCCATTGCCAAGGAAAAGATGTTATACAGCAGCATGACTCTGGAGCAGATTGCCGAGAGCAGCGGTTTAAGCAGCTACGCTTTTTTTCATCATAAATTCAAGGAGTCCTTCGGCATGTCTCCCGGAGAGTTTCGGCGGAAGCACCCGGGATGACCGCAAGCCGGATCACCCCGGAATAGACTGCTGTTTATTGGGCCAACGGGAGCCGGATGATGAAGGAGGTTCCTTCGCCCACTTGGCTCTCCACCTCAATGCTGCCTCCATGTGCCTCCACCAACGATTTGGTGATGGACAGTCCCAATCCTGCCCCTCCTGAGCTCCTGGTGCGGGAGGATTCGCTGCGGTAGAACCGGTCGAAGACATGGGGCACATGCTCTTCGGGGATGCCGGCGCCGTTATCGTTGACAATAAGCTCGGCCTTGCCGTCGCGGGCGGCCAGCTTCACAGAGATTCTGCCGCTCCCCGCCTCCGTATGTGTAACGGCGTTATGGAACAGATTCAGAATCACCTGCTTGATCTTATCGGGATCATAATGGCCTTTCAAGCCGGACTGAATGGAAATGTGAATGCTGCGTTTGCCCGCGAGCATCTGCAGCTGGGGCTCCATCTCTGCAAGCACCTCATCAAGCATCGTCTCCCGGAAGGAAAGCTGGGGAGCACGGTCCAGCTTGGCCAGCAGCAGCAGATCCTCCACCAGTTTGTTAATGCGCTTGGATTCCCCGTACATGCTGGTCAAGGCACTCTTTAGCTGTTCAGGGCGGTTCATCGCTCCTCTCAGCAGCACCTCCAGAAATCCGTGAATGGAGGTGAGGGGAGTACGGAGCTCATGGGAGGCGTCGGCGATAAACCTGCGCATCTGCTCCTTGGCTTCCCGTTCCGCCTGAAAGGAATCATCCAAGCGCTCCAGCATGCCGTTGAACGAATCCGAGAGCCGGTCAATCTCCTCTTGCCCTTGCCCCACCGGCAGACGCTCATTCAGATTGCCCGCATCCGTCTGCTGGACGGCGCTGACGATTCTGGACAGGGGCACCAGGGTTCTGCGCAGCACGGGCAGATACAGTCCGATGCCTACACATAAGGCCAGGGCGGACAGAACGACGAAGATCATCAACTGCTGCCATAGCGTATCATCCAGGGGAGCGGTGGCGGTGCTCATCTGGATCAGCCCGCCGCCCGGACGTTCCGGCATTCCCATAGAGCGGAATACCACCAGCTGCTCCCCGGTTCCCTCTGCTCCGGGGACAACCAGATATTTGGTTTTGGTTGCAGTTTTTGCGGAAAGCTCCGCCATGATGGAGGCATACTTTTCCTTGGATATCACCGGAACAGGCTGTCCTCCGTCTTCGGCAATATTGGTGACATTCCCGTTCTCATCCACTATGGCGAGTGAGCTGTCAGCCAGGAAGAAATAGGGCTTGCGGCCCCGCTCATCCCCCGCGGTTCCTTCAGAGGCCGAACTGTCGGTTATGGACTGGCCGGTGACTGACGGAGGGGTGTCCGGAGCCTGAGTGCCTTTGCCGTTGTTCCCCATGGCGCCGCCTCCCGGCTCCCGCCACAGATCCCCGGGATTCCCCAGATTCGGCCGGAGAATTCCCGGCTCCTGGCGTTCCCTCCGTTCTGGCTGGTCTATTCCCAGCAGATCCCGGGGGACCGAGTTAATCTGGACTTGCATGGTCTCCGCTTTGTTATTAAAGAGGAAGCTCTTCATAAACCAATACTGGGAAACGCCGATGCACAGCAGCAGGACGGCCATGATCCCGAGCGAACGGATCAGCAACTGATAGCGAAGCGACCCCGGGGCAGCCAAGCGCTTGAGCCAATCCCATCCTCTGCGCATCATGGCAGATCCATCCGGTAACCGGACCCCCGAAGCGTGCGGATCAGCTTATGCTCCTTGTCATCAAGCTTCTCGCGCAGAGAACGGATGTATACCTCTACAATATTTTCCTCGCCCCCGAAATCATATCCCCATACGGCATCCAGAATCTTGGCCTTGCTCAGAACAATCCCGTAATTCAGCACCATATAATGCAGCAGTTCGTATTCCGTAGGCGACAGTTCCAGCACACGGTCCTGATAACTGATTTCCTTCCTTCGGTCGTCAATCCGGAAGGGGCCGTTCACCACCTCGCCGATCAGGCTGGGAAACTGGTTGCGCAGCCTTGCGTGGATGCGGGCCAGCAGCTCCTCAAAGCTAAAGGGCTTGATCAGATAATCATCGGCGCCCAGACTGAGGCCTTTGACCCGGTCTTCAATCTCATCCTTGGCCGTAAGCATAATAATAGCCGCATTGATGCCGGTTTTCTTCATCATCCGGCATGCCTCGAATCCGTCCATGCCCGGCATCATCACATCAAGCACAATGACCTGGGGCTGGAATTCCGTAGCCAGATTGATGGCGGTTAAGCCGTTGGCCGCGGTCTTTACTTCGAATCCCTCATTGACAAGCCCCAGTTCCAGAAACTGAAGAATATGCGGCTCGTCGTCTACCAGCAGTATTTTGACTCCTTTAATGGATTTCATGGACAATTCTCCCTCAGGATAGATTGATTATGGGCCTTATTATACGGACAGATTCTGAATCCTGGCTGAAAACGCCCTGAAGCGGCGCTTAACACAGTGAACGGTGTAACGCAAGTGAATGGTGTGAGAATTTCTGCCTGTTTTCAGCAAATATTCAGCTTATAAAGGTACAATGACTGCAATCTGTAAAACATAGAGGGGAAGCAGGCGATCTCGTGAACAGAATCAAACCATCCTTCGACTTACCCCTTTCGTTCATTGCCATGCTGTCCGCCTGGCTGAATATATACGGGATCTGGAACGAAACCAATGCCAACGCCTATTATACCGCCGCTGTTACCAGTATGCTTCAAAATCCCCATAATTTTTTCTTCGGCTCCTTTGATCCGGGGGGATTCGTTACGGTGGACAAGCCTCCTGTAGTTTTCTGGATTCAGACTGCCAGCGCCGCCGTCTTCGGAGTTCACGGCTGGAGTGTCATTCTGCCCCAGGCCTTGGCCGGCGTAGGATCAGTGCTGCTGATCTATGCGCTGGTCAAACCGTCCTTCGGCATCGGAGCGGCCCGACTGTCTGCCTTGGCACTGGCCTGTACTCCCATTGCCGCGGCAGTGAGCCGGACCAATAATATCGACAGCATGCTGGTATTCACGCTGTTGGCGGGTGCCTGGCTGTTGTTTTCGGGAGTTCGCCGCGGGAAGCTGTGGCCGGTCATGGGTGCTTTTGCTTTGATCGGCGTAGGCTTCAATATGAAAATGCTTCAGGCCTATATGGTGCTGCCTGCCTTTTATCTGTTTTATCTCATCGCTTTTCGGACCAATTGGAAAAAGAAAGTCGGCGGTCTGGCGGCGGCAACGGCTGTATTGCTTGCGGTTTCCTTATCCTGGCCTGTTGCGGTGGACTCCATACCCGCGAGCCAAAGGCCCTATATAGGCAGCAGCCAAACCAACTCCGTACTGGAGCTGGCCTTTGGCTATGACGGCATCTCCCGTCTAACCGGCAACCGGGGACAGGACGGGGTCCGCGCCGCACAGCCCGATGGGATGGACGGCAGAGGCGGAGGGGGCGGCGGAAGCTTCGGCACAGGGACCAAGGGCGCCTTCAGATTGTTCCAGCCCGAGCTGGCGGGTCAAGCCAGTTGGCTTATTCCCTTCGCCTTCGCAGGAGCAGGCGGGATTCTGGCCAGTCTGCGCAAACGTCATTTTACTGTCCGCCACCAAGAAACGCTCTTCTGGCTGGCTTGGCTGATCCCGGGGATGATCTTCTTCAGTATTGCTGGGTTCTTCCACCATTATTATCTCATCATGCTCGCTCCGCCTGTCGCCGCTCTTGCGGGGGCGGGCTGGCAGGACTTGCAGATCAGATACAGGAGCGGCAGCGGCTGGCTGGTCTGGTTGTTTCCGTCGGCAACGGGGGCAACAACGGCTCTGCAATGGTATATGATCCATTCCTTCCAGAGCAGGATCGGCGCCGGTTGGTACTGGGGGATAGCAGGAGCCGGGATACTCGCCACTTTACTCCTGATTGCGTTGAAGCTGGAGAAGCGGAGCATTCCCCCTGTGGCTGCGGCAGTTGCGCTGCTTATGCTGCTTGCCGGTCCCTTGTATTGGGCGGCAACGCCGATTACCTACGGGCAGAGCGCCCAACTCCCTGAAGCGGGACCTGGTTCGGCCGGAGGAAACAACAGGAACGGCGGGCAGCCGGACGGTACGGCAAGCCGCTTGGGCGGGCGGAATAATGAGAGTCTGAATGAAGGGCTCTATGCTTATCTGAAGGAGCATCAGCAAGGGGAGAAATTCTTGTTCGCCGCTACCCGCTACAGCACCGCGGTGCCTTATATCATTGAAAAAGGCGAAGCGGTGATGGCCATGGGCGGTTACTCCGGCTCGGATCCTATCCTGACGGCGGAGAGCTTGCAGACCCTGGTTGAGCAAGGTGCGGTGAGGTTCTTCCTGCTGACAGGCGGAGGAGGGGGCGGGTCCAATTCCGGGCTGACCCAGTGGGTTATCCGTAATGGCAAGGAGATTCCGGCCTCAGCATATTCTGCTGCTGGAGGCATCGGCGGCACCTTGTATGAAGTGGTATTGGACCGTTAGACTCAGGGGGAGGCGAACCCCGCGGCAAAGGGCAAGCATCACCAGGGCAGAGAACATCAGAAGAACCACCAGGGCAGAGAACATTCGAAGAACCATCAGGGCACAGAACATTCGAAGAACCACCAGGGTAGAGAACATCAGAAGAACCACCAACGGGAGGAGAGACGCTCAGGCGCTCTCCTTATTTGCAGATTTATATTAGCAGAAAATCTAGCCAATGATTTCAGTGGAAAATTTAACGGAAAAAATTTCCGCTATAGGGCAAATAGTCGGAGAAATGGATATATTAACGGAAATTATTTCCGTTAATATAGGATAAATGGGCGTAATATGCCGGTTTTTTAGGCTAAGCCAGGGAATAACGGAAAAAATTTCCGCTAATAAAGAGCAGGAAGAGAAATTTAAAGGAATAACGGAAAAAATTTCCGTTATGAGGACCGTGAGCCAAAGGCGTAGGGGGAGGCTGTGGAGCCAAAGGCGTAGGAGTGGCCCACTCCTTCGGATAATTTGCCGACGGGAACCTGCAGCGTTGTTCCATTGTGCCTTTGTTTATTGGTTATCATCCGGGGAAGGGGGAACCTATCCTAAAAGACAGACGGGGTTATTTTCGGCGGAAGTGATTGATTTGAGCATGCAATGCATAGACTTTATGCCCAGATGCTCTATAATGACGGTATAGGCTGGCATAGCTGCTTGTAAACGCTTAATTGCTCATCTTACTCACCTTGCTTATCTTGCTTATCTTGCTCATCTTGCTCATCTTGCTCACATTGCTCATCTTGCTTATCTTGCTTATCTTGCTTATCTTGCTTATCTTGCTCATCTTGCTCATCTTGCTCACATTGCTCATCTTGCTCATAATGCTTACATCGCACATCGCACATCGCACATCGCACATCGCACATCGCACATCGCACATCGCACGTTCGCATATCGCCACATTGTACATTGCCATACTGCCAATCCGTCCAGGCAAGGGGGAGCGCGCCAAGATGTTTTATTCGCTGAAAAACCGCTTGATTGCTTTTTTTGTGCTGTTGCTCGTAGTGGCTTTCGGGACCATGTCCATCCTTGTTTTCCGGGAATCCCGCGCCATTCTCGGTTCATACATCAAGTCGTCGGCATTGGAAAAGATGGATGAATACGGATCTCTTGTCAATGTAGGCGCCATGCAGCTTTATGACTTATCCTCGCTGGTATTCAATAACGAAGTGACGAAGAACTGGGATGCCACCCTGTCGGACCCGGCTATTTCCGAAGGGGAGAAGATGCTGGCCAATATCGGCATGAGCACCTTTCTGACTCATGCCGTCAACAGCTACTCCGGCGTTTCTTCGGTTTCCCTTTACCGGCAGGACGGACTGGTGCTGAGTGACGACAAGCAGATGACGACGGACACCTCTTTTCTCCAATCACAATGGTATTCCAACTTCCGCACCCGCGGCAATCATTGGGTATCGGCACATACTGATCCCGTGGAGCTGAAGCGCTCCAGACCTTATCAGGTGCTCAGTCTGCTGTTGCCTATCGGCTCCTTCGAGCCCTCCCTGGCCAAGACGGTGTTGAAGGTGAATGTGAGCTCGGATTTTTTTCAGGAGCCGCTGAACCGGATTCATCTGGGAGAGAGCGGTACCATCTTCCTGCTGGATCAGGAGGGAAGCCCCATTCTCTCCCAGGAGCGATATCCGACAGATCCCGAAGCACTCAAGCGGGTGGACCTGATCAGGGAGAGATATGAGCAGCAGGGAGTGGAATATATCCGCAACGCCAAGGGAGACACGGATATTCTGGTGTACAAAAAGCTGAAGAAGAGCAACTGGCTGCTGGTGGGCTTCGTCTCGGAGAAGGATCTGTACGCCAGTCTGTTCTCCTTGCGGACCACGATCCTCATCTTCACCATCTTCCTGCTTATCGCCGCCATTCTGGTGGCCACCTGGCTGTCCTATGGCATCAGCAAGCCCCTGTCCAGATTGGCATCTGCCATGCGCTATGTGCAGAAGGGGGACTTTACCATGGCGGAGAGCCGGATTTCTGCGGAGCTGCCGGTTGCCAACGAGGTGGGCTTTGTCACCCAGACTTTCCGCAATATGGTGTCCCAGCTGAGGCTGCATATCAAGACGGAGTTTGAGCTGAAGCTTCTGCGGCAGCAGGCGGAGTACAAGGCGCTGCTGATGCAGATCAATCCCCACTTCCTGTTTAATACCCTGGAGCTCATGAGCAGCCTGTCCATGCAGCAGCGGACGGATGACAGCGTCAAGGTGATCGAGTCCCTGGGCAAGATGCTGCGGTTCTCCCTAAGGGTCAATGAGGATCTGACTCCACTCAGGGAGGAAATTGCCTATCTGCGCCATTATATATCCATCCTGGAGGTGCGCTTCCGGGAGCGGCTGCATATTTCTCTGGAAGTGGAGGGCCGACCGGAACGGCAGGAGGTAGTCAAGTTCATCCTGCAGCCACTGGTGGAAAATGCGGTCAAGTACAGCTTCGTACACCAGACTGTGGCGGAGGTACGGATCGGCATCAAGGTAGAGGCCGACCGGGTGCGGCTTCATGTAGCCGACAACGGTCCCGGCATGCCGGATGGACTGGCGGAGCAGCTGTACGAGGAGTCAGCCCACTCAAGGCTGGATCAGGTGCTGAACACGGGCAACGGACAGATTGGCTTGCGCAATGTACTGGCCCGCTGCAGCCTGTACTACGGACCGGGCTTCACCTTTACGATTGAATCCGCTGCCGGCCTGGGCACGGAAATTGAACTTATCTTGCCTGTGAGGGAGGGAATGCGCCATGTATCAGGTGCTGATCGTGGATGATGAGCCGGAAATCCGGCTGGGCATCAGAATGAAGGCGGACTGGGAGGGGCTGGGGCTTGCCATTGCCGGAGAAGCGGGAAACGGGGCGGAGGCGCTGGAAATGCTGAGCTCTCTGAAGATTGACATCGCGATCACGGATATGAATATGCCGCTGATGAATGGGGTGTCATTCCTGGAGAATTGCCGGATCAGCCACCCGGAGCTTAGAATAATCGTAATTACCGGCTACGAGGACTTTCACTATGCCCGGGCTGCTGTCCGCAGCCAGGCCCGGGATTATCTGCTGAAGCCGGTTTCCCGGGATGAGCTGGAAGCGGCGCTGATGAAGGTAACGGGGGAGCTTGATGAACTGGAGCGGCAGACCAGCCAGCGGGAACGGTTGGAGTGGAGGCTCTCCCAGTATTATAAGGAGATGAAGGAGCATTTCATTCTCCATATCGTTAAGGAGGAGCACGGGAGGCTTCAGGGTATCGCTGAACGCGCCAAGCTGTTCGAGCTGGAGGATTGGCAGGAGCGGGCTGTCCGCTTCGTCACCGCAGGAATACGGGAGAGGACAATGGGAATACTGCGGGATGACGGACGCACGCCGGATAAGCTGCGGCTGCCCTTCGAGCTGATCTGCCGGGAGTTCGCGGAGCAGTCCCCGGAGAAGCCCCAGCAGTTCCTCGATCCCAATTATCCCGGCTTGATGCACTTTATTCTCCCTGCCCGGCAGGATCTGCTGGAGTCCTTCGCCAAGCGGCTGAAGGATTGTGTGTCCGGGCATTTGCAGATGGAGCCGGCTATTGGGCTGGGGCAGGCGGTTGGCGGTTTTGCAGAATGGCGGGAAGGTTATCTGTCCGCTCTGCTTGCCTGGAATTTGTCCGATACTAAGGACCGCTATCCGGCGAAGGATTATGCCGAGGCCGCTCCCGTGCTGTCGGAGGAATCGTCCAATTTGCTCCGCAAGTGTCTGATCCGCGGGGATATGGGGGCTTTCGAGCAGATTATCCGCAAGGAGCTCACGCACGCTTTTGGCCAATCCCAAGCCCACTTGGTCAAGACCATCTTCCAGCTTTCTCTGGAGATTGAGGCGGCAGCGCAGGAAACAGGCATTTCCCTGGACAGCAGGGGGGAGCTATGGGTGCGGCCGGAGCTGTCTCTGGGGCTTAATACAGTGGGAAAAGCGGAGCAGTTTCTGGTGAGGATGGGGCGGCAGATACTCCAGACCCAGGCGGCGGCCAAGGATCAGACCGATTCTGATCGGACGCTTTTCCAAGCTGTCAAACAATTCATTGAGGACCATTACATGTACGATCTCAGTCTGACCATGCTGGCAGAGCGGTTCAATTATCATCCGTCCTATTTCTCGGAGCTGTTCAAGTCCAAGATCGGCAAGACCTTCATTCAATATGTTACGGAAATCCGCATGAGCCAGGCGGTGCGGCTGCTGGAGGAAACCGCTCTGCCCCTGTGGGATGTGGCGGAGTTGACCGGCTTTGCCAACGCCAGCTACTTCAGCTCCAAGTTCAAGCGGATGTACGGGATTTCACCGTCGGATTACCGTCAGCAGAAGCAGGGACGCCCATATGAAGAAATTGATAGTGAACTGCCGAAGAAATGAGATTCTGCTCCGGGGTTGAAAGTCGTATGCTTAGGTTGCAGACGAAAGTCAGAGACTTAAACCAACGATAGTTTCACCACGGAAAGGAGGCATTCATGCATACTTCGCGCAAATCAAGCATCTGGCGGCACAACCGTACCGCCTATCTGTTCCTGCTTCCCTGGCTGCTGGGCTTCTTCTGCCTGACATTGGGGCCGATGCTGGGCTCGTTTTACCTGTCATTAACCAAGTACAATTTGTTGAATTCACCCAGATGGCTGGGATTGGACAACTACAAGCAAATTTTCACGGATGACCAATCCTTCGTTCATTCCATCGTCCTGACCTTCCAATATGTACTGATGTCTGTGCCTCTCCGGCTGTTCTTTGCCCTGATGGTAGCCATGGCGCTCAATAAGGGCATCCGGGCATTGGGGATTTACCGGACGGTTTACTACATTCCCTCGCTGCTGGGAGGAAGCGTCGCCATTGCGATTGTCTGGAGAAATCTGTTTGCGGGGGACGGTCTGATTAATGGCTTTCTCAGCGTATTCGGCATCAAAGGCCCGGCATGGATCGCCAATCCCAGCTATGTGCTGTATACGATCATTACCTTGTCGGTTTGGCAGTTCGGTTCGGCCATGGTTATTTTTCTGGCAGGCTTGAAGCAGATCCCCACTGAGCTGTATGAGGCTTCGGAGGTGGATGGTGCGGGTAAGACAAGACAGTTCTTCCAGATTACCCTTCCGCTTCTGTCTCCTGTTATTTTCTTCAATCTGGTTATGGGCCTTATCAATTCGTTCCAGGTATTCACTTCGGGGTACGTAATCGGGGACGGGCGGGGCGGTCCGATTGATTCCACGCTTTTCTATACGTTGTATCTGTATCTGAAGGGCTTCGCCTTCTTTGATATGGGCTATGCGGCTGCGCTGGCTTGGATTCTGCTCTGCATCATCGGTGTTTTCACCGCCATAGTATTCGTCACATCGAAGTATTGGGTCTTCTACGGTGACGGCAAGGAAGGGGGATGAGAAACTCATGGCATACCATTCGGTTTATTCCCGTCTTTTGAAGCATGTAGTTATCATCGCCCTGGGACTGCTTATGCTGTATCCGGTGCTGTGGCTGCTCAGCAGTTCGTTTAAGCCTAACAACATGATTTTTGCCGATCCCAGCCTCTGGCCCAAGGAATTTACGCTGGAGCATTACCGCAATGGCTGGAAGGGGTTGCAGGGGATATCCTTCGGCAGATTCTTCGCCAATTCGGCGCAGATTTCCCTCATGTCCGTTCTGGGCAATGTGGTAACCTGCTCGTTGGCCGCCTTTGCCTTTGCCCGGCTGGATTTCAGCTTCAAGAAGGTCTGGTTCAGTCTCATGCTGGTGACCATCATGCTGCCTTACCATGTCACACTAGTGCCCCAGTACATCATCTACAACAAGCTGGAATGGATCAACACCTACCTGCCGCTTATTGTGCCCAAATGGCTGGCTCACGATTCCTTCTTCATCCTGCTGATGGTCCAGTTTATCCGGGGCATTCCCAAGGAGCTGGATGAGAGCGCCACCATCGACGGCTGCAGCCAGGGCCAGATCTACTGGCGGATTATTGTGCCGCTGCTGCTGCCTGCGCTGATCACCACGTCCATCTTCACCTTCATGTGGACATGGGATGACTTCTTCAGCCAGATGATCTACCTGAACAAGATTGATCTGTTTACCGTCCAGCTAGGCATCCGGTCCTTGTTCGACCCGCTGGGCGAATCGGATTGGGGGGCGCTGCTTGCCATGTCCGTGCTGTCGCTGGTGCCGGTTATGACCATCTTCTTCTCCTTCCAGCGTTATTTCCTGGAGGGCATTGCCACCACAGGGCTCAAGTGATTCAAGAGCTATACAATCACATTAACCGGGGGGATTATGAATATGAAAAAAGCTTGGTTGATCACAGCCATGGCCATGATGGCGACAGGATTGGCAGCTTGCGGCGGAAGCGACAGCGGCAGCGGTTCTTCCGCACCGGCAACCGGAACACCAGCAGGGACCGCTGCTGCTACGGCGGCGGCTACGGTTAAGCCTGCAGAGCAGGTGGAGCTGCGGATTATGTGGTGGGGGGACCAGAAGCGGGCGGACCGCACCAATGAGGCGCTGCGGATTTTTGAACAAAAGCATCCCAATATCAAGGTTGTGGGCGAGTTTGCCCCAAGCAGCGGGTACTTCGACAAGCTGAATACCCAGATTGCCTCGGGAACTGCTCCGGACGCCTTCTTCCTGGGCGGCAATGTGGTGGATTACGTGACCAAGGGCGTACTGCTGGATATGAATGCTTATGTGGGCAAGGAACTGAATCTGTCGGATATGGACAAGAGCATGATCCAGTACGGCACGTTCAAGGAGAAGCTGTACCATATCTCTGCGGGGGCCAATGCCCGGGGCATTGTAGTCAACACGGAACTGTTCAAGAAGGCGGGGATGGAGCTGCCCAAGGACGGCTGGACCTGGGCGGATTATGCCCGTATCAGCAAGGAGATTTCCGGCAAGCTGGGCAAGGATTATTACGGCACTTATGACTACACGGTAGACGGTCTCGGCATCTATATGGGCCAGAACGACAAGATGGTCTATGACATGGACAAAAACGCCATTGGTTTTGAGCAGAAGGATGCCGAGAACTGGTTCAATTATTGGGCGGATATGCGCAAGGCGGGCGGCATAGTGACACCGGAGCTGCAGGTGGCCAATCCTCCAGGGGACACCAGCAAGTCGATGATCGTAACCGGCAAGGTTGCCATGGGCCTCATTGCTTCCAACCAACTGGTGGCCCACCAGAACTTGACCAAGGATCAGCTTATTCTGGTCCAGGTTCCTGTAGGAACGAACGGCAACGGGGTTGTATTCGAATCCAGCCAGGGGCTCTCGGGCTATGCCAAGACCAAGCATCCCAAGGAAGTGGCCCAACTGATGAATTTCTGGATCAATGATCCCGACGCCGCCAAGATTCTGGGCAATGACCGGGGAGTGCCTGTGACCACGGCTATGCGCGACCTGTTGAAGAAGGAAGCCAATCCGGTGGATCAGATTATCTATGATTTCTGCAACCGTGTATCCGAAGCCAACAAGACCAGACAGGTGAAGATCAGCTACAACCCTCCGGGCAATGCGGAGTATACCAAGCTGCTGGAAACCACTGTTCAGGAAATCTCCTTCGGCCGCAAGGACGTGAAAAAGGGCGTGGAGGATTTCTATAACGGTGCGGTTAAAATTCTGAACAATAACAAGTAAGGCGGCGCTCGACAGATGAGTAAAAGCAACTAAGGCGTGTCTGGAAACTCCGAGGAAGCGGGGTTTCAGACACGCCTTGGGAAAGAAGCAGGCTGCTTGGCAGGCAGCCTGTTCGTTGTATGCGAAATTTCATATAGAATAGCCCTGCCAGTAGGGAAATTGGGCCATTCTATGCGAAATTTCATATAGAATGGGGTGACACTACCCTTGCAACGGTTGTTTGCTTATTTTGCCGCCGTAGTATTAACAAAGTCTCGTCAGAAAGCATAAACGCGGAAGCGTCTCGACTTTTTGTTTCATCAACGCTGCCGAAGGAAAGGGGAATGCGGGCTGTGAGTGAGCAAGCAAATCTTAAGAGACTGCGCGCCACCGACATCCGTGAACGCGCAGGTGAATTGGGGAAGCAATCGGATGTTGACGCGCTGAAGGAATGGGGGCGGACCGGTGTCAGGTTCGCCGCAGCGGGAGGGCCGTTGGAGCAGGTTTATTATGCGGCGCTGCGCAGACTGCTGGACTGCATCGTGCCCACCTGTGACAGGGGAGCGATTCTGCATGAGGGCGGCGTCTATCTGGGCTGTTGGCTGGAAAGTACGGGGACCATCAATGCGGAGCTTTTGTCCCGGTTCATCCCTTCGGTCGCTGAAGCCACCTACGCCTGCTTCGCCGATCTGCAGCGGGAGGATGGTCTGATGCCGTACAAGATTACCGCCCAGGGACCGGTATTCAAGCAGATTCAGCTGGTGACGCCTCTGGCCAGAAGCGTCTGGAACCATTATTGCCTGAATGGCCGGCCGGAGGCTTTCCTGGCCCGGATGTATCCGGCCATGCAGCGCTTCGACCACTGGCTCGCCGAATGGCGCAATACCCGGGGGACCGGCTGTGTGGAGGCGTTCTGCACCTTTGATACCGGGCACGATCTGTCGCCCCGCTTCTGGCATGTGCCGGATACGCCCCATCTGAACGATCCCAAGCGCTATGATCCCGCATCTCCGGTCTTGCCGTTCCTGGCTCCCGATCTGACGGCCAATGTGTACTGCCAGCGGCTGTATCTGGCGAGAATCGCCGAGGAATTGGGGGAAGGGGGCAACGGCTGGAGGCAGAAGGCGCATGAAAGCCTGGAGAGCCTGTTCCGGTACTGCTATGACCCGGATGACCATTTCTTCTACGATCTGGACCGCAACGGACAGCTGGTGCGCATCCAGTCGGATGTGCTGCTCCGGGTACTGGCATGCGAGGTGGGAGACGGAGAGTTTTTTGGCCAGGCGCTCCGGGCTTATCTGCTGAATACGCGCAAATTTTTCGCCAAATATCCCTTTACCTCCATTGCCATGGACGATCCCCGGTTCGATCCCTTCTCCAGCTACAACACCTGGGCCGGAACCACCAATTTCCTGAGCCTGATCCGTACGCCCCATGCCTTCGAGCATCATCACCGGCATGTGGAGCTGACTTGGATCATGCAGCCTATTGTATCGGCGATGATCCGCATGCAGCGTTTCTCCCAGGCCTTGAGCCCATGGACCGGAGCGGAGGGCTATACGGAGGCGTATTCTCCCTCCATCCTGTGCGTGCTGGATTATGTGGAGCGGCTGTGCGGCATTATGCCCATGCCCGATGGCCGGCTGGCGTTTACGGGGCTGCTCCCGTATCCCATGGATCACGGGGAGGCAGTGGCGGAGGAGACGGCATACAGCAGAGCTGTCCGGGGAACCGAATACGAGCTGGTCAACACCCGGGAGGGGGGGACCGTATACCGGGACCGGCAGGAGCATATCCGCTTTCCCTTCGGCGTGCGGGTCGTAACGGAAAACAACGGACGATTGGCACAAGTGATAGGGATGCAAAACGGAGCCGTGCAGGGGACGATCATCTATGAAGGAAGAGAGCTTCCCGTGACGGTCAAGGGCAATGAGCGGCTGGAGTATCGGGACGGCTGCCTGGTGAGTACGTATGATCCGGGAGTGATTCATCCCGTGTATTAGAATGAAGAAAGCAGGTGTATTACCATGAGAAACGAGGATCTGCAAATCAGGGACCCGTTCGTGGTTCCGGTTCCCGGCGAAGGCCGGTATTATCTGTTCGGCAGTACGGATGCCAATATCTGGGGCAAGGGTACAGGTTTTGATGTATATATAGGAAGCGATCTGCTGGAATGGGAGGGGCCATACCCTGTCTTCCGTCCGGAGGCTGACTTTTATTCCGAGGAAAATTTCTGGGCGCCGGAGGTCTATGAATACCGGGGCCGCTACTATATGTTCGCCACCTTCAGAAGGCGAAGCAACCAACTGTTGGGAACGGGAGTTCTGGCTTCCGATGATCTGAAGGGGCCGTTCCGCCCGTACAGCGACGGTCCGGTTACACCTGAGAATTGGCCCTGTCTGGACGGGACGCTGTATGTGGATAACGAGGGGCTTCCCTGGATGGTATTCTGCCACGAATGGACCCAGGTCAAGGACGGGGAAATCTGCGCCATGCGGCTGACGGAGGATCTGAAGGCTGCGGCAGGAGAGCCTGTGCTGCTGTTCCGGGCCTCTCAGGCAGGCTGGACCACGCGCCTGGATTCCAAATCCACCGAAGCGGGAGACGTATTCGTGACAGACGGAGCCTATGTGCACCGGGCGGGGAACGGACAGCTGCTGCTGCTGTGGGCCAGCTTCGTCCATAACCGCTATGCAATTGGTGTTGCCCGGTCGGAATCCGGTCTCATCACCGGGCCATGGGTCCATGAGGAGCAGGCCCTCTATCAGCAGGACGGGGGCCATGGCATGCTCTTCAGGACCTTCGACGGCCAACTGATGCTAACCATTCATACACCCAACAAGACGCCAAACGAACGTCCTGTCTTTCTTCCTGTTACGGAAGAGCAAGGAAGACTGCGCATGGTGTGAATTTGTCTGCCTGTTGGCCTGTCCCGGACGGGAATTGCCCCGCAACCGGGCACAGCGTCGAGGGCCAGAGCCGCACCGCCGCTGTCTCCGGCCCTGACGCTGTGCCCGGCCCTGCCGGGAGAATGCAGTTATTGCGGCGGCACAACCGCCTTGAACTGGCGGAGGACGTCCCGGACGCTGTCCGGATTAACCTCACGCACCGACTGCCCCTGCTGCGCGGCGATGGCTGCGGCGGCTCCCGCCGCTTGGCCTGTCGCCATGCATGTGGCCTGAACCCGGTAAGCGGAGCTTGCTTCCCTGTCGCCGGAGATGCAGCGTCCCGCCGCCAGCAGATGGTCGCTCCCCTTGGGAATCAGAGCCCCATAGGGTATGGTGGGGATAACGCCTTCGGCAAGATAACGCTTGTCGATGGACATATCCTTGTCGCTGTGGATATCGATGGGATAGAAGCTGTAGCATAGGGCATCAGGCCACAGATAGCCGCTGGTATAGGATTCGCAGGTGACCGCTTCCTCCCCGACGATCCGAAAGGTTTCCCTGATGCCGCATTCCGTGGCTGCGTACCGGACGAACAGGCCCTCGCAGCCCGGAATCTTCTTCAGGAAACGGTAAGTCCGCGCCAAGGACTGCCTGGCCTTCAGCTCGGCCGCTGTGCGTCCTTCCGAGGTGGAGCCGTCGATGGAGGTCACATGCATGCGGCTTCCTCCCCCGGACATTAATTCCGCCCAATAAGGCACTTCTCCGCCGGAATGGTCGGTATGGATCACCTCCCCGGCCTCCTTGGCCTTGGCATAAGCGGCCGACAGATCCTCGCGCCGGATATCCTCCATTTTGTACCCGTCCAGCTCATAGACCAGCGTTCCCGGCTGCAGCACCTCGCCGCGCTCCCGGGGGAAGCCCATCAGCTTGGCGATACTGGCGTCGCCTGTAGCGTCGATCAGCTTCTTGGCCCGGTAGACAGACAAGCCCGACAGCCCTGTTGCCACCACATGACGCCATGCTCCATGGTCGACAACCGCGGCGGGCATCTGGTGCAGCTTCAGATCCACTCCCGCCTGCAGGCAGAAATCGTCCAGCACAGTGCTGTATACGAACCGGTTGACCCGGACCTGATGCAGATAATGCTTGTTCTTCGGATATGGGCCGGACAGATCCGGAAGCACCGCACCACCCCGCCGTACCGCCTCTTCAATGGTTTCCCAGCCGATCCCGGCGATCACCTGCTTGGGCCAGACATGGAACAGACCGGGGAAGTCCACAGCCGCCGCTACTGTTGTTCCCCCCAATATTCCGTTCTTTTCCATCAGCGCCACCTTGGCTCCCAGACGCGCCGCCTGAATCGCCGCCATACAGCCTGCCGATCCGCCCCCGAACACAATCACATCGTAATCCGCGGCAACCTCAATCTCTGCCTGAAAATGATAGCTTCCCATTTTACCGCTTCCTTCCCTTATGGAATGGGGGTTCCATTCCCTTATGAACGCTTACTTCCATGCTACGGGATAAGAAGCGCTTTTTACATGTCCTTTTTTGTGCTACGCTATATACAAATTTTCCACCGGCATTGTCAAGATATGCCCAAAGGGGCAGGAGGCATGAAGCATGCGGCGCCATTCCTTAGACCATTACAAGCCTGCGGTCAAATATGTCCACCGTTGGGAGGGCAAGGAGAAATTCAGCCAATACGAGAGCGTTCATCCCGATTGGCTGATTTTTGCCGTGGAGGACGGCGCCTTCTATTACAAGATCGGAGAGCAGGAAGGCTCGGCGGCCTTCGGCGATCTGGTCTTTTGCCCTCCCGGAACCGTGTTCAGGCGGGTGGTGATCAGCCCTGTGACCTTGCTGGTCATCTTCCTGGAATTCACGGACCGCAGCGGCTGCGAATTGTCCCCCGGTGAGAGCCGTCTGCTGCCCTCCGGTAAAACAAGCCTGAGAGATACGGCCCGGTTGGCCTCCAGCTTCAGGCTCATCAACCGGCTCTATCCCCCTGATACAGAGTGGAGCACCCATAATCTGCATCATTATGTGCAGGATTTGTGGCTCCAGCTTTGCCATGAGCAGGACGAGGCTCCCGAAATTTCCGAATTGCCGATGCTCTTGGCCGGTACGGACCCGGCGGCATCCGGTCCGCCCGCTTCCGCCAAGGACCCGCTGGCCAGAGAAGCCGCCGCCCGCATTATGCAGGAAGCCTGCAGTCCCCTCCGTCTGCAGGATATCGCCGATTCTCTGGAAATCAGCCTGCCTTCCCTCAGCAAGCGGTTCAAGAAAAGCTACGGCTGCACACCCATTCAATACCTCACGGGACAGAGGATGCAGAAGGCCCGGACTCTCCTGCTGGAGAGCGGACTGACGATTGACCAAATTTCGGAATGCTGCGGCTACCAGAACGGGTTTTATCTCACCCGGGTATTCATCAAGCAATATGGCATGACCCCGGCCCAGTTCCGCAAGCAGCACCGGATTTGATGCGCGCTGCTTGACAGGGCCAGCGGCTTGCGGCCGGATCGGGTCGGAAAATGAACAAACCGCAAGTTATGTCACTTCCTCAAGGTCAAAAAAAGCCACAAACCGCAAGATGGAACAGTTGGAGAAGATGAAGGGTTGCTTTTACAATAACAAATGGGCGCGGTAGGGGGAACGGATCATTTTCCTGCGCTTTGGCGTTGGTTTCTGTCCGGAATCGGGCAGTTGGAACCGTTTGCAAGAACGGGGAGGGAACGAATCAGTGGGAGGGAGATGGGAGCAGTCCAACCGGGCAGACAAATGATATTGTTTTGGCAAATGCGGTGGTCAATAGAGGAGGACGGCGTATAATGGGAAAAAGTCTTGTGTTCAAATGTTTTGCAGGAGGGGGATTGCTTGTGCTGCTGGTCTATTCCCTCGCGGCGGGTTCATGGGCGCTTGTTGCTCAGGCATCCAAGGATTGGGAAGTTGCTTCTATAACGGAAGCTAATTATAATTCGTACGATGCGCAGGTCCGTTCCTCCAGCGGATCTTGGGCAATGAGCTTGGCCGAGAACGGCAAGGTTGCGGCGGATGACAGCTTCGACAGCGGGGATTGGGAGGGCTGGTATCCTGCAGGGGAAGAGGGAATCGCTACAGTTGACGGGGCCGGCTCAGGAATCAAGCTGCACAAAACCGAATCCGCGGGAAATCTGGATGTGATGAAACGTCTCACACCCATCAGCGGAATTGTCACGATTGAATATGATGTCAAAACGGATGAATGGGAAAAGTGGAAATGCGCTCCGTACATACTTGACGGAAGCAACAGGGACGTTTCCGCCTCCATAGCCTTTGACAACGGCAATATCAAGCTCTACAACGGCACCCAAGTGGAGACCGTCAGGAGCTTTAACGCGGAGCAATGGTATCATTTTAGACTCGATATCAACACCGATACCGATACCTTCGATTTCTATATAGACGGCAAACAGGAATGGTATAATGCCAAGCTGCGGAACCCGGTGAATCACGTGGGGATGCTGCTGTTCAAGATCGGCGAGGCGAATACGGGCACCTTGTACTTTGATAACGTCAAGGTTTATTCGGGCATCAGAGGGGAACGGGAGGAGGGCAGCAAAACTCCGGAGGAAGCCGCCAATGGATTCAGCGACGATTTTGAGAGTAATGAGGCTGGGAGCGCTCCCGGGGGTTGGGCCGTTCTGGAGAACGACGGGCATGTAACTGTGGAGCAAGCCCCGGGGGGTGGCAGCGGCAGCAGCATGAAGCTGAAGAAGACGGCCACCTCTGCTGTAACCGGCGCTTCTCTAAGCGCAACGAAGAGCTTCGGGAAGAATCTCACAGGAAAGATTAGTATAGAGTACAGGTTCCTGACGGAGGAGGTTCCGTCGAAATGGAAGTCCATGTATGTAGCGGAAAATCTCAAGAATGCGGTCAGCCTGGCTGTGGATGGAACAAGCCTGAAGATACTGGGACCGTCCAACGCAACGACAATTGTCAAAAATGATATTCAGCCTAACCGCTGGTACAGTGTGAAGGTGATTGCCGATACGGTTGCGGACCGCATGGACTTGTTCGTGGACCAGCAGCAATATCTGTCCAACGAGCCATTGCGCTATCCGGTAGCGGGCTTGAACAAGATGGATTTTATTATGGCCCGGGACAGCATGGGCACTCTTCACATCGATGACGTCAGGGTTTATACGCTGGAGGAAGAAGAGGTAATTGAGGTTCCGGGTTATTCCCCCGAGCCTGGACCTTCCGATTACTCTCTGGGTGATTATGCTGCTGGTGAGCCGCTGCCCGCAGGCATTGTGATTGAAGCGGAGAATATGGTTTTGAGCAATTACCGGACGGAGAGCTCCCCTATTGCCCACAACGGCATGGGTATTGCGGTGGAGAGGGCGGGAATCGGCCTTGCGTCCTTCTCCTTCCCCGGACCGTCCGGTTATTACGCCCTCCATGCCGGGTACTATGAAGGGGAAGGCAGCTATGACAGCAGCTACAGGCTGAAGCACAACGGCAAGGAGATCGACTATTGGCTGGGGCAATATGATGACAGCGCCTTGCATGTACGCCATGCCAAGGAGTATCTGTACGTCAGCCACGGCGATCCATTCGTCATCGAAGGAGGCTATGGACCCGACCCGGCCAAATTGGACTATGTGGAATTTGCTCCTGCCGTAGCGCGGAATCTGGAACGGGGGCATCTGATTGACGATTCCTATTGGCAGCCGGTGGGCTGGGTTCCCAGCAGCTGGTCTGTGGGCGAGGAGGGGGGAACCGCCAGCCTGCGCCAATACAACGGGGAAACTCCGTTCATTCTTGATGATGTCAGCACAGTGAAGAAGGTATGGGCCAAACGGCCGTTTCTTCCCCAGACCGAAGGGGAAATAACGCTGGAATTCAAGATGAACTTTATCGGCAAAGGAGACGGCGTTTCGCTGCTTCTGGGGAACGGGACGGCTCCGGCGGTTCAGTTATTGACGGAAGCGGGAAATATCGTATATGCCCAGGCGGATGGAAGCCGCCACATCCTGGTTCCGGGATATCTGGAGCAGGCATGGTACGGAGTGAAGATACGGGCCAATCCGGATACGGGAAAGGCAAGCATGTATGTAAACGGCGGGGAGTACATGCTGGAAAATGCCGATTTTACCAATCCCGCTGGAGAGCTGAACCAACTATATATCGAGACGCCAGAGCAAGGGCGGGTCAAGCTGGCCTTCAGTGTCATGGAGCTCTATAAGGGCTACCTGATTTATGATCATTTCCTGACTGAACGGGCCGGCAGCGGTCCTCAGGGCTGGGATGCGGCTGCAGACGGAGGCAGCAGCGCGGCTGTTCAGGAAATGAAAAGCAACCTGTATTATGACTGGAATTCTCTGAAGCTGGAGGATACCGGCTCCCATGACAGGGTGAGCGTCTCCAGAAGCTTTCCCGGCCAGACGGAGCTGATGACGCTGGAATATGAATTTCTGCTGCCGGTCAAGCAGGATGGCATATCCCTTGTGCTGGGGCAGGGCAGTCAGCCTGCGCTGACGGTAACAACGGCAGGAGGGCATATCGGTTATCTGAACGCAGACGGTTCCTTTGTCAAGCTGTGGGATAACTACAAGGCCAATGTATGGTACAACATGAAGCTTGTCTCCGAGCCTGCGGCGGGGACGGCGGATATCTATGTGAACAAGATCAAGCTGAAGGAGCAGGCTCCTCTGTTGAATGGGGCAGTCATGCTGGATTTTCTCGCCTTTGCCACTTCCGTTGAAGGCACAGGAACCCTGTGGGTGGATGATATCCGGCTGTTCCAGGGCGCTTATGCCAGTCTCGTGCCGGAGCCGGTTGCTCCCGAAGTGGATTCGCCCTATCTGGTAGGAATCCAAACCTGCGATTTGTGGCGGGAGGGCAGCCATTTCGGATACGATGCCATCGCTCCCTACGACAACAGGCTTCCTTTGCTTGGATATTTTGACGAGGGCAATCCGGAGGTGGCCGACTGGGAGACCAAGTGGATGGTAGAGCACGGGGTCGGCCTGTATTACCCTGCTTGGTACAGACCGAAGAATACCATCGGCTCGCCGGTGAAGGAGCCCCGAAACTCGGCCAAGCTGAATGAAGGGTTCCTGAACTCCAAGTATGCGGACAGAATCAGCTTTGCCATCCTGTGGGAGAATGGAACCGGGGCTGCCGACGCGGAGGACTTCAAGAACAATGTGGTGCAATATTGGATTGAACGTTATTTCAAGCATCCCTCCTATCTGCTGATCGATAATAAGCCGGTAATCGGCATCTGGAAAACCGATGAGCTGGCCGCCCAACTGGGGGGCGTCGGCGGCAATGCGGCGGTATTCGCCCAGGTGGAGGACATGCTGCGGGCGGAGGGCTTCGACGGAGCGGTCTTCCTGGCCCAGTACACCGGAACGGATACGGTCAAGTCCCAGGAGCTGAAGGATCGCGGGTATGACTATACCTATATATACAATCATACGTCCAATGACATGCTGCATCAGTTGGACCGTCTTCAGAAGCAGAAGAGCGTTAATGCGCTTCCGGCCATTCCTTCCATCTCCCAGGGCTGGGGTGATGAGCCTTGGGGCATGTCGGAACGGAAGACCAATATTCCGCTTGCCGATTGGAAAGCCGGACTGGAGTGGCTCAAGGATTACTATATGCCGGCCAATGGGGATGCGGAGGCTTCTCTGGGAAGCAGGCTGCTGCTGTTGGGCAACTGGAATGAGATAGCGGAGGGGCATGCATTGATTCCCAGCAATATTGCCGGGTTCGGGTATCTGGATAAGATCAGGGAGGTGTTCTCCTCCGGTGATCCCGTTCATGCGGATCTTGTACCGAAGAATACAGGCATGGGCCCTTATGACACCATGACCCCGAGGCTGTGGTCGGGGGAGCATCCCGTGGCCGGCCCGCCCTCCTTCAATGCCTTATTGCCGGAATGACATGCACGCTTCTACAGAGGGAGACAAGGGAAACCTTGTCTCCTCTTGCCGTGAGAGCAGGATGCTCTTCCATGGCTCCTCTTGCCGTGAGAGCAGGATGCTCCTCCATGGCCCCTCTTGCCGTGAGAGCGGGATGCCCCGCCATAATCTTGTTGCAAATAAAAATCTCATTGTCTATAGTTAATTCCAGACAGGCCATTAAAGCGATTACATTATGACATTCCGCGATTTCATGAGAAGGGGGCTGCTCAGTGAGGCACAGCACGGCAGGCAGAATGATTATGGTTTACGGTGGAGTATTGCTTCTCATCATTCTGGCCACAGTATTTCTTTCCTACAGGGGAACGGTGGGAGGCTTGAAGCAGCAGTTGAAGGGAAGCAACGGAGCCCTTCTGAAGCAAATCGACCAGAAGCTCGAGATGGCCTTCCAGCAGGTGGACAAGGACTTGCTGCAGTTCACCAATGAACTGGAATTTGTGTATTTCATGAACGACAGCTATACCGACGGGGATCAGGAATATCTCAATCTGTTTGCCTTAAATACCAAGCTGTCCAATTTTATGTACAAGTATCCCCACTTTTCATCCATCTTCGTGTATTCCCATGTCAGCGGACACATTCTGACCGAGCAGGCTTTTATGAACCAGGAATATTCCGAGAACAAATGGATCACCCAGTACCTGGATATGAAGCCTTACTTCAAGTGGCTGCCTACCCATCAGATCTGGGACGGCTCTGTCAACCGGGATGTGGTAACACTGATCCGTTCCTATCCGGCCCTAAGCGCTCCCGGCTTCCGCAGGGGACTTCTGGCTGTGAATATGAATGAAGCGGAGCTTCAGAGAATGATCCGGGATATCTACGAAGAAGGCTATAAGGGGCATACCTTTATCATTGACGATAACGGGCAGGTCATCACTCATGACGACAAGGAAAAGCTGTACAGCAGCATGAAGGAGCTGCCTTATATCACTCAGGTGCTGTCAGGACCGGACAACGGTTCGTTCAATGTTGACTTGGACGGGGAGAAGCAGACCGTTTTTTACCGGACCTCATCTTATACAGGCTGGAGAATTGTCAGTGTTCTGCCCCAGAGTCAGGTATTCAAGCCGCTTATCGTAACCCGCAATTTGCTGATTGCTTGCGCTGCAATCATGTCTCTCCTGGGACTTGCCGTTACTTTCCTGATCAGCCGCCGCACCTTCGGACCCATTGATCTGCTGGTTGGCAAGCTTTCGGGCAAGTACAAGGGGCTGCAGGAAAATCGCGGCGGCGCGCCGTCCGCCAGGGGGGTATCCTACCTGGAGAACGTGTTTGACCAGATGTTTCTGGACAGGGAGCAGCTGGAGAAGCAGGTCAGGGAATACAAGCCCATGTTGAAGTGGAGAACGGTAATGGATCTGCTGATGGGCTATCAGACAGACATCTCGACGGTGGGAGCCCATCTGGAATGGACCGGCTGCCGTCTGTTCCCCGAATGGTTCGTGGTGAGCATGGCCGAAATCAGCAAGGAAGGGGGCATTATTCCCCAGGATGAGAAGCTGTACACCTACGCCCTGTGCAATGTGGCGGAGGAAATTATACAGATGGAGAATGCGGGGGTGGCGATCGACCTGGGAGAAGGGGTGGCGGCGATTGTCTTCAGCTTCCCGGGAGGGGATGAGGAGCAGAACCACCTGAAGGCCGCCACCCTGATGGAGCATATTCTCGATGTGATGTCCAGGCAGATCGGCGTTACGGTAACGGCGGGAGTGGGGAAGTGCTACCGGGAGCTGAAGCATATTTCCCTGTCCTACGAGGAGTCCCGCCAGGCTTTGCAGTACAAGATGGTATTGGGCCGTCAGACGGTGATTTCCATTGAGGACTTGCAGGCCCCTGACAATCAGGACTACTACCGGATGATGGAGGCCATCAATCAGATTCTGGATGCGCTGAAGCTGGGACAGGGGAGCAGAATGACCGCACTGCTTCACGAGGCCTTTATTGAGGCGGTCCGGCGGAACCTGCCGCCCGATCTTATCCGGCAGTTCTCCCTGGAGCTGATCATGCGCTCCATGCAGACACTGGAAACGATGGGTATAAGAACAGAGCCGATTCTGATTCCGTTCGGCAATCTTCACGAGCGGATTCAGCAGTGCGAGAATTGGCAGGAGATCGAGGAGCTGGTATGCATGCTCTTGGACCGGTTGCAGGCCCTCGGCGAGGAGAAGCGCAGCCACCGGGGCAAGAATGACACCCTGGAGCGGGTTCTGGTATACATAAGAGAGCATTACCACAACCGGGACCTTTCGCTTGATTATCTGGGCGAGCATTTTCACCTGAATCCCACCTACATCAGCCGGTTGTTCAAGGATCATGCGGAGGGCAGCTTCATTGATTATCTGATCAAAATCCGGATAGAAGCCTCCAAGGAGCTGCTGAAGGATTGGAGTCTGAAGATATCCGATATATCCGATGCCGTAGGCTATGCCAACAGCCGCAGCTTCCTGCGGACCTTCAAGAAAATGACGGGATTGACTCCTTCTGAATACCGCGAGCAGCTGGAAAGGTCATAATAATGCACACAGGTCAAATCATGTCACCGCCCTCCTGGTAAAGATTCGGCACAAACCGCAAGATCGGGCCATTGCTGTGCCTCCATTCGCCCTGTACGATAAAGCAAGCAACAAGGAATACTTAAATTGCAGGCGAAAGGAATGGATGAAGCAGATGAAAAAGGCCCTGTCCGCTGGCCGGGGGCATCAGCCCCTTGCGGCATTGGAGGTCGCAGGCACCGATGCGCCTGCTGCCGTGGGAAGACAAATATGGAAGAAAATCAACCGCGACAAATCCCTGTATATGATGCTGGTGCCGGTTATTGGCTTCTATCTCATGTTCAAGTATGCGCCCATGCTTGGAGAGATTATCGCCTTCAAGAACTACCGGTTTGCAGACGGGATTCTGGGCAGCGATTGGGTGGGACTGAAGCATTTCCGGATGCTGTTCCAAAGCACGGACTTCTGGAGAGTGCTGCGCAATACGCTTCTTCTCAATGTGTACAATTTGACCGTAGGCTTTCCCGTACCGATTTTGCTGGCTCTCCTGCTGAACGAGGTTCGTGCCGAGGGCTATAAGCGGGTCGTGCAGAACCTGCTGTACATTCCCCACTTTATCTCCTGGGTGGTGCTGGGAGGGATTATGATCGCCGTGCTGTCTCCCAGTACGGGAGTGGTCAATATGGTGCTGGAGCATGTATTCGGCTTGGAGCCTGTCTACTTCATGGCCAGCTCACGCTGGTGGCCCGTTGCCTACACCATGTCCTCCGTATGGAGGGAGGCGGGGTGGGGAACCATCCTGTATCTGGCGGCGATGTCCTCCATTGATACCCAGCTCTACGAGGCGGCAAGAATTGACGGGGCCGGCAAGCTGCGCCAAATCTGGCATGTAACTCTTCCGGGCATTCGCAGCACCATTGCCATCCTGCTTATTCTGCGGATGGGCAGCATGATGGATGTGGGACTGGAGCAGACCTTGGCTTTGCAGAATGACTCCGTGCTGGATGTGGCCGATGTGATCAGCACCTATGTGTACAGGATCGGGCTGCAGAATATGAATTACAGCTATACGACGGCGCTGGGTTTATTTCAATCCCTGATCGGGCTGATTCTGGTTGTCGGCGTAAACCGGATTATCCGCTCCTTCGGTGAAAGGGGGCTATGGTAAGCATGAAGCTGCTCAAAAAAGGCGATACCCCCGCCACCATGGCCGGATTGTCCCTGAACTATATTTTTCTCGGTATGCTCTCGCTGATTACGCTTTATCCCTTCTGGTACGAGATTGCCGCATCCTTCAGCAGCAGCCGGGCCATTACCGCCGGTGAGGTATTTCTGTGGCCGGTGGAATGGAATGCGGAGGCCTACAAAAGACTGCTGGAGGACGGGCAGCTGCTTCATTCCATGAGAAATACGGTGATCGTGACACTGGTGGGCACGGTTCTCAATATCCTGATGACCGTTCTGGCGGCTTATCCCTTATCCCGCAGGCGGCTGTATGGCCGTCATGTCCTGCTGATGTTCATTTCCTTTACCATGATTTTCATCTCGGGCATTATCCCCAACTTCATTCTGATCAAATCCTTGGGGTTGATGGATTCCTATCTGGCGCTTTGGCTGCCGGGCCTGATCAGCACCTACAACATGTTTGTCATGAAAAGCTTCATGGAGGGCCTGCCGGATGAAATTGAGGAGTCCGCTTCCATCGACGGTGCGGGCAACTGGCGGATTCTGGCTCAGATCATCCTTCCCGTATGCAAGCCGATTCTGGCTGCCCTGTCGCTCTTCTATGCGGTGAACTGGTGGAATTCCTACTTCAATGTGATGCTCTATATCACCAGCTCCAGACTGCAGACGCTGATGCTGAAGCTGTACCAGATGATCAAGCAGGTGGATCAAAGCTTGCTGACAGGAGACGGCGGCGCTTCGGAGCTTGCGGTTACGCTGACTCCCGAGGGTCTGAAGGCCGCCTCTGTGGTCATCGCCATTGCTCCCATTTTGTGCGTCTATCCTTTTTTGCAGAAGCACTTTGTCAAGGGAGTCCTGATCGGTTCGGTAAAAGGCTGATATCCGGGGGCGCTCCCCGGGGCTGCCCTTGATATAAACACTATTCAACAATACCAAAAAGGGGATGAAGCAATTGAAAAGGATGAAGAAAGCAACGGCAATGCTGTTCGCGGCATGCCTGCTCCTGTCTGCGGCAACCGCATGCGGCAAGAGTGAGAAGGAAACACAGCCCTCGGCTGCACCCGCTGCGGGTGGGGAAGCAAGCGCAGTACCGTCAGGGGGAGCCAAGAAGGAGATCAGCATTTCCATATTCGACAGAGGCACGGTGGTTGCGGAGGAAGGCACTTATGAGAATAACCGCTGGACAAGGTGGATCAATGAGAACGCTCCGGCTGCAGTCAAGTGGGTGCCTGTTCCCCGCAATGAGGCTCAGACCAAGCTGAATACGCTGATTGCTTCCGGCAGCGCACCCGATCTGATCTGGGAATACGACCGGAACTACATTACCCAGCTTGTCAACCAGGGAGCGGTTCAGCCCATTGATCAATATATTGAAAAATATAGCACTTATTATAAAAAATACCTGAGTGAGCATCCCGAGCTGAAGCCGTATTTGATGATGGACGGCAAGATGTACGCAGTCTCCAATGTGCGGGGGATGGAATCCATCGCCAATAACGGCATGTGGATTCGCCAGGACTGGCTGGATAAGCTGGGGCTCAAAACACCGGCAACGGTTGAAGAGTTCATAGAGGTGGCCCGCCAGTTCAAGAACGGCGACCCGGACGGGAACGGCAAGGCCGATACCATTCCCATCGCCATGAACCAGAACGGCATTCCGGTGCTGCGGGCTCTGTTCTTCACCCATGAGAACCAATGGTATCTGGAGGACGGCCAATTGAAATTCGGCAGAACAATGGACCGGTATGCGGACTACATGACTTTTCAGAAGCAATTGTTCGATGAGGGGCTGATTGACAAGGAGTATATTACAGATAAGAACAACCAACGCTCTCTGCAATTCTGGACCACCGGCAAGGCCGGTATTCTGCTGGGCAATGTGAATATGGAGAATGAATTCATGGACCTGAAGAAAAATGTGCCCCAGGCCAAAATGAGGGCGTTGGAATCGGTGTCCACCAAGTACGGGAAGAACGGTCTGTATCAGGAAACGCCTCCCAACATGCTTATAGCCTTCAACAGCAGCATGAAGGAAGACAAAATCGAGGCGGCTGTGAAATTCCTGGACTGGATGATCGAGAAGGGCTGGAAGCCGCTGCGCTTCGGAGAGGAGAACGTCCACTACAAGCTTATCAACAACGAGATCCCTCAGATCATCGATCCGGAGAAAAGCCGCAAGGAGGTGGGGTACGCTCTGGAGTATGGAATTCTGCACCAGTACGCCCTAAAGCCGGAATGGCTGCCTGTTATGGCCGCTTCCAGTGAGCTTTCCCAGGAGTACGCCAAGGAGCGGGAAACTTCACTTAATCTGGCGATAAAAAATAAATACCGCCGTGATATTGCATACAGCCCCAGCTTGCCGGAGGTGTCCCAGTTGATTGCCACCTTCGCCCCCATTGCGGCGCAAATCGAAACCAAGGCCATTGTGGGCGGCTCGGCCCTGACTCCCCAGGCTGCTCTGGAGGATCTGCGCAAGGAATGGAAGCGCCTTGGCGGCGAGAACGTGGAGAAACTGGTCAATGAGTGGTACCAGAAAAACAAGGACCAGCTGTAGAGCAACTGCATGGTACGTAAACCAACAAGCCGAGGACAACTCCCCGGCTTGTTGGTTGTGCGCTTGGCAGCGCCTCATTGATCGATCTCACGAAAGGTCACGTGAGTCAGGCGCCTTACCCATTCCCTTCTCAGAAGGAAAGAACGGCCGCCTTGCCCGCCTGCTCCAGCTCACGGCGCGCTGTCTCGCGGAAGAAGGAATGCTTGTCGTTTAAGTAGGAGGCCATTATTTCTCTGCCGAGAGTGCTGCCGCAGCGGACGGCGGCCCGGGCCAAGCGAACCTCCGCATGGGCCAGCATAAACCGGGGACGTGCGGTTGAACCCTGTTCTACGGCATAGCCCGTTACCCCGTCGCGGGACAGAAGCGTCTCCAAGGCCGGAACCAGGCACTGGTCGGCCCGCTCGGCCGCTGCATAGGCGATGTTCAACAGGCGGTTGTAGAAGGGATATCTGACGATGTCATCCCTGCGGATATCGTAAGGCATAATCCCCGGATGCAGGGGACCGAAGCCTTCCGTATCGGCGATCAGTCTGGCCAGCGGCACGGCCAGCCGGCTGTCTCCCGAACGGCCCGCGAACATAATAAGCCGGTTGACCAGGGTGAAGTCGTCTCCGTAATCTCTTCCCCACCGGATGGAGGCGCGGAAGGCGTTCAGCATGGGCAGGGAGCGGTGACGCCCCTGGTCAATCGCTTGGGCAAGCTCCTCCTCCAGCTCCACGGCCCCGGACGCGGAGCCGAACCAGGCCAGCGCATGCACGGCCAGCCCCCGCTTGCCTTCTTGATACAAGGCCTCCAATACAGGCAGCGCTGCTTCCCGGGGACGGCGCAGCAGTGCAGTCAGCGCATCCAGATCAGACTCTGCCGCTTGCCCGGCAAGCTTCGCCGTATCCGTCCTCTCCTGCCCCCGGAAGGTCCACTCCGGCAAAATTCCCAATTCCTTGAGCCTGCCCTGCAGCTTCGGCAGGTCAATGTCCCTTACGCCGCTTCCCTGGTCCACGGCCATTGCCGCCGCCAGCCCCATGGCATACCCCGCATTCTTGATATCCGCGTTCATCCGGCAGAAGCTGGTGGCATCCCGTTCGCCCGAGAGGGCTTTGGCGGCGACGAGGAGTCCCTCGATTCCCTTCGGAATAAAGCAGCCGTAGGGAATGCGCACCTGAACCTCTTTCCCGGCTCCCAGGCCGCCTATGCGGGCGAGCGGAGAGGAGGTGTAGGCGTGGCTGTCCGCTCTGGTGCAGGCTACGGCGACCACATTGTCATAGAGGCGGTCATCGAGAATATTACGGATGGTTAGTTCATCCTCGCCCTTGATTCTTCTGGATTCCCGCACCGTGACCATGGGGGAGATGTGGAACGGCGAATTGTCCAGATGGCCTTCACGGATAGCCCGCAGCCGCTCGGAGTACAGATCGGGGTGACAGATTCCCTGGTCGTTCAGATAGCGGTTGGACAGGAAGGAACCCGTTGGGAGCACATCCGTCCCCCACACGCTGTAGCTCTGCACCATGCCCGTCTCCGGGTCCCCCAGCTCGTAAGCGGCTCCGGCAAAGGCAGCCACGTCCGCGTTGCCCGTTGCATCTATGGTGACATGGGCCTCCACCAGGAATAATCCGTCCTCATTGGCGGCAAGGACGCCCTTCACCCGGCCGTCCTCCTTAAGCGTACCGCATACAAGGCTGGCGCCAAAATAACGGACCCCCGGCTCCTGCAGATGGTGATTCAGGTAGGAGGCATGGGGAAGTCCGCCGCCGCTTTTCCACAAGCCTGTGGGCTGGGCGAAGGCCTGGGCTTCGTCCGCAATTTTCTGGTTCATGCCGCCTCTGTAGCCGTCGTAGTAGCCGGTCACCAAGCCTACCGTATGAGTGCCGCCCAGGAGGGTATTGCTCTCGATGACCGCCACGCTTTTGCCGCTCCGGCTTGCGCTCACAACCGCCATGCTTCCGCCTGCTCCGCCGCCGGCAATACAGATATCCGCTTGGAAAACGGGAGGCTTAGCCCGTGCGGCCAGCCTCTCTGCAGAAACCAGGCTCAGACAAACGGGCATTCCCTCATCCGCATAAGGAGTCAGGTCTTCCTGACTCCAGGCCAGCTCCTCTCCGTTCATAACAAGCTGCGCGGTCCCCTGACGCTCCGGAGAAGCACCCGTTGCTTCTGCCGCTGCTCCATCCGTTGCACCAACCGCTTCCGTTGCTTCCGCTGCCCACTGGGCCAGCCGCCCCGCTTCTTCCCAGGCGTCTGCCAGATCGTTCAGGGAAAAGCCCCATTGGAGAGGAGAGAGGGAGCGCAGGCCTTCTATAGAAGGGAAAGCGGCAGCATCGGAAGGGAAGCGGGTGTCGTCCCCCTCGAAATAGGCATCGTTGGCATGAAAGCTCAGGCTTGCTTCGGCGAACTCCGGTATGGATTGGCGCAGACAGGCCGCGATGGCCTCTGCCTTGGCAATGCGCCTGGTTTCCAGCACGCTCCGCGCCGCACAAATCCCGCTCGCTTCGTCTTCATAGGCAAATTCCACCGCTTTGGTGTCATTGCGCAGTGTGGGATGGACTCTCAGGCTTCCCTTCACAAGGGAGAGTCGGCTTTCGACTGAGCTTAGCCCGGCCGCGTCACCCTTGACATTCTCCATCTCGAATACTCCGCGGACAACGACACGGCCGCTCACATAAGGAATTCCGCTGATCAGCCGGCCCAGATTAAGCCGTTCCGTGGCATCCGCCACCTTGCGGGCAGCCAGATGCATAGGACCGAACGGAGTAGCCAGCAGCACACCTGTGGTTCCTGCCTGAGCGTGTGTTATTCCGGCAGCCTCCGCACAATAGAGCACGGCTGCGCCATGCTGCTCCAGAGCATCCATAAGCCACTGCTTCGTCAGTCCCTCCGGCGCCATGGCTTCCTGCTCATTGCGCAGACTGAATATCCGCTGGAGCCAGGTGGGGCACAGGCGGTTGAAGCGCTCCTCCCCTTCCGTCCGGATGAAGGTATGCCCTCCGGCCGTAATTTCCTGCCCCGGGAATTGTCTCTTCTCCACCAGCACAACGTTTAATCCGCTTTGGGCTGCGCGCAGCGCTGTCAGGCACCCCTTGATTCCCGCTCCGATTACCGCAAGATCGATCATGGCGTTATTCGCTTTCATTAATGAACAAACCCCTCTCTTCATTATATAAAAGTGCCGCGCCTGAGCTTGTGGAGCTCAGGGAGCGACGAACACTTCCACGCCTTTCTCCTCAAGCTCGGATACTATGGCCGCATCTGCTGCGGAATCCGTTACAACCGTGTCGATCTCCTCAACGGAGGCGAATTGGGCGAAGACATGCCGGCCCAGCTTGGTAGAATCGGCCAGGATGATTTTCTTTGCGGCGTTGGCCATGACGATCCGCTTATATTGAATGTCCTGCACCAGATAAGTGGTTGCACCCTTATCCGCAGAAACGGCATCTGCGGTCAAAAACACCTTTTCCACCATATACCGCTTGAGCATGTCCAGATCCACACGGCCGCTGGTATTGTGATTTTTCTTGCGCACAACACCGCCGATGAAGACAATCTGCCCCCGCTCGCTTTCCTCCAGAGCTTCGGCTATATGAAAATCATTGACCACGGCGATAAAGGAACGGTCTGTGCGCGAAAGCTCCCGGGCAAGGGCCAGCGAAGTAGTGCCTGCGTCCAGGAACACGGATTCCCCGTCCTTAATAAGCTTGACGGCCTCACGGGCAATGGCTTCCTTCTTGTCCGTATTGGTGCCCTCCCGCAAGGGAAGGGCGATCTCTCCCCGGACCGGAACGGTGGGAACCACCGCTCCGCCGTGGGTCCTGACGAGCATACCCGCCTGCTCCAGCTCCTTCAAGTCATTGCGGACGGTTCCCGCAGAGACCAGACACAGCTCTACCAGTTGATTAACCGTCACCCGCTTGTCGCGCCGGATCAAATTCACAATTTTCTTTCTGCGTTCTTCGGCGAAATCCTGATCGGAGAAGTGTTCCATATCCATCCCTTTCCAATATTACTGTTGTTTATTGATTTTTATTGATGATTTCATTCATTTTATCTCTTTTATTGTTATTTGTCTACGTTTAAGTTGTTTTGCAGCAACGCTGGCAATCTTTACAATCCCATTTGCCAAGTGTAAAATAAAGTAACTATTCAGCTATTGGCATTCCTTTACGGAACTTAAGCGACTCTTCCGGCAGCGGCAAAACTGAAGAAAATGGAGCGAGATGTGGACGCAGCGAGCTTTAAAAGCTCATCCGTTCCGATAAAACACGAATTTGCTCCAAAAGGATAGCTGAGCCGTGATTCAGACAGGGACTGCTCATGAGATCATGCAAAAATGCAGTTATTTTTGGCCACGATCCCTCTTTTTTGCTCTCCTCCTGCAAAAATGCAGTTATATTTGCTTGAATCCGCCAAAAAGATGAAATCCGGGTGAACTAACTGCACTTTTACAGGATGACCTTCCGTTGCAGCAGTTGCCCATGAAATAACTGCATTTTTACATGCTGAACATCCCATGTCAGCCATCTGTTGCTAGGATTGCGCTTCGTGAAGACGAGCAACGGATTCGAATCGGGGAAATGGAGCGAAAAGCGGCCGCAGCGGGCTTTAAGAGCTGCTCCATTTTCGTAAAACACCATTTTTCCAAACAAGCAGCTGAGTAGCCAACCATGCCGCTGCGCGGCACCACAAAGGATGGGAATTCGCTACGCAGACCGCCTATTCGGGCTATTTCCCGGGTAGTTACAATATAAAGCCCCACTATACAGCGTGCAGATGCCGCGCTTAGCGCGAGCGCCATCGGAGGATGCGTGTGAGGGAGGCCCTCAAATTGGCTGCGCCAATTCCGAGGCTTCCGTAACATCATCCGGCCAGTGGCTTAAGACCAATGTTATTTCAGGACAGGTGACACAACATGAAGATAGGCTTTCGCACGATAAAAACCGCATTGGGAGTATCCTTATCCGTCTTTATTGCCCAATCCATCGGACTCCAATATTTCACTGCCGCCGGAATTTTGACTTTGCTGTGCATTCAGAAATCTCGCAAGCAGTCGGTGAGGGCTGCCTTGAGCCGCTTGTTCGCCTGTCTGCTCTCTCTGTTTTTGTCCAGCCTGCTGTTCGAGGCCATTGGCTACCATGCCTATTCTTTTCTGGTGCTGCTCTTATTCTTTATCCCGCTGTGCGTCCGCTTGAAGATTCACGAGGGAATTGCCAGCAGCTCGGTTATCGTTATGCATGTCTATATGCACGGCAAATGGGAGCCGCTTTTTTTTCTCAATGAAATCGGGGTTATCTCCATCGGTCTGGGCGTGGCATTGCTCATCAACTGGTACATGCCCAGCATCGACAGGGATTTGAACCGGTACAAGGACCAGGTGGACGGACTGATTGCCGCTATTCTGAAGGAAATCGCCCTTTACCTGAAGGAGGGGAGCACCCAGTGGGACGGCAAGGAGCTGATCCTGCTTGGGGATGTGCTGGGCAAGGCGGGCGGATTGGCGGCAATCGACGCGGAGAACAACATTCAGCGCAAGGAGAACTCCTTCAGCCATTACTTCACCGTGAAGCGCCGCCAGTACGAGATTCTGGAGCGGATGCTTCCTGCCGTATCGGGCATCTCCATCCAGTTGGAGCAAGGGCAGCGGATCGGAGAGCTGGTAGAGGAGATGAATGCCCATATGAGCGGGGGAATTCCTTCGCCGCATCTGGGTGAGAAGCTCCGCGGCATCCGGGATTACCATAAGCTGCTGCCTATGCCCCAAACCAGAGAGGAATTCGAGAACCGGGCCAGTCTCTATGCGGTAGCCAATGAATTGGAGCGATTTATTCAGTCTCTATAGTGATATCTCTCACATCGACGAATGAAACGGTGTACTACAGTTGTAACATGAGTCCGCTTGGATGGAGGGAGTTCTCATGAAGCTTAAAAAGCTGATCAGCAAATCCCGGTTGTTGGTGCGGTTTATACAGAAGATAACCCTGCGCAAATGGCTGCTCCTGATCAGGAGAAGGTCTATTGACCATGCCGTGGTATTCTTCACCAAGCTGCTGATGCGCAATAAGCAGGTCGTGGAACGCCAGGAAATTCTGCTTCAGAACAGGGAGCTGTCCTTGTTGAATGAGCTGCGTGTCCAGGTCCGGTCCCTTGATGCCATGAGATCCATGCTGGAGCATTTTCTCAAGCAGGCCGTTTCCGGACTTCAGCTGCATTCCGCTGTTATCCAGATGAGGGTCATGGGGGAATATTTGGATCTTCCCTGCAAAATTGTGGAATGCCCCTGCGACCGCTGCGAGCGTCTTCAGGGAAGAGAGTGCTATTGCTCCATCGTTTCGATCCACTACCTGGTGTTCCCCATCGGGGTGCAGGATAACCGGATTGGCCAGCTGGCTATCTGCAGCTACCTGCCCCTGAATCAGCAGTCCGTGAATATCCTGCATTCCTTGGCCAACCAGATTGCCGTAACCGCGGAGAATCTTAGGCTTTGGGACGAACTGAAGCAGAAGGAAGAGGTCAGACTGAAGCTTCTGGACAAGGTGATCCGGGCGCAGGAAGAAGAGCGGAAGCGGATTGCCCGCGAGCTGCATGATGAAACGAGTCAATCCCTCACTTCCATATTGCTTGGTCTAAGCATGCTGGCTGACAAGAAAACCGAGCAGGCGCGCAGCGACCATATCCGCGGACTCCGCAGTCTCGTTCAGGAAACGTTGGAGGAAGTCCATGATCTGGCATGGCAATTGCGCCCGAGCGTTCTGGATAAATACGGGCTGTCCACAGCGCTGGAACGGTATTTGGAACAATTCAAAACCAAATACCCCATAGATGCAGATCTATGCATGATAGGGCTGGAGGGCCAGCGGCTTAAATCGGAAGTGGAAATATCCGTCTACCGCATTGTCCAGGAGGCGTTAACCAATGTAGCGCGTTACGCCAAAGCCAACAATGTGAGTGTGATCGTCAACAGGATGCAGGGGACGCTGTCGGTTATTGTGGAAGATGACGGAGAAGGGTTCGATGCCGAGCAGGTTCTGGCCCGCGAGCCGTCCAGGTCCAATTTGGGACTAAGAGGCATGCAGGAACGGGCGCTGCTGCTGAATGGCACATTGACGATAGAATCCGAACGCGGAGTGGGGACCACAATTTTTGTCCATATCCCAGTTTTGGAATATGCATCTGCAATGCCGCCGGAGCTTCTCGAAGAAACGCCGGGGACGTTTGCAGGCCAACACCGGTCTGTTTGACTTGGCTTCCCTTATCACAAGGGGAGATAAATTGCTGCAGGGAGGAGATTTTGCGTGCCATCCATCAGAGTTCTGCTGGTTGACGACCATCCCTTGTTTCGTTCGGGATTAAAAAATGTGCTTCTGGCTGACCCCATGTTTGATGTGATCGGGGAAGCGAGCCGCGGGGACGAAGCTATTCTGCTGGCCAAAAATTGTAAGCCGGATTTGGTGATTATGGATGTCAGTATGCCCATTATGGACGGCATTGAATGCACCAGGCAGATCAAGAAGCATGACCCTTCCATTAAAGTGCTGATGCTTACCACTTATTCCGATGATGCCTATTGGCAGGAAAGCATGCAGGCGGGAGCCTCAGGCTATGTGCTGAAGCGGGCAGTGGACACGGAGCTGATCATTGCCATCCGCACCGTAATGGAAGGGGAACATTATGTTTATCCCACCTTGCTTGGCGGTTTCTGCAAACCGAAGCAGGAGCCGGAAGGATTGGATGTGGAAGATGATATCTTAAGTCCCCGGGAGAAAGAAGTGCTGATGCTCATTGCTCTTGGCCATACCCAGCAGGAAATCGCCGAGCAGCTTGCGGTCAGCATCAAGACCGTGGATTCCTACAAGACCCGAATCCGTGAGAAGCTGAACATGACCAAACGTTCAGACATGGTCAGATACGCCTTGAAACATAATATTATTTCCGAAAAAAGCGTGTAGGGATTTTCCCTACACGCCTTCTTATTTATTGCGTAAAATCCCCGCATGATCCTGCCTTTTTTTCCGATACCGCCGCGGCTATGAATATGCGATGATACTGTAAGGGTTTACATACCTGAAGTCATTTATTAGCTTTTCTCTGGAATACCCTGGGAGGAAAACGGTTGGTTCGTGCTTCAAACGGGAGAAAAGAGGGTATGATCAAGTTATCAGGTGCTAATTATTACTTTCGAAAAATTTATTCAAAATAAATACAAATATTATTTAATAATTTGTGAACGGAGCTAAAAAGATATTGTGAATAAGTTCACAGTGTATTATGATTGTCACATCAGGTAATCATTCAAATCAGGGGAGAGATGAAACATGATTGGAAAGTTTTGGCGCGAGAATGTTTATGCTGCTGGACTTGTAACAATAATTCGTTTGTACTTGGGTTGGCAGTGGATGCATCACGGATGGGATAAAATTACCGGAGGCACCTTCGATGCATCAGGCTTCCTGAAGAACGCCATTGCAAAACCGGTTATGCAATCCGGTTCCACCACAGAGAAGCTGTATCCGACTTACGTATCCTTCCTCGACAACTTTGCTTTGCCTAATGCCGGCATTTTCAAGGTGCTGATTCCTTGGGGCGAGTTTCTGGTAGGCGTGGGCCTGATTCTGGGCTGTCTGACTACAGCCGCCATGTTCTTCGGCTTGCTGATGAACTTCATGTTCATGTTCGCGGGTACTGTATCCTCCAATCCTTGGGACATCCTGCTTGGCTTCATCATCATCACTGCAGCAGGCAACGCCGGCAAATTCGGTGCTGACTACTATGTAATGCCTTATCTGAGAAAGCTGCTGAAGATCAAACCGGCCTCGGGCAAGCAGGCTGCAAATACCTGATCGGACTTAACTGAACTGTCATTGAAAAAATCCGGCCCTTCCGCATGATGATGCGGAGGGGCTTTTCTCTTCTATAACTGCAGATGGATTTCAATTGCGTGCCTCAAACAGGTATACTGTTAGTATGGCAAGAGATATTTGGCAAAGGATGAAACGCAGATGGGGCATGATCCGTTAATACAAAAAGAAGTTCTCGTGATCACCGCAGTGGCTGCCGAGAAGGAGGCGGTTCTGCGGGGCGCAGGGGCTGACGGCAGAATTGAGGTAAGAGCAGCCGGAGTGGGACCGGCGGCCGCGGCGGCTTGTGCAGCGGCCGCGATGGCAAGCTATCCTTACAGATTGGTTGTAAGTGCGGGCATTGGCGGAGGTTTTGCCGGCAAGGCCCATGTGGGGAGTCTGGTTATCGCAGACGAGATGATTGCCGCCGACCTGGGAGTGGAGACGCAAGAAGGCTTTCGCAGCGTGGAGCAGATGGGTTTCGGCAGCAGTTCCTACCGCCCGCCGTCCCGGTTGGTGGAGCAGTTCGCCCGATTGTGCAGACAAGAAGGGCTGTCTGTAGTCACGGGCCCTGTGCTTACGGTTTCCACGGCTACGGGTTCGGCGGATACCGCTTCGGGGCTGCTCTCCAGAGTGCCTGATGCTGCCGCGGAAGCAATGGAGGGCTACGGTGTAGCGGCGGCGGCCCGCATGTTCGGGGTGGAATGCCTGGAGATCCGCGGCATATCCAACCTCGTCGGTCCGCGGGACCGCAGCGCTTGGAGGATTGCAGACGCGCTTGCCCAGTTGGAGCGGGCGTTTCCTATCATGATGGAGGTGCAATGATGCAAATCGCTTTTTCCCCTTGTCCGAACGATACCTTCGTCTTTCATGCCTGGGTCCATGGACTTATACCGGGAGCGCCAAAGCTTGATGTAACGTATGCCGATATTGATATCACCAATGGATTGGCGGCGGGACCGGACGGGCCGGATGTGCTGAAGATCTCCTACGCTGCGCTTCCTTGGGTATTGGACCGGTATGCGCTTGTGCCCTGCGGAGGCGCTTTGGGACGGGGGTGCGGTCCGCTTGTTCTCACCTCAGGCGGACAGTCTGCCGCGGCAGGGGCTTCCCAGCTCACCGGCAAGAGGGTGGCTGTCCCAAGCGAGCGCTCCACCGCCTATCTGCTCTTTCGCTTATGGGCGGCCCAGCAGGTTCCCGGTGGCGTGGGTGAGATTGCAGTGATGCCGTTTCACCGGATTATGCCTGCTGTTCAGGAAGGTGCAGTCGATGCGGGACTAGTGATACATGAAGCAAGATTCACCTATCCGTCCTACGGGTTGACCATGCTTGCCGATCTGGGGAGCTGGTGGGAGGCGGACACCGGGCTGCCTATCCCTCTGGGAGCCATTGTGGCCCGGCGCTCACTTGATCCGGATGCCGTCGCTTCATGGGTGAGGGCATCGGTGGACTATGCCTGGGCTCATCCGGAGGCATCCCTGTCTTATGTACTGGAGCATGCCCAGGAGATGTCCCTTGATGTGGCCAAAGCTCATATTGGATTGTATGTGAATGAATTTACCGCCAACCTGGGAGAAGACGGCTATGGGGCGGTGGAAGCGCTGTTGGCCCGGGCCTCGCGGGAAGGTCTGGTACCCGGGGCAGCACTGGGCAGGCTGCGTTGAGATTGGGCGGGTTCGTAATGGAAGAGGTTTTTTAATTCTCATTGGCAATGGTATACTAAATATCACCGCAATAGGATAGGGGAAGATTAGGAAGATGGAGCAGATGAAACAACTTTTTGCGAATCCGACTGTAAGGCGCTTTGCTATTTTGGGCATAATCTGCCTGCTCCTGTATACCATACGGGACATGCTGAACCTGGTGCTGCTGGTTTTTTTATTCACCTACATCATGAACAGTCTTCAAAGTCATATTACGGCGTGGCTGAATCCGTTTGTCAAGATTCCCTACCGCGTTGTCGTGATTATGCTTTATCTGGGAGTAGTGTCTCTGCTGTCCTGGGCCATCTATCTGTATCTGCCCAAAATTGTCTCCCAGGTCCGCCAGCTCTATGACTTCCTGGTCAACATGATGAATAAGCCGCCTGGCGATGATGAAATCTCCATCTATATAGCCAATGCCCTGCGGCAGCTTAATCTGCAATCCTACCTCAGCCACGGGATCGATTACATTCTGGTGATCAGCAACTGGGGCACTACCTTCTTCATCGCTCTGCTCCTGAGTCTCTTCTTCATTCTGGAGAAGAGGCGGATCGTCAAGTTCACCTCCAAGCTGAAGGACAGCAAGATTCACTGGCTGTACAATGAACTGGAATATTTCGGCCGGAAATTCGTCCGTTCCTTCGGCAAGGTGATTGAGGCCCAGTTTTTGATTGCCCTGTTCAATACGGGATTTACCGTGATCGGACTGTGGGTGTTCGGCTTTCCCTACCTGATCGCCTTGGGCATCATGGTTTTCCTGCTGAGCCTGATTCCTGTGGCCGGTGTTATGATCTCGCTGATTCCATTGAGCATTATCGCCTATACCATCGACGGCTTGCTCATGGTGCTGTATGTGCTCATCATGATTATGGTTCTTCACTTCCTGGAGGGTTATATGCTCAATCCCAAGCTCATGTCCTCCAAGACCAATCTGCCCGTGTTCTACACCTTCCTCATCCTGCTCTTCTCCGAGCACTATCTGGGGGTTTGGGGGTTCATCATCGGTATTCCCATCTTCATCTTCCTGTTGGATATTTTGGATGTCAGTGTGCTGGATGAACCGCACGAGTGAGGATTTTTCCAGGATATGCGTTATATGGAGCCGGGAAAACGGAAAGCGGAGTTATGAAAGGCGAAGCGGGCATCATGCCGCGTCTCTTTGCCCCGTTCATGAGAACCGCCGTCCGGATTCCCGGTTTATTTGTCTTGTTCAGTTCCGCGGCTGCCTCTTTTCGAAAACGGTTTCGGTCAAAGCCCGCAATCCGAAAAAATGCAACCCTATACGAAATAAGATGCCTTATCCCGTTCGCCGTTAGCGATTATAATAGGTATGAGATCGGAAATAAGGCAGAAACAAGCAAGCTTGGAAAGGAGAGGGACGAACAGAGATGGCGACGGAAATAGGAACCGGGGCGCCGGTACAGCGGCAGCTTGACAAGAACATGCCCCCCAGACGGTTGCTGCGCCGCTTCTATGCCCAACGGTACTTGCAGGTGATGGCTCTCCTTGGAGTGGCGTGGATGATTATTTTCAACTACATTCCCATGTATGGCATTATCATCGCTTTCAAGAACTTCGTGAATATCAGCCGACCGGTTTCGGAGGCGGAATGGGTGGGCCTGCAGCATTTCAGGGAGTTCCTGCATGATGATGAACTGTACAGCGTAATCAGGAACACATTGGGAATCAGCATCCTGAAGCTGGTGATTGGGTTTCCCCTCCCGATAGCGTTCGCCATATTTTTGAATGAGCTTCGGTCCATGCGGTTCAAGAAGATTGTACAAACCATCTCGTACCTGCCCCACTTCTTGTCCTGGGTGGTGCTGGGCGGGATTATGACCACCTGGCTCGCAGATGTGGGGATGATCAATCATATTATGACATCGCTTCATCTGGTAAAGGAACCAATAACTTACTTGGCGGAGCCCGACTATTTCTGGAGCATCATTATTGCCTCGGACCTATGGAAGGAGCTTGGCTGGTCCGCCATCATCTATCTGGCCGCCATCTCCAGCATCTCCCCTGAACTGTATGAAGCGTCAACCATCGACGGCGCAGGCCGGTTCCAGAAGATGCGCTATATCACGCTCCCGTCCATCATGGGAACCATCACCATTCTATTCATCCTGGCGGTGAGCGGCATTCTTAATTCCAACTTCGACCAGATTTTCGTGCTCAGCAACAAGGTGAATGAGAGCGCAAGCAATGTGGTGGACATCTATGTGTACAAGATGGGCCTCCGCCAATCGAGATTCTCCTACGCTACGGCCGTGGGGCTGTTGAAATCCGTCATCGCTCTGCTGTTGCTGCTGTCAGCCAACCGGATTACCAAAAAAATGAACGGCACATCATTGTTCTGATGGAGGTGGAACACATGCTTTCCTTAAAACGCAGGACTCGCGGTGAAGCGCTTTTCGACCAATTGAATGTGGCGGGGATGCTGTTGATCTGCTTCATCACCTTGTATCCGGTGTGGTACGTGCTGGTCAACTCGCTCAATGAAGGCAAGGACGCCATGACCGGAGTCATCTACTGGTGGCCACGGGTGTTCAGCCTGGAGAATTATACTACTGTGTTCAAGAATGAGGGTATTCTGCAAGCCATGTGGATCACTGTCTGCAAAACCTTGGCCGGGACACTCCTGCATGTATTCTTCACGGCGATGGTGGCGTATGCTCTGTCCAGGCAGGAGCTGATCTTCCGCAAATTCTATATGCTGCTTGGCACGGTCACCATGTTTTTCTCCGGGGGACTGATCCCCACCTTCCTGCTGATTAAGCAGCTTAATCTGCTGGATAACTTTCTCGTCTATATTATCCCGGTGATGTTCAGCTTCTTCGATCTGATCATCTTCATGACCTTCTTCCGGGAAATACCGGCCGGGCTGGAGGAAGCGGCCAAGATCGACGGGGCCAACGATTTCCGGATCTTTACCTCCGTGGTCATCCCGGCCTCCATGCCGGTGATGGCAACCATCGCCTTGTTCCATGGCGTGTATCAGTGGAACGATTATTTTGCAGGCGTTATTTATATCACGAGAAAAATCGATTTGCAGCCGGTTCAGACCTACCTGTACCGGATTGTGGCCCAGTCCAGCACCAGCGGCATCGCCCAGTCCGCAGCCGGCGGCATAACCGGCCGTACGGTTACGGGTCAATCGATCAAGCTCGCCACCATGGTGGTCACCACCCTGCCGATTGTGTTCGTATATCCGTTCCTGCAGAAATACTTTGTCAAAGGTTTCATGATCGGCTCCATCAAAGGCTGATCCATCATATATTTACAAGAAGGGGAATGATCAATGAATAAGCTGCGCAAAGTACTGACGCTTCTGATTGCAGCCGCTTTATCCACATCCGCCGTCGCTTGCTCCGACAGTCAAGAGGAGGCCGCAGCCACGGCTTCGGCAAGTCCGGCAGCCTCGGCAGCAGCGTCAAAAACCAAGGCCAATCCGGATGAGCCGGGCTGGAAGAGCGATACGGCTCCGATTACCTTCGACTGGTATCTGAATTTTGCCTGGTTCCCCAACAAGTGGGGAGTGGACGCCACCTCCCAGTACGTCACCAAGAAGACCGGGGTCAACATCAACTTCATCGTCCCGGCGGGCAACGAGACCGAGAAGCTGAATACCATGATCGCCTCCTCCGAAATTCCCGACTTCATCACGTTGGGCTGGTACGAGGACGGGGTGAAGAAAATGATCGAAAGCGGCATGGTAGAGCCCTTGAACAAGCTGGCCGAGGAGTATGACCCCTATTTCTTCAAGGTGGCGGACCCGACCAAGCTGGCCTGGTTCAAGCAGCCTGACGGCAATGTATACGGATATCCCAATGCGTCGTCTTCACCCTTGGATTATGAGAAGTACGGCAAGGAGTACATGGGCAACCAGACCTTCCTGGTGCGCAAGGATATGTACGAAGCCATCGGCAAACCCGATATGAGAACGCCCGAAGGCTTCCTGAACGCCCTGCAGCTGGCCAAGGAGAAGTTCCCGCAGGTGAACGGCCAGCCGCTGATCCCCGTCGGCTTCCATGAATTCACCGATACAGGCAGCCTGTCCTTCGGGGATGACGCCCAGTACAATTCCATCCTGCAAAATTTCCTGGCTGTCCCCATGGAGAAGGACGGCAAGCTGTATGACCGGGAGACGGACCCGGAATATGTGAGATGGCTGAAGACGTTCCGCAAGGCCAACGAACTGGGTCTGATCGCGAAGGATGTGTTCGTGGACAAACGGGCGCAGATGGAGGAGAAGATCACCCAGGGCCGTTATTTCGCCATGGTGTACCAACGCACGGACCTGGCGGCGCAGCAGAATGCACTGTATGCCAAGGACCCGAATTCCGTTTATATCGCGGTTGACGGACCGGCCAACTCCAAGCTGGATGCGCCGACGCTCCCGGGCCCCGGCATTTCCGGCTGGACGATTACCCTGATTTCCAAGAAGGTCAAGGATAAAGCAAGGGCGATTAAATTCCTCAGCTATCTGGTCAGCGAGGAAGGCGTGAAGGATCTGTACCTTGGGGAAAAAGGCGTTTCCTGGGATACATTCAACGGCAGGGACCAATTGAAGCCGGAGGCAGTGGATTTAAGGAACAAGGACCGCACCGCGTTTGACAAGAAGTATGGCTCGGACTGGACCTTCTGGATGCTGATGGACTCCAACATGCAGCTGCAGTGGCAGGTTCCCAACGCAGAGCCGCTGAAGCAGCCGGAGGATTGGACCAAGGGCAAGATCAAGAGCTTCTCCCGGTATGACAATACCATGCCGAACGGCACAACCCCCGAAGGCTTGGCCGGAACAAGGGTGGCCCAGCTATGGGGCAAAACCCTGCCCAAGCTGCTGCTTGCAAGCTCCGAAGCGGAGTTTGACAAGGCATTCGCGCAGTATGTCCAGGACCGGGAAACGGCGGGCTTCAAGACGGTGTTCGATTACCGCCAGAAGAGGTTTGAGGAGAATAAGCAGAAGCTGGCGGCGTTTGAGAAATAAGCCTTGCCCAGCCAATCCAAAGGACCCGGGAAGCACAGGGTTCTTTGGATTTTGTCCAAATCTTAAGAAGGTATAAAACAAAAACGGCGTGGGAGTCCGCAGGGGAATATGCTATACTGATGCAAACAGTTCGCGTAAAATGCGAAGCGGGACGTGGTGGGATGAAGGCGCCTCTTAAAGCTTGGGGTACAAAAGCAGCGTTGCTGGTGGAAGAAATGACGCTGCAAAAAAAGCTGATCATCGCCTATATCGGAATTATCTTCATTCCGATCATCATCTTTTCGGTTATGTTCTACAACAGCAATTACCAGCGGACCATCGAGGAACTGATGAGCAACAGCGAGTTCGTTCTGGCGCTGGAGGAGGCCAACATCGGCAACAATATGGAGCTGATGGAGCGGACGGCGCAGATTACGGTATCCAGCAAGGAAATGGGGGATTACCTGTACGCGGACATGGAGTTCAATGCGGAACAGCTGATCGAATTTGACCGCAATACGAACAAGAGCCTGCAGCGGCAGCTGTTCAACAATCCCAATTTGGCGAACATCCGGATTTTCAGCAGCAATCCCCATGTACTGGAGATCTGGCCCATGATCTTCAAGGAATCCAGAATCGCGGATAAGCCATGGCGCAATGAAGTGATGAGCCGCAAGGGGATGGTGTTCTGGGAGATCAGCCGGATGGAAAGCGATCCGGCAGGCAACCGTGTGGAGCTGACGGACTATGTCTCTCTGTTCCGGGAGCTTCAGAATCCTCTCGGCGCCCACGGGGGGATTCTGGAAGTGGACATGAAGCTGGAGCAATTCTTCTCCAGGAGCTTCGGAGGTTTGCAGGATGAGCAGTCGCAGATGGTGGTCATCCACCGGAACGGGAATTTGTTCAGGAACCATTCCGGTCAGGGCCGCGATGATCTTCCCCAGAGCCGCATCCTGCAATTGGCCGGGGACTATCTGGGCGGGGGAGACCCCGGGATTGAATTCAAGCACGGGGGCAATCCTTATCTGGGTACCTTCAAGCGGATCGACCGGCTGGACGCCTTGCTGCTGAACATCGTCTCCCTGCGGGAGCCTTTGACGGAAATCCGGCAGACCCGCAATAATCTGGTCTTGTTTGCTTGCGTGCTGATCGTTATTTTATCCCTGATCACGTATTTCACCCAGTCTTTGATTTTAAAGAAGCTGCATATTCTGAAGGATTCCATGAAGAAGGTGCGCCAGGGGAATTTCAATATTGATATCAAGATCGGTCCCAAGGGGGAAATCGGTGAGCTGGCCTTTCATTTCCGCAAGATGGTGAGCACCATCAACGAGCTGATCGCCGAAGCGGTGAACAAGCAGGCCGCCACGAAGGAGGCGGAATTGAATTCCCTCAAGAACCAGATCAATTCCCACTTTCTGTACAATACCCTGGAGAACCTGAAGATGCTCGCCGAGATCGAAGAGCAGTATACCATCTCGGATGCCCTGACCTCCCTGGGCAGCATGATGCGCTACAGCATGAAGTGGAACGGCAACCAGGTACAGCTCAGCGAAGAGATTGCCCATATCCGGAATTATATTTCCATCATGAACATCCGCTATGACGGCCGGCTGGAGCTTAAGGTGGATATCCCTCCCGGGCATATGAATCAGGAGGTCCCGAAGATGTCCCTGCAGCCCATTGTGGAAAACTCCCTGCAGCATGGCCTTCATCCGCAGCTTGAATTATTGACCGTCACCATTCATTCCACCGTATCCTCAGGACTGATGCTGATCGGTGTTAGCGATAACGGAACCGGGCTGCCGCCTCATAAGGCAGCGGAGCTGAATGCGGTCATCCGCATGGATGACGCTGAATTTCAGGTGCTGGACAGGCAAAGGTCCGACCGGGACGGAGGCAAGAACGGGATTGGCCTGCGCAATGTGAACCAGCGGATCATGATGTATTGCGGCAATGAATACGGTCTGTTTGTTGACAGCATGGAAGGCTGCTGGACCCGGGTTACCATCAGGCTTCCTTATTTCATCTTATCAGGAGGTCTTTCAATTCATGAGGAATCTGCTGGTCGTGGATGACGAGAGAAACATTCGCCTGGGATTAAAGGCCATGATTGAGCGCCGGTATTCCGGCCGGTTCAGCATTATGACCGCGGAACAAGGCCAGGAAGCCTGGGAGCTCATGAAGGAAACGCCAATCGACATTGTCATGACCGATATCCGCATGCCGGTAATGGACGGGATTGCCCTGATCAACCGCATCCATGAATCGGAGCGCAAGCCGCTGGTCATTATTCTAAGCGGGCATGACGAGTTTGCCTATGCGAAGGAGGCGATCCGCTGTGAGGTGAAGCAATATTTGCTTAAGCCCATCGTGCGGGAGGAGCTGTTCGGAACCCTGGAGCGGCTGGACAAGGAACTGGACCGCAGGGAGGATCTGTCGCAGAAGCTGCGGGAGAGCGAGCGGCAGTCGGAGGATTACCGGCAGAGCGTTCTCAACCTGGTTTTGCTGAATCCCGCCATGTCCGGCGGTGAAATGCGCAGCAGATTGCTTGATGCCGGACTCGCCTGGATGGACCAAGGCTATCAGATTGCTCTCCTGAAGCCGTTGCAGCAGGTGTCCGGGCTTCAGCCTCAGGCCGGGGAAGGCTTATTCGCCCGGATGATGGCCGGATTTGAAGGACAGGGGGAATATGAACAGGCTGTATTTCAGGATAAGGACGGCCGTCCCGTGCTCATATCATCCAGCCGCGAGCTGAGCCGCTTTGTCTCGGATTATGCCCTTGACCAGCAGTTCCCCATGTTCCGGATCGGGATAAGCGAATGGTGCGAGGGCATGGAGAACATGAAGGAGGCTTACGGCCAGGCGGCCAAGGCGCTGAAGTATTCCTTCCTGCAGCCTAATCCCGGTGCTGTGGAATACGTATGCATGAAGGGGCGGGAAGAGCCAGCCGCCATCCCGCTTCCCAGTGTTCAGAAAATCGCCAATATGCTTGGTTCGGACCGGGAGAAGGAAATGAAATCCCTGCTGTATGAAATCATGGACCTGAAGGTGGTTGCCCGGTACGATATCTCCTATTTGGAGAAGCTGGCTTCGGCTTTGAATGAACAGGTATTTGACAAAGTGTTCCATATGTATGGGGAGGAATCCATTGAGATTCTGAAGCTGTACAAGAAGGTGGGACATATTTACAATTATGAGCATTATCACGATTACTTGCACGGTGTGGAAAGCTTGCTGATGCGGCTTAACGAATACATCAAGACGATGAAAGCCGCACATGTGGACCGCAGGGAGATGCAGCGCGCCCTGGACTACATTCAGGTCAATTACCAGCGTGATCTGAACATGGCCATGGTGGCCAACCATATTTCCCTCAGCTATACCTACTTCAGTGAGTCCTTCAAACAATTTACCGGCGACAGCTTTCCCCACTATCTGAAAAAGGTGAGAATCGACAACGCGAAGCGCCTGCTGGAAACCACGGACGATAAGGTGTATGAGATTGGCCGGCTTACAGGCTTTGAGAATACGAAGCACTTCAACCGCGTATTCAAGGAACTGGAGGGGGTCACTCCCCAGGAATACCGGAGCCAGCGCAGGGTCCTGGGTGAAGTCTGAACCCGGCGCAAAGGGCGGGGCTGTTTCCGGCTTGGCTGGACCTCCTCTGTTATACTGTAACGAAAAGCCCCTACGGAGAAGAGAAGCTGTTCTCCGTAAGGGCTTTTTGCGGCTTAATGGCTCAATGGCCCAGTGCATGATCCAGCCGGGCATGCCCGCCGGACCACATCTTCTTCGAGGTCCAATCCCGCGGCGCTCCCATCCAGAATTCGGCCGATGCGGGAAGTCCCAGGGGCAGGAATACGGCGCAGCACAGATAGAGGCTGCCGGTGGAGATATAACCCTCACCCACCCCGGGCTGGCTGCCCGTGAAGCCGATGCGGAGCCAACCGTTCTCATCGAAGTTGCCCGGCACCTCCATGGTTCTGCGGATCACCGCAGTCAGGGCGGTCCGCACCTGTGCAGGATGCACATCCTCCGGCAGCACGCCCATCAGCGCCATCTGCGACAAGTGGTGCATGGCCCCGAACCGGTAGGCCAGGGATCTGCCGATGGGCGGGAAAGTGCCGTCCGGCGCAATCAGGCGCTCCAATACTTCCCCGTAGCGGCAAGCCCGCACCATGATCCCCTCCTTCATGGCCTCCCATTGCGCTTCCTCAGAACCCACTCTATGTATAATCTCCACCAGCATGGGCTGGATCACGAAGCTGTTGTAGTAATCCCAGTGAAACGCGGGTCCATCCCCGTAAGCGCCATCCCCCAGATACCATTGCTCATGCTGCCTGAGCGCATAATCCACCCGCATGCGGTCCCAGTCTTCCCCCATAAAGAACAGCGCCGTTTCAATCATGGCTGCGAACAGCAGCCAATTGTTGAAGCCCGGCTTTCTGCTGCGGGTATCCTGCAGACCCTTGACCAGATTGCGTCTGGCCTTCAGGTCCAGCTTATGCCACAGCTCGTTGGGGGCGCGGAGAATGGCATGGGCCAGGAAGGCGGCATCCACGATGGGCTGGTAGCTGTAGCTGAAGTTGACGTAATCCGGGGAAGCCGGATCTGCAGCTGCATCAATGCAATCGCGGGCCAACGCCGCGTATTCCTGCCGGAGCTTTTCTTCGGCGGGATCGTCGGCCGGAGTTTCCAGCCAAGGCGCAATCCCCGTGAGAGTGCGGCCGATCGCCTCCAGGTGGGAAAAATAGCGGCGTTCCTCCGTTCCTTCCACCGGCATGGAACTTTTCAGCGTCCGCGCGGCCATGTTCCGCATAACGGGTCCGGCAATAGAAATTAGTGTGTCAAGCCAATAGCTTCTTTCTGATGGTGCTGGATTCATTGATTAGCGCCTCCTCGGTTTGGCTGTTTTTATTTTACCACATCAAACTTGTATGCAATGCGCTTCGGCGATGATCTGTTGAATAAGTTTAGCCGGCCTTTGCTTTATTTAGCGGAAATTTTTTCCGTTATTCCCGCAAAACGCTCGATTCGCTCTGGTTTAACGGAAATTTTTTCCGCTATCCCCAGCTAACTCCTGAAAAATGGCCTGAAAATCCGGTTTTAGCGCAATTAGCGGAAATTTTTTCCGTTAAATTCATTAGACTACCGAATAATGGCCCTTTAACGGAAGTTTTTTCCGCTAAGTTTCTTGAGAATTCATAAGCTGCTTGCATCCTTTGCAAATGCCGCACCAACAAACACCGCACCAACACTGCACCAACAAACACCGCACCAACACTGCACAACCCGCTCTCAGCAGCTCGTATACGTTGTATATTTAAAGAAAGCTAATTCATGGTAAAACGGATTAGCCTTCTTTTTATTTCTAAAAATATAACATAAATATAACATTATAAGTACAAGTAATAAATCGATTATACATCTTGACGCATTTTCTAACAGGCTTTTTGACGATTTGTCTAATGTAAGTGAAAAGATTTATGTGTATGATGTTAAATAAAATAACACAAAAGATTTGGATAACCCAAATTTTTATAAATATCTAACATATAAATTACACAAGGGGGAGTGGAGATGGCACTGAATATGGCTGCCGTTCCGGAAATTGAGCTGGACCGGATTAGTATGCGGTACGAAACGGATTCCTCCGACGTATTGGCTCTGTCTCAGGTAAGCTTGGAAATCGCCAAGGGGGAATTTGTTTCTTTGCTCGGTCCCTCCGGATGCGGCAAAACAACCCTGCTGCGCTTGATGGCAGACTTGATCCAGCCAACCAGCGGCACGCTTAAGGTAGCGGGCAAATCCGCCAAGGAGGCCAGGCTGGCCCAGAAATACGGCATTGTATTCCAGAATCCGGTGCTGTATGACTGGCGCAAGGTGAAGGACAACATTACGCTGCCTCTGGAGCTGATGAAGGTCAAGAAGAAGGAGCGGGATGCCAAGGCGGATCAGCTTCTGGAGCTGGTGGGTCTTGCGGGGTTTGGGGACAAATATCCGTGGCAGCTGAGCGGAGGCATGCAGCAGCGCGTTGCAATCGCCCGGGCGTTGTCCATGCAGCCGGAGATCCTGCTGATGGATGAACCATTCTCGGCGCTGGATGAATTTTCCCGCGAGCGCCTTAACGAAGAATTGCTGTCCATATGGGGCAAGGTGAAGAATACAGTAGTGTTTGTTACCCACAGCATACCCGAATCCATCTTCCTGTCGGACCGGGTGTGTGTGTTATCTCCGCATCCGGGGCGGTTATCCTCCATCGTGGACATTCCTCTGGCCCGGCCCCGCACCAAGGAAATGCGGAACAGCCCGGAATTCTTCAGTCTCATTGCCCGAATCCGGGACAGCTTCGAGGGAGTGTGAGCTCATGGGAGCACAAGCCAGTCTGTTTCGCGCCCGTGTCCTTCCGGCTCTGGTGTGGGTTCTTGTTATCATAGTTGTTTGGGAGACCGCCTCCTGGTTTCTTCTGAACGTGCTGGAAACTCCTCTGGCCCAATCCAAGCTGCCTTATCTGCACAGAGTGATAGAGGCTTTTGGACAATACGGGAGTACGCTTCTGAAGGAAGGCGGGGTAACATTTGCCAACGCCGGCCTTGGTTTCTTGCTAGGCGGAGCCACCGGCGCCTTGTTGGCGGTTCTAATGAGCGTGTCCAAGCGGATGGAGCAATTGACCTTTCCTTATGCAGTGGCCTCGCAGATGATTCCCATCCTCGGGCTTGCTCCCATTCTGTACGGCATTGTGCGTGATGAGCAGGTGGCCCGGGTGCTGATTGCCGGTTATATTACCTTCTTTCCGGTATCTCTTAATATGCTCCGAGGGCTCCGTAGTGTAAATCCGTCTGCCCTGGAGCTGATGTACTCCTACGCGGCCAAGCCGTGGCAGATTTACTGGAAGCTGCGCTTGCCCGCTTCCTTGCCGGGATTGTTCAGCGGACTGAAGATAGCCGCGCCCATGGCGGTAACAGGGGCCATATTGGTGGAGCTGATGGGCGCTCAGCATGGAGTGGGCGTACTCATGCTGCGGAATCTGTATTATGGCCCCTCGCATGTATATATGTTCTGGGCCACTGTATTTGTAGGCGCCATACTGGGATTGGCCAGCTATCTGGTGATCAGTCTGCTGGAGCGGCTTGCAGCGCCCTGGCAGCCGGAATTCCGCACGAAGGGAGGGGACCGATAATGGAAATGTTGGAGCATGCGGCAGTTGTACCTGAAGCGGTACCGGCAGCCGGGGCAAGAAAGGCCAAGGCGCTGGGTCCGGTGCTGATCCCCCTGTCGGCAGGCATTCTGTTCATAACCCTGTGGCAGATGAAGGTGATTCATGCCCTTTTCAATCTGAAAACCTTCCAGCTTCCGCTCCCTTCCGCCATCGGCCGGGCTATGCTGGATAACCGGGAAATCCTGTGGTCATACACCCGATATACGCTGACTGAGGCGGTGCTTGGCATGCTGTTGGGCTCGGCATTGGGATTCTGCGTAGCCTTGGCGGCCACGGCCTGGCCCAAGTGGGGGGCAGGAGGGCTGCTGCTGGCGGCTTCGCTGAACGCTGTTCCCATCGTGGCGTTGGCGCCCATCATGAATTTATGGTTCAGCGACGGCATGGGCTCGCGAATTGCGATTGTGACCGTGACCACCATGGCGGCGATGGCCATTAATGCCCACAAAGGCATGAATATGATCGATCCTCTGGCGCTGGATTTGATGTATTCCTACGCGGCCAAGAAGCAGGAGGTATTCCGCTATCTGCGGATCGTAAACAGCCTGCCCTATGTATTCAGCGCGCTGAAGATCAACACGACAGCCAGCATGATCGGGGCGATCGTCGGGGAATTTTTCTTCTCCTCCCGCGGACTGGGCTATCTGCTGTCCAACTCGATTAAAGTAGCCAAGATGCCATTGGGCTGGTCCTGCATCGTGGTGGCGGCGATTGCCGGGGTTCTGTTCTATCTCATTATGGAGCGGTTGGAGAAGGTGTTCATCAAGTGGCATTCCTCCCAGCGGATCTAAGGCTATACGCCGGGAGCAAGCAGGATTTAAGGCAGTGCGCCGGGAGCAAGCAGGGTATAAGGTAGTGCGCTGGGAGCAAGCAGGGTATAAGGTAGTGCGCTGGGAGCAAGCAGGATTTAAGGCAGTACGGTGGGAGCAAGCAGGATTTCGAGCAGCGGGCGGGTGTACCCGACGGCGAGTAGGAGGCAAATCCGTGTCCCCGGGTGAAGTCCGGCGGCAGATTCATGAGCACACAGCCGGCGGCGGGAACAGCTCTGCTGTCCTGCAGCCGTTACATAAGTTGCTTTTGCCTGACAGAGCATGCTGTGCACAAATGATAAAAATTCGAATTCAAAAAGGGAGTGGAATTTTAATGAAGAAAGCCAGTTGGAAATTCCGGGGAGCCATGCTCACGGCGGTTATGGTATTGACTGCTTCAATTCTGGGCGCATGCGGAGATTCGGATAAGGAGACCTCTGCATCCGGTTCGGTGCCTGTGAAGCTCCAGTTGAAATGGGTGCCTCAGGCCCAGTTTGCAGGCTATTACGTGGCTGCGGAGAAAGGGTATTACAAGGATGAAGGGTTGGATGTAACGATTGTTCCGGGCGGGCCGGACATTGTGCCGGAGCAGCAGGTGGCCAATGGCGCAGCGGATATCGGCGTGGATTGGGTAGCCAGTCTGCTGGCGCACCAGGAGCAAGGTCTGCCGCTGGTAGAGATTGCCCAGATTTACCAACAGAGCGGTTTGGTATTGGTGTCGAAGAAGGATAAGAATATTGCCACTCCCGCTGATCTGAAGGGGAAGAAAGTGGGCAACTGGATGGGCGGCAATGAATTCGAGCTGTTGGCGCTCTTCGACAAGTATAAGCTGGACCCGAACAAGGATCTGCAATTCGTCAAGCAGGGCTTCACCATGGACCAGTTCCTGGCAGGGGAGCTGGATGCCGCCTCCGCTATGACGTATAACGAATACCAAGTGGTGCTGGAGCAGGGCATTCCCGCCTCCGACCTGTCTGTAATCGACATGAACAAGGAAGGCGTCGCCATGCTGGAGGATAATCTGTTCGCCAACAAGGAATGGCTGTCCAAGAACAAGGAGACGGCTGCCAAGTTCGTGCGGGCCTCCCTTAAGGGATGGAAGGACGCTGTAGAGAAGCCGGATGAGGCGGTAGCCAGCATTATGAAGGTGGTAGAGAAGGGCAGCACTTCGGAAGCCCATCAGAAGACCATGATGACGGAAGTGGCGAAGCTGGTGGCGCCAAGCGGCTTTGACATGGCGAAGCTTGGATTTATCGATGATGCCAAATTCAAGCAAACGGCCGACATTGCCCTCAAGTTTGGAGTCATCAAGAAGGAAGCGGACTTGAAAGCGGCCTACACCAATGAGATTGTGGAGATGGCCAATAAAAAATAAGCGACCCCCCGGCTTGAACAGCTTGGGATAACGGACCGCAAAACACGGCTGTCCGGCAAAAAGACGCAGAAAACACAACCGCAAATCAGTGTTATGCAGCTTCGGATTTCGTTTTATACCCTGCATATGGTGATGGGGATGGCATTCTGCGTCTTTTTGTCATTGCATAGATTGAAGTATTTGTATTGTTTATATTAAATGTGGAATAAGCATTGATGAGAAACGGCGGAGGAGGCCTGGAATGGATACGGTAAGAATCGGACTGATTCAAGCATCGCATGATCTGGACGGACAGGAAGCGGTTGACAAGCATAAGGCCTCTTCGGTGGAAAAGCATATCCGGCTTATCCGCGAGGCGAAGCAAAAGGGCGCCCAAATTGTCTCCCTTCAGGAAATATTTTATGGCCCTTATTTTTGCGCCGAGCAGACGCCCAAGTGGTATGATGCCGCCGAGGAGGTGCCCAATGGCCCCACTACCAAGCTGTTTCAGGATTTGGCCAAGGAGTTGGGCATCGTCATTATCCTGCCCGTATACGAGCGGGAAGGGATTGCGACTTATTACAATACAGCTGCTGTGATTGATGCGGACGGATCATTTCTCGGGAAATACCGCAAGCACCATATTCCCCATGTAGGTGCCGGGGACAAAGGCTGCGGTTTTTGGGAGAAGTATTACTTCAAGCCGGGCAATCTGGGATATCCGGTATTTGATACCGCTTTTGCCAAGGTGGGGGTATATATCTGTTACGACCGGCATTTTCCGGAAGGCGCGCGGGTGCTGGGCTTAAACGGGGCGGAGATTGTGTTCAATCCCTCAGCCACTGTGGCGGGCACATCCGAATATCTGTGGAAGCTGGAGCAGCCGGCCCATGCAGTGGCCAACGGCTATTACATTGCCGCCATCAACCGGGTGGGGGTGGAGGCGCCTTGGAATATGGGCGAGTTCTACGGGCAGTCGTATCTGGCCGACCCCCGGGGGAGTATGGTGGCGATTGGCAGCCGGGACAAGGACGAAGTGGTAATCGGGGACATGTCCAAGGCGCTGATCCGCGAGGTGCGGGAGAGCTGGCAGTTCTACCGCGACCGCCGGCCGGAGACCTACGAGGCGTTGACCGGGCTGTAGGCGGTGAAGGTGTGAAGGCTGTGAAGCTCTGGAGGCTGTAAAGGCTGTAAAGGCTGTGAAAGCGTGGAGGCTGTGAAAGCTGTGAAAGCGTGGAGGCTGTGAAAGCTGTGAAGGCGTGAAAGCTCTGAAGGCTGTGAAAGCCGTAAAGCTCTGAAAGTTTTGAAAGCTGTAAGGCCGTTAAAGCCGTTAAGACCGTGAAAGTTGCATGCACAGTTCAAGTTGTAAGGGCGAAAAAAGCAGGAGGCTGCAAGGCCTTAATCGGTAAAAGGAGGGCGTGCTGCCAGTGACGCTGTTGAAGCAGAAACCGAAGCTGAAAAATATGATTGGAGGCCAATGGCTTGAAGCGGAGTCTGCTGCTTTTGAAGAAGTGGTGAATCCGGCAACAGGAGAGGTTCTGGCTTATGTGCCCCTTTCCACAGGGGCAGATCTGGAGCGGGCGGTTGCTGCAGCTGCCGCAAGCTTCCGGGAATGGAAGCAGGTGCCGGTGCCCAGACGGGCAAGACTGATGTTCCGGTACCAGCAGCTGCTTACGGAGAATTGGCAGGAGCTGGCCAGACTGATAACGCTGGAGAACGGCAAAAGCTATGAAGAAGCATACGGCGAGGTGCAGCGGGGAATTGAATGCGTGGAATTCGCTGGGGGAGCCCCTGCCTTGATGATGGGCAGCCAGCTGCCGGATATCGCCTCTGGGATTGAGTCGGGGATGTATCGTTATCCGCTGGGGGTAATTGCGGGAATCTCACCCTTTAATTTCCCGATGATGGTTCCTTGCTGGATGTTTCCTTTGGCAGTTGCCTGCGGCAACACCTTCGTACTGAAGCCCTCAGAGCGCACGCCGCTGCTGGTGAATCGGCTGGCGGAGCTGTTTGCGGAGGCCGGCTTTCCAGCCGGAGTGCTCAGTGTGGTCCATGGGGCGCATGATGTGGTGAATGCCATGCTCTCTTCCCCGCAGGTCGCGGCGGTGTCCTTCGTCGGCTCGCAGCCGGTGGCGGAATATGTGTACAGGACCGGGACGGCCAATGGCAAAAGGGTGCAGGCTCTGGCCGGGGCCAAGAACCATTCCATTGTGCTGCCGGACGCGGATCTTGATCTGGCCGTCAAAAATATTGTCAGCGCCGCCTTCGGTTCGGCCGGTGAGCGCTGTATGGCCTGTGCGGTCGTGGTGGCAGTGGGTGATATTGCCGATGAACTGGTGCGGCGATTAGTGGAAGCGGCGGATCAGCTGACCATTGGCAACGGGCTTCACGAAAATGTGTTCTTGGGGCCTGTGATCCGGCAGTCCAGCAAAGAGCGGACCATTGGATATATTGAAGCCGGGGTGCGGGAACAGGCGGTGCTGCTGCGCGATGGCAGAACAGATGCAGCCGCGGGCGGGCCGGGGTATTTTGTCGGACCCACTATCTTCGATCATGTGCGGCCGGGCATGAAAATCTGGGCGGAGGAAATCTTCGCACCGGTTCTGTCCATTGTCCGGGCAGCGGATTTGGCGGAGGCGATCGCTATAGCCAACCAGTCGGAATTCGCCAACGGAGCCTGTCTCTATACGGACAGCGCCGGGGCTGTGCGCCGCTTCCGTGAAGAAATCGACGCAGGGATGCTGGGCATCAATGTAGGCGTTCCGGCGCCGATGGCCTTCTTCCCGTTCTCAGGCTACAAGAATTCCTTCTACGGGGATTTGCACTGCAATGGACGGGATGGAGTGGAGTTCTTTACCCGCAAGAAGATGGTAACGGCGCGTTACTATTAGAGCCGGCGTGATTGGCGGCAATGTTATGCGCAAAACTCTGCTTATTGCTTGCCTGTCCAGTGGAACAACCGGTTGACTCCGTAGATTGATCACATTCCATAGCTGTCAAAATGTAACTACTCAGCTATCTGTTTGGAAAAATGGTGTTTTACGAAACGGAGGAGCTTTTAAAGTCCGCTGCGGCCACTTTTCGCTCCATTTTTCTCGACTCGAATCCGTTGCTCGTTTTCACGAAGCACCATCTCAACAATAGATGGCTGGAGATGAGAGGTGCGAAATGTAAAAATACAGTTCATTTATCGGCAACTGCTGCAACGGAAGGTCTGGCCTGTAAAAATACATTTATTTTAGGCGGATTTCATCTTTTGGGCGGTTTGAAGCAAAAATAACTGTACTTTTGCAGGTAGAGAGCGAAAAAGAGGGCT
>JAQSYI010000044.1 GCA_029256185.1 Paenibacillaceae bacterium
GCCTGGACGTTGCACAACGAAGACGGCACAGTCACGGATAAAGCAGTGATCAGCGCAAGCGGACTTGTGACCGCTGTTAAGAACGGTACGGTAAAAGCTGCAGCGACGGCGGAGGACGGTTCCGGGGTCTCTGGCAGTCTGGTGATTACGGTGAGCGGGCAGGGGACTGTTTTTATCCCATCGCCTCCTTCTGGCAACCCCGGCTCATCCAACACAGCCTCCCATGATTTGGGTTCGGTGGCGCTTACGGAAATGTCGGTTGTTGTGACCATAAATTCAGCTAAGCTGGATGAGTTAATCAAGAAGCCGGAGAAAACGGTCAAGATTGCTCTCAGCGGTAATGACAAGAAGCAGTTGGCCGTTGATATTCCCGTATCTTCTTTAAGCGCTCTAGTCCATGCAGGCAAAAGTCTGGAAGTGAGCACAGGGGAGGCAGTCATTACAATCCCGGCCGGTTCCCTCAACCTGGACGGGGCTTCCGGCAATATCCGAATCCGTGTGACCCGGCAAGGAAAGCCCGTTGTTGCACAAGCCGGACTGGTTCCATTGACAGATGCGGTTTCTCTGGAGATTACCGCCGGCACCAAAAAACTGTTGCTGCAAGCTCCCATTGAAATTGGACTGAAGCCGGATACCGACGGGCACGACCTGCGAAAGGCAGGAATCTATTTATTGAATGCTGAGAGTGGAAATTGGGAATATCTCTTTGGCACAGCGGGGCAAAATGGACTGGTATTGCGGACGTCCGGCAATGGGGACGACATGGTCTATGGCGCATTTATTTACAACAAAACCTTCCGCGATGTAGGTGCTGCCCATTGGGCAAGAGATTATGTGGAGGTGCTGGCTTCAAGACATATTATTGACGGTGTGGACAGTGCCAGGTTTAATCCCTTGGGAACCATAACCCGCGCAGAATTTGCCGCTATGGCTGTGCGGCTGCTTCAACTGCCTGCCGCAGGCAAACCGCCAGCCTTCGTCGATGCAGCGGAAGGAGCATGGTATGAAGACGAGATCGCCGCTGCCGTTCAAGCCGGTATTCTGCAAGGAGACGGAACAGGGGTGCGCCCGGAGGAATTCATATCCCGGCAGGAGATGGCAGTGATCGCTGTAAGGATACTGAAGAGCTTCGGCTACAGCACAGATGCGTCTGCAAGTACAGCCACAGCCGAATACGCCGATCAGGCTGAAATTGCAGACTGGGCCAAGGATGCGGTCGCTGCTGCCCAAGGCTTCGGCATCATGAACGGCCAACCAGGCAATAGCTTCGTACCGCTTAATTCGGCCAACCGGGCTGAAGCGGCCGCTGTCCTCTTCCGCTTGCTGGACAAGATCGGCCAATTGTAAAAGAGGATGCTTACGAAGCTAGTTTTTGCTGACGCAAAAACTCAGTGGATGCTTACGAAGTTAGTTTTTGCTGACGCAAAAACTCTAAGGAGGTCAAGCACTTTATGAAACAATGGATGAGCAAGCTGCTGGCTTTGGCCTTGGTTGCGGTCATGTTTTCCGGCATTGCCTGGCCTAAGCGGGCTTTGGCGGCATATGAATTCGATGCCGGTGATATTGTCATTGACAATACGGAAACTGCCTACGTGACCATTTTCGGTTCTTGGGGAAATGGGGGCAGTACGAATGCCTACGTCCCTCAGGGATACACAGGGCCTGCCAAATATTTGACGGCTGCCCCCTCTGCATCCAAGAATCAGTATGTGGAATTCAAGCCTTCCGGAGTCAAAAAATTGGCATCAGGTTATTATGACGTTTATATCTCCTACCGGCATGCCAGTAATTTCTCCGGTAAGGTTCCTGTAGAAATATATGCGAGCAAGGACTATGACATTAAATCGGTGAATCAAAAAGCGGACGGCGGCTCCTGGAAATTGATGGGGACCTACTATTTCAGCGGCGACAGCACGGAATATGTCCGGATTTTAAACGAAGGGGCGGGGACTACCACTAATGATTATGTCTGTGCGGATGCGGTGCGTTTCGCTCCCAATTCCACTGTGACTTCGCCTCCTCCGGCTAATCTGGACGCCACCCTGTCCAGCCTGCAAGTGGATGGCGGAACACTGGCTCCTGCCTTTAACCGTGGGAAGACCGTCTATGATGTCTCCATCGGCCATGCTTCCCAACTGGGCATTACCTCCTCAGTATCGGATTCCGTGTATGCCAGCCTGAGCATTCAAGGTATGCCTGCTGTATCCGGCGAGTTGTTCCAGCTTACGGCTCTTGACCGGGGAATTACCGAAGTGCCAGTGGTGGTGTCAGCGGTGTACGGCTCTCTGCACAAAGAAAAGACGTATACGGTAAGGGTGAACAGGGCGTATGAGGACGATGCCGCGCTCAGAAGCTTGTCCGTCAGTATCGGGGAGTTAAGTCCCGCATTCACTCCGGACACTGTCACATATGAGGTGTATGCTGAACTGGAGAATCATGCTATCGAGATTACAGCCGAAGCCAATTCGCAGTTGCACAGAAGCATCACTATTGGCGGAGAAGCGGCAACCTCAGGTCAACCTGCAGTCGTCAATCTGGGTTTTGATGTAAACGATATCCCCGTGATTGTGACGGCGCAGGATGGGATGACGGTGAAACAGTATCTGGTGAAGGTGATCCGCCAGGTAAAGAAGGGCGATGTTACCGGTCCGGGAGACCGTCCGGACGGACACTTTACAGTTGCCGATCTGGGATTCACAGCCTTTTATTATGGAAGCACTGCAGCCAGTCCCCAGTGGGAATTTGTGAAGAAAGCCGATTTCAATGAGGACGGGATTATTGATGAGACGGATATCGGTTTTATAGTGGCTCTTATCGAATAACGGTCAAGGCCCTGCCTGAGTGAAATCCGGCAGGGCCTTTTATGTAGAAAGGAGCTAGCCTCCAGGATAAAAATCGGGGGCTCCTCCAAGGGATAAGGCTTGTTTAAAAAAATTGAAAATATGCAGTATATTATCGAAGGAAAACTGTCCCTTGTGATCCCAGTAGACGCTGTGGCCATGCCCGGCCAACGGGAGAAAGATTGCCTCTGCTCCTGCTGCTTGCAACGCTTCATACATGCCGGCTGACTGGTAAACGGGCACCAGCGGATCGGTGGCTCCATGCATCAGAAGGAAAGGGGGGAGTGAGGAAGAGGAGCATCCACCCTCAGTTTGAGGAATCCGGAAAAATGGGCTGGCCTGTTTCCAAATATTTGGATTTCCCTGCGAGCTGCAGCCCAACAAAGCATGCAATGAACTGGCGGAAAAGTCCGTCATAAGGCGGTCCGCCAGTTTGTTCAGCATAAAGACAACCGGGTTCGGGAAAAGGCGCAGCGCCGGTAAGACGGTAATCCATACTGATCTTGATAAAGCCCGGCATGAGCCACAAGGCATCCGGGACGGATTTGCGGCTTCCGGCGCTCCAGCCTCCACCGTGGATGTAGACAATTACCGGCAGTTGCCCGCGAGTCTTCTCTTTAGGCTTGGCAAGATCAAGCAGCAGCGGTCTGCCGTTTCTCATAGCGTAGACAATATCCGGCAGGAAGTCTGCAGGGCCGCGGCCGGAGCGTGTCTGGTCCGCCGCCGCAAACTTGCCGTTCTCCAGCCGTTGCAGCCACTCTGCATTCCGGACTTGTTCAGCGCCCTTCATGGAGTCATCCCTTTCCCGCTTACGCGGATTATTTGACAGTGGCCCGGAGCTCATCCAACAGCCTTCTTAACGCCCGGACAGCGACGGAGAATACCTCTCCCGGGTCTTGCTCCTTGTATTCCGGCGTCCAGCGCAGATGGGGCTCCATGGATAAGAAGCCCTCGAACCCCCGGTCCTGAAGCGCCTTTAACAGTTCTGCCGCCTGGCCGTCTCCGGTTCCTGCAGGCACCACCTTCCCCGTCTCCAGCAGCGCGTCTTTGACATGCACATACTCCACGTAATCCTTGAGGAGCGGATAGGCGTCTGTCATCGGCCGCACTCCGCACTGTATGAAATTCGCCGGGTCAAAGGCGCAACGGAGATAAGGGGAGGCGCAGGTGTTCATAATATCCAGGCACCGTTCGGGCGTATCTCCATATATATGCTTTTCGTTCTCATGGACCAGCATGATTTTTTCTTTTTCTGCTATGGCGCATATGGCTTTCATCCGCTCCATCACAAGGTCCCGGTACAAGGCAGGCGCTTCCCCTTTGGGAATGTAAAAGGAAAAGATGCGGATATAGGGAGCACCGAGGCAGCGTGCGGCGGCAATCACTTTTTCCAGCGCCTCCAAATGGGGCAAGAAGGGTTCCGTCAGCTGAATCTTGCCGATAGGCGAACCGATAGAAGAGACCCGCACGCCATGTCCGGCCAAATGGATTTTCACATGGTCCAACTGCTCCGGACTGAGCTGCAGCACATTCACCCCCCACATGCTGCGCAATTCCAGCCAACGGATGTTGTTGTCCTTGAGCACGGCCAACTGATGCACGGGGTCGTCGGATATTTCATCCGCAAAGGCTGACAAAGTAAACATAAGCACCACTCCTATCTGATAAAAAAGGATTATTTTTCTGCAGCAGGCCGCAGTTGAAGGGCGAAGCCGCCGTTAGCGGCCATGGGGACGGCCAACCGGTCTCCCGCTCGTACTGTGAAGGAGGATACTTTCACCAGCCTCATGTTGTGCTCATGCAGAGAAGGTCGGACTCTTCTGCTGTCAAGGAAGCGGATGGTGCTTTCGTCTGCCGCCGGAAGTGCCCCCAGAGCTGCATCGAAGGTCAGCATGTCCGACAGATCATCGCTGTACAAGGTCGCTTCGTAATCCCCCTCCTCTGTGAGAAAATCCAGGCTGAAGTCCGCTGTCCGGGGACGCCGGGCGCAGATGCCGCCGATGAACCAGCTTTTGCCGCTGCGCCTGGCCATGGTCACATAGCTGGCCGGCATTCCCTCCAGAAGCCGGGTTTCATCCCAGACCACAGGTACGTGCGTAAGGAAAGGACGGCATGGATGAACCAGAAGCACGGATGCTTTCTCTGCCAGATGAAGGGCATAACTGGTGAACACCACAGTCAGGGCGGTCTGATGGGCGTCGGTGGTGCCGGTCTTGCGGGATTCGTAGACCACCGGTGTGTAATCCATCGGGCCTACCGCATTGCGGGTGAAGGGCAGTGTGCAGTTATGGGCCGCATCCGGACCCGCGGGAGCGAAACTGCAATAGTCCAGATAGAATTCGCTGCCCATTACTCCTTCATAGGTGAGCACATGGGGCCATAGCCGGCTTGCTCCACCCGGCTTGGTGGAACCATGAAAGTTAAGCATCAGGCGGTATTGGGCTGCAAGCTCCGCCAGCATGTTGTATTGGCGGATGCGCTCCTGGGAGTCCGATTCGAAGAAATCCAGCTTGAGTCCCGCTACGCCCCATGCAGACCATAGCTTGAGCTTCTCCTCTGCAGCTGCAGGATCGCGCAGATCCTGGCTGTGGGCCCAGATCCAGATACCCACTCCTTTGGCCGCTCCGTACTCCACCATGGAGGGAATGTCAATATTCCCCGACCAACCGCCGTCGATCAGAGAATATTCAAATTTCATGGCGGCGGCTGCATCGATATATTCCCGCATTTTCACCGGGTCCTTGTGGGCGTCCTTGTCGCACATCCAGCTCCACAGACTGCGCCCGGGCTTGATAAATGAAGGATCCTCTACAATGGAAGGGGAACTCAGGCTCTCCAGTACATTGGAGTTGATGATGGTCTCCAGCGTGCCGGTGATGACCGTTCGCCATGGAGTGGAGAACGGCCGCTCGCAGGCGCTGAACCCCAGCTGGTCCGGAGCACGCTGCAGCATCAGGAGCGCCGGGTCCTCCCGGGTGGAGGACAGATGGGAGCCGCCGTAATCGTTCCCGAATACCGCCGCCTCCGTATACAGCGCCCACAGGGAACTGCCGAGCTGCGCCAGCAGCGGAAAGCCCAGGGCATTCTGGTGCAGGTCGTCAATCGGCACCGGATTGTAAAAGTCCTCGTAGGAAAACAGCAGCTTTTGCGCATACAGATTGGCGGTATTCTCAGGCACACGGAAGCCTGCAGCTTCGCGGTATACAGTGACTGGGCCTTGTCCAGGCACCGACAATCTTACCGCTGCTCCGTCATTGCTGACCCATGCTTCCGCATGAAGGAAGTGGCCGCGCTTTGTCAATATCCAGGTGAGGCAGCTGGCATGGGTTTTGCACAAGGGCTTCTTGAAAGCCGGAATGGCGAAGTCTTCTTCGGCGGTGCTGCGGAATACTTCAATGGGGGTCAGGCCATTAGTGAAGTCGCAAATGTCAGTGTCCAATCCCAAGGGTGACCGGCCCATGACGGAACGGCCGCAGAGGGTCGCGTGATAGAACAAAGAGCCTTCCTCCAGCGCCAGTGTCAGAAGAAGGCGGTGGTCCGGCGAATAAATCTGCTGCATGGCCATGCAAGGTACCTCCAGTTTCATGTGGCATCTCCTGTATTCGCGTGCCCGCGGCTGTACAGGAGGCAGTTGCCTGCATCTTGTCCCAATAGTCCAGGCGCAGGTATGGTTTTATTATAGATTCCGTCCAGGTTTCATTTGAATAAAGATATCTACAGAGACGTTTAAAAAACTATCCTGATTGCATTCTTCTCTCCGATTGTGCTATGGTTAATATGATTTAACCCAGTCCGCAAAGCATGCGCCTGTTGTTCTCCTAAAAGGGGACGGCCGGCGCTTTTTGCCGTTCTTTGCATGTTCCCGGGGCGTTGTAAAATAAAAAGCGGCAGGAGGCGATGTGGCGGCTTAATGACCATAGTCGGGACAATTTTTGTTGTTGCGGGCAACGAAACCGTAAGCGCGTTGTGCTATACTAATACTAAGAGAGGCTGCTGCCAGTGACGGAACAAGAGGGAACCAAGCAGACACGGAAACAGGAAACCAGGCAAGGTAAGGAAAAGGATAGGGAGCGTATCAAGCTGGATCAGATTATGCGGGTTTTGTTTCACTTATCGAAGAAAACCATGGTGCGTTTGGTCAACGGTCTCTTTCAGGAACAATTCGATCCCCGGCGGGTGAAGCTTCATTATGGCAACGGCAGATTTGTGGGTGATGGACTCCGTTCGGTGGAAGGCGATATTTTTATAGTCATCAAGCAGGAAGAGGAGGAGAGGGAGTTTCATGTGGAATTCCAGACGCTGGGGGATGAGGCGATGTCTGTACGGATGTTTGAATACGGCTTCCGCCGCGCGCTGGAAACCAGGCAGATGGAGCGGCGGGGAAGAGGCTCACCCCGGGAGTTGTTTTTTCCCCGCCAGTTAGTTATTTATCTCGAAGAGAACGAAGCTATCGGAGAGACGGAGGAGCTTATTCTCCACCTGCCGGATGACCAACAATTGGTTTACCGGGTGCCGACTTTCCGCTACTGGACTTATACAGCACGGCGCCTGGCGGCAGAGAAGCTCTATGCTCTGCTGCCGCTGCAGGCTTTCAAAATCCGTAAAAAAATGCAGTCGGTTGACGCAAATAAGCAAATGACGGTTGCGGAAAAAAGCAGAGAGATGACCCGTCAGTTTGAGCGTCTGATAGAGGTGATACGGGATACGCTGGATCACTTGGATGAGCTTCACGGTCAAGGCGAGCTGAACACGGGGGATTTTGACCGGTTATTGCGGGTATTGCATAGCATAACGGAGTACCTGTACAGCCGTTACGGGAATTTTGAACCCATAGAGAAGGAGGTGAGACACATGCTTAAATCGCTGATCGATCCCAAAATGATGGCCAAAATGAGAAAGGAAGGAAGAGAGCAGGGCAGGCTTGAAGGCAAGATCGAAGGCAAGATCGAAGGCAAAATCGAAGGCAAGATCGAAGGCAAGATCGAAGTAGCCGAAATGCTGCTGCAAAAAGGGATGTTAAGCATTTCGGATATTGTCCAGGTTACCGGCCTGACAACGGAGGAAGTGGCTCGTCTCTCAAATAAGGTCAATCCATAAAAAAGGGTCCCTGCAAAATAGGGGAACGGCTGAGCGGGAAAATCCATTTCCCATGCCCAGCCGTTTTTACTTCAGGGTCAAGACGGAAGAATACCCAGGTCCTGCCGTGCTCTCCAGCGGAAGAAGGAGTGCTTGTCATTCAGATAGAATGCCATGGTCTCCCGGCCCTTAGCGCTGCCGCAGCAGACAGCGGCCCTGGCCAGGCTGATCTCGGCGTGGGCCATCATGTAGCTGGAATGGCCGGTGGAATGAAGCTCCATGGCGTATCCGGTGATGCCTTCCCGGGACAGCAGGCTGTCCAAAGCGGGAGCAAGCCGGTTGTCCGCCCGCTCTGCGGCAGCTGCGGCGATATTCAGAATCCGTTTGTAAAACGGATATTGCACCATGTCCTCCCGCTCCTGGTCGTAAATGAACATCCATGGATGCTCAGGGCCGTAGCCCTCTGTCTCGGCAATGAGACGGGATAGGGGCTCCAGTGCGGCGGAATGGGGAGAGCGTCCGGCAAACATGATGAGCCGGTTGACCAGCGTATAGTCATCTCCGAAGTGCCGGCCCCAGCGGAACAAGCCGCTGTACATATTCTGCATGGGCAGCGTCCGGTGCCGGCCCTGCGCCACTGCGTCCGCCAGCAGGTCCGCAATCTCGTCTCCGCCGGATGCAGATCCGAACCAGGCCAGGGCGTGGGCGGTAAAGCCCCGCTTTCCGGAGCGGTACAGCTCCTCAAGGAGCGGCAGCGCTTTATCTGCCGGGCGCCGCAGCAGAGCGAGCAGAGCCTCCTCGTCCCCGCCAGCCGTTCTGTCCGCCAACTTGGCAATATCCGGGGGCTCCGGAGCGCAGAACGCCCAGTCGGGCAGTATCTCCATGTCCTTCAACTTGTCCTGAAGCGCCGGCAGATCAATTTCCCGGACGTTGCCTTCCTTGTCCACGGCCATGGAGGCCGCCAGTCCGATGGCATAGCCGGCATTCTTGATATCTGCGTTCATCCGGCAGAAGCTGGTGGCATCCCGTTCCCCGGACATGGCCTTGGCGGCGACCAGCAAGCCTTCCTTGCCACGGGGAATGAAACTGCCGTATGGAATCCGCAGCCGGATTTCCTGGCCTGCCCCCAGTCCGCCCAGTCTGGCCAAAGGAGAGGATGTGAAGGCATGGCTGTCCGCCCTTGTATTGGCTACGGCAATCACATCATCATACACCCTGTTGTCGAGAATATCCCGCACCGTCAGATAATGCTCGCCATCCACCCGCCTGGATTCCCGGACGGTAACCATTGGCGAAATATGGTGGGGAGAATTCCGGTAATGCCCGTCCCGGATGGCCCGCAGGCGTTCCGAGTACCGGTCGGGGTGACAGATGCCCCGGTCATTGTAATAACGGTGCATCAGATAACTGGGAAAGGGATAAAGCTCCATTCCCCACAGGCTGTAGCTCTGTACCATGCCGGTTTCCCCATCACCGATCTCATAGCCCGCCCCGGCGAATTCAATCATATCGGCGTTGCCGGTAGTGTCGATGCTCACCCTTGCTCTGACGGCGAATAATCCGTCCTCGTTGGCGGCAATGACCCCCTTCACACGGTTGCCCTCCAGCAGAGCGCCGCAGGCGATGGTGCCGGCAAAAACCGAAACCCCGTAAGCTTCCACACAATGATTCAGATAGGTCGAATAGGGAACTCCGCCCTGCTCCTTCAGCTCCCGCTTCGTCTGGGAGAAGGCGTTGGACCTTTCCCCGGTTTTCTGGCTCATCCCATGGCGGTAACCGTCATAATAGTCGATGACCCGTCCCACGGTGTGGGTGCCGCCAAAGAGAGCGTGAATTTCGATGGCTGCCACTTTCTTTCCCGATTCGGCTGCCGCTAACATGGCCATGCCCCCGCCGACTCCCATCCCGATCACGCACACATCGGCTGTGGCAGGCACCGGCAGCTGCTCTGCGAACAGTTCTGCCGGAATGCGGTGAAGCTGCACAGCCATTCCGTCATCTTCATAGGAGACCAGAGTATCCCTGCTGAAGGGCAGATTGATCCCGCGGAGCACCAATTGTTCCCATCCATTTTCGTCTGCTTTCTCGGAAGCCGCCATCTCTTCGTGGTTGGTCCAGCTTTCCATCGCCCATTCCGCCGCCTGGCCGGCATCTGCCCAGGCATCCGCCACATGTCCCAGAGAGAAGCCCCAGGGAAGAGAGGCCAGCGGCCGCAGGCCCGCAAGATCAACGGAAGGATAAGCATCATCTCCGGTCAAAAGAGCGTCATAAGCCAGGTGGCTTGTATGGGCTTGGGCAAAGCAAGGCACCTTCTCCCGCAGAGAGGACGAGACATTCCAGCATTGGGCCACCCGCCTGGTTTCCATTCTGCTCCGCGGGACATACAGGCCACCCGCCGCTTCCTCCATAAAGGCGAACTCCACAACCGCGGTATCCTTACGTGCGGAAGGGTGGACCTTAAGACTGCCGCTCACCAACTGCAGCTCCTCTTCCACTGCTTTGAAATCCGAACCGGTTCCCATTGCCGGCCAGTGTACATTCTCCATATCAAACGCAGTATTCACCCTGATGCTGCCGCTGGCATACGGCCTTCCCTCCAAAATCCGCAGCAGATTATGCCGTTCTGTAGCATCCACTGCCTTACGAGTCGGGACATGCATCACGCCAAAAGGTGTAGCCAGCACCACTCCTGACAATCCGAAGCGGTCCGTGGTAACCCCTGCGGCGGCTGCGCTGTATAACACAGTCACCCCGCAACGCTCCAACTGATCAATCAGCCATTGGCGCACCAGACCGTCCGGCGCTTGGGCCTCCCAGTCATTGCGCATGGTGAACAGCCGGGCCAGCCATTGGGGGGCAACCTTGTTAAACCTTTCCTCTCCTGCCGGATCAAAAAAGGTATGATTATAAGCGGCAATTTCCCGCCCGTGGTATTCGCGTTTTTCCGCCAGCACCACATTCAGACCATTCTGTGCCGCTTGGATGGCCGCCATGCAGCCTGTCAGTCCTCCTCCGACAACCAGCAGATCAATAGGCTTCATATAATTTCCTCCTATAGATAATAATAGGATATAATGGAAGAACGTTTTCGTTTTTTCTTAGAGTGAATCTATTACGTGCTTCCATATCATAGCGATGGCTGCCTACAAGGCAGCCGGGGTTTGCAAGCACGTAGTATAAAATCTCGTAAATTCGTTCCTCATTCTTGAGTCCGGTCCTTCCCGGCTAGCAACGGACCTGAGAGACGCTAATCGCGGGAAAAGCGGGGGTTGGCGCGGCTAACAGACTGGTAAGACCTTATCGGAGAGCAATATCCCTCTGGATGGGGGCAAAGTGGTCCAATAAGAGCGTCTGTGTCCGTCCCGATTCCAGCCCCCCGTTTTTTGACCGAATAAGGGCGCTGGAGTCCGTCCCTGGGGCGTGTCTGAACACCCGCTTGAGGGCATCTTTTCACCGCCTTTTCACCCCGAGCTATCGTTACTTTCGCTTGACGTACCCCCGGTACGCCTGCCCGAAAGGGCCTGGCCAGAACCGATAATCTGGGTATGATCTGCTCCCCCCAGAGGTCCAGACACACCCTAAAGCGATGACTCTTCTTCGCCAAACTGCTCCCATAGGAGTCGGTTCCCTTTTGTGCTCACTGTGTTTAGCCTGTCCGGGTTCTTCTCCTGTAGGGAACGAATTTACAGCATGATGTACTAGTATTGGAGTCTGACTGACGAAAGGTAAATGGTGAACAGATATTCAGCAATATGAACGGGAGGGATAGGAGCGGCTTGAGGCCTCCTACCCTTTGACAGCGCCGATGGTAAGACCCTTGACAAAGTACTTTTGCAGGAACGGATATACGAGAATAATGGGTCCTATCCCGATGATCGCCATGGCCATGCGCACCGTTTCCGTAGGAATCCGGGCCAGCTCCGTGCTGGCTACATTGGCATCCACAATACCGGAATTAAGATACTGCACCTCGGTGATCACCTTGTACATAAGAAACTGCAGACTGATCATTTTATTATTGCTGATGAAGACCATGCTGTGAAACCAATCGTTCCAGTACCGGAGCGTCTGGAACAGTCCGATGGTGGCCAGAACAGGCAAAGACAAGGGCATAATAATCCGGGAGTAGATTCTCCATTCGCTGGCCCCGTCGATTTTGGCCGATTCAATCAGTGCGGAAGGAATGGTATTGGTGAAGAAAATCCGCATAATGATCAGATTGAAAGGGGAAATTAGCAATGGAATGATCAGAGCGAACAACGTATTTTTTAAGCCGGCATTGGAATAGACGAGATACCACGGAACAAGTCCACCGCTGAACAGCATGGTAAAGAAAATAAAGAAGGACATAAAATTGCGGTAAGGCAGATCCCGTCTGGACAAGGGATACGAGAACATGGAGGAAAACAGCAGGCTTAGCGCGGTGCCTATTACTGTAACCAGCATGGATATCCCGTACCCGCGAAGGATTTTGTCCCCGTCCTTGAACAGATAGTCGTAAGCATCCAGTGTAAATACATGGGGAATGAGATTATAGCCGGACTCCAGAATCGACTTTTCATCGGTGAAGGAGACGGATATAACCAGCAGAAGCGGAAAGAAACAGGCAATGGTCAGCAGAATGAACAGCAAATTCAGGATTACATTCGCCGGAGCGGAAACGTTATTGGCATTAAAGGATTTACGGCGGACAGCAGTTTTGCCGGTTGGAATTTCACTTAAGGCTTTTGCCACTTCGTACACCTCCTAGAATAAGGCATTGTCACTGTTGATTTTCCGGACAATGGCGTTTGTAGTGAGCACCAGAATCAGACCCACAATCGATTGGTACAGGCCTGCCGCAGATGACATTCCCACATTGCCGTTTACCATAAAAGAACGATACACAAACGTATCGATAACATTCGTAGTCGAAAAAAGTGGACCGCTATTCAGCGGCACCTGATAAAACAGGCCAAAGTCCGCATTAAAGATCTTACCAATGTCGAGAATAAACAGAATGACGATCACCGGGGTCATAAGCGGAATCGTAATGCTCTTAATCTGTTGCCATTTGGTTGCGCCATCGATTACGGCGGCTTCGTAATATTCGTGGTCGATCGATACCAGGGAAGCCAGGTAGACGACCATGGAATAGCCAACGCCTTTCCACAAGTGCACAATAGGGAGAATGAACATCCAGGACCGGGGCGAGCTGTACCAGGAAAGGGGCTCAATTCCCATGGGTCCGAGGATATTGGTATTAATATAACCGGAACCTCCCAAAAACGCATAAACCAGGTAGCTGACCACAACGTAGGACAGGAAGTGGGGGAACAGCAGGCTGCTTTGATAGATTTTGGCTAACCGGCGGTTAAGGATTTCATTAAGGGCAATGGCGAGAAAGATAGAGACCAGGGTCCCCGAAACAATGAATACCAGGTTGTACAATACTGTATTTATAGTGGCGCTGATCGCCTCATCTGTACGGAATAAAAAGGTGAAATTGTCGAAGCCCGTCCACGGGCTGCCAAATATCCCTTTGGCGTAGGCGTAGTTCTTGAAGGCCACAATCACGCCAAACATGGGCACATATTTATCGAATATCAGTAGAGCAATAGCAGGAAGCATCATCAGATACAACGTGTGGTACTTAATGATATTCCGGAAAAAACGGTTTGCGTAAACCACGGCTCCCTCATCTCCTTTTTGCAGTCGCACGTATTGCATGACTCAGGAGAAGACTTTCCCGGAGGAAAGCCTTCTCCTGAGTGCATAAATACAATCATGCTGTTATTTGGTTTGTGTTTTGATGAATGCGTCCACTTGTTTTTGCTTCTCGGCAAGAACCTTGTCCAGACCGGCTTTCTTCAGCTTGTCGCTATACTCGCTAATGCCTTTTTCCGGATCAAGGACACCTGCGCTCATGGCATCCACATAAGGTTTGTAAAGGTTGACAATGGCGGATTCTTCGTTTTTCACCGGCTCTGCATCATAAGTAAAGCCAAGAATCTTCGAAATTTGGGCATTCTTATTGAAAGTCTTGAAATTATCCCACTTCTTCGGGTCCTCGTTCTCCCAGAGATAATTGAGGAACTGATTGCCGAATTTCCAGTTAATCCCCGGGTTATAGCTGTTGGAAGCATCGGTTTTCTTAATGATGTTGTCACCGGTCTTCGTGTAGTGAGTGCCTTCGATGCCCCATACCAGCGTATTGAGGACTTGCTTGTCGGTATGCAGGAGATTGATGAGCATCATAGCCCGCTCCGGATTCTTGGAGGTGCGGGAGATGGAGGTCATGGCTCCGGTCAGGCCGTTGGCAGCGACGTAAGGGCTCAACAGCTCTACTTGCACCCATTCATAGTTTAGTCCTGCGGAGGATTCCTTGTCTGCTCCCGGCTTCAAGGAGGAGTGTGTCGAGAACAGGGTGCCGGCCTTTTTATAAGCGGTAGAGTCAGTTTGGGTGGTCGGGTCCTTCTGGAAGTATCCCTTGGTATTCCAGGAATGCATCAACTGGAACAGTTCCTTGGCCTCAGGGGTTTCCCATTGATTGATTACTTTGGTGCCGCCGTTGCGGTCAATGACTCCGGGAATTTGCTTGGCGCCGACTACTTCATAAGGAAGCAAAGCAGTCACATTGGTTGTCGCCCAGAATGGCACTACTGTAGCAGGCTCCTTCTCCTTGATGGTTTGGAGCATGGGCTCCAAATCCTTCAGCGTCTTGATCTTGGAGATATCAAAGCCGTACTTGTCAACAAAGGACTTGTTGATGAACAATCCCTGGCTGGCGGCGATTTCCTTCTGAACCGGAACAGAATAGTTTTTACCGTTGATTTTGGTGCCCTCCAGAAGCAGAGGGTCAATATTCTTCTTCAATTCCTGGCCGTATTGGTCAATCAGGCTGGTCAAATCCATGAAACTGCCTGCAGCCACCTTGCCGCTGTAGTTGTCCGAGCCTGCCGTATAGACCAAATCGAAGGGCTCGTTGCCGGCTACCATCAGGTTCATCTTTTGTGTCCAGCTGCCCCAGTCTACCGGGAATATTTTTACAGTTGCATTGATTTTATCCTTGAGCAGCTTGTTCAATTCAGCCTCGACCAGAGTCTGATCCTTCTGTTCTGTTCCGCCGGGATAATAGATGGACAGTTCTACCGGCTTCAGATCAGCTGCACTGGGGGCTTTGGTTGCCGCTGCAGAAGCTGCCGGAGATGCTGCAGAAGAAGCTGCCGGACTTGGGGAGCCGACAGATGAATCATCGTTCCCGCAGCCGGTCAGTGCCATGCCGGCGGGCAGCGCAACAGCCATTAGTGTTGCGTAGAGCTTTTTGTGTTTCATGATACCCCTCCATATTTACATGATAATTGAGTACGATTTCATTATAGAAGGTGCATTGTGGAGAAGGGAATAAAGATATCTACTGCAGCCTTTGAATATCTATCTTCCTCAATATTTCACCGTATGCCGGCGGCTAGTGGATCCGTACCTCGCTGTCTGATGAGTGTCCCCTTGCCGACAGGTTTTTATCTGGTGCTGTAACGTTTCAGAGGAGAGAGGGGATCAAAGTCCTCTTCCACATAATTGCTGAGATTGATATAATTCCGGTAAATGATATCGGATAAATACTGGGTGTGCTGCTTGGTTAACTGGTCCAAGCTATCATAGGGCTTTTGTTGGCCGCTCATTATATTGGTATAGGCATTCATTCGGATTGTATCTCCGGAGGTCCAGGGAACGATGAATTTAGGCTCGCGGGGATAGGGAGATTCCGGATTGCCGGGAAGAAAATCCTTCAGCCAAGCAGGTGTCTTCTTGTCAGTGGTCCTGGCGCTCTCGGGAATGGGAATAAGCTCGCCAAGCTCATACATGCTGCTTAAGAATTCAGTAGAGTGCAGGTAATTCCATAACTCCGCAGTTTCTTCCTTATATGGTGAGGAAGCAGAGATTACAATGGGATGTTGAATGGAGACCATCAGCGCTCCTGTCCGCGGGCCCGGATTATTCTGCGGCGGAAGGGCAATACCGGCAGCAAGGCCCGGTTCGGAGGTGCTGGTTAACTCGGCGAATTCACGGTTGGTCATATAAATCATGCCTACATTGCCTTGTTTGAACTGGGCAAGAGCCGTCTCCCGCATCAATGTGGTTTCTCCGGGGAACAGTCCTCCTTCCCGCTTCATCTCAAGCATGGTTTCAAACCAGGGTTGGTAGATGGTAAAATCATATTGCCCCTGTGCAAAATCAAAATGGTACAAGCCGCTGGAGGTGCTGGCTGTTTCCAGCGCCAGCCGGTAAGTCTCAATATCCCCGCCGGGAAGGGCAAACCCGTAGATGCCGTATCCGGTTCCCCCTTCGGAGATCAGATTGGCGCTTTTCTGCAGATCCTGCAGGTAGCGCGGGGGCTGCTCCGGGATCAGACCCATGCGCTTGAATATGTCCTTGTTATAGATAAGACGCAAGGTTACAAATTCGGAAGGCAGCGCATAGAAATGATTGTTTTCCCTGGTGTAGTCCACGGTCCATTCCGGGTATTCCTTGAGAATTTCCGGCTGGGCCAGCCCGGACAGATCCATCAGCCAGCTCTTGTAGATATAGGTGCCAAGCCAGCCTGGCGAAGCTTGGAACAGATCGGGGCTTTGGCCCGAGGTAAGCAGCGTGTTCAGGGTTTCATCGTACCGGTCGCTGGGCAGACTGATTACCTCCACCTCATAGCCGGGATGCTCTGCATTGTAACGCTCGATCATTTCATCAAGAAACCGGGAATGAACGGTGGACTGGACAGCCAGCCGCAGGATGGGGGGGCCTTCCCCGGCCGAGCCGCTGTCATCCAATAACGGAATACTGGAATCGTTTGGCGTACAGCCAAGAACAGCGGCAAGACAGCCAATGGCAGCAGTCAGCAGGAGAGAGGAACGAATCCCAAATCGCAAGTTCAAAATATCAGCTCCTTCACGTATAATGGAAATAAGGTACAGCCTGTACGACCCATGAGAGGGAGGCCGAAAGGTATGATCGGTGCGGTCCGCAAGTTTTTCACATATGCACTATTCTACCATGCCAGTCTCAAAAATAGGCTGTTGCTTTATTTTTTGATTTTAGTGATTCTGCCCACTTCCATTATTTCCATTACGATTTATGTGAATTCCAATCAGACCATCAAAGAGAACATCAGCACCTCGGTCCAGAAAAACCTGTCCATGGCAGAGAGTCTGCTGCTGCAGAAGTTCGAGGAAATGAATACCCTGATGGATTCCATTTATCTCAATCCCCAAATGACAGCCAAATTGTCGGCGGAGAGGCCTGACGATCAGGTGGCGATTGTCAACGAGCTGGCTGATCTGGACAAGCTTATTGCCGGGTACGTTCTGCACAGTAATTCCAACAGCCAATATTCTCCCATGCTGTACATGCTGGACCGGCCGGAATATCTCCAGCATAATTTCTCGCAATATGTAACCTCTCTTGAAACAATCCAGAATGAGCCCTGGTATACCAAGCTTGCTCCCAAAGCGCGCTATCTGGTCATCGGTCTGCGGGAATATCCCGGAAGCCGGAATACCACGTACACCATCATGTTGGGCAAACGGCTGTTTGGCGTCAATAATATCGCCCTTCCTTATTCCGCGCTTTTGACCTTGGAGGCCAATCTCCAGGACTTTAACCGGATGCTCTCCCAATTGAAGCCGTCGGACAACAGTTCCATTCTCATTCTGGACGAAGCGGGCAATGTGGTGATTAGTCCGGAGCTTGCTCTGCTGCATACCAATCTGTCGGATACCCCGTATATCAAGACCATTATATCCCGGCAGAGCATGCGGATAGCGGATTCTTATGAAACTTCGATCGATAGCAGACAATCCCTGGTTACCTACAGAAGCATTAAAGATTTAGGCTGGACCGTAGTCAGCATTTCGCCCATGGGCGATCTGAACGGCAAACTCATAGCCTTCCGCAATGTGATGTATGCGGTCCTGGCTATCTGTATGGCATTGGCTGTGATCATTGCCGTGCTCCTGTCCAACAGCATTACCCGTCCGATTCTCAAAGTGATCCGCTCCATGTCCTATGCCAAAAGCGGCAATTTCGACATGGAGGTGGAGTATAAACCCAAGGATGAATTCTCCCATCTGGTTAATCAATACAATAAGATGATCCGGCAGATCAAGGAGCTGTTCGACAAGCTCTATGTCAGCGAGGTGAAGAAGAAGGAAGCGGAGCTCAAGGCCCTGCAAGCCCAGATCAATCCCCACTTTCTGTACAATACGCTGGATTCCATCAATTGGATCGCTTTGCGGCACAAGGTGCCTGACATCAGCCGGATGGTCACATCCTTGTCGGATTTTTTCCGCTACAGCCTGAACAAGGGGAATGCGATTATCACCGTAAAAGATGAGCTGAAACAGGTGGAAAGCTACCTGGCTATCCAGCAGATCCGCTTCCAGGAGCGCTTGTCGTACACCATTAGGGTGGAGCCCGAGGTGTATAACTGCTATACGATCAAATTAATTCTGCAGCCGCTGGTGGAGAACTCTCTCATCCACGGCATTGAGCGGCGGCTTGGACATGGCGAGATTCATATTGACGCCAGCCTGGAAGAGGATTGGGTCCGGATCATGGTAACGGACAACGGGATCGGAGCCGATGTGGATATGCTTAATACCATGCTGGAGCATCCTCAGGAAGAGAGCGGCAAGGCCTTTGGGCTGAACAATGTAAACCAACGGATCAGGCAGGCTTTTGGTGAAAAGGCGGGATTGCGCTTTACGGCCAATGAAGACCTCGGAGTTACGGTGACCGTTTCATTCCCGCGCATATTGGAAATGGAGGACTTGAAGCATGAAATGGAAGATGATTATCGCCGATGATGAATTTAATGTGCGGCAAGGCCTGCAGGAAGTGGTGGATTGGGGGGAAATGGGGATTGAAGTGATCGCTCTGGCGGCTAACGGGCAGGAGGCATACGAGATGTGCATCGCTTACCAGCCCGATATCCTGCTTACCGACATTCGCATGCCCATGCTTGATGGTCTGGAGGTGGCCGCCAGGCTCAAGGAAGCCACCCCGCTTATGCGGATTATCATCATCAGCGGCATCCAGGACTTCAATTATGTGAAGACCGCCCTCAAGCTGGAGGCGGACGGCTATTTGCTCAAGCCCATCAAGCTGGAGGAATTGGCGGAAACCGTCAGCCAGGTGGTTGCATCCATGGAAGCGGAGCGAAGCAAAAAATTGCAGTTGGAGCGTCTGGAGCTGAATTTGAAGGAATCCATGCCGGTGCTGAAGGAAAAGTTTATGGTGGATTTGCTGACGGGGCTGTTTAAGAACGGAGCGGAAATCCGCAGGAAGCTGGATTTTTTCCAAATGGTGCTGGAGGAGGAAGCCTCCTGGAAAGTGGCATTGTTTCAAATGGATGAATATGCTAAGGCCGTGGAGCTGTACAGCGAGAAATACCGCAATCTATTGGGTTTTTCTGTAAGAAATATTATGGATGATATTCTTAGTAAAGTAAAAACGGCAGTGGCTGTCTCCCTTAAGGAAGATGAATATGCGGTTTTGTTTCCTTGCTCCAGGCTGGAGGAGGAGTCCATTATGGAGCTCTGCCAGGAAATCGTTCATGCGATTAATACGTATCTGAAAATATCCATCTCCGTGGGCATCGGCAACCGGGTGGGTTCGCTTACGGATGTTCACATTTCCTGTCAAGAGGCCCGCTCTGCAGTGGAATATAAATTTTTTACCGGTAAAAATTCCATTGTGGACATCAGGGACATTGGCGAGGCACGGATGGAGCTTGATCTGAACGCCGTATATGACGGCCAGATGAAGGTCATTCAATTGATGAAGCTGGGGGATGCCGGGACTGTCAGGCTAAAGGTAGCGGAGATTCTCCAGGACCTCTCCTCCAATCGAAGCATTCCTGCCGGCTACGTACAGAGCATCTGTGTGGAAATGGTCACGTTGGCGTCCAAGGCCTATCTGGAGCTGGGAGAGCAGCTGGAATCGGCTGAACTGTCCTTGCCTGATATGATCAATGGCATCTACCGGCAGGATCATGTTCATGGCCTGGCGGACATGATGCAGGATTTTCTGGAACGGCTGACGAGCCACATGGCCCAGAGGCACAGCAACAAGAACGCAGGCACCATCCGCAAGATCAAGGATATCATTACTTCCCGCTATATGGAGAACCTGTCCGTTTCCCTTATTTCCGAGGAAATCTTTTTGTCGCCCAACTACATCAGCCTGATCTTCAAGAAAGAAACGGGAGAGAGCATCACGGAATTCATGACTAAGGTACGGATTGAGGCCGCCAAGCAGCTTCTCCAGGACCGGGATCTTAAGGTGCTGGATATATCGGAAATGGTGGGGTACGAGAATGCCACCTATTTCAGCACGGTATTCAAAAAATATACGGGGCTGCATCCCCAGAAATACCGTTCTCTGTACCCTCCGGAATAGCTTTTGTTTCCGTCAGCCGCAACTATCCGCTGCAATTGGAACCTGATGCCTGGGAAAATTGCGCCGAGGTTAAAAGCCGGCTGGCAATTTCTTCTCTTTTCGGCTAAACTGTACGTAGGCATGTCGTATTCTGTCTATCTGGAGGGACATATTGATGGCTCGAAATAACTATTCGATCGGCCTTCTGCTGATTGGCATCGCTGTGATTCTGCTGTTGGGCAAGCTGGGCGTGTTCTCCGTACTGGGCGCGTTTTTGTGGCCGGTTTTCATTCTATTGCCCGGGGCATTCTTCCACTTCATGTTCTTCTCCCGGATTTGGCCGGCGGGAGTACTGGTGCCGGGGGGCATTCTGGTTACTTATTCGCTGATGTTCTTCTATTGCAATCTGTTCGGCTGGGACTCCATGTCCTATCTGTGGCCGGGTTTTATTTTCGGGGTGGCTGTAGGCTTGTATGAGCTTCATATCTTTGATCCGCGCAACTCCAGGGGAGCCTTTACGGCGGCGGTTATTCTGTCGATTATTGCAGGCGTGTTCTTCGCCTTTGCTTTTATGTTCACCGTAGGTGTATATTTTATCGCTTTTGCGCTGATTGTTATCGGGGTTCTGATGATGATGTCGCGCAAGCGTTCCTGGTGACAACCGGCCCTGTTTTTGCTATTGCGTGAAGATTGTCTAAAAGATGCTCCGGTTGCCTTGATTTTTCGACCAATACCACATATAATAAACTAATGTCAAGCGTCGGAGTTGTCCGGCGCTATTTTCTTGGAATTGAGAGGAACCCATACTATGCATGCAAGAGAGAAAATCCGCAATATAGCGATTATTGCCCACGTTGACCACGGTAAAACCACTCTGGTGGATAAGCTTCTTCAGCAATCCGGTATTTTCCGGCAGAATGAAGCGGTTCAGGAACGCGCCATGGACTCTAATGACTTGGAGCGGGAGCGCGGCATCACCATTCTGGCCAAGAATACCGCGATTGATTATAAAGACTATTTGATCAACATCGTCGATACCCCCGGCCATGCCGATTTCGGCGGCGAGGTGGAGCGGATTATGAAGATGGTTGACGGTGTGCTGTTGGTTGTCGACGCCTTCGAAGGCTGTATGCCCCAGACCAAGTTCGTAACGCGCAAGGCATTGGAGTCAGGTCTGCACCCTATTATCGTCATCAACAAAATCGACCGTCCCAACGCCCGTCCGGCGGAAGTGGTAGATGAAGTGCTGGATCTGTTCATCGAGCTTGGCGCTACGGATGACCAGCTTGATTTTCAAGTGGTCTACGCTTCGGCCTTGCAAGGAACATCGTCCACCTCCGACGATCCGGAACAGCAGCTGCCCAATATGGAAGCTATCTATGAAACCATTATCAACCATACTCCATCCCCCAAGGAGAGTGTCGAGGAACCCCTCCAATTCTTGGTTACGCTGATGGATTATAACGAATATATGGGGCGGATCGCCATCGGCCGTGTCAACCGCGGCGTGATGCGCCAAGGACAGCCGGTTGCCGTCTGTACCCGGGAGGGCAATATCAAGCAGGCCAGAATTGAGAAGCTGTTTGGCTTCCAGGGTCTGAAGCGCATCGAGATTGAAGAGGCTGGAGCAGGAGACATTATCGCCATTGCCGGAATCAAGGATATTAATATTGGCGAGACCATCGCCGACCTTGCCAAGCCTGAGGCTCTTCCTGTGCTGGAGATCGACGAGCCGACACTGCAGATGACTTTCCTGGTGAACAACAGTCCGTTCGCCGGCAAGGAAGGCAAATTCGTCACCTCACGCAAGCTGCGTGAGCGTCTCTATAAGGAAGTGGAGACCGATGTCAGCTTGCGGGTGGAGGATACCGACAGTCCTGATGCGTTCGTCGTGTCCGGCCGCGGGGAGCTCCATCTTGGTATTCTGATTGAGAACATGCGCCGGGAAGGATACGAGATGCAGGTCTCCAAACCGGAGGTCATCATCAAAGAAGTCGACGGCGAGAAGCAAGAGCCTATCGAGCGTCTGCTGATTGATGTACCCGAAGAGAACATGGGAGCGGTTATGGAGAGTCTGGGCGCACGCAAGGCCGAGATGCTCAATATGAGCAACAATGGCATGGGCTCGGTCCGCCTGGAATTCCTGATTCCCGCGCGGGGCTTGATTGGATACCGGACTAACTTCCTGACCCTGACCAGAGGTTACGGCGTTATGAACCATGCCTTCGAGAAATATGGCCCGTATCTGGGCACCGGAGTAGGCGGACGCCACCAAGGGGTGCTGATCTCCACTGAAAATGGCACCTCCACGCTGTATGGCATTCTGTCCGTGGAAGACAGAGGCATTCTGTTCCTGCAGCCCGGCAGCGAAGTATATGAAGGGATGATTGTCGGCGAGCATACGCGGGACACCGACATCGTAGTCAACATCTGCAAGGAAAAAGCCGTCAACAATATCCGCTCCGCCACCAAGGAGGAGACCGTCCGGATGAAGACCCCGCGTCTGTTCTCCCTGGAAGCGGCTCTTGAATATCTGAACGACGATGAATACTGCGAGATTACCCCCAAGGCCATCCGGCTGCGCAAGAAGCTGCTGAACCGCAGTGAGCGCGAGCGGGCCGACAAGCACCGCAAGAATGCGGAGATTAATTCCTGACAAATAGCGCAAACCCAAGGATAGGCTTATCAGGGAGGGATGGAGATGGTCCAATATTGGCTGGCGCCTGTACAATCCGAAGATCCGTTGATTCTGGCTGCAGACAGACGGCTGATTGAAGGCGGCTCCCGTTGGGAGCTGTTCCGGAACAAGCTCCATCTGATTCATCCTTGGTTGCTGCCCATGGTCAAGGCGTTCATCCTGCCCGCCGATCCCGATGCGGAAGCTTGCGGATCAGAGACAGGCCCGGTGTATACTGCACCTGGGCCTGTTTGCTTTGACGGCGTCAACTTTGCGCTGTCGGACTGCGGCCGGGCTTTTGTGAACCGCCTGCCCTCCGTCTCAGAGCAACAGAACGGGTTTGCAAAAGCCGCTGCCGCGGCGCTGCAAGAACAGTGGCCGGACGAGGAACGTGGTTGGCTGGAGGAGTTGAGTCAGCTGTCAGGCGGGCAAAGAAAGGTGATTCAGCTCCGTGTATAAACTGCAAAGGCGGCCGTTAATGGCATGGCGAGGAAGGGGAGAGGAACAATGAGACTGCAGGACGCCCTGTTTAATTGGCTGCAGATTTATTTGGTCGCCGAAGCACGGCCCGAGGACAATGCGGCCAAGGAAACAGTGAAATTTTTTGACCATATTCTGAAAGAGGATCACGGGGTCACCGAGTATTCCATCACAGCATTCGATGCGACCATGATTCACATCCGGTATACCGTCCAAGGCAAGACGAAGATGCAGATGTTCAGCCGGGAGCAAGCCGAGCAATTTTTGGCGGATATGGATTCCGATTCGAAATATCACTAAAAGTGCATGAACAACCTCTTAAAAAGAAGCGAGGATTAGTTTTATGAGTGAACCTGCAACCCCCTTGCCGCAACGGGCGCTGCGCTACCGCAAGCCCAAGCCCAAACGCAAACTCAATAAGGTGCTCTTCGGTATTCTGGGGCTTCTCCTGCTGGTTTGTTTGGCTGTTGGTGTCTATGCTTCATACCTGTACTTTTTCAAAGTGGATAATCTGATTGAGCAGATTGGAACAGATGAGGAAGTACCACCCGTTATGTCTGCCAAGGTAAAGCCTATTTCCCTGTTGGTGCTGGGAGTGGATTCCCGTCCGAAGACAGGGGGGCTCAATACGGATGTGATTATGGTGGCCACCCTTAATCCGGAGACCCAATCGGCAGCTGTCGTTTCCATTCCCAGAGACACTTATATTGATTCCGTGAAGGGGATGGACGCCAATAAAGCCAATGCCTTCTATGCCAATCTAATGGCATCCTCCAAGGCTACGGCGCAGACCAAGATCAAGCAGGTATTCGGCTCCGTTCTGCAGATTCCTGTGGATTATATGGTATTGATTAACTTCAACGGGTTCCAGGATGTGGTTGATGCGCTGGGCGGAATCACTGTTGATGTGGATATGAATATGCGCTATGTGGACAAGGCGGATGGAACGAATATCAACCTCAAGGCAGGAATCCAGAAATTGACCGGCAAGCAGGCGCTGGATTTCGTAAGGTACCGCAAGTCCAACAACGGAGTAACGCCCGATTCCAGCGATATGGAGCGCAATGCCCGCCAGCAGAAGGTGGTGGCTGAAGTGCTGGGTAAGCTGAAGTCGGGAACCGGCGTGATAAAGGCGGGGGAGATCATTGATGCGGTGGGAAACAATATCACCACGGATATCCCTTCCACCCAATTGAAGGATATGATCCGGACATATATAGGGATTGACCAGGATAAAATAAATTATATTCACCTGGAGGGCGAATGGAAAACGCCTTATGTCTATGTGGCGGAAAGCGACTGGCAGAATGCCCGGAACGCATTGGGGAACCTGTTGAAATAATCCGGGCGCCAAAATTGGTGGCTGATGATTCGCCCTCTGTGCTATACTAAGCTTAGCATCGCAGAAAAAGAATACCCCACGAACCGGAAGGAGGATGGAAGGATGGCGGAAACTTCGACAGCCTTAAACGAACAACTTCTCTCGATCCTGCAGAAAGAAACCTTCGTCATTCTGAATACAGCTGATGCCGATACGGGCGCCCCAGGGGTGAATGCAATATCCTGGGTGTATGCGAAGGATGAAGGAACCATCCGATTTGCTGTAGATGGCCGCTCGCGGATTATTAACAACGTGAGGGCGAATCCTCAGGTCGCAGTGTCGCTTTTTGCGACAGGAACCTTTCATGCGATTTATGGGGAAGCCAAGCTGGTTGTGGATGTCCTGCCCGGCGTACCGTTCAAGCTGGCATGCATCGACATCCACATCCGTGAAGTGCGCGACGCCATGTTCTATGGGGCCCGTGTGTCGGTAGTGCCTGAGTATGAGAAGACTTACGACCAACGTGCGGCCGACAAACTGGACGGACAAGTGTTTGAAGCCATGAAGAAAGCCTAACTGCGCTTGCAGCTAGGCTTTTTATGTTTTTTAATCTGAGCTCGGGCATGAATTACAGATTGTTGTTTTGGAACTGGCTTTCGTCGGCATCATTGCCGTTGTGCGTACCGTTGTCCATAGGAGCAATATCCTTGGGCAATTGCGGCGCAATCCGTCCGATGATGTCACCAAGCTCTTGGGCGAATCCAGAGAAGGGCCTGCCGTTTTGGATATCCTCGCGGACATGCCGGATCCTCTCGCCTAAGCCCATGTCCGCAGTAACGAAAGCGTTGATGCCTTCGGGATCCTTGCGGAATGCTTCTGCGACAGAGTACTTGATGATATTGACCCGTGAGCGGTCCAGATTGGGATCAACGGTAACGCCTACGATGGCTGTTTTGCCTATAATGACGCACTTGGCGTCTTGGACCTGGGGAATTCCCTTGGCCAGCTCCTCCAGACGGGTTTGGGTATCTGCCGGAAGAGTGGAGCCTTCATCAGGAGTTGTCTGCTGGACCCGGATATTCTGCTCATTTTGTCTGGACTCCTCTGCTTCTCGACTGTTGCGCCCGCAGCCGGCGACAGATATCGCTGCTGCGAGAAGTATTATTACCGCGGCGGATCGCCTAATCATCTTCATCATCCTTTCTAATCTCATGATATTTGGTAGTTTGTCCAGGCAACAGGTTTGTATGTATGCGCCAAGCTGATCAGACAACCGTGGAGGGGACCTTATATGAGAAAAATTTATGTTCTGGATACGAACGTATTGCTGCAGGACCCCAACGCAGTTTTTTCCTTTGAGGATAATGATGTGATTATTCCCGCGACCGTATTGGAGGAAATGGACACAAAGAAACGGCTTGCCGACGAGATTGGGCGCAATGCCCGGCAGGCCTCCCGCCTGTTGGACGGGTTTCGGGCCAAGGGCAAGCTGCAGGAAGGAGTCGCACTGGAAAATGGCGGCACCTTGAAGGTAGAGCTTAATCACCGAAGCTTTAGCAAGATGCATGATATCTTCGGCGAAATGACCAATGATAACCGCATTCTGGCGGTTGCCTTGAATTACCACATGGAGGAGCAGGAGAAGGAGCATCCCAAGCCCGTCATTATTGTCAGCAAGGATACCCTTGTGCGGATCAAGGCGGATGTGCTGGGCCTTCCGGCTCAGGATTATTTGTCTGACCGTGTTGCGGCTCATTCGGAATTGTATACCGGCTGTGTAACCTTGACCGTTCATCCGTCCATTATCGACGAATTTTATTCCTACCGGTTCCTAAGTGTGAAAAGCCTTGGTCTGGGTTATAATCTGTATCCCAATGAGTTCGTCATCCTGAAGGATGAGTTGGGTTCCTCCAAGTCGGCCCTGCTGAAGGTGAATGCGGAAGGGAAGAAACTGGAGCCCCTGTTTCTGAGCAACGATCCCATCTGGGGAATTGCCGCCCGCAATGCCCAGCAGCGGATGGCGCTGGAACTGCTGTTGAATGACGATATCCCCCTTGTCACACTGACTGGCAAAGCAGGAACAGGCAAGACCCTCCTTACTGTTGCCGCGGGGCTTATGAAGGTGGAGGATGACCATAAATACAAGAAGCTGCTGATTGCCCGCCCGGTTGTCCCGATGGGCAAGGATATCGGTTATCTCCCCGGGGAAAAGGACGAGAAGCTCCGGCCCTGGATGCAGCCGATCTACGATAATCTGGAGTTTCTGTTCAATACGAAGAAGCCCGGGGATATTGACAAGGTGCTGGCCGGCTTGGGCAGCATACAAGTGGAGGCTCTCACGTATATCCGCGGCAGATCCATTCCCGGCCAGTTCATCATCATCGATGAGGCCCAGAATCTGTCCCGGCATGAAGTAAAGACGATTGTATCCCGGGTAGGCGAAGGCAGCAAGATTGTACTGCTGGGGGACCCGGAGCAGATTGACCATCCTTACCTTGATGCTTCGAGCAACGGCTTAAGCTATGTGGTGGAGCGTTTCAAGGAAGAAGGAATCGCCGGGCACATCATGCTCGAGCGGGGAGAGCGCTCCAAGCTGGCGCAATTGGCGGCAGACTTGCTGTAAGCGGGATGGTCCTCGGACGGCAGAATATGCTACTATTAAGATATTCAACCCCTTCCCCCGCCTTCGCTTGCGCCGCGCTGCGGCCTCTATGCGAAGGCGGGGGAAGGGACGCCTTGAGAGGAGACGTTCCATGCCCAATATTTATTTGTGTTACCCGGAAGGCAAGCACAAGGCTTTAACCATGAGCTATGATGACGGAAGGAGAGCGGACGAACGGCTGGTTGGAATATTCAACCGTCACGGAATCAAAGGGACCTTCCATATTAACTCCGGACTGATCGGCATGAACGACCGTCTGACAGAAGCGGAGCATGCCCCCCTCTATGATGGACATGAGGTATCCGCCCATACGCTGACCCATCCTACTATCGCCCGCAGCCCCAAGGAGCAAGTCGTCCACCAGGTCATGGAGGACCGCAAGAATCTGGAACGGATTGTAGGCTATACGGTACGGGGGATGTCCTACCCCAACGGCTCCTTCAACCGGCAGATCAAAGAAGTGCTGCCTCACCTGGGCATTGAATATTCCCGTGCAGTCCAGACCACCCAGGGCTTCGGGCTGCCCGATGACTGGCTGGAATGGAAGGGGACATGCCACCATAAGGACAATCTGCTGAAGCATGCCGAGACCTTCGTTGCTCTTCACAAAAAGCAGTATCTGTACCTGATGTATGTCTGGGGACACAGCTATGAGTTTGATCTTGATAATAACTGGGAGCTGATTGAAGAATTCTGTGCCTTTACAGGCGGGCGGGATGACATATGGTACGCCACCAACATCCAGATCGTTGATTATGTCAAGGCCTACGAACAGCTCAAATTCTCTGCCGCTACCGACTTTGTGTATAATCCCACGGCCCTTTCCATCTGGCTTAGTGTGGGAGAGGACATTCTCAGAATACCCGGCGGAAGCACAGTGAGGCTGGTATAAGCAACCGCTTACTGCACAGGTCCCCATCTCCCAAAAAAGGAGCTGGGGACCTGTTATTTCATAAATGGGATTTTTTTCTTTTATAATGGTAATGAATACCTATAATTCGAAGGGAAATTCGACAAAATCTTGTCTATTTCGAGTTGCGGGAGCAAAAATTAACCGACAAATCCATTATTTTTTGTGATAAAATAGACGTTGGGGGTTGAGACGAAAGGAGAGTTGATTTTGACAAGGAAAAGGAATTTGCTGATTATCCTTTGCATTATCGGCCTTTCTGCTCTCGTATTCAGCCAATGTCTTGGCACAGGCGGAAGCGGAAGCAGTTCGACTACTAACGGTCAAGGCGATTTGAGCTCCATTAAAGACGGAAGCGATTCCACGGCAGGCGATATTATCATTAAGGCCTCCGTCGCGATGGACCCTAAGGAATTTGAACTTTTTTCCCGGATGGCCAAACAATTCTCGGAGCTTCATGAAGGCATAACCATACAGGTAAACAATATAGCTGTCTTTGAAGCATACGAGGTGTGGAAGAAAGCCGGACAGATGGGGGAAGCTCCTGATCTGATGCTGTTGGACAACCACTGGATACAGGAATTTGCCGCTCTGGGTTTCCTGCAGCCGGTGGATGAGTTCTTTTCCAGCGATCAGCAGAACGGACGGATCAGCACACTGATGAATCAGGTGAAATGGAACGGATACATATGGGGTGTCCCTAAGGACGTTGATCCATATATTCTGGCTTGGAACAAGCGGACCGCTGCCGACAATAAGCTGGAGCATGCACCTGAATCAGGCGATGAGCTGCTGGCCTGGAACAAACAATTGCTTAACCCGGCAGAGGGGAAGTTTGGCGTGTACGCGGACCCTGCCGATCCATATGCATTTATAGCGGCCGCTTCCTCTATTACAGGGGCATGGACCGGCAAGGAGAAGGTTTGGGCAGACCAAGCCGAAGCGGAGAAACGCCTGACCGCTTTTTTTGCCCCCCAGGAAGAGGCGTGGAACGGGAAGCTGTATCCGCAGAATTTCCCTGTATCCTCACCAAGCTGGTCGCCATGGGAACAACTGTCTCTAGGTAAAATAGCTGCAATGGTGACTACTGTATCGGCATTCAAGCTTCATATGACCGATAATATTGCCATCGCTTCCATTCCTGTGATTCCCGACGCCGATCAACGGGCGGTCTGGTTGAAGGGAAGGAGCTTTACCGTCTCCTCGCGGACTCCGCATGCCAAGATTCTGATGGATTGGATCAAGGAAATGACCACACCGGAAGCCGGAATTGAATATTGGAATGCATCCAAGGTATTGCCTGCCCAGATTCCTGCATACAACCTGGCTCCCCTCCGGGGCGACGAGCACATCAATTCGTTTGATTGGCTCATCACCCAAGGCAGGGTGCTGCCCAATGATTCGGAAACCTCGAAGAACCTTCAGGGCCTGCATCAGGAATTGCTCAGACTGTGGAAGGGCGAGATCACCCTTAAGCAGCTGATCGAGCTCACTGAAGCGGCTTGGCATCTTGCAGGGAAACCATAGTTTGGCCACGCCGCGCCTCCAATACGGGATGCCGGAGCTGCAACGCTGTACAACATTAATGAAGCAACGCATTTTAGAACCCGCAGATCATGTCTGCGGGTTCTGCTGTACGATAGATTTTTTAAGCTGATAATGGGGGTCCTTTGAAGGACCCTTTACTTTTGTCCCAGGGTCAGGCTCATGTAATGGTCCTGCATTGTGGCTTCCGTAACCTCAATGCCCTTGACATACCGGCTCGGCGTGAAGCCCAAGTCAAATTCCTGCTCCAGCGAACGGTTCGAGGATTCCGGCAGAATGAATCCACTGTAGGTCAACTGGTCCACATGAAACAGCAGTTTGTTGCCATCGGTATTTTCTACCGTGTAACGGCCTGTAATGGATACATCCACTTGATCCTCTTTGCCGAAGGCCTGAAATTTGCCGTCTTCAAACACGAAGGATATATTCTCGAACAGCGGATTTTTGGTGCGGAAAAACTCGTTTAAGTCCGTGTCTGAAATTCTGAAGACCATCGAGCGCTTCGCAAGATTAATCTCGGTAATAAATTTTTCGGCATTCTTGCCGGTCAGCAGCTCGGGCAACCCTTGCATGGCCTCGGAGATGGAGGAAAGATACTTGCGGAACAAGGGAACGCCCTTCTCCTTCCATTCTACGGTGAAGCGGTCCAATTCCTCACGCAGGGCATCGGCATCGGCACTGGCGCTGATGGTTGCCTCAATATCCTGCTGAATGGCCACTGCCTTTTCCCGCTCTGCCAAGAAAGCGGCCTTCACCTCCTGAAGCTCCTCCTGATCCGTCTGAAGCTGCAGCATGGCCTGGGAGAGATTATGATAAGAGGCGGAATAAGAGGACAAAACCAACTGGTCATTGCTGATGATCATGTTGAAATACTCATAGATCGTGAGAGCTTCGGATAAAGAGCGGGAAGAGAGCATAAGCAGCCACATATTGGCGCGTTCTCCCATATAATAGGCACGCAGCACCTTGGCGGCATGCTGCCGCGTTTCTTCCACGGCTGCTTGATTAGCGGCAATCTGCTGCTCGGTGTGGATAATCTTCTCTCCGATAGCCACTTCTTGGGCAGACAGACGGGCAATTTCTTGATCCAGCTCTGCCAGATTCAAGCCTTTTTGCAGAAGCTGCCTTGTTTCTTCCAGCGTGGGAACGGCCGCTCCAGGCTTGCTGCCCAGGAGCAAGAAAGGTGCGCATAGTGCGGCGATAATCAGGATTCGCAAAAGTTTCCCCATGGTTCGGCTCCTTGGATTTCTCTTTATCCATTAACTTTATCACAATTCCGCTAAAAAGATGACAAAAAAATGCTTCCCCTAACGGGAAAGCATCATTTTAATGATTTGAATCGGTTATTTCTTTCCTGAGGAGGGCATGAACAGCTTTAATATGTCGGCGAGAGAACGTGCATTTGCGGGGACTTCCTTGTTGAATTTAGGGTTATTGTTGACATCGTTGTAAGTCTGCTTCAGATCAATGGAAGCCGGCCTGCTTTTACCGTCTGTTCCTGCAACCGTGCAAACCAGCTTAATGCTCTGCTCACGGATGTAGCCTGCTTCGTCCACGGATACGGTGATGGCGCCTGGAGCCTGCAGCACCAGACCTTCGGCGGCTTTCGTCCAGGCCGACCCCTCCGAGTTCAGCAGACCGGTGGAAGAAAACAGCCCGGCAAGCTGAGGCAGCTTGTTCTTGACCGCCGCCTCCACCCCGGAGCGGTTTTTGTCCGTGATTTCAAGCCGGTATGTCTTGAGCTTGGTCCCGTCCTGCAAGGTGGCGCTGTCTGCCTCCTTGAACCATTTGGCGTCCATATCGGATATAAGGAGCTGCATGGCACCGGAGACGGCTTTGGTCAGATTGTTCAGGCTTTCAGCGGAAACGGGGTTGGACTGGCCGGACAAGCCGGCCAGCTCCGTCATATCCAGGGAATAGAATTCATCTTGTTTGCTGAGCAGTGGAATGTGCAGGTATAATTTGTTATCCTTAATCATAATCGGAAGCTCGATGGGGGTGCTTGAGCCCTGGGGCGTGCTCTTCAAATCAGCCTCCAGACGAACCGGACTGGTGGAAGCGGCGCCGTTCCATTCCAGATTGGCCTGGGTGAACAAGCCCATCAGAGTGCCGGTTAGCAGATTGGCGCCTTGGGGGGCGGGCAGGTCTATATTCAGGTTGGCGCTTCCGGCAAAGGAATAGGCGGTCATCTCCGGTTGCTTCGCCAGTGCCTGCTCCATGAGTTCCTTCGCCTGTCCCTTGTCCTTTGAGCATCCCGAGACGGTAACAGCCAGTGCAAGTGCAGCGGCTGCGATACAGATCCTGTTTTTTGGCATGAGCATGATTGGTTTGTTCTCCTTTTGTATCGTGGTCAATCTTTATTATACCGGGACGGCAGAGGTTTGTCTCTAACGAGCGGCTGAAGCTCTGGAGTTCCGCGGCATCGGATGGAGGCAGAAGATGAGCAAGAGCCCGAAAGAGAATACGAATGCCCTTACGCCCCTTCTTGGCAAGATCAGGGATAAGATTGAGGCCTCTTCCCGCAAGGCAATCCCGTTCAGCGATTATATGGAATTATGCCTGTATGATCCCGATTGGGGCTACTATATGAGGAATCAGGTTAAGATCGGCAAGGAGGGGGACTTTTATACCGCGGCTCATGTTGGAAGCGTGCTTGGAGAGGTGTTGGCCGGGTACATATTCAAGCTTGCCGCTCCCCGCGGGTGCCCGGGGTTCGCCATTACGGAATGGGGGGCGGGCAGCGGAAGGCTGGCTTCCCAGCTTCTTGATGCCATCCAGACCCGGTACGGGGAGCTTTACCCGCACATTACGTATTATATCGTTGAGAAAAGCCCCTACCACCGGCAGATTCAGCAGGACCAGCTAAGAGGCCACGAACAGCGGGTCGTATATCTGGATCCCGCGCAAGCTGACAATGAAGCTCTCTATCCCTGGGGAATGGTGCTCTCCAATGAGCTGCTGGATGCCTTCCCTGTCCACCGGCTTAGACAGCGCCGGGAGGGGCTGATGGAGCTCCATGTTGCATGGGATGAGAAGACCTGCAGTCCAATGGAAACGGAACTGCCGTGTGACAATCCTCTGCTGATTGCCTATCTGCAAGAAGGTAGTATTGAACTGCTTGATGGACAAACGGCAGAAGTCAATCTTGGTGCCGCTTTGTGGATCGCAGGACAGGCCAGGCGGCTTGGCGGGAGTACCCTGATTACCATTGATTACGGGGCAACTGAAGAGGAATTGTACGGTTCTGCCCGGATGTCAGGAACATTAATGTGTTACAAAAATCATGTTGGCCATGAAAATCCGTATATTTATGCAGGGGAACAAGACTTAACCGCCCATGTGGATTTCAGTGCCTGCATCCGCAGTGGTATTGCGGCCGGACTGAAGGAGTGGCGCTTGTACACGCAAAAGGAATTTTTGCTGGAGCATGGGATATTGGACTTGCTCCAGGATGATGCCGCGAATGACCCCTTTGGCCCTGTTGCCAGAAGAAACCGGGCCATCCGCCAGTTGCTGCTGGGCGATCAGATGAGCGAATTGTTCAAGGTATTGATTCAGAATAAATAGCCCTCTGCTTGCGAAGAGAGACAACAAGGCGGCCTCCCCACGGAGTGCCGCCTTGTTGCTATAAATCCCAAGCGGCAGATGTATGTTTCAAAGAAAAAATGTCAATACCAAATAGTATCAAATAGATTCTATGAACTCTATTATGGGCATATCATGAAACATGGGACAATTTACACAAAAATGCGAAATCGAAACTTCGGGAAAACCATTTGCGCCCGCGTAACAAGAGGAAGCTCCCAGGGGCGTCCTTCTTTTTGGAGACTGCCGGTATTGAAATCCGCGGCAGCCGCAAGCGATGAAATCGAAACTAAGCTTATGCTTCCGATGCCGGTTTTTCGTAATTCTCGCTGCGCCGGGACTGATCTCAAAACTTTTAGGAGGTATTTCAATGTCAGCAGTCAGACAGGACGCTTGGAGCGAAGAGGATGATCTAATTTTGGCTGAGGTAACGCTTCGGCATATCCGGGAGGGCGGTACCCAACTGGCCGCTTTTGAAGAGGTTGGGGAGCGGATCGGCAGAACAGCGGCGGCATGCGGCTTCCGTTGGAACAGTTTTGTCAGGAAAAAATACGAAGCGGCTATACAAATTGCCAAAGCGCAGCGCCAAAAACGCAGTCAGCTCAAAAAGCATACGGGCGGTGCGGCAATGGCTACTGTAGCTATGGTAGAACTGCAGGATCCGGTGTATTCCAAAACGGACGGCTTTTCCGAGGAATCCCTTTCCGTCGATGCAGTCATTCGATATCTGCGGCAATGGAAGACTACTTATTCCGATATGTCCAGGCAGATTAGAAACATGGAAAAAGAACTGTCGGAAGCCAAAGAGCGGATCGACTCCCTCCGGCAGGAGAATACGAAGCTCAACTCTGCCGTTACAGAAGCGGCAAGCGATTACCGCGTTGTAAACGATGATTACAAGGCATTAATTCAAATTATGGACCGCGCGCGCAAGCTTTCGTTGCTGCAAGAGGAAGACGAAGAAAACAGGGCGCGGTTCAAAATGGATGCCAACGGCAACCTGGAGCGTATTGATTGATATAAACCGAAGACGGGAGCGGCGTCGATGCAGACGCCGCTTTTCGTGTTGATGATAACGTGGTATAGTGTCAAAAGGGAAGTGAACACGTATGAGAATCGATTGTATCGGGGGCGGCTCCCTGGGATTGCTGCTGTCGGCGAGGCTTGCCCGGCTCCCGGTGTGCATCCGCCTGATTACCCGTACTGCAGAGCAAGCCCGCTTTGTGTCAACAGATGGACTGGCCCTTTATGAAGCGGGAGACAACCGTGAATCGACGACCCCCGGGAGGGTCCGGTTGGATTGTATTTCATTTGAACGGTATTTGGAAGAAGCGGATTCCGATCCGTTGACCGCCGATTGGGTGCTCCTCACCGTCAAGCAAAAAGATGTGGATGACAGAATGCTTCAGACTCTTCGTCTTAGGGTTGGCTCCGGGACGGCTGTTTGCTGTTTTCAAAACGGGCTGGGGCATATGGAGCGGCTAAGCCGTGTCATAGATAGCGCCAAGCTGTACACTGCTGTTACCACAGAGGGAGCGCGGCGGATTAGCAAGACAGAGGTGCGGCATACAGGACTGGGTTTTACCTGGGTGGGCCAAGAAGCAGGGAGCGCTGCCCCCTCGCCGGACAAGCAGGAGGAGCTTGTGCGCGTCCTGTGCCTGGCGGGATTCTCTGCTGGAGCTTCCACAACTATGGATACGGTAATTTGGAGCAAGCTGGTTATGAACACGGTTATTAATCCCGTTACCGCGATTCTGGAGCTTCCCAATGGAGCTTTGCTTCAATCGTCTGACGCATTATCCCTTATGAAACGACTGTATGAGGAAGCTGCGGGATTGGCCGAAGTCCTGGGAGTCGCCCTTGACGGGGATTTATGGGACAGGCTGCTTGGTGTCTGCCGGGCTACTGCAGAGAACCGGTCTTCGATGCTTCAGGATCTGGAGAGAGGCCGCAGAACGGAGCTGGAATGGCTGAATGGCAGCCTCCTGAAATTGGCGGGACAGTCCAATATACCTCTTCCTGCCCATGAGACGGTTTACCGGCTGGTCAAAATTAAGGAAGAGCTCCGCACGGGAGGTGAAGCAAATCGTGCAGGCGGTGCAACAGATGTATGAATGGCTGACTTTCATGCCGTTTTTGTTTTTTGCAATCATTTGGCTGGTTGTCTACCTGTTCACCGGCAAGCATAGGACCGCAGCGTACGCGGGGATGGATGTCACCGCATTCCTGCTGTTGGGATCCATATTCAATATGCTCTATAAACTGAGCGGTTCCCCTTGGACCGGGTGGGGACTTGTATTTGTATTTTTGCTGGCGGGAGGATTTATAGGGAGACGGCAGGAGCGCCGGAAATCCGGCTTCAATATGCTGCTGATGCTAAGAACTGTCTCCCGCACCGGGTTTGTGCTGATGACACCGCTTTATTTGCTGCTTCTGCTGCTTACGCTATTATAATAGAAGGAACGGGGATCGTCCGAAGAAGGCTGTTTTTGAATAAAGCTTTCTTTTTTTGTGCATAAATATAAGTTTGTGCAAGATTAAACCCGGTTCATGATAACTATTGCAGGCGGCAAGTAATTTTTTCCTGCAAAAAAAAATAGATTTTATTAACCGCTGGTTGTATAATTGAAAATGGTTATAGTTTGGCACATTAGTAAAAACTAATTTTATCAATATGTTTCATCCATGTGAAAATTGTGAACAAATTGTTACAAATCATTGCATTTAGTTTACAGAGTCATCTCTATGTGTTAAATATAGTGACATGGAATTCAAAGCTTGTTAGAAATCCTTACATGAAAAAATGTTGAATCCATCTGAACAAAGGTTAAATGTTTTTGACCGGAGTACAAATGTTCATGTATCAGGGCTAATGGTGTGATTAACTTCACTGCTGAGGACAAATCATACCTTTACCATATAAAACAATTCTACATAATTATCAAAGGGAGGGTAACACCAATGAATTTCAAGAAAGCTCTCATTACCGCTTTCGCGTTCACACTTGTGGGCAGCTTAATCGGTTGTGGAAATGATGATGACAAGAATACTGAAGCATCCGCGGCGCCAACCGCAGCGGCATCAACTGCAGCATCCCCATCCGCTGCTCCTGCCAAACCTCAGGAAATCCGCATCAACTTTACTGCAGACCCGCCGGCGCTTGACGTTTCCAAGGCGACTGCCAACGCATCCTTCACTATCCTGTCTCACGTCCATGAAGGTTTGTACCGTCTGGACAAGGACCTGAAGGCGACTCCAGGTCTTGCAAAGGATAAGCCGGTGATTTCCGCTGACGGTTTGACTTACACGATTACCCTGAAGGATAATGTTACCTGGGCCGACGGTACGCCGGTAAAGGCACAGGATTTCGTATATTCTTACCTGCGCACCTTGAATCCGGAAACCAAAGCACAATACAGCTTCTTCCTGGAATACATCAAGGGCGGCAAGGAGCTTCACAGCGCTGCTGACCCGGCCGCATTCGAAGCTGCCAAGGCTAACTTTGGCGCTGTAGCCAAGGATGACAAGACACTGGAAATCACGCTGGTTCAACCGAAGGGCTTCTTCACCGAATTGCTGGCCTTCGCAACCTTCTTCCCGCAAAACGAAACTTTTGTCAAGGCTCAAGGCGAAAAGAACGGCGCAGATGCCGCCAACGTTCTGGGCGCAGGACCGTTCAAGCTGCAAAGCTGGGATCATGAGCAAAAGCTGGTTATGGTCAAGAATGATAAGTATTGGGATGCAGCGAACGTGAAGCTGGAAAAGGTTACTCTGAATATCGTTAAGGATGCCCAAACCGGAGTCAATCTGTTTGAGTCCAACGAAGCTGACTTGACTGACTTGACTGGTGATACCGTTGCCCTTTATACCGGCAAGCCGGAATACACCATCAAGAAGGAATTGACCAATGCTTACATCCAATTCCAAACCAAGAAATTCCCTGCTTTTGCCAACACCAAGATTCGTCAAGCTCTCGGTATGGCAGTAGACCGCAAGCCGCTGGTTGAAACCATCCTGAAGAACGGCTCCTTCCCTTCCACCGGCTTCGTACCTGGCGGTACTCTTGACGGCAACGGCGGCGAGTTCCGTAAGACTGCAGGCGACACTCAACCGGCGTTCGATGTTGCCAAAGCAAAAACCCTGCTTGCTGAGGGTCTGAAGGAATTGGGTCTGGACAAATTGCCTAAGTTCAGCCTGATGGCTGACGATACTGCCAACGGCAAGAAGACCATCGAGTATGTATTGGCTCAATGGAAGCAAAACCTGGGTATTGAAGTAGAAAGCCAACCCGTACCGCACGAACTTCGTGTTGACAACCAGCACAAGAAGAACTTCGATGCGCTGCTTGCACTGTGGGGCGCTGACTACAATGACCCGATGACCTTCCTCGACATGTGGATCACTGACGGCGAATTCAATGATGCCAGCTGGTCCAATGCCGATTATGACAAGTTGATCAACGAAGCCAACCTGGAAACCGACCGCGCTAAGCGCGCTCAAAAGCTGGTTGAGGCTGAGAAGATCCTGATGAACGAATATCCGGTATCGACTCTGTACTTCCGCAACAAAATCTTCGCTAAGCGGGCTAACGTTGATGGACTGCTCCTTCCTCCGTACGGCCAAGAATGGGAACTGAAGTGGGCTTCCATTAAATAAGAGTTGAATGTAGCAAAATAATGTAATAACATGGAAGAGGCCGTTCCTCCACGAGGATCGAACGGTCTCTTCTCATGATTTCATATTTAAGGAGGTGCCGCATGCTAAAGTATATACTACGGCGTATAGTCTACATGATCATTACTCTGTGGCTCATCACAACACTAACCTTTGTGCTGATGAAAAGCTTGCCGGGGGATCCCTTCGGTGAGGCCTCCGCAAAGATGACTAACGCCCAAAGGCAAATACTTATGACGCAATACGGACTGGACAAGCCGATCGGTGAGCAGTACCTGAAGTATCTGAACGACGTTATTCATGGGGACTTGGGGGTTTCGTTCCAATTTCCCGCACACACAGTGACCGAGAAGATTAAACAGGCTTTTCCTAATTCTCTCGAGCTTGGATTATGGGCACTCATTATCGCGGTAATTGTGGGGCTGACCCTGGGGATTATTGCAGCATTGAATCATAATAAGGCGCCTGACTACACGGCTATGATAACGGCAGTTATTGGTGTGTCCGTGCCGTCGTTTGTGCTCGGGCCATTATTGTCGTATTTTGTCGGAGTAAAGCTTGGCTGGCTTCCGCCCGGCCTTTGGAATGGACCTGAGCATCGGATTTTGCCGGCAATCGCTCTATCTTTTGGTACATTGGCCCAAATCGCCAGAATGATGCGCACGTCCATGCTGGACGTACTGAATCAGGATTATATCAAGACGGCCAAGGCCAAAGGTCTTACTCAAAGTGCAACCGTATTCCGTCATACGCTGAGAAATGCTATTATGCCGGTCATAACTATCCTTGGGCCAATTTTTGTAAACCTTATCACGGGCACATTGGTAGTGGAACGGATCTTCTCTGTTCCCGGTCTGGGCACCCACTTCGTGCAGTCCATCTATTCCAATGACTACACGATGATTGCCGGATTAACCATATTTTATTCGGCCATTCTTGTAGTTGTCATATTCTTGACCGACATCTTATACGGATTCATTGATCCGCGGATCCGTCTGGCGAAGGGGAGGAGTTAATCGATGGCGATCTCAGCAAAAAACAGATTTAAGGCCATTGAGCAAGGAATACTTGCTCAAGACCGGATCGTTCGTCCTTCCTTGAACTATTGGCAGGATGCGTGGAGACGACTTAAGAAAAATAAGCTGGCAATGGCCGGCTTGATCATACTGGTTGTCTTGTCGATTATGGCTATCTTGATGCCATTCTTCTCTTCCTTTCAATATGATATTCAAGACTACAATTCCACCAATGTCCGTCCCGGCGGGGAGCACTGGTTTGGGACAGATGATTTTGGACGGGATTTGTGGGTGCGTGTATGGTGGGGGACGCGTATCTCCTTGTTTATCGGGATTACGGCGGCAATTATTGACCTTGTTGTTGGTGTGCTTTACGGTGGCATCTCCGCATTCTACGGCGGTAAAGTGGACAATGTCATGCAGCGTTTTGCCGAAATCATCTACTCGATCCCTTACCTGATTATTGCCATTCTGTTGATCATGGTGCTTGGTGCCGGGGTAAGTTCGATCATTATTGCCTATGCTCTGACGGGCTGGGTACCCATGTCCCGCCTTGTACGGGGGCAATTGCTTGCCCTGAAGGAACAGGAATTCGTCATGGCCGCCCGCTCCTTGGGTGCCCGCCCCGGCCGGATTATTTTCCGTCACTTGATTCCCAATGCGCTCGGGATCATTATCGTCCAGATTACCTTCGTGGTGCCAAGCGCTATTTTCTTTGAAGCCTTCCTGAGCTTTATCGGCCTGGGCGTCAAGGTGCCGCTTGCCTCGCTGGGGACGTTGATGAACGACGGCGCGCTGTCCATGCGCCTGCACCCGCACCGTCTGCTGTTTCCGACAGCCGTATTCAGTTTGATCCTGCTCAGCTTCAACATGCTGGGCGATGGGCTGCGCGATGCGCTGGATCCCAAGATGCGCAAATAATGTTGATGCTTTCAATGCCAGTTTTCCTTACGGAAAACTTTCAGGAGGGGAACAAATGAGCGACAATATATTGGAGGTCAAGGATCTCAAGGTATCCTTCTCTACTTATGCGGGAGAAGTCCAGGCGGTCCGCGGCGTTTCCTTTCATCTGAAGAAAGGGGAGGTCATTGCGATCGTAGGCGAGTCCGGCTGCGGCAAGTCCGTTACCGCGCAGACGATTATGCGGTTGATTCCGACTCCTCCCTCTGTGATCAAGAAGGGCAGCAGTATTTTGTTTGATGGCAGCAAAGAAATTACCAAGCTAAGCAACCGGGAAATGGAGAAGATTCGGGGTTCCGAGATGGGGATGATCTTCCAGGATCCCATGACCTCCCTGAACCCGACCATGACCATCGGCAAGCAGATCGCCGAAACGCTGATCAAGCACCAGCATATGAGCAAGAAGGCTGCGCTGGCCCGGGCTGTGGAGATGCTGACGCTGGTAGGGATGTCTAACCCCGAAGGGCGGGTCAAGCAGTTTCCCCATGAACTGTCAGGGGGGATGCGCCAGCGGGTGATGATCGCCATCGCCTTGGCATGCAGCCCTAAGCTGCTTATCGCCGATGAACCGACTACGGCGCTTGATGTAACCATTCAAGCTCAGATTATCGAATTGATGAAACGGCTTCGTGACAAGACGAGCGCTTCGATCATCCTGATTACCCATGACTTGGGTGTTGTGGCGGATATGGCGGAGCGGGTAATCGTTATGTACGCGGGCAAGGTTGTGGAACAAGGACTGCTGGATGATATTTTTTACCGTTCCGAGCATCCGTACACTTGGGGTTTGCTGCGCTCTGTGCCGCGGCTGGACCACAACGCCAACGAAGATCTGATCCCGATTCCGGGCACGCCGCCCGATTTGTTCGCACCGCCGAAGGGCTGTGCTTTCGCAGCCCGTTGTCCGTATGCCATGGAAATTTGCATGGATGAAGATCCTGAGCATACCACCTTGTCCCCGACTCATAGCGCAGCATGTTGGCTGCTTCATCCGGATGCGCCCAAAATCGAGAAGCCGATAGAAGCGGGGGGACACTTGCATGGCTGAGCATATTCTTGAAGTCAATAACCTAAAAAAGCATTTTAATATCGGCGGCGGCAGAATTCTCAAAGCTGTCGACGGCATCAATTTTGCCATTAAACGCGGCGAGACCTTCGGACTTGTCGGTGAATCCGGCTGCGGCAAATCCACTGCGGGACGCACGATCATCCGCTTGTATGAAGCGACTGCCGGTCAGGTGCTCTTTAACGGCCAGAATATCTACGCCAAAAAAGGCGCAGAGCTGAAGGATTTCACCCGTAAAATGCAGATGGTGTTCCAGGACCCTTACGCCTCTCTGAACCCGCGGATGAACATTGAGAAGATTATCGGCGAGGGTATTGATATTCATGGTCTTGCTTCCGGCAAGGACCGTAAGGACCGGATTTATCAGCTGCTCCGCGATGTGGGATTGAATGAGGAGCATGCCGGCCGTTTCCCCCATGAATTCTCAGGAGGCCAGCGCCAACGGATCGGGATCGCCCGTGCTCTGGCCATTGAGCCGGAATTTATCGTAGCGGACGAGCCGATCTCCGCTTTGGACGTTTCTGTCCAGGCTCAGGTGGTCAACCTGTTCAAGAAGCTGCAGCGTGAACGCGGCCTAACCTACTTGTTCATTGCCCATGACCTTGCGATGGTGAAGCATATTTCCGACCGGATTGGCGTTATGTATCTTGGCAAAATGATGGAGGTCACCACTTCAGAAAAGCTGTACGCCAAGCCGCTTCATCCTTATACGGTTTCACTCTTATCCGCTATTCCCATTCCTGACCCGGAAGTGGAGCGCAAGCGCCAGCGGGTTATTCTGGAGGGTGAGGTTCCCAGTCCGCTTAATCCTCCCAGCGGCTGCCCGTTCCGCACCCGCTGTCCGAAGGCGATGAAGCATTGCGCTGAGACTATGCCGGAAATGAAGGAAGTAGAACCCGGGCATCATGTTGCTTGTCATTTATATTAATTGAAGGGACCGCCCCGGCTGAAGTTGAGCTGTCGGCGGCTTTTTTCTGCGAGCAGCGCGGTACCGGCAATTTTTTACGTAAGCAGCTCGTCACTTTTGGGGGATTGTTTTTTTGACTAACCGTGGTACCATGTGTACAATCAAGTTGGACTAAAATTAGGAAGCGGAAAGCGGGAGGAGGTCCTGGGCGTTGCAGCTTGTACAGGCAAACCGGGTGAAGAGTCAGCCTTTGGCGGAAGATTATACCAATCACTTTGCAGAGGCAGCGGAGCTGTTCGATTATAATCCATGGCAGGAAGAGGATTGGAGGCGCAGAGCGGAGTACCTGGAGCATACCGCCTCATTGCGGTTGGACAGGGGCGAGTTGACGGGATTTCTTCATACATATAATTTAGAAATTGGCAATACCCATTCTGAGGTCAAGCATTCCTTGAGACTGTTGGCCATGCAGGATTGCAGTGTAGTGGCGGGTGGACAGCAGGCGGGGCTGTTCACGGGACCGCTGCTGGTCATACATAAGGCAATAACGATCATCCGCAAGGCCAGAGAGGCAGCGGAGCGGCTGGGCCGCCCTGTGGTGCCTGTGTTCTGGATTGCCGGAGAGGATCATGATTTTGACGAAGTCAATCATTGGTATGCCTGGAATGCGCAATCAGGCGTGGAACGGTTCCGTCTCGAGCATCCGTCGGGCTTGAAGACGGCTGTCAGCAGACTGCACTTCGAATCTTGGGCGGAAGCGTTGAACCGGATGGATGAATGGCTTGCGCCAAGCGACTTTAAGGATGGATTGATGGAACGCTTAACCGCATTCGCAGAGTCTTCCCGGACGCTGACCGGGTATTTTGCCCGGATTATGGGCTGGCTGTTCGGCTCTCATGGCCTGGTGCTGCTGGATTCGGATGATTCTCGCCTAAGAAAGCTTGAAGTGCCCATGTTTGAGCAGCTTCTCAGACAATCCTCCGCGGTTAACCGCAGGATTCTGGAAGCGGCTGATGCCGTCAGAGGCCTGGGTTACACGCCCCAAGCGGAGCAGTCTCCGGGTAATGTTAATTTGTTCTTCTACGATGAACGCGGCGAACGCATTCTTCTGCAAAAGGATGGCTCCGGCTTCACTGACCGGAAACGGACCTTTCAACTGGAGGAAGAGACCTTGCTGCGGATCATGCAGGAGGAGCCGAACCGCTTCAGCAATAATGTGATGACCCGTCCGGTCATGCAGGATTATGTGCTGCCTGTGTTGGGCGTGGTGCTGGGTCCCGGTGAAATTGCTTATTGGGCGCTGACCCGCGGTGTGTTCCATGAGGTTGGCTACCGGATGCCGGTCATCATTCCCCGCTTGGAATTCACCCTGGTGGAAGGTATTTTGCAGAAGAATATGGAGAAATACGGTCTGTCCTATAACGATGTGATGGACTGCTTCGAAGAACGCAGGGCGGAATGGCTGCTGGATCAGGGCCAGTATGAAGTGGAGGAGCTTTTCTCGGAGACGCGGCGCAGATTTCTGGAGCTGTACCGGCCGGTACTGGATACCATATCCAGCCTCAATCCCGGCCTGGCCAAGCTGGGGGAGACCAATAGGCAGAAGATTGTAGAGCAGATTGAATACTTGCACAAGCGGGCATCGGATTCGCTGGAGAGTAAATTCGCAAGCGGTCTGCGCCAATTGGACCGCATCCACTTAAGCCTGAAGCCGCTGTCCAAACCGCAGGAAAGAGTATACAATGTGTTTGCTTATCTGAACAAATACGGCAGCGGGTGGATTGATGAGCTGATCAGCCTGCCGTATGACAACGATGGCGGCCATCGTCTGGTTTATTTTTAAGCTACGCTTCCGAAGCCAAGTTTTTCGGATATGCCACCAAAGCGGCAATCAACTCAAAACTTAAGTCCATGCTTCCGAAGCAGTTTTTCGGATATGCCACCAAAGTGGCAATCAACTCAAAACTTTTAGGAGGATTCAACCATGACAGTTAAAGGACAGAGCATTATTGCCAATCCGGCATTGGCCCCGGAGGGACATTTGAAGATCGATTGGGTTGATGCCCATATGCCCGTATTGAACCGGATCAAGGCGCAATTCGAGCAAGAGCAGCCCTTCAAAGGCTTGAAGGTAGCCATCTCCCTTCATTTGGAAGCCAAAACAGCGTATCTGGCCAAAGTTGTTCAGGCAGGAGGGGCCGATGTAACCATTACCGGTAGCAATCCCCTATCCACTCAGGACGATGTGTGCGCTGCGCTGGTGGAGGACGGAATCCGGGTATTCGCCAAGTACAATCCGTCTCCTGAGGAGTACAAGGAACTTCTGATCAAGACTTTGGAGGAAAAGCCGGATCTGATCATCGATGACGGCGGGGATTTGGTGACCATTCTTCACAGCGAGCGCCAGGATCTGCTTTCCCAGGTCCGCGGCGGCGCAGAGGAGACCACGACGGGCATTCTTCGTCTGAAGGCGCTGGAGAAGGAGGGCAAGCTCCAGTTCCCTATGGTGGCAGTCAACGATGCATTCTGCAAGTACCTGTTCGACAACCGCTACGGAACGGGGCAATCCGTGTGGGACGGCATCAACCGGACCACCAATCTGGTTGTCGCCGGTAAAACCGTGGTCGTGGTGGGATACGGCTGGTGCGGCAAGGGTGTGGCCATGCGTGCCAAAGGGCTTGGCGCCAAGGTGATCGTCACGGAAATTGACGGCATCAAGGCCATTGAGGCATATATGGACGGGTTTGAGGTGATGCCTATGAGTGAAGCGGCCCAAGCAGGGGAGTTCTTCGTCACTGTAACAGGCAACCGGGATGTGATCCGCGGCGAGCATTATGCGGTGATGAAGGACGGGGCGATTCTTGCCAACGCCGGCCATTTTGATGTGGAGGTCAACAAGCCGGAGCTGGAGGCTCTGTCGGTGTCCAAGCGGACCGTCCGCCGGAATATTGAGGAATACCGCCTGCAGGACGGCCGGAAGATCTATCTGCTGGCGGAAGGGCGGCTGGTCAATCTGGCCGCAGGAGACGGCCATCCTGCCGAGATCATGGATATGACCTTCGCGCTCCAGGCTATGTCGCTGAAGTACGTGAATGATCAATACCAAACTATCGGCAAGCGGGTGGTTAATGTCCCTTATGAATTGGACGAGCAGGTGGCCCGCTTTAAGCTGGAATCCATGGGGACTTCCATCGATGCCCTGACCGAAGAACAGAAGTCCTATCTGTCAGGATGGTCCGAGCATTAATCACGCATAGGTTGCCTAACGGGACTGTGGCTGCGCTAAACGCCGCGGTCCCGTTTCTCTTTGTTCAGCCGGCAGAGCAAATGCACGGCAGTCAGACTCTCTTCTTGTTTGCTGCAACATTAACATACCTGACGGCGTTCATTATATAACGGGAGCGGCTGGCAGCGGCGGCAATATAAGGAGCGCTTCCGCTGATAGAAAAATATAAGCGGGGGTATGTTCAAATGCGCAAATGGGGAAGCGGGCAACTGGTGTTGGCAGGGTTGATTTTGGCGGTAATGCTGGGCTTGGCGGCGGGCTGTTCATCCAATGACAAAAGTGAAAGCAGCAGCATGTCCCAGGTAAGTGTAGCGGCAGAGGCGGAGTCACTTTCCAATAAGAGCTTAGCGGGGGCGGATTTCTCGAAGAATATCGTTTCGGCGAAAGACCAGTATGGACAAGAGACTGGCGCAGGCAGTTCTGCAGACAATGCCGCTTCGCCTTCTGCAGCGGCCAATCCCGGCTTCTCTATTGGGGGAGCGGACAGCGAGGGGATAAACCGCAAGCTGATCTATAAAGGGAACTTGACCATGAAGGTGAAGAATTACAGTGAGGCCCAGTCTGAAATCCGCAACATGGTCACTCTGTCGGGAGGATATATACTTCAATTTTCGGAGAATAGCACCAATCATGAAGAAGGCGGCCAGTTCGTGCTGAAGATCCCTTCCTCCGGATTCTCTTCTTTCATGAATGATATCGAGAAAATTCCCCATACCTCGCTTCAACGAAGCGTGCAGGCGCAGGATGTCTCCGAAGAGTATGTGGATCTGGAGGCGCGGCTGAAGGTCAAGCAAGTGCTGGAGGCCCGATATCTGGAATTCATGCAGAATGCGGCCAAAACAGAGGATCTGGTAACATACACCAACGAACTGGGCAAGGTTCAGGAGATCATTGAGCAAACGAAGGGACGGATGCGCTATATCGACCAGAACGTGGCCTACTCCACTGTGGAAATCCGCGTGTATCAGCCGGAAGGGCGGGCCGCGGCAGGGGGTGAATCCGGCTCGGGGCATGTGCTGGACCGGGCCAAGGATGCCATGGGCAAAAGCTTCGATGTGCTCTCCGCTTTCGGTCAGGGGCTCATCGTTTGGATCGCGGCGCTGCTTCCTGTAATTGTTATTCTCTCTATACTGGGAATACCCGTTTGGCTATGGTACCGCAAACGCAAGAAGACCGTGCAATAAATTGAAAATGTTGGAATTTAGATTAATGTTTTTGGAATAAACTTTTGTAATCCTGCTATTCGTAGCAGGATTTTTTGCGTTAATAGAGAATTAAGTTAAATTAGTGGTGAAAAGTGGGGGCAAGTGGGGGGAAGGGGAGAGGTCTCGTGTTCATGGGAGAATATCAGCATACCATTGACGAGAAGGGGCGTCTCACGATTCCCGCCAAGTTCCGTGACGCGCTTCACCCCACCTTTGTCGTAACGCGTGGACGGGATAACTGTTTGTCCGTTTATACCATGGACGAATGGAGACTGCTTGAACAGAAGGTGAAGGAATTATCCATGATGAAGGCGGAGATGAGAGCCTTCAGCCGGATGCTCTTTTCCGGAGCCACCGAATGCGAGTTGGATAAACAGGGAAGGGTAAATATACCCAATACTTTAGTCGAGCATGCGAAGCTGGACAAGGATTGTGTTGTAGTAGGCGTCTCCAGCAAGGTGGAAATTTGGAGCAAGGATCTATGGACAGCTTATTCCCAGTCGGCTGAAGAATCATTTAATGAAATCGCTGATTCACTGATCGATTTTAATTTCTGATGAAGATTATTTATGGAATACATAGAGGGAAGCCATGCGGCCCCAAAAGAACGGATTAGGAGGTTTGACAGTATTGTTCCATCACATCACAGTTTTGAAGGAAGAAGCGGTTCAAGGGCTTAATGTCAAGCCGGACGGCATTTACGTGGATTGTACCCTTGGAGGCGCGGGCCACAGCGAGCGGATCGCATCCTTGCTTGGTGCAGACGGCAGGCTGATCGGACTTGACCAGGATGATGCGGCACTTGCCTTTGCCAGAGACAAACTTGCTCCGTACGGCTCCAAGGTTACATTGGTTAAAACCAACTTCAGGCATCTGGAGCATGTGCTCAGAGAACAGCATGTGCCGCTTTCGGCAGACGGAATTCCCCAGGTGGACGGCATTCTGTTCGATCTGGGCGTGTCTTCGCCGCAATTGGACGATGCTGAACGGGGCTTTAGCTATCATCAGGATGCGGAGCTAGATATGCGCATGGACCAATCCGTTGAATTGACTGCGAAGATCATTGTGAACCAGTGGCCGGAGGCGGAGCTGGCCAAGATTTTGTTCGAATACGGGGAGGAGAAATTTGCCCGTAGGATCGCTTCTGTCATAGTGAAAGCAAGAGAGAAGCAGCCTATAGAAACCACCGGGGAGCTTGCCGAACTGGTGAAGGAAGGAATTCCTGCTGCGGCAAGACGTACAGGCGGCCATCCCGCAAAGCGCAGCTTTCAAGCTATTCGCATCGCAGTGAACGACGAGCTGGGAGTTCTGGAGGAAGCTTTGGAGCAAGCAGTGCGCTGCTTGAAGCCTGGCGGGCGGATTTCGGTTATTACCTTCCATTCATTGGAAGATAGAATATGCAAGTTATCTTTTAACAAATATATAGAATCTTGTAAATGCCCTCCTGATTTTCCGGTATGTGTATGCGGACGGCGTTCGATTCTCAAGCTGGTTAACCGTAAGCCGGTTGTTCCGGGCGCTGATGAGCTGGAAGTGAACCAGCGGGCAAGGTCATCGAAGCTGAGAGTTGCCGAGAAGCTATAGCATCATACCATTCAGATTGCAGGACTGGAATGCAGCACACAATAATGTAGAGGGATGTGAAATAATGGCAGCTTACATACGTGGAAATTTGGCGGTGGAGGAGAGACAAAGCCCCACGCAGCGTGTTAAAATCAAGGAGACCCGCAAGGTGGTATACCGTACAAGCCAGCTTCCTATGCAGGAAAAGCTATTGTACCTTTTTACCGTATTAATTTGTGTGGTAGTAGCGTGTGTCGTCATCTGGCGGTATGCGCAAATTTACCAGATGAACACCCGGATTCACAATGTGGAGAAGGAAATTACCCGTCTGGAGGCGGATAACAGCGCGCTGAAGGAAAAGCTGTCCAAGATGATGAATCCCGAGCTCTACATGAAAGAGGCCGCCAAAGCCGGGATGATCCACGTTAAAGACGAGGATCTGGTGCGTGTCCCTGTGGAAGCCAAGAGCGAAAGTGACGGAATTGCTCTGAAACCCTGATTCTGTCAATCCCTAATTACATATGAAGCAGGGTGAAAACATGGACAAGAAAGTGCGCAGTCGGTCTTTAACCGTTGCCCTGGTTTTTACCTTTTTTTTTCTTGCCCTGATCGTCAAGATTTACTGGGTGCAGGTGGTGGATCACGACTGGCTGATGACCCGGGCGGAGGCCAAATGGAAGGAATCCGAGGTGATTCCGGCCCGGCGGGGCATGATTAGCGACCGCAACGGCAAGGTGCTGGCTGAGGACGGCATGGCTTATATCGTTATCCTGAATCCCCGGGTGCTCCGGGAGAAGGGTCTGGAGCAAGAAGTGGCCAAGGGACTGGCGCCCATATTGGCTGGCTCCGATGACTCCCAGGAAGTGGCCAAGCTCGAAGCCAAGCTCTACGAGATGGGCACCCGCAAGATGTCCAACAGCGACAAGCTGTTGGTGGATGTGGAGGTTCAGACTGAAGGGTACAAAATTGACGCCGAGACCAAAGAGAAGATCGATCTGCTCATAGAGGAGCTTAAGCTCAAAATCGAGTTGCGCAACAAGACGGAAGGCAAAAAGCTGGATACCCGGCAGGTGGGCATTACACTCCGCGAAACCAGCAAACGTTCTTATCCTTACAACCGGTTGGCCTCCCACGTACTGGGCTTCATGAATAAGTGGAATGAGCCCGGGGGGTATGGTCTGGAGTATTCTCTGAACGACCTGCTCAAGGGAACGCCCGGGAAGCTTGAGCGTGAGCGCGATCCCTATGGGGTACAATTGCCCAATGGAAAGCTTTCTTACGCCGCGCCGATTGACGGCAAGAATGTCACTTTGACCATTGATCAGAATATCCAGTATTATGTGGAGAATGCCATCCGTCAGGTTCAAGAGAAGTGGAAGCCGCGGGGAGTGACGGCCATCGCCGCCGATCCCAAGACGGGAGAAATTCTCGCCATGGCCAACACGCCTGATTATGATCCCAACCGTTACTGGCAGGCGCAGGATAATTCTGTTTACCGCAACAACGCGGTGGCATATGCATATGAGCCCGGCTCCACCTTCAAGCTGGTTACACTTGCCGGAAGCGTGCAGGAGAAGCTGTTTAACCCGAACGACTCCTTTCAGTCAGGCAGCATAGTGATTGACGGCAGCAGGCTGCGTGACCATGACCCGAGAGGCTGGGGGAAGATTTCTTATATGGAGGGGCTGCTGCGCTCCAGTAATGTTGCTTTTGTGAAGCTGGGGATTGATTCGCTGGGGCGGGATAAGCTGGGCGAATACATCACGAGCTTCGGCTTCGGTGCTCCCACCGGGATCGATCTTCCCGGCGAGCAAGCCGGGGTTGTGAAGATGAAATATAAAACTGAGTTTGCCACTTCCACTTACGGACAAGGCTTGACGGTTACGGCCATTCAGCAACTGGCTGCATACGGCGCTGTGGCCAACGGGGGCAAGCTGATGAAGCCCTATATTATCCGGGAGATATCCGACCCGCTCACCCTGGATACCATTCAGACCAATTCGCCTCAAGTAGTGCGTCAAGTTGTTTCAGAAGAGACAGCCAAGCAAGTCTCTCTGTATCTGGAGCAGGTTGTAGCCAACCAGGAGATGGGTACAGGCCGCCGGGCTTATATAGACGGCTACCGGATTGCCGGCAAGACAGGCACAGCGCAGATCGTCCTTCCCGGTGAAAAAGGGTATTCCGCCGACAAGTGGCTGATTACGTTCGCCGGATACGCGCCGGTAGAAGATCCGAAGATTGTTGTTGTGATTATGGTGGATGTGCCTGATCTGGAAGGAAACTATCATACGGGAGGCGAGGTTGCCTCAACAGCCTTCAAGGATATTGTCTCCCAGTCGCTGAGCTATCTTGGGGTAACCTCCAAGTCCGCCAGTTCCTTGTCCAGGGGAGAAAATATGACACTGGTTCCTGATGTGGTCAGCCTGTCCGTCTCCGCAGCCAAAACCAACCTTGGCCAATCCGGTCTCAAGGCGGAGGTTATCGGCAGTGGGGCTGATGTGCTGAAGCAGCTCCCCCTTCCGGGGACAAAAATGTACCGGACCCAGCGGGTTTACCTGATGACGCAAGAGGAAGAGACGGCCAATGTCCCGGACCTAAGCGGCAAGTCTCTCAGGGATGCCCTTGAGGTATGCTCGCTGCTTGGATTGAAGTGCAAGACCGACGGGGAAGGATACGTGGTCAGCCAATCCGTATCCGGTGATGAAGCCAACCGGGAGTTGGCGCTTACCCTCAGATCAGCCAGTGAGCTGGAGGAGGAGCCGGTCAAGGGAGGGAGCGGTTCTGCTTCACCTCCCCCTGGCGGCAGCCCTTCCAATTCGGCGGCATCTTCCAAGGCAACACCAACACCTAAAGCAACACCAACACCTAAAGCAACACCAACACCATCATCAACAGCCAAGGCATCATCGACACCTAAAGCATCTTCAACACCTAAAGCTTCACCAACTCCCAAGGCTACGCCTACTCCCTCCATAAAGCCGTAGGAATATGTTTAGCTTGGCGGTTGGGTTTTTAGTGGCATTCATCTGATAGCGGCGGCGGATGACAATCCCGTACGAGCTGTTCTAACCCCTGTTTGTCCCGAATAGTCATGATTATGAACGACTCTGACTATAAAGCGTAAGGGGAGAGCGCCCGTGCGGGTTTCCAATGTTACAATACGTCACCGTTTATGGTATGCCATGCTGGGAGGAACCGTGCTGTTCGCGGCTCTGGTCATCCGGCTGGCGTATGTTCAACTGTGGATAGGGCCGGATCTGGCAGAAAAGGCGGAGGACTCATGGCGCAGGAACATTCCTTTTGAAGCGAAGCGGGGAGAGATCTGGGACCGGAACGGCGTGAAGCTGACTTACAACATTTCCACGCCTACGGTAATGGCCATTCCCGCGCAAGTGAAGAATCCCGAGGATACAGCACGCCAGCTGGCGCAGGTACTCCAGATTTCTGAGCAGTCCGTGCTTGAGACGCTTAAGAAGCGCTCCATGATTGAGCGTATTCAGCCGGGAGGGCGGAAGATTTCTGCGGAGAAAGCGGAGGAAATCCAGAAGCTGGAGCTTCCCGGGATCGTTGTGGCAGATGACAATAAGCGGTATTATCCGTTCGGGACCCTGGCCTCGCATATTCTGGGTTTTACAGGAATTGATAATCAGGGCTTGACAGGAGTGGAATCTTCATACAATAATTTGCTGCAGGGCATCCGCGGCGGCGTCTCGTTCTTGTCTACCGCAAGCGGCGGAGCCATGCCAGGGTCCACTGAACAGTACGAATCTCCCCAGGACGGACTCAATCTCCAGCTTACTATCGATCACTATATTCAATCTGTAATGGAGCGGGAGATGGACCAGGCCATGGTCCAGCATCAGCCCGACAAGATGATCGGGATTGCCATGGACCCCAATACGGGAGAGATTCTGGCCATGGCCAGCAGACCTACTTACGATCCGGGGAACTTCCGGGATTACGCTTCAGAGGTATACAACCGCAATCTGCCGATATGGATGACCTATGAGCCCGGCTCTACCTTCAAGATCATTACTTTGGCTGCGGCTCTCCAGGAAGGAAAGGTCAATCTGGCTGAATCGTTCTATGATCCTGGCTATATTGAAGTGGCGGGTGCGCGTCTGCGTTGCTGGAAGCGGGGCGGACACGGAAGCGAAACTTTCCAGCAGGTGGTGGAAAATTCCTGCAACCCGGGTTTTGTGGTAATGGGAGAGCGGTTGGGGAAAGAAACCTTGTTTGATTACATCTCCAAATTCGGCTTCGGCAAAAAAACCGGCATTGATCTAAACGGCGAAGAAAACGGCATCATGTTCAAGCTGAACCGGGTAGGCCCCGTTGAATTGGCTACAACTGCTTTCGGACAGGGGGTGTCTGTGACTCCGATCCAGCAGGTTGCCGCGGTCTCCGCTGCCATTAACGGCGGCAAGCTGTATAAGCCCCGTGTGACCAAGGGCTGGTATCACCCGGTAACAGGGGAAATGGTGGAGTCTTCCAAGCCTGAATTGGTCCGGGAAGTGATCAGTCCCGAAACCTCCAAGCAGGTGCGGGAGTCGCTGGAGAAGGTGGTTGCCTTGGGCACCGGACGCAATTCGTTCATCGAAGGCTACCGGGTCGGCGGTAAAACAGGTACTGCCCAAAAGGTGGTCAACGGGCATTATTCGGCAAGCGAGCACATCGTCTCCTTCGTCGGATTCGCCCCGGCCGACAATCCCAGGCTTGTGGTATATATCGCGGTGGATAACCCCAAAGGAGTCCAATTCGGAGGTACGATCGCCGCTCCGATTGTGCGCAATATTATGGCGGACTCTCTCCGCTACATGAAGGTGGAGCCCAGCAAGGATCAGGTTCCGAAAACGTATAAATACCCGGATATACCCGATGTGGAAGTCCCGAATATGGTAGGAATGACGATTCAGGATATCTATGAGGATATCCGTTCTGATCTGGTGCTCTCCAGGTCGGGCACCGGCAGCAAAGTAGCCAGCCAATTGCCGGCGGCGGGCACCAAGCTTCCCCAGGGCTCCACTGTCCGGATCTATCTGTCGGATTAGAGTTCACTTCACTTTGACGGGATAAAAATGCAGGGGTCCCCGCAAAGTACCAGAAATAAGCACCGTAAGCATCTGCGTCACTTTGTGGGGCATAAGTACGGGTTCCCGCCAAAGTAATCGGAATAGGCAGCAGAGGTTCACTTCACTTTGGTGGGATTAATTAGGAGGGGTAGATATGTTGCTGAAGGAATTGGCTTCACTATTCACCGTATCAAGCATTGCCGGGGATGGCGGCACGGAATTTACCGGGATTCAGGCCGACTCCCGTCTTGTAGCGCCCGGCGATTTATTTATATGTGTTCGGGGATTGATATCAGACGGTCATGCATACGCTGCCAAGGCGGTGGAGGCGGGGGCGTGCGCCCTTGTGGTGGAGGAGCTGCTTCCTCTGGATATACCGATGATCCTGGTCAAGGATGCCCGCTATGCCATGGCAGTGATTGCCGGCCGGTTCTATGGCTATCCCAGCCAGCAGATGAAGGTAATCGGCATCACAGGCACCAACGGCAAAACCACCTCCACCTATATCATCGAAAAAATATTGGGAGACCACGGCTTCCGCACCGGCCTCATGGGATCCGTCCAGATGAAGATCGGCGATAAAGCGTTCCCGATGGCCCATACTACCCAGGAATCTCTGGATTTGCAAAAGAACTTCGCCGCGATGGCAGAGAACAAGACGGATTATTGCATCATGGAAGTATCAAGCCACGCCCTGGATCTGGGCAGAGTCAAGGAAACCCGTTTCCGTACAGCATTGTTCACCAATCTGACCCAAGACCATCTGGATTACCACAAAACCATGGACGAGTACAGGATTGCCAAAGGGCTGCTGTTCTCCCGCCTGGGCAATGGGGGGATAGAGCGGCCCCAGGATCGAAGCTACGCCGTGCTGAACGCAGATGATCCGGCCAGCGCGTATTATGCCAAACAGGCAGGGGTAGAGGTTGTTACCTATGGCATCGCAAACGGGGCAGACGTGCGGGCGCAAGACATCCGGATTACGGCCAAGGGTACAGCGTTTCGTCTAACCACCTTTTTGGGAGAGGCGGACGTTCAGATTAAGCTTGTCGGCAAATTTAATGTGTACAATGCGCTGGGAGCCGTTGCAGTATGCCTTTTGGAAGGTGTATCCTTAGAGCAGACCGTGTCGAGCCTTACAGCCATGCTTCCGGTAGAAGGACGTATGGAGGCAGTAGAGGAGGATCAGGACTTTCTGGTGCTTGTAGACTTTGCCCACACTCCTGACGGGCTGGAAAATGCGTTGACTGCCGTCAAAGAAGTGGCTCAAGGCCGCATTATTACCGTATTCGGCTGCGGAGGCGACCGGGATAGGACCAAGCGTCCCAAGATGGGCCGGATTGCCGCAAGCTACAGCGATTATGTATTCGTGACCTCCGATAATCCCCGCTCAGAGGAGCCCGAGGCCATTCTTAAGGATATTGAGCCGGGGGTGCATGAGGCGGGACTCTCCGCGGAGCGTTATGAGATGATAGCGGATAGGCGCACGGCGATTCAAAAGGCTATTGAAATGGCAAGCCCGAAAGATGTAGTATTAATTGCGGGAAAAGGTCATGAAACCTATCAAATCATTAAAGGTGCAACCCATCATTTTGATGACCGCGAAGAAGCACGCAGCGCGCTAAGGAGTCGGAAGCATTGATGAAACGTAAGTTGAGCGAGATTGCCCGGATGGCTGGAGGCACTGTCCCCGAGTTATTCGGGGAAGTAGAGGTATGCGGGGTGGCCGTTCATCCGAAGGATGTTCAGGCCGGTTATTTGTTCGTGCCCTTAAGGGATGAAAGCGGAGACGGCCATGATACCGCCGAGGAAGCTGTCCGCCGCGGGGCCGCCGCATTGCTGTGGGAGAATGGGCACAGCGCCGTTTATCCGGGGCATGTTCCTGCGGTGCGGGTAGAGAATACGGAGCATGCGCTGGTGCAGCTTGCCCGGGAATACCGCAAGGAGCTGCCTGTGCGCACCATGGTCATTACCGGCAGCGACGGCAAAACCACCACCAAGGATCTGCTTGCAGCCATATTGGCTACCACCTACAGGATTTATCAGGGCAGCACGGGAACTGCCAATCCGTTGGTGGATTTGGCATGTTCGATTCTGCATATGGATGAGACCACCCAGATGGCCGTGTTTGAGCTTCAATGGAGTGAGAAGGGCGGACTTGGGGAACAAAGCAAGCTGCTTGCCCCCGAGGCGGCGATTATTACCAACGTGGGTGAGGCCCACTTGAAGCAACTGGGCACTCGTCGGGAGATTGCCTACGCCAAGATGCAGGTTGTGGATGGCCTCATTCCAGGCGGCTTACTGGTATATAACGGCGAGGAGCCCTTGCTCGCGGAAGCGCTCAGGCTCGCCGATAAGCTGGATGGAGTGCTTACCTACCGGTTCGGGTCTGACGATACCAATGATCTGTTCCCGATTGCGATGCTCAATGAACCTGACGGCACTTCCTTCAAGACCAATCTGCCTACCGGCTCCTACTTCCGGATTCCGCTCCTTGGACTTCATAATATTATGAATGCATTGGCCGCTGTGGCGGTCTCCAAATATATGGGGGTATACGATCTCGATGTAGTAAGCGGTTTGAAAAACATGGAGCGGAACTATACCAGGCTTGTGCCCATGAGCACCCGTTTCGGGGCAGTCATTCTCAACGATTCCCAAAGTGCAAGCCCTACGTCCATGAAGGCGGCCATTGAGCTGCTGAAGGATCTACCCGGCTACGAGCGCAAGATCGTGGTGCTGGGAGATATGACGGACTTGGGGCCTGATGAAATCCGGTTCCATAAGGAAGTGGGCGCGCTTTTGACCCAACCTGATATCTATAAGGTGTTCGCCTATGGAACATTAGCCAAGCATATTGCGTCTGAAGCAAGTAAAGGATTGCCTGCAGGCCGGGTGCGCTGGTTCCAGGAAAAGGCGGAGCTGATTGACGCAGTGGCTGCCGAGGCCAAGGAGAAGGACGCGATTCTGGTGAAGGGTTCCAGGATGATGGGCCTTGATGAACTGGTCGAGGTTTTGACCGGCGTATAGGTTTGCCTGCCCCGGCAGGAGTTTTTCTCACAAACACAGGGGGCTAGTGTCGTGATCGATTTGAAGGAAATCTTGTTTCCGCTGGGAGTTGCCTTTTTGTTTGCCTTGCTTGCCGGGCCGTTGTTTATTCCGCTTCTCAGAAGGCTGAAATTCGGCCAGCAGATCCGCAAGGAAGGACCGCAGGGGCATCAGAAGAAAGCCGGAACGCCCACCATGGGAGGCGTTATTATTCTGCTCGCCCTGTCTGTGGCGGCACTCCGTTTTTCCGACAAGAATGAGGAACTGGTCATCCTTCTGGTAGCTGCTCTGGGATACGGGCTGGTTGGTTTTCTGGATGATTACATCAAGATTTTGTTCCGGCGCTCCCTGGGGCTCACCGCCAAGCAGAAGCTGCTGGGCCAGTTGTTGGTGTCCGGTTTTGTCTGTTACATGCTGTACCGGATCGGCCATTCCACGGATCTGACTGTGCCGCTGACGGATTATTCCATTCCTCTTGGCTGGCTGTACTTTCCTTTTGTCGTGATTATGATGCTGGGCATGTCCAATGCGGTTAATTTTACCGACGGATTGGATGGACTGCTTGCCGGCACAAGCGCTATCGCTTTTGGGGCGTATCTGATCATCGCCATGAAGGTGCATGATCCCGAGTCTGCTATTTTTGCCGCGTCGATGGTGGGAGCTGTGCTTGGCTTTCTGGTATTCAACGCCCATCCGGCCAAGGTGTTCATGGGAGACACGGGCTCGCTTGGCATAGGCGGGGCACTATGTGCGGTGGCCATTCTCACCAAGGCAGAGCTGGTTATCCTTATCATCGGCGGAGTATTCGTATTGGAGCTGCTGTCGGTAGTGATTCAGGTTGTCTCCTTCAAGACCCGGGGCAAGCGGGTATTCAAAATGAGCCCGGTCCACCATCACTTCGAATTGGTAGGATGGTCGGAATGGCGGGTTGTCATCACGTTCTGGACTGCAGGCTTGCTGCTTGCCGGAATCGGACTATACGTAAACGGGGTGTTCTAGGAGATGAGAGAGCCGAGCTGGTATAAAAACAAACAGGTGATCGTGCTGGGCCTGGCGAGGAGCGGTGTGGCGGTAGCCAAGCTGTTCTGGCAATGGGGTGCGGACGTTACCGTAAACGATAAGAAAATGCGCGAAGAATGCCCTGAGGCCGATGAACTTGCGGCTCTGGGTATTTCTGTTATTTGCGGCGGCCACCCGCCCGAGCTGATTTCGCCGGATGTGGCGCTGGTGGTGAAGAATCCCGGTATTCCCTACAAAGCCGCTCCGGTGGCCCGTGCTGCCGAATTAGGCATTGATATCGTCACGGAGGTGGAAGTGGCCTATCATATTTGCCGCGCCCCCATGATCGGAATTACCGGCTCCAACGGCAAGACCACTACCACTACCTGGGTCGGCAAAATGCTCGCGGCTGCTGGCATGAGTCCTATTGTGGCAGGCAATATCGGCCGGGCTTTATGCGATGCGGCAGTAGGGGCTACAGAGCAGGACTGGATGGTGGTGGAACTGTCCAGCTTTCAACTGAAAGGAACCCGGGAATTCCGCCCGCGAATTGCCTGTCTGTTGAATGTTTATGAGACGCATCTGGACTACCACGGCACGATGGAGGATTATGCCGGCTCCAAGCAGAAGCTGTTTGCCAACCAGCAAGAAAGCGATGTGGCTGTAGTTAACTGGGACGACCCCTTCTGCCGCTCCATTATCCCGCAGCTGGCGGGTCAGGTGCTGCCTTTTTCCATGCAAGAGGAACTTCAGAAAGGCGTTTATACGGCATGGCTGCCGGTTGGAGCTGCGGGGGAAGAAGAAGCGGAAGGTAAACGGTATATCGTGTATAAAAGTCCTGAAGGCCAATTAACACCCGTACTGCCTACGGAAGAGATTGGAATCCCGGGAGAGTTCAATGTAGAGAACGCCCTTGCCGCTGTGGCCTGCGCCCTGTCTGCAGGCGCTTCTGTAGAGGGGATTGCCCGTTCGCTCCGGGAATTCCGCGGTGTGGAGCACCGGCTGGAATTCGTGAGGGACATAAACGGGATCGTCTATTACAATAATTCCAAGGCGACTAATCCTGCCGCGACTGTGAAGGCCATGGAGGCATTCACCAAGCCGATTGTGCTCATTGCCGGAGGGCTGGAACGGGGAATGGATTATCTGGACCTGGTTCCGCATTTCCGGGAGCGGGTTAAGGCTGTGGTGGCGTTGGGGGAAACCCGGGAAAAAATAGCCGCCGCGGCAGCGGCGGCGGGAATCAACCTGATCAAAACCGTCGATACTGCTAACAGCCCGGCGGAGGCCCTTGACGCTTGCGTAGCGGCAGCGGCTGCTTTTGCCAACGAGGGAGATGTGGTCCTCCTGTCTCCGGCCTGCGCCAGCTGGGACATGTTTGCCTCTTACGAGGAACGGGGTAGCATTTTTAAACAGTCCGTGCATAACCTTTAACAGAGGGGTCCAAGCCTGTCTTGCCCCTCATAAGCTTTCTTGTGAGAGGTGTCGGGCATGGGTAAAACTCGTATGGCTCCGGATCTGATTATGCTGATCACTACTTTGGCGCTTCTTACCATCGGGGTTGTGATGGTCTACAGCGCCAGTGCGGTATTGTCCTATCATGATTTCGGAGACTGGTATTATTACGTGAAACGCCAACTGCTGTTTGCCGTTCTTGGCCTGATCGCCATGACTGCCGTCATGAATGTGGACTACCTGGTATGGAAGAAATTCGCCAAGCTTGCCTTGCTTGCCGGCCTGGCCCTGCTGGTGCTGGTGCTGATTCCGGGAGTGGGTGTGATCCGCGGCGGAGCCAGAAGCTGGATCGGGATCAGCTCCTTCGGCATTCAGCCCTCGGAGTTTATGAAAATCTGCATGATTATGTTTCTGTCCAAGATGCTGTCTGACAAGCAGGGGGAGATCACTCAATTTACCAAAGGTCTTCTGCCGCCGCTTGCGGTGATGGGACTGGCATTCGGCTTGATCATGCTGCAGCCAGATCTGGGTACCGGAGTGGTATTGGTAGGCGCTTCTCTGCTCATCATCTTTGCAGCAGGGGCCCGGATGGCCCATCTGGCCGGACTTGCCATGATCGGGGTGGCGGGTTTCGTCGCTCTTATCATCGCAGCTCCATACCGGCTGCAGCGGATTACCGCTTTTCTGGACCCTTGGTCGGACCCGTTGGGGGCAGGCTATCAGGCGATCCAGTCCTTGTATGCCATCGGGCCGGGAGGGCTGGTGGGGCTGGGACTTGGGGCAAGCCGCCAGAAGTACAGCTACCTACCTGAGCCGCAGACGGATTTTATCTTCTCGATTATTTCCGAAGAATTGGGCTTTATCGGCGGAGGTCTGGTGCTGGTGCTGTTCACCCTGCTGGTATGGCGGGGGATGCGAACGGCTATCACCGCCCCGGATACCTTCGGCAGTCTGCTGGCCGCCGGAATTACCGGGATGATTGCGGTGCAGGTAATCATCAATATCGGCGTGGTAATCGGCATGTTTCCCGTTACCGGCATCACGCTGCCGTTGATCAGCTACGGGGGTTCCTCCTTGTCCCTTATGCTTGTGTCCATTGGCATTCTGCTTAACATATCACGTTATTCGAGGTGATTTTCTCCACATGAATAAAATTGTATTTACCGGGGGCGGTTCGGCGGGGCATGTGACGCCGAACCTTGCTCTTATTGGGGAACTCCGCCAAGCAGGCTGGAGTATCGAGTATATCGGCTCTGCGGACGGTATTGAGCGGGGGATTATCGCCGAGACCGGCATTCCCTTTCATGCGATCTCATCGGGGAAGCTGCGTCGCTATTTTGATCTGAAGAACTTCAAGGACCCTCTAAAGGTAATGAAGGGGGTCTGGGATGCGTACCGGGTGCTGGGCAAGGTGAAGCCGGATGTGGTTTTCTCCAAGGGTGGCTTCGTGACGGTTCCGGTGGTTGCCGCCGCCAAGCTGCGGGGGATTCCGGTGATCATTCACGAATCCGATATTACGCCGGGGCTGGCCAATAGAATCTCCACGCCTCTGGCCAGACGGGTGTGCGTGAATTTTCCCGAAACGGTGAAGCACATCAAGGGCAACAAAGCGGTATACACCGGTCTTCCCATCCGGCCGGAGCTGCTGGCAGGACGCGGCGATAAAGCCAGAGCCGAGCTTGATTTCGTTCGCAGCCGCCCGGTGGTACTGGTGATGGGAGGGAGTTTGGGAGCCAAGTCCATTAATGAGACGGTCCGGGAAGCCCTGCCGGAGCTTCTTGCCGACTTCCAGATTATTCATATTTGCGGCAAAGGCCACCTAAGCCCGGAGCTTGCGGGAAAAAGGGGCTACAAGCAGTTCGAATTCGTCTCCGGCGGCTTGGCCAATCTGATGGCCCTGGCCGATGTGGTGGTATCCCGCGCGGGCGCCACCTCGATTTTTGAATTTCTGGTGCTTCGCAAGCCCATGCTGCTGGTGCCGTTGAGCCGGCAGGCCAGCCGGGGGGACCAGATTCTGAATGCCCAGTCATTTGCCCGCAGGGGATTTGCTGAGGTGTTGGAAGAAGAGGAGCTTACGGGAGCGTCACTGTTGGGGAAGATCCGCTTGTTGTACGAGAACAGAGAAAGCTATATTGCGGCCATGCAGGGAGAGACGGGCGGAAATGACGCCTCTGCCGCTATCGTTTCTATGATCAAGGAGGAGGCGAAGGCCCGCTGACAGCTTTTCGCAAAGCTTAGATGGGCATTTGTCACACTCTCCGCTCTTTTACATAAACTACACTATAACCGTGACAGACACCCGGTGGAAGGAAGCATTCCGGAGATTTCGCAAGGATAAGGGAGATCGTCTCGAGAATGTTTGCTGCTGCCCGATTTCTGTGAAGGAGGTTGCTCTTGATGCAAGAGTTGGTTGCTGAATTGTTGGCCCACGAGGTGGGAGAAGTGCTGCTGAATGAACCGTTGGCGCCCTATACCACTTGGAAGATTGGAGGTCCGGCAGATGTAATGGTGGTTCCATCTTCTAAGGAGAAGCTGGCCCAAACGGTGCGTTTGTTGAACCGGAGCGGGACTCCATGGTTTCTTTTGGGAAGAGGCTCCAATCTGCTGGTAGCCGATGCAGGGTACCGGGGGGCGGTGATCCGGTTGGGAACAGCCTTCGAGCAGGTTGTATTCGACGGTGAGTTCGTGCATGCGGGAGCGGCGCTTTCCTTCATCAAATTGTCTGTGCTGGCCGGCAAGATGGGACTGACGGGTCTGGAATTCGCGGGAGGAATTCCAGGCAGCGTAGGGGGAGCCGTTTACATGAATGCGGGAGCCCACGGGGCTGATGTGTCGCGAATTCTCATCAAGGCGGAGGTTTTACTGGAATCGGGAGAATGGATGACTCTGGAGCAAAGCGATCTGCAATATGCATACCGGCATTCCGTACTGCACGAAACCCGGGGCATTGTAACCGAAGCGTTGTTTAGACTGGACAACGGGGACCGCAAGGAGATTGCGGCCGCTATGGCGGTGAACAAGGACCGGAGAAGAAGAACACAACCGTTGCAGCAGCCATGCGCCGGCAGTACCTTTCGCAACCCGTCTGGCCACTATGCTGCCAAGCTGATTGAAGACGCGGGTTTGAAAGGGTACAGGACGGGAGGAGCGGAGGTCTCTGCCGTGCATGCCAATTTCATCGTGAACAACGGGCAGGCGAAGGCCCGGGATGTGCTGGCTCTGATCGCGCATATCCAGGAATCCGTAAAGGAACGATTCGGCGTAGAACTGGTGCCGGAGGTCATGAAGGTAGGGGAATTCTAAGCACGCAGATTCCGCGTGCGCCGCAAGCTCGGCGGATGCTTACGAAGTAAGCTTTCTTGCGAACAGGCCGACAGGCCTGCCCATCAAGAAAGCTCGGCAGATGCTTACGAAGTAAGCTTTCCTCCTAAATCAGAGCCACTCTGATTTAGAAGCAAAGCTCTTAGGAGGTCGAACATTGGAGAAGTTGGTCATCGAAGGCTGCAGGCCACTAACGGGTACGGTCCGCATCCATGGCGCCAAGAACGCCGCGCTGCCTATTCTGGCAGCGTGCATTATGGCCAAAGGAACGCACCGTATACAGAATGTGCCGGATTTACTTGATATTCATGTCATGCTGGACATATTGCGGTCCCTGGGATGCCAGGCGGAGCTTGCAAACGGTACGGTTACCGTCAATACGGCGGGTATGCTCTCTTCCCACATTCCAGAGCAGCTTATGCGGCAGATGAGATCCTCCATCTTTTTGATGGGCCCGCTCCTCGCCCGCTTCGGTCAGGTTCATGTGTACCAGCCCGGCGGCTGTGCGATTGGAGAACGCAAGATCAACCTGCATCTCCTGGGCCTGGAAGCTTTGGGCGCCCATGTGGAGGAGAACGGCAATAAGATCGTATGCACGGCAGCGCAGCTGTACGGAAATGATGTGGTGCTGGATTTCCCCAGTGTGGGAGCCACGGAGAACATTATGATGGCTGCCGCTATGGCGGAGGGCATCACGATGGTTCATAACGCCGCCCGGGAGCCGGAAATCCAGGATCTGCAAAATTTTCTGAATGCCATGGGAGCCAACATCTATGGCGCCGGAACAGACACCATCACCATCAAAGGAGTCACCCGGTTAAACCCGGCAACGTATACTGTAATTCCTGACAGAATTGTAACGGGAACGCTGATGATCGCAGCAGCTGTTACAAAGGGTAGCATTACTCTGGAGAATACCAATTCCTCTCATCTCACTTCTGCTATTCACGCACTCCGACGCGCCGGTGTTCAAATCTCCATTGACGGTGATATAATGAACGTAAGCTGCCATACCAGACCCAAGGCAGTGGAACGGATCGTCACTTCCCCCCACCCGGCATTTCCAACAGACCTGCAATCCCAGGTAATGGTTCTTCTTTCTCTCGCAGACGGGTTAAGTATAATTAAAGAAACCATCTTCGAAGGAAGATTCAAGCATGTGGATGAATTGACCCGGATGGGCGCCGATATCCGGATTGACCAGAGCCATGCCTATATACGCGGCGTTCCCCGCCTTTATGGGGCAACTGTGGAAGCCACCGATCTGCGCGCGGGAGCTGCTCTTGTGATCGCGGGATTGGCTGCACGCGGTGTTACCGTTGTGGAACAAATCCATCATATTGACCGCGGATATGATAGAATAGAAGAAATGCTCGGCCGTTTAGGGGCTTCTATTACCAGGATCGATGCGTCTGCCAGCGTTCCCGTATGGGGCGTTAACGGAGTACCCGGGAAACTGGTGTCTGAGGCATAGATGAGTTTTGCAAAACGCAACGCATTGTCTTTTGCACTGCGCCTGCATCCCCTTTTCGCCTGTGCGGGAAGGGGGGCGGGACATTTGTTTAGGAGAAGGCCCCCGTACATAGCTCATAGAGAAAGAGGTGCACCCCATGCCATCCCACAACTCAGTGCCTGTTATGAAGCCGGCAGCTCCCGGCCCCAAGCGCGGAAGCCGCAAGCTGCTGGGATTGGTGATGGTCTTTTTTATAACTTTATTTTTAATTTTGTTCTTCCAGTCCTCCATCAGTAAAATCTCCGAGATCCGAATCGAGGGGAATGAGTTGGTGCCGGCAGATGAGATTACGCTGACCTCCGGTGTAGTGGCCGGGGATAACTTTTTTACCCTGCGGACGGGACAAGTCCATGACCGGGTTAAGCAGCATCCTTTTATCGAAGCGGTTGAGGTATCCAAGAGCTTCCCAGGGGTTCTGAAAGTAAAGGTGAGGGAATACCGCAGAGTCGCCTTCCAACTGGCTGCGGACGGCACGAAGGAGGTGCTGCTCGCTGACGGAAGCGCCCTTCCTGTAGCCGGACAAGCGGCCAATGTGCCTCTGGATATGCCTATTCTGTCCGGCTGGCTGCCGGACAACCCCCTGAAGGTAAAATTATGCGCCGCCCTGGCCCAGGTTCCTTCCCAGTATCTGTCGGATATTTCGGAGATTCGTCCTGATCCTTCGTCTGCTTATGAGGACAAGATCAAGCTGTATACACGCTCCATGTATGAGGTCTACACAACGATTGAATATTTGCCCGGCAATATGGAGTATCTGGGATTCGTAACCAGCGAGCTGGGGGAACGGGGTAAAACTTCCGGAGTGATCACGATGCTAGAACAGATCCGCCATTCTTCCTTCGAAGCTGAGAAAGCAGGTCAAAAAGAGTCTGCGGGCAATTCCGGTCCAGCTTCCAATTCTCCGGTACAATCTTCCAGGCAGGGGAATGGGACGTAATCTTTTTTTACTAGTGGAATAGAGGATTTGGGACTACTCATTGATTGGAAATAATGATAAAATAGCAGTTATGGAGTTTAATAGCTCTCTTCGTGAATAGAGAAATATTTTCCAGCAAAAAAAATGCTGAAAAAAGAGGGAATGTGAAGCCGCTGTTGAATAATAGAGTGGTATCCCTACATTCAGCAAATAGTCTATCATTATTCTTTGTTTCCGATTACGAAGGAAAGCAGGAGGTGCCAGCGGTTGAGCAACAATGACGTCATTGTGAGTCTGGACATCGGTACATCCAAAGTGCGTGTTATTATTGGTGAAGTGACGAACGGAGCCATTAATATAATTGGAGTGGGATCAAGCGAATCCGAAGGAATCCGCAAGGGATCTATCGTCGATATTGACAAGACCGTTCAATCGATCCGCAATGCAGTGGATCATGCGGAACGGATGGTAGGCATTCAGATTTCCGATGTATTCGTAGGTATTTCCGGCAGCCATATAGCACTTCTGTCCAGTCATGGAGTTGTGGCGGTTTCCAATGAAGACCGTGAGATCGGCGATGAGGATATTGACCGGGTTCAGCAAGCGGCAAGAGTGATTGCCTTGCCCCCGGAACGGGAGATTATCGGCATTGTGCCCAAGCAGTTTTTGGTGGACGGGCTGGAAGGCATCCAGGATCCGCGTGGGATGATTGGCGTCAGGTTGGAAGTGGAAGCAACCATCATTACCGGTACCAAAACCGCCATACATAACTTGAAGCGTGTGGTAGAGAAAGCGGGTCTTCACATAGCGGGACTTACTCTTATGTCCTTAGCCTGCGGCCAGCTTACCCTGTCCAAGGATGAGAAGCTCATTGGAACCATTCTGGTTGATATCGGGGCCGGAGCCACGACCATCTCGGTTTTTGAGGACGGCAATCTTGCTGCCACTTCCACGTTGCCTATAGGCGGAGATTTTGTTACCAACGACATATCTATTGGTCTGCATACACAAACCGAGCACGCGGAGAAGATGAAGCTGAAATACGGCTGTGCCTCCATGGAGGATGCTGCTGTGGATCAGGTGTTCAAGGTTCCGCGGATTGGCAGCAATCTGGATAAGGAGTTCTCCCAAGTGGATTTGGCGAGTATCATTGAACCCCGCATTGAAGAGATCTTTCAGTTGATTCGGGCGGAGGTCCACCGTTTGGGATATGGCAGTGCCACAGGGGGGTATGTGCTGACAGGGGGAACGGTTAATTTGCCGGGTATTCTCTCCGTCGCCAAACGAGAGCTTGATGCCTCTGTACGCATGGTGGCTCCCGAATATATAGGCGTTCGTGATCCCTCTTATACCAGCGGGGTCGGCATCATTAATTACATTGCCAAGACGACAAAGGTACGCTCTTCCGGCAATCTCCGCAAGGCGGTCAAGACCGGATCAGGAGCATCGGATAAGCCAGGCTTCTTCGAGCGAATCAAAAACTTCTTAAGCGAATTAATATAATGGCCGATTGCCGTTATGAATCTGTACGAGGACAGTGAGGGGGAAGTATACGCATGCTGGAATTTGATATGGAACACGATCAGCTTGCTACAATTAAGGTAATCGGTGTTGGCGGCGGCGGAAGCAACGGCGTCAACCGGATGATTGAGTCGGGTATTCAAGGCGTTGAGTTTATTACAGTGAATACAGACGCCCAGGCGTTGAATCTGGCCAAGTCTGAGATCAAGCTGAAGATCGGGGAGAAATTGACCCGGGGGCTGGGTGCCGGAGCCAATCCTGACGTAGGCAAGAAAGCGGCAGAGGAATCAAGGGAACTTCTGATACAGCAGTTAAAAGGGGCGGATCTGGTATTTGTTACCGCTGGTATGGGTGGCGGAACGGGAACCGGAGCAGCTCCCGTTATAGCGGAAATTGCCAAGGAATGCGGAGCTTTGACCGTGGGCGTGGTTACCCGTCCGTTCACCTTCGAAGGCCGCAAGCGGGCTATGCAGGCAGAGCAGGGAATAGCTGCACTCAAGGAGAAAGTGGACACCCTCATTGTAATTCCCAATGACCGTCTATTAGAAATTATTGATAAGAAAACCCCTATGGTAGAAGCATTCCGCGTAGCGGATAATGTTCTGCTGCAAGGTGTGCAAGGCATTTCGGACCTGATCATGGTACCGGGTCTGATCAATCTGGACTTTGCCGACGTGAAGACAATTATGTCCGAACGCGGATCTGCCCTGATGGGAATCGGCACCGGCACCGGTGAGAACCGGGCCGCCGATGCAGCGCGCAAGGCTATTCAGAGCCCGCTTCTGGAAACTTCCATTGATGGCGCCCGCGGCGTTATCATGAATATCACAGGCGGCATCAACATGAGCCTGTACGAGGTGAATGAGGCCGCTGAGATTGTTATTGCCGCATCCGATCCGGAAGTGAATGTCATTTTCGGTGCCATCATCGATGAGAACCTGAAGGAAGAGATTAAGGTTACGGTCATCGCCACGGGATTCGAGCATAAACCTTCCATTCCGCTCGCACCCCAGCGCCGGCCTGCCGCTAATCATCCGGAGCCTCAGCAGCAGGATAACCGTACTGCCGGGATTCGTCCTTTTGGCAGCCAGCCTGCAGGAGATCAATTGGATATTCCTACCTTCCTTCGCAATCGCCCGCGCAATAACAAGGAATAAGAATTGTACAGATTGAAGATAACCTCTGCTATAGTATGCAGGGGTTTTTTTGCGAAGACAGACTTTCATGCCGCTTAAGTGAAATAAGGGAAGGGTTTTTCCTTTATTGTCTTTCCTATCGACCGATTCCCTGGAATAAGGGAACGTATTTTCCCTTATTGTTATTTTTGGAGCCCATTTTGGGCGGTTTGGAAGGGAATAAGGGAAAAAGGAGGGCCTTATTGCCGGGAAATGACCTCCTGTCTGAGCAATAAGGGAAAAACCGGGGCCTTATTTTTATCCAGGTCCTTTTTCCTCTTGCCTGAGGTAGGAGTCTAACCTGAGGGGCCTGAGAGGCGTTATATGCGGCAAAAGCAGGGTGTAGCGCGGCCTAAGGGACTGGAAGACCTTATTGCGCCGAAATCCCCCCCGGATGGGGGGCAAGGGAGTCACATAAGAGCAACTGAGCCCGTTAGCATTCCAAACCCTCGGACTTTTGCCAAATAGGAGCGCTGATGTCCGTCCCTCGAATTTTAGCCTAAAGCGATTGCTCTTCTTCGCCAAAATCCTCCGATAGGAGTTTTTCTCAAAATCTCAGAAAGTATAAACGTGGATGATTGTTCGATTTCTGGGTAAACGCGTCAGCGTCAGAGGACGCCGTCAGGCGTTTATCCTTGTATAATTGGAGCGGCGCTATAACCCGGAAGAAGCCCTTGAGGCCCCTTGTCTGAAATGTCTGATGTGCATATAGATTTGCCTCAAGCCAAGCTTGGGGCAAATCTGAGCATCCGTAAGGAAACAGGAACAGGCTTTACCGCTAGGTGCTTAAGGAAGTAGGTGAAGCAAACGCCCAGGCATATTCCATGCCTGGGCGTTTTCGACAAAAAAACAAGCAGTCAGGCAGCGCGTTTAGACAGACAATGAAAGTGGGAGGGCTTATACTGTGTTCATGCGTCCTCAAGCCCCCGCAAACCATTATGGCTTGTCCTTAACGGTGAACGGTGCAATGGGAGGACGGGAGGGATATACGGTGAAGGATGATCTACGCGGATTTGATCTTTCTGGTAAATTTCCTCACGGATGGAGCCCTGCTGGTGGCCACGGCCAAGATTAGAAGGCTCAGGATCAGGCTGTGGCGGGTGGCGCTGGCAGCCGGCTTCGGCTCACTGTATGTGCTGTTGCTGCTGCTCCTGCCGCAGCTGACGCCTTTGTTTACTATTGGGGTGAAATTTGCCGTTTCCGTTCTGATGATCGCTGTCTCTTTCGGATATGGCGGATGGCAGATTCTTGCACGTAACGCTGCTGCATTTTACCTGACCGCCTTTGCGGCGGCCGGGGGCATCTATGGGTTGTATTATTTTTTTCTTCCTTCGCAGGCAGTTGTGGAAGCGGCTGTCACCGGTGTATTCCAATGGCCGGCAAGCTACGGGTTCATTGGCCTGTGCTTCGGGTTTACGGTCTGGTTCTTCCTGCGGGTATTCCGCGGAGCGAAACAGAAAGAAGCGTTGGCTGCCCATACTGCCCCGGTGGAGGTAGAAATAAGCGGCTTCCGGCTGGCTTGCACAGGGCTGGTGGATACAGGCAACCAGTTGTATGATCCGCTTACCAAAACACCCGTTATGATTGTGGAAGCGGTGCTGTGGAAGGAAGTATTGCCCGAAGCTTGGTTAAAACGGATCCAGTCCTCGGATACGGACCAGATCGTAGCAGCTATCGGTACAGAGGAGTTTATCTGGCAGGATCGGCTGCGCATCGTGCCTTACCGGGGAATCAACCGCTCCACCCAGTTTATGCTGGCCCTCAAGCCGGATTTGGTGCGAATTCAATATGCAGGCCGTCAATGGGAGTCGGGGAAGGTGTTAATCGGGTTCGATGGAGGGACGTTGAGTGCTGAAGGGGCTTATCAGGCCATAATCCATCCTATGCTGCTTCAGGAGTAATTAGTATCTGCTTAAGTTGTGGATGTTTGGGTGCAATCGGTTTTACAGTCGAAGCGCAGGATGCTTACGAAGCCAGCTTTGCATGCGCAAAGCTCAGCTTATGCTTACGAAGCCAGCTTTGCATGCGCAAAGCTCAGCTTACGCTTACGAAGCCAGCTTTGCATGCGCAAAGCTCAGCTTACGCTTACGAAGCCAGCTTTG
>JAQSYI010000045.1 GCA_029256185.1 Paenibacillaceae bacterium
CCTGAACATCAACGTATTCAAGCGGGAAACACTGATGGATGCCATGGAGCATCCGGAGAAGTATCCGCAGCTGACCATCCGGGTATCCGGCTATGCGGTTAACTTCATCAAGCTGACCCGTGAGCAGCAGCTGGACGTGATCCACCGGACGTTCCACAGTAACTTGTAAATAACCCACCACCAAAGTGATATTAAAGGAGGCGCATTCTGATGAAGGGAAACGTTCATTCCATCGAAACCTTCGGCACCGTTGACGGTCCGGGCATCCGGTATGTTATTTTCACCCAGGGTTGTCTGCTGAGATGCCTGTACTGCCATAATGCGGACACCTGGGAAATCGGCAAGGGCAAGGTGATGTCGACGGATGAAATCATGGCTGATTTCGAGAGCTATCTTCCCTTCATCGAAGCGTCCGGAGGCGGCATCACAGTGAGCGGCGGCGAACCGCTGCTCCAGCCCGACTTCCTGATCGACCTGTTCCGCAAGTGCAAGGCCCGCGGCATCCATACTACGCTTGATACCTCAGGCGGCTGCTACAGCACGGAAGAGAGCTTCCAGCAGAAGCTCGCTGAGCTGTTCCAATATACGGATCTGGTCCTGCTGGATCTGAAGCATATTGACGATCAGACGCACAAGCGCCTGGTAGGACGCAGCAACCAGAATATTCTGGAGTTCGCCCGCTATCTCTCCGACCATCAAGTGCCTGTCTGGGTCCGCCATGTGCTGGTGCCCGGGTGGACGGACAGCCGGGAGGACCTGGAGAGGCTGGGCGACTTCATCCGCACCTTGAACAATGTGCAGAAGGTGGAGATCCTGCCGTATCACCAGCTTGGAGTTTACAAGTGGAAAGCCTTGGGCTACAAGTATCAGCTGGAGGATGTGAGCCCTCCCACACCGGAGAGCGTGGAGCTTGCCAAGTCCTTGCTCACTGCCGCTAAGCCCCAAGCAACCGCCGCTATCGCTGCAGTTGGAGTATAGAAACGCTGTGGTGTCCAGTCCACTTTCCCTCTAAAAGAACGTTTGAAGCCAGTTAATGTAAACGATCGTGACAAAAAGTCGTTGTTTTTGTTGCTTACGCCAAAAAAAACAACGACTTTCTTAATTTTTTCCAATTAAGAATAATAGTCCCTATCCAAATACTGCATCATACTCTGAATATAACCCCCTGCCTCAGCCATAATAATACAGACTATCTCAACAAACACACAAAGGAGAAGATAAGTTTGAAAAACAAATGGTTGCTGGCTTTAACCTTATTGCTCGTCTTTAGCATGACCCAAGCAGTAAGACCCGTGCAAGCACAAATCAGCGAGAAGAAGGAATCGGTTTGCTTAAGCCCGAAAATGGTAAAGTTGAAAGGCGACATGGATAAAGTTTGGATCGACCATACCATATGGACGCGAAACTATATCGTCAGCGCCATCTCAGCCAGCCCGGATCAGGGGGATGTACTAAACCGGCTTTTGAGAAACCAACAGGATATAGGCAATGTATTCAAACCTTATTACGGAGAGGCAGCCGGCAACAAGCTCGCGGATCTTTTAACAGAGCATATTCAGATTGCGGGAAAAATTGTAGCAGCTGCCAAAGCGGGCAATCAGACTGATGTGAAGAACCTACAGACGGAATGGCATAAAAACGCTGACGATATTGCCCGTTTTCTAAGCACACTGAACCCGAACTGGCCGTTTAAAACAGTGCAAGATATGCTGTATACACATCTTCAGCTAGTTACGGATATCGTGCTCGACTCACTCAAAGGAAACTGGGAAGCTTCTATACTTGCAACCGACAAAAATGAGACTCACATGATTCATTTAGCAGATACTTTGACAACAGGCATTATCCAACAGTTCCCGGAAAAATTCCAGGGGAACCAATAATCACAACATCTGCCCCCAACCCGGGATCCAGCTTCAGATCGGTTACTATTCTACATATTTCTTGAATTGCTCCAGCAAGCTGCGGTTATACTCATCCGATCCATCCAGATTGGCGGAGAGAAAGACAGGCGGTTTCATCCCTCTCACCGATTTTTCTCAGAGAGGTAAGCAGCAACAACATTTCCCATGCATAAAACCCGGACGCTGAAGCCTCTCCCGTCCGGGTTCTTCGCGCTGCTATTCCTCCGGCACACGGCCTGGAGCATCAGTCCTGCACAATCAGCACTCTGCCGCTGTCCAGATCAAGCGGATCAATAACCAGCGGCTCCTCCACCCCTGCGAAAGTATTGTCGTGGAGCAGAACGCCATTAATCCGTCCCTCCACAACAATTCCCCTGGCCGAGCCTTCGATCCGATTGCCTTCAACAATCGCATCCTTCAGACCATCCGGATAATTGCCTCCGGCAAGATGAATGTAGGTTGAATCCTTGACCCTGTTGCGTCTGATCAGCGTCCCCATATTCAGCGTGCTGCTGCCCTGGGAGGTGGCGCGTATAAAAGAAGCCCCCGACCAGTTGTCATTTATTCCATACCAATGAAAATAATTGCCGTCTACAACTTCATTGTCCACGATATCCACGTACCAATCCGGCTGATAACCTCCGTATACCAGTCCCCAAGCGTGGATTCCGGCGCCTCTTGTCATCTTGTTGCCGCTCATCACCATATTGATCGCCGTTCCGTAGAACTGGAAAGCCCCCGTATCGGTAAATTCATTGTCCACATAATAACCGTTGCGGTGCAGCCCCGTAACCGTCAGGACAGAGGAGGCATCGGGATTGACTGCGAAGGGACTGTCCACCACAATCGTATCCTTGGTATGGCTGACAATCGTCCGGTATTGTCCCGCTCCCTTCCCCGTAAGAATGAACACCCCGGCTCCTTTCCATGTGTTGGGCGTCCAATTGACCCCGCTGCCTGCGTCAGGCAAAGTTATGGCTGTACCCGACACGCTTGCGGCCGGGCCGAAATATACGCCTCCGCCCCCGTCTGTGGTAGCTGGCTCCCGGTCATTGCCGAACATCCGCTCAAAGGTGTTCCGGGCAAAATAGTAGTTCTCCGTAGAGTGGTAGCCCAGATTATTGACGCCGCCGCCGGAGGCCTTCATAGCCGCTCCGATGATCTTGTTGTCCTCAAACAGGAAATTTCTGGACCCCCCAATGGAATACCAGCCGGTATATCCTGTGTAAAGGGTGTTGCCCTTCACCATGCCCCCGTTGACAGCGGAGAAGCGGATCGGACAATCTGCCCCGTACAGATCGCTGTCCATGATCCGCACATTCTCCCCGCCCACGCGGATGACATAAATTTCACCCTTCTGGTCGATTTCATCGGAAACATCCTTTACAAAGGAGGAGGTCACATGCCCCGCCAGCGGGATTGCCCGGACCCGTATCCTCTCAATGGAGATATGGCCGGATTCCGGTCCTGAATCATCGGAAACGATCATGCTCCCGGCTCTCGAAGCATAGATGCTTATATCCTCAACGGCAAAATGATGGGTGCCCAGCATCAGGGCATCGGGCAGTCCGTTCATATCCCACAGGAAAGGCGACCAGAAAATCTGGGTCCGCTCCCTCGATTCCCCCCGGACAACCGTGTAGGGCGGGATCTTCAGGGTATTGGTCAGATGATATCTCCCGCCGGGAAAATAAATAATCCCGCCGCCGTGTTGCCTCGCGGCATCCAGAGCATCCAGTACGGCAGCCGTATCGTTGTGCACACCGTCGCCTGCGGCCCCGAAATCCTTCACATTAAAAACCGCGGCAGGCCATTGGGCCGCGGGCTCAATGACGACGGAAACAGGCGGACTCCAGGCTGTGTCACCGCCATAGCCATTGTGCAGATAAACCTTGTATTCCCCTGCCGCCATGGTTCCCGGCAATGCCGCCTCCACGGAATAGCCATCGAACACCGTCTGCGGCAGGAGGCGGATCAGGGAATGATCCTGCACCGATTCCAGCACGATCTGCGTGCTCCCTCCCTCTGTGGCCAAGTTCTTGCCGTTTATCCGGAGGAAGCCTCCCGGAGCGGCCTTGACTCCCTGATCCCCCTGGACCCATTGGACCTCGGGGGCATTAAGATAGAAGGCCGTTACCTCGCGGTCCGAAGCGGCCAGCCTCACGGCATAGACTCCCCGCTGCTCCGCTCCGGGAATGAAGAACTTCAGCGACTGCTTGGTCTGCTGCGCAATATTGACCGTTGTTCCGGCTCCCCCCCATACCGGGCCGACAGCGCGCGGGCTGTCATAGACTGCCTCCAGCACCCCGGGCTTGGGCTGCCGGACATAGAGCGGCTCCTTCCCGTCCACATTGCCGTCATTTAGCCGGATATAGCGGATTTCCGTTGCCAGATCCAGGTATTCCCCCTTCACCAGCACCGCGTCCCCCGGCAGAACAGAAGCTGTAGAGGTATAGAACAGCACCGGAGCCGGCAGATTAGCCAGCACCACGGACAGGCTGGCGGGCTCCTCCAGATTGCCGGCGCGGTCAAGGGAACGGTATTGAAGCTGGTAGGCACCCTCCCGGATCAGGGAGACGGGCTTAACGTAATCCTGCCAGGTAACGCCGTTGTCCAGACTGATGAGGGTTTGAGCCACACCCGCATAATAATCGTATGCCGACAGGGTAACCGTAACACCGGATTGATAGAAGCCTCCCGCATCTTCTCCCTCGACGGCAGCGGAGGTATGGGGCGGAGTGGTGTCCGTGATACTGTATTCCCTGTTGAACCGGAACCAGTCCAGATTGCCATAGCCATAGCCCGTGCCGATAAAAACCAGGAAAAGATCATGGACTCCCCCAACGCTGTCCACCATGACGGCCTGCTCCGTGTAGCTGCTGTAGCCCCCCGTGGATTGAAGAGTCAGTGCGCCAATGGCCGGACCGTTCAAGGCGTCCAGGCGAATCTCCATTTTGCGTCCTTCGGAGCCTGCGGGAACAGCTATCCGGAATATGGCATCCTTGGCGCCGTAGACGCCAAAATCCACTTGGCGGTACTGCACCCAGCTTCCCCCGTTCAGATTGGCGATTGAATTGCCGCTGCTGCTGATCGTGGAAGAGGCGTCGTTATAGGCCTCGGCTTCGAGCCCGGCATAAGCGTCCTTGCCCTCTGTGAACTGCAGCCAGTCCAGATTGCCGTAGCCGTAGCCGCTGCCGGCACAGACCAGATAGACGTCGTGTATCCCGCTTACGCTTTTCACGGCGGCAGCCTGCTCTCCGTACAGGTTAAAACCGCCTGTGGATTGGGTGACCAGCGTCCCGATCAACGTCCCGTTCAACGCATCCAGCCGGATTTCGATGCTGCGGCCCGCCGCTGCGGCAGGAACGCCCATATTGAGCGTCACCTTCTTGGCCCCGTCATTGCCGAAATCCACCTGACTGTAGCGCACCCAGCCGCCGCTGTTCAAATTCCCGATATTCGTACCGTTGTTGGTCACCGCCGCCGCTGCGGCCGTATAGCTCTCCGCCTCAATCCGGCCAAATGCGCTTACGCCTCCCGCTTGCCCGTTGGCATACGAGGTCCTGCCCGACAGATTGGGAGACAGAAGACAAATCAGCACGGCCAGAGCAAGCAGGCCGGCAATCATTTTTGAATATTTGCGGGTCATAAGAGTAGTCCCCTTTCTTTATAAATGTCATTATTGCCCGGATCCGGGTGCCGGTTTATCGAAATTTCCCCCTACTGTATTGTCATAATCCCCGCCCAACGGGTCCTCCAGCTTGGTCACAGTGATATTGTCCAGGTACACCAGACTTTGCTCCGTACGGATGCCGATGCTGCCCTTCAAATTGGGGAGGAATGTGTCCTGATGCCTGATCTTCAGCACTCCGTCCAGATACACCTCAATGTGGTTGTCCAGCACCCTTACCTTGATCCTGCGCTTCACCCCGTCCAAGTAATTGCCGATGTTCAGCGTCTTCAGGCTGGACGGAACGCCGGAGGTGTTGGCCAGCGCCTTTTGCAGCGTCAGATTGGTGCCCCCGGTAAAGCCCGCCGCATAGTAAAAATTACCGTACATTCGGGTATCCCTCGCCCGGACCAACAGCTGCGCCGTGTTGCTGCCCGTGCTGGCCGGATCGAAGGTCACATCCATTTCCGCTTCATAATCCGTCCATTCCTTGCTGCCGGCGAATACCACACTGTTGATTCTTTTTCTGAGCCAGCTCCGGTTGCCGCCTCCCTGCTCCACGATATTGGCGAATTTCACCCCCCGCCAGACCGGATTATTGACGGCCTCCGGCAGATTGGTCACAGATCCGTCCTCAAACCGCTCTCTCAGCAGAAGATTGTCCGCAACCGGCTCGGGATCGGCATAATTTCCATCAGGCGGGATATAGGTGCTGGTATTTTCCACGGCCACATTGGAGAATAAGGCAGTAACCGGAGCTGTGGCTACGGAGAATGCCCCTATCCCCGCCCTCAGGGAAGTCCCCATATCCAAAACAATATATTTCACCAGCACCCATTCCCCATTGCTTTTGTAATAAGCGGTAAAAATATCTCCCTGCCGCTCCAGCTTCAAATCGGCGGGAAAGGAAAGAGTGGGGCCGGCTGCATAGCTGGTGCTTCCCTGGGGAGCCGTTCTGTAGGTAAACCGGGTTTTGCCGTCGGGCAGCAGGCGCCACATCACATTGGGAGAGCCTGCACTTTCATCCTGGCGCAGCATAAGCCCGGCAGAGGCATTGGCATTGGTATAGCCCGCGATGGAATCAACGGCCGCCGAGATGGATACGGTGCTGCATTCATCATAAGGAAATTCCAAATATTGGGATACATAAGCAAATTCATCCGCGCTCCCCCAGACATTGGCCCCACTGGTTGTCAGGGTAAAGCTGCCGTTGCCGTAGGAGACATTCCCCTGAGCCCCTCCATAGAAGGACGCTGTCCAGGGCGCAGGCGCAGGGCTTGCGTGGGAGGTTGCCCCGCTGCCGCCTAATGCCAGGACAGCGGCGGTAAAGAGAAGCAGGAACAACCGGTTTCTGGGACACAAGCGTTTGCTGATCATCATTTTGCACTCCCCGTCGTTTATTTTTATCAAAACCAATATTGTAAGCCCTTACAAAAAAAGATTCATAGGCGGCTTTCTGCCGCAGAGATGACAGTCCCTCTCCGCCTGCCGCAAATGCTTCAGCAGAGTGAGACAGTCATTCCTGTCAAGGAGCCGTTAAGTGCCCCAGCCGGACAACCTGGCCAGTGCGCTGGGATTCAAAGGCGGCCAGAATAACCTCCAGGGAGCGCAGCCCCTCCTCTCCTGTAACAAGGGGCTCCCGGCGGTGCCTGATGCAATCAATGAAAGCATCGATGACATGGCTTTTCACCTGTTTAGCATTGGTAGCAACCGCTCCAACCCTGTAGCGCTCCATGGAGCCGTCCTTCAGCTCCACAATCACCCGGTCCTCCGGGCTCGTGCCCAGCTTCATCACTCCGTTCTCACACCAGAGAATCGTGCTGTTGTCCTCCCCCTTGTAGTACGTCCAACTGCCAACCAATGTACCGATTGCACCGCTTGCCATCCGCAGCACGCAAGTGGCATTATCATCCACATCCGTATTTTTGTGCAGCGTACTGATGAAGGACGCCACTTCCATAACCTCGTCTTGCAGCAGATGGCGAATTAGATCCGATTTGTGCACTCCCAGGTCTCCCATTGCCCCCAGCACCGCCTCCTGCTTGCGGAAAAACCAGCTATCCCGCCCGTCCACACTCCAGTTCTCCGGTCCACCGTGTCCGAAAGAGGTGCGGAAGGTCAACACCCGGCCCAGCCGACCCGAGTCGAGAATTTCCTTGGCCTTCACATGTGCCGCCATATAGCGCTGGTTGTGGGCCACCATCAAATACACTCCATTGTCACGGGCTGCCTGGATCATGGCCTGACCCTCGTCATAAGCCACTGCCATGGGCTTCTCCACCAGCACATGGGCCCCTGCCTTGGCAGCGGCAATGGCTGCCGGAGCATGCAGATAATTGGGAGTGCATACGCTGACAGCATCCACCCTTGTCTCCCTCAGCATCGTCTCATAGCTTGCATAGGCTTTGGCCTGATGCTTCTGCGCATACGCCTCGGCCCGCTCCAGCACCGGATCGGCGAAGGCAACCATCTCCACATGCTCATTTTCCTCATACTCCGGAATATGACGGCGCTGCGCAATAGCTCCGCAGCCCACTACGGCAACACGTATTTTCTTCGTCATTCTCATCTCTCCCCAATCCTGTTGTATTCCAAAAATTCCGATCCATGATCCAGCAGCCATTGAAGACTGGAGCCTGCACATGGCAGAGACGGCCCGTAGCAGCGGTCCTGCTCCACAATTACCCATCGCGCCCCTGCCTCCCGGGAAGCCCGCAGTATCTCCTGAAGCGGCAATACGCCTTGCCCCACCACTGTGGTACGCAGCTTGCCCTCCTCATCCGTACCCTCATAATCCTTAAGATGCACCAAAGGCAGGCGGCCGGTGTACCGGGATATGCAGGCTGCAACATCCCGGCCGACATAGTGAACCCACCCTGTGTCCATCTCCATCTGCAGCAGTGACGCAAGCACTGTATCATACAAAGCATCGAACACCTGTTGACCGTCTACCGTATGCTTGAACTCGAAGGCATGGTTGTGATAGCAGAAGGTCAGACCCTCTCCGGCGCAAATCCGGCCCACCTCATTGAACTCCGCAAACTGCTTCCTCCAATCCTCCTCTGACTGAAATTCCAGTGCATTCAGACAGGGACAGACCAGATACTGTGCTCGGATTGTCTGCAGATAAGTGATTTCCTCCCTCAGGTGATGACGAATGCGGGCAATATTCACGTGAGAGCCTGCTGCCTCCAAACCCAGCTCATCCAGCAGTCCCTTCAATTCCTGCGCAGCCATTCCGCCGTATCCGGCAAACTCAACCCCCTCATAGCCCATCGCCGCAACCTTCCTCAGAGTTCCGGCAAAATCTCCGGCAAGCTCATCGCGCACGGTGTACAGTTGCAGCCCTATTCTCATCTTGCCCATTGACCTTCCTCACTCCCTCTCCTAAAATTTTCATTTTCATTATAATCAACAGCAACTATAATGACTATAAGCGATGCAGGAGCAACCTGAACAATCTGGCTATAAGGAGGTTTGAAATGATGGAGCCTGAACGGATTCTCACCTGCGGCTATTCCCGGCATGAGCAGCCCTTCAAGCCGGAGAGCCGGAAGCCGCCGCTTGCCTATTATCTTTTCCGGCTGCAGACAGACGGTTTTTGCCAGGCGATCCTTGACGGCAGCCCTCTGGATCTTACGTCAGGCAGTCTGCTTCTGTGCAAGCCGGGGGACCGCTACAACCTGTCCATCGGTGCCTTCCCCAACAACCGCGGGGAGATGGCCGTCTCCAGCAGCGACTACTATCTGGCCTGCTGCGGGAGCTGGATCGACCAATGGTGGAGCAGAAGCGTCAAGTCCCGGCATTCACGGATCACCCCGGATGAGAAGCTGATATCCCTGTGGCGTCAGCTGATTCTGGAGCACCGCCGGATTGACGACCGCAATGAGGAGCTGATAGGCTATTTGCTGCGGGCCCTATGCCTTACCTTGGACCGGGCTCTGCTGGAGACCAGCATGCCCAGAGGAGACTTCGTCACCGCCATACGCATGAAGCATTATATCATGGAGCACGCCTTCTCCCCCTTCAAGGTGGAAGATGTGGCGTGTTATGCGGGGCTGAGCGTGTCCCGTGCTGTCCATCTGTTCAAGGACTGCACCGGCACCACCATGATCAGCTATGCCCAGGACGTGCGGCTGGCGGCAGCTGTGGAACGTATGCTTTACAGCAGTATGTCCCTAGAGCAAATCGCGGAGTCCTGCGGCTTTGGCAGCTATACCTACTTTTTTCGGGTATTCCGCCAACGCTATGGCATATCCCCCTCCCAGTACCGGAGACAGGAGCCGGAGCTTCGGGAAACGCAGCAGGGCTAGTGCATACAACGAAATGACAGCGCATTCAAAAGGAGGAGGGCCATGCTCTACAAGCTGGTGATAGCAGATGATGAGGATATTATCCGCGGCGGAATTATAAGCGTGATTCCTTGGGAGTCCCTCGGCTTCGAGATTGCGGCCGACTTTGATGACGGCAAGGCCACTATCGAATACATCGATGGCCATCCCGTGGACGTGGTGCTGACGGACATCCGAATGTCCCATGTATCCGGATTGGAGCTTGCCGAATATGTCAGCCGGAGCAAGCCGGATCTTAAGGTGGTTCTGATCAGCGGCTACAAGGACTTTGAATACGCCAAACAGGCCATACGCTGCAATGTGGCAAGCTATATTACCAAGCCGGTTAATTTTGAGGAGCTGTACAGCCTGTTCCGTGAATTGAAGCTGGAGTTAGACCGGGAGCGGGAGAAAAGCAGCCTCAGCCTGGAGCGGAGCAAGCGCTACAAGGAGATGCTCCCGCTGCTTCAGGAGCAATTCCTGACGGATTTGCTGCGCGGAGTATTGCAGGACCCCGGAGCAATCAGCCGGAGGATGGAGATGCTGGAGATGGGAATTGATCCTGCCGGCAGTCCGTGCTGCATGATTCAGATCCGGTTCAGCAGCCTGGAGCAATATTTGCTGGGCAGGTGGCAGCAGGGAAAGGATGGGTTGAAAAAAGCGCTGTACCACTTCTTCCTGGAGACTGTGGCAGACATTCGCTATTATCCGGCTCTCTACAGCCAGAAGGAGCTGATGGTGCTGGCCGCAGCCCCGCCCGGCATGGAAACCTCCCTTCTGTCCCAGCGGGCCGCCGTTTTTTTCCGCAACAAACAATCCGCCATTCACAGCTTGATGGGCTTGGAGATGGAGTTCACCCTCCAGGCGGCCTGGGAAAGCCTTCATGCGATGGCTGCCCATTACAGTGATCGTAGCCCGATGCCCGGAGACAACGGTAATGGAGGCAGTTCGGAGCGTGAAGACGGCGCTTTCCAGGTGGAGCCGTTTCTCGGTTCGGGTTGCCTTAAACGGCTGCAGGAGCTTCAGGACTTGTTCCTCTCCTACATCAACTCAGGCGACGGAGAGGCTGTGCACAATCTGATGGACAGCTACTGGAGCCAGCTCCAGAGCCTGCCTCCGAAGCAGATCAGGTATTTCATTGTGGACCTGTTCGCCACCATTGCCGTCAGACTGAAGGCGGTAGGGTTGGACTTATGGACTCTCCGCAACGGTGAGGGCAGCTACTATGATACCGCCGCTCTGAATCCCGCCGACATAAGCGTGTGGAAAAGCTGGTGCCTGGTGCAGTTGGATGATATTATGGACTGTCTGGAGCAGGAGAAAGCGTCCTCCGGGAATTGGGTTCTTCATAAAGCCGTGGAGTTTATCCACGACAATTATCAGCGGGATATTTCCTTGGAGGACGTGGCCGGGCATGTATTCCTGAGCAACACCTACTTCAGCCAGATGTTCAAGGAGGGCAAAGGCATCACCTTCACCGACTATCTGGTCAGAGTCCGGATGGAGAAGGCTATGGAGCTGTTGACCAGCTCCACATACAAGATTCTCGAAATCAGCCAGATGGTGGGCTACAGAAGCAGCAAATACTTTGCCCGCAGCTTCCGCAAAGTCCATGGCTGCTCCCCCACCGAATACCTGACGCATCTGCAAAGGGGGAAACGGCGTTGATCAGTCTGCAAAGCCTTCGGAGCAGATGGCAACGGCTGCTGCTGCGGCCCCTGCCCTTTCTGCTGCTTCTGGCACTGCTCCCCATGGGCGGCTTAAGTTTCTTCGTGTACAGCTACACCAACTCCAATCTGGAGAAGGAAATCGGCATGCTGAACACTCAATCGCTGAATAAATCCAAGGATGCCCTGGACACGGTATTCCGGGAAATCGACCGCCTGGCGGTGCAGCTGAGCCTGGAGGAATCCGTGCGGTATTTCCTGCTGGCCCATGATGCCGATTCCCTGCATAACGCGCAATACAAATCGATTATCGGCACGATGAGCATGTTTTCCCTGATCTATGATTATATTGACTCCATCTATATCTATTCCGACAGCAACAACAATGCCCTTACCTCTACATGGCGAGGTCCAATAGAACAGCTTACGGACAACAGATGGTATGAAGAGTACCTCCGCAATAAGGACCAGCCCGTGGACCGATGGTATCAAAGCCGGAAGCTGCGCAAGGAGGACAGCGAATACCCCTATCTGATTTCCCTGTTTCGTCCGGTGAAGCTGTATCCTCCCCAAAGTGTGGGCCTGATTGTAATTAACATCGATGTGGAAAAACTGGGGCGGCTAATGGGAAACATGGAGCTTGCGGCCTCCAGAGATTTTTTCATTACCGACCCGGCAGGAACGGTCTTCTATAACAGCGACCTGCACCTCATCTCCCGCAGCATCCGGGAGCTGCCCTTCTTCCTTCCGGAGACACTCTCCTCGGGAGCGTATTCCAAGCTGTTGAAGCTGGAGGGACAAAAGCAGTTTCTGACCGTCCTGGAATCCGCCGAATTCCAGTGGCGGTACATATCAGTCGTACCTCTGGAATTCAACATGGAGAAGAAGCAGGGATTGCTCGCCTTTATCCTGATCTTCCTTCTCCTGTATGTTGCCGTTTCAGTTGTCCTGTCCGGACTGGTCAAAACAGCGGAATCCAAGCGCAGGCTCAAGGAGAAGCTGAAGCTGAACCAACTGACGCTGGACAAGGTTCAAGCCCAGGCCCTGCAGTCGCAAATAAATCCCCACTTTCTTCACAACACGCTGGAGACCATCCGCATCATGCTGATCAAGGCAACGGGCACCCTTCACAGTCCGGCGGAAACCATGCTCACCGCTCTGTCGGAGATGCTGCGCATCAGCATGGAAACCAAGGAGTATCTGATCCCCCTGTCAGATGAGATTGAGCATTGCCAACGGTATCTGGATATTATCCAGATCCGCTATCAGGGCAAATTTGCAGTAGAGTGGTTGATTCCCGGGGAACTGCGCCATCATCCGGTGCTCAAGCTATCCCTCCAGCCGTTGATTGAAAACGCCATTCATCATGGCATTAAGCCCTCGGAGAGAAAAGGGCTGATCCGAATCAGCGCCAGCCTGGAAGGAGAAGAGCTGGTCATTGAGGTGGAGGACAACGGAGTCGGCATGTCACGGGAGCAGATGGAGCTGTTGAATGTACAATTAAGAGCCAAATGTGAAGTGGACGATTCCCATCTGGGGCTGAACAACGTGAACCAGCGGGTCAAATTAATCTTTGGCAATAGCTGCGGCTTGTCCATACTCTCCGGTTTGGAGCAGGGAACCACTGTAAGAATGGTATTTCCTGCTACCTCATAACTTCATCTGCGCAGCAAGGGGCTGCCACCGCAAGATTGTGTACCTATCCGATCAGAGTGCACCTGTTCCTCTCCTCCTGCCGCCAAAAGCAAGTAAAATAAAGAAAGGAATGAAACCAACCCTATAATAATGGCGTTTCTTTCGGGCAAGCGCAAACTTATAATTAAGACAGAATAAGAAAGCGCTTTAATATGCCATGGAAAGGATTGAATATCAATGCGAAATACGAATGGGTCAACTGCCCTGCCCCAGGGGCTGCTTCCCGCTTGGAGAACAGGCAGGCAGAAGCGGATCCTGTGGGAAACCCTGGAGATTTCCATTCTGGCTTTGCCGGGTGTGCTTTACTTTTTTATTTTTCATTATCTTCCCATGTTTGGATTGACGCTGGCCTTTAAGGACTACCGCTATGACCAGGGCATTCTGGGAAGCAAGTGGATTGGCTTGAAAAATTTCACCTTCTTCTTCCAATCTGACCAGGCGTGGCGGGTTACCCGCAATACCGTGGCATACAGCGCAACCTTTACAATTTTGGGCATCATCGCCGCACTTACGGTGGCCCTGCTGCTGTTTGAGGTTGTGAACCGGAGCTGCATCAAAATTTACCAGACGGCTATGATCCTTCCCAGCTTCATGTCCTGGGTAATGGTTGCATTTATTTTCTACATTATCCTGAACCCCACCTCAGGCCTCATTGCCCAGATCCGTTCCTTTTTCGGCTGGGAGCCGATCAATTTTTATAATGTTGCCCGCTATTGGCCGCCTATTCTGGTTTCGGCAGACCTGTGGAAGACGGTGGGCATGTCCAGCATCATCTATTACGCCGGACTCATGGGCATTGACAAGGAGCTGTACGAGGCTGCGGAGATCGACGGAGCGGGCAAATGGAGACAGGTGCGGAGCATCTCCATTCCCCATCTTGTCCCGCTAATCACCATTCTGGCCATTCTGTCCATCGGCAACTTCTTCCGGGGAGACTTCGGATTATTCTACAATCTCCCCCGCAATATCGGCATGCTCTACAGTACGACTGATGTGATTGATACGTACATCTACCGGGGGCTGATTCAGATTGGCGATATCGGCATGACAGCGGCAATCGGCTTCTTCCAGTCAGTGATGGGACTGCTGCTGGTGCTGCTGAGCAACTGGATTGTCCGGAGAATCAATGCCGACAACAGCCTGTTCTAATTAACCGGCATATGCTTTCGAGGTGAGTTTTTCAGCATATGCCGTTTTTAACGGCATTCAATTCAAAACTTTTAGGAGGAATTATTTTGTCTAGTCCCGACAGACGGAGGAGCTTTGCCAATTGGTGGATACATCTGTTTTTTATCCTGTTTTCCCTGGGCTTCATTATGCCACTGCTGCTTATCCTGGCCATATCCGTCTCCAATGAGCAGGATGTTCTGGATTACGGCTATAAGCTGATTCCCCGCCAGCTTGATTTTACAGCCTATAGAATGATTTTCGAGACGCCTCAGCAAATTATCGATTCCTATCAAACCACCGCATTTGCTGCAGTCACAGGAACGATTCTGGGTACGCTGATTATGGCGATGTTAGGCTATGCCCTGTCACGAAGCTACTTCCGGCTGCGCAAGCTGCTGGCTTTCCTGGTATTTTTCACCATGCTGTTCGGCGGCGGATTGGTGCCCTCGTACATTCTGATTACCCAGTATTTGAAGCTGGGAGATACGATCTGGGTCTATATTCTACCCTCGCTGGCAACCGGCTTTCACATCATTATCTTCCGCACCTTCTTTATGGGACTGCCCAACGCCCTGTTCGAATCGGCCAAAATTGACGGGGCCAGGGAAATGTCCATCTTCTTCCGAATCGTCCTGCCTCTGTCCAAGCCGGTGCTGGCTACGGTAGCGCTGATGGGGCTCTTGAGCCGGTGGAACGACTGGTATACAGCTTTGATTTATATCAGGACACCCAGTTTATACTCGCTTCAATATAATCTACAGAAAATATTGCTGGAGGTGCAGTGGCTTCAGGAAAACTACAACACGCTGCCTCCCGGGGTGAATCTGGACTTGGCCAATATGCCTTCCGAGACGTTAAAGATGGCGGTCATGATTATCGTGGCGGGACCGATGCTGTTCGTATTTCCCTTTTTCCAGAAATATTTTGCCCGGGGACTGACGGTTGGAGCCATTAAAGGGTGAGGAAGAAGGCAGCTATCAGGCTATTCCCGGCTTGGCCGGTTGAATACATTATACATTCAAGGGGAGGATTGTAGCATGGGCCAAAGAAAGATGTTCGCAGGGGGAATCACCGCAGCGTTGCTGGCAGGCTTGCTGTTGATCGGGGGCTGCGGCAGCGGCGGGGCGGAAGAGCCGGAGGCAAGCGCCGGCGCTGCCGCAGCAACGGCGGGAAGCTCCGCTGCGCCGGAGGCGGATATGTCCAAGCCGGTTAAGCTGAAATGGATTCTGTACGGGGAAACGACGCCGGATTCCAAAAGAGTGTGGGATACCTTCAACAAAGAGCTGGAATCGGTATTGCCCAATACCACGGTAGAATTTACGGTCATTGACGGGGCCTCCTACAACGACAAGACCCGGCTCATCGTGGCGGCCGGCGAAGACTATGACATTATGTGGTCCTCCGGCTGGAGAGGGGATTACACGGGCAAAATCACCGGCGGCGCCTTCATGCCGGTCCAGGGGCTGATTGACCGTTACGCTCCCAAGCTGAAGGAGGCCATTCCAGCGAATGACTGGGCCATGGCCGAACTGAATGGGGTGCTGTACGGCATTCCCTCCCATCAGACAATTATCAATGGGAAGAGCCTGAATATTCCTGCCAAGTATTATGATCAGGTGACCAAGGGGGTTGATGTAGCGGCCATTGAGGCTATGAGCGCCGATCCCAAGATCAGCTACGTAGATGTGCTCCGCAAGATCGAGCCCATGGTGGAGAATGCCAAAACAGAGGTCAAGGAATATGCGGCCGCCTTCGGTACTCCCAACATGATCAATAAGAATTATGAAGTTATTATTGCCAAGCTGGTGGGAATCCGCAAGGGCGATAGCGACAGGAAGATGTACAGTCTGCTGGAAACCGAGGAATACAAGAGCATGCTTCCCCTGGTCCGGGAATGGCAGAAGAAGGGGTATTTCGCCAAGGATATGGCCACCTTCGCCAAAACGCCTACCAACAAGATTGCGGCAACCATTTTTTACACCAATTACTCCCTTCCTTTGAAGCAAAATCAAACCGCGGATGAAAAGCTGTACGGAGTCGGCAACCATCTGAAGCGAATTCTGGTGACCCCGCCTGCCCACTCGTCCGCAGAAGGGGTAAGCTCGGCCCAATTCATCAACTACAAGTCGAAAAATCCGGAGCGGGCCATCAAGCTGCTGGAGGTGCTGAATACCAATCCCAAGCTATACAATCTCCTCTCCTACGGAATCGAAAATGAACACTATAAAGTGAATGAGGATGGAACCTTGGCTATATTGAGCCAGAATTATAAAATGCAGGATTGGCTGATCGGCAATACGGATCACTCCATCGGCAACGCCAACAATAAAGAACTGATTGAGGCCAATACCAAAGCGATGGCCGCAGCGCCTGTTTCTCCCATCATGGGCTTCATCTTCAATATGGACCCGGTCAAGAATGAAATCGCCTCACTGAATGCGCTGATCAACGAATATCAGTTGGGTCTGGATTATGGGATGTATGAAGACCCCATGGCCAAATATGCGGAATATGTAGCCAAGCTGAAGACTGCCGGCATCGACAAGGTGGTCCAGGAGGCGCAGACTCAGGTGGACAATTGGGCGAAAATTAAGGGCTTAAAGTAACTGCTCCATTCCCGTTCGGGCGTCATGCCTGAACGGGAACTATTCCGATAATGAGAGGATCATGTTCCATGGGATTCAGCCAACCAGTTCAGGACCCCCATATATTTGATGTGCAGCAGTTTGGGGCTTGCGGAACCGGGACGGGAAAGGATACCGTCGCCATTCAGCGGGCCATCGATGCCTGCGCCCTGCAGGGAGGAGGAACAGTCCGGTTTCCCCGGGGGATTTATCTGACCGGTACTCTGATCCTGAAATCCAATATTACTCTATACATGGCCGCTGACGCGGTGCTGCTGGGCTCCACTGACAAGCGGGATTATGCGGATGACATAGACGGGGCTGTGGAGGCGCCCAATTTCAACAAGTGCCTGCTCTACGCCAAGGATTGCTGCAGCATCACCCTGGCGGGTTCCGGCGCCATAGACGGACAGGGCGGCAACAATACTTTCCCCTGCGGCATTGAAAATGAACGACCCATGCTGCTTCGCATGGTGAATTGCCGGAAGGTGGCCTTCCATGGGCTTACTCTGCGAAATGCGGCCGCCTGGTGCTGCCATCTGGTTGACTGCGAGGATATTCATATCTCGCATATTACCCTGGACAGCCATGTCAATGTGAATAATGACGGCTTGGATTTTGACGGCTGCCGGAATGTATTTATCTCCGACTCCCGTTTCCACACAGCCGATGACTCTATTTGCCTGAAAAGCACGTCGGACCGGATCGGCAGCCATTTTACCATCAGCAACTGCATCCTCAGAAGCGACACGGCGGCCATCAAGCTGGGCACCTCCTCCAGAGGCGGCTACAGGAATGTTGTGGTAAACAATTGCATTATGCATGACTGCAAGCTTGGGGCCATCAAGCTGCTTATGATGGATGGAGGAATACTGGAAAATATATCCATTAATAATATCGTTATGGATCAGGTGGAGGGTCCCCTGTTTATCCGGCTGGGCCGGAGAGGCAACCGGTATGAGACACCCCGGGAAATGAATTTCCGGCAGCCCTCCAGGGAGGAGCTGGACAATCCGGTGCCTGCCGGCATTCTCCGGAGGGTGCGGATCAGCAATGTGCAGGCCACTGTGACAACATCCGACAAAACCAAATCAGGCGTATTGATCACAGGTGTGCCTGGCAGCCTGGTGGAGGACGTGCAAATCGAAAATATGTCTATCCGAGTGTTCGGAGGAGGAACCGGTGAAGACCGGCAAATCGTGGTAGCCGAGGACGAGGCCCGGTACCCGGAGCAGTATTTTTTTGGAGTGCTTCCAGCGTCTGTCTTCTTCATCCGTCACGCTTCGGGCATTTGTCTGCGGAATATTCGCATTGTGATTGACCAGCCCGATGACCGCCCGGTGGCAGTAGCCGAAGATGTGGAGCATCTGCAGATTAAGGAAATGGATGTCCACATGGCATCCAAAGCCCGGTGCTTGCTCCGGCTTACAAGCGTGAACCAGGCTTGTATCGGCGGGCTGTATACAGATCATGAAACGGTTTCTCCCGTGGTGCATTTGGATGGGGGAGACTGCCGGAATATCCGGCTGATTCAGGAGAAGTGAAATAAATAGGGCCTCCTCCAATCCTGTCGGCTGCCGGCTTCACCCCTCCCACTTCCTGCGGAAGTCCGAGGGGGTGAGGCCGGTTTCCTTCTTGAAGACCCGGTTGAAGGAACGGTAATTCTCCAGCCCGATGGCCTCGGCAATCTCGAAGGTTTTCTGGTCGGTGGTCAGCAGCAGCAGCTTGGCCTTCTCGATCCGCAGATCGGTCAGGTACTGGATGAAGCTCTTCCCTGTAGCCTTCTTGAACATGCTGCTGAAGTACGGCACACTGTAGTTGATGGAGGCTGCAAGCTCCTCCAGCTTGTAAGGATAGCCCACCTCCTCGTGCATTCTCCGGATCAGCCGGGACAGGGAAACATCCATTTTCTTGGCATCTCCGTACAGCTGCTGCAGCTTGCGGAAGTAGGTGAGCGTGGTATCATGCACCGAGAAGAACGTCTGGCATTGCTCCAGACTCTTGCGGAACGCCGCCTCCAGATCGGCTCCCCCCTCCGCATCCATCTTGAAATGGTTCAAGTCCAGGAACACCCTCAGGTACAGGGACTTGATCTGCTCCGGGTCCCAGTGCTGCTCCTTGGCCTGCTGGTAGAACGCATTGCGCTCCTCTTCCATGGAAACAGGCGCAAGATGCGGGTCCAGCATAGACTGCTTCAGCACCTTGAGCCAGAAGCGGCCGCGGGGCTCGGGAATATGCCCAAACCGGCTTAGCTCCTCCCATTGAATTCCGGGCATGCTCTCGTTCCAGTGATAAAAGAGTGGATGGGCCATGGAGACCAGCTTCTTCAAATCCGGCAGCTGCCGCGCAATTCCCCGTTCGAAGGTGAATTGCAGGCCCATGCAGTTCATCTTCAGGTAGGTGCGGAAGGAATCAAGAATCTGGTCCAGCAGAGCCGGATTGTCCTTATCGGAGGCGGGGGCATAGATGGCGAAGAATCGCCCCTTATCCAGAGCCACCACCTTATGGGCGCCGCAGCCGGAGAGCAGCTCCTTCAACACATTCACCCCGGCAAACTGCCACAGCTTCAATTCCTCCAATTGATCCAGAGGAAACCGCAGGGAGCTGCGGTCCAGCTCCAGCAGCAGAGCCTTGAACTCTCCCCCCGCCACAGGAAGCGGCTCCTCCAGGCTCCGAAGCCAGGCTTCCTCCAAGTCCTGGTTGCGCAGCATGTCCAGAAACAGGCCTTGTTCAATCTCCATCTCATTGGAGCGGACCCGCTGCTCCAGCTGCTGCTGCTTCTTCCGGGATTGATGAAGGGACACCACCTTATCCGACAGCTCCACCAGGGTCCGCCCCAGCAGGCCGGGGTCCGAGAGGCAATCATCCTTGATCAGGTAAGAAGCCGCGTTCAAATGAATGGCTTGCTGCGCATAATGAAAATCCTGGTGGCAAGTGAGAATCACAATCTGCGGCTGGGGCTCGCCTGCTTCAGCAATCTCGCGGAGCATCTCCAGCCCGTTCATCCCCGGCATCGTGATATCGGTTACGATCAGCTCCGGACGATGCTTAAGATACAGCTCCAGCCCGTCCCGGCCGTCCTCGGCCTCACCCACCAGCGCCAGCCGCTCGCTCTGCTCCTCAATCATCTGCCGGAATACGGTTCTCGCCGGAATCTCGTCTTCAACCAACAGCACCTTGTATGGGCTCATGGGGGTCTCCTTTCAGATAAACCGAATCAATGGGCAGCAGGAAGCGGATGCTGGAGCCAGCTGCGGATTCGCTGTACAGCTCCACCCGGGTATCCTGGCCGAACATCAGCTTCAATCTCATCCACACATTCTTAAGCCCGATATTCTCGCCCGGCTCCTCGCGCATCAGATGGACCTGCAGCCGCTTCAGCTCCTCTTCCTCCATCCCTATGCCGTCATCCTCCACCTCCAGCATGATGCAGGTCTGGTCCGGCAGAGTGCAAGCTCTTATTACAATCCGGCCATCTGTCGTTTTCTTGGGCAGAATGCCGTGAAATACGCTGTTCTCAATCAGCGGCTGCAGTCCCAGCTTGGGGATATGCATCTTCAGCAGAGAGGGCTCTATCTCGCACTCCAGATTAATCTGGCACTTGTAGCGCATATTCAGAAGCTCGATATAATCCCTCAGATAATCCAGCTCCTGCTGGAGAAGAACCGTCTGCTCGTAGTTCTCCATGGAATAGCGGAGCAGGGAGACCAGCCGGCCCATCAAGGAATTGATCTTGTCATAGTCCTTCATCATGGCGAACATCCGGATCGTGTTGAGCGTGTTGTACATAAAGTGGGGGTTGATCTGGGATTGCAGAGCCCGGATTTCCAGCTTGCGCTTAAGCTCATCAGATACCTGCTGGTCCTGCACCAGCTCTTGAATCCGGGCCGCCATGGAATTCAGCATCCGGCCCAGTTCCCCGATCTCATTATTGGCCAGCCGGGTAACACGGGCATCGAACCGCCCTTTCTTCAGCGCTTCCACCTGCCGTCTGACCTCCTGAAGGGGACGGTACAGCTGATAACCGAAGCCGAAGATGGACAATACCCCGAGAATAATCAGGAACAACAGAAAATAAGAGACTGTCCTGCGGATAATCCCGGCGCTTTGGGTCAATTCCTTGGAGGGAATCTCAGAGAGCACAATCCAGCCGTTATACGTGGCGGTCTGCTTGACGGATATAAGAGAGGCATCCAACACAAACTGATCGGGATGGTTCTGTGTGCGCCAATGCTGGAGAATGCGGGCGATCCGCGCCTCGTCAAGCGCGTAGTCAAGCTTGCTCGTTGTGGCAATGCTGATGCCATCCGGTGTAAGCAAAGAAATAGAGCCCTTGGCCCCCAACTGTATATTCTCAATCTGCCGCTGGTATTGGCTGTTGTTCATGGAGATGAGCAGAGCCCCCGTCATTTCATCGAACAGATCATAGGGAATTCTCCTGATATAGAAGGTGGCATTATCCAGCAGCGCAAGTTCCGGGATCGAGCCCTTGTCGAGAAACATGCTGGAGCTTCCCGATGCGAGAAAATGCTCGATGATCGGCTTGTATGGGGATTCCTCCAATCGGCTGGGGCTCTCGTAATTGGAGAGAATCTCCCCGGTTACGGCCGAATAAACCTGAAGCCCCTCCACATTGCCGATTACCGCCGAGGCGGTGCTCAGCACTGAGATCAGCTCCCGCTTGCGCACCACCTCATCGTAATAAAGCGGAGAAGGCGGGACAAGCGCGCCCTGAATGGAGGGGAGACGGGAGTATTGGTCGCTTACCTCACGGAAGCGGGACATGGACAGCTCAATCCGGTCCACAACCTGATTGACCAATTGACCGTTCAGCCTGTTCACCTGCTTCTCCACCGTGCTGCTGGAGACCGTGATAGAAATCCAGGACAGCAGGATCAGGGGAATGACCGACACGCCGAGCATAATCAGGATCATCCGCATATAGAAGCTCTTTTTTAGAAAACTGAAAAACGGCAGAATCATAAAATCACTTCCGTCCTGTCCGCACTCCGATGCAGCGGCGCTTTGCTGATTTTATTATAGTACATCCCAATCGGGGGAGATATACAATCCGGGCCAAATATGAAAAACGGTGACACATTCGCTCGGAATCGGCATGTATCCCCGTCGCGGATTGCACTATAATCCAAATTGTAAGGTGGTTAAAACGCTTCTACATTATCGAAATGGGGGAAACATATGAAAGCCAAAAAAATGATCGTGCCTGTTATGGCTGCAGCCGCACTGATGAGCACTGCGCTGGCAGGCTGCGCCGGCAAGGAAGAGAGCAGCGGCGCCACCACTCAACCTACCCAGGCCGCGTCCTCACAAACCGCTGCACCCAAGGGCGAGCCGACTTCGATCAAAGCCATGACCATCCTGTTCGGCAATCCGCCGGCAACGGAAAATAACAAGGCGCTGGAGGATATGGAGAAACGGGGCAACGTGAAGCTGAACATTACCTTCGTCCCCTCCGAAGCCTACAAAGACAAGCTGTCCGTAGCCATATCAGCCGGAGACTCCTATGACCTGCTGCTGCTGGACGGCGGCAAGGACGACAAATTCACCAATCTGGTCAAGATGGGCGCCTTCCATGACCTGACCCCTTATCTGGAGAACACGAAGAATCTTAGCCTGATTCAAGAGGAGGTCTGGAACAACACCAAGGTGCAAGGCAAGGCTTACGGCATTCCCAGACCCCGCGGCCTATACGGCGGCGGAGACGGCAACTTCCTGATCCGCAAGGATTGGCTTGATAAGTATAATCTCCCTCTCCCCACAACATTGGATGAGTTGACCAATGCCCTGACCGTTTTCAAAGAAAAAGATCCTGCAGGCGGCGGCAAAACCATCCCTATGTCCATCATGGGAGTGGATGCAGTAGGAGGTCCCGGTCCCTTCGCCGGCACCAATCCCCTGCTGTTCGCATTCGGAGGCCCGAACATCTGGAAGCTGGACAACGGCAAAGCCGTACGTGATTTCCAGACACCCGAATACAAGAGCTATCTGGACTGGCTGAAGGATACCTGGAGCAAGGGCTTGATCGACAAGGACTCTCCTGTTCTGAAGAACCAGCAGCAGGTCCGCAATAAGTTCCTGGCCGGTGTTCTCGGCGTATTCTCCGGCAATGCAAGCGACCTGGGTGAAACCAACCTGGATAAGCTGAAGCAGGTTGACCCCAATGCCGAAATTGCCATTATCGATTCCATCGAAGGAGCAGGCGGCAAAAAGGGCGTGGCTGTTATCGGCGGGTATTACGGCCTGTGGGCGATTCCCAGCTCCGTACCGAAGGATAAGGTTCAGAAAATCGTAGATTTCCTGGACTTCACCGCATCTGAGGATAATTATGTATTCTCCAAAATCGGCGTCCCCGGCCTTCACGGCACTGAATTCAAAGACGGCGTGGCGGTACAGACCGAAGAGCAGAAGAAGCAATATGATCTGGATAAACCCAGCCAATTTGTCCTGCAAAACAAAGTGGACCCTTACATCTATGCCACATCCAAGATTCCTGCCATCCTGCAGGTACAGAAAGCTTCTCTGGATGCCATCAGCAAAATCGGCATCTCCAATCCGTTCTTGAGCTACAACTCCCAGGCTGCAGCCAAGAATCCCGACAGCTACAAGAAAATGAACGCCGTTATGACCAAATATGTGATTGGCGAGACACAATGGAGCGAGGTCCAAAAGGAAATCGACGCCTGGACCAACGGCCTGGGGGCACAAATTACCAAGGACCTGCTGGATCAATATAACGAAGACCACAAATAAACCGTCCTCAATAATTCAATAAAGAACAGGAACAAGGAGTAGGGGCACCAAACCCCCTGCTCCTGTCCAGGGATAAGGAGGCCAAGACTTTGGAGAGAACATTGCGCCTGAGCAGATATAAACAGTTGTGGCCATTTTACGTGCTGGCTGCGCCCGGAATCATCTACTTCCTCGTATTTCATTATGCCCCCATGTGGGGACTCTTGCTGTCCTTCAAGGAATACAGCCCGTTTCTGGGATTTGCCAAAAGCCCCTGGGTAGGGTTCGATAATTTCATCCAGTTCTTCAGCACAGCTGATTTCTTCATTCTGTTGAAAAACACCCTGTTGATCACGTTCATGAATCTCACCATTTATTTTCCCTTTACCATTCTGCTGTCCATTATGCTTAACGAAATCCGGCTGTCCGCGTTCAAACGGATTTCCCAGACCATCGTCTATCTTCCCCATTTTCTGTCGTGGGTTGTTATATATGGCATCACGATCTCCTTCTTCGGTCCATCAGGGGTGTTCAACCATTATCTCGAGCAATGGTTTGGCACCAACGCCCTGTTCCTGGTCAGCAATGAGTGGTTCCGCCCGCTGGTGGTATTCCAGGCGATCTGGAAGGATGCAGGCTGGGGCACCATTATCTTTCTGGCAGCCTTGGCCGGAATCAACCCCGAGCTGTATGAAGCAGCCAAGGTGGACGGAGCCAACCGTTTCCAGAACATCTGGCATATCACTTTGCCTGCCATCAAGAGCACCATTGTGGTCCTGCTGCTGCTCCGGCTGGGTTCCTCGCTGGACTCTAACTTCATGCAGATTTTCCTGATGACCAACAGCTTGAACCTGGATGTATCCAATGTATTCGATCTGTTCGTGTATCATATCGGGCTGGAGCAATTCAATTACAGCTTCGCCATAACAGTAGGCATGTTCAAGTCCATCGCCAGCCTGACTCTGGTGCTGTCGGCCAACTACGCCGCCAAGCTGCTCGGCGAAGAAGGCATCTTCTAGAAAGGGTGGTATCCATGAAAGCTCGCATGACCTGGTTTGATACAATTCTTGCCCTCATTATCTCGATCATCTGCCTGTCGGTTATCTTGCCCTTTCTCTATATCATTGCGGTTTCCTTCAGCCCCCCTACAGATTCCATGGCAGGCAACTTCTTCATCTGGCCGAAGAACTGGACCTTGGCTGCTTATGAATATCTGATGCAGACCAAGACCTTCCTTAGCTCCATCAAGAATTCGGTCTATATCACCGCGCTCGGAACCTGTGTGAATCTGATCGTATCCCTTACATTGGCATATTCCCTGTCCAAGAAGCATATTCCCGGCCGCAGGGCGCTGCTCCTGTTTATCTTCTTCACCATGCTCTTTCATGGCGGGATGATCCCCAGCTATCTGGTGGTTAAGAATCTGGGGCTGATCGATTCCATGTGGGCGATTGTGCTTCCGGCGGCATCCAGCGCGTTCAACATCATGGTGATCCGTTCCTTCTTCCAGAGCCTGCCGGAGAGTCTGGATGAAGCGGCCCGAATCGACGGCGCGGGCGAGTTCCGCATTCTCTTCTCCATCGTGCTGCCGCTCTCCAAGCCGATTATCGCCACCTTCACGCTATTTTTTATGGTTCAATACTGGAACGAATTTTTCTCGGCGGTTATATATCTGAACGACACCACCAAGTGGCCGATTCAACCGCTGTTAAGACAGATGGTGGCCATCGGCGCCAGCATCTCCGCGGATGCGGCTCTGGATGCCCAGCTGTCGGTGAACCTGGGTCCCAATGTGCAGAATGCGGCGATCCTGCTGGCCATGCTGCCGATTGTTATCGTCTATCCGTTCCTGCAGAAGTATTTCGCCAAGGGCGCCATGCTGGGCTCAATCAAGGAGTAGAGCTGGGAATTTGACCCGAATGCTGAGGTGAAAATAACATGACACTGGGATATAAGGAATTGCGCCATAACCCGCAGTATACGATGCCGCTGATGGAGGACGGAGAATTTCTGAGCCGTGAGCTGGACCTGACCCGTCCGGGGATGGAGGAGGTCGCCAGGCTGGTGGCAGCAGGGGATACGGAGGGAGCCCGCGGGGCCTACCTGCAGTTTATTGCGGACGGACCCGCCAGACGGTATTACTTCGATGTCAAGGATGTAGCCCGGTTAAGCGGTTATGCGTGCGCGCATCACGCCCAATCCGGGGAAGCGCGGCTGACTGTACGGGAAGCGGACCGGATTGCGGAGGGGGATATCCCGCTGTTCAAGGGCAGACGAGCCGTATTCCCGGATGGCGCTTACGATTGGAACAGCTGGCTGTTTGACAGCTCCCAATATCAGCTTCATCTGACACGGTTCAAGTATATCAGCCACTTATCGAGAGCGTATTGCCTTACAGGGGATGAGAAGTATGCCGCCTGCTTCAACCAGATCATGAATCACTTCCTGGAGGATAACCCGACGCCTCTCGATGATGCATTCCGGGTGCAGCACTGCACCTGGGAGCCGCTGACCGTGGGAGTGCGGATGTTCACACTGTCGGAATCGTTCATCACCTTCTTCCCCTCCCCCTCCTTCACGTCCGAAGTGAAGATGAAGCTGATCAAGTCATTCCAGCAGCATGCCCGCTATGTCCGGCGCTATCATGCCACTCACGGCAATCACGCTTGCATGCAGCTCAGAGGACTGATTCAGGTCGCTCTGCTGCTGCCGGAGCTGAAGGAGGCCTCAGGGTGGCTTGCTTACGGGCTGCGGGAGTTCCCCGGCTATATCCGGCAGAATGTGTACGAGGATGGCGTGCAATTCGAGGCCAGCCCCAATTACCATCTGGTGGTCATGCGGGACCTGTTCGAGCTGGTTCCTCTGCTGAAGCGGCTGGATATCCCCGCTCCCGGCTATAACGAGGTGCTGGAGCAGATGTATGTGGTGCTCATGCACCTGCTGACTCCTGACGGCCGGCTTCCCCTGTTTGGGGATACCGACCTGCATGTGAAGGAAGAGCTGCGCGAGGTCATGAGTCTGGGCGCAGCCCTGTTCGGACGTTCGGACTTCAAGTATCTGGGATACAGTGAGCTTCCCTTCGGCCTGCTGTGGCGGCTGGGACCGGATGCTGCCGGAGAATATGGCCGCTTGACCGCCGCTCCTCCTGCCGATACGCAAGCCTGCTTCCCGGTGGGCGGTTATCTGATGACCCGCGGGGATTGGGGCAATAACGCCATGTACATGGCCATGCGCGCAGGCGTAGGCATCGCCGGACACGCCCACTCGGATGCCCTCAGTGTGATTGTTCACGCCAACGGCCGGGAACTGCTTGCCGACTCCGGCATGGGCCTGTTCGAATGGAACAAGGAACGGAAATATGCCGTCTCCACCCGGGCCCACAACACGGTCGTCGTGGACGGGCAGGACCAGCATGTACGAAGCCTGCATTGGAATACACCGCCCACCGCCGCCTGCAAAATATGGGATGTGCGCCACGGCGGGCCATACGATTACTGGTTCGCCAGCCATTACGGCTATACCCGTTATGATGATCCGGTGATCCACTCCCGCAAGGTTCTGTTCGTCAAGAACCGCTATTGGCTTATCGTGGATCTGTTCGAGGCCAAAGAGCAGCACCGGTATGACAGCTACTTCCATCTGCCCCGGGGAGAGGCGGTCTGCGAGTGGGAGAAGCGGCAGATCCGCACGTCCTTTGCCGACGGGAATGTGCTGCTCGTGTTCCCGCAGCAGGGGGGCGGCGAATGGAACGACGGCCGGGGCGGTACCGGGAGATGGGCCCGCGAGGAGCTGGCGGCAGAGTCCGGCCTGCTCTTCCGGCAGGGCCAATATCATCCCAATCCGGTGGTGAAGCGTTCCATGACAGCGTTGGGCAACGCCGTCAGCGAAACAGTGGTGCTCCCTTATGGCGCTGCCGCTGTGCCCCATCTGGAAATCAGCAGACTGCCGGTGCTGCTGGATGGACGCCCCCTTGCACCCTATGAGGCTACCGGACTGAGGATTGCCGGAGATGGCTGGCAGGATGAGATCTGCCTGTATCACCGCAACGTGAACGTGGAAGCCTATCTGGACCATACGGGCAATCCCGTCTCCGACGCTCTTCTTCCCCAGCCAGAGCGGATCGGCGTGCTGGAGCTGGCGGGAAGCGGTGCCCATCATGAGGACGTGTGGGTGAAATCTCATCCCAGCGGGACTACCGCTTCATAGCTGCTGAGGGCTAACCCGGCTGATTGGAGCATACGATATTCCAGCAAGACACATGAATCTGCAAATGGTTACTTTAACCAAAGCCCCGGCTTGCATGATGCAAGCCGGGGCTCTTTGTGCAAAACTGGGGCTTCTCCATCCCCCGCGCGGTGCAAGCCGGATTTACTGCCGCTCCGTTCGAAGCGCATATTCCAGACAGAAGTCCCGCCCCTCCTGCAATTCCTCTATGCTCGGTTCGACCAGAATGTCGGGCATAAGGGAAGGCGTGTCGTCATCTTCTGCGTTATTGAAATATTTCGTTGAATACTGCCCTTGTAATCCGGTGTGGGGCAACTGAAAAGGCTGCACATCCCCATAAGCTCTCGGCTTCCCCCCGGTTGGCTCGCCCACGAGGGTTGCCTTGGTCCATTTGCGGAATTCCATAGCATTCTTCATGCCCGAGGAAAAGGTATTCTTGCCAATAAACACAAATAACCTCTCGGGCTGGTTAAATTCTTCCAAAACAATGGCAGACAACAGCGAACGGATAAGCAAGGAATTGCCGCCCCTGTTGTTTCTCAAGTCGACCATGACTTTATCGATAGGATGATTTTTTACCGTTTGCTTGATCTCATCAATAAACTGCTCGACACTTTGTCCGGGACTGTCAGAACACATATTGTATTGGATATAGAGCGCTTGCTGATCCTCCATATAAAGATGCCAATAATACCGTCCATTATTCACATAGTTCATGGGATATTGGCCGGTCATGCTTTTCATAAACGAATATTGAAGCTTATCTCTCTGGTCAACCGGAGTGCCTTTGACCCTTACTTGGGAAATCTCCCCGTTTGCATCCTCCAGGCTCAGTACAATCTCCCCCGGCTTTTCCGCTATAGACAAACCGTATAAAACCTGGCTGTTGCGCAAGAGATCGGCTGCCTGTGTCTTAAACCATTGCTCGTTTTCATGTGAGATGACGGTCTTCAGCTTGTCGGTGACCTGTTGAATCGGCTTCCCGTCTACAGCGGTCAGTTTTTTACCGAGATGATCTTTCCACTCATCAGATGAGCTTAAGAGAAACAGCCCTTCCTTTAACCAACGGATGTTTATATCATAATTGGGCGCATCTGTTGGATAAATCATGGTATGGGCATCACCGACTAATGCTGTCAGCCGCATGAGCTCTACGTGGTTACGGGCGTACCCGTATTGGATGGCATGGAAGCGGAGACAGAGCTCTCCGTTCCTGCGGGAATCCCGGGTAGAGCAGACTCCCCAGCCTCATCGCAAGCGGTCAACAGGAAAGTGGCGAAGAGAAATGGCAGCAGCTTATTCATTGCAGGAATGATACACCGTCCAAATTGTGGGATTTTGTATTTAACAGCATTCATTATACACCAAATTAAGGATAAAAGAATGGCCCGGAAAGAACCGTTAAGTCCATTCTTTCCTGCCCCATTCCGTTGAAAGCTGCTCCCAAGTTATGGTACGATCAAGGTATCTTAAGGAATGGAGGGTTCCGTGTGATAGATTTTATCCGGCTCAAGTCCTTGTGCTGCTAATGATTCAGCGCTCTAAGGCTCTGCCTGTGTGCAGAGGGTCGGGATAGGTCTGCCTATTTTACGGTAACCCTGTATGTCATGACAGATAGATGAAGCTCTTTTCCCCGCACCAGATGATGGGGCCATTCCCTCATCTGCCGCCGCGGATTGGCTTTCGTTTATTTGCTGTGGACAAATCCTGATAACCCCCGACACAGGCGGCCATGCCTGTGTTTTTTTATATGGGATTTATGCAAGAACAAAGGAGGACGACAGTATATGGAACCAATGGAGCCGAAGCAAACGGCTGTTGTTGTGGGCGTGGATATGAACGGCGGTCCGCAGTTTGTCCATTCCATGGAGGAGCTGCGCAGTCTGGCGGAAGCCTGTGATGCGGACGTAGTCGGTGAGATGACACAAAGGCTGAACCGGATCAATCCCTCCCGCTATATCGGGAGCGGCAAGGTCCGGGAGCTGGCGGAGCTGCTGAAGCAGTCCAACGCTCAGATGGCGATTTTCAACGACGAGCTGTCCCCATCCCAAATCCGCAATCTGGAGGCGGAGACGCAATGCAAGATTATTGACCGGACGATTCTGATTCTGGATATCTTCGCGGAACGGGCCAGAACCAGGGAAGCCCAGCTGCAAGTGGAGATTGCCCGGCTGCAATATATGCTTCCCCGCCTGGTGGGTCTGCGGGAGTCGTTGGGGCGCCAAGGAGGCGGAGCTGGCTTGAAGAACCGGGGCTCCGGCGAAACGAAGCTGGAGCTGGACCGGAGAAGAATCGAAGAGAAGATCAATTCCCTTCATAAGGAGCTGGAGCTGCTTGTCTCCCAGCGCCAGATTCAACGGAAGCGGCGGAAGAAGAATGAGGTGCCGGTTGTCTGTCTGGTAGGCTATACCAATGCGGGAAAATCAACCATTATGAACGCCTTGCTGGACAAATCCGGTGCAGCGGACAACAAGCAGGTATTTGTCAAGGATATGCTGTTCGCCACCCTGGAGACATCGGTGAGAAGCATTGAGCTGCCCGGCCGCAAAAGCTTCCTGCTGACCGATACGGTAGGCTTCGTCAGCAAGCTGCCCCATGATCTGGTCAAGGCCTTCCGCTCCACGCTGGAGGAGGTAGCGGAGGCGGATCTGCTGGTTCATGTGGTGGATTATTCCCACCCGGAATATGAGCATATGATTGCCGTGACCAACCAGACGCTGAAGGAATTGGGGGCCGGCGGCATTCCCGTTGTCTATGCCTATAACAAGTCGGAGCTGCGGCCTGGTGCGGAATATCCGTCAGTCTGCGAGGATGCGGTGTACATGTCTGCGCGGCAGGATAAGGGAACCGGTGAGCTGCTTGAAGTGATCGCAAGCCATATTTTCCGCGGTTACGTCCGGTGCGAGATGCTGATTCCCTTCCAGCAGGGACAACTGATCACCTATTTCAACATTCACGCCCATATCCTGTCTTCTTCCTATGAAGAAGACGGCGCCAGGCTGCTGCTGGAATGCAGCCAGGCCGATTACGAGCAAAACCGGCAGTATGTCATTCCGACATAGAGCCGCTTCCACGCTTATACTTTCACAGACTTCAAGCAGAACAGCCGGAGGCCAGCCTCCGGCTGTTTTACGTCGGGAACAGGCTGCTGTCGGGTGCCGTTTCCTCTCTTTGATCCTGGGCGGAACGCCCGATAAGACGGCTTAGAACATCCAGCCCCTCTTTCAACTGCTTCTCATCCCTGGCCGAACAGCTCGCGACCCGCAGATAAGACCTGCCCGGCTCCTTACCGACAAAAAAACGCTCCGAGCCCCACACACGCACCCCCCGCTTTTTCGCTTCCCCCTCCAGATCCGCCCCGGTAAAGCCGTCCGGCAGCTCCAGCCAATGGGAAAAAACCGGAAACTGGCGTTTTCCTGAAGCTTCCTGCCGGAAGACCTGATCAAAGACAGCATTTCTTTTTTGGGCCAGGCTGACTTTTTTCGCGATGATTTTTCGGGCTGCGCCGCTGCGGATTAATTCGGTCATCACCTCCGCATCGAAGGAAGAGGTCTTGAGATTGGTGTTGATCATGCCGCGCTCCATCTCCGTTCTATAGCTGGCGGGACATACCGCATACCCGACTCTCAGCCCCGAGCAGATGGACTTGGACAACCCGCATAAGTAAAAGGATTGCCCCGGTGCCAATGCGGATATGGGCGTCATGCAGGCAGGAAGCAGGAAAGCATACACATCATCCTCAATAAGAATCATCCGGTTTCCGGTAATGATTCTGGCTATATCCATTCTTCGCCGCATATCCAGACAGGTATTGCTCGGATTGTTGCAGGACGGAATCAGGTATAGGCCGCGCGGCTTTTCCGTTTGCACCATCTTCTCCAGGCTGCCGGGAAGAATGCCGTTGGAATCACTTTTGACGGGCACCAATTTGATCCCTCTCATCTTGGCCAGCGAGATGAAATTGGCATACGTATATTCATCCACCGCTATCTTATCCCCCGCCTGAAAGACAGACAACAGAATTACCGACAAGGCATGCTGAATCCCGGAAGTCATATAAATATCGTCCTCCGCGCAGGAAATCCCCCAATTCTCCAGCCAGCCCCGGGCCGCACTGCGGTGGTAAAAGGTGCCGAACGGGTCCTTGTACGATAACAGCTCTCCGGTCTTGGAATAATTCAGCACACTCTCCAGACAAGCCCGGACCTGAGCCTGTCCTGTCTGCTCAAACGGCTGGATGGTCGCCAGATCAATAACAGCGGCCCCGTTGGCAAAATCATAGACGGTATTCTCCACATCACGGTTATGAGCAACAAACGTGCCTTTGCCCGTTATCCCGTACAGCAGCCCGCGGGCCTCGCAAATGGCGAAGGCCTGGGTAACCGTAGAAAGATTGAGATCCAGATAATCGGCCAGTTCCCGTTGCGGGGGCAAGCGGGTATTGGGGGGAAGCCTGCCGCTGACGATGGCCTCCTCCAGCAGCTTGGCGAGTGAACGGTAGACGGGCTTATGCAGCGCGGCTCTGTCCGGCTTCCAGGTCATGGGATAATGTTCAAACGAGTTTACAGGCATAGTCTCACCTCTTATTGTTTCCCATACAATTCTACAATTGCACCCATACAATCGCAAATGTATAATTCGGGTATTCCATCAAGAAGGCGGTGCCCTTGTGATATATAACTCTACGCCCTACCCGCAGGTGCTGAATAAGATTTGCGGGAGCCAAAATTGTGTGCTAACCGATGACTGCGGCAAGACGTATATCGATTTTGAGGCTGGGGTATGGTGCATTTCGGTGGGTCACAATCATCCTGGCGTCAATCAAGCTATCCTTAATCAGCTTGGTAGAATCGTCCATGTGGGCTACCGCTATTCCACGGATGCTGTCAGCCATGCCGCCAGGGATCTGCTGGCCGTTTCCCCTTTTGAAGAAGGAGCATGCGTGTTTCTGTCCTCGGGAAGCGAGGCGGTGGAATTCGGAGTGCGGGCGATCCAGTCGATAACCCAAAGACCGTATCAGTTAAAGCTTGACGGATTCTATTTAAGCGCCTATGGAAAAACAAATGAGCAGCAGAGCTGCCTCAGCATAGACCTGGGCAAGGACCCTCTGCAAGAGCTGGACAAGCTCCCTTTTGAGCAGATTTCCGCATTCCTATTCGAACCGGGGAACTGCTCGGGCCAAGTGTTGTTTCCGGAGCAGGACCTGATCCATGAGATTATCCGGCGGACAAAAGAAGCCGGGGGTACGTGCTTGCCGATGAAGTGACCACAGGTATGGGGAGAACGGGAAGGTGGTTTGGATTTGAGCATTACGGCATTCGCCCGGATATCATTGCTTGCGGCAAAGGACTGGGCAACGGCTATCCCGTCAGCGCGGTGCTGTTAAGCCGCGAAGTGCGCCTCCTGCTGGCGAAAAGCCCGTTTGTTTATGCCCAGTCCCATCAGAATGATCCGTTGGGATGCGCGGTTGCCGGCAAGGTGCTCTCTGTTATCCAAGAAGAGCAGCTCCTGAAAAATGCTGAGGAAATGGGAGCCTATCTGCTCAGACAGTTGAAGCGCTTGGGTAACACGCACCCCCAGATCGCAGATGCCCGCGGAAGAGGCTTGCTGGCTGCATTGGAATTTGACAGCAGCTTCCTGGGAGACTTAACTGATATCCATAACGGGCTTATTCACGGGGGGTTCATCGTTGGCTTTCACCCAAGCCGCCCTGTACTCCGCTTCTACCCGCCGCTTTCCATTTCAGCCGGTCAAATAGACGCCTTGGCGGATGCCCTGGACGGGCTGCTACATGCCAAGATACAGGCTTAAGTTTATGATGATGTGTTATACTGGGATAAAATGGATGGTTGAAGGAGCTGCTTCAGAGTGAATGCCATTATCGATTATTATAACCGTTACGACGAGGATAGCCGTCTGGACAGGGATAATTACCACCGCACGGAGTTTCTGGTTACGCTAAAGCTGCTGGAGCCTTATCTTGAACCCGGCGGCAGCATCCTGGATATTGGAGCTGGTACAGGAAGGTACTCCTGCTATTACGCGGGGCTTGGACATTCTGTCACCGCCTTGGACCTGACTCCCCGGCATGTGGAAGCGATCCGTGACAAAGCAGCCCGCCTCAAGCTGGAAGACCGCCTATCCGCTGTAGAGGGCGATGCGCTTGATTTGGGCAGATTTGCAGATGCTTCGTTTGATGCCGTGCTCTGCATGGGACCGCTCTACCATCTGGCGGATCACGGAAGCAGGAACACCTGCATTAAGGAATGCCTGCGGGTGCTGAAGCCAGGCGGATTGCTGGCAGCAGCCTATGTGAATCGGACGGGAGAGTATCTCTACCGGGTTATGTGCAATCCCCAAGTCCTGCTTGAAGAACCGCCAGCCCTTTCGTTTGCCGCAGGCGGAGGGATAAGCGGCGGATGCTTTGTGAGCCTCAGTCCGGTTGAGGTGGAGGAGCTGATCCATTCATTTCCCGTTGTCAAAAAGGAACATGCCGCCACCGATGGCATCAGCGCTATTATGCTGGATACAGTCAATAACATGAATCCTGTCCTGTATGAGCAGTGGCTGCAATTGATGCTTCTTACCAACCGGAGCTGCGACAGCTTGGGAAGCAGCCTGCACAACCTGTATATCGCCTGCAAAAAGTGACGGTATTGCGGTCGAGTTTTGCGGGATATCCTGCAGCCCTTATCCGGTCACGTAGGTTCTGCCGCCGATCCGGGCTTGGAGGATGCCGCTGTCCATAGACGGTCTTCCGGCTGGACTGTCTCCAGTCTGCAGGTGCAAAGCCGGAACGAAAGCCGCTTCTGACCTGGCCTGCACCGGCGGGCTTGCTGTTCCTGCCGGCCCGCCGCCGATCAGGGTCCGGTACAATACAGGGTAGTCGGGATGCACCACGATATCGGTCAAATAAGCGGAGATTTGACTGTAGGGCTTTCTTTTGCCATTGAGGGATTCGATGATTTTCTCCGCCGGCTTCAGACCTATCCCATGCCCGTAATACAGGTCCTCCTCCAGGCGGACCACGTTCTCGCCCTGCCACTCCTGAAATTCAGGCGCCACATCCGGATTGATGAAATATTGCACATCGCCGGGAACGGCGTCCTGCGGCTTCTTGGAATCCACCAGATGCAAGTCCTGATCATAATGCCAATCATAGAGCAGGAGCCCGCCGAACCACAGGTTAAATAACGTATCTCCCAAGGAACCAAGCATTCCCTTATACAGCACAATCACCATGGCGGTGGCGCACTCAAAGGCATACAGCGGCCCTTGGCGGTAGATGTCGCGGATGCCTTCGGCCGGAGGGATGGCGGGCAGCAGCCGGAAGCCCCCCCTCTCGTCCCGCCTCCAGTACATGGGATTGCAGCGGGAATCATTGAAGGGGGCGAACTGCACCCCGCTGGCATTCAATTCAACCGCAGCCTGTGTCATTAGGCTCCGGTTGTTCAGCTCAAAACGCAGCTCCTCTACGGAGGCATAATGATAAACCGTTGCCTGGGCCTGCTTCATGTGGAAGATGGACAGTTCTTTCCCGTTCAGCCCGTATGGAGGCTGCACCAGCATTTCTCCCCGGATGACGATCATAGGCTTCTGCACTCCTTCTTCATTCATATCGGCCGGAGCCGGCAGCAGGTCAGGCAGCAGTCTGCTCCCGGACCTGCTTCCATTGTATGGAGCAGTTCCGGCTGATATGTCACCGTTGTCCCCGATAGACGCAGAATAGCCCCCGGATCACCGGGGACTGGGGATTGCCAGGTTGATTTTTCCGAGGACGCTCGCTTCGCCGGACCGGCTTATCTTTTTCAGCCCCGCGGCGGATTGGCTTTCAGCGGGAGCTTGATGCCAGGGCATATTTGCAAACACGGCCTAGCCCAAGCTGTTCCACAATTTATTAAAAACAGCTTCATCCACCTTGAAGCATACTCCCCGCCAGCCATAGCTTACATAGCCTTCCTTGTAAAGCATCAGCTCCACCACCGCATGGTCCGTCAGCGTAAGCTGAAGCGCGCGCTGGTTCTCCTCCGGCTTTTGCATGCTCTCCAGCTGCCTCATCTGCTCAGAGGGAACAGGAACGCTTTTATCCAGGGCAGCAATAAAATCGTTTAATTCAGTCTTTACCGGAACCTGGCCGCCTTCCCCTATGGTGCCGTCCGTTTCAACATAATTGCTCCACCTCTTATAATTCTGCCAAACCGCGGATGCCACCCTCCCCTTCAGGTTGAGCCCGCCGAACCAATCCCCTCCGTTCCGGACTTCAATCCCGTTCTGGCATTCCAGGAATTCCACCCATACCCCCTCCTCATGCTCCTCATAGATCATAAGGCGGAAGGCGCTGTCATAGCCCTGGACCTTATATACGTCTGCCTCGCCGATGGAAGAGGCCAACTCCAGATCATAGTCCCCTTTCCTGCTCCATTCATCGATGCCTCCCTTGGTGCGGCCGATATGCTCGCCTCTGATGGCCTTGGCCGACTCCGCATCAATCCGGGTAGACGTCTGCGTGTAGATTCTTCCCTGGTATATGATCAATCCGATCATATCCGCCAGCGCCCCGTTGGAATTCTTGGGCAGCTCCAGCTTGGGCACCTGTATCCCTCCGTCAGCTGCCCTATCGCTGGCTGGATGATTGCCGCGGCTGCCTGTCAGCCCCCCGCGCCCACCGGGCCCAAGATAGAACGCTCCTGCCAGCAGAACCAGCACCATAGCGGATACAGCGGCGTACATGAAGCGCCTGGAGCGCCTTGTTCCTGTTTGCGCCGCCGATAACCGCCGGTACAGACGTTGTTCCATCGCTTCGTCCGGTTTGATCGTGTCCAGTACCCGCTTATAATCCCTCTTCTTCACCCGTTGTCCTCCTCCCATTCCATAAGCAGCATCTGCCGCCCCCGCTGAAGCCGCATTTTGACAGCCGATTCCCTGAGCTTCAGAATTTCCGCAATCTGTCTGACCGGGTAGTCCTCATAATAAAACAAGTGGATCACGATCTTGTACTTGGACGGCAGCCGCAGAACATGTTCCAGCAGTTCCAGATCGGGGCCGCTTCCTGCATATTGCTCCATCTCCTCCATTCTGACTACCCGCCGGTTCCAGACACTTCTGGCCATATTCCGGCACAGATTGGTTATTACCCGGATGATCCAGGCTTTCTCGTGCTCCTGATCCCCGAATTCCGGCGCTTTGTAGAGCAGCTTGATGAACGCCTCCTGCACCGCCTCCTCGGCATCAGCCTTGTTGCCCAGATGCACCATGGCAATGCGGAAAAGCATGCGGCCGTAAGCCTCATACTTGGCAAGGAACCATTCCTCTTGCTGCGGCAAGCCCGTTTGCATGAAAGCTCCGCCCCCTTTATTAGTAACACACGCCAAACGAACTTTTGGTCACATGGCAATCCGATTTTTTTAGCAATCCGTCCACACGTCTGTCCGGCTTCTGGCCAAAAGATAACTGCAGGTGATGCTTTGGCATCGCTATAATGATGCTCTTCGCAAAAATCTTTCTTTGTAAGCACACACCAGTGCTTTCCGTGAGATGAATCCTGTCCTGCTTACTTCTAACGGAAATTTTTTCCGTTAGTTTGCCCCATGCGCCTTTATTGCCAACTCCTTCAGCACCTGATCTGCGGAGAATAGGCTCTTGTCAGGAAGTGAAGCCGCGCCCCGTCCTTGCTGAGAGGTGAAAAAAAGCCAAGGTCAGCTCCTTTCCCTGACCTTGGCCCGCAGCTGTTCAATCAACTTGTCATCCGGTTCCTTGCCGCCGTAACGGGTGCGTTCATACTCCCCGCACAGATCGTCCGGAAGCGCGCCCCCCGCCTGCGGGGATTTGGCCGCTTCAGCCGCCGTCTCCGCAGGCGTCCATTGCGGCTTCCAGCGGAAGCCTGCGCGGATGGATCGGCGGATGGCCTGGGCATACAGATAACGCATCCGCTCGCTGTTGTTTTGCAGCTCCTCCCAACGCACCCCCTGCTCCCCGAGGAACAGCCGCCGCAAGCGGCTCCATGGTCCGCGGTCATGAGCCAGCCTGTCGTCGCGGGTGGAGGTGACCACATCCACATAGCCTGCATCCTCCTCCAAACTGCCGCCGCGGTAGCGGGTAATCCAGGCCAGGAACGCGCGGAGCCAGCCAGGCAGATGACGGGACAATTTGCGCAGCGCCAGATACAATAGCCACGCTGCCCCGGCGGCCATCGCCGCCATCATCAGGTACTCCAGGACCACCCAGATCCAGGCGGGCTCTCCTTCCGGAGGAGGCAGCTCCATGGGGTTCTGTTGCGGCGCAGCGCTGGGCTCAGGCGCTACCGGCTGCTCTTCTCCGCCTTGGAACAGCATAGCGATTATTCCGAGGAGAAAGCGGGCGGCGCTTCTGATGGCCGAATCGATCAGCCCCCAGAAGGAAACCGCCAGCACCAGCAGGCCGAAGCCAAGCACCAGCAGACGGTTGAAGCGCCGCATGGCCCTGCCCGAGGACGAAACATGCTTGCCTCCGTAGGAACCGCTGGACAGGGAGGAGGAATTGGACACCAGAATAGCTGCGATGAACAGCAGCACCGCGAGAACAGGGAGACCGGGGGAATAGTCTTGCATCCCCTCCACCCGGTGGATAATAAAAGCAACGGGAGCGCAGGCTCCAAGTCCCAGCCACAGCAGGAAGGTCTGCCCGATGGCCCCCTCCCCGTGACGCACCAGGAAACTGGCCCTTGCTGTGAGGAAAATACCCGCAAGTACGGACGGTATAGCCGGAATGGAGATGCCATGGAGCAGCCAGCTCCACCCGGCGGCAAGAGCCAGATTGCTCACAATCATTATCCCGGTCCAACGCAATGCGGGGACAGAAGCAACAACCGCCCCCCAGAAGGTATATCCCATTAAGCCGAACAGCCAGCCCCAGGCCGGAGCGCTCTGCTCATACATGAACGCGGCGATGGCCAGCAGCACAGGCGAGGCCGCCAGCAGCTCTGTCCAGCCATGGCGCAAGGCGAACCACAACCGGGCCAGCTTAAGGGCATAGCCCCCTTTAGCTTCTGCTTGATCTGATTTCATTGGCGGATCACCTCGCGTTCCAAGGGCAGCACATCCACTCTGCAGCCCCTGCTTCTAAGCGCCTCCACTTGTTCCTTCAGCCTCACGCTCTGAAAGGCGCTAATAATTACATAATCGGAGGGATCTTCCTTCTGCTCCGACTCCAGCCGCAGGAACTCAGGAAAATTCACCTGTTGGGTAAGCTCAAGCTTGGCCAGCGCATCCAGGATATCCTTATGCTGCAGATTGCCCGATGCCGGCGGAATCCGCGTACTCCGTCCAGGCTCATCCACGGAGGCGGCATTGCAGCCGAACCCCACAGGCATTCCCTCGGCCAGTCCCCGTTCCACCACCGTAAGAGCGCAGCGGATACCCCACTCAATCAGAGGCTCGTCCGTGACTTCCCCCCACATATCCTCCTTGACCGCCACATTCAACAGCACCATAATGCGCCGGTCGGCTGTGTATCCCTGCTCCCGCACATGCAATTCCCCGGTGCGGGAGGTTGCCTTCCAATGGATGGAGCGGAGGGGATCGCCCCGGCGGTATTCCCGGATTCCCTGGAAGACAAACGGGTCCTCCACGGTCCACCGGCGCACGGTATATTCCCCATGCCAGCCCCGCCAGGGCAGAGGCAGCTCCGCCAATGGCGCAGGACGGGGGTAGACAAGCAGCCGGACATCCACCTGCTGCGTCCGCACCGCCTGGGAGATGCCGAACAGATCGCCGCAGCTCATCGTAACCGTCTTCAGGTCATAGCAGCCGCGCCGCACACAATGCACCCGGTGCTTTCTCACAATTTCCGTATGCCCCCGCAGCGAGAAGAGACTGCGGTGATTCTGCAGCCGCTGTCCGGAAGCTACGCTCAGATTGTCCTGATTGACAAAATGCAGCTCCGAGGACAGCAGTGCCTCCAGCCTCAGCCAAGGCAAGGGAAGCGCCTTGTCATTGGCAATGCGTTCATGCATCTCCACCTGATCCCCCTCTGTGCAGAAGGACCGGTCAAACTTGCGCTCATAGCTTAGCCGGGCAAGCCCGCCCTTGCGGAACAGGCGTCCCTGCAGATACAAGGCGGCCAGTGCGGCAATTACCAGCAAAGAGACGCTCATGCCGCCGTTACCTCCGGCCTTCAATCGAGGCGGTACTTTCCGTGGGAACCGCTGTCTGGGCCACAATCCGGGTGATGGCCGCCTCAGCCACCCGCTCGAAGGGATTGCCCCGGCGGGCGGGCAGCACCCGGTGCGCCCACACGGGCACCGCCAGCGCCTTCACATCGTCAGGCGACACATAGTCTCTGCCGGCGAGCACCGCCCGGGCCTGCACCGCCCGGAGCATGGCCAGACACCCGCGGGGGCTGACGCCGCTCAGCAGATCAACGTCGGAGCGGCTCTGCTCCGCCAGCGTGACGATATAGTCATACAAATCGTCGTGAACCGTAACTGCGGTATACCCGGCTTGCGCCGCCCGGACCTGAGAAGCGTCAGCCACGGGACGAAGTGCGGCAAGCGGGTCCTCCGACCGGAAGCGGCGCATGATTTCCTTGCCTTCTTCCTTGCCGGGATAACCCAGGCCCACCTTCAGCATGAAACGGTCCAACTGGGCTTCCGGCAAGGGAAAGGTGCCTTGGCTCTCCAACGGATTCTGGGTGGCGATCACCAGAAAAGGCTGCTCCAGAGCATGGGTGACTCCGTCAATGGTCACCTGGCGCTCCTCCATGCATTCGAGCAGAATGGACTGGGTGCGCGGAGTGGCCCGGTTAATCTCATCGGCCAGCAGAATGTTGGTAAACACCGGCCCCGGCCGGAATTCGAACTCCGCCCGCTTCATATCGAAGTAATTAACACCGCTTACATCCGTCGGCAACAGATCGGGAGTAAATTGAACGCGGCTGAAGCGGGTATCCAGAGAACAGGCCAACGCCTTGGCCAGCATGGTCTTTCCCGTCCCGGGAACATCCTCCAGCAGCACATGGCCCGAGGCCAGCAGAGCCACCAGCATGTGATCGATAACCTGGTCCTTGCCTACAATAACTTTGCGGACATTATCCTTGACCTTCTGTCCCCATTCGTAAATTTCCGGCAGTCTCATCATCACCTGAATCTTCCTCCATTTCCTAATAAGACAATCATACCATACTTGCAGAAGGATAAGGTACCTCCTTCCTAATCCCTCCGCCCGCAATTTCCCCTCTACCAACGTGCAGTGCATCCCTGTATACTATTAAAAGAACAACTGACGTTCATGTGGACATAATATAGAGGTGAGACTCATGCGATTATTAAGATGGCTTAAGAACCTGAACTTGCTCCTTCTGATCTTTCTGCCGGTGATAGGAATAGGCTTTCTCCAAATAACAGCTGATCACAGCCAGAAGTTCCACTACGGCAGCGTTCACGGCCTGCTTATTGCCGTTGCGGTTACCCTTTCCGCTTTTCTCGGGTATTCCGCATTCCGCTCCTATCTGGCGGAGCTGGACTCGTCGCTGAGATATATGGCGCTGGGATACATTGGATTTACGGTTATTTATTCCTTCCACGGATTTTTCACTCCGTTGGCGGGGCACCATCTGCTGATGTTTGTCGTGTACGGCCCCGTTTCGCGGCTGGTGATGTGCATTTATGTATTCCTCGGCCTGCAGCGGCTGCTGAAGCAGCAGCCCGCCGAAGCCCAGCCGGTCAAACGCTCCTGGTGGTGGAGCCGCCTTATACTGTTCGCCGTTATTTCCCTCATCACCGGTTTGGCGGCAGAATGGGGATGGCTTAGCGTATTCCGGGTCAAGCTGATTGAGGGCCTGTCTTTGTGCATAGCTCTTCTGGCCGCAGTCCAGCTGATTTTGCTGCGCAAACGCTCCAGCCTCCTGCGCTACCATCTGATCGCTCAATTGATGTTTGTCCAGACCTCCCTGGCGTTTATTCTGAGCACTCCCTGGAACGGCCTGTGGTGGTTTGCCCACGCCGTGTCCGCCGCCGGCTTCCTGACCCTGGGGTCCGCAATCATCCGCTCAGCCGAGACAACGGATTCCATCGACAGGGCATACAGCGAAACCGTCTTGTACTCTTCTCTCAGAAGCGTGCTGCAGACCAGCCACGAAGGCTTCATTATGACGGATACCCAGGGCCGGATCACCTATACCAACCCCCGGCTTAGTCTCTTCTTCCCCGGTGTTCCCCGCGCCGGGCAGCAGATCATCCCCTTCCTGGCGGGACTGGGGCTGAGAGCGGGAGCCGGAGCGGATTTGCCAAGCCTGATCGGTAATTTATTGCAGGGACAGACAGAGCAGATTGATCTCTACCTGGAACAGCCCGGTCCTTCCGGGGAATTGGTTTTCTTTGAATTTTACGCCGCCAGCGTTAAGGATGAGCGGGGAAACCAGCATATCGGCTATTTATTTGTATTCCGCAACCGGACCGAGGAGGAACGGCTGAACCGGATGAAGAATGATTTTATCGGCGTCGTATCCCACGAGCTGCGCACCCCTATGGCTTCGATTCTGGGCTTTACGGAAATTATGCTGCTCAGAGAAGTTTCACCGGAGCGGCGCATGAAGTATCTCCAGACGATTTATAATGAAGCCAACCGCCTATCGGCGCTTATTGACGATTTTCTCGATATTCAGCGGATGGAGGCCGGACGGCAGCAATATCACTTTCATCCCCTCGCGCTGGGAATACAGTTAGAGGAGCTTGTGGAGCAGCATCAGGGCAAGGAGCAGCATACGCTCCGGCTGGAGCAGCCGCAAGAGGAGGTGCTGATCCGTGCGGACAAGGAAAAGATCATCCAGGTGTTGCACAATCTGATCAGCAACGCGATCAAATATTCGCCGGAAGCGGAATACGTGGATATCTCCTTATTCCGGGAAGACGGACATGCCGTCATCTCCATCCGGGATTACGGGCTTGGCATTCCCGCAAGCAGCATGCCCCACCTGTTCAAGAAATTCTACCGGGTAGAAAAGCCCGAGCACCGCAAAATAAGGGGAACCGGCCTGGGCTTGACCATCGTCAAAGAAATTACGGAGGCCCATGGAGGAGAAGTCCAAGTATCCTCTGTATACGGCGAGGGTACGGTCTTCAGAGTCCGCCTGCCGGCCTACTTTTCTCCCGAACTGGAAGGCAAGCTTGCGGTTGTAGAGGAAGAGGGCAGCGGAGGCCCCCCGCTCTCCGAGGGGCTTGCATGGGATTATGCGGAGAGAATGGGAGAAACGGTCCGCTTCAACAGCATAGATGATGCTTTGTTCGCGGTGGACCGGGCCGCAAGCACTCCGGTGCTATGGCTGGTGCATGTTTCGCCGGACAGCCGCCCTAACGGGGGATTCTTCGTACACCAGCTGCTGAAGCGCCCTTTATACAAGAAGCTGGCTCTCGTTGCTTTTAACTCCGCCCCGGCTGGGACAGACAGCAAATCCGGACACAGCAAACAAAATCCGCCCCAGCCGGAGGGAACAACGGCTTTGCTGGCAGGAGCAGAAGCGCTCAGCGGCCGTTCCAGCCAAGTACCCGTCATCTTCCCCTGCTGTGATGAGGCCGCTCTCGTACAGCTTCTGCACAACCATGGAGTGGAAATCGCCACAATCAGCCGGGAGGGCCGGCTTAGCACGATCTCTATCGAAGCCAGACTGCATGAATGATGGACAAACTGACGAGACAGGCGGAGAACCGATATGAAATTTACGCTTCCGGCTATAAAAGGGCCAGAGCTTGCCAAATGCACGGGACTGTTCCTATGGAGGCGGCTCCACCTGCTTATCACCCCGCTTCTGCTGGTGCTTGTGATGGAGACGCTGCACAGGAGGTCCTTCCATGGCACATATGACTGGCTGATGAATCATCCCAATGAATGGAGATGGAATTATTCCATCTCTCTGTTTATCACCCTGCTGGCAACAGGAATTACCGGGCGGACACGGCTTACCTACGGCATCCTGTTTCCCCTGGCAACAGCGGCAGGCTTCATCAGCGGACTATCCATGAACCAGACGGCACTGCCACTGCTTCCCTGGGATATCCTGCTGCCGGGGAGCAGGCAAGATCCGCTGCAGGCCTTGAATCCTGCCCTCACCCGCGGCCTGATGACAACCGCAGCCGCTTCTCTGGGAGTCTGCTGCATTGTGCTGCTAGTCCGCAATGTCAGGCTGGGCTGGCAGGGGCGGCTGGCCGTGAGCGCTGCGGCTTCGTTCCTGCTCCTCTCCGTCTGCCGGAACGCACCGCTTCCCTTGCGTGACAGCTTCCGCATCACCGCCATTTACTACGAACAGGAAGCCAACTATAACCGCAACGGCTTTCTTGCTTCCTCCATCGATAATTTGCGGTTTGCAATGCCCGTCCGGCCTCACGGGGCAGGCAGCAAAGAAATCGGCAAGCTGGTCCGCTCCTTGGAGCAGCGGCAGGCCCGGCATGAAACCGCTGCCATTCCGGAACAAGGGGCAACCCGGGAGCAGCCCAATGTGATTGTGCTGCTCTCCGAAAGCTTCTGGGACCCGACCCTGCTCCCCCGGGTTGAATTCAGCGAAGACCCGATTCCCTTCTTCCATTCCCTTATGGACAAGACGACCAGCGGCTGGATGCTCAGCCCCCAATTCAGCGGCACCACCGCCAATGTAGAGTTCGAGGTGCTCTCAGGCAACTCCATCCGGTTCTTGCCCGAGGATGCCGTCGCTTACATCAGCTACATGAACAGAGAGGTGGATTCCCTGGCCAGCATTCTGGCCCGGCAAGGATATACCTCCACCGTGGTTAACCCGTATTTCAACTGGTTCTTCAACAGCAGGCAGGTATACCGGAACTTCGGCTTCTCCCGGTTCATCAGCTGCGAGTTCTTCGAGCCGCGCTTTCACGGCCCCAACTTCGAGGACAGCCAGGTCATGGACAAGATCATGGAAGCTGTGGCAGACACCCCGGGACCGGATTTTGTCTTTGCCAATACCATGGAGAACCACGGCCCTTACGAGGACAAGTTCTATTCAAGCCCCATCACCGCAAGCGGCTCCTTCAGCTCCAAGACCAAGAATATCCTGGAGAACTACGCCGCGGGAGAGCAAGCCTTCGACAAAGCCCTGCGCACGCTTGTGGAGCACTTTGACCAGACGGGAGAGCCTACGGTGATCCTGGTCTTCGGCGATCATCTTCCCGGGCTGGGCCCAAACTACTTGGCATACAGGGAAACCGGGTATATCACAGGCGGACAAGACCAGGACCTTATGGACAAGATTCAATACACCCCGTTTATCATTTGGGACAACATGCAGCTGCACCCGAAGGAAAGCCTGCGGATGAACGCCAGCTTTCTGGGCCCGTATCTGTTGAATTACGCCAATCGCCCCGGCAGCTACTACACGGATTTTCTGTATGGACTGTACCGGCAAGAGCCTGTCATTCCCATCCGCTCCTTCCGCAGGCAGCATCCGTTCCCGGAAGAGCGTCTGACCGATTACAAGCGGCTGCAGTATGACATCCTGTTCGGAAGACAATCCGGATACAAAGAGGCAGGAATCACCGGCGGCATCCGTTCTGCAACCTTCACCCTGGGCTATGGCAGTCCTATCCTGGAGCATGCCGCTATAAGCAAGGACGGCTTATTGGAGTTATCCGGCGGAAGGTTCAGCAGTGACAGCAGCATATGGCTGAACGGCCACAAGCTTCCCACCACTTACGACGGCCCCTCCAAACTGACCGCGCGAATGGGCAGCTTGTCCTCCGGCCCTGAATTGCCGTGGAATATTCAGGTCAAGCTAACAGACCGCAAGAATACGGTCATCTCCCAATCCGAGACTATGGTGGTCCCGCACTTGGAGCAGTGAACGCAGCAAACGCCTGAGCGGCCCTTCTTTGCCGGTAGAAGATGCCGTTCAGGCGTTCGTGAGACGCGGAGCTTCATTTGGCTCCAGCGGTGTTATACTCCCTTGCTTTTGCTCCGGTACAATGCCCAAGGATAATGCCTTATGCTGCCACAGCACCTGGCGGATCAGGTCCACATTCTCTTCTTTCCCCCGCACAATCACAGCCGCTTCGGGGCGCTTAACGGGATCTCCCGCTTTCCACAACAAGTGATATACCAACCCGTATATGATATATCCGATCCCAAATCCGCCGATAGCCGTGAGAAGCCCCCAGATTAGCGGACCCCAGTCCCACACAAAACCCAGGCATATTCCGAATACCGCGCTGGCGGTGCCTGTTGCCATTCCGATCTCGAAGGCCCGTTCCTTCCAGTCTGCCGGCAGCTCAAACCGGATATGGGAGTTCCGGCCCAACGCATCCAGTGGAACCACCATGATCCCGCGGCGCTCAATTCCTTCGCGCTCCAGTATCAGCAAAGCCTGCTCCAGTTCCATGGAATGGTCAAACGTGGCTAATACCAGCATGCGGCACCCCCTCCTTAAGCTTTGCATAGGCCTTTTCATTTCACTGGGACAGATTCCTCAGAATATTCCTTCAAGATGCAGATATCCGATTGACCATACCGCTCACTTAAGTACTGCCGCTGCTCCACGCGGAACAGCCTGTTATGCTCAATCGTCGTCACAAATGCATGATAAGCGGACCCGCCGGTAACCGAGGGCAAAAACAGCAGCCAATGGGGGTTCAGAAGAAGCTTGGACTCCTCCAGATGACCAAGCAGCAGCTGTTGCAAAGCCATGTGCATTTGGGAAGAGGCGAGGAACAGCCACCACCAGACCATGCTGTAAAAAGCCAGGACGATTCTATGGATGTACAACTGGCCTATTCCCGGAAACAAGAAGGAGGAAACCGCCGCAGCGTAAGGATTGCGCTTTTCCAGATATTGAATCTCCAGAGGGCATATGGAGAAAGGGCGGATTCTGGCATTTTCCAGTTGAGCCAGCATATACAGCTTGTTGATGGAGCGGCAGGCCAGAACGCTGTCCCAGATGGCGAACATATAAACCATCATATAGCCGATGGCCCAACGGATTTCCAGCGTTTGCTTGGCCAGCTCCATTTGTCCGGTGAAGGAATACAGCAGGGTCAAATTGATCCTCGCCAGCGAGTTGGTGAATACCTCAGTGAGAGTAAGCAGGATCCCTCTGGCGTACTGGTTCAGGATCAAGTGCCCGAAGCCGGGAAAGGCGGCGGACCACCAGGCGACGATAAATGGATTTTTCCGGTGCAAAAAGGTTACTCCGAAAGGAGAAAGAATGGCCTGCAATCTGCGGGGCTGCAAAGCATCACTCATTTTATCAGACCTCATGGCTTTATGATGATAATCCATTTTTTCCATCTTTTTGTTAGTATGTCAATCCTGTTCCAGAATGATACATGAAAACCTTGGTTATTGCACGCTATAGGCTTGCCCTCTCCGGAAAAACCAGAGGAAGAACAGCCGGGATATGCACAGAGTGGCAGAAATACTCAGAGTCGTCCAATACCAGCTCCAGCCCGTATATTCCAGCAGATCCGTATACCGTTCAATGAAATACTCGGGTAAGGTAATCCCTGCAGCAAACAGCAGCAGCCAGGCAAACCGCTTTCCAACGGGTTGGTTGGCGGGATAGAAGATGTTGTAATAGGCTGCGGTTACCGGGAAAATCAGAAATTCGAACACAAAGCTGGTGCTGCTGGCTTCATTCAACTCCCGGATGGGGTACATAAGCCAACCCGCCTCTACCACGGACAATCCGAGAATCCAGGTCAGCATGCCCTGAAACAGGAAGACTGCATGTGCTTCCTTCCGCTTATGCCGCGGTATGCAGAGGAACGCCGTAATCCCGACTGCGTGAACGAAAATCAGGAAATAATGCTCCAGCCTCCACTCCATTACTTTGATCCCCCTTTATCCGGCAAATGGTTAAAGTACCATTGAGCGTACTTGCGGCTGGCATTAACTCCAAACAGCAGCACTAACCCTCCAATGAACCAGTTAAAATGATTGAATTCCATTAATTCCGTGTAGACCTCCACATACTGCATGCTTAAGGACACAACTCCGATTATTGCGAGCTGGTACAGGAATTGCTTCAGCTTGGAACTCTTCGACGGATAATACATACTGAACATCATGGACACAGTGGGATACAGCAAGAAATTGAAGGTAAAATTGGCCCGTGTCGCCTTCTCGAACTCCCTGACGGGATTGCTGATCATCCCAAGCTGTACAAAAACAAGGCTGAGAGTCCAGGTAATGATCTGACTGAAAAAGAATACAATCATAGCTTCCCTGCGCTTGCCTGCTGGAATCCCAAAAGCCAGCACTCCCAGACACAACAGCCACGATACTACCAAAATCAGCCGTTCTGTTGTCACCCTCATCCCCCCTTGTCCTGGCACAGATATGATTAGTGTGGATTATAAGCACATTCTTTAACCCTGTTCAAAAACAAAAAAATACCGCCCGAATCCAAAAGATTCGTAAGCGGCATTTTTGGTGCAGGCCTTCATTATCCTGCCTGATTGCTTGCCAAGGTGTTGGTTGTAAACTGGCTGTTGTACAAATCGGCATAGAAGCCTCCGGCTTCCAGCAATTCCACATGAGTACCCTTCTCGATAACTTGGCCGTGATTCATGACCAGAATCAGATCGGCATCGCGGATTGTCGACAAGCGGTGGGCAATCACGAAGCTGGTCCTTCCTTGCATCAGCTGATGCATGGCTTTCTGGATATAGACCTCTGTCCGGGTATCCACACTGCTTGTAGCCTCGTCAAGAATCAGAATAGCCGGATCGGCAAGAATGGCCCGGGCAATGGTAAGCAATTGCCGCTGCCCCTGGGATATATTGGACGCTTCCTCGTTCAAGATGGTGTCATAACCTTCCGGCAGTGTCCGGATGAACCGGTCCGCATGAGCGGCTTTGGCCGCGGCAATAACCTCCGGATCCGTGGCATCTTTGCGGCCGTAAGCAATATTGTCGCGGATCTTGCCGTTAAACAGCCAAGTATCCTGCAGCACCATACCGAAGAGGCTGCGCAGATGCTCCCGTTTCATATCCCGGATGTTCTTGCCGTCGATGGTAATTTTCCCGCCGCCCACTTCATAGAAGCGCATGAGCAGATTGACAAGGGTTGTTTTGCCTGCTCCGGTGGGGCCCACTATGGCCACTGTTTGACCGGGCTTTACATCAATATTCATGTCTGTAATCAGTGGCTCACCCGCAGTGTAGCCAAATTCCACCTGCTCGAACAAGACCCTGCCTTCCGGCTTCTCCAGAGCCGTTGCCGCCGGATTGTCGGCCGCTTCCTCCACTTCGTCAAGCACCTCAAAAACCCGTTCCGCGCAAGCAATCGTGGATTGAAGGATATTGGCAATGTTCGCCGTCTGCACAATCGGCTGGGTAAACTGGCGCATATACGAGATGAATGCCTGCACATCGCCAAGCGCCATCCGCTCCTTGGCCACGAACAGCCCGCCTACCACACAAATCAGCACATAGCCTATATTGTTGACGAAGGAGAGCACCGGCATAATAATCCCGGAGATAAAGTTGGCTTTGGCACCGGCCTGGTACAAACGTTCGTTGATTTGATCGAAATGCCCGATGGAGCTGTTTTCCCGGCCAAATGCCTTGACAATCTTGTGCCCTGTGTACATCTCTTCAATATGCCCGTTCAACTCCCCAAGCGCCTGGGACTGGCTCAGAAAGTGGCCCTGGGACCGTTTGGCAATCATCTGGGTCACGACAGCGCTCAGAGGCAATGTGAACAGGGCAATGAGTGTCATGACAGGACTGATGGTCAGCATCATGATCAACACCCCGACAATCATCACAACCGAGGTGATTAGTTGGGTAAGGCTTTGCTGCAGTGTGGAGCTGATGGTATCGATATCGTTGGTGACTCTGCTGAGAATTTCCCCGTGCTTCCGGGAATCATAATAAGAAAGCGGCAGCCGCGTGAGCTTATCCTTCACTTTTTCCCGCAAATCATAGACCGTCATCTGGGCTACATCCGCCATAATATATTGCGTAATATAGGTGAAGAAGGAGCTGACCACATACAAGACAATGAGAATCAGGACAATCTGGGCGATATAATGAAAATCGATTGCGGCCCCAGGCACTTTCATAATGAACTTGGCCATAACTCCCTCGAACAGGCGGGTAGTGGCCTTTCCCATAATCTTAGGGCTGAAAATGGAAAATACGGTGGACAGAACAGCAACTATAAAGATAACCAGGAGCTTCATTTTATAAGGAGCCATGTAGGCGACCAGGCGCTTGAAGGTCCCTTTGGCGTCCTTTGCCTTCTGCACGGGAGCCCCGAAGCCCATTCCGCCGGGACCTCCACCGGGACCCGGGGGGCCTCCTCTGCGCGGTGGCCGATGGGATTCATTCCTGCTCATGCGATCTCCTCCTCGGAAAGCTGGGAAGCCACGATCTCACGGTATACGCCGCACTCGGCAAGCAGCTCCCTGTGAGTTCCCATGCCCGCAATTCTGCCATCCTCCAACACAATGATCCGGTCCGCATCGACTACGGTGCTTACCCGCTGCGCCACAATGAGAACAGTGGATTCGGCTGTCTCCCCGCGCAGAGCAGTCCGCAGCCTGGCATCGGTCTTATAGTCAAGGGCTGAGAAACTGTCGTCAAAAATATAGATTTCCGGCTTGCGCACAAGCGCCCGTGCAATGGAGAGGCGCTGCTTCTGCCCGCCGGACAAATTCCCGCCCCCCTGGGATATGGGGGAGTTGAAACCCTCCTCCATCTCCTCTATGAAATCCAGCGCCTGGGCAGTCACCGCTGCGCGGCGGACCTCTTCATCCGAAGCATCCTCCTTGCCGAAGCGGATATTGTCTGCAGCGGATCCTGTAAACAACAGCGCCTGCTGGGGAACAAAACCAACCTTGGCCCGAAGCGCCTCCTGGGTCATCTCCCGGGTATCCACACCGTCTACCAGCACCTGCCCGCTCTCCACATCATAGAACCGGGGAATCAGGTGGATCATGGTCGATTTCCCTGAACCGGTGCCGCCGATAATGGCCGTTATTTCTCCAGGCGACGCCTGGAAGCTGATTCCGGCAATCGCCGGCTGCTCCGCTCCCGGATAACGGAAGGTCACATCACGGAATTCCACGTAGCCCTTCTTCCCTGCCGGTTGCTTGGGCGTATCCGTGTCCTTGATTTCCGGAGACATAGCCAAAATCTCGTTGATCCGGATGGCGGAAGCCTGGGCTCTTGGCACCATCACGAACATAAAAGCGGCCATCAAGAATGAGAACATAATCTGAAAGACATATTGGGTAAAGGCGATCATGTCGCCAATCTGCATATTCCCCGCATCAATCCGCTTGGCGGCAAACCACAGCACGGCAATGCTGGTAAAATTCATAATCAGCATCATGGCCGGCATGAAGAAGGCCATCAGCTTGTTGACCCGGATGGAGACATCGGTCAATTCCCAGTTAGCCCCTTTGAACCGGTCCTTCTCATGGTCTTCGCGGTTGAAGGCGCGCACTACCCGGATCCCGACCAGACTCTCGCGGAGCACCAGGTTGAGTTTATCGATCTTGCTTTGGATAATTTTGAAATAAGGCATGCCTTTGCTGGAAATGAACCAAATTGTAACACCCATAACCGGCAAGGCCACCGCCAGCACCCAGGTCAGAACATGGTCCTTCGAGAAGGCCATAATCAAGCCGCCTACGCACATAATGGGAGCGGTAATCATCATGCGCAGGATCATGATCAGCACCGTCTGCACTTGGGTAATATCATTGGTAGTGCGGGTAATCAATGATGATGTGCCCACGGTATCAAATTCCCGCAAGGTAAAATTGCTTACATGGCGGAATATCCTGCTTCTCAGGTTGCGTCCGAAGCCTGTAGCCACAAGAGATGAGATGTACATGGCGACAACCGAGCAGATGGTGCCCAAAAAAGCGATGAGCAGCATCCAGCCTCCGGTTCTGTAAATATAATTCGTATCCTTGTTCACAATTCCCTTATCCACAATATCCGCCATCAGAGTCGGAAGATACAGCTCTGACATGGCCTGAAAAAACAACAGCACGATCACTGCGGCTATCGGCCATTTATAAGGGTTAAGAAGGCGAAACAACTTTAACACAGCCTCATCTCCATTCATCCGCAAAATACATGCTCTATCCTAACTCTTTTTTTTACAAAAAACAAACCTGTAATTCGTGACTATTTTGTGTAACTTTCTATAAAGTTGTTTGGATTTTTCATATATAGGATAATTCAAATTAGAGGGCTTCGGTTGCTAACTATCCAGAATCGTTTTATAATTAGACTTATTCTAATTATGACGATCAGGGGGACGACGCCGTGAAGCCAAAGGGACTCCTTACTCCGCAGCGGAAGGCCATATATGATGTAATAAGCTGTTCCACCGATCATCCCACTGCAGCGGAAATCATGGACCGTCTGCGGGAGAGAGGCTGCCACTTCGCGTACGGGACCGTATACAATAGCCTGAAGTATCTGACAGAGACCGGACAGATTCAGGAGCTGCGGGTAGGAGAAGCCTGCCGCTATGACGCCAGAACGGAACTGCACCACCATATCCAATGCACAATCTGCGGACAGGTGGAGGAAGTGTTCTCCGACATTCCCCAAGAATGGCTGCTTGCTGTCGCGGCGGAGACCGGGTACATGATAGATCAAGAGCAATTGCTTCTAAAAGGAGTGTGTGCTTCATGCAAGGTACGAACAAACTGACGGAAGCCGAGATCGATCCGAGGCTGCTGCCGCCGGCAGATCCTGAATCCGCATTTTGCCCCCTTACCAACCGGATTGTGATTATCAGTCCATTCCCCCAACTGCTCCATGAACTGGTGCGGGAACTGACCGCCACCTGCTTTGATGTCATGGTGTTCCATCAAGCCGATCCGGCGCTGCTTGCCCAATTGCAAGCAGATTTGCTTATCGTGGACAGCACCCATCAGGAAGGCGGAACTCCCTGGGCTTGGCTGAATCACCCCGGTCTGGCAGATTATGCCCGCCTTCACCTGGTGAGGCCCGACGGCCGCGCCTCTGCCCCGGATGCATTGGAATGGCCCAGCCCCCTTCCCCGCATTATGGAGCGGATTCACATTCTGATGAGAGAAGGAAGCGGCCATGCAGTTGCCCGGGAGCAGCTGCAGCCGGGGGAAGAAGGCGTGCTTCATTTGAAGGATCTGAGTGTAGACGTGAGACGCTACGCCGTACAGTCAGCAGGTGCGCGTGTGGATTTGACGCGGACGGAATTCGACCTGCTCCGTTCTATTATAGAAGCGGAGGGCTCCGTGCTGACCCGTCAGGATCTGTTGGACCGGGTATGGGGAGTAGGCTATTTCGGCGGCAGCAACACTGTGGACGTTCATGTTAAAGCGCTCCGGCACAAGCTGGGCGACGATCCCCGCAATCCCCGCTACATTGCCACAGTACGGGGAATTGGCTACAGAGCAATGGATAACTGATCCATAACCCATACATTTTCCAGCCGGATAATAGGAGTTCGACACAAAATAGCCACTTTTTCTTCATGAAACCTTCATGCAGAACCCAAGTGTGCTTGTTAAAATACATTCATAACTTATATTTAGTCTAATTATTAATTGATAATAATTTTATTGAAGGAGGCGATTATCTTTATGTACGACGTCATTATCATTGGGGGAGGTCCGGCGGGCGCAACTGCCGCCATCTATACGGCAAGAGCCAATCTTTCGACCCTGGTGCTGGATAAGGCGCCGGGCGCGGGCGCTCTGGCCCTGACGCACAAGATAGCCAACTACCCTGGAGTAACCGGCCAGATCAGCGGGCGTGAGCTCCTGGATACGATCAGAGCCCAGGCGGAGGAGTTCGGAGCCAAGTTCGAGACGACCTCCATTACAGCTGTTGATCTGGAGGGAGATACCAAGATGGTGTTTACTCCGGACGGCATGTTCGAATCCAAGGCGGTCATTGTGGCGACAGGCTCCAAAGGCCGCAACCGGATGCTGCCTGGTGAGGAACGTTTGCTGGGCAGAGGGGTCAGCACATGCGCCACCTGCGACGGAGCTTTCTATCAAGGCAAGGAAGTGGCGGTAATCGGAGATTCGGAGGAAGCGCTGGAGGAAGCAGCGGCGTTGGCCAAGTTCGCCTCCAAAATTCACTTTATCGTGCCGCGTCCGGATCTCCAGGGGGTAGACGGCTTCCCGCCGCTGGATAACACCACCTACTTGCCCCGTACCCGGCCGCTTGAAGTGGTAGGCGAGGAGAAGGTGACTGGCATCCGGATCAAAACGGCGGCAGGCGCAGAGGAGCTTCTGCCTGTTGACGGCGTATTCGTCTTCTTGTCAGGCAGCAAGCCGGGTACCGACTTCTTGCAGGATCAGGTGCCTCTCGACGAAGCCGGATTCATGCAGCTTGATCCGTTCATGCAATCTGCCGTGCCGGGAGTATTCGGAGCAGGCGAGGTCCGCCGTTCTCCTGTGAAGCAGGCTGTTGTAGCCGCTGCGGACGGAGCCATTGCCGCTATGGCCGTAGACAAATTCATCAACCGGCGTGAAAGCCTGATTCCCCAATACAAATAACGGTTAACTGTGCAACATCCACATCATATCCAAAAGGAGCGATTCGACTATGTCCAATTCTGTCAAAGCAGTTGTCTACTCCAGCACCCACTGCACCTATTGCAAGCAATTAAAAACCTATCTGAGCGAGCAAAACATCGAGTTTGAGGAACGCAATATTGATGACGACGAAGCCTATGCCAAGGAACTTCAGGATCTGGGCATGAGCTCGGTACCGGTAACGGTGATCGGCGGCACCACCATTCTGGGCCTGAACCCCAGCCGCATCAAGAAAGCAGTCGCCGCCATCGGCTGACAGCAGCAGGCTCCGGCAAGAGGCATTCTCCGTACATCCCGGCTTAAGGCTATTCTATTAAACTTAGGAGGAATTCAATCATGAGCGCAATCGAAACCGCAGGTGTAAAAGTTGGCAAACCGGCTCCATCCTTCAACCTTCTCTCCACCAAAAATCTGGAGACATTGGAGGAGCGGGTCTCTCTGGAGGACTACAAAGGCAAATGGCTGGTGCTGTTCTTCTGGCCGTTCGATTTCACATTCGTCTGCCCTACCGAAATTATTTCCTTAAGCGACGCATATGAGGAGTTCCTTGACTTCGATTGCGAAATCGTCGGGGTATCCACCGACAGCATCCATACCCACCGCGCTTGGATCAATACTCCAAGGGACGCCAAGGGCATCGGAGCCGTCAAGTATCCTCTGGCTGCGGACTTCACCAAGGAAACCGCCCGTGCTTACGGCGTGCTGGACGAAGAGCTGGGCGCCGCCAACCGCGGCCTGTTCATCATCGACCCCGAGGGAGTGCTCCGCTATCAGGTGGTCACGGACCTGAACGTGGGACGCAGCGTGGAAGAAACCCTGCGCGTGCTGCAGGCTCTGCAAGCGGGCGGCCTCTGCCCGGCCAACTGGAAGCCGGGCGACAAGACTTTGGCGTAACGGTTTTTCCCAGACAACCTTATCATGCTCTGAAGCGGACCGGAGGTAAAGCTCCGGTTCTTTTTTGTTTGCTCCGGTACTGAAATAGTATTTCCTTATGTTGACAGGGGAATAGTGGAAGAGAAAAGGAATGTAAGAGAGGGGATTGATGGGATGAGCGCAAGCAACGGAGGGAGGATGCCGCTGATGGCCGCACGCGTGATATTGCTGATAGCCGCATGCACTATGGCGGGAGCCGGATGCTCGGATCAACATACCTCCGGGCCGGAAACTGCCCCGACTCCCGGGCATTCTTCCCCGCCGCCCACTGTTGCCGCCGATCCTGTGTGGGAGAAGCTCCGGTCCATGACTCTGGAGCAGCAGCTGGGGCAGATGATTATCGCCGGAGTCCCGGGCACCCTGATGGATGAGGAAACCGGGAGGCTCATTACTCAATACCATGTGGGAGGCTTCATTCTCTACAAAGCCAATCTGCAGACGGTGGATCAGACTCGGGCTCTGTTGAACGGGCTGAAGGAGTCGAACCGTTCCGCCTCCGTTCCTCTCTTCCTGAGCATCGACCAGGAGGGAGGCAAGGTAAGCCGGCTGCCTGCACCGCTGATCCCCCTTCCCTCCAGCCGGGAGATTGCCGGGGGCGGCTCAAGCAGCAGAGCGCTGGCGGTGGGCGAAGCCATCGGACAACAGCTGCAGGCCTTCGGCTTCAACGTGAATTACGCACCTGTGCTCGATATTGACAGCAATCCGCAGAACCCTGTCATCGGCAGCAGGTCCTTCGGCTCAACCGCCGCCCTGGTAAGCTCGTTCGGCATACGGGAGATGGAAGGGCTGCGGGCCAGCGGGATTATCCCGGTGGTCAAGCATTTTCCCGGGCACGGGGACACATCCGTCGACTCCCATCTGGAGCTGCCGGTCGTGAATAAGACGCTCCGGGAGCTGCAGGAGCTGGAGCTGGTTCCGTTCGCCCAGGCGGTCAAGTCACAGGCCGATGCGGTGATGATCGCCCATATTCTGCTCCCGGAGATTGATCCGGATCATCCGGCTACCATGTCTCAGGCAGTCATTGCCGGACTTCTCCGCGGCCGGATGGGCTTTGACGGCGTTGTGATAACCGATGACATGACCATGGGAGCCATTCTTAACCACTATGATCTGGGCCAGGCTGCTGTCCAGTCCGTTCAAGCCGGGAGCGATATCGTACTTGTCGCCCACAGCAGCGCCAATGCCATTATGGTGTTGGATATGCTGAAGCAGGCTGTTGCGTCCGGAGTGCTGAGCGAGGAGCGAATCGGGGAGAGCGTTTACCGCATCCTTACGCTCAAGGAGCGTTATAATCTGTCCGATAGTCCGGCAGGACTTGTGGATGTGGAACGGATCAACGCTGCTGTGAGAGAGGCATTGGAAGACAGTGGGGGATGACGGGGATTTCCCCTGCAGCCATCTCCCCCCGCTCCTTGGCGCCTGAACAGCCTCCAAGCACGGATGCTCCAAGCACGGTACAGACGGTTATTGCCGCGGTCTCGCCCCATGACCATTTCATGAAAGACCGGATGCTTTGGTTCTGCTTTAATCAAAAAAATCGTCTCTTCCGCCCGCAAAGGGACGGCAGAACACGATTTTCAGGCCCTTGATTCAATTGAACCGTCCCATCCCGTTACGGTTATCTTCTCAGGAAATCGTCCGCATTTACCTCATAGCCGTTCTGCTCCAGCAGATAGGCCAGGTAGCGGTTTTCTTTTTTATACTCCCAATCGGCAGTAAAGAGAATCTTCTTGCTGAAGGTGAATCTGGCAATCAGCTTGCCGGCCGCATACAGTTCCAGATCATCGGCGCTTGTCTTCAGGGAATATTCCCCGTCCGCATATTCTGCTCCCTGCTTTTTCTCTGCGAGGGCAGTCAGCAGCAGATTTCTGATTTCTTTCTTCATAAGAGAAAACCCTCCTCCACTGTTGAATGATTCATGATTTTGTCCCCTGCACATCCGGGTTATTCCCATGTTCGACAAGGAAGCCGTGAATCCTGCCCGCAATGTTGTCTATTCCTTGACCTGAAGAGGGCAACTGCCCGGGGAACGGCAAATATTTTATCAATGGCCATTGACAAAAAAGCTGTACCGAGCATAAAATTTAGTTGAACAGTTGCTCAATTGAGAATGTTTCTCTCACATTTAGAAACGAAGCTTTTGTAATGCATTATCTATTTGGAAAAAAGCTTCTAATGCATCATCTAATAGAAACGAAGCTTCTATCAAGCATCATCAATAGGAGGGTGTGCCTATGTGTGCATATGCGGCAGATGTTGACCGCTGCGATTGCAATTCCATTCACGAAGACATCGTCTTGGATGTGCGGGAGCGTCTGCCCGATGATGACAATCTGATCGATCTTGCAGATTTGTTCAAGGTTTTTGGCGACTCTACCCGGGTGAGAATCTTGTCCGCGCTGCTGCTGGCCGAGATGTGCGTTTGTGACATTGCGGTGCTGCTCGGGATGACTAAGTCCTCCATTTCCCATCAGCTCAGAGTGCTGAAGCAGGCCAAGCTGGTGAAATACCGCAAGCTGGGCAAGGTTGTCTATTATTCCCTGGCGGACGATCATGTCCGGACCATATTCGATCAGGGGCTGCTTCATATTACGGAGGAATGAGCCGGCTTCATTTTTCAGCACACAAATAAACTGTTTTTCTGCGACTGCAAAATCAACTAATATCACCTATCGAATAACTGGGAATCGCGCATAGCTGGCAAAGGTTTAACCCGGCTGAAGCGCAATGGCATGGTCTAATCCTTATATCCATACTGAATGAGCTTGTAACATTCATTCTGGTATGACAGTTTTTTTGGCATTATCAGTTGAATATAGGCTCAATTGTTCAATCATTATTATTGTTCAGCCGCAACCGATCATATGCAACCACAAACAATATGAATTTCAACCCATCCATTTTTGTAAAGGAGAATGAACTATGACTGTACTAAACAAGCAATATCTGCTGGAAGGGCTGTGCTGCGGCAACTGCGCCGCTAAGATCCAAAAGGATGTGGGACTGCTTGCCGGCGTCAAAAGCGCCGCTGTCGATGTATCGAGCAAAGTCCTGTCCGTCAGCTGCGAGAACGATACCGGCTCACTGGTTAGTGAAATAAGCCGTATTGCCGCTTCCCATGATGAGGACATTACAGTAAAAGAGGTTTAATCCACAAATCAGAATGCGGGGTGATGAAGATGGAAGCATCCATCCGGAAGGAGTTTGTGCTGGAGGGATTATGCTGCGGCAATTGTGCGGCCAAGATCGAGCGGGACGTAGGCAAGCTGGAGGGGGTAGCGTCTGCTTCAGTGGATTTCATGTCGAAGACACTGGTCATGACGATTGCCCGTGAGGAGATGGCAGCCGGGCTTGTAGCCCAGGCCGGATCCATCGCCAAGCGGCATGAGCCAGACATTGTCATGAATGAGAAGGAACTGCTGCAGCCGGGACAGAAGTCGCTCTATTTGCTTGGACTGCACTGCGCCGATTGCGCCCAAAAAATCGAAAAGCAGGTTGCCGGCATAGATGGGGTCAAGGCAGCCAGCCTGGACTTCGTATCCCAAAAGCTGACTATAGAAGCGGACGACAAGCGGGAGCTGCCGGCCATTACCCGCGAGGCCTCCCGGATTGCTGTCTCCGTTGAGCCGGATCTGCAAATTTCCCATACCGCTCCCAAGAAAGACGGGCAGGGAGCGCATTCCGGTTATAAGTGGCAGGAATCCGTTCATCTGTATATCGGCGCGGCGCTATTTATTGCCGGCATGGCGCTCGATGCAGGCCGCAGTATGGAACTGGCCCTTTTCCTGGGCAGCTACCTGTTTGTGGGCGGCGAAGTCGTGCTCCGGGCATTGAAGAACATTGCCCGCGGCCAGGTGTTCGATGAGAACTTCCTGATGAGTGTGGCCACCATCGGCGCTTTTGCCATCGGCGAATATCCGGAAGGCGCTGCCGTCATGATCTTCTACCAGATCGGCGAGGCGTTCCAGAGCTATGCCGTTAACCGTTCCCGCAAGTCTATCTCCGCTCTGATGGATATCCGGCCGGACTTTGCCAACCTGAAGCTTGACGGGGAGGTGCGCCGCGTTGCTCCTGAAGAGGTGGGGATCGGCGATCTGATCGTCGTCAAGCCGGGTGAGAAGATTCCCCTCGACGGCCGGATTGTGGAGGGGCGCTCCGCACTGGATACCTCCGCGCTTACCGGCGAGTCCCTTCCCCGGGATGTGGAGCCCGGCAGCGAGGTATTGTCAGGCTCCATCAATAAGAACGGGGTCCTGACCATCGAGGTATCCAAGGAGTTCAGCGAATCCACCATCTCCAAGATACTGGATATGGTACAGAACGCCAGCAGCAAAAAAGCGCCCACGGAAAATTTCATCACCAAATTTGCCCGCTATTATACGCCCTTTGTAGTATTCGCCGCACTGGCGCTGGCAGTCATTCCTCCCCTTGCCGTGCCTGGGGCAAGCTTCGCCGACTGGATTCACCGGGCATTGGTGTTTCTCGTCGTATCCTGCCCCTGTGCTCTGGTGATCTCGATCCCGTTAAGCTTCTTCGGCGGAATCGGCGGCGCTTCGAAGAACGGCATCCTGGTCAAGGGCAGCAACTATCTGGAGGCGCTGAACCACGTGGATACGGTCGTATTCGACAAAACCGGCACACTGACCAAAGGCATCTTCAAGGTATCCCGGATCGCCGGCGCGAACGGATGGACGGAAGAGGATCTGCTGGCCTGTGCCGCCCATGCGGAGGGTTTCTCCAACCACCCTATCGCCGTTTCTATCGGGAAAGCTTACGGACGTGAGATCGATCTCCAAAGGCTCTCGGAGCAAGAGGAGATACCGGGACAGGGCGTTCGTGTCAAAGTAGACGGCAGGCTGGTGCTGGCGGGCAACGGCAAGCTGATGGAATCCGCACAGATCGCCTGGCAGCAGGCTGAAGTAATGGGCAGCGTGGTCTATCTGGCCGTGGATGGGGTATTCGCCGGATATATCGCCATATCCGACGAGATTAAGGCGGACAGCAGGCAAGCCATTGCCGACCTGAAGGGACTGGGCATCCGGCACACTGCCATGCTCACGGGTGACAGCAAGGCCACCGGAGAGCATGTGGCCCGGGAGCTTTCGCTGGACAGTGTCTTCAGCGAGCTTCTGCCCCATCAGAAGGTGGAGCAGCTGGAGCAATTGGAGACGAAGAAGCGGAGCGGCGGCAAGCTGGTGTTCGTGGGAGACGGCGTGAATGATGCGCCGGTGCTGGCCCGGGCGGATATCGGCATCGCCATGGGAGGATTGGGCTCGGATGCGGCGATTGAAGCCGCTGACGTGGTGCTGATGACCGATGAGCCCGCGAAGCTAGTCTCGGCCATCCGCATCGCCCGCAAGACCCGGACTATCGTCTGGCAGAATATTGCCTTCGCATTGGGTGTGAAGGCAGTGATTCTGGTACTGGGCGCCATGGGCATCGCCACCATGTGGGAGGCCGTGTTCGGTGATGTGGGCGTCACTCTGATCGCTGTGCTCAATGCTATGAGAGCCATGAAGACGGTCCAGTAAGAACGGAAGCCGTGCCCCGAAGCAATGAGAAAGAGCTACCCTTCCCCGGAATTTTATACGTTCTGATTTACCCGACGATAAACGCACGGCATCCTTTGGATGCCGTGCGTTTATTAAGAAGTCGAGCCGCTTCTCCGTTTATACCTTCTGGAATTTTAAGAAAAACCCTGCGGGAGCATTCCCCTAAAATCCGAGGGACGGACATCAGCGCTCCTATTTGGCAAAAATCCCATAGTTTTGAATTCTAACGGACTCAGTCGCTCTTAATTGACTCCCATACGCCCCAACCCGAGGGTTTTTGGCATAATAAGGTCTTTCCCGTCCATAAAACCGCGCTAATCCTGTATTTTCCGCAAATAACGCCGCTCAGGTCCGTCAGCCAAGAAGGTTAATGGCCCTATTGCAGTACCGCACCTTCCGCCAACGGTCTCATAAACACCGGATTATCCCAGACGAACACTTTCAGGTACCAGCCCTCTGACAGACCGGGAACCGTAACGGCTGCTCTCAAGGTTTGATGGCCGTACTTGTTGACCACCGCCTCCTTGGAGACGGATTGGACCAAGCCCGCAGGTGAATAAAGCACCGCGATCAGTGTTACGTTCTTCTGCTCCTCGGTAGAATTGATGATCCGAACCGACACGTTGACAGTCCCAGGCGACAGGGAAGTAAGCGCTTGGCCGGACGCATTCGTGAAGAGCGGCTCTTCAACGGACATCCGTGGTCCTACTATCACCTCAGCAAGATTACTGCTTAAGACCGCACCGTCCCCTCTGGCGTATTGCGCGCCGATCCATGCCGTGCCGTCTCCTTTTCCCTGAACAACGCCGTTCTCCACGACAGCAGCCTGCGCATCTGTCGTTGTGTAATGGAGAGCCGCCCCGTCCGCCGCCAGATCCAGCACCCGGCCAACAGCGTCCGTTCCGTATACGAAGAACCTGGACGCTTCTCCGTTTCTCAGCTGCAGCTTCTCCGTTTCCAGCCCCACGCTGATGATATCCTCCGGTCCGAAGTCCTCCAGATGGACAAACTTTATGGCATCCGCCGCCACCTCGCCGTTGGCCTGGCCGGACAATTGGACATAGCCGCCTGTGCCGGTATTGAACCGGTGAATGCCCAAGGCAACCCAGCGTCCTCCCGGCACCCGCTCATCCACAGCATAGGTCTTGGACCCTCCGGCTGCGCTTGCGGTAAAGGCCGCATTCCCCGCTCTGGAAGCCGAGCCGTCAGGCAGATAATAAAATACCGAATAATAGCCGGTGACCGGAATATCGGGCGTCCATCGGACAGTATTGCCCGCTGAGCCCGCCGCAGACAGCAGATAGCCGCCGTTATACGAGCCGCTTCCCGTTGCGGAGGTCCAGTTGCCGGTTATTTCCGCGCTGCTGTTGTCCACCACCACTGCCTTCAGGGTTCTTGCCTGCAGTTCGCCGCTCCTGACCGAGGGGTTGCCTGACCGGTCCTTGGCCACAATGTAGAAGCGGTAGTCGGTTCCGGGCACCAATCCGGCCACCACGGCTTCGTTGCTGACGATAACAGAAGCCGCCAATTGACCGGTAGCGGCATCATAGATGTCCGCGTCCAGCGGGATGCCGTTTTCCGAAGCGACCCAGGACAGACTTACCGTACTATCCGTTACTCCCGTTACTTGAGCTTGATCCGGAGTTGCAGGCGCAACGGTATCGCTGACTGTGCTGGCCGGGTCCTCGAACGCACCGATATCCGGCGAACCGGTGTACAGCGGATTGTTCCAGAAGTCACGGCCGCCGCGGCCGGTTATGGCTTTTCCTGCACCGATCAAGGGAGAATCGGGCTTCAGCTTGTAACCCTCAAGCGTGCTTAATCCATCTGCACCATGTCCCGGGTTCACCATGCCCGGGTCCCCAACGATGCTGCCCAGCCCTTGGCCGGGAGCCGGCTGTCCGTAAAAGGCGTTATAGTAAAACTTCGGCACGGAGGAATACGCCTCTTCAGAGCCGGTGACATAAAAAATGTTGTTCATATAAGTCGCATTGGCATTGTCCCGCACTTGAAAGCCGATGCCCAGGTCATTGTAGAAAATATTATTATAGTACAGGCCCGGGTCGCTGCCATATATCGTTTTACCGTGATAGGCGTTGCGCTTATCATTTTGGCTGATGTTATAGCGGACAATATTCATGCCGTTCTTCAAGTGTCCCATATCCATGAAGAAGCCGCCTTCATTATCATGGGAGTAGTTGTATTGGTAAACGTGGTCGCCTGTTGTGGAAATATCCGTGTCGAAGGCCGCTGAATCCGTCTCGCTTTTGGCTTCCGCCCGGACTCTGCCAACCTCGTTAAACTGGAAGAGCGCCCCTTCCGTCCGCCATACCCACATACCCGCGATCCACTTATAGCCGTGTCCGGCGCTTCCGGCTTCCAAGCTGACGTTGCTCTCGATAAGCGGATTGGATGTCACACCTACCACAATTCCGTCCGCTCCGTTCCGGAGAATGCTGTTGCCCCGGATGGCGATATTCTTGTTATAGTATGCCGTATTCGTAGAGAATGCGGATACCCCGATTCCGATGGTGGATACGTCATGGATGTAATTATTTTCGATCAATACGCCGTCAAAATACGACTTGGGCATGGTCGTATCCCATTCCCATGCGTTCAGTTGAATGGCGGCGTTGCTGTTCTTATTCACGTTCTTGTCCTTGCCGTCCGACGTTGTGACGGTGGTCTCCCCGGTCACGGACATGCCGGTGACATCATGGATGTCCATATTCCGGATGGTAATTCCAAGCTTAGGCCCATTATGGAAAACCTTTATCCATATCCCGTTGCGTCTGTAGTACCCCGTCAAATAATCATCCGGGTTGGCCGCATTGTAATTCGTCAGCTCCAGATCCTGCAGGGTCACGTATTGAATATTTTCCAGGTTAATGGCTGCATAGCTGGCGTTGCCGTTAATCACCGGCTTTGGACCGTCTCCGTACATGCCCACTGTAATCGGGCTCCCCTCAACACCCGAGCTCTTCAACGTCAAGGACCCTGTCCAGACCCCTCCGGACTTAAACAGAATCTGGTCTCCCGGCTGATAATTGGTCTTCCCGTTGACCTTTGACAGACTTTTCCAGGCGGATGAGGGGCTGGTTCCCGCATTGCTGTCGCTTCCTCCTGAAGAATCCACATAATACACGTTACCCTCTGCTGCATAAGCCCTCCCGGCCGGAATGGCAGCGACAAGCGACGATGTGATCAAACCTATGACCAACACCCAGGAAAACAGGGCGCGTGCCCCATATTTCGGTTTCATGTTCTTCCCCCTCTGACTCATTATGCAAAGCACGGCTACCGCACGGCAGAGCATCTTAAGGTATGATTTTCTTGGCCATTGCCACCAGATCGGGGAGACTGAAGACAAGATCGCCGTTCAGGTCATAGTGAGAATAGGCGCTCCACTCCTCCCAGTCGCCCGTCATGCCGTAATGAACAGCTATCGGCGCCAAGTCTCCTACGCTGGCCGCCGCCAGATTCCTCTGGTTTCCGAAGGACGTTATGGCTGCGGTGATCGCCTCGAATGCCGCATTGATCTGGTCCTGGGTGGAAGCTTCGCTATCCCTTATCGCTGCTGCCGCATGGACTGCCGCTTGCAGCGCGCTGGCAGCAGCTTCCGGATAGTAGCCGTAACGGGGAGGCTGAGCAGCTCGATAGACCTTGGCTCCGGCCAGGAGCGCTTGCGCTTCGCTTATCCGGGCGGAAAGCGGCGTTCCGGAGGTGATCTGAATGACGATGCCCGGTCCGCTGTTCAGTTGGAATTCCTCTGCATCCGCATTCGCAACAACAATATGGGACAATGTCAGCCCGGTGCTCCCGGCTCCCGCAGAGGCCTGCGCCATAAACTTCAGACTCAGCACTTCCTTCGTTCCGGAGACGGCATAGCCGGCTCCCGTACTGGCGGCGATGATTCGGATGCTGCCGTTCTGAGCATTCACGTCCACAACCTGGAAGCCTCCTATTGTGGAAGCCGCACTGTCATTTACGAATTCCAGCACCTCCGGATCGTAGTGAACCGTCCATGACTGGGAATACGACTCGATCTCCAAGCCCCGCACACCGAGGATTGCTTCGAAGCTCTGACCGGCTTGAAGAGCACCCGGGCCTGTCAGACTGACGCCGCCTCCGGTAAGCAATTCCATCACAGCGGACAATTGAGCCGTCTGAGCATCCACCTGCGATTGGGTGGCGTTAGAATCTGCGTGAACCGCACGGGCAGTCTCCAGCACCGTCTGCATGGCATTCCAACTGGTTATGGTGTAATCAGCAGCGTGTAATGCTTCAGCATCTGCGATGAGAGCTTGCAGCGCCGCTTTGTCAGCCGTCTGCTCAGGAGCCGTGCGGGTATAAGTGAATGCCGTCTGCTGAGGCATTAGAATTCTCTCCCCGCCGACGCTCACCGTATAAGTGCCGTTCCCGCCGTCACCGGCATTCAGATCATACTGGAATGCGAACCTCCCCTCCGCATCGCTGACCGTCTGATCCACCCGGCTCAGAGAGCCGTCCGGCTTGCGGACCGTCATGGACATAAACCGGCTGTCGGCTGCATAGGTCGCTCCGCTTACCGTTACCTGCCCGGTGGTTTGGTTTACCGAGGCGGTCAAAGACATCTCCGGCGCTGAAGCTTCCGTTTCCTCGAAGGTAATCCTGCCCCATTGTCCCCGGGCCTTCTTGAGCGCTTCCCCGGCAGTCGTCCATCCCCACTGGCCGCGGCTCGCGTAGTCGCCGTCGCCCAATACGGCATTTACAATCAGCTGTTTGCCTTCCCAGGGATTCTGAATACCCAGGGCATGCAGCGGGACAGCCGCTTCAATGGTATATCCCTTGCCGTCCGCATCCTTCTTGATCTCCGTGAAGATGGAAGGGAAGCTGGAGACCCCGTTCACGTTCATGTAATATTGGTAGCCGTAGTCCGTTCCTCCTCCGAGGACCAGCTGCCTGTCGCTGGGCAGCATGCCGCCCGTTTTATCCGGGTATTGGGTGAAGTCCATGTCTTCATCGCCCATGAAGAACTCCAGTGAATCTCCGTTCCAAATTCCCGTTCCCGTCCTGGTATTCTTCATCGGTGTAGGGTCCTTGATCTTCGCTCCAATGTAGAGCCGTTCCAGGTCATACTTCAGGAAGATATCCGCTCCATGCTTGTTCCCGTTGCTGTCCATAATGCCCGCAATCCGTATCTTCCCGCTTCCGCTCCATTCCCCCGCGGGTGCGCCGTAAACATCCGTCTCCACCGTACCGTCCAATGTGATGGGCAGCAGGGCCGCCTGCACGGTAATATCCGTAAGGATGGGCTCCACGGGGGTAATCGGCCCGTAGCCCAATGCGGCTTTGGTAATGGAATAGTTGACGCTGCCCTGGAGACGAACCTGGACGTACTTGGCGCCCGGAGGCAAGTAGCTGATCTCCAACACATCCGGTATATTGTTGTTGGCCGATGTACCGGGTCCGTAGTGCTTATAGCTGGAAGCTTCGGTGGCATTGGTGAATACTGTCCCGTCCTGTGAGATCCACACCTCAAAGTTGGCGCTTGCCACGCTCTGGTAATGATAGCCTTCCACATAGACGGTCTTGAATTCCTTGCCCTCGGGTGCGGCGTAAGCCAAGCCCTGGCTGGCCGCCGAGGCATTCACCCGCCTGATATAGCTGTTCTGCCCGAAGGTCCGGATATCCCCGCTGCCGGTCAGCTCCATCACCCTCAGATTGGAGGTATCCGCTCCGCTCATAACCTTGGAAAAGTCCGCCGCCCGGTCGATGACATACCCCTCGTATTCCGGCAAGGAGGCAGCGGCGCTTCCAAGCATGATCCGGTCCAGCTTGAAGTCTCCCTGTACAGTCGCGGAGGCATAGTAGTCCGGCTTGGGCATGTAGATGTGAAGATACCGGGTTCCGGCGCTGATGGCGGTGGAGGTGTAGGTTGCCCTCACCTTGTCGACAGCCGTCATGAGATCCGGACGCAGCTTGCGGATCAGCGGAACCCTGCTTCCGTCGGAGAAGCTTCCCGTTGCCGGGTCATAGACCGATTCATAGACAGACAATTCGTCTTGTTCCGTAAAATTCAGCGCCCACTTGTTGTATGTCACATCGAGAGCCAGCGATTGGATATCTCCGGCTTCTGCATAATAGGAGAAATCTCCCGACGCTCCCGTGACGCTGCCGCCGGAGAAGGAGACGCCATTATAGCTGAACACCTTCGTGGGCTGGTCCATATCGTCGGTGAAGCGGCCGCTGTCATCGAAGCTGACAGCATTGCCGGTTACCGTGCCGCTTGCCGGTGTGGGGCTGGGCGTTGCACTTGGTGTTGCGCTTGGTGTGGCACTTGGTGTGGCGCTTGGCGTCACACTTGGCGTTGCACTCGGTGTAGCGCTGGGCGTCGGCGTGGGAGTGGCAGTCGGTCCCCCCTCCTCAAAGTTGTACCCCAGCATCACCTTCGTCATATAGGGATAACCGGACACATAACCACTTACATTATATTCCAGAAGACGAACCTGAACATACCGGGTCCCTGCCGGGAGTTGGAAGTGCTCCATCGAATCCGGCAGGTCGTTGCCCGTTGTGCTGAACGCCGGATGATGGGGGGTGGAGTCTGCGGTGCTGTTGGTGTACTCGATTCCATCCGGCGAGGTCCACAGCTCCACCAGCAGCGGATCCAGCAGGCGGTTCCGGTAATAGCCCTCCACATACACATAGGCAAATTCCGCCGCCTCAGGAGCCCCGTAGGTCAGGCCGTACTCCTTGATGGTGCTTTTTATGCGGGAAACAAAGGTTTTCTGTCCGTAAGCCCGTATGATCTGATTCCCCTCCTCATAGGAGGTCAGCTTGAGATTACTGGTGTTCACTCCGGGGGCCAGCTTGCTCAGGTCCGAGAACGTATCAATCAGATAGCCGTCATAGGGAGAGCCGCCATAGCTGTTCCCATTCCTCAGCGTAATATTCTCCACGAGAAAATTGGAGGCAGCCAAGCGGTAATAATAACCCGATCGGGGCAGCACGATCCGCAGGTACTCGGTTCCGGGCGTGACGGACATGGAGGAATAGGTGGCCTTGACGCCCTGGATATCATTCATCTGGTCCGGCCATATCCTGCGGATCAGCTCTACCTTCTTGCCGTTGGTGAGGGTGCCGCTGGCACTGTCATATGCAGCCTCATACACCTCCAGGCCGTACTGCTCATTGAAGATCAAGTTCCACTTGTTGTAATACACATCCAGGGTTACGGAGCTGAAGCCGCCTTGCCCCGCTCCCGCATAATAGACCAGTTCTCCCCCAACGCCGGAGACGGCGCTGCTGGCAGCGGTGACGCCGGCGGAGCTGAAGGTCTGGCTCAGATTATCCAGCGGATCCGTGTAGCTGCCGTCGCTCTGAAACGGCACCGCCGTCCCCGGACTCAGCGCATATACGCCCGAAGGCCCGGCTATCAAGCTGCCGAAGGATGCGAATAACAAGGCGAGGATACAAAGAAGCGACAGTTTTCTTTTCAACCTATCCATCATGCTGGGATCTCCTCCTTTTACATACTAGTACAACATGTTGTAAGTTCGTTCCCGGCAACAGCTATCATTTTGCTAGCTGTCGCTCCCCTCGGGCCCCTCCTCCCAGCCAACAGCTATCATTTTGCTGCTAGAATAAAAAGTAGACACCTCCTAAGAACAGATCGATAATAACAACAACGAGAAAGAGGTGCTCTGGTGAAAGAGACAAGACAACAC
>JAQSYI010000007.1 GCA_029256185.1 Paenibacillaceae bacterium
CGCTACCGGAGCCACGGGCGCTACCGGAGCCACGGGCGCTACCGGGGCCACGGGCGCTACCGGAGCCACGGGCGCTACCGGAGCCACGGGCGCTACCGGAGCCACGGGGGCCACGGGCGCTACCGGGGCCACGGGCGCTACCGGGGCCACGGGGGCCACGGGCGCTACCGGGGCCACGGGCGCTACCGGGGCCACGGGGGCTACCGGAGCCACGGGTGAAACCGGAGCCACGGGCGCTACGGGGGCTACCGGGGCCACGGGTGTTACTGGTGCTACGGGGGCCACCGGAGCCACTGGTGCTACTGGTGCTACTGGTGCTACGGGTGCTACCGGAGCCACGGGCGCTACGGGTGCCACGGGCGCTACGGGTGCTACCGGTGCCACGGGCGCTACGGGTGCCACAGGAGCTACAGGTGCTCCAACCTTAGCATTTTCGAACAATACCGGCAGTATCGCAGTATTTCCGCCGTTGAACACAGAGGTAACAGTTGCATCCGTTACCTTAAATGCTCAAGTTGGACAATTGCTGAAGATTGACTATGCGGTGTCATATGAAGGTGTATTTACAGCAAACTGGTCTGTTACTGTTGAATTCCGAGTGTACAGAGGTGCCACTTTGGTGGCAACACGGACGCTAAACCGTAGTGGATCGCAAGCAGGTACCAATCGATTCCCCATAGCCAACACATATGTGGACACCGCGCCATCGACGAGTTCTTTCACGTATACCCTGCGAGTAATTACAACGGTTGCATCCAATTTGACTTCCGCAACAGCGATTAACAGGGATATGAATATTATTTCATTTACTCCCTAATCCGGTTTGACAGGCGGGTCCATGATCATTTGTGGATCCGCTTCTTTGTCTCGAGAAATTCCCGCACCCGGTTCGTTGATATATTCCCCTACGGATACGAACTCCAGCTGCTGGCAGGCAAGGTGACTCTGTTACTCTGTAAAAGCCTTTGCCCCTCCAGTCTCCCGGTACGACTTGGGCGTCATTCCCGTTGCATTCTTGAACAGTTTGGTAAAATGGCGGGGACTCTCATACCCTACCATCTGGCAGATGTCATGCACCCTGAGCGTCGGGTTGAGGAGCAGTTCCTTGGCCATGCCCATTCGAACCTCCGTAATATATTCAACGAAGTTCAAGCCGGATTTCTCCTTGAACAGTCTGCTTAAATAAATGGGATGCAGGTAAAAAATGCCCGACAGCGAATTAAGCGTAATATTCTCCGCATAATGCTCCTGAATATAACGCTTGATATTGGTAATGACGCTGCCCGATTCCGATTCATTCTCTCCCATCCCGCTTGTCAGCCGCGTCAACCAATCGTGCATCACTTTCTTAATGCCGGACAACTGCTGCGCGAGCAGCAGGCAGCGGATCAGTGACTGAAAGTCTGTATCGCCAACCTGCTTGGAGTCGCGGATGCTGTGCAAATGCTGATTAATTATCAGCGCAACCTGAATGCAGAACGCCTGTGCCTCAGCAGCGCTGAGCGATCCCCGTGCTGCCATTGCATCCAACGTACCGGAGATGTAGGCAGCCAGGCTTTCGCGCTGCTGCAGGGATGAAAGCCTGCGCAGCACATCCAGACTGAATGCTTCATCCAATTGATCGTCGAGGAAGGGCCAAGCTTCGATCTGCCCATACATCACCGATTGTTGACCGCTGATAAACAGAAATTGCAGCGCCTTGCCCGCTTCCCGGTAGGCGTCGTGAATTTGCTCCAGCCCTGCATGGTAATCGCTCCCGCCGACTATCCCCTTCAGTTGAAGCTGCCGGAGTTGGGCCTGCAGCCCGTCGATGAACCGTTCGGCGGACGGTGGGGCACTATCCGGGAAAATAAGGAAAGAAAGCTCGTCCAATTCGTTGTTAAAAGGGAAGACGGCCCCGCTATAGGACTCGGAGGGGGGATTGGCTCCCTGCATCCAATACGACTTGAGCACCTCTACCGCTTCATGCGGCACGGATGATCCGGGAAGATGCAGCCGGATGACGCAATACTCCCGGTTGGACAAATACGGCTCAAGCAGCGATGCCGCCTCGACGATACGGGCGTTCAATTGGCCGTTAGCCAAATTATTAAGTAAGAGATTGATTTTCATCTGCTTGTATTCCCGCCGCTCGGATACTTCGATCCGTTCCAGCTCCAGCTTGGAGCGCAAGGAGGCAAGCAGCCGCTTCAACTCGCCAAAGTTCACTGGCTTGGTCAAAAACTCCGATGCTCCATGCCGAAGCGCCTGCCGCGCGTATTCAAATTCACCGTAGCCGCTTAGGACGATGGTAATGATGTCCGGGTATTCCTCCTGAATGGCTGCAAGGAGCTCAAGCCCATCCCGCACCGGCATGCGGATATCGGTGATAACCAGATCAATGGGACTCTTCTCCAGACAGACAAGCGCCTGATCGACGGAATGGGCGACATCGGCAACGTGATAGCCGTACGACTCCCAGTCCAAAAACTGGCGCAGGCCCTTGCATACAATTTCCTCGTCATCCACCAGCAGAACCTGATAGTACATTCGCGTTCTCCTCCTATGATGCTTCCTAACCATGCTGTCGCTTCACGAAAAACGCCGCTTAAACGGCGGCCTAACCCGGAAGCCTTACCGTAATCGCAGTCCCCTCCGCCGGAGAACTGCACACAGACAGGCCATAGCGTTCTCCATAGGTCAGCTTAAGCCGCCGGTTAACATTGTCAAGCGCAATGCTTTGGGCCGGCTGCTCCTTGCCGTCCAATATGCGCTGGACGCTTAACAAGGTTCCGGCCTCCATTCCCTTGCCGTTATCCTCCACACAGATTACAGCCTCCTGTCCCTCCAGGGTGCCGGTGATCCGGATAACGGCCTGGGAGACACCTTCACCGAAGGCATGCAGAACCGCATTCTCCATGAGGGGCTGGAGCGTGAATTTGGGGAGGCGGTGCGCTTTGGGATCAAACTCCATATGGATAACCAGCGAGATTGGATTCCGGTGCCGGAAGTTTATTACGTCAATATATGTCCCGGCATGGTCCAGCTCGCTCTGAACCGTGACCATATCCTCTCCGGTCTTGATCGTCATGCGCATGAGCCGGCAGAAATCATCAATCATTCTGCTGACGCTGCTTTCGCCGTTGGCTTCGTATAACGCCTCCCAGCGGATAATGTCCATCGTGTTGTAGAGAAAGTGCGGGTTGATTTGCATCTGAAGCGCGTTTAATTCGGCCTGAAACTTGCTTATTTCCAATGATTTTTGCTGAATCTCCGCAATATATATTTGATCGACCAGCTGCTTGGTATTCGCAGCCATCTCGACAAACTGCTCACCGAGTACAGTCAGCTCATCGTGGCCGGAGGGCACGTAGCTGACAGTAAAACGATTCTTGGTAAACAGTCTCATGGCTTTCATCAACTTATGCATCGGCCGGGATATGCTGATTGTTGTCCAATAAAGGACCAGCAGTGAAACAATAATAAGGAGCGCGACCAGCGTCAGACACAGGTTGCGAATTTGATAGGCCTTGCTGAGCAGCTTGTCCCGATCCACAACATGCACGACCAACAGGTCCGTATAGGGCACCTCCTTGTAAACCAAGAAGACGTTGGCCTGATCCAGCCGTCCGCTGTAGCTCCCCTCCCTGCCCCCGTCGAGCACCTGATGGATGCTTTGCAAATCGGACAATATAGGGGCCGACAGGTCGGAGTTGATGCCCATAATAACACCGGTCTGGCCGAATAGAAAGGTGTTGCCGCTTCCATAGAAGGCGTAGGAGCGGAGCGATTCCGTCAAATATCCGACCTGGAGATTGATTACCAGCACGCCAAGAAACTGGCGCGTGTCGGTATTGTAGATAGCCTGGGTCATAGTTATGCTCTCGGTAATTCCGAATGCGGCGGTTGGGCTTTTATAGAAGACGTCGGTTACTCTGCTCGTATCGAACCAGACGGGATAGCCATGCTGGTCGATGGCCGCCTGGAAATATTCGCTGCTGCGGAATCGGTCCGGGTCGCGGATGAAGCCGCCTCTGCGGTTGCCGTATTCATCCTGCATCCAATATTGCTTGTCGGGAGTTACGACCTGTATGCTTATAATGTTCTCGTTATGAACGGCAATCTCCAGCAGGCGCTGGCCGATCACCGCTTCGTTGCGGGCGTATTCTGCAGCTTGGGAATCGATTGAGGCGTTTTTTTCAATGCTCTCTATCACCTTGGCGTCCGTATAGAATAGAATCGCCAATCTTTCGATCAGGTTGAATTTGTCCTGGATTTGCACGTTTACATTCAAGACGAGCAGAGAAAGGAAGCTCTCCATGTTCTTCTCAATCTCATTAACATATTTGCTGTAAGTGAACAGCGATATAAATATGGTGGGCACAAGCACAAGCAGCATAAACGCCGCGATGAGTCTTTGAAAGATTGTAATGTTCCGCAGTACCCGAATTACCATATTGGAGAAACGAACGAATAAATTGCGCAGCGGCTTGATCATCCTGCAGGTCACCTGCCGTCCATCGTGTATATGGTAACTGTAGCATGATTTGAAAAAAGGGGAAAGAGAACTGCAGCAGACAGTTCTCTTAATAAAAATTGTATTTCTTTCTTTACCACACGCCAGAATGTTTAAGTGTTTTACAGCGCGAAAGCGCGTAAGGTAACCATTCTGATTGGCGATAAAAACTTCCGCTTAAACGCGGTCGCTCATCCTCGAAATACTCCGATAGGAGTTTTTCTCATTTTACCGCTTTACTATTGAAGTTGCTAAGGGCTTCTGCGGTGGCCAGGCTTTGTGCGGCTTCAAATTCCTTGGCCGGATCCGCGTTGGGATCTGTCAGAAGCTTCTGCACCACCCGGTCCACATAAATGCCGAAATCGGCTTTACCGTAAAACTCAAGTCGTCCAATCGTATTCACCTGGTTCAACACCGCGGAATATTCCTCCGGATACTTGAAGTAACCGGCGTAATCGATATCTGTGCGAGGGGACACAACGGGATTGGTTGCCCCCTTGCTGGCTTTGTTCTCAGCGCTTTTGCCGAGCACATCCTTCGATTGATAGAACTTCAGATACTCCCAAGCCGCGTCCTTCTTTTCCTGTGTCGTTTTGGAGTTGATTACCCATGCGCCGCCTGCGATAGCGGTTGCTCTGGAGCCTGAAGGACCGGCGGGAGGCAGCATCAAGCCCAGATCATCGGGCTTCATTCCCTTGGTAACCGCCATGGACACCCAGTCGCCGGCGAAGGGCATCATGCCGATTTTGCCTTGGGCGAATTTGTCAACCAGGTCCTGAAACTTCAATGTAAGGTCGGACTGCATCACCTTGGCGGAACGCAATTTCTTGTAGAATTCGGCCGCCTGAATGACAGCAGGATCAGTGAAGGTCAGTTTGGCAGTTCCATCGGGATTCATTTGGGTCAGATCGCCGCCAGCCTGCCACACATAATATTGGAAGAACCATTCTGTCCATTCAGCGGCCAGCGTTGCATATCCGGCGACTTGGGCAGACGGATTATTGATTTTCTTGGCGATCTCCAGCGCATCGTCCCAAGTGGCCGGCAGCTTCGTAATCCCGGCCTCGGCGAACAAGGACTTGTTGTAGCCGAACAGCATGGGGGCGATTGTGCCCGGCAGGCCTAGTATTTGGCCATCCTTTGTGAACATGTCGATATATTCCTTGGTATATTTGTCCCACTCCCCCCATTTCTCCACATAGGAATTCAGGGGCTCGAGAATGCCTGCCTTCATATATTTATCCATCATGGTAAAGGACACGCCTACAAGATCAGGCGCATTGCCGGCAGCCACAGCCTGGTAAAATTGGTTGCCCGGATCTCCCTCCTTCACAACCTTGTTCAGCTTGATGTGGGGATGAGTCTCCAGAAATTCCTTCTCCACTTGCTCGGTAAAATCGTCCTTCTCCCGGCCGTTATCCCAAAGGGTAAGCGTAACGTCTTTCTTGGCGGCAGATGAGGGGGAAGGCTTCGTGGTAGACCCGGCGCCGGGTGAGCTGCTCCCGGAGGGAGAATTGCCGGCACTGCTATTGCTATTGCCTGCGCACCCGCCGAGAGCGGTGGTCGCCAGCAGCAGCGCCAGCGACATGCTAATCATTCTTTTTTTTGACATTTAACAGACCTCCTAGTTTGTATGGGCATCCATACCATGAGTGACTGCGGGGAAATGAGCCGTGCTGCCATAGCGCCGCAGCCTCTTAGCCGGTAAGGAATGATTTCATTATATCCGAATCATAACCGGCGCATGGGTTGCAATATTAAGGGATAGAGGGCTCAAATTCAACTATTGGAAGCGCTTACTGACCCCTTGCCGCTATTAGCAGATTCATGTAAGCGGTTTAAAAAAGTTGAATTTGCATCACCTGAATGTCAAGATTGGGCGGTTTATCCCTGCCTCCCAATTTGATAATCTCGAATAAACAGAGATTTGCTATGGAGGTTGCCTAATGAATCCAATACTGCACGCAGGGATGAATCACAAGGGCTATATCATTCGGAGGAGGCTCGGGCCCTGGCTGCTGCTTGCGCCGCCGATCCTGCTCACGGCCTGGCTTAAATACTACTTAATTATAAAAGCATTTTACATGTCCTTGTTCGATTACGATCCCATCAACGCACCCGGGCCGTTCGTCGGCTTCGCCAACTATGCCCGGATGTTCTCGACCCAATATTATTGGGATGCCTGGAGCAATACCTTCGTTTTCCTGCTTCTTACCCTGCTCATGACATTTCTGATTCCGATTGTGCAGGCGCTGCTGCTTAACGAATTGATTCGGTGGCGCCATCTGTTCACCACCATCTACGTTATTCCGGCGCTTATCCCAACGGCCGTCAATATGATTATATGGAAATGGATCTGGCATCCGGATTACGGCGTAGCAAACCGCATTCTCGTGTTCTTCGGGGGACAGCCTCAAGCGTGGTTAAGCGATCCCGCATTCACCAAGTTCTGTATCGTCTTCCCGGGCGTGCTTGGCGGAGGCCTGTCCGTGCTGCTCTATCTATCGGCGATCCAGGGTATTTCCAAGGATATTGTGGAATCGTCGCAGCTTGACGGGTGCACGGGCTGGAAGAGAATCCGTTATATGATTTTGCCCAATATTCGCTTCATCATATTCATTCAACTGGTCATGTCGGTTATCGCAACCATGCAATTATTGGACGCCCCGTACCTGTACGCTGCCGGAGGACCAAGCGGCGCTTCCACCACGATGGGCATTTACATTTTCAACACATTCCAGCAGGATTTCAATTATGGGCGCGGGGCGTCGGCTTCCATCGTCATGCTCTTCGTCATTGCGGCTATGTCCATCGCACAGATGATGCTTGACCGGTCGCAAAAGAACTAAGGGGGCGCAGCATGAAGAGAAACCACGGCAAGTTAAAAATGACACCATCGGACCGTATATTGAAAGCAGCCGCTTACATCTTCACGATATTGTTTGCCCTGCTGCTCCTGTATCCGCTTTTCTATACAACAAGCAATTCGGTCAAGGATCATGTCAAGATTTACGACATCCCCCCCAAGGTATTGCCGGAGAAGGCCAGAAGCTTGTCTATCGTAGTGGATTACACGAGCCTGGGGCCAGTCGATGACCAGACGCTGCTGGATGCCATTCAGCGGGACAGTATCGCGGCTATGTTCTCTACACTGGCGGAATTTCCGCGCGACTCCTTGTTCGAGGTCAAAACCTACGGGATTCGGGACGGCAAGACGGTCTTCTATTCCCGGGCGCACAAGATGAAGCTGGAGCTTCAGCGCGATTTCGGCATCTACAAGGGCTCTGTAATCAAGAAGGAGGTGCTGCTGTACGGCGACCGTTATGTGAGGGCCAGCGACGCCATCGGCTATGAGTTTGATCCGCAAGGCCTGGACCGAATGCCGGACCTGCAATCATCGGACAGCCAATACGATAGCCCCTTGAAGGCTCTCTTCTCGGATAAATACAAGCTGGAGGGCGGATTTGTCAGCAGCGGCGCGACGACCCGGAATGTGCTGCTTCTGGAAAGCTACCGGTATTATTTCCAGCTCCCATCCTATGTCTATTCCGGCAATGAGCTGATTGCCCGCTACAGCTTTCTGGCATTCGGCTTCAATACGCTGCTTGTCATCGGGTGGGCGATTGCAACACAGCTTGTGCTCTGCTCGTTGTCGGCCTTTGTCATCTCACGTCTTCTGGGACGCAGGGCCGGCAAGGCCGTGCTCATCTATTTCTTGGGAGCGATGATGATTCCGTTCGCCTCCATTATGCTGCCGCAGTTAATTATGTACAAGGAAATGGGCTTTTACAACAATTACGCGGCGCTGATGCTTCCGTTCTTGTATCCCTTCGGCTTCTTCGTCTATTTGTTCAAGGGCTTCTTCGACCAGATCCCGAACGACTACTTTGAGGCGGCCCGCATGGACGGAGCCTCCAACGTGTACCTGTACACGAAAATCTGCCTGCCGCTCTCCAAGCCGATCATATCGCTGATCGCTCTGCAATCGTTTATCGGCAACTGGAACGACTTCTTCTGGGCCTGGATGGTAACGGAGAAGCAGAACCTGTGGACGCTCAATGTCGCCTTGTATAATCTGTCCATCAACGGCAACACGAAGCAGAACTTTATATTGGGCCTGTCGGTCCTTATGATTCTACCGATTATTTTCCTGACCATTATAAGCTCCAAGCAGCTGAAGCAGAGCTTCGCCGCTTCGGGCGTGAAAGGATGAAACCGATGTCCATATCCATGCTTGAAATAAAGCGCCCTGCTCCCGGCAGGGAGCTTGCTGTGAATGTCTGCGACTTCGGCGCGAGCACGGACAGCGAAGTATGCAATGCGGAGCCGTTTCGCAGGGCGCTTGACTTCTGCAGGCAGAAGGGGGCCTCCTGTCTTGTCATTCCTTCCGGAATCTACTATTTCCACGAGGAACCGTCTGCGGGATGCTATCTCGATCTGGAGGGCTTCGAGGATTTCACGGTGCAAGGCAACGGAGCGGAGCTGCTGTTCGGACAGCCCAAGCCTTATATCCGCATTCGCAACAGCAGCCGGGTCCACGTTCACCAGCTTATTCTGGATTGGAACTGGGAGGTCGCCCCGCTGTCCAGCGTGGGAGTAATTACAGATATAGACAGCCAGGGAGCCTGGTTCGAGATGACTTTCCCCGCATATGAGCATATCCCGGAGCACTGGGAGATCAAAATCGTCGGTCCGTTTGACCCCCAGCGCTTCACACCGGGCACGCCCGGAGGGATCGAATTCCGTCCGTACCGGCGAAGGCTGCCTTCGGCACCGGGACAGGAGGATACCGATGCGCAGATGGAGAATCTGCTAAGGGAATTGTCAAATATTATTATGGGCATGGAGAAGGTTTCACATAATGTCATGCGTTTTTATGCCGCCACGCCCGATTGGGTAGCGGAAAGGCTGGAGCCGGGACAGGTCTATCAGCTGCGCCACTATGAATATGACACGGTGGCGATCTGGCTGGAGGACAGCCGGCATATGACGCTGGAGCATGTGACCCTGTATTCCTGCCCGGGAAGCGGAATTGTCGGCCGCGGCGACCTTAGCCATCTGCATCTTCTCCATTGCCAAATCACGGTTCGGCCGGGAACTGACCGCGCCATCTCCACTACCGCAGACGGCCTTCATATCGGAACCTCCCAAGGCCATATCATCATTGAGCATTGCGATTTCGGGTATTGCGGGGACGATTGCATCAATCTCCACGACAATACAACCATGGGCGTGCGCCGGATGGACGATTACACCTTGCTTGCGCTCCGCGTGGGGGAGCGCTCCACTCTGTTCAGGGCGGGAGACCCGATTGAGTTTCGCCTGCCCGACCTGTCGCCCGCCGGATACCAGTCGGTGCTCGCGGATTGCCGCTATGACAGCGCCCTGGGCGCCACCATCATGACCTTCCAGAGCAAGCTGCCTGAGGAGCTGGCGGACGATACGGTACTATTCAACCGGCGCTACGACATGAGGCATTTCATCATCCGCCGCAATCGCTTCACGAACAACCGGGCTCGCGGGCTTCTCATCCATGGCTACGACGGCATTGTCGAGCATAATGTGTTCGATCATATTCAGGGAGCCGCCATCCAGATTGAAACAGGCTGTGAGCTCCGCTGGTCCGAGGGGCATGGCGCCGGCAATATTGCCATCCGCCGCAACCAGTTTCGCAATTGCGATGTCAATGCCTGGCAGATGGCCGTACTGTATATGGGAGTTTATCTGCCTGGGGGCAGGACGGCTTATCCCATCTTCAGCCATATTCGAATCGAAGACAATACCTTCGTCAATTGTCCCCGCATGGCCATGTATCTGTCGTCATGCCGCCATGTCCGCATAGCCGGCAACGCAATCGTCAATGCCAACCAAATTTCATTGGCCGCTCATACCTATGGCTCCAGCCAGCAGGAGAAGCCGGTTTATGATGAGACATACCATGGCACCATCTATCTTCATCATGCGAGTGATGTGGAAATAACAGACAACAAGTGCCTCTCTGTAACGAAGCATCACGAATGCGGAATCGCATGGGATGAGACGACAACGCAAAACATTATTGCTCGTGGCAACATCGGATTCGCATGATTGCAGCAAGGCAGTGCCACTCCGCCAGGGAGGTGAGAATGGGTCCGGCGGAGTGTGAAATAAACAGATGAAGATTCAAAAGGAGGCTGACAGGTAATGTGTATTCAACAAAGCAGAAAGCTTGTTTCTCTCATTGTTGCCGTACTGCTGCTCATTGGCATGCTGCCGTCTGCGCCGCAGGCGCGGGCGGCCGAGGCTGAATCTTTGACTCTGCTTCAACATGAGCTGGGGAATATTTTTCTGGAGGGAGAGGAGGTTGTTATTCCGGTAACTACAACCGGAGATACGGTTCTGTATTCCGTTAAGGATTTTTGGGGCCATACCACCATTTCTGAAAGCGTTTACGTTCAAAGCGGCACAGCCAGCATTAAGCCGCAGGTCACCCTGCCGGGCTACTATGAAATGAGTCTGGCGGCACAAGCAAATGGCAGCACCATTGCCACGGCTGATACAACCTTTGCTATTATTCGTCCGACGGCTTCGGATGCGGCCACGTCGAGGTTTGGCGTCATGACCCATTTTGCCCAAAGCTGGAATCCAGATATCCTGCCATTGGTGGCCAAAATGGGAATGAAGCATATCCGGGACGAGCATTATTGGGGGACAGTGGAAAAGACCAAGGGCGTTTATGATTTCGCCGGCTCGAATGCGTTTGTGCAGGCAGCCTCGGATAACGGCATTCAGGTGCTGCCGATTATGTCCTTCTCCAATTCACTCTACGATGTGGATCCGGCTGGGACCACTCAATCGTGGACGATTCGCAGGTGGGTCAGCAATATAACCGGGACGATCAATATTACCGGCTGGTGGAATCTGGGACAGGCGCAAGGAAGCGGCTCGGACGGAACAGGCTTGCGTATCTTCGTGGATGGACAGCAGGTCTTCTTCCAGAAGCTTGTCGCCAAGGGAGGCAATATAACCCTGGGCGTAGGGAACATGCCGCAGAATATAGCTGTGCATGAAGGCTCCACCGTAGATATTGCAGTTACCCCGGGAGACAGCAATGCAGCCAACAGCTTTTATGACGGGGCCAATGTGGTAGTTGATATCTGGGCCAAACCCGCTGGCGCCACATCAGCTACGGGGTACAGCACCAGCAGCCAATACTCCGCTGTGCAAGGTCAGAATCAATGGTATTACGGCTATGCCGACATGCCCAAGGCCAGATGGGATGATTATGATCCGGCCGATTTCAAGAGCATGAACTACAACACCGGGAAAACCAGATGGGAGCATCCCTCCTTTCAGTGGTCCACACAGAGCAAGCAATATTTCGGCACGGATATCAAGGCGAGCGCCGGAGTTTCCCCTTACACGGACGAAGGACGATTGGGTTATGCCAATTACGGCAAAGCGATACTGGATTATTATGCCGGCAAAGGGGGGACGACTCCCGCCATTGAGGTGTGGAACGAGTACAACGGCAGCTTCTCCAACGGGCCTGCCGCAGCCAACAAGCCTTATTATTATACGGAGATGTTGAAGAAATCCTATGAGGTGCTGAAAAACGCTTACCCGGATATTCCTGTTCTCGGTACGGCATCTGTCCAGATTCCCACCGGCTACCTGGAATCCCTGTTTAAGCTCGGCGCCCTTGATTACATGGATGCCGTTGTCGTCCACCCCTATGTACAGGCCTGGGATTTGAAGTGGCCGGAGCTGGTATGGAGCGAAATCAAGGATTTGAACGGACAAATCAGGCAGTACAATAACGGCCAGTTAAAGCCTATCTGGGTAACGGAGTTCGGTTACAGCAGCAAGGACCGCAGATATACGGCTAAGTTCAATGCCCGGCAGCTGGCGCTGATGAGCAGCTTTGCCAATGTGGAGCGGATGTATACCTACCTGCTGCGTGATGATGGAAGCTTCCCCTACATGGGATTATTGAAGGCCGGCAATGCGCCGGAAGGAAAATATACGCCTAACCCGGCTTATGTGGCTACGGCCAACATGATTCATCAATTGAACGGGGCCGTTCCTCTTGGACGGGAATGGGTGGACAGTCTGAGCAATCTGTATGTGATGAAATATTCCGGTTCCAACGGCCAGGCGCTTCGAATCGCGTGGTCTGCGGACGAAGACGGGGAAATTGCCGATTTCCACACGAATGAGGCGCTGTCCGTGGTGGACATTATGGGTGTTGAAACGGTAATGCAACCGGTAAACGGGAAAGTATCCGTTCCGTTGGGAGATTCCATCGTGTTTGTTAAAGGAGAGGTGCAGTCGGTGACAGGCAATGCACAGCAGCCTGTTGCGGATTCCTTCCTGTCCTTCTCCGGCCATCAAGGAGAGGCAGGCTGGCAGTACGGGTATTACGATAACAATGAGTTCAAGCTAATGCACTATACGCCTGAATTCACCTGGAACTGGCAGTGGCAAGGCGAAGATGACCAGAGCTTGAAGGTGACTCAGCCCGGCGGGTATCCCAGTCTGGCGACAGGCTCCCAGGCTGCAGTGAGAAGGTGGACCAGTCCGTTATCGGGAGAATTGCGCGTACAAGGGTTGATTGGTCCCTCTGCACTGAACTATTCCATTCGAGTGGATGGAAATACTGTATTCCAGGGCGCACCGGAAGCAGGGTTCTACGAGGATTACGATGCTGTCTTTCCGGTAACGGCAGGCTCCCATGTGGACTTTGTGCTCCAGCATCCCAATGGGGAGATCAACAAAAAAAGCGACAAAACCGTATTCACTGCCCGGATCTACGGCCAAGGTGCCGAAACGGCTCTGCCGCTTGTTCAATTAACCGGTCCCGAAGACGTCTATGCGGGGCAGCCGGTCAGCACAACGGTTTCCGTAACAGCCAGCACCTATGAATACACCCTTGTGGACACAATCGTCCATTATGACCCGGCAGTCCTGGAATACGAGGTTACAGGCAATGCCGACGGCGTCTACACCTTAACGGATGGAGCCATTACTCCATCCCGCGCCGGTCTGCAGGTGCTGGGTACAGCCGTCAAGCCGGAGGAGGGCTTGATTCGGGTTATTCTTGCTTCAACTGGTGCATCATTGAGTCCCGCAGGAGAGTTGTTCCAATTAAACGGTAAAGTCCGATCAGCAGCATCTGCCGGACAGACCATCGTTACTTTGACGGATATGGTGGTGGCCGGTGCCAATAACCCGGCGCTTACTGTAAATACAGCAGGTGCAGAATATGCGCTGACAATAGCGATAGCGGACCGGACAACGCTAGGCCAGCAGATTGCCTCCGCGCTAAGCCTCCATGACGCAGCGGTGGAAGGAGACGCAGCCGGCCAATATCCGTCCGGCGCCAAGGCAGCTCTGCTTACTGCCATCCAAGCCGCATCCGCGGTGTACCAGCAGACAGTTGCCACACAGCAGGAAGTTAACGATGCCCTTGCGGCATTGACTGCCGCAGTTCATGTCTTCACCGCTTCGGTCAATCAGGCAGCTTCCGTCGCGGACAAGGATGTATTGCGAGTGGCCATTGAACAAGCCGAGGCACTGGACAATAAGGCAGTGGCGGGAAGCAAGGTAGGCCAATACCCGGCTCTGCGAAAAACCGCTCTTCAGGACGCCATAGCTGCTGCCAAAGCGGTACTGAATGCAAGCTCCAGCCAATCCGCGGTAAATGCTGCGGCGGATGCTCTGAACGGTGAAATCGCCGACTTCCGGCTCCAGCGGATCACCCTGATTCCGGGAGAGGCGGAGATTACAATCAGAACTTTGTCTGTTGCGGCCAAATATTTTGGAATTACCTCCGCCGATCCAGGCTGGAGCGAGATTCAGGCTGCGGATATTCTGGACCAGCATGAGATTACGGTTCAATCGCTGGCAGCCATTGCCCGAATGATCTTGTCCGATTGGCTTGCGCAATAACGAAAAAGGGTGAGAGTCATGATCAGGCGCACAGGATTAATATTGGTCTGCCTCGGCTTGCTGCTTGGCATGGCGCTGATGCGGCCGGGAACGGCGGGTAGAGCAGCGGAGCAGACGCCTCCTTTCTTGATGAACGCAAGTGCAGGCAAGCAAGCATCGGATGCTGAGCAAGAAGACCTCCGGCAGCTATCCGTGAGCGTCACGGCCCAAGCTGCAACCGACTTGTATGCCTTCGATCTCATCCTGACTTACGATCCCCTGCGGTTGAAGCTCATCGGAACGGAAAGCCTGCTCCCCGGCTTTGCCCCGGAACCCAAAGAAAGCCGCGGCCAAGTCCGGTATGCGTTCACCCGCATCGGCCAGACTCCCGGCTATAATGGCGACATTCCACTGGTTTCCTTTCAGTTTCAGCAAATCAGGGGAGGAGAAGCTTCCGTGCAGTTGGTGAAGGCCAATCTGGTGGATTCAAGGCTGGCTATGGTGGAGCACAAGCCGGAGCTTGCGGCGAATATCACCCCGGACAGGGAGCTGGAGCCCTTTGCGGATCTTCAGGGACATTGGGCTGAAAAGTCGCTTCAGGAAGCTATGGAGCTTGGTTATGTGGAGGGCTACCCGGATGGGGCCTTCCTTCCCGATGTATTCATTACCCGGGAGGAGGTTACCGCCATGCTGGCCAGGGCGCTGCTGCTGGCGGGAGAGCATGAGCCGGCTGACCCTTTCGTTGACCAAGCCGGTATCAGCAGCTGGGCAGCTCCGTTTGTTCGGCATGCGGTTCAAGCCGGATTGGTCACCGGCTATGATGACGGGACATTCCGCGCTCCCGAGTATATTCTGCGGCAAGAGCTGGCGGTCATGCTGGCCCGGGCTTTGGAGCCGTCCGCCTATCCGGGAGCTGCTTGGCGATTCTCGGACTATGCTCTTCTGGAGCCGTGGGCTGAAGAAGGGGCGGGGCTGGCTGTTAGGGCCGGACTCATGCAGGGCAAAGCGGGCAACCGGCTTGCTCCCCTGGAGTACGCTACTCGGGCCGAGGCGGCCTCCATGATTTTGCGGCTTTTGAAAACCGCGGATGCTTTAGCGCTATGACGTGAGGCTTCGCCAAAACGGCGGGCGGTCATTCTTATCCGGAATGGCCGCCCGCCGCTTCCTTTCCTGCCGCGCGCGTTGGGCTGATTACGGCTTTGGCGCAGAATGGGCCGGATTAAGCCCGGCGAAGGCTTGAACACCATGAGCGCGTACGCCCGCCCAATAGAGCTGTCCGCTGCCGCTGACCGGTTCGCGAACTCCGTCGATGGCCGGATCGGCGTATTGGTGGAACCAATGCTCCAGCATCGCCTTCAATTGCTTGGTTCGCTCAAGGCGAACGGCTGCTGCTTCCGAATTCGTCCCGCCGGCATCATCGGCAAGCAGATTACGCGATTCATCGGGATCGGCGGCAAGGTCATACAGCTCGTGGGGGCCGTAGGGATAGCGGTGCACATACTTCCATTCCCGCGTGCGAATCATTCGCACCGGACCGTATTCGTCGTGCACAACCACGTATTGGTCCGCCTCCGCTGCTGCGCCGTAAAGCAAGGGGGCAAACGAACGGCCAGGCAGAGCAGCGGCGTGCTCATAGTCCACTCCGGCATAGTCCAGCAGCGTGGGCATAAAATCATAGGCGCTGACCAGTTCGCCGCATACAGCCGCTTGGGGAATGCGTCCCGGCTGACTGGCAATGAACGGCACCTTGACCGATGTGTCGTACATATTTTGCGGAAACGAGGCATTGCCCTTGCCCCACAGTCCGTGATGCCCCAGATTCATTCCGTTGTCGCTGGTATATATGATCAAGGTGTTCTCACGCAGACCAAGCTCGTCCAACCGGTCGATTATCCGGCCAATATTGTAGTCCATCGCGGTAATTGCCGTATAATAGCCGCGCAAAAGCTTCTTTCTCGTTTCTCCCTGACCGTGGGGGCAGGAATTGATCTGCCAGGGGTGCGGTTCTTCTTCCGGAGTGGCTGTAAACGGACAATTCTCGTACAACTGCCATATTTCCGGAGGATGCTGATCCTGATCCCAAGGAGTATGCGGTGCAGTGTAGTGTACGCTGATGTAGAACGGTTGATCCGGCTTGTCCTCCGTGTATTTATTGATCAGTTGCAAAGCCTTGTCGGTAATCAGTCCGGTAACGTAGCCCTCATCCTGAATGGCCGCGCCGTCACGGACCATTGGGGGCTTGAGATAAGGACCTCCTCCTCCCTGGTGGGCATACCAGTCAGTGAAGCCCTTCTGGGGCTTGAGGCTGCGGCCCAGATGCCATTTGCCGGACAGGCCGCAGCTGTAGCCTGCCTGGGCCAGAACCTCCGTATAGCTTAACTGCTCCTCCAGAAACTCCACCGCATCCGCGCCTGTGTTGCCTTCGCGCAGCCAGTCGTGAATGCCGTGCTGGGACGGTATGCGGCCGGTCACAAGCGAAGCGCGGGCAGGAGAGCAGACCGGTGAAGCGCAAAAAAAGTCACTAAAGCGGACTCCCTCCTCAGCCAGGCGGTCAAGGTTAGGAGTAATCACTTCAGGATTGCCGGCGTTTCCCATCGCCCACGCGCCGTGATCATCGGAAAGAATGAACAGAATATTCGTTCTTTTTGCGTTATTGCTTGCCATACATTTATCCTCCACAGGAATAGTAATGGATGCGCAGAAAGGGCCTGCCTAATCATCATAAGCTGAAGGCGGTCATCCAACCAGTGCACAAACAATTATTTTTTGTGCATTTCTTCTTAATTATATTGTATGATATATGCAAACAGGTACGGTTTTTATATAAAATCAGAGGTATTCCTGCATAGTATATGTGCCGGAATTTTTGGGCATTTATTATGATCCTATCGTTGCATTCCAAGAGGCATCCGCCGGGCTAATGGGACGGGAGCCAAGGAATAGGGGAGTTGCACATGCTATTTGGTTTAGCTGCACCGTTTTTTTGGGATGAGCTTGTCGTAAGGCCGCGCTGGGCGAGAGAGATGACGATGGAGCCCCACGTGACGTTTAGCGAGGGGAACCATTACATGAGAAACCCGTACTTGGTGGGTTGGCTTGTGCTGGAAGGAGAACGGACTGTTGAGGTGGATGGGACGCACAGGCAAATCAACGCAGGTGAGCTCGTCTTTTTTCACCCCAATACTCGCTACAGACTGCTGGCGGAGAACAGCAGGATTCATTATCTGTCCATCGGATGCGAGCTTACGGCAGGGGCAATGGAAATATCGTCGCTGTACAAATTTCCGTCAGCAGTTATGTTGACCGCCGAAGAGAAAGCACGGCTGCGCCGCACTTGGCAGGAATTAATCAGCCGATTCGACGATATGAAGGAGCAGCTGTGCGGGACCGTATCCCCAATCCGCGGCGGTCCTCGCACGCCGCAAGATATTCCGGAAGCGGCTTGGCTTGCTCCGGCAGTCTCCATGGCGTACTTTGGCTTTCAATCCGCCATTTTTTGCTGGCTGCAAGCGGTGATGGAGGTTGTGAAGCCGGGAGCTCCCGAAATGAATGCAAGCGTTGACCACCGGGTCAAGGAGGTCTGCTCTCTGATTCACCGGAAATTTCATGATCCGCTTACTCTGGCAGCGTTGGCCGAGCACGTATTTGTCAGCCCGAGTCATCTCAGCTATTTGTTTATCCGTTCAATGAATTGTGCACCGATGGAGTATTTGCGCCGGGTTCGCCTGCAGCAAGCCAAACGGCTGCTAGCCGACTCGCGGCTGACTGTTAAGGAAGTAGCCGAGCGCACCGGATTTGAGAGTCAGGGGAATTTCGCCCGGGCATTTCGCAAAGCTGAGCAAATCAGTCCGTTGGCTTACCGCAAGCAATGGCTGCTTCACTAGGGTGTGTTTGAAAACTCCGTGGGGAGCAGATTTAGTCGAATTTTCGTTTCTGGCAAGGCGCTTTTGTGCAGGCGTACCGGGGACCCCGGGCCAAGCGAAAGCAACGAGCGGCGAAAGATGCCCTCAAGCGAGTTTTCAAATACACCCTAAAGGCGGCAGGCTCAGCGACACTGCACCCCCTGTTTTTCTTATCCTCTATGCTGCAGGATTGGCGCTCATATGGGCCGGGAACGATGAAAACAGCCTCTGCCGGGAAACCCCGGCGGAGGCTGCGTTTGTCAGAGAAGGTGTGGACTGTCACCGTCTTTGCTTTATCCTGCTGCTGTTGCGTCCGGCTTTTGCCGCTTGCTGGTGCTGCCTGCTGTTGCCTGTTGCCCCCTGCTTCGCGCTTCAACCCTGCCCCATGCTCCGTTTGAGCCGGTACTCTTTGGGAGTGACGCCGAATTTCTTCTTGAACAGCTTGAAGAAGGTGCTTTCATTTAAGAAACCCGCCAGCTCCATGATTTCTTTAATGCTCAAATTCTTGGTTTCCAGAAATTCCTTGGCCCGGTTCAACCGGACCTCGTTGATATACTCCCCTACGGATACGAACTCCAACTGCTTGAAGATCCGGCCTACATATGCCGGTGTCATCTTCAAGGTAGCGGCAATGCTCTGCAGGCTCAGATTGAGGTCCTGGTAATTGGCGACAATAATCTCCTTGACCGCCTGCACCAGCGCCAGATTCTTGGCCTCGTCGGTGTTCTTCAGCTTCTCATGAATTTCCCGGCAAAAGGACTGAAGATGCTGCTCCATCTCCGCCAGCGTTTCCTGCTCCAGCACCTGGCGGCTCAGGCTGCCCAGATCAACGGGGATGGCGCAGATGCGCAGGCTGTTTATTTCGCGGATGGTGGACTTGATGATATCCACCAAGTGCAGCATACCGTGAATAATATGATCATAATGAAACCCGGAGAAATAGTTCAGCATCTGCTTGATGCTGCTTCCCATCACCGTGGGATCGTTGGTGCGGATCGCTTCAATCAGCCGCTTCTCCAGTTCCGGCGGCAGATGGTATTCCAATTGCTCCTCGTTGGAACGGACCATATCCGGGGTAATCACCGCCTTGTTGCCGAACAGGAGCTTATACATGGAATGCTGCAGAACCGTGCTGTACAGGGCGGTCATTTCCCGGTACCCGGTGAATATACCGCTTGTGGTCATCGTAACCGACAGCTTGTAGTATTGCTGAATCACGTCCTGTATTTCTCTCATGCCGGTATAGAGCTTATCCTGCCGCCATTCCTCCACCGCCATCGGCCCGCCGCTCAGAATGACGACCAGATGCTCGCCCCGCATATCCACAATCTCACAGTTGTACCCGTGATGCTTGAAGATTTCCTCCGCAATATTGGAGACGGCGAACAGGTACAGCATCCGTTGGGTATGGCTGGTCTGGCTGATGAACTCCCGCTGGTTATCCACCTTCACGATCACCAGCAGGAACGGTCCCTCCGGGGCAATGGACAGCCCGTTATGGGCAATGCACTCCCTGAATTCTTCCTCGGCGATGGACAGACTGTTGGTGACGATGCTGCGGGAATAATAATTGCGCACAATCTCCTTCTGCTTATCCCGCTCATTGTTGGCCCGGTACAGCCGGTGAACCAGCTCGCTGTGAATATCCGTGACAAGAGAAAGCTCATCTTGTCCCCGGGGGAGATCCGTGCCCGGCTCCACCTGGGACTTGACCCGCATCAGCATGGTCTGAACCGGTTTGTACAGCTTATGGGCCAGCAGGACGGAGACAATCACCGACAGCAGCAGGAAAATCAGGATTACACCCACCGAGGTGGTTCTCATCTTGTAGATATCCCCGATGACGGACTTGTAGGGCTGGACGCTGACGACCTGCCATTCCCCGGCCCCCATATTCATATAAGTGACGATGTGCTTGCCAAGTCCGGCAAATTCCGGGGTGAAAAAGCCGAAGCTGTCCCGGTTCTCACTGCGCTGCTTCTCCATAACCGTCTGCAATTGGGCGAAGGACGGAGTGGGATGGGGATTGCCCGAAATTATGACCTGCCCCGTGTTGTCGATCATGAACAGGCTGGATTGCTCTGGAGCGGCAAAATCATTGACCGCCTTCATATTATCGAAGATCCACTCCGGCCGGATGTTCAGAATGAGCACACTGTCGTCCCGGGAGCTCTCATCATAAGTCTCGTAGATCATAACGGAGAAGAAATCCACCGAATGCTCCTGGCCGCTCACATTCATGGGCAGAAGCCTCATCTGGGGCAGCTTCTGCTCCTCCTGCACCAACTCAGAGAGCTTCACGGCAAGGGCATGGCCCGGCTTCTCCGCGGCAATCTCTCCCACAGCGTAGATCTCGCCGGCGCGGGCGTTGTAGATCATGATGGAATGCAGGAAGGAAGAGGAATCCAGCGCTTTATTCAATTGCCGGATTCCGCTTATGGTATCGAAGGGCTCTGCCTCCTTGTCGGTCATAAGCGGTACAATCTCACTGCTGTCATACAACTGCAGCGCCTGATTCTTGACGATCTCCTGCATATAGACCATGTTGTGGTTGATCTGGTTCATTACCTTGCGGTTTGCCTCCTGCTGGATATGAAGCACCCGCTGCTCCGCGCTGTAATGCAGAACTATCGAAGACAGGGACAGTACCGCAACCATCAGGAAGGTAATGGACAGCATGATCCGCTGCAAATATTTCCGCGACTTGTATGCCTGCAGTACGCGCATGGGGAACCTCTTTTCCGGGGAGAAAATGAAGTAATTGTGAAAGCGCTGTCCAGATTACTTTATTATGTCATAAAATATGGAAAGGGGGAAGATGCTTCCGGACAAGCACCCGCACCTCGTACCCGGCAAGGGTCAGCACCGCATCTTCCATCTCTTCTCCCGTTTCCATATCCGTACAAGGCGCCCCGTCCAGTATCATGTGCCGGGCTTCCCCGCTGAAATTCATCAGGAAGATATAGTCGTCCGTCCCGTCCGTACGGATCTGGGCCGTAACCCCTTGGGGCAGTCTGGCGGCAAAAGCAAGCTTAAGACCCGCATTCTGGAACAGCCGCCCGTAGAACCGGTCATGGAAGGCTCCCTCCATTCTCGCCGCCAGATAATACGCCCGTCCTTCTCCACGCAGATTCACGGTAAGAGCCGGACCGCCCTCATAGAGACCGTCCGCATGGGGGCCACAATCAGCCGATAGCCGGCCAGATCGCTGTCCGACCCGATGATATCCGCGGCAACGCCATGCTCCCAGAACGGCCGGTAGTGCTCATACAAGGTCTGCTCATAATGCAGACCGCCGTTGCGCGGGCCCTGGGCGTTCTCCACGGCCCATTTGTTGTCCCAGTCCAGGATAATGGCCGCCTGCGCCAGCGTCCGCGTACCGGTGATGCGGCCAAGCCGCGCCAGACTTGCGCCCAACCGGGCCACATCCTGAAAGATGCGCGTGTGCTCTCCCCCCGCATGGTCCACCACCGCCCCGTGGAATTTCTCGCTGCCGCCGCGGCTCTTGCGGAGTTGCAGCCTGCCAGGTGCATGAGACGGATATCCTCCTCCAATACAGCGGGGTCATCCAGCCACTGGTCCGGATTGTAATCGGCTCCGTGCATCAGAACCGGCAGCTTGCCGCTGATGGGAGGGAGGCGTTGATCCATGGTCATAGTGGGTTCCTTCCTTCTTCCGTTAATCTGCCCCGTCCCGCCCCGCGGTTCGCTCCTGTCCCTTGCGCACGGCAGTTCACGTGCTGCCCCTTGCACACAGCGGTCTGCGCTGTCCCGTTCACACCGGAACCCGTAACAATTCCCCTTGGATGCGGGGGCAGAATAGAATCAATACGGAGTATTCTTCTTCGCCTCGGTAATGTACCGCATCACTTCCACGGCCTGCTCCAGCCTGACCGGGAATTCCCGGCCCCCGCGGATGGCGCCGTATAGCTCATCCCAGATGTTGCCCGGTTGCGAAGGCTGTACCGGAATCGACTCCTCCCGCCAGACCAGCGTCTCGGTGCTGCCGAAGGTCTCACCTGGCGTCCCCGGGTCAGCCTGTTTGTCCGCCAGCTTCACGTCCGGGTCGAGGATCTTCAGACGGATCATGTTGTCGGCCAGAGTGAGGCTTCCCTTCGTGCCGTACGCTGCGAACACGGGGGACGGCAAGGCTACGCCGCCGCTGATCTCCAGATCAACCACCCGGCCGTTGCGTCCCTTCAGCACCATCTTCACCTGGTCCTCCGAATCCCCGACAGCCGTTACCCGCTGCAGATCGCTCCAGAAATCCGCTACGGGACTGTCCAGCAGCCGGAGGGCATGGTCGATCACATGGGGGCCCCAGTTGAGCAGCTGGCCGCCGCCGAATTCCTTGATGGTCTGCCAATCATCCCGGCGCTGGTAGCCGTGCCGGCGCAGCTTGATCTCGTAGACCTCCCCGAGCATGCCGCTTCCGATCAGCTCCGCCACATGGAGGAAATCCGGATCAAACCGGCGGTTATGGCGCACATACAGATTGCCCCGGGCCGTGCGGGCCGCTTCCTGCAGGGCAAGCGCCTCCTCATAGGTTCCGGTTAGCGGCTTCTCCGCGAACACATGCTTGCCCGCGGCCAGCGCCAGCAGGCAATGGGCGTAATGGTCGTTGGAGCGGGTGGCAATGTCCACCAGCTCCACCTGAGGATCGGCCAGCAGCTCCTCCAGCCGCTCATATACGGCGCAGCCATAGCGCTCCTTCATCTTCTCCCGGCGGGACTCAATCAGATCGCATGCCGCCATAATCTGGAATTGTTCCTCCCTGCCGGCCAGCTCCTCGCAGTGCATGCCCCAGCCCGCCCGGCCTACGCCCAGCAATCCGATGCGGACCGGTTCCTTCCGTTCCCTGTGCGTCATCATCCTTCTTCGTCCCCCCTGCTCCTAATATCCCGCATCGCACAGCACCTGACGGCTTATCTTCAGGTCCGTCATCGGCTCCTGCAGATGCGTGTCATGCTCCACGAACACCCAGCCGTCGAATCCCCCGTTCACCGCCGCATTCAGCACGGCCACATTATCCAGCCCGATGTTGCCCAAGCCCAGGCCGCAGAACCTACCCCGCTTGGTCCAATCGGGATGGTCCGGGTCTGTAGCCAGCCAGTCCTTCAGATGCAGCACTTGTATCCGGCTTGCATATTTGCGGGCAATTTCCACGGCGTCGCCGCCCATCGCCGCCAGATGGGCCGTGTCGAATACAAGCTGCGAGTCGGGGCACTCCTCCAGAAACCGCTCCAGCTGCTCCTGCGTCTCCACCGGCGTCCCCATATGATTATGGAGGGCTGCGCGGATGCCAAAGCGCCCGCAGGCTTCCCCCTGCACCCGCACCTGACGGCAAAACACCTCAAAGCTTCTGCCGTCCACATGAGTCCAGACGTATTCCTTGCCCATGGCCGCAGTCCAGCGGATGGACCACTCCAGCCCGGGAGCCCGCACGGTGGCGAAATCCATCCCCATCCGCCTCATATCCGAGGCCGACTGAAGCGCATGCTCGGCGCTCAGCGCCGTCAGCCGTTCCACTCCTTCATATCCGATCTGCCTGAGCTTGAGCCACCGCTCCTGCTGGTCGAAGCATCCGCCTCCGTCCCACACATTCAATCCGTAGTCGGCAATTCCGATTTTCATCCTGTATCCCCCGCTCCATCAATAGTGGCAGTCTTCTCCTTCTTCCCCATCATGGCAAATTGCCGTCTGCCGGCCTACTGTCGGATATGAGAAATGCTCAGAATGCAACTGTGATATTTGTGAATTCCTGCCGCAGCCAATGAAAAGGCTGTGCAGATCAAATCCGAAGCCGACAGCTTCCTCATCCGGACGGAGTCGGGAGAATATGCGGCCAAACGGGTGATTCTGGCCACCGGCCTGACTTGCATACGATTATTACCGCAGGAGACGGTGCAAGAGTGGCTATCGAGATTCTAAGCGGCTTGAACGGCAAGCGTTACGTGGATCATGATGTGCTGAAGGCGTAAATTATCCTTATACCTTCGAGGATAAACGCCGCCTATCGGCGTTCTTTTGACGCTGACGCGTTTGTCAAGAAGTCGAGCCGCTTCCACGTTTATACGTTCTGAGACTTTAAGAAAAACCTGACGGCATACTTTGCCGCCGTGCGTTTGCCAGAAATCAAGCGGCTTCCCTGCCTATACTTTCTATCCTGAAATAACAGGCTCCCGTCATTTCATTCATTAATGGTGCCGCCAGGTCCTTTTCGCGTCTCCAAAGGAGCAACACCTTTTTCCTATGGCGGTCCCGCTCCGCTTATTCGTAACGGAAATTTTTTCCGTAATGTGGTTCCATGCATATGCCTTAATTGCCAACTCCTCCCTCCAGTGCTTGATCTGCTGGGAAAGAACTCCCCTTCCTCCGAATGATATACTTTCCGGCACAAAGCCCCCGGAATTTCCGGCAAAAAAACCGCCCCGGGGAAATTACCCTGGAGCGGTCAATATCCGATTTAGGCCAAAGCCTGCTTAAACAAGGGATACAACGCCTCCGCCATCCGCATAAAGCCCAGATCGTTGGGATGGCACGTATCCACCGTACATGCGTCCCGCTCCCGTTCCCCGAACAGCAGCTCACCGTCTGCAAGCCACAGGTGGTTGTCACCGTTTTTTCTGCCCCGGTCATAGGTTGCGCGGATTACCTGGCGCCGGGCCACGGAGTCCTCCACCTGCAGATCGAAATCCGGACGGCTGACCAGTATAATGGGCAGTGTGGGTTGGGCTTGGCGGACTGTGTGATAGAAGCTGTAGTGGGTATCCTCCAGATAAGCGGGACTTGGCGCGTTATGATCGTAATCCAGCACGAAGCAGCACATCTTAAGCCCGGCAATGTAATCCGCCATCTGCCGCTCTCCTCTGGCGCCGCCTCCGAAGCCCAGATTGTGGATATCGGTGTTCAGCCAGCGGGACAGAATCAGCGGATAGCTGTTGCCGGGTCTGGATGCATGCGCCCCCTGGGTGATGGAAGAGCCATAGAATACAATCGGCGCCTCCCCGCAATAAGGTTGCGGCTGCAGCAAGTCCGCTCCCGGCTCCACTCCTATGCGCAGCTGCCGAATGCCTGTCATAAGCGGAAAATGGATCAGAACCTCCTTCATGCCTTCCTGCTGAAACTCATACTCGCCCCTGATCATTCCTGTTGCGGGATCGGGCAGGAACAGATGGCTAAAGCGCATCTGTCCGCTTGCGTCGTGGTACAAGTCAAACCCGGAGATGCCGCCCCGGTCGGCCAGACACTCCCCCTCCCTCATCTCCGCCTCCAGCTTCAAAAAAGCGGAATTGGTGCGGAAGCGCACCCTGGCCCCCGAAGTGCAATATGCCAGACGAGAGACGGTGTCCGACATGACCGGAAGCACCTTCTGCGGCATGCGGCACAGCACAGCCGCTTCCTCCTGGGGAGCCAGGCCATACCACTTCATCCGGATATCCCCATAGGAAATCCAGTCCACAGCTTTCTCCATCCGATTATTCTCCTTTGCTCTAATGATGCCAACCAATGATGCCAGCCAAAAACCCCGCTCCCGCAATATTCCGGTTCTGTTCTGCTTGCGGTTATCAAGCTGCCAAGTTATCCGGACGGCTCAACCAGGGCGGCATATACCTCTGCCCGTTCCGATGGGTCAACAGTAAGCCGGAACCGGCCGTCCCCGTCTTCTTCCAAGGGCTTCCCGTCTATTCTTGCATCGAGCAAGCTGTGGCCCCCTCTGCACCTGACCGCATATTCCCGCGTCTGGTCCGTGCGATTTTCCAAATGAATCACGACGCGTCCGCCATGCCTGTCAACACGTATCTCCGAAGCCCTTGCTTCGGCTTCCCATAACGAATAGCTCATGTTGGGGCCCATATATAAATCCAGCAGGATGATGCGTTCATCGTGCCCCGCATTAAACTGGGCCAGCGGCCGGTAAGGAATGATCGAGCCGGCCGCGATAAACAGCGGCAGACCGTGGTGCTCATAAAGCGGCGCATCCACGATGACCGACCGCCCCCCGGCCAGTTCCCGGTTGGTCCAGAAATCGGTCCATTGCCCCGGCGGCAGGTAGACGCTTCTCTCCTCCCGCCCTTCCTCCATAACAGGGGCGACCAGCATGGACGGTCCCAGCAGCAGCTCATCATGATTCGCCAATGAGCCGGGGTCCGCAGAATAGTCAAAGCCGAGCGGCCGCAGCAGAGGAACCGCCTGCTTGACCCCTTGTACGGCAGCAGAATAAATGTAAGGCAGCAGCCGGTAGCGCAGCTCCAGAAAATAACGGAACAGCGCCTGCACCCGCGGCTCAAGCTGCCACGGGAATTTGCCGTAATGCTCCTCCCCGCCCGCATGAATGCGCAGCGTGGAAGTCAGGAAAAAACCGTGAATCACCCGGCGGATCATATTCTCGTCCCTGGTCATCAGCCCGCAGCCTGCTGCCTCCATTTCCCGGAATCCGCCCAGGTCAACACTGGAGAAGAGCATGCCGGACATGCCCAGGTTCATGGTATACCACATATCCTCACGAATCCGGTCCACACCCGCAGTGGTGTCTCCCGGCCAGGGCAGGGTGCAGCGGTGCGCCCCCATCCATCCCCCGCGGGCAAGCACCGGCCTGCCTTCCACCCCCATCGCGGTCATGCCTTCATAGATAAATCCGTTCCACCTCTGGCCGAACAAGTTGCGGGAAGGCAGTCCGTCTGTCAGCTCTCCGTCCACCCGCTCCCCATTATCCGTCCACCAGAAATCGGCTCCCTCAACCACTCGCGGCGCAAAGTGCGACCAGTTCCATTCCTCGTGCTCCCTGTTGCCGAACACCGGCACAACCTGCTGCTCCGGCGCCTGCCGCAATGCTCCCCGGCGCAACCCCTCCGACAGCAGCGGTTCGCTGTACATCCGGGTATTGACATGCAGGCCCACCAGATAATTCCACTCATGGAGCTGCCGGATCAGACCGGGACCGTCACCGAAGCCTTCCCCATCCCACATCAGATTGCAGCCGTCGCCGGCTTCATCGTCCAGAGCGAGCAGACCGCCCCGCCAATAGAGGTCCAGGACGATGGCATCTGCAGGCCATTTCTCTTCACGAAGTCTCCGTGCCCACTCTTCCCATTGCCGGGCCGCAGTGCTGCGCGCCCAGGAATACCATAGCCCGAAATAAGCTTTATGAGGCAGGACCGGCCAACCGGTTAATTGGTAGTATCCCTGCAAAATACGGGAGAACTTCTCCCCGGTGATCAGATACAAGTCCAACGGGCCGTCCGGAGTATAGAAAAACCAACTGTCTTCCCGTTCATAGCCCAGATCAAAGTATACGTGGGGCCATGGGTTATCCAACATCAGGCCGTAGCCCCGGGGATTCATAAAGAAGGGCATGGGAAACCCTCCGTAATCCCCCCGCTCATGGGCTACCTTGACCGCAAACATATCCTTCGTTGCGCCTCTGTGCCCGGGAGGGGAGGTCCGCCCGCCGAACCCGAAGAAGCGGTCATCGTCCGTCAACTCAAACGGTGCGTATGTACTGAAGCCGTTGTCCGTCCTCTTCACACGCGGGCAATGACTGCCAAGCAACTCACGGCCTTGATGATCCAATAACCTGAAGGAGAGCACCGCCTTGGCCAGTTCGAGCCGCAGCCCGTCCGTAATGATGCAGAACCGGTCCGCGTCTTCCGCTGTCTGAGCTTCTGTTGGAATCAAACCGGGATTGATCACCGCCCCGCTTGTTCCGGCCTTTTCCCCGCCGCCTGTCCATTGTCCATGTGCTTCCGGCAGCAGCTGAAGCCTGATGGTGCTGCTATCGTGCACAGAACAAACAACAGCCGCCTCCTTGTATTGCAAAAGCCACTCGTTGCGCTCCCCCAACCGTTGGGCGGATACAAAGCCCGTGACAGGCTCATGTCCGGACAAATCCGCCTCCTTCCAGCCGTAAGGAGCCGTCCATGTTATATCGGGATGCAGCCGTTGCTTCATCCGGTCTTCCCTCCCCGTTCAACCCGGTCTTTCATTAACAATCCAACATCCTTTTTAATACCGGATAAATCGTTTCGGCCATCCGCATGAAGCCCAGATCATTGGGATGGCATCCGTCCACGGTGCATGCCTCCCGCTCCCGTTCTCCGAAGAAGCTCTCGCCGTCAATGAAATAAACGTTGCGGTCGCCCGATGCCCGGGCATTATCCCAGGTCTGATAGATGATCCTTCTCCGCAGCCAGGCATTTTCCCGGTCCAGGTCAAAATCCGGCTTGCTCAGAATCAGAATAGGCAGATCAGGCTGAGCCGCGCGAATTGTCCGGAAGAACGGCTCATGGGTGTTTTCCAGATGCTCCGCATGAGGAGCATTGTGGTCATAATCGCAGATAAAGGCGCTCATCTCCAAGGAACCGATGTATTCGGCCAGCTCTGTCTCGCCTCTGGCCGATCCCGAGAAACCCAGATTCAGATAATCTGCATCGAGCCACTTGGACAACAGCGCCGTGTAGGCGTTGGCTGCCCGTGTCGCACAACCGCCCTCGGTAATGGATGATCCGTAAAAAACCATGGGGCGCTTAATAAGATAAGGGCTCGGAGCTTCCACCCTGGAACCGTCTTCCAGTTCGATCAGCACATCCTCCAGTTCCTCATTTCTTGGCAGGTGAATGGTGATATCCTCCATCATCTTTTTCTTCTCAAAGGTGAGTATCCCGGTTTTGCTCTCATAATCTCGGGGTGTTGCAACACCGGCGTAGCGCACAAAGGTGTCCCGGCCAATATATACATCCGCTCCGGCAGAACCTGACAGGGGAATCGCCCAATCCACCACATTGGTGCGCAGCTGGGTCCGTACAGTGACAGTCGGGGAATCGGTCCGGAAGCGGACCCGGCCTCCCGCCGGATGAATGGCTCTTCCGGCCACACCCGGGCTTACCCGCTGCAGCATCTCCTCCGGAAGTCGCCAAAAACGGCTAGGCAGCAACGGACTGTATAAGCCGCAAACCTCAAACGGTTGTTCCGTGCAATGATATTGCTTCATAAATAAACGCTCCCTTTCCTATAGTGCAGCTGTTATTCGCTCACTTCGGTCCTTCCAGCACGACCATTTGATGGATATGAAGATAGGGAACCGTAAATTTCACCCTATCCCCCTCAGTTGCAAAGGGCAGCTCCTTACCCTGCGGCGCCAGATAGATCCGCTCAACCGGGCAGGACAGCTTGACCGAAACCCATATGTTATGCAAGGGCAGCACATCCTCAATGACCTCCACTCTGCCCTTTCTTACCGGAGTAGCGCACAGCAAGTGAAGCACATGCCGGTTTTCCCCCGGCTGGTGCCGGTATACCACTGTTCCCTGGGCAGGAAGATCGGTGGTTACGGCAGGTTGGGGAAGGAGACGCCTCAGAGCATGCAGCACCATCTCCTTCAGGATAAGATGTCCTTGCTCCGCATAATCCCGGAATACCTCCCAGGCAATGTAGATGCCGCCGGAGCCTTCCACCATGCCGGGTCCTCCTGTCTGCCGGCTGCTTGGCGTATGGCGGTGGGAGCAGAATGTGAACAGGTCCCGGTTGAAATAAGGATTCTCCCGCTCCCCCCAGGAAATTGCCCCGTCCTGGCGGGAAATCCGCTGGCCCGCAGCATACATGACGAATGGTGCGGGACGCAGGGGACCGGGAACAAAGGATGGATGGAAATAGTCGGGGCAATACGGATTGCTCCCTTCCCAGACCGCCCCCAGATCAAGGGCAAATTCATCCTGAGACTCCATCAGGCCGGACCGTCCGCTGGCCAGCACCTTCCCTCCCTGGCGCAGATAATCCTGAAGCCGCCCGGCAAGCTCCGGCCACAGCACAAGCTCATCAGGCAGGACCAGCACCTTGTAGGCCGCGAAGTCTGCAGACACATCGATGACATCGAACAGGTAGTTGCCCTCTGTCAACATTCTGGAAGCCCCGGCATCGGGAAGATTATCCCGTTCCCCCTGCCGCCTCGGCCCGGGACGCTGCTCTCTTGCCGCCTCCGCAGACAGCAGGCCAATGTCGGCCACGCTGAACGTGCCCCGGCACCAGGGCTCCTTCTCCTCCACCTCGGCGTATGCCGCTCCGATCAGCGCATAGGTGGCCTCATCCATCTCCCCTCCGGGGTGAAGCTGGTCGCCGATGGAGCAGCCCGCTCCCAGAGCCAGACTAAGCGATGTTTCGTAACGGAGGGCATCCGGGTGCTTGTAGCCGCCGAATTCACCCCAAGCGTAATGAAATTTTCCGGTCATGCCCAGATAATCCATACCCAGAGTCTGGGCATAGCGGGCTGACAAGGGGAAGTGGTCATAACCCCATTTGTAGGTTGGCAGGGATTCCAGCTCCAGATGGGTGTTGACTGCCGCCAGATCCCTCCTCCCCCTCCATTGATGTCCGCCGTTATGGTAGACGGAGAGACCGGGCTTCACGCTGTCGATGGCCTCCCTGACCCGGGCGGCATACGTCATATAAGTCCGCTCCGCCTGCTCCAGCACCGCCTGTTCATCACGGGGGTCCTTGCCTTCCTGAAGCAGCTGGGCCACGCAAAACTGGCAGTAGCACTTGCGCACCCCTACGATGTCCAGGAAGATGCCGTCGGCGTCATAGCGGGCTGCCGCCTCCCGGATCTGAGCCAGCAACACCTCCAGATACGGGGTGTTCAGGCAGAAATCGTGGTAACCCGGCGACATGAAGCCAAGGCCGGCCCGGTCCTCCTGGTCCCGCCGCAGCCACTGGGGATGCCGCCGGGCCAGCTTCTCGTCCAGTCCGGCGGAAAGATAGACCGGCGTCTTCACACCAATCTCATGGGCAGCCTCGATCATAGCCCCAAGCAGATCGAAGCTCAGGTGGGGATGCTGCTCGTTGGCATCGCTGGGATGATAAGCCCACCCGTGATGGCATTTGGAGAACACGGTAATGGAATCCACATGCCCCAGCTTGAGCATGGCTTGAAACTGTCGTTTGGAGAACGATTCTCCGATACCGGCGATGGCCTCGGAAGTATGAAAATCCAGATGAACCTGACGAAACCGCATGGCTCTCCACTCCTGCTCTTTATATAAATTTCACAAACTGCTATTTCATCTTGCTTGCCGGCTTGGATTCATACACCGGCAGCCTATTCCACAGGCCGGTGCTTCACGGAGCGGCTGCAGCGGCACGGAGTCTGGCTGTTCCGTTCACCGGTTGGACCACGATCCCGAAGTACCCCTTCTCCGTGATGGCATCAGACGTGTCCACATAATCGAATATGGCCTCATCGTCCACCTTGAAGATAATCCGCACCTGGCCTCCGGCAAGACTCACGGCACCCAATTCCAGCCTGTGCCACTGTCCGCCGGTCAGCCTCCCATTATTGGCTGCAACGGCAATGTTACCGTAGCTGATACCGTTCTTGCGCTTCTGCAGCTCGAACTGGTCCTCCTTGACGGTAATGAAGTAGGAGTTGACTCCCGTGCTGGTAGCAATAGTGCCTGGCCCGGACTGCCGCAGAGCAAAGCCGTTCCACGCAGACAGGGAGTCCAGCCGGAAGTCCGCCAGCAGAATGTCCCGCTGCCCCAGCTTCCCGGTCTGCAATAGCTCGGAGCGGCTGCCCGTGGCCTGAAGCTCCAGCACATCCGCCGCCACCGCCATTGAGATGCGGGGAGGTATTGCATCCGCTGCCTCCTGCCAATGGGAGGCGTCTATCCCGCTAAGGGTGACATAGGAGATATTCTGCTGTACAATTGCGGCTTCCACAGCCTGGTTCAGGGTGCGGACAGCGGCATCCACAGCCTCCTGCAGCTTAGTTGCTGCCTGTGCAAGCACCTGCTCCGCCTCCTGGATGGCCTCATCCAGCTCCAGCTTGGCGCCGGACGCATATTGCCCCGGTTCGGTTCCTTCCACCATGGAATCGTATAACAGCCCCGCTTCGGAGAGCGCTTCTTCCAGTCTGTCCGTATTGGCTCTGTTCCGGGCCAGATACTCTGCTTCCGTCATCGTGGTAAAGGAATGAATGCCCCCGCTTGCCGCGACTGCTCCCGGCAAACGGCTCTGTGCACGGGTATAGGCGGTGACGGTCCAGTAATAGGTTTCTCCATAGGTGAAGTACGGATCATTCTTGGCCAGGTAGAAGAAGTCCTCTACCTGCAAGGTTCTCACCTCTTGCGTCAGCGCTTCGTCCCGGGCGATGGTCAGCCTATAGGAATCGGCGCCCGAAGCAGGGGTCCATTGAAAGACGATCCGGCCGGAATATACCTGAGAGATGCTGCCATCGTGTGGAGCAGCCAATTGGAAGCCGCTTATTCCCTGCTTGGAGGCGAGCCGTCCCATCTGTGCCAGGGGAACCGGTGTATAATCAAAGCCCGTCTCCACCTCCGGCTTCAGTCGCAAATCCCCGTTGCCATAGTCAATGAAAGGGTCCTGTTCCGTGACCAGATTGGGTACAGAGGTGTGAAGCATGCCCTCGGCAATCACTCCTTTGTGGTTATAGGAGATATTGCCCACAAAATAATTGCTGTTGGACACAACCAGCCTCCGCTCCCTGTCTGTCATCACATAACCTGTTCCCAAAGCCGCCCGCTCTGCCAGCACAATCGTGATGTCATCATAATAATCGCTTAAGACGGGATTGCGGCTTCTTAGCTTCGCCTTCTCCTGGGAGGACAGAGCCAGATAGGCCTGATGGGAGGATTGAAGAACAGGCTGGCGGCTCAGCCACTGGGGCAGCGTCATATTGCCGAAGTTGTTCTGGGCGTATATGGCCGCGTGCGAGCGTTCTCTCCCGTTCACAATCACATTGTTGATTACGATGTTGCTTCCCCCGGAGTTGGTGAAGAAGCCGTTGGGCACATTATCGAAAACATTGCCGTAAATATAGTTCTCCGAAGACATTTCATCCATATAGATGCCATGCGGATTGTGTCCGTCGGTGCTGATGAAGATGTCGTGGATATAGTTATACCGGTAGTGATTGTGCCGGTACACAGGGCCGCCGGCATAAATGGAGCCGCCATCGAACGTTCCGGTAGGTCCTCCGACGATCTCGTTGTATTCCACAATGGCTTCCTGGGCCGTCTGGTTATAGATGCTCACGGAAAAGGTGTTCTGAATCAGATTGTGGGAAATCACGTTGCCTATTCCGTTTAGGATGATGTATCCGAATTTGGGATTGAGCAGTCCCGTATGGTGAACATAATTGTTCTGGATGAAATTATGATCAGGCGTATAGTTGAAGTAGCCGGAGGAATCCGGAATACTGATGGGATGATTGCCGATATACTGGACGGTGGAATAGATGATCCCGCTTTTTTTACCCCTGATAACCACTCCGGTATTGGTCATGTTGGAGACAGTGCTGTTCTGAATAAGGATCTTGCTGCAGTCCCCGTTCATGACAATTCCGTTGCCGCCTCCATACTCCACCGTCAGGCCGTTCAAGACCACATTGCTTGCGTCCTGGAGTCTGATCAGGTCATGTCTGGAAACCGACAGAGTAATCTGGGCCTGATCCACATCAGCAGCAGGATACATATAGAGAAGCCCCGCTTCCCGGTCGAGAAAATATTCTCCGGGCAGATCCAGTTCCTCCAGCACGTTATAGTAATAATAAGTCTGCGTCGGGCCGCTGACGGCGCCAAGCGCTGTTCCGCCCTTCAGCTTGACGCTGTTGGTAGCCGGATGAATGGCGTTGACCTGGTGGTTCTGAATATTCCATTCCGCATACAGAGCGCCCTTGATCCAGATATCTCCCGTATTCAGCCAGCTTAACGGCCGCAGATCCTGCATGACATACTCGATGCCGGTAGAATTGGCATTGGTGCCTTGAGGGAAGGAGCTGTAGCTGACCGTAACCGGACCGATGTCCAGCACTTGACCCAATGACAGGGAAGAGACATTGGGATAACGCGCCAGCTGCATGGCCGTTCCGTTCATGAACACCTGATAGGTAGGTCCACCCGTTGTCCCGGACTGGATGGCACCATATTCCGTTATGCCCAGTGCCTGCAAATCAGCGACTACAATCTGGTCCCGGGCGTCGGGATGCAGCCGCTGCCTGACAGCCTCGTCGGTAACAGCCGAGAAGCTGCCGCCGCTTATATCCGTGCCGCCCGACAGACTAACCTGCTCACCGGGGTAAGCGCTGATGACCACCGGAGCCTCCTCGGTGCCTGAATGCTGTTGCCCCAGTACAATGGTCTCGGTGGTCAGGTAGGTTCCTTCTCTGAGATAGACCACAATGCCCCGGGGATGAACACTGGCTTGAAGTGCTGCTACAAAATCCAACGCCTTAGCGATCGTCTTCAGAGGAGCCTCCCTTGTCCCGGGAGAGTCATCATTACCCGATGGAGCCACATACAGCTCCACCTCCCCTTGCACCAACGCAGGCTCCAATACCCGGGCCGAATGGGAGGCGCCTCCCAACTCCCCAAGCCGCTGCTGAAACTGTTCATAGGGGGTATCACCGTCGATGATCTGATTGTAAGCCGCAGGCAAGCCCAGATACACGTCCATGGTTACTCCCGGCGTTCCCTGCTGTCCCACAGACAGACCGCTATTGGACAGACTCCAGGCCGCAGGAGCGGGAGGGGCTTCACTTCCCGGCTCATAAGCCAGCTGTCCATTCAACGGCAGCCGGAGGCGGAACAGGTTGGCGGTTCCATAGGGGGCTTCCACAAGTCCAGTATCCCAGGCATAGTCCGGCCCGGTTCTGGCCACCTCAAGCTCCAGGCTCCTTTCTGCAGAAGGGGGAATGAAGTTCAGCCGCAGCCTGCTGTCATCCTTCATTCTCAACCCCTTCAGTCCGCTCCAGAAGGATGAACTGGTGCTGTCGGCTTGAAGAAAGGAGCTGCTTAGCGATAGGATATCCGCTTGATAGAGGGAGCCTGGCAGAAGCGCCGCATTAGCACCCGTGCCGAAGCCTTGCAATTCCACGACTCGGTCGCCCGCGATATTGGCACCCGGTACGCCTCCGTAGATCTGGGAAACAGCCGCCTGGGGCTGCAGCCGGATTTCCACCCCGCCGTACAAGGTGGGGGTGAAGGCCGTATTGCTGCCGCTGGCCGGACGAACATATTTGTCCCCTCCATAAACGGTGGAGGTTACGGTGCCGCCATTCAGATAAATGCGTACCTTCCCGTATACGGTGCTTTCTTTATGAGCTCCGTATATCGTCCAGACTCTTCCCCCGTTCAGCGTGATCTCCACATTCTTCTGGTGGGCATTATCCGTATTTCCGGCTCCGGTCCCGAATATGCTGGTGACCACTCCGCCGTTTATGGTAATGCTCGTATTGTAGTCCTTGGCTCGGGCCGTGGCGCCCTGATAGGAGGAGCCTCCCCCGAATATGGTATTGTATTTGCCGCTGTCAATGATGATGGACGTATGGTTCAATGGCGCAGATATGCCTACTGCGCTGTTGGTGGCCCCGAACAATTCTTTTACCGCCACTCCGTCGGATGTCTGTGCGACAATGCCCATCCCCATATGCAAGGTGTGAAAATTCGCATACAAGGCGTTTGGAGCAGTGCGGATGGTGAGATGCTCCATCCGGGTGTCCCCCATGAGATGCAGAATGCCCATATCAAAGGCAATAGAGCCTGCCACCGTATAATCAGCTGCTCCATATTGGCTTGTGATAACCACTGTCCCCTGGTGAGGCAGCAGGGCATAGTTGTCCGCCCTGTTGGAAGGATGGGTCAACCCGGGATCATTCTGCAGCGTTACCGGCCCGCTCACCAGCACCACGGCCGTCTCCCCGTCTTGCAAGGCGGAAGCGAAGAGGCCATAGGCCTGTGACAGCCATTGAACAGCGTTGTCGGCGCTGGAGCCATCCTGAAGGCCGGAGCCGCTGCCATTCACATACACCACATGGGTAACGCTGCCGGCGGAAACTGTCTCCAGAGATGAAGGTGTATCCACAGCGGCAGTGGCATGACCTGCCAACGGAAGCAACTGCAGAAGCAGCAGGATGACTACTATCATAGAGATCTTGCTTTTGTTATAAAGAAGCTTGTTGCCAATAAAGTTTTGATTCATTAATATCCCTCCTTTATTTATACGAAATGTATCGATGCATTCTCCGGTGCAGCGGATAGATGGGAATCCCATCACTGCACCGGAGAAGCGGCTTCGCCGTTTCCCTCCCGGACTACTTGCCCTGCGCCTTGTTGTACGCTTCTGTATACTCGGCAATCAGCTTGTCGCCGCCCTGCTTGCGCCATTCGGCATAAGCGCTGGCGTAGCCCTTCTCATCGATCTCACCCATAATGTACTTGACCCGGGCATCATACATGATCTTGTCCAGCTCCCCTCCTTTTTCCGTATAAGTCGTGGAGACGAAGGGATCGATGGGATTGGGTGCGGCATTCTTGGCATAATTCAGATAGGAATCCGCGATCATGGTTTGCTCCGGAGTGGCATTGGGCCAACGGATCGCCATGGGATTAATGCCGAAATTAAATACTACATTGTTCGTGTTGAACTGGTTCTTCGTCTCGTCGCTGATAAAGGAGGGAGAGCCGTTCACCAGCTTGTAGTGGGTGCCCTCAATCCCGAAGTTGCGGAAGACCAGGGCATCCTGCTCTGCCGTCCTGTTGAAAAACTGGAGAATCGCCTTCAATTGATCCGCCGTCTTCACCTTGCTCTTGGAGATGGCGAACACCCCGTTATGTCCGCTGATGGAGTTGGTCTTATCCCGGAAGACCTGCTGGATGCTAAGCTTGGCATCAGGCTCCACCTTGACCAGGTTGGGCAGCCAGTTGACCGCACCGTCGTAGGCATTGATCAGCATGGCTGCTTTGCCCGCAGAGATGGTGGTCTGGGCGGTGGTCACCAGCGGGAAGTCCTTGTTGATCAGGTCCTCGCTGTACATCTTGCGCAGCAGACCGAGCGTATTCTTGTATTCGGCCGTATCAAAGTACGGCTCCAGCTTGCCGTCCTTCAGTCCCCATTGGTTGAAGCCCCCTTGGGAAACGGTCAGGAAGTCCACTCCGTTCCAGACAGAAGCGCCCAGATTGTTGTCGGACAGGCTGAACGGGATCACGCCGGGCTTCTTGGCCTTCAATTCCTTGGCAGTGGCGTACAGCTCCTCCATCGTGGACGGCGCTTTCAGCCCCAGGCTGTCGAACCAATCCTTGCGGTATACCAGACCTACCCGGGCAGTGGGCCGGGCGATGGGCAGGCCGTACAGCTTGCCGTCCACGGAAGTGTTGGTGATGGAGATATCCGTGATGCTCTTGACCAGCTCGGGGTACTTCTTGATTTCCTCGGTCAGATCCCAGAACATCCCACCCCGGGCGGCATTGATGAATGTGGTGCTCTTCAGGACGCTTGCAGGGATCATGGTGACGGCCGACAGATCTCCTCCGGCGAAGGTCAGGTTGAGCTTATCCCCGTAGTTGCCGTTGGGGACATAGTTCACCGTAATTTTCGAATTGGTCAGCTTCTGATACTCGTCGAAGATGATATTGCCGTCCAGCTTGGGAGGCTGGTCCGTGTAGAGGGGCATCATGAAGGATACCTCTATGGGACCCGCTTGGGCCGATGCTGCGGGGCTTGCGCTTTGCGCCGCTCCGGGGGATGCTGTGGCTCCCGTGCTTGGGGCCGCCTCCCCTTCATCCTTGCCGCAGCCTGCGAGCATGCCTCCCAGCAAGCCGATTGCCGTGATCCCGGCGATTCCCGCCCATGCCTTTTTCCTTGCCTGACCCATTTGGCATTTCTCCTTTTTCTGGTGGAATTATATAGAGGGCTTGAGGCCCGTACTGCCCGGGGTCCTACCCCTTCACCGAGCCCAGCATGACTCCCTTGGCAAAGTGCTTTTGCAGGAAAGGGTACACGCATAAGATCGGAATGGTGGCCACGCTGATTACGGCCAGCTTGGCGGTTTCCGGCGGCTTGGCGAATTCCTTGGTGGTTTCATTCACGTCAATGGAAGACTGGGACAGGATGACGATCTGCCGCAGCCAGACCTGAATCGGCCATTTATGCGAATCATTGATATACATCAACGCATTGAAGTAGCTGTTCCAGTTGGCCACCGCGTAGAACAGAGTCAGCGCCGCTATGGACGGCATGGACAGGGGCAAGGCCATCCGGACCAGAATCTGCAGATCATTGCAGCCGTCGATCTTGGCCGCTTCCTCAATACCGTCGGGAAGGTCCTGGAAGAAATTTTTCATCAGAATCAGATTGAATGCCCCGATTGCCCCGGGCAGCCACAGGGACCAATAGGAGTCCAGCAGGCCCAATTGCTTGACCAGCAGATAGGCGGGAATCATCCCGCCTTGGAACAGCATGGTGAAGACGATCAGCTTCATCAGCAGACTGCGTCCCCGCATGGTTCTTCTGGAGAGAGGATAGGCCATGAGCGCCGTGGAAAAAATATTGATGGCCGTCCCCACCACGGTAATCAGAATGGAATAGAACAGACTGGTGAGGATAGTCCCCGATGACAGAATGTACCGGTAGGAATCCCAAGTGGGATTACTTGGAACCAGCACCACCTTGCGCAGCGCCAGCTCTGCATCCGAGGTGAGGGACCCGGAGATGACATACATCATGGGAAGAAGCATCACCACCGCGAATAAAGCCAAAAAACCATAGTTTACCGCATCAAAAAGCTTGCCGCTTAACGTCGCCTGTTTTCTCATATCGGCTTAACCCGGCGCGTCTTCACGCCGGATCAATACACCCCCTCTTCTCCGAACACACGGGCCAGCCAGTTGGTCAGCATCACCAGAATCAGGCTCACTCCGGATTTGAACAGTCCTACCGCCGTGCTGTAGCTGAATTGCCCGCCGGCCAGCCCCACCGAGTATACATAGGTGTCGAATACTTCCCCCACCTGCCGGTTCAGCGGGTTCAGCATCAGGAAGATCTGCTCGAACCCGGAGTCCATGAACGAGCCCATCCGAAGAATCAACAAGATAATAATGGTGCTCTTAATGGCAGGCAGAGTGATATGCACGGTCTGCTTGAACCTGCTGGCCCCGTCGATCACCGCCGATTCATACAGCTCCACATTGACTCCAGCCAGCGCAGCGAGAAAGATAATGGTCCCCCAGCCAATTTCCTTCCATATCTGCTGGATGATGATCATGGGGCGGAAAGCTCCCGCGCTCATGAGCAGGTTGGTCTCCTGTCCTCCCAACTGCTTGATGATCTCGTTGACGATGCCGCCCTCCGTGGTGAACAGCACATAGCATAATCCGACCACCACCGGCCAGGAAATGAAGTGGGGAATATACACCAGCGTCTGGATGATATTCTTGAAGTACTTGTGCCGGATTTCATTCAGGAGCAAGGCCAGCACAATCGGCGCAGGGAAGAAGAACAGAATATTATACACCGCCAGAATCAGCGTATTTTTGAACAGCATCACGAATGTGGGCTCCGTAAACAAGCGGATAAAGTGCTTGAACCCCACGAATTCGCTGCCGGTAAAACCGGATGCAGGCTGATAGTTCTGAAAGGCAATAATTAGCCCGTACATGGGGCCGTACTTGAACAGCAGAAAATACACGACGCCGGGAAACAGCATGAGATACAGCCACCGGTCCCGGATCAAGTCTGTCTGCAGCCGTTTTCCGTATGTTTTGTGGTAACCGGCCTGCAGCGCCAGAGAAGCTGGTTTCACTCTCTCCATTGGTTTTGCACCTCCTTTGTGCCAAGCTCAAGACGGGATGAACGGATATGAGGCAATTCCCATTGCCCGTTCCATCCGCTTGTCGGATCAATAGACGGTCATGGCGCGGATCAGGGGAGTATTATCCGCACGCAATACCCGCAGCCGGACACCGTCTGCTGCCGCACTCTGCAGCATATCCAGCTTCTTGTGTCCTACAGCGCTGCCGCTGGCTGCCTCTGTCCATGCCCCATTCTCCCTAATGTCGAGAGCATATTCGCGGATCCGTTCCCCGCCTTGCGCGATATCCTCCATCAGCACCACATGCCGGATCTGGCTGACCGCCGGAAGCTCAAGGATCAGTTCTTCTCCTCTGCCCTCTGTGTGAGCAAGAGGATTGGCGAACTTCCGGCGGACCGCCGCACCGAATTCCCGCACCTGGGCCACATCCTCATCCGTAAACAATCCTCTGTGATCTGCAGCCACATTGAGCAGCAGATTGGCGCCCCGCCCTACAGAACAGCAGTAGATTTCCATCAGTTCCTCCTGGGTGCGCAGAGTGGCGCTGTCCTCCGGATGCCAGAACCAATGCTTCTTGTGCAGGGGCACATCGCATTCGGCCGGCACCCATAACGGCGTATCCGGCAGCCAGGTCAGCATATCCTTGGTGAACATACTGACGCGTGCTTCAGTGGCGGAATTCCAGCAGGGGTAAGGGGCGATTCCCAGTTCATTTCCCACCCAACGGATCGTAGGACGGCCCATATTGAAGATCATGGCATCGGGCTGGTACTTGTGGAAGACATCCATGATTCCCGGCCAATCGTATTCCCTGCCCTCTGAGCCGGCTCCATCCAGCCATACCTCTGCAACGGGTCCGTACCGGGTCAGAAGTTCCGTCCATTGGCGGATGTAGAAGCGGTCATAAGCTTCCTTATCGCTGTAGCAGGGCTCATGCCTGTCCCAGGGGGAGAGGTAAATTCCAAAAGCCACTCCCTCCCTTTGGCATGCCGCGGCGCATTCCGCCACCACATCCCCCTTTCCCCCCTTCCACGGACTGTTTTTTACCGAATGCTCTGTGGTCTCTGTCTGCCACAGGCAGAATCCGTCATGATGCTTGGCGGTGAGAATGAAATATTGGAAGCCCGCTTCCTTGGCTGTCCGCACCCATTGTCCCGCGTCCAGTTCCACCGGGTTAAACCGGGCAGGAGACTCATCCCCTGTTCCCCATTCCTGATCATAGTACGTATTCAAGCCAAAGTGGCAAAACATCCCCATCTCCATATCCTGCCATTTCATCTGCTGCTTGCTTGGCTTGCACTCCTGCTTCATGCCGCATCAGGCTCCCTTCTGTCTTTTCACCGTCATCATAACGCGGCGTTTTGGCTGCTGTATATCTTCCATTTTCCCGGTGGATGGGAAAAAAGGCATTTTCCCGTCGCTCATAATCCTTCTTCTCCCGCTTTTTTCCCTTGATACAGCTGCATCTCCCGGAATTGGCCCGGAGTGATCCCTTCGTGGCGCTTGAAGGCCTTGATCAGGGTATTGGCATTGGCAAAGCCCACCCTGACCGCAATGTCGCCGATACTGTGGGTCTCTCCGCTCAAAAGCTGCTTGGCCTCCCTGATCCTCACCTTGTTCACGTAATAATTAAGTCCTTCTCCCGTAGACTGCTTGAAGTAGGCCGACACGTACTTGGCGCCCACGCCCAGATGCTCGGCGATCATATTGAGGCTCAGATTGGCATCGGCGTAATGCTCATCGATGAACAGCAGAATGCTGTTGCGCAGCTTCGCCTGGCTGATTCCCTTGTTCCGCTCGTTGATATAGCCGCATGCCGTATGCAGCAGGCTGTCCATCTCCTGCTGCATCTCCTCAATGGTATTGCAGCTGAGCAGCCGTTCGGCGGGGTGCAATTGTTCAAGAAAGCCCGGCTCGCAGATGCTGCTGATTTCATTGAGCGTCTTGATCATGGTGCTCACCAGATCGAACATCAGACATTTTGCCAAAGGCACGGACATCCTGCCGTCCGCCAGATTATCCGCCACAATCCGGTCAATGATCCCCTTGCCCTGCCCGTAATCCCCCGACTTGATGCAATTGATCAGAATCTGCTCCACTGCCAGCGTATACCCATAGCTGCCTGCAGGAGAGGCAGACACCTGGCTGATGTCATCGAAGCGGATAATTCCACCCTTGCCTTTGATCAGCTTGTAATCCATTGCTTCCAACGCTTCATTATATGCTTCCTGAATACCGGCGATGGTCTGGTGCAGCCGGCTTACCGCCGAGGTCATATACACCTGGAATTTGCTGCTCAACAGCTGCTGCAGCTGGTTCATCCCCGCTTCAATCAAGCTGTTCATCTCCTGGTGATCCTCCCCTTGGAGGTTAACCAGACACACCATGAGGTCATCCACCTCGGCCACATATCCTCTGCAGCCCGGACCGGCGAAGACCTCCTCGGCAATATTGTGGATAATGAACTGGGCCAGCCGCAGATTCTCCTCATCGCTCCCGTGGACCATCAAACGGCTATAATCATCCACATAGAACAGAATCACTCCATAATACGGCCCGTCGAACACGATGCCGTAGGAATGAAGCGCCTCGGCCGCAGGCAGCGTCTGACCCAGACGGCCCTTGATCAGACGGGAGAGGAAGCTGGCCCGCATGGCCGCATGCTGCTGCTCCAGCTTTTTCTCGAATAGTTGTTTATCCCGCAGCGTATTGGAGAATGCCTCATTCAAGAAGCGGTATTCATTCTGTACTGTCTCATGGGGCAATCCTGCATTGGAGGCGATGCTGCGGATGAGCTGCTGCAGCGGATTGTAATTCTTCTTGGTGAACCAGAAGGCAACCACCCCACCGACTACCACGCACAACGCAAGGCAGATCAGGGTCAGCCTGCGGATATATTCCACCCGCTCGTTGAACAGGGAGGTTTCCGTCATGGAGATGTATGCCCAATCCGCGGCGGCGGAGCGGATGTAGGATGCCGCTACCTTCCGTTCCTCCAATTCGGTGAAAATGACGCCGCTGTCCCCCATATGCTCATCATGAAGCAGAGAGGGCAGTTGGACCTCCTTGGTGGCGAACAACAAATCATTATTTTTGTTCATAATGAAGAACATGTCCTGATCCGCCCAGTTGACACTGCCTACCAGCTTGGTCAGTTCCGTCCGGCTCGCATACATCACCAGGGTGGCCCGGGCCTGCTCGCTCTGAAGCGGAATCGTCCGGAACAGGGCGATTTGCTCCCGCCGCACACTGTCCTTGGGTGAAAACTGCTCCAGCCCATACTCGCTGTAGTAATTGCGCTTCATCCGCGCCAACCACTCCTCGTAGGTCTTCCCGTCGGATCGGAAGTAAAGATCATAGTAATCCCGGGCGGTGAAATAATCGCTTGGGGTCAGCACCGTTTCACTTTCATGGAGGAAGACAAAGAAATGGTCGATGAAGCGGTTGGACAAGGTATATACCGTGAACTCCCGGAACAATTGCTTGATTTTCTCGGAATACTCGAAGCTGATGGTTTGCCCCCCCGGCTTCTGGTTGTTCAACAGGCTGAGCAATTGGGTGTTGGTGGAGATCTGCAGACTGATGGTCTCCAGACTCTTGACCTGTTCATCCACCGTCTGCTGCAATTGGCGGATCATGGCATCATTGATCCTCAGCACCTGATCCTGCACGATACGGACCGACTGGGCATAGACGATGCCGCTGATCATAATCGGAATGAGAAGGATGGACAGATAGGAAATCAGCCAGGAGATAATCACACTTTTGTTTTTTTTGCCGAGCCATCCTGCCATATATCATCGCCCTCTCATGCACCATTGTGAAAACGCTGTCTTTTTTGTCTCTCTCATTTTAGCAAAAATCCGCTCCTGTTGAGAATCGGAAGTATTCCTGATGGATGGTTCATTTTCCCGGTCTGCATGAATGGCGTGACATAAATAAGAGCCCTCGGCAGGAGCCGCGCATGGGCGCTCCCGCTAAGGGCTGGATGAAATGCTGCCGAAGGACTTGCTACTGCTTCAACCCGGCGGCAAAACGGGCAAACTCCCGGAAGGCCGTCTCCGGCTCCATGCCTGGACCCTGGAGCTCCGGCCTCCACCTGGATTCCCATTCCAGAGAATAATAGCCGTCATAGCCTTGCCGAATCAGCAGCTCCATCATCTCGCGCAACGGAAGGCAGCCGCAGCCGATTCCGGTATACCTCCAGTTATTCTCCAGGATATGATCATGGGGCACCGCATCCTTGATATGCACATGGGCGCAATGGGCTCCCAGAAAACCCAGGGTCGTCTCCGGGCTTTCCCCCTGCTCCAGCGGATGCAGCACATCCCAGATCACCTTGCAATTGCTTCTGTCCACATCCCGGAGCAGCATGCCCAATCTTCTGCCGGTGGAAAATTCATTATGCGTCTCGATCCAGATTTCAATGCCGTCCGGGGCCAATCTGCCGCAGGCCTCCTGCAGCCATTGCACCAGCCGCTCATAGCCGATAGGCCCGCGGGGCTTGTCAATCCGGGATTCCATATTGCCCAGGAACACCCGTATGCCCTTGGCTCCATAATCCTTGGCCATGGTATGCATGGCCTGAAGCTCCAGCAGCATCCGGCCGTACTCCTCCTCCGAATCTCCAAGCAGGAAGATGGAGGCGCCAATATTGGTCACGGCTATGCCCGCATGGTCCAGCATGGAGCGGATCTCCCTCCTGGCTTCGCTTGGCTGGTCTCTTTCGGCAAAGCTTACGCTGCCTTCCCGCAGCTCGATGCCTGTGTACCCCCATAACCGGCACTGCCGAATCGTCTCGCCGATATCCCAGCTGTCGAAGGACAGCGTGCTGAATCCCAGCTTCATTCCCTCTCCTCCTCCGGCATATAAATCAGCAGGTTATCCATCATGAATTCCCCCTGGGCATCTGTTGCGGAATACATATCTATGCGGAATTGCCGCAAGCCGTTGGACCAGTCGAAATTCCGGTTGCTGGCCTGGACCCTCAGCGCAATCTGCTCTCTTATCAGAACACCGTTGATGGACAGGCTGTAGGTCAACGCATCCGTATCCACCTCAACCTTCACGTGATACCATGTGCCCGCCGTATAGCTGCCTACGGTTGCCGCATGTGTTCCGTCATACACCGCGATGCTGCCGTTTGGCTGGAAGGAAACCAGGTAGCTGACCAGCCGGGGCTCGGAATCATAGATTTGAATCCGCTTTTCCGCCCCCATCGCAGCAGCCATGAAGTCTCCTTCAAATGACACCTTGCCCTTGGCGTATCCGAGATCGTAGATCGCCGAAGGATTGGTCCCGCCTGTTGCATACACGATCTTCATGCCGTTGCCCTGGTCTGCCGCAGCAACCGCAACCTTGTTCAGCTCTCCGCCGGTATTGTTGAACTTCCACCCGGTAGGAACCGCCCCGGCCGTGAAGCCGTCGAAGCTTTCATCCAGCATAACCCGGTTCTCCGTTGTAAATGAGGCGCCAAGCTGCTTGTCTCCATCGATGGTCAGGCTGATCACGGGATTGCTGCCGCTTGCCGCGCCGCTCCAGGAGATGAAGTGGTTCAGCCTGCCGGGCGAGGCTTCCAGCACGATGATATCCCCCTGGGCGAAGCCCGCCTCCGGCCAAGGCAAGGCCTGCAAGCCATCCGTGCCCTTATACAGCACACTGCCATAGCCCTCCGCCGTCAATTGAAGATAGACAGGGTTGAGCGGCCTCCACTTGGCGTATAAGGTCACATTCTTCTTGACCTTGTCATAACCGAAGGTCCACGGCAGATGAAGAGCTTCATCCTTGTACCACCCGTCAAAAACATAACGGTCCATCACAGGCGCAGCCGGTTCCCGGATATAAGAGCCGCTCTTCACTGCCAGGCCCGGGAGCTCGCTTCCCCCGTTGCTGTCGAAGCTGACCGTGTATTCCGGCCGTTCATCATACCGGGGTACGCTGATCTTCAGATTGTCCATCACATATTCCCCATCCGCATCCACCGCGGAATAAGCGTCTATGCGGAAGCCGGTAAGCCCTTGGGACCAGTCGAAGCTTCTCCCGCCCGAGGCTTGGCGCATAACGGCGTTCTCCTTCACCATAACGCCGTTGATATAGACATTGAAGGTCTGGAGATCCGTATCCACCTCGAATTTCAGCCTGTACCAGGTATTCGGCTCATAGGCGCCCACCGCTTCTGTAGCGGCATTGTTCCAGATCATGATTTTCCCGTTAGCGGCGAAATCGGCCAGGTAGCTGAACAGCCTGGGCTCAGAGTCATAGAGCTGGATTTGTTTGTCGCCTCCGGTTTTGGTGATCAGGAAATCCGCCTCGATGGTTACCTCCCCCTGGATATTGCCAAGGGTATATCTGGCCGACGGATTGGCTCCTCCGGTGGCAAAGGTAATCTTCACTCCCTTGCCCTTATCCGTTTCACCTATGGAGACCTGATTGCCGTCACCGCCGTTGTTGTTGATTTTCCATCCGGTAGGCGTGAGCCCCACCACCTGGTCCTCGAAGCCGGAGTTAAACAGAATATTGCTGTATACCGTCACGGCAATCTTCTGGCTGCGGGTCTTGCCTTGCCACAGCAAGGTCGCCTTGATGTCAGTCGTGCCGGGCGTCAAGCCGCGAACCTTGCCGTCGGTTATGTCCACAATGCCGGGCCGGGAAAATTCATAGGTCAGCATGGCGGGACTCACGGGGATAGCCTGGTTGTCGCTGGACTGGGCGGTGACTTCAAGTGCCAGCTCCTCCCCTTCCATCAAGCTGGCGGAGAGCAGATTCAGATTGAAGGATTTGATAAACACATCCGTCCCGTAAAAACAGACCTCCCGGTAGCTGTTCCACTTGTTCACCGAATTCCCGTAGCCGGTAATCCGGATGTATTTGACCTGCATCTCTTGCACGGGATAGTATTCCAGTTCACTGGAGGCTCCGCTGCTCTGCCCGCTGAACAGCTCCGTCCAGCTTGCTCCATCCAATGAACCCTCTATTTTGAACAGAGCCCGGCGGACCTGCCCCTGATGGTGGGCAATGGCGACCTGCCCCAGCTCGGATACCTCCTCCAGCTCGTATTGAAGGTACTGTCCCTCCCCTTCAGCAGCCCAATAGCTCAGCAGATCTTCATCCATGGTCAGCTCCGGAATCTGGGACTGGTTATACCCCGATGAAGCGATGCTCTTTACCGCGATCTCTCCAAAGCCCAGATAAGGAATGATATGAAGGATATATTCCCGGGAATGCTGCCTGTCCGCGCTGGTTACGGTGATGACAACCCGATCTGTCTCGAAGCGGGTGACCACCTTGGCCCGCAGGTCCGAAGCCAGGCTGACGACAGCCCCTGCCTCATTCTGCCAGCTCTTATGAATATCATAGTCCAATTGCTCCGGCGAGAAGCCTGCCAGCGGAGTGCCGCTTACGCTGACCGCGGCCAGACTGGCCTCCGGACTGTCTCCCGACACCTCTGTGATGATCTCAAGCGCATTGAGATTATCCCGCCAGCGGATGATGGTATCCGTCGCCTGCCTTAATGCGCCCATCTCGGCATACACGACTCCGTTGACCGTTGTGCCGTAGACCGCTCCGGTTACGGTTTTCCCCGTCTTGCCCAAGGTCTCCTCAAGCGGAAGAAACACCTGGTTCCCCAGCAGAACAGGCGGATTGGCAAAAACGGCCGCTTCCTGATCAAGCGTCACATGGATCTGTCCGGTCTTCTCTAAGGGTTGCGGCACCGTAACCGTATCGTTCCCGATATCGACGGTGTACAGCGCTCCATTTACCGTAATGCCGTACAGTCCATCTCCCAGCTTTTGCGATGTGATCTGCGGAGGAATCTGGTCGTCCGGCGAGTAAGAGACGGCTACCGCGCTGGTCCAGGAATCCGCCGCCTTGGAGGCTACCAGGCACAGCCTGTCGGCAGAAACCAGAGGGCTTGCCGCAATGTTCGTCCGCCCGCCCCAATAAGTAACGGTCTGCGGCTCCAGGGTTCCGCCGTCCAGATCCAGGGGCTGCACCAGCAGCTTGGTCTGGGGATTCTGAACCAGCACAGACCCGTCCGCCAGCTTGACGGCATACTGGGAATCCGGGAAGAACCGCAGCTCCAGATTGCTGGTCTGATTGAGCTTGATGTCGTCAATGACCACCAGCACGTCCGGTTTGATATACAGCAGATGCCGGTTGTACCGGTCCAGTCCCATGACGGACGGGTAGGCGCTTGTCGCGTCTCCCACCATGAAATCGTAATCGTCGGTAAACTCCGTTTTGACAATTTCGCTTTTTTTGCCGCCGTTGTTGACTGCCGCGTCATGGGCTATCCTGCCGTTGAACCAGACCCCATCCTCTCCGGCCTGCCCCTTGCCGTTGATTAATAATGTATTATGGCTGCCGGTGTATTTGTAGGAATACCCGTCATCCTTCATCAGCCAATCACCGCCCCCGAACCAGCTGAAGTGGTTCTGGTCCGGATGCACATGCCCCGCGCCCCAATCCACGTAGGGACTGGTATTGTTTTCCTCCAATACCTTGTGCCCCATATACGGCCCGCTCTTGAAGGCGAGCAAGGATTCATTGCCGTTCCAGCTGCTGCGGGCGGAGATGATGTCCATGTCGTCAAAGTGAGCGGCCGTGTCAAGAGAACCCAGCGCCTGTTCGGGAATATCCAGATTGGTTCTCAACAGAAACTGGTACAGATAATGGGAGACATTCGCTTCCTTCTCTCTCAGCATCCGGGCATAATATTGCGCGTACCCGTTGTTATATTCCATCGCCAGCTTGGAGAAGTTCGGGGAAGGGCCCCCGCCCAGCAGAAAATTCCGGTCGTCATCGGCAAGATCGATGTGATTGTTCTGATTGGTGATGCTGTCCTCCGGCAAGAAGAACCGCAGGGCATAATCCGCTGTCTTGGCAAACCAGGCGCTAAAGGCATTGGTGTAATAATCGATGCCAAAATATTGCCTGGAGATGTCCATGTAATTCATCAGCCATTCCGTACCATACTGCCAGTACATCACTCCCTCGTGGCTGGCTCCGTCATCGCCCAGGTACAGGAAGGCCTGATGCATGCTTTGCCGGGCTTGCGTCAGCCATCTGCCTGCGGCTTCGGGATACTGGTCATACAGCACAACACCAGCGGCAGTCAGCCCGGTCAGATCGATCCACAGATGGTTTTGCAGCCATTCCGTCTTCCAGAATGCCCCTGAATCGGGCAGTGAGGCCTCGTACATATCCTCCCCCACCTCCAGAAGCTTCGCCTCCACCAATTGCCGCGTAGCGGGCTGAAGCTCGGAATAGCACCAGTCATAGACAAGGCTTACGGAGTGGAGCATATGCCCCGCCGCCAGATCGGCGTTGACCGCTCCCGGCTGCCTGCCCCAGTTGGGGAACTGGACCCCCTTGGCCAGCCACACCTCGGCAGCCGCCAGATACTTGGGGTCCAGGGTCAGCTTGTAAGCAAAGGCCATGTTGGCCAAATTCATGGAGTACTGGCGCAGGAATCCGTCGGCCACATCACCTGCCGGGTTGTAATCGGGCGGGGCGAACGCAATCACATTGTCCAACGCGCGGAACATGGCGTCCGTGTACGCCGTATACCGGGAATCCGCAAGCTTGGCCTGCTGGGCCGCCAGCTTGCCGCCGTCCAAGTACAGCCGGGGATGGACGTTCCCCACAGCCTCCAGAGCGGAGAAATCAGCCAAGCTCAAGTCCGGACCATTATTATTCTCTGCTCCGGCGGATTGTGGAATGAATGCAAGAACCAATACGGACAGCAGCATAATCGAGAAAAGCATGGAACATTTTTTCACCATAGCGCCCCCTTGGATTTGAAATACATGCGGGACCGTTCATCCCCGCCTCCTTCAACACCCGAACCCTCCGATCAGTAAATCGACAATCGAATGTAGTTATCCCGCGTTACCTCGTGCTTCAGCTCCTCCCCCCGCTGCAGCCGGATCAGATCCTCTGTGACACAATCCAGCGCCCGGTCAATCCATACCTTGGCGTATCCGCCAATATGGGGGGTATGCACCACATTGGGCAGTCCCACAAGCGGATGCCCTCCCTGTACGGGCTCCTTGTCATATACATCCACCGCCGCGCCCAGTCTGCCGGTGCGTACCTCAGCCGCCAGCGCCGCTTGGTCCACAATGGGTCCCCTGGCCGTGTTGACGAACAGGGCGCCGCTCTTCATCAGCCCCAGCTCCCGCTGTCCAATCATCCCGGCCGTCTGGGCATTGAGCGTATCGTGAAGGGTCACCACGTCGCTTACCTTCAGCAATTCGTCCAAGTCTGTCAGCTCACAGTGAAGCTCCCGGGCCAGCTCCGGGCTGCAATACCTGGAGCGAATCAGGATGCGGCAGTGAAAGGGCTTCAGCAGGCCAATCAGAATCCGGGAGATGGCTCCCAGCCCGATAATGCCCACTGTCTTGCCATAAAGCCCGTCAGGAGAGTCCTTCATGGGTTCCCGCCACAGCCCCTGATCCATCATGGCGCTGAATTCCTTGACCCGCCATAATCCGGTCAGAATTAAGGTCAGGGCCAGCTCCGCCGTGGAATGGGCAAGAGCGGCGTTGGCATTGACCACCCTGATGCCCCTCTCATATGCGTTCTGATCCACATATGGCGCCACCGTACCGGCCGTATGTCCGATGAAGCGAAGCCGGGTTGCCCGGCTGAGCACCTCCGGGGTAATACGCTCCGAATCCCACCCGGTAATGACGGCCTCGTAATCGCCGATGATATCGGCCAGATGCTGGCCCTCCCGCTGCCAAGTCAGGTCGGCGGCAGCCGCAAGCCGCTTGTACGCTGCATCATTGAAGATCAAGGCCTTCACATTGTCCGCGGTTACAGCAATTAATGTTTTCATTTCCGGCCATCCTTTCGTTGGAGCTTGCACGTCTGCAAATCCACTTGGAGCTCCGTGGAGTCCCATATTGCGGTCACTCTGCCTTGGCCAAGCCTGATCTCCGGCCGGGCAGGCTGGTCCCCGGCGGAACACCAGCTCAATACGGTGGCGGTCAGCCAGTGTGTGGAACGGGTTCTAGCCAACAGCATCTTCACCTGACTGCTCGGTTCCCTGGTATTGAATGGAATGGTCTGCCTGCCCCGGTATACCCCTCGCTCCTCCAGAGAAAATTCCGAACCGGTATTGGCGATTCGCAGAACAGAGCGTTCACCGTTAATCAGATAGGCTCCGTTATCCTCCTGAATGCAGGAGCCTCCGGGAATAAACCGCAGCTCCATGGAGCTGACGGTATCTGCCTCAATATCATCGATTACGATCAGCACGCCCGGCTTGATAAACAGGAAGTGGCGGTTGAACCGGAGGAGCCCCGTATGGGCCGGATATGCGAAGGCGCCCGCGCACGCGGCATAATCACAATCATCGGCAAACTCCGTATGCATAATATGGGGCTTGCCGCCAGTTTCGTGGCAGGGACGCCCGTCGAACCAAATCCAGCCTTCGCCCGCCTGACCATAGCCGTTGATCAGCAGCGTATTATGATTGGAGGTAGCCTTGAAGGAGTAGCCGTCATCCGGCAGCAGCCACTCTCCCGAGCCGAACAGGGTGAAATGGTTCACATCGGGATGAACATGGCCTCCGCCCCAATCGTGGTAGGGCTTCTCCCTATGGCTGTCGAAGGCCCTGTGGCCAATGTAAGGGCCGCACCGGAAGAGAAGCGCGGAATCGTCCGCTCCCCAGCCTGATCGCAGGGAGACGATGCCCATGTCGGGAAAATAGCCCTGGGTGGGAAGGGTGTCCAAGGCCTGCGGTTGGACCAACCCGTCATAATATAAGGCACTGGCAAAGGTATTGAGATGGGGATACTTGCGCGCTGCCAGAATGGCTCCCGTCTGAGCCCAGCCGTCCCGGTATTCCGAAGCAAGCAAGTAGAGCAGATGCTCCTGGGTTTCCGAGCCATACAGACCATTGGTGCGGTCGCAATCTCCCAAGTCCATGAACACGTCGGGGGAGCCGTCTCCCGTGTCGGGCAGCAGCAGATAGAGACCATAGCGGGCCGTGTTCTTGAACCACAGGTGGCCGAAATAATCCAGACCCAGGTGCTCCCGGGCCAGAACCATATACCGGAGCAGCCAGTCCAGTCCGTACTCCCAGTACATATACCCTTCGTGACTGGCCCCGTCATGGCCCAGAACCTCCATCGTACGGGAAAGCTTCTCTTGGGCCACGCCAATCCACACGTCTGCGTGAGGCGCATCCTCATATACGGCCAACGCAGCGGCGAGCAAAGCGGTCATGTTGATCCACATATGATTTTGCAGCCATTCCCTGCTCCAGAAGGAGGAGGAATCCAGAGCGGCGCGGTGCATCGTCTCCGCCTTCTCCAGCAGGGTCCGCTTGAGCAGCTGTCGCGTTTCTTCACTCAGCTGATCGTACAGCCAGTCATAAACCATGGCTATGCCGAACAGCTGATGCGAAGCCACGATGTCGCAATTGGCATAATGGCCCCGGCCCCAGGTGGGATAAGCGGCGCTTTTGCAGGCCCACTCCACGGCGGCGTGCAAATACCGCTCCCCGCCGCCATAGCGGTACGCAGCGGCAAAATCCATCATATTGTTGCCCAGCCGCCGCTGCCAGCCGTCCGCCGGATCATTGGGCTTGGCTTCATAATCGGGTGCGGGCTTCCCGGCAATAATCCTGTCGCACTTGTCGCACAGCCGCCTCAGCAATTCCGCATAAACCGGGTCATTGCGGCCGCTTAGCTTGATTGAGCGGAGCTTTGCTTCGTCTGCGAGCAGACGCGGCCGCTTTCTTAACACAAATTCCATAAGGATGCCCTCGCTTTATTATTCGTTGCGGCTGGCGGAGGAGGAGAGCTCAGGCCCTCCTCACTCCTGCTCCGCTTCTACTTCAATGTGGCCTTGTACCGGGCATACGCGCTGTTATACACATCCAGCACCGCCTGGAGATTCATTTTCTTCAGCTCATCCACATGCTTCTCCCAGGTGGCTTCCACATCCTTGGCGCCCAAAAAGGCGCTTTGGTCGTATTCATCGGCGTTGGCATTAATATTGGCAATATTGGCGTCAATCACCTGCCGCTCGCTGGCTGTAAAAACCAGCTCGGGAAAGGCCTTCTCCAGCCACTTGCTGCTCTGGTACATGACGAAGCCCTCCTTGCCCTGCTTGTTCATGGTGCTGAGCTCTCCGTCCAGATTGCCGTAGGAGCCGATTTCGTACACGCCGATGCTTCTCAGATATTGGGGATAGCCGCCGGGATTGCCCAACGCCTTGGAGGTTGGAGCAGGCTTGCCGTTTACCAGCGTGTAATCCTCCCCTTCTATCCCGTAGCCCATCAGCAGCTTGCCCTTTTCACTCATGAAGAAATCCATGTATTTGATGGCCGCCACAGGGTCCTTGCAGTCCTTGGAGATGCCCCAGGAATAAATATGCAGCGGTGTGCGGCTATAGATATGCTTGACCTTGCCGTTTACATCGGCAGGAGGAGCGATGGCAGCGAAATCGATATTGGGCACCTGGGGACGAACCGTATCATTGATGGCTCCCGTAGAGGCAAACCAGTCGATGGTGGCGCCGCCCGTGTCATTGCCCAGCAGGAACTGGCGGGCCTGGGAGCCCCGGGTGAAGATTTCCGGGTCAATAAGTCCGTCCTTGTACCATTGGGCCAATTCCTTCAGCGCCGCCTTATATTCCGGCTCCGCCTTGGGATAGTGGACCTTGTCGTCCGCCCCGATATACCAGCTCACATGGGCGCCCCATAGCTGCACCAGGGTCCAGAACCCTTTGTCTCTGGTAAAGTAAGGAATTTCATCCTTTTTCCCATTTCCGTTAGGGTCGTTGTTGCGGAAGGCATACAACACATCCTTATACTCCTGCAGTGTTGTGGGCGCTTTCAAATTCAGCTTCTTCAGCCAGTCCTGCCGGATGAAGAAGCCGCTCGAGGGAACATTGTCGCCCGGCTTGCCGCCCAATGAGCCTGCTACGCTGTACAGCTTGCCGTCCGGTCCCGTACCGGCGTTGACGGCATCGGGATAATCCTTCATAAATTGCTGAATATTCGGCGCATGCTTGGCAATCAGATCATCCAGGGGAATAAGAGCGCCCTGGGCAATGGCCGGATTCAGGGTGACCCGCTGGGCTTGAATCAGGTCCGGCAGCTTGCCGGCTGCCATCATGGTGTTGAAGGATTGCTTCTCATCGCTGACGGATTCGTTCGCTGCGTTCTTCATGCTCACATTGGTGAATTCAGCCGCCTTTTTCCAGATGGGCATGTCTCCCTTGGGAGCCCCGTTAGCACCGAAGGCATAAAACAGCGTTAAGGTCATGGGCGCTTCCGAAACCTTCAGATTGTCCTTGCCGTTGTAGCCCACGGCTTGGGCGGCGCCCCCGGCAGCCGGTGATCCTGCTGCGGGTGAGGCTGAGCCGCCGGTTGCAGCAGGCTCCGTTGAGCTCCCGGAGCAGCCCCCCAGCGCAGATACGGCCAGCCCCGATGCCAGCGCCATGGTACATAGCTTTTTGTTCATGTTCTTGTCCCCCTGAATAGAATTATTGTGGAATGGATTTAGGATTTAGCCCTTGATTGCGCCGACCATAATACCCTTCACAAAGAACCGTTGGATAAAAGGATACAGGACCAGCATAGGAATGACCGCGATTACAATGGTGGCGTAAACGACCGTCTGCTCCGTCATCACGGTAGCGCTCATATCCACCGCTTCATTCATATTATAGGATACCTGTACAATCAGTTTCTTCAAAAGAACCTGCAGCGGAATTTTATCCTGATCATTCAGCAGCAGCATGGACCAGAAATAGCTGTTCCAGCGGCCGACAAAATAATACATCGTCAAGGTGGCCAGGGCGGGAACCGAAAGAGGCAGATAAATGCTGGTCAGGATGCGCAAATCCTTGGCTCCGTCAAGCTTGGCGGATTCTTCCAGCGATTCGGGCACATTCTCAAAAAAGGTGCGCATGAGAATCACAAAGAAGGTGTCAATGGTTCCGCACAACAGAATGCCCAGGCGGGAATTATCCAGATGCAGATCCTTGAAATTAAGGAAAATCGGCATCATCCCGGCGTTGAACCACATGGTAACCAGAATAAACAGCATCAGCACTCTGCGTCCCTTCAGCCGTTTCTTCGACAAGGGATACGCGCCGAGAACCGTCAGCACCATGCTGATGGAGGTGCCCGCTACGGAATAAAAGACCGTGTTCCCGTAAGCAGTCCATAGATTATCCATGCCGAGCACCTTCTTGAAGGAGGCCGGCTCAAACCCCTTGGGAAGAAAGGTGACAGCCCCCGTGGATACAGCCAGAGGCTCGGAGAAGGAGGCAATAATAACATACCAGAGAGGATACAGGGTTGCCACACAGATCAGCAGCATAACTATCGTATTGAAGACTCCGAATATCCTCTCCCCTTGTGACCGTTTCACCACATTCCTCTCCCTTCTAGAAAATATTGATGTTGCTGATGCGCTTGGATATCTGGTTGGCTGTCAATACGAGAACCAGAGAAATCACGCCGTTGAACAACCCCACTGCCGTGGACATGGAATAATTGGCGCTTTCTATTCCCGCCCGGTACACGAAGGTGCTGATCACATCACCGGTTTCGTACGTAACGGGAAGATACAGCAGAATAATCATCTCGTAGCCCAGATTCATCAGGTTGCCGATCTGCAGAATCAGCATAATGCCGATGGTGGGCAGCAAGCCCGGAAGCGTAATGTGAAGCGTCTGCTTCCACCGTCCTGCTCCATCAATAGTGGCCGCTTCATACAATTCCGAATCAATCGAGCATAAGGCCGAATAATAGATAATCGAGCCAAAGCCCGCCCCCGCCCAGATGCCCTGAATGACATAGATGGCGCGGAAGTATTCCGGCTTGGTCAGGAAATAGACCGGATCATGTCCGAGCATTCCCAAGAAGATGTTCACAATCCCGCTGGACGGCGACAGGAAGTTGACCACCAGGCCTGCGATTACCACCGTTGAGATGAAATGGGGCATGTAGGATATGGTCTGCACCGTGGTACGGAACAGCTTGCTTCTGACTTCATTGAAGAGAACAGCCAGTATAATCGGAACCGGAAAAGCAAAGATCAGATTAAACAGATTAATCAGCACCGTGTTGCGCACGACTCTTACAAAGTAAGGACCGTTAAAAAAGGTCATGAAGTTGTCCAAGCCTACCCATCTGCTTCCGCTGATTCCGAGGAACGGCTTATAGTCCTGAAAGGCCATGGCCAGACCGCCAAACGGCTTGTAATAAAAGATCAGATAATAGACCAGAAACGGAGCCAGCATCAGATACAAATATTTGTCCGTCATGATGCTGACCAACACGGGATGAAGCCGTTTCTTTGATGCCTGTTCCCGAAGCCCTGCAGGCTCCGCAGCTGATAGCAATTTCAATTTTTCCCCTCCCTTCGAAGTGTATGTTTTTATTTGGAGGCGCTTTCCTGTTGAAGCGCCGCTTGCATCTGTAATGTATCATACCGGCCAGCCAGCCAAAATCCGCAGTTTTTAGGATAGGCGTCAAAACTTTTGATCAGGCAGCTTCATTTCTTCAGATGGCTCTTTCGTAATTTTTAGAGGTTGTAACCCGGCTGCGGCACTATGATATAATTAACCTGGTGCTGCCGTAATGCCCACACAATAATGTAAGCGCAACCAATGTGACTATTACATCCTGTAAAGAGGGGTCTTATGCGCTATTATCGTCAAATGCTATTCGCTTTTACTCTCATTGCCGTCGTGTATACACTGCTGATTGAAGGCATCTTCTTAACCGGCTATTATCTGAACCGCAAAGCCGAATACTCCCGGACGGTGGAGGCCACAGCCCAACAATTGGCCGGTTATACCGATTCCCGGGTAAGGGCCATTCAGGAGATTCACATGCTGCTTCAAGCCTCCGAATATACGGCCAATTACCTGGCGGAGATACCCGGTGAGCCCAACCCCATGGCCCGGCTCAAGCTGCATACTTTCCTCAGCTCCCTGTTTGGCATAGCGCCGACGCAGTTGAACAGCATTGCCGTTACCAAGCTTACGGACGATTACGCTATCTTAAATGACAGTACGGGTGACCTGAGCTTGCTCCGGTCCAAGCTTCATCTTAACGAACGGGAGCTTGCGGATATCAGGCAATGGTTTGCAGCCACTCCCGGCACCGCCCTTCGTTTTTGGCCCTCCGTGGGCGATGACGGGGCCGCATATTATGTGCTTGCAAGCCGCCACTGGCTGGGACGCACCCAGCCCTTGTATGTGTTTGCGTCCTTCTCCGTGGGGCAGTTATTTCAGGTTCAGAGCATGGAGGGCGGAAGCTATGTCATGCTGCAGGATAATGAAGCGGCAGCCATCATCGGAGAGCCGCTGACCCGGCGCCAACAGGAGGAGCTCCTGCTGGATTCAATCCAAGCAGGACGGGTGGATATTCCCTCCGCCTCCTTGGACAATCTCCGGTTTATTTATCTGGCCAAGCCGCCCCAGACGGCAAGTCCCATGCTTATTTCCATTATCGGGATAGGCTTGCTTGCCCTGCTGGCCGCTTGCGCGCTCATGGTGTGGATCAGCAAGAGGATGTATACCCCCATCCAAAGCGTGCTTCAGGCCAGCGGCGGCATGATTGCAAAAGGCGATGAGATCGCCTATGTCCGCAATGCCTTTCATATGCTGCATGAGAATATCGCCGAAATCTCAAGCTCCATGGAGGCTTACAAGTCGGACGCCGAGGGGCGGTTCTTTCGGGAGCTTCTGCTCGGCATGCTCTCCCCAAGCGAGATGAAGGACAATCTGCAGAGATACCGCGTTCCCGAAGCAGCCGGCCCGGTTTTCTCTGTGCTGATCAAGTACGTGGCAAACCCTGAGCTTGCTGTGGACTATACCCACAATCTCATCCTTGAGATCAAGCCCAAGCTTACCGCGGCTCTCCGGACGCTCTTCGAACCGGGCAAATGGTGCGTCATCACCGATATGAGCTTTGAAACACAGGTCATGATCATCGCCGACGACGATACGGAAAAGCTGGCTGAAATGCTGCGGAATACACTGCTTAGCTTTGAACCAGAATTCGGTCTGGAGCTGAAGGCCATCATCGGTTCCTCCTGCCGGGAGGTAGAATCCATCAGCACCTCCTATCAGGATGCATTGACGGTTTCCGGCTTCAACGAGTTTTCCCCTCAAAGCGGAGAGGTCATCACCAGAAAGATGCCCCATGCCATCTGGAATGGCACGGCGTATTATCCCATCAATCTGGAGCAGTCGTTGACCAATGCCATTATTCACGGCAAGACGATGGTCTGGAGAACCATTCTGGATGAAATTCTGGAGATCAATCGAAATGGTAAAAACGCCAGCCTGCTCCAGCTGACGGTCATGCTTGGAGGCACGGTAAGCCGGATCGCCAACGGTCTGTATGCTGAGGCCGGGTCCGTGTGCGAGGGAGACAGCCCCTCCTTTACGGAATTCCGGACTGCCCGCAGCTTTGAGGAGCTGGGCGTGAAAGCTGCTGAGGTTTTCGCGGAATTATCGGATCGGATACGGCGGAAAAGCGAGCAATCCAGCCACGGGATTGCCGCCAGAATGGAGGAATATATCAGCCTGCACTACCATGAGGATATCAGTCTGTTTGATCTGGCGGAGCATCTTAATCTGTCCATGACCTATGTATCAACGCTGTTCAAGGCCGTGACCGGCCATAATTTCAAGGATTATCTGAATGAGTACCGGTTCAAGACGGCTTGCAGGATCATATCCGAGCAGCCCGATAAGAAGGTGAAGGAGATTGCCGAGCTGGTCGGCTGCAACACTGCCATCCTCACCCGGCTGTTTGTCCGCTATACCGGCATGACGCCGGGGCAATATTTAAAGGAGAAGCAATCCTAGGAGCAAGTCCGACGAAAGGAAAATGGTGAATCAATATTCAGCAACGTGAACGGGAGGGATAGGGGTGGCTTGAGGGCGAGTTTTTTGCCGGTCTTGACACCTTGAAAGTCCAATAAAATGAAGGCCGGCAAAACGTGTTTGAGCATCCAAGCCATCCCTATCCCGGTAGTGAATGTTGCCCGGTGAATATTGATTCACCACAACCACTTCGTCGGACAGACTCTTAGGAGCAAGTCCGACGGAGTGTCGCTTGTGATTTCCTGTTTAGGATTTCCCTGGAACATTTTCGGTTTCTACCCGTCTATATTGTGATACGATTGATTCCAAGGGAGTGTTATGGCATGCGAATCAGGTTTGTTTTCTGCCCATTGATTGTTGTAATGCTATTGACCGGGTGCTTCCGGACAACAGAGCCCAAGCCTGATCCGGGCATGACCCCTGCTCCTTCAAGCCAGGTGTTCTCTTCACCGGACGTGACCTCCATGGCGTCTGTTCCATCCAGCACGGCTGCTCCAGTCTCTCCTTCCCCCACGGAATCCGCCTGGCAGACACCCGCTTCCTTAAAGATGAACCAGGATCAGAGACGGCTGCCGGTGATTGACGCGAATCACGCCGCATTCCACTACATTTCCACCACAGAACTGGACCGTTCCGCCCTGGAGGGAGCCCTCAAGCGGCAATTGACCAGCAATCATCCGGGAAGGACGGACTTCTCCTATACGCTTGACTGGCAATCGGGCAAGGAATTCACACTGGCTTTCTCGGACTTGCTGCCGCGGGAAACAGTTCACTTCAGTGTCAACCACCCGCTCGGGACCGGAAGCGCCAAGCTGAACGAGGACATGCCCCATTTATTCGATGCCGCCTTTCAATACAGGGACGAGAGCACACCTCCGGAGATTGTGCTCACGCAATTCCAGCCCTTCGGGCATCAGTACCTGCCTGTCTCCATGACGGACCAACAGCTTGTCAAACAAGCCGGATCAGGGAAACCTTTTGCTCTTGCCTATGACGAGGAAAGCTTGTATTTCACCAACTTATCGGATGGAACGGTGGAGACGGTGCCGTTGCCGGAGAAGAAGGATTATATCCTGCCTAAAACCGATGACGGCTATCAATTGGATCGGGTGCACGGCTACAAGAAGGTGCTCCTGCCCAAGCTATTCTATGAGGATTCTATTTATGTGGTCATGCACCATTCCCTCGTTTACCGGATTAATATTGGAACCGGGAAGAGCCGATTGGTATATACGTCAGACTTGCCCATAGCAGGGATGTCCTCCTCGCCTGACGGGGAGCGGATCGGACTCATGATGCAAGACTATCGCTTGCTCAGTGAAGCGGATCTCCTGGTGATCAATCAGGCAGGGAAAGTGACGGGCCGTTATCCGAAGGCCGCCTATATGTCCCATAGCGACGGCTATATAAGCACCTATCCCCTTGAATGGACGGACAACAACAAAGTCAGCGTTACGACGCAATTCCCTGAACAGTCCACCCACGGATACAATGAAATTGATGTGGCCGCCAAAACAACCGCCGCGGTTCCCGATCCTAAGCTCAATCTGGAGAGGGTGAAGCAACTGGCCGGGCAGGAGAAGGAATTCACCCCGTTCCTCTCCCCGGATCAAAGCAAGCTGGCTTATGTAACACGGTCCAACGATGGATTTTTCCTGGAAATCTGGTTGACGGACTTGTCCGGAAGCACGACGCAATTTGCCGGATTGGGCATGTTCCTGGGCTGGATTTCGCCGGACACGATTGCCTGGGTGGAATATGATGCCGGGGAGCGGAAGTACGGGTGGTAGCACCGTAAGGGGGTTCCCTCCCGCTATGCCAGAAGCCCGCAATTCCGCGCTGACCGCGGATTGCAGGCTTCTTGTTCTTGTTTGTGGTGCGGCTTGCAGGCCTCGCGTCATGCTGATACAGCTGGCGGCGGCCAAGCCCGGATTATTCGGGGACGGACAGCGTTATGGCCGGGGTCACCAGAACCCGCAGCTCAGCCACAACGGCATAGTTGGCGGTCTTGACGAACCGGATGTAACGGTACGGCTTCGCTTCGGCCACATCTGCCGACCAGGTGGACTTGAAGGGCACGGCCGTGTCTCCCTGGCTGCCCAGAACCGTGTACTCGGCGAAGTCGCTTGTCTGGGAGCCGCGTATTTCGAAATTCTTACGCGGTGAGGATTGGTCCACGTCCTGCCGGGTCACCACCTCAATCCTGGCCACATTGTAATAAGGATAGGATTCGCCCAGATCCACCGTGAGCGAGGCCGTGCCGCTGGTAGCCCAGATGGTGGAGATGCTGTTGTCTGTTGCCTTGTCCGGTGAATTGTCCGCCACATAAGCCGAGGCGGAGGTGGTTATTCTGTTCTGGGCCATATTGGCCATGCCCGGCTTGGGCTGTCCCTGCGGGAAGATATACAGATCCAGTTGGGCCGTGCTCACAGGAAGATTGTCATGAAACGCCCGTACGGTGATCCGGGCAGTCCCGCTTGTTACCGCCGTGACGTCGCCTGTTGAGGCATCCACAGCCGCAACCGCCGGATGGGCAGATTCATACTCCCACGACGTTGTTCCCCAGCTCACCAGCTGCCCGTTGCCCGTAAGCAGTGCGGGCACAAGCCGGGCCGTTTCCCCTGCGCTCATGAGGGGCGAGCCGTTCATGCCCAGGCTGATCCGGGAGGGAGTCCAATCAGCGGTATAGGAGACGGCTGGGCCGTCCAAGCTCCAGTTCCCTTGAGCGTCCATGGCCTTCACCTTGACAAGCCGCGTGGCGCCTGACGGCCAGTTGTCCACGGTCAGCCCGTATACGGCTCCGCTCACAGTGACGGGCGTTTGCCCGGCAACGGATACCTGATACGCGGCCGGCGCAGGTGCTGCTGGAGTCCAACTCAGGTGCACCTGGCCATAGCCGCCCTGGACCACATCGACCTTGCTTCCGGCAGGCCACACCGAGGGAGGCAGCGGCTGCACAACAGGCTCGGCGATGATGCGCAGCTCAGCCACAGCCGCATATTCGGTCGGCTTGTTGAAGCGGATGTACCGGTAGGAGGCGGGGGTTGGGAGCTCCGTAGTCCAGGTCCCTTGATGGGGCACCAGATCGGCTCCCCGGCTGCCCAGTACCGTGCTGTCCGCAAAGTCGTCATCGTTTGCGCCAAGCACGGTGAAGTTCTTCCGCGGCCCCGTCTGGCTCACATCCTGCCGGGTGACGAATTCGATGCGCTTGATGCGGTAGAGCTCATACAGATCACCCAGATCCACCGTGAGACTGGAGGCGGCTCCCGTGGTCCAGATGGTGTTGATATTGCCGTCAACCGCCTGCTCTGCCGGGTATCCCGCCACAGGGGATGTGCCGGATAATACCGGCTTGTTCCTGGCGATATTCACCTCGGACGGCTTCTGTTGGCCTTGCTGGCTCACATATATCCGGAGCTTGCCCGCCACTGCAATTCCTTCGCATACGGCATGGATGGCCACATCTGTCTCCCCTGCTCCCACAGCCGTAATCTCTCCGGTCTGCCCGTCTACATCCGCAACCGCCGGATCGGCAGAGGCATAGCTAAAGCTTGCGGAGCCAACTGCAACCGGCTGCCCGCTCCTGTCGGTCAGATAGGCTCCCGGCCAGGCCGTATCCCCCGCATTCATGATGGGAGAGCCGATCATATCCACCTTCATCAGATAAGGAATCAGGGTAAGGTTGCTGACACTGTTGCCGGCCGAAGCTGCGATTGCGTTACCGGCGGCATCCTTGACCGCTCCCTGTGCCAGTGCCAGAGCAACCGTGTTGCCGTATCCCGCTGTCTTGTCCAGAGCCAGCTTGACGGTGGCGCTCTTCACATCGGCAACATCCAACACTGCCGAGGATACAACTGCGTCAGTACCGCTTAGCATGAACCTGGAGGCGTCCAAAATTCCCGAATCGGTTGCCGCCTCCAGCGGCTCGCTGAAATGAAGCACTATCTCTGTCCCCGCTTCATCCGTTGCAGCGCTTACAAGCTGAGGCGGCGTTACATCCGCAGGGGCGGCCGGAGGCTCTGCCGGCTCCGCCAGCCGGATATCCCGGTAAGCCGGCTCGATCCCTGCATTCTCCTTGACCCAGGCCAGATCGGCATGATTGCGGATGAAGGCGCCGGTTCCGTAGGGAGCCTGGTTGGTCTTGATCAGCCGCTCCGCATTCAGGATCACATTATTCATTACCGTCATCCCGGAGCTGTTCTGATCCAGGTAGATGCCCAGATTCTTCCACCATTCCTTCTCCGGATAATTCACAATCGTCCAGGGAGACCGCAATATATTGTATATATAGTTCTCCTTGATTTCTGTTCCCGGCTGATAGGATAAGGTATAGATGCCGCCTCCGTCATCCAGCAGCCCCATGACATCCGATATCCGGTTGTTGCTGATGGTATTATTCTTCAGGGCGGTATCATTGGTTGTAAAGCCCCAGCCTACCGAGATTCCGCTGTAGGGCATATCGGTCAATTCATTATGAACCACGTTCATTTCTTCCACATAGCCCCCGAAGATCCCCACTGCGCCATAATAGTCCTGCCCCACCCGGGACAGGTAGTTGTTGCGGACGGTGGTTCTCCGGTCCGTCACCCGCGGGTCCTCCGGCACAGCCTTGACCGTGGTCAACCGGCTCCCCACTGCCAGGCCGTTGCCTGATATATCCGTGAACACATTGCCTTCAATGGTGTTGTCGAAGTTGCCGGCGACAAGATCCAATCCCGTTGCTCCGAGATGCCGGAACGTATTGCGCTCAAACCGGATATTACCAGCCGCTTCCAGCTGTACCGCACCGGGAAGCTTGCCTCCATACCACACGCCGTCCACGGGATAATAAGTCGCCTGTGTCCCGGCATAGCCATCATTGGGCTTCAGCCATGTGGAATGCTCGAAGCGCAGGCCCCGGAACTCCATGTGCTGCACCGACTGGTCCAGCGTCCCCGCCAGCTTGACCAACGTCTCCAAGCGGGGTGCAACAACTACAGCCGTGGACATGTCCTCGCCGGTGCGGGGCTTATAATATACCTCCTGCTGCTCCTTGTCCAGGAACCACTCTCCCGCCTGGTCGAGAAAAGCCAGCTTGTTCTCCCAGTGATAGGATTGCCCCGGCTCGCTAAGCGGACTCTCGCTGGTGACGATCGTGCTCCGCTCCGGCTCCCGGGTCATTACGGCAGCGGTGTCTCCCGTGACAGTGAAGGAATCTGCCAGAAGGTGGCGGTCGTCCCAATGGGTCTGGACGATCATCTCCGGAGTACCCGCCCCTCCCTCGAGACCGGCAGTATGGGCGGCTTCAACCTGAATCGTCAGATTGGTCTTATTATAGGACTTCACCCTGTAATAGCTTCCCGCATTGGGGGTACGGGCCCTGATGCCCCGTTCACCGTTGATATACAATTGCCGGAAGTCCAGACCGCCGGTGGCCGCCTTGTATACGCCGTCCGTTACGGGCAGCCACCCGCTGATCTCCTGTCCGCCGCTTATAACCGGCTCTTCCCCCGGATAGGCGCGGTAAATCACCTTGTGCCCGTCTCTTCCCGAATCACGGTCATCCAGCACCAGTGTTTCGGCAAGCTGATGCGTTCCCTCCCGCAGCACGATCACCCCGTTGCCGGTCATTCCCCCGGCCATGAGCAGTCTTGCCGTATCACGGGCCTTGGCCAAACTGCCGAAGGGAGACGGCTCCGAGCCGTCTCCTGTTTCATCGGAGCCAGCCGGCGAAACATAGATTTCCCAAGCAGCATCATCCCCGCTTACCAGGTCCGGCGCTCCCCGCGCCGTCTCCCATCCGGTGGCTGAACCCAGCAGCATCACAGCCAGACCGACAATCAGGGACTTGTGCATTTGTCCTTTTGCTGCCTTTATGCCCTTCATTATTATACCTCCTTTAGATAGATAAGGCGGGGAGAGCCCCGCAGGCAGCTCCCCGTTCCTTGGGCTACAACCGGAACCCGGTCTCTTTTGCCATCCCAATGGAATAATTACAAGAAAATGATGCAGACTTCTGTTCCGCCCCCTTATGGACGATCAGCATGAGTCGAAGAGAGCTGCCCATTGTGCTGTAGCCGTTAACAACCGTCGCCACCCTTAGCCGGATACTGCCGTCACGCTCCCTGCTGATAGAGAAGTCGATCCGGTCGTAACCCCCTTCCCTGTAATCCAGGGACAGTCCGTCATCCAGATAGTGGGAGGCTTGCGTCACCTCTCCCGGCCCGGCAGGGTAATAATGCAGGAACAATTCTCTGCCCGAATAATCCGCCGTGCGGGTTATATCCGGAGCCATCAGCAGCAGCGCACCCTTCTTGATGAACAAGGGAAGCTTCTCAATCTCCGCCCGGTAAGAATAGGAGTGTCCTCCTTCGTATTCATGCTCCGACCAATAATCAATCCACTTTCCTGCGGGAAAATAGACAGATCTGACCGCTGAGAGATCCGCCGCCCCGGTTTCCTCTACAATCGGTGCCACCAGCAGGCTGTCCCCCAGGAGGTACTGGTAATCACAACTGTATACTTGCGGGTCGTCGGGATATTCATAAAATAGGGGACGCATGACGGGCAAACCCTCCAGGACAGCACCGTATGCGAGGCTGTACAAATACGGAAGCAGCCGGTAACGAAGCCGGATATACTCTTTGACAATATCTTGGGCTCTGCCGCCATAGGACCACGGCTCTGTCCGGTCCCCATGGGCCCGGGACAAGGGAGACAGGAGACCCCATTGATAAGAACGGATAAAGAAGCTCTCCGTCGTCCCCTCACACTTGCAGAAGCCGCCCACATCCTGGGACCAGAAGGGGATTCCCGCCAATCCCGCCGCCTGCCCGGCCTTAACCAGCACTCTTGTGCCCGAATAGTCGGCCAGCTGGTCGCCGCCCCATGTACACGGGTATTTGCCGCTGCCGGCAAAGCCGGTGCGTTCCCAGACAAGCACCCGCTGATTGGGGCGGGCCTCCTGGAATATGCCGTATACCGCTTTGGCGAAATAGACAGGGTACAGATTATGGAACTCGCTGCCCGCCCTTCCCGATGCGTTGAAGATTCCGGCGGGTACCTCAGAGCCGTCTCCACCGTCAATCTTCAGTCCATCCACGCCAAGCTCCAGCAGCGGCTTAATCTGCTCCCGCCACCAGTCCACAGCCTGCGGTGAGGTGAAATCCACCAACCCGGCGTCATGTCCTTTCCACCAGCATACGGGCTGGGACCGTCCCGCTTCATCACGCATGAAGTGCCCGGCTTCCACCCCTTCGGCATAATTGCCGCAGGCAGGATTAACAAAGGGCGAGGACCACAGAATCAGGTGCAGCTTCTGCTCCTTCAGCTTTCCCATCAGCTCTTCGGGATGAGGGAAACTTGATCCGTTCCACTTGAATTCCGTGGTGTTATCCATCCAGGGCGGATCGATACCGATCACGTCAAGGGGAATTCCCTCCTCCCGGAACCGTGCCGCCTTGGCCAGCACCGCCTCTGCGGAATCCGCCCCTGTTCTTGATTGCCAGAAGCCGAAGGCCCATCTGGGAGGAAGCTTGGCCTGGCCTGTTATACCCGTGTAACGTGAGACAATTGTCTTGGGGCTTGGACCGTAGATAAAGAAATAGTCCAGCCTGCCTCCCGCTGCCCAGATCAGGGCCCTGTCGTGCACCTTCTTGCCCATATCGAAGCGGGAGTGGCAGGAGTTATTGAGATATAGTCCGTACCCCCTGGTACTGATGTAGAAGGGCACCGGAATATCGCAATGGACGAAATCATGGGCTACCCATATGTCCTCGCATTGCCCCCGTTTGTTCAGTGAGGGAGCAGCATTCTCCCCCAGCCCGAAGATCGCTTCACCGGGATCCAGCTGTACCGCCATTCCCACCAGGGGCCGGCTGTTCATTTCCTCGGCGGTGTGCCGGAACACGGTCACGCCTGTATCCGATTGAACCACGGACAGCTCAAAGGGATATTTCCGCAGGATCACAGTGAGATTGCTCCAGGGGATATGCAGTTCTTCAGTACCGTTCTTCAGCTCTATGTTCCGGGCAAGGATGGGATTCCACTCATCAAGCACCAACTGGTCTATCAGGGGAGTATCCTCCTTGGCAGCCGGCCAGAATGCAGTAAAGCGGAATACACCATTCCCGTAGAGAGCCAGCCTCCCCTCCATGCCGCAGGAAAAACTCAGTTGAAGCTGTTCCTCGCACAATGCTGCTGCCGTTAATGCTCCAAGTCCTTGCAGTGGCTGCACATCCGCCTGGCGGGGCAGCTCGTCTGTCAGGGTCGTACAGCCCGGAGGGGTATACGGACGTAGCCCTACTCCCTTCAGCCACATATTCATGGTGAAACCCTCTATAACCACAAGCAGCAAGGAATGGGGCAGATGCCCCCGCAGCCAGGAGGCGGGGATAATAAACTGGGTATCCACATCGGAGCACTCCGTTCTCCCCAACTCCTGTCCGTCTAGATACAGGGACAGCTTGCGGATATGTCTGGTTACCCCAAAGTCCAGCAGAATATAAGCGGATTGGTGGACAGCATGATGGACAGCCTGCTGCAGTTCCTCTGCCTTCAGCTCCGCCCGGTACCAAGCCACCCGTTCCCCTCCGGCAGCAGAGCCTCCCGCGTCCAGATCATAGACCGCGCTGCCCTGGAGGCCCGCCACCAGTTCTTTTTCTGCACAAGTTAATCCGGCGGCGGTGGCAGGCTTCCCTCCATCCTGCCAATTCAGATTCATCCACATGTTACAGCTCCACTCCCTTATTTGGCCGAGCGGGTATAGATTTCCGTCAGCTTGCTTAACCCGGCTTTCTCCAGATCCTGCACATACTTGTTCCAGGCTTCATCACTGGAGGGGTCTACTGTGCCCATAATTGCTTTTTGGGTAAATTCCAGGCGCTTATCATTGAGTCCGGTCACGAGACTGGATTTGGATTTCTCATCCTCATCGCTAAATGAGAAGGCGACGAAGGGAGCATAGGCTTCCTTGCCGAAGAGTTCCATTACCTTGTCATTGACACTGGGTTCTGCCAATTGGGTTTCCCGGCCCAGGAAGAAGTGGAAGCCGGTTTCCTTGAACAGGGTCAGAAAGTCCTTATACTGCTCCTTAGGCTTCACCTTGCTGCCCACTGTGTCATAATGCTGGCCTTCCTGTCCAAGCTGCATCAGCCGGGAGCCTTCCGGAGTACACAGCCAATCGATCATCTCCAGAATCTTGTCCAGCTTCTCCCCTTTGACAGCGGAGGAAATGGCAATTCCCCCCGACATATAGAAGGGCAGCTCCCGTGGGGCCAATGCGGGCTTGTCGCTGTAACCGCGTATCAGTTGGGGCAGCAGCTCCCAGTCCGTTCCCGGAGCAGCCTTGGCCTTGTTCTCAAAATCCACAGAACGGGTAGCGTAGGAATACTCAATCAGTGATTTACCGGTGTAATTCTTCTCTTCCCACTGGGGTCCGGTGATGGTGGCGAATTCCTTCTCAATCAGATTTTCCTTATACAGCTTGCTCAGGTAGACGAGCATATCCCGGTAATTGCCGGTGGATGGGGCATATTCCACTTTATTGGTGTCCGGGTTCTTCCAGAAATCCACATCTGTACGGAAGCCCTTGGTGAAACCCGCCAACAGTCCGTCAGCTCCCCAGCGGCTGGACATGGGAACGGAATCGGGATATTTGGCCTTAAGCGTCTTCAGCACCTGATACAGCTCATCCATGGTGCCCGGCAGCTTCAAGCCTTCCTTGTCGAAGATATCCTTGCGGTAGATCCATACCCGCTGCATTTTGCTCGGATTCTGCCCGGGTAAGAAGTAGATTTTCCCGCTGCCCGTGGAGACGTACTTGGTCAGGAAATTCCATTCCTCCTCGCTGAACAGCTTGCGGTAATTGGGCAGCTTATCCAGATAGTCGTTAATGGGGAGCAGGTAACCGTTCTGTCCCCACTTGTTGAGCTGAAGCCCCGCGTTGATATTCATGAAGAAATCGGCGTATTCGCCGCTGGCGAACATCACATTCAGCTTATCGTTGCTGCCGTCCCAGTTCACATACTCCGGTGCAAGCTTCACGTTAAAGCGCTTCTCCAGCTCCTTGTCCTTCAGGGTATGCGTCTCATTGGGGATGACCTGGTCCTGCCAGATATATGATACCTCCAGTGGAGCCTTGGCTGCTGCCGCTGCCGTGGGTGAGGTGCTCCCCGCCGGTGAGGCGGACTCCCCCGAATTGCCGCTGCAGCCGGTCAGAGCCGCTGTCGCCATACTGGCTGTCATCAGCATAGCCCATGTTTTTTGCCTGATCTTTTGTCCGTTCATCTGTATGCCTCCCTTTATTGTCAACCATCTATGTTCATCCTTCTATCGCTCTTCTGCACATCCTTCTATCGCTCTTCTGCACATCCTTCTATCGCCCATCTGCACATCCTGAAATAATGCGGTCTGCCCTTGCCTCTAAAATGAGGGCTACCCTTACCGCCACGCATGCTCCATTTACTCTCGCGCTGCCTTGCCTGTTGTATTACGTTCTTGCCTGTCGCCTTATTCTCTTGCTTGTTGTCCTTCTTGTTGCCCTTTCTGTTGTCTTGCCTGTTGTATCCCGGGCCATCCCTCCCTTGACATATTCCACTTCATTGGCGTCATCCCTTTAATGAACCGATCATTACACCTTGGACAAAATATTTCTGCACAAACGGATATACGATCATCATGGGAATGATGGATACCACAAGAGTTGCATACTGCACGCTTGTTGTGGACACCTTGGAGCCCACCTGTTCGGCCAGATCGGTCTGGCCCATCTCTGCCAGCCGGTCGGCCAATTGAGTCTGCAGGACAATCTCCCTCAGCACCAGCTGAAGGGGGAATTTATGGGAGTCCTTCAGATAAATCATGGCGGTAAAGAAAGAATTCCAATGCCCCACTACATAGAACAGAGAGATCGTGGCCACAGCCGCCTTGGACAGAGGCAGAACGATTCTGGCAAAAATCTGCAAATCATTGCAGCCGTCCAGCCGTGCCGACTCCTCCAGCTCAGCGGGGAAGCCCTTGAAGAAGGAATGCATAATGATCAGATAATACGCATTCACCGCTACGGGAATAACCAAGGAAGCAAAGCTGTCGTACATGCCAAAAGCTCTGACCACCAGAAAAGTGGGAATAAGGCCTCCACTGAACAACATGGTGATGAGAATATACGTAATGATGGTGTTGTGAAAGGGCAGCTCTTTCTTGGAAATGGCATATGCCGTCAACGTGGTCAGGACAATATTGACCGCCGTCCCGGTTATAGTAATAATGAGAGAGTTCAACACCGCACGGGGGACAACCGAATCCGTCAGGATGGTACTGTAGGCCAGGAAATCCAGCCGTACCGGCCACAGACCAACCCGTCCCAGCGCAATCTCGTCAGGGTGGCTCAGGGAAACGGAAATAATATGCACAATGGGAACCAGCACGATTATGATGACCAGAAGCATGGTCAATTGAATGGTCAGATCCAGGATCTTGGATGAAACGGTTTTATCTCTTACCATGAATGCTCCGGCTCCCTCCTAATAAAGACTTTCCTCGGTAAGCTTCTTGGATACAAAGTTCGAAGATATAAGCAAAATAACGTTGACCACCGAATTGAAGAAGCCGACAGCCGCACCGAAGCTGAAGTCCAGATCCACCAGACCTCTGCGGTATACATAGGTGGAGAAAACATCTGCTGTCTCATAAGTGGCCGGGGAATACATCAGCACAATCTTGTCTGCTCCGATGCCGATCATGCGGGACACATTCAGGATAAGGAGCACCACGATGGTAGTCTTCAGTGCCGGCAGAGTAATGTGCCAGATCTGGCGGAGGCGGGTGGCACCGTCCATTACGGCGGATTCGTACAGTTGGGTATCCACCTTGGAGATGGCCGCCAGATAAACAATCGCGCCGAAGCCGAATTCCTGCCAGACCCCCGAGCCCACATACAGTGTCCGGAACCAACCGGAATCTCCGAAGTAATAGCGGGGCTCCATGCCGAACCAGTCATGAAGCAGCACATTCACGATTCCGTCGGAGGGAGACAGCAGCAGCTTCATAATGCCTACGATGGCCACAATCGACAGGAAGTGGGGCAGATAGCTGACGGTCTGTACGAATTTCTTATAGAGGGGGAAGCGGATTTCATTGAGGGCCAGCGCAAACAAGATGGGTACCGGGAAGCCGATGAGCAGCTGCAGGATGCTGATCAAGAGCGTGTTTTTCAGCAGCATCAGGAAATTGGAATTCTCGAAGAAGGCCCGAAAGTGCTGCAGCCCTACCCAATCAGCGTTGTATACATTCTCGAAGAAGCTGGTCCCGGCAATCATCCGGAACTCCTTGAAGGCGATGAGAATGCCGTACATGGGCAGATAATGAAATAAGAAGAAATAGATAAGACCCGGCAATACCATGAGCATAAGCATTCTCCGCTGCTTAAGCTCCTTCCAGGTGCGGCGGAGTCTCGACGCAATGGTCTTGCCCCTTCCTTGGGGGCTGGCCCGGTTGGTCTCCAATACGGCAGCTTTCATAGGGATGGTTCTCTCCTTCTTTATAAGGTTTACATCCCCATCATGACCAATTGCTGCCCCGCCGTAAAGGGACAGTTCTTCCTCCCGGCAACCACTATCTTGGATAAACGCCCATTCGCAACGATTGTCCGGACCCAGGTCCCCCGGACACCGCTTTGGATAACCGGACACTGCTTTGGTTACCGGACCATTCCTTATACGTTCTGGCGGAGGATGAGAAAAAAGGGCCTCCGGTTGGAAGCCCTCATCTGAATGAATCCCGGTATTGAGTGGGTTGAACCCCCTTCACCCGCTTGAACGCCCGGCGGAAAGCACGGTCGCTGTTATATCCCACCTGCAAGGCGATCTCCTGAATGGATAAGCCGCTGTGCAGCAGCAGCTCTCCCGCTTTATCCAGCCGCTTGTTCTCCAGGTACACGGAAAAATTCTGGTTCATGAATTGCTTGAAGAAGGTGGAAATATAGCTCTCCGACAGCTTCATATGGTCGGCCAGGCTGGCAAGGGACAGCTCCGTGCTGGAATATTGCTGCTCAATAAATTGCAGCATCTGCCGCAAGGCATCCTCGTTATGGCGGTTCCGGTTTTGTCTGGCCTCCTCGCAGAGAAATTGCAGGCTTTCCGAGACTATCTCGAAGTACTCCGTAAATTCACGGTTCATCATCTGCTCCAGCCTGCTGTGCCATTCTTCCTGTTGAGTGCTCCTCCTCACCTGTATTTGCCCGCCAAGCTTCATCCAGGTTCCTTTGAGCTCGAACGCCAATTGATGCACCACCGTAAGAGCAAGCCTCCGGTTCTGGACATTCTCGGCATAAATATGCTGCAGCAGTGCAGTTAATTCCCCGGTCTCCCCGGCCATGACCGTATTAATCAGCTTCGCCTCCACCTCCATCGGGTAATAATAGCCGCCCGTCGGGGCAAGCTCCTCCGTCCAAACGACGCCGCTGCGCAGTCCGTAATCCGTGGTTTGTCTGAGCTGCTGGTAGGCTTTCCAACTGTCGTATAAGGATTCGAAGCGGGAGCTGACGGCCGCAGTGATCTGAATGGAAAATTTCCGCAGCAGCAGGTCTTCTACCATCCCCAGCTTATGTGCCAATTCCTTGCGGTCTGCCGCTTCCTCCCCCGTGGGCGGACCATACCAGATGACGATGGAGTCCTCACTCCTGTCGTACATCCACTGCTTGGGACCGAGAGTATCCTCCAGGAGATTCTTCACTACGAATTTGTTAAAATGGAGCTCCTTGAGGATGTCGGCCGTAATGATGCCGCCATATCCCTGCACCCTGATCCAGAGAAGCAGATAGGAGCTATGCTGCATATCCTGCCTGGCCTGAGCCTCGAACGCCTCCATCTCCGCAGCGGAATGAAACTCTCCCTGCAGCAGCTTATACAGGAAGCTGCTGCGAAGCAAGGGCAGCTGGTCGTCGAGCAGCTGCTCCAGATGCTGCTTCCGGCTGACCAGATCATCCAACGAACCCTTCATGAATTCGTATTCGCTCTCGGAGCGCCGTTTCTCGCGGGTCACATACTGGCGGAAGGACTGGACCAGCTCCTGCAGGGGCTTGCTCTGGCGGTAAGACAGGAAGACCGTGGCGATGAGGCCCAGGAGCAGAGCAGCAGACGTAACGTAGGCTGTGGACTTCTTGATATAGACCACCTTGGCCAGTACGGCCTCGGACGGCATGACGGAGATATACTTCCAACCGTTATAATCCGAGACGGTATAAGCCACGAGCATCTGTTCACCGTTCAGTTCCTTATGGAAGTGTCCCTCCTTGTCGGCCACCTCATGAAGCGGGATATCGGGAAGATTTTTTCCGGTGGAAGCCATCACCCCGCCTTGCGCATTCATGATGTATGCCCATCCGCCCTGATCGCCGCTGATATGCTCCAGCAGCTTGTTCAGCTTGGATTCCTCAATGTAGAATACAATCGCCCCGTCAGGATTGGACAGGCTGCCCGTATACAGGGACGCCGCCATTGCCGCGGAAGAAATCCGCCTTCCCTCGAGATGGAGAATATCCGGAGGAATATAAGTGCGTATCCCTTGAGTAATCAATGAAGTCCATGCTCTGTAATCCAGATTGCCGAAGGGCATAAAACGCCGGTACTCCTCCTCTCCATGGTATATGCCTCCGGTATTGGAGATGAGGGTATCGCTTTTTTTCAGATAAATCATGAAATCGGCAATCAATTCACTGGTAATATAAGCTCCCATGTCCTTCTTGATCTCGGTGAACAAATAATGATCCTCATTGGAGAAGGGCTCGCTCACAGAAAGTGCGCTTCTGATCTTCGCCAGCATGGAAAACCGGTTGCTGATATGCTCCAGCTCCAGCAGCCGCTGGTCCATCATGTCCTTGTTCTGGTTCAGGATGGCCGAATTGGCCAGAATGGCATCCTCTTCCACCACCCGTACCGTACGGCTGTACAGATAAGCGCCCATCAGCACCGGAATCATCAGCACAATCAAATAAGATACAAAAAAACGCTTCAGGACATTATTCCTGCCCAGCCCGCGCATAAAATTCCACACTATCGCTGCCTCCCCGTAGCATCCGTATGACCGGGCGTTGTACGCTGGCCTTCTTGTGTCCGCATGGCTGTCTGCCGGACATCGGCTCCTGTTGTTTGCATAACAGACTTCCGTATGCCGACACCTTCTCTTTACATAACAGACTGCCGTGCGCCGACCTCCTTCTCTTTTCATAACAAACTGCCGTGCGCCGACCTCCTTCTCTTTCCATAACAAACTGCCGTGCGCCGACCTCCTTCTCTTAGAATATAGGAGGTCTGAGTAGAGTGCAAGCCTTTTCATCGACGGATGGATGTGCTAGGATGCGGAAAATCTACAACTACTAAATTTACATATTTATGTTTATTTTTTATTAAATGTAATAAAAACCGTTTTAATTGGATAATGTGCAAATTCACAATTTTTACGGTTTTCATCTTTCCTTACCGCAGGACGGGACCTCAAAAAAGTACCCGGAATTTGCCTGAGTAATCGTGATAATACGGCATCCGAAGCGCAGGCTTGCGGTTTCCACAAAGAAACTTCCTTCGTAAGCATGTACTAAGTGCTCACTGTGAGAATGGCTGCGGTCCAGCCCCGCTTACCCTAACGGAATTTTTTTCCACTATTCCTGCAAATTCATCATTTCTCGCTAATTTAGCGGAAATTTTTTCCGCTATCTCCTGCTGAACTCCCTGAAAAGACCATATTCACCTGGCTTTGAGCGAATTAGCGGAAATTTTTTCCGTTAATTCTCCGCAATTATCGAAAAACCTTCTGATAACGGAAGTTTTTTCCGTTATGCCTCCTGTGGCTTTATTGTCAACTCCTTCGGCACTTGATCTACCGAGAAAAGCCCCCTCTCCTCGAAAGGATACGCGAATTCTTCTGAAAAAAGGCTCTTCCTCCTCAGGAGGATGCGGCCGATTTGCCCTGAATTAACAACATCCCGTCATTTCATTAGTCAGGTGATGCCGTCCAGGCGCCATGATTTCTATTTGATAGAAGAAAAGAGCCGCGGTATGCAGCTCTTCTCCAATCCGCTATTACGAGCTTTATTGCCACCCTCATTTCAACGTTCAGTCCGTTCTCTGTTCCATTCTGACCGGGGTCTTCCATGTTATTTTATAAAATTACTATATTGTTCCATTTTATTATGATATGTTCCTTTTCCCATTATCCTTTATGGTCTCCCCCTATCCTTTCCCCGGTCTTACCCAGTCTTCCCCGTTCTTCCCCGTTCTTCCCGAGTCTTCCCGAGTCTTCCCGAGTCTTCCGGAGTCTTCCCCGATCTTCCTGATCCTCCCGGTCCTCCCCCATCTTCCCCGGTTTTCCCCGGCTTTCGATATTCTTTGTTCCTTCCTCTGCTCCAGTCCTCACTCTGCTCCTTGTTGAAGAACTGCGAGGAAATCAGCGGACTTCCTCGCAGTCCTTACTCCTTACTCCTTACTCCTTACTCCTTACTCCGATGTAATGGCATAAGCCTTGATGCCTTCGGATTGGGCGACAGAGACGGTGAAGCTGACCACGGACCCGCTGCGCACGAAGGGTACCTCTGACCCGGCCACCTTCACCTTCAGGCCGCTTAACCCGAAGCTCGCGGGCAAGGTTACGCTGACTGTCCCGCCCGCCTTCCCGGCCAGCCGGCCGGAGATATGCGAGTCACTCACATACTCCCCGCTAAGCCCGAACTCGCCGCCGCTTCTGGCAATGCCGAACCCGTTTAGGGCAAGGGAGGAGCCTTCGAATATGGCCAGCTTTCCCTCCTGCGCGTAGCCCGACTTGCCGCTGAAGGCAAGACCTGCCTCATTGGCCTGAACCTGCGTATCCGACAGGAATACATACTCGCCGCCAGTCGCCCCGCCGCTCACTGCCAGTTGAGCGCCGTAGCTTGTTCCCGTCACCTGTAGAGGAGAGGACCCCACGACATGCAGTTGATCTCCGCTGCCCTCTTTCACCGGATAAATGGGCGGGAGGGCGGCATTAAACCGATAGCCGCTGTTGTTCCAGTAGAAGGTGCCGGTCACACTCTCTGAGGCCACATCATCATAAATGGCCAGATAGTCGTCGCGGATCATCATGACGCCGCGGGACAGATACGGCTCATTTTCCTTACCCAGCGCCTTGTAGTATTGGGCATAGCCGAAATCATACAGAATTCCATCGCTAATATGCTCCTTCAGGGAGGCGTTGTTGACCGAGAATACACTCAGCTTGGTGATATCAAACTGGTCTCCGCTGGTCTCGGTGTCATTCCAGCTGAAGCGCTGGCCCTTGGCGGCATAGTAGACTTTGCCGTTATCGTTCACCGACCAGCGGTAGCCCCGCCCGTTGAGCTGCTGGATATTCACGTACGCTTCATGCTCACCGCCAAAATCGTAGCGGAGGATGGCTCCGTAATCGGTGTACAATCTGGAATGAAGCTGCGGATTGATCCCTTCGCTTCCCTTGGTGAGGCTCCACAGCCATTCCTGGCCCAGCCGCACGCCCCGCGCACTTTCGCCTTGGCGCAAGGCTGCCGTGATCTCATCCAGCAGACCGGCGAATTCCCCTCCGCCCAGATCCTTGTCTGCCGCGTGGGCTCCCTGGGGAGGAAGCTGGCGGACGCCGTTCTCCGTGGGCACCAGAGCATTATGCATCCATTCCATCCAATCCAGGAAGGCGTCATCACCGTAAAGATCCGTGCCGTCGTACTGCTTAAGCGCATAATAAGCATCATGAAGCGGTCTTAGGGATGCCAGAGCGTAGGTGGCAATATTCTCCGTCCAACGGCCTCCGCTGGCATTCAGGGCGGGGTTGGCCTTGCGGCAGTATTCATCCAGCCACTTGGCATAAAATTCCATGAATTCCTCTTTCCAATAAGCCGCATCCGGGTGCTCCGGAAACATGCCCGCCGCCAACGCCATGCCCTGCTTGCCGTCCATGATGAAGTTGGGATGCCCCCCCAGCATACTGTTATGCGGCATGCTTGTATCCAGAGCGTTCACATAGCCCAGGAATACGAGAATGGAACGGACATTCAGGCGCTCCGCGTCGCTCCAGCTCCATCTGCTGTTGCCGTACGCAGGATAGAAGGTGCTCTGGAGTCTGGGCCATGCCGCTCCGCCCAGGTAAGCCGAATAATCCCAGAAGCGGTTGGCCAGCTGAGTGACGCCCTGGCGCATGTACTGGTTGTAATAGCCAGAATAGCTGCTGATAGCGTTGGATTCCCGGGTATACATGCTCAGTTCCTCGGCGAAATCGAAGATCATCTCCTTGTAGCGGTCCAGGCTGAAATCCGTCAGCTTGGCAAACAGCTTCACTTCAGGCCCGCCGCCAAACTGGTTGTTCCCCAGATTAATGTAGTCGTTCATCACGGAACTGACCGGATATGTCCGTAGAGGCGGGTTGGCGATTTGCGCATCGTTGGGCGTTATGCCGGTAATCACCATCTCCTCCCGGGGGATGACGGACAGAGCCCAGTGGCGCTCTTCCCCCGCAAGCTCCGCTCTCATGTAAGCATTGGAAACTTGGCTGTAAAAGGTAAGATTGCTGGGATCCCTCTTGGAGTCCCATATCCGGAAGGTCTCCTGCCGCCAATCCTCCAGCCGCCTGATGCTGAACAGCAGAGCCTGATTGCCATCATCCTTCCAGAAGGCAGTCGCCCGGAGAAGCTCCCCCGAGTTGGGAGCATACAGCCCCAGCTGGTAGGGAAGCTGGCCGCCTCCGCTTACATTCTCGTTGTATTTGCCGCTGTAGGCTGCATTGTAGCCGTTGTTGGTCATGGCCAGGCGGCCGTCGGGCTGCAATCCGTTCCAGTAAGAGAAGCGGAAGAAGATATCATCTGCGGAGGAGATGCCGTCCATATATTCATCAACGGCTATATACTTCTCTCCATGGCGGAACTCCAATACCACCTTGTAGGTTCTGCCGTTATTCAATTCATAGTCCACGGTATATTCCAGGAACAGCGGGCCTTCGCGGGTGGGTCTGCCGTAGACTGAATTCACTACCGTACCGGCAGGGGCCTCGAAGGAGCCGTTACCCAGCCATTGGCTGTTATCCCGGGCTACAGCCAGCAGCGGTGCGGAGGCCTGAGCCAAGGGGATACCGCCAGGATACGTTGTGAGCCCGTAAGGCACCCGGGCTTTCTGCAGCGCCGACCCCACCGTTGCCGTCTGATTGCCGTTGTCCGTCACCGTGAGATGACCGCCAAAGCCGGGGGTATATGCGGGGTCATGAAGCAGAACATATGCGGTAAGCCCGTTGCGCTCAAGAGCTGCGCGGAAATACAACCGTACTGTACCCGAGTTCCCGTTTCCGTCCTCCCCCTCTTCCAGCTGATACTCCACCGGCAGCCCGCCGGCGGCATCCACCAGTTTCAGATGTGCCCGCTCCAAACCGTCGGGCAGCACAAGCTCATAACTGACCAGTTCCTCCGGGAAGCTGTAAATATTCATATAGTCTCGCAGGATGAACGTCCTGATCCATTGCCCGCCATAGGGATTGGTTACAGTAACGGTACACTGATCCTGGTAGGCGCCGTCTGCTGAAACGGCGGTAATCAGCGTGGAACCGGGACCGGTGGCCGTGACTTTCCCCAGCTCGTTCACCACTGCCACCTGAGGATCGGCTGAGGACCAGAACAGGTGCTTATCTGTAGCGTTCGCCGGGGTGAACGTGACGGACAGAGACGCGCTTGCCCCGCTGCTCAATGCAAGCTGCTGCTGGCTTAGGGCAATCTGTGTAACCAGACGGCGTGTAACCGTAACCGTACAGGAGGCTGTATATGAGCCGTCCTCCGTGGTCACGGTAATGACGGCAGTCCCCGCTCCCATAGCCCGGACCATGCCCTGCTGATCCACGATGGCCGCCTGCTCATTGGTGGAGCTCCAGACCACGCGCTTGTTGGTGGCATCGGCGGGCGCAATGGTTGCGGTCAGCTTCTCGGTCTTGCCCAATTCCAACGAGGTTGAAGCTTTGTTCAGGGAGATCCCCTGAACCGGCACGATGTGGGTGGTCAGGTTGTAGTAAGCTTTATGGTTCCCGTCCGCTGTTGTGGCTGTAATGACAGTGGAGCCTTCGCCAACTGCCGTAACCAATCCTTTGTGGTCCACAACAGCCACCGCGGAATCGCCGGTACTCCAGGCCACATTCAGATTTTTGGCGTTCCATGGAGTTATTTGTGCGCTCAGCTGCTCTGTGGAGCCCACTCCCACAATCCCTTCAGTAGGCTGAAGTGCAATCCCGGTTACCGGGATATCGGGGAGGTTGTTATAGACCGCCGTCACTTCATAGGAGGTCAGCTCCCTGTCGTAGATCCGCACCTCGTCAATCAAACCGGAGAAAACAGAAGTGGTTGATCCCGCCATCTTGCCCACCAACAGCCGGAAGCCCTCGGTGGTAGGCGGACCGACGAAGTCGCCGCTTAGCCCAAGCTGGGCCCCGTTCTTGTATAAGGCAAACAGCTTGGAGGAAGGACTCCAGGAGATGGCGAAATGATCCCATTTCCCCGGTACGCCCGCCCCTTCCTTGTAAGTGGCGAAGGATTCGGGGGTACTTGCATTGACGAATTCATAATGGAAGCGGGCCAAATTAGCCTCGAAGCCCAAACTGAAGCCTCCCGGCGTGCTGGTGCCGCTCTTCTGCGAAATCCACTTGGAGTTCTTGATGGCATTCGGTTTCACCCACAAGGTGATGGTGAAGCCGTTGGAATAGTTGATGTTGGGCGTGGTTCCCATATCGACATAGGAATCCACTCCATTAAAGCGCAGAGCGCCGTTCTTCCGGCCCTGGGACTCATACACAGCGTTGTATACGGTTCCATGATTGCCGTTGCCCGACAGATCGTACACGGTGCTCTGGTCAATCTGGTCAAAATTCCAGTAGCCTGCCAGATTGTTCTGCTGGACCTTGGGCAGGACGGTTACTTCCGCCTGAACGGATAACGGTCCGTAGACCGCCGTGATCATGCTGCTGCCCGCGGATACGGCGGTGACAGTCCCCATGGAACTGACTGTGGCAGCTGCCGGGTTGGAGGAGGCATATTGGGCAGATGCTGTCACATCCTGTGACGGACCGCCGGCATAATGGGCCGTGACTGCAAGCGCCAGGGAATCCCCCTCCTCCAGCTGATAGCTTGAGGCAGGCAGGCTTATGGAAACAGCAGGCTCTCCCTCCGGCTCCTCAGGCACTTCATATATACCGATGTCATCCACGGCAAAGGCTTCGGGAGTGGCCCCCGATTCCACTCTTGCTCCGAAGCGGATGGTGGCGCTGCTGATTCTCCGGCTGCCTCCGTTCGGGGTAATGCTGAACCGCAGGGTGGCAAGATCGTCATCATTCACCACCTCCAGCACCTCGCTGCCGGCAGGCTCGTTATGAGCATAGGCATCGGTGTAGTACAGAACGGACTTGGGCACGGGGAAGCGCGGGACACTGTATACCGTTCCATTCACGGTGACATCGCCGAAGCCGCCGAACTCGATGGACGTACTGATATCCCCTTTGACGGGGTTGGTGCTTTCGGCAGTGCGCTCCACCGAGAACTGAAAGATAAAGCTCACCGGCGGACTGCCTGCGGGGAGATTATAGACCTGATTGATCCGATTCACCAGAGCGCTGCCCGGCAGAAAAACACGGTTGAAGGAAGACGCCTGGGAATTGCCGCTGGTGGAGGCGTCCCTGAATTCCACAGCGTTGTTGCCGTTAATCGAGATGATGGAGGTGGTGCCATCCGAAGCCGCTTGACCGGAAAAGGTGAACGGATTGATTCCGTTATCAAATCCGGTATCCATATCAAGCTGAAGCAGATTGGGCCATTCAGGATCGGGAGCTGCGCTTGTCCGGGGCACTTCCAGTCCGGCGAAGAGCAGGGCGGCGGTTAGGACGGAAAGCATGATCTTTTTGACTGAATCCAGCAAGGGGATTCCTCCTGTCAAATGGTTATTCTTTCACCGAGCCTACGGTAATGCCGCTGACAAAATACTTTTGCAGGAAAGGGTACAAGAACAGGATCGGCACAGTCGCCACCAGCAACTGGGCAGCCTTCAGGGATTTGTTGGACAGCTTGCCGAGCAGCGCCAGATCATCCTTGGTCAGCTTGCTCACATCAATGGATACGATCATCTGCTTCAGATACGTCTGGAGGGGCCACAGCCGATTGTCGTTTAGGAACAACAGCCCCGTAAACCAGTCATTCCAGTGGGAAACCACGGCAAACAGGGACAAGGTGGCTACCGATGCCATGGACACAGGCAAATACAGACGGAACAGCAAGGTCAGATGTCCCGCGCCGTCCATCATGGCCGACTCGATCATGCTCTTGTTGATCCCCCGGAAAAAGTGCATCATCATCAGGATATTGAAAATTTGCACCGCTCCCGGCAGCACCAGCGACCAGAAGCTGTCGATCAGCCCCACATTTTTTACCACGAGAAAATAAGGGATCAGCCCCCCGTTGAACAGCATGGGAAAAATGTAGAACCAGATGATGGCGTTGCGCCCCTTCATCTCCAAGGCGTTCTTGGACAGGGGATAAGCGGTGATCACAATCAACAGAAGATTGAGCCCGGTCCCCACTACCGTCCGCATGACCGAGATCCCGAATGCCTGGAAAAAGGCCGTATTGCTCAGCACCTTCTTATAAGCCTCCAGATTGAAGCCAACCGGCACCACCGTAACTTGATTGGCCAGGGTAGCGGCTGAATCGCTGAGAGAGACGGCCAGAAGGTGCAGGAAGGGAAAAAAACAGATGAAAGCAAGAAACACGAGCAGCATCCCGTTCACAAGCTCAAATGCGCGGGAAGATGCCGATTTGTATAAAAACAACATAAGTAGCACCTCCTAAAACTTTCCTTAAGGAAAGTTGGCTCCGTTAGCGTACGCCGAGCTTTCCTTAAGGAATGCCGGCTTCACAAGCGTACGTTTTGCTCTTCGTATGATTCACTCAGCGAAAAAAAACGTAGCAGCGTTACTCCAACGGACATGAGCGCTCTTATTTGGCAAAAAACAGGATGTTTGAACCGCTAACGGACTCAGATGCACTTATTTGACTCCCATAGCTCCCTATCCAGGGGGTTTTGGCCAATTAAGGTCTTTCTGGTCCGTTAGCCATACCAATCCTGGCTTTAATGGCATATAAGGTCTCTCAGGTCCGTAAGCCCCACAGTTGGGAGCATTTGAACAGCATAACCGAAAGCGATGCAGGGTTCTGTAAGGAAAGCCGGGTCGGTGGCTTCTCGACAGCTGGGGCCGGCGGCTTCCCAACAGCCGGAGCTGGCAACCGGTCTTCAGAACAGCCGGTACCCGGCGAATCTGGCCGCCGCCCAGTTGGAGAGAATGATGAAGAACAGGCTCACCACCGACTTGAACAGCCCGATGGCCGCGGACATGCTGTACTGCATCTGCAGCAGCCCCTGCCGGTAGACGAAGGTGTCAATAATATCCCCCGATTCATAGACAGCCGGATTGTACAGCACCAGAATCTGGTCGAAGCCCGCCTCCAGAATGCTGCCCAGGCTGAGGGCGCACAGCAGGATAATTGTGGGAGTAAGAGAAGGAAGCGTAATATAGCGCATCCGGCTGAAGCGGCCCGCTCCGTCCATGGTGGCGGCTTCGTACAGCTCGGGATTGATGGCGGTCAGGGCGGCCAGATACAGGATGGCCCCCCACCCGAAGCTTTTCCACACCTCCGTCGTGACCAGCGTGAATTTGAACCAGGCATTGCTGCCCAGGAAGAAGACAGGCTCTCCTCCCAGGGCACTGATCAGGCGGTTCACCACTCCCTCCGTGGACAGCAGGTCCATGAAAATCCCGCCCACAATGACCCATGACAGAAAATGGGGCAAGTACACGAACGTCTGGACACTCTTCTTGAAGATCTTGCCCCGCACTTCATTCAGGAGCAGCGCGAAGATGATCGGCGCCAGCTGTCCGAAGATAATCTTCATCCCGGCAATGGCTACGGTGTTGTACAGAATTTTCCCGAAATCGGGCATCCGGAACACGAAGGAGAACCATTCCAGCCCCACGAAGCTGGAATGGAACATGCCCTTGGCGGGCATGAAATTCTGGAAGGCAATCACGATACCGTACATGGGCGCGTAAGAGAAGATCAGCAGGAACACCACCGAGGGGAGCAGCATCGCATAGAGCACCGGGCTGCTGGCTATTCCCCTCCTGCGGATGGACCTCACTTGTTGGCCTGGTACCATTCGTTGATCTCCTTGGTGATGTCGTCCCCGCCGCCCTTCTTCCACGATTCCACGAATTTATCAAAGGCGTCAGCCGGCTCCTGGCCCATGATGATCTTGGCGAAGGTTTCCGCCTCCAGCTTATCCAGATAGGCCTTCTTCTGGGTCATGGAAGGGGTGGGTACACCCGGGTACACATTGGAGGAGACATAATCCCCCTTTTCCCGCTCCAGCCAAGTGCTCATGACGGACAGGAACGCCTTGGGACGCTGGGGCTCGGCAGACAGCCCGTCATAATCGTTGGACTCGCTTGCGTTCAAGCCGTCCTTGCTCCCCTTCTGCAACGATGCTGCGATCCGCTGCAGCCTGTTCACCGCTTCCGAGCCCAGCCGCCCCTGGAAGCCCCATGCGTTGGCATCATTATCCGGGAAGTCGTTGAACCAGCCCCAGCCGGGCTGCTGATAATTATACTTAAACAAAGACGCATCCTTTTCAGTGGGATTCAACGGCGACTGCAGAGCGGTCACGGGATATTTGAACTCATAGCCCCGCTTGTTAAGCTCCACCCGCAACGCGTCATTGCTGCGGTACAGAGAATCCAGCTGCATGTTATACAAGGCGATAATTGCCTCAGGCTGCTTGTAGCTCTTGTTGATGGCCACCCCGTAGTTGGACACGGTGTCGATGATTACGCTCCGTTTGCCGTTGTCGCCTGTCAGTGTGGGGAGGGCGGCCATATCGGACTTGGGCACATTCTTCCACAGGTCGGGGAACGGGAAATACACATTCCACCATTGTCCGTTGGTCCAGGTCAGGCTGTTGCCGGAGGTCAGATCGGCGATGATATTGTCATTGTTCTTGGCAATGAATTCCCGGTTGATATACCCCTTGGCATACCAGTCATGGAGCTTGACCAGCGCCTCCTTCACCTGGGGCTGGATGCTGCCGTATACCACCTTGCCCGATTGGTCCACCCGCCATTTTTTCGGTTGGGCGTCATAGGCTTGAGTCAGCAAGTCAATTCCCTGCATATCCTTATCCAGCACCAATGCTGTGCCATTAGGATACTTGGTCTTGTAAGCCGCCATAACCTCCTCCATCTGGGCCAGGGTAGCCGGCACCGGCTTGCCCAGTTCGTCCAGAAGGTCCTTGCGGATCCAGTTGGTGCTCCAATAAGCCATGCGGTCGATCATCTTGGGAAAAGCGTAGATTTTGCCGTCGATGGTGAACGGGGAGAACAGCTTGCCCTTGGCATCCTGCTGGCTGAGCTCAATGACATACTTCAGAAGAGGAGAGCCATGCTTCTCGATCAGATCGTCAAGAGGAGTTAACACGCCCTGTTGGGCCAGATTGCCCAGAACCGACGCCTCTGCACCGATTACGTCAGGCAGTCCACCGCTTGCCGCGCCGATGTTCAGCTTCTGCACATCCGTCTCCAGATTGGGAGCCACCCACTTGGCCTTCACCACAATCCCCAGCTCCTGCTGCAGCCAGCGGGTATACCCGTTACTCTCCAGCGAATCTCCCGGATGATAGACATTCCCTTCCGTTTGAATCTTGTTTTGTGTAAACGTAACCGGCGGATCGAATTTTTTGAAGCCGGTTCCCCCAATCTTCGCCTGGGTTCCCGTTCCCGTTGCCGCAGCCGCGCTTGCGGCCGGCGCCACGCTTGCCTTGCCCGCGGGCGTTGCCTCTTCCTCCGCTCCCTGGCAGCCTGTCGCTGCCAAGGCCAACACCAAGCCCGCTGCAGCCGCACTCCATTTTCTGCCCATTGCTGCTCCCCCTTTTAACCGTACTTGTTAGCGGCCCGTATGCACTCCCCGGCCGGATGCATTCATCTTAACGTGATTACGGCCGGTTCTCCACGCCCTGATCTAACCTTTCTTGCTTTCTTATGACTACTTGCACGGGACAAAACATGGTATCCTGAACGTATGGCGCTCCGTCCTCGCCGTTTGTGAAAGCGCAACCGGAAGGGCGGCGGAGCCGACAAGGAGGCGCTTGCCCCATGAGGCATCTGTGGAAATCGTCTATCGCCAAGAATATCATCGGCGGCTTCCTGATTGTACTCCTGCCGCTGGCTGCCACCTACTGGTATACCAATTCCTACAGCATGAAGGCGGTCCGGGAGGAAGTAGTCGCCTCCTCGTCCAAGTCCCTTCTGCTGCTTACAGGCCAACTGGAATTCACCCTGGACAAGTTTGAGAAGCTGACCTACTCGCTGGCCAGCGACAGCGAGCTGAACGCCATCAATCAGGCCCCTTATGATGTGGAGCACTTGTGGGAGTACGTGGCTCAGCTGCAGCAGCTGCAATTCTACAGCACCACGACGGATCTGGAGGGAGATATTACCATTTATCTCCGCAACAAGGACCGCAAGCTCTCCTCCAAAAGCGGCTTTGGCCCCATTGCCAAGGACGATCCGGCCTTTGTCCGGGATATCGCCGTGACCGGCAAGCGGTGGTTCTTCCGCGTGAAACCCGCCCCTGGAAGCGGCCAACTCGCTTCCCAAGACAGAGAACGGCAGACCGTGATTACCTTCGTGAGGGGATCCGGCGCCAAGTGGGACAACGGGGTAATTGTCTCCGTAGATGTTCCTGTCGCCCAACTGCGGCCGCTGATGGACGCGCTGCAGAACCGGGAGCAGGGCACCGCCTTCATGTTCGGGGAGGGTCCCGGTGAAATCTTCTCCGTGGAACCCGATGCCGATCTGGAACCGCTGCAGCAGATAATCGCCGGCACCCCGGAAAATACGGGACGGTTTACTTATACGTATCAAGGAGAACGGAGTATTGTGCTGTTCGACAAGTCCGTGGATTCCGGACTGACCATGGGCATGCTTTTTCCCGAGCAGCAGATTATGAAGCCCATCTACCGCATCCGCGCCTGGACCATCGCCGTCTTATGCGGATCATTGGTGCTGGGAATTCTCTATACGCTGTTTGCCTACCGCAAGCTGCTGCGTCCGGTGCTGGTGCTGGTGGAGGCCATGGGCAAGGTCCGACTGGGCCAGTTGAAGACCAGGATCACCGACGCGCCGCGCAATGAGTTCGGGTTCGTATATACCCAGTTTAACAATATGGCCGGGCAGATCGATTCCCTCGTCAATGAAATCTACGTGGAGCGGCTTAACCAGCAGCAGGCGCAGTTGAAGCTGCTCCAGTCCCAGATCAACCCCCACTTCCTGTACAATTGCCTGAATTTCATCTATCAGATGTCCATGGGGGAAAACAACGAGGGCGCGGCCCGCATGTCCCTGTACTTAAGCAAATATTTCCGGTACGCGACCAAAAGCGACGTTCATTTCGTCAGTCTGCGCCAGGAACTGGACAATATCGACGCCTATATCCAGATCCAGCGCATGCGCTTCTCCGGGCGAATCACCTTCTCCTGCCAGGTGCCCGAGCCGCTGCTGCACACGGCGATTCCCCGGCTGACGCTCCAGCCGCTGGTGGAGAATGCCTTCGTCCACGGGATTGAGGCAGGAGACGAGAGCCCCAAGCATATCGCCATCTATGGCGTCCGGGAAGCCGCCTTCATCCGGCTGACGGTGGAGGATGACGGCAAGGGGCTGGACCAGGAGGAGCTGGAGCGGATTCAGCTCAGCCTGGAAACCATGGATCATGAGGACTTTGGCTGCGGGTTGAACAATACCCACTGGCGGCTGGCCCTGCGCTTCGGGCATGGAGCAGGGCTAAGACTGGAGCGGCGGAATCCCAGCGGCCTGATCGTGCATATTCTGATTCCCGTCGAGGAGGGAAACACCCATGTACACCATGCTGATACTTGACGATGAGCTTGCGGTGGTGAACAGCCTGGCCCACAACATCCCCTGGGAGGAGAGCGGAATCGCGCATGTGTTCAAGGCCGGGTCCGCCGATCAGGCGCTGAGGCTTATGGGGGATTACCGGATTGATCTGGTCATCTCGGATATCCGGATGCCCGGCATGGACGGACTGGACTTTACGGAAGCGGTCCGCAGCGTCTCGCCTCATACCAAGGTCATCATCATGTCCGGGCTGGATGACTTCCGGCTGGCCCAGCGGGCGATTCTGCTGAATGTCTTCCGCTACATGACCAAGCCGGTCCCCTATGACGAGCTGATCCTGGCGGTCCGGCAGGCGCTTGCCCAACTGGAGGCAGAGCTGGAGCAGCACCAGCTGCTGGAGAATGCGGAGCAGGCAGTAGAACGCTCCCGCCCCATTCTGCAGGAGCGGTACCTCCAGCAATGGATTGTCAAGGGAGCCGTTCACCCGTGGCAGGATCATCCCGGCCTGGACCCCGCGGGTCTTACGTTGCTCCGGAACGGGCATGCCCTGCTCCTGCTGGTGCGGGTGGACGAATGGCACAGGGAGCATGCAGCGGCCGACTCTTACGGTCGGCTCAAGCTGCAGAAGCTCATCCGGGAAACCCTGTTCCACGGAACTCCCTGCATCATGTTCAATGATTTTGACCACCAACTGGTGGTGCTGGTCCAGAAGAACAGTACAGCTGAGCTGCAAGCGGCCAAACGCTACATGGACGGGATGGCCGAGCTGCTGCTCAGCACGGCGAAGCGCTCGCCGGGCTGCACCCTCTCCGTGTTCTGGAGCGAGCAGCCGCTGCGGACGGAGGAAATTCACGAGGAATATCTGCGGTTGAAGGAACGGGCGCGGTTCTCCCTGGCATGGGAATCGGGGATTATTCAGGGAGCCGCTGCGGAAACAAAGGAATGGGATGAGCGGCAGCAGGCGCTGTTCGGCTATCCCGGCTTCGAGCAATGGGTGGAGCGGCTGGATAAAGCCCAGGCGATCTCGCATCTGCAGGACTGGTTCGAGGGAGAAGACAGCAAGCCGGCGCTGACCTACGACATGCTGCTCTTGATCTATTACACCGTGGCCGGCATCTTGCTCAAGGCCTCGTTCCGCCGGAGAGTCCCTCTGCAGGAATGGGCCAAGGAGGAGGCCCCCAGCTTCTATTCCATGCAGACGCTCACCACGGTGCCGCGGCTTCGTTCCTGGTGCATCCATGTCACGGAGCTGTATATGGACTATATGTCCGACCGGAGTCAGCATGCCTCCAACCATCTGCTGGCCCAGGCGAAGAAGCTGATCACCGAGCGGCTGCTGCAGGATTTCTCCGTCCAGGACATCGCCACGCAGCTCCACCTGCATCCCAACTACCTGTCCCGGCTGTTCACCAAGGAGACGGGCATGACCCTGACCGACTATACCGTGATGCTGCGGATGGAGAAGGCCAAGGCGCTGCTGGCGGTTCCCGGGATCAAGGTGTTCGAGGTGGCCGGACAGGTGGGCTACGAGAGCGTCTCCCACTTCAACCGCACCTTCAAGCGCCAGACCGGCATGAATCCGAAGGAATACCAGGCTTCTCTGGCTGCGGGGAACGGGGAGTAAAGCAGGGGACCCGGAAGACTTATTTGCCTTTGTCCGCAACGGTCTGTTTGAATTCCGAGGGAGTCATCCCCGTATGCTTCTTGAACAGCTCGCTGAAGTATTGCCGGCCTTCGTAGCCCAGAGCGATGGCAATATCCTGAACCGCCTGTCCCTCATAAAGCAGCTGCTTGGCCTTGTTCATCCGTTCCGCCGTCACATATTGTCCTACAGTAGTCCCGGTCACCTTCTTGAACAGGTTGGCGAAGTAGCTGCCGCTCAGATAAACCAGCTTGGCATAGTCGTTGACGGTGTTGTTCACATGCAGATTATCCCGGATATAAGCCGTCACCTGCTCCACCATGCGGCCGCTCTCATCCTTCTGCTGCTCGATTAAGGCGGCGCAGCCCTTGCGGCAAAGCTCTCTCATGCACTCCTGCAAATCCCTAAGAGACAGCAGAGCCCCGTCCTTCAGCCGGTGGGCCTGCTTCTCCAGCTCCTTCATGTCACCGGGAAGAAGCTTCTCCGCGAAGACCCGGTTCATCAGGAAAGCCAGCTCGTAATACCGGGTTCTGATCATTTCCGGAGGAAGTGGAGGACCGGAGGAAGTGTCCAGGAACAGCTCATCTATCATGGCCTCTGCCTTGGGCAGATTGCAGGAGCGCAGGCAGTAGAACAGCTCCTTCTCCTTTTCCGCAGAATACTGGGGGATGGTCTCGTGTACCGGCTGCACATTCCTGTAGCTGAAGACACTGTTGCCCCCCGTGTAGAACAGATAGGACAGGGCCGTCATGGCTTGGTTGTAGGAATAGGAAATCTGATGAATATGCCGAACCTCCTCGCCTAAGCCAAGAGAAACGGTAAATTTGGAGTAGGTGGCGATATTCTCCCGGCATAATTCGGCCAGAGCCTCCGTGTCCAGCCCCGGAGCAGGATTCACCACCGCCACGAACCGCTCCGTATTGTCACGGAATATCAGGCCCTTGGTTTTGCCCCCAATGGTTTCTTCGAGAATATTATGCAGCGTGAACCGAATCAGCTCCACCTCCTGCACCGGAATGGTCATTGTCTTCTCCGCGAATCTGTCGATTTCGATCACAATGACAATAAACCGTTCCCGGTCCAGTTCAATATTGAGAAAGTCCCAGCGCTTGGCTGCCTGTTCCGGAGGGGTAGGAAATTGGAGCAGCAGCTGGAAATATTCCTGACGCAGATAGGGCAGGCTCTCACGCAGCTTGCGCTCCATCTCCCGGTAGCGCTTCTGATTCTGCTCCTCCTCTACGATGGCGGCCTTGGCCTTCAGCACAATTTCCACAATCTTCGCCGGTGTGAAGGGCTTGATAATATAATCGAACGCTCCCAGCCGCACAGCCTGCTGCGCGTATTCGAAATCCGTGTAGCCGCTGATAAAAATCACCTTCATCCCCGGACAATCATGCTCAAATTCCTTCATCATCTCTAAGCCATCCATCCGTGGCATGCGGATATCCGTCAGCACAATATGAGGCTTCACGCGGCGGATCAGCTCCTGGCCGGCCGCCCCGTTGCCCGCTGTTCCGGCAACGGCAATGCCGTACTCCTTCCAGGCAATTCCCGAAGCGATGCCTTCGACCACATCAGGAATATCGTCGATAATGCACAGCCTGATCTCTTCGTTCATCAGATTTCTCCTTCGATGGGAATGGTAATCGTCGCTTTTGTGGAGAGATACGGCTCGCTCTGGAAGACCAGTTCCGCCCTTGGACCATGAAGCAGCTTCAGACGGCTGTATACATTCTTCAGAGCATAGCTCTTACCGGGCAGCTCCTGCTGCAGCATGTCGGTGCTGACCTCGGCCGGATCCATGCCCTTGCCGTTATCCTCCACCTGAAGAACGAGCTGCCCCGCCGACCTTTTCACCGTGATCCCAATCCGGCCGCTGCCCTCCAGCTCACGGAAGCCATGGAGAATGGAGTTCTCCACCAAGGGCTGGAGAATAATCTTCGCCACCCTCGCTTCCCGGAGAGATTCCTCTTCGACTGAAATGCCATATTCGAACAGACCTCTGTAGCATTGCTGCTGCAAATTCAGATAATGGCGGACATGCTCCAGCTCCTTGCCCAGAGTAGTCATCTCGTTGCCGCCGTTTAATCCCAATTGGAACAGCAGGGAGAGGGAGCTGATCATCTCGGTCACTTCTTCATTGCGGGAGGCGAAGGACTTCCAGATCATCGTATTGAGTGTATTGTATAAAAAATGCGGATCAATCTGTGCCTGCAGCGCCTTGATCTCCATCCTCCGCTTGTCTGCCTCCACCTCCTTAACCTCGCTAATCAGAGCGGATATTTGCTCGAGCATCCGGTTAAACTTATGGCCGACCTGCGAGACCTCATCATCGAACTTGCTGGAGAAGCGCACCTCGAGACGGTTATTCTCCACCTGCCCCATCATGCTTTGCAGCCGGTGCAGCGGCTTCAGCAGAAAACCGGTGATGCCGTTGGCAATAACCAAAGCCGCCAGCGTGGAGCCGGCCATGATCAGCAGAGAGGTGGTTTTAATCTTGTTCACATTCCTCAGCAGCTGCTCCCGGTCCTGAATGCTGACCATGACCCAATCGTCCGATAAATCCAGCCTCGCATAGTTAACCAGATGGGTTTGTCTGCCAGTCTCGAGCTTCAGGAAGCCTCGTTCGTTCTCCTGAAGACTGCGCAGCAGCCCGGGGTTTAGGGGGAAATTATTTCCCTCCCCGATGTTCATCACCGGCTTGCCGGTGGTTCTGGACACCAGATAATACCCGTGAACGCCATTCGGAAGATCCTCTGCTATCATCGAGCGCAGCACATCCTCCTTAAGATTGACAACAACGTGAACCCGGTCCACATTCATATCGGTAATCGGCTTCATCAACAGGCTGATCACCCTTCTTTTGCCGTAAAACAGAGGGTCATCATGACTCTCCACCCATTGCACCTGCTGCTTATTGGAGAGCAGCGAAACGAACAAGGTATCCCGGATACGGACGCCAGGCAGGGGCAGATCGTTGGTGGCGGAAAAATCACCGATAGGAGTTGTGATCAGCACGGAATGAATGGACGAATCATTGAGCTTCATCTGGGCAAGGGGAATCTGCAGTTCGGTCAATCTGCCGTAATAGAAGCCCGCATCATCGGCATATACATCGTGCATGGTTTGTCTAAACGGATCGCTAAGCATCATGGAGGATGCCGATACAATGGCGTTCCTGAGCCGTTCGTTAAGCAGCTGCGCCGACTTGTTCAGTGTATTCTGAGTCGAGCCGGCCGCTTCCTGCTCTGTGGAGCGGTAAGCGATCCAGTAAGAAACCAGACCCGTTAGGGCGCTGGAGAATACAGCAAGCAGCAGAAACGACAGCAGCAGCCTGCGCCGCAAGCTTAGGCGGTAGTAGAGCCTCTTCATATGGCAGCCTCCTTCCTCGGCGTGGCACAAAAATGGAGAAAAGACGCGCTGATTTTAAGCATCAACGCGTCCCTAGCTATTGGACTTTCTTCATCAGTTTCCTTACTTAGCCATACTGCCCTGCAGAGCGGCAGGATCAAAGCTGGGATTGGCCGCGGTTTTCGTGTCGCCCGCTTCTTTTGCCTTCTGGAGTCCTGTGTTGTACCGGTTGGTCAGATCCTTCAGGATGGCATCCGCGTCTCCGCCCTCCAGCATGTATTTCACGATGGAGCTGCCGGCCTTCACGCCCTCTACCTTGCCTTCGGTGGCGGACAAGGGAGACGGGGAATACAAGGCATCATACTTCGTCGGCAGGAAGCCTTCAATGCCCGGAATCGAAGGCTTGGCAGCAGCAGCATTCACATCGGGAACAATAGAGATGGCAAATCCCTTCTCATGATAAGTCTTCTGTCTTTCGAAGCTGTATACATACTCCATGAACTTCCAGGCAGCTTCCTTATGCTTGGTGTTCTTGTTCATGGCAATGTAGTGGCCGGCAAGAACAGATACCGACCCGGTCCGGCTGCCGTCAATGGTAGGAGGAAGCGCCCCTCCCCAATTGATATTGGTGGGGAACTGGTTCTGATACACGCCGGGCTCGCCGGAGTGGTTGAAGTACATGCCGATCTTGCCGGCTGCAAACTGGGCGCGCAGCGGGTCAATATCCAGCGATTCCACGCCGGGCATCATGCTGCCGTCGAGCTTCATCTGGCGCAAGCCCTCCAATAACGGCTTGTATACGGTAAAGTCAAACTGTCCGGTCTTGTAGTTGTATCCGTCTACCACAGAGGTGCCGCTCAGGGAGAAAATAGGGTTGGCAACCCGGTTGAACGCAGACGTGGAACTCTTGAAATTGCCGGCGAAGCCGTATGCCCCGGTGCTTTTGTTGGCTTCTGTAATTTTCTTCGCATAGTCCACCATTTCGGCGATCGTCTTCGGAGGCTCCGTCAGCCCCGCTTTCTCAAACAGATCTTTATTATAAATCAATCTCCAGAGCTGGCCGTAGGCGGGCAGGGAATACGTTTTGCCGTCGAACATGTTGGCTTCTTCCACCATCAGCGTGCTGAACCTGTCCTTCATTTCAGGGCTGATCATGTCGTCGAGGGGCATGAGATAGCCTTTCTTCACGAAGCTTACGAAGTCGCTGGTCCGGAACACATCGGGCGCTTGATTGCTGGCGAAGGCGATATCGACGGATTGGGTGTAATTATCCGCCATCACCGACATTTCCACTTCAATGTCCGGGTTGATCTTGCTGAAGTCGGCGATAAGCTGCTTCATGTAGTCTACATCTTGCCGGTCAATGGTCCAGTAGGTGATCTTTGTCTTCTCCCCTGTACCGGCACCCGCAGATGCTCCGGGACTCTGTGCGGCGGAATCGCCGTCCCCGCTTCCGCAGGCGGCAAGCGTTGCGGCCAAGGACAAACTGAGCAAAGCCCCTGTTAATTTCTTTTTCATTTTCGTATAACCCTCCTGTTATAAATTTATATTATTATTGAGGCAAAGCTGGCAAGCCTATATGGGCTGGCCCCTTGTGACTCCGGTTATCCCTTGACGGCGCCGGCCGTCACCTGCATGAAGGATTTGTTGGCAAACAGATAAACTACCAGTACGGGAAGAAAGGCGATACATGCGCCGGCCATCATCAGCTGGTTCTCAGCCGCGGCGCCGACTCCGTAGCGCAGATTGGCCAAGCCCACCGTGAGCGTCTGGAGCTTGGGCGAGGTCATGGTGAAGACCAAGGGTACGATGTATTCATTCCATGCTCCCCGGAAGCTGAACAGCGCGGCAACCGCCAGCGCCGGACGCAGGAGCGGCAGGATGATCCTGAAGAAGACGGAGTAAAAGTTGCAGCCGTCGATATAGGCCGCTTCATCCAGATCCTTGGGAATCGCCCGGAAGAAGCCGATGATCATGAAGAAGATATAGGCGTGGGCGCTGATCAGAATCAGGATAACCCCCCACAGGGACTTGTTCAGACCCAAAACCACCATCAGATCGAATTGGGGCCGGAGCACTACGGCACCGATGGAGATAAACATCGTGCTCGATTGAAGCACCACATAAGCCCGCTTGCCCGGAAAACTGGTACGGTCCACGGCATAGGCCGCCATGGAAGTAATCAACAGGACGCTTATGCTCACCGCCGTACTGATATAGAAGCTATTCCACATAAACTGAGCAAAATTAGCCTGCTTCCATGCCTTGGCATAGTTGCCGAACTCCCAGGTCGAAGGAAGGAAGGTGGCGCCCGCGGTGAGCTCCGCGTTGGTTTTCAAGGAACCCAGAATGGCCATAGTTAAAGGAAGCAGAGTGAAGAGGGCAACGACCAGCAGGAAGATCCACATGATGATTTTCCCGCCTTGGGCTCCGATTCTATTACCTCGTATTGGTTTATTTTGCATCGCTTGTCCGCCCCCTATTCCTGATCCAGTTTCTTAGACAAATAAAAGTATAGGCCGGTAATAGCTCCGACAATGATTGCGGTGGTGAAGCCAACCGCACTGCCGTATCCGATCTGCTGCACCGTTGTGGTCTCCGAGGGTACCGGGAAGAACAGCTTGTACACATACAGGTACATGACGTTGGTTGTGCCGAAGGGACCGCCCTCGGTTAATACCATGATGCTCTCATATCCCTTCAGAGCCGTAATAATCGCCAGCATCACGATCATCTGCAGCACCCGGCCCAGCATGGGGATGGTGATGTACCAGAATTTCTGCACAGCATTGGCGCCATCCAATGAAGCACTCTCATAGATATCCTCCGGAATCCCCTGAAGTCCGGCAATAAACAGCAGCATATAATTGCCGATTGCGCCCCACACAGCTGTGATAATGACCGTCAGCATGGCATGCTTGGAGCCCAGCCAGTCGAGGGGATTCAGACCGAACCTGATCAGGAACTGATTGAGCATCCCGTTGAAGGAATTGAAGATGGAGAAAAATACGATGGCCATGACAGAGGAACTGATAATGGTGGGCATAAAGTAAACCGCCCGCAGAAATCCTCTGCCCTTGATGGCCCTGTTCAGGATAACCGCGAGAATCAGGGAGACGGGAATCGTAATCAGAATCTTGCCTCCCGCGTAAATGAACGTGTTGGATACGGAATCCCAGTATTCTTGATCTCTGAAAAGTCTTGCGAAGTTTCCCAATCCGATATACTTCGGTGTTCCATAGCCCTGATAATCAAAGAACATATAGCGCAGAGCCCAGATAATTGGATATATTCCCAGGGCAAGTGTAAGGAACAAGCTGGGGAATAGGAATGTATATGAGTTTATAAGCTGAATCCTTCGTTTCATTGCCTCCGTCTCCTTCTGTTCGTTGTATTTCGAGTATAGTACAAAAAAACATGGAGGCATGACGGGCAATCCAACTGTTGCACCTACGACAATCCAACTGTGTTGAGAGAGGCTTCAACTATAAGAAATCTTGAAAAATAAACATGCCCAATGGAATTGAAGACCGGCATTATTGGGTTTTGACCACTGCCGCAACACATTGGAGATATACTATTGGCATGCCGATCCGCTACAGTTGGATTACCGAAGGAGGCCATCGCTCCCAATACCGGCAGCCTCCCGGAAAACCGCAACAAGCATCATTTATTACAAGGGGGAACGAACAGTGAAAACCAGAACAAAATCCGCTTTAACCCTTTCGCTTGCCGTAACCGTAACCGGCGCCCTGGCAGCCGGATGCAGCGGCGGCGGCGGAAGCGCAGAGACCTCTGCCGTGCCATCGGCCGGGGCGACATCGCCATCCGCAGCGGAGAATCAGTCGTCCGCCATCAAGCCCATTTCGCTCACCTACTGGTCGGATCTGGTGGCCAACGCTTCTGCCAGCGTAACCAATCTGGGCCAAACCGAGATGTACAAGGAGTTGGAGAAGCGGACGGGGGTCAAGGTGACCTTCAAGCATCCCGCCGCCGGCAATGTCACGGAAGCATTCGGCTTGATGATAGCCTCCCGGGATCTCCCGGATGTCATTGAGGCTGCCTGGATCTACCATCAGGGTGGCCCAGCCAAAGCCATCGAGGACAATATCATCATCCCTCTGGAGGATCTCATCGACAAGCACGCCCCGAATCTGAAGAAAATTCTCGCCGAGAATCCGGAGGTGAAGAAGCAGATCAGCACAGACAAGGGCCAGATCTATGCCTTCCCTTCCTTGAACCTTCAGAATAACCGGGTGTTCGGGGGCCTCCTGATCCGCAAGGACTGGCTTGACGAGCTGGGGCTGACCGTTCCGCAAACGGTAAGTGAATGGGAAACTGCACTCCGGGCCTTCAAGGAGAAGAAGGGAGCAGCCAATCCGTTCACCATGGACAAGGGCAGCTTCACAAACAGTCAGTTGGGTTTCATGGGCGCATATGGCATCAACAACGACGTCTATGTGGATAACGGCAAGGTCAAATTCGGCCCTGTCCAGCCTGAATTCAAGGAATTTCTGACCACGCTCAACAAATGGTACAAGGAGGGCCTGCTTGATCCCGATTTTGCCACCAATGACGGCAAGATTGTAGATTCCAAGATCACCACCGGCAAATCGGGGGCTACCTTCGGCTATATCGGCGGCACGATTGGCAAGTATCTGCCTGTCCTGCGGGAGAAGGACCCGAAGGCGACACTGGTGATGGCCCAATACCCTGTTCTGAACAAGGGCGAAACGCCCCGCTTCATCTTCCGGGACTGGGAATACAATCACTCCGGTGCCGCCGCCATCACCACCGCCAACAAGAATCCCGTGGATACGGTCAAGTGGCTGGATTACCTCTACGGGAGCGAAGGCCATATGCTGAAGAACTTCGGCGTTGAGGGTCTTACCTACAAGCTGGAGAACGGGTATCCCAAGTATACCGACCTCATCCTGAACAATCCCGACAAACTGCCGGTGGCTCAGGCCATGGGCAAGTACTTCCGGGCCAATTACCCCAGTCCCGGCCTGGCGGATGACCGCTATCTGGAGCAATATTATGTGTATCAGGAGCAGAAGGACGCCCTCAAGACCTTATCCACATACGCGGACAATGCGGTCAAGGTCCTCTTCCCTCCCGCCACCAATACGCCGCAGGAATCCGAGGAGGTGACCAAGCTGGGGGGAGAAATCAGCACCTACAAGGATGAGATGCTGTTCAAGTTCATCATGGGCACCGAACCCATTGCCAACTTCGACAAGTATACCGACCAACTGAAGAAGCTGGGCATCGAACGGGTGGTTGCCCTGAAGCAGGCTGCACTGGACCGTTATAATGCCAGATAGCCGTTCATCCTGCGGCAGGGGACCAATGTTATTTCAGGGCAGCTGTCCTTGATAGAAGGTCTGCAGGAACGGGGAGGGGAGCAGTTGTCCCTCCCTTGTTTCTCCGCGGCCATAAAAGGGAGGAATGGAGATGAACACACTGGAACAGACTGCCGGCGCCGCCGGAACCGCGGCAGCATACAAGGTCAGCTTCCGGAAACGGGCGCTCAAGGATTTTTACCGGAACAAATATTTGTACATGATGGTCATACCGGTGGTGCTGTATTATTTCATTTTTCATTATCTGCCTATGTACGGGGCGGTGATCGCCTTCAAGCAATTCAATATCGGCAGGGGAATCTGGGATTCTCCCTGGGTGGGGCTCAAGCATTTCCAGGACTTCTTCGGCAGCATATACTTCGGGAGGGTTCTGCGGAACACGCTCCTGATCAATCTATACGGCCTGATCTTCGGCTTTCCGGCTCCCATTATCCTGGCTCTCCTGCTCAATGAGCTTCGGGCCAAGCTGTTCAAGCGATTCATTCAGACGGTGACCTATCTCCCCCACTTTATCTCCCTGATCGTCATCTGCGGCATGATCATCGATTTTGTCAGCCGCAACGGGATTATCAATGATCTGGTGGCATGGTTGGGCGGAGAACGCTCGGCGCTGCTGGGCGATCCGGGCAATTTCCGAACTATCTATGTCGTTTCAGGCATCTGGCAGGAGGTGGGCTGGGGCTCCATTATCTATCTGGCAGCGCTAAGCGGCATTAATCCCGAGCTTTATGAAGCGGCAAGAGTGGACGGAGCGGGCAGATGGAGGCAGATGTGGAATGTAACCCTGCCGGGCCTGGCGCCGATTATCGTGATTCTTCTGATCCTGAGAATCGGGCATATGATGGATGTGGGCTTCGAGAAGATCATTCTGCTTTATAACCCGACGACTTATGAAACTGCCGATGTAATCTCGTCCTATGTGTACCGGAAGGGACTCAGCGGCAGTTATGAATACAGCGCCAGCGCTGCCATCGGCTTGTTTGGCTCCCTGGTGAACACCAGCCTGCTGGTATTCGCCAACTGGACCATGAAGAAGTGGAGCGGAAACGGACTTTGGTAGAGAGGAGAATATCCGAATGATTACGCGAAAAAGCTTCGGTGAGCATATTTTTGATGCCGCCAATGTGGTGTTCATGCTGTTTCTGGTGGTCGTGACCCTGTATCCGTTTCTATACGTAACAGCCGCGTCGTTGAGCGATTCCAACAAGCTGGTCAGTCATTCCGGCATTTTGCTGCTGCCTGCTGGATTTACATTGGACGCGTACGAGGCCGTTTTGAAAAATCCGAATATCCTGACAGGATACAGCAATACGATCCTTATTGTAGTGGCGGGAACGCTGTTGAACATGTTCTTTACCTCCATCGGCGCTTATGTTTTATCCCGCAAGCAGGTGATGTGGAACACGCCCATCATGCTGATGATCATCTTCACCATGTTCTTCAGCGGAGGGCTGATTCCCGGCTATCTGCTGGTCTATAATGGGCTGCATATGGGCAACAGCCTGCTGGCCCTGATTATTCCCGGCTTAATCTCCACCTGGAATCTGATCGTGATGCGGACATCCTTTGCGGCCATACCCGAGAATCTGATCGAATCGGCGAAGATCGACGGGGCCTCGGAATTCGGCATCCTGTTCAAGGTCGTGATTCCCCTCTCCATGCCCGTCATTTCCGTCATGATTCTGTTCTATGGAGTTGGCCACTGGAACTCATGGTTCGCGGCGGTGATCTACCTGAGAGATCGGCATCTGTTCCCGCTGCAGCTTATTCTGAGAGAAATCCTGGTGCTGAGCAGCACGGACTCCATGACCACCAACACAGCGGGCCAGGACCAATTCACCATCGGGGAGAGCATCAAGTACGCTACCATTATGGTCGCGACAATTCCCATCCTGCTGGTATATCCGTTCCTGCAAAAATATTTTGCCCATGGCGTGATGGTGGGAGCGGTCAAGGAATAAATTGGCGGCTATGCCATGCCGTGCTATGGTATAATAAAACCGATTTTTGCGACCAGTCTGCTATAGCGAGTGTGATGGGTTTGAAACAGACCGCAAGCCTCTTTCCCAAAAGGAGACTTTTCCTATCATGGATGAGCTCGTATGCCTTCATTCTCTCCATTCCCCTTCTGATCAGCACGTTAGTGTATTTTCAGGCCGGAGCCATCATCAGGAATGAGACCAACAGGACCAATATTGCGCTGCTGATGCAGGTCCAGCAAGCCATGGATAGCCGAATGTCGGAAATCAGCCGGTTCAGTATGCAGGTGGCGCTTAATCCCACGCTGGCTGGACTTATGTACAAAACGGAGTTGACGGAATTTAACCGGCAGAGCATGATTCAACTGCAGCGGGACTTCGGCCTGTACAAGGTGGTAAATCCGTTCATCTCCGAATTCTATGTCTATTTCCCCAACTCCGGCGTTGTTCTGAACTACTCCGGCATGTATGATTCCCCCGCTCTGTTCTATGAGCTTTCGGAGGATATGGGCGGCATCACCTATCCGGAATGGTTGGACTTGATGAACCGGAAGCAGGCGGGGGAGTTCATCGTATTCGACCGGCAGAATCCCGCTGGAACCAGCGCCAGGATGATCGCCACCGGCTATTCCCTGCCCTTGGGAGACCCCTACCGCGTAACCGCCAAGCTCATGACCATTGTGGATGAGAAGCTGTTCCGGCAGGAGGTGGAGCGGGTTCAACTGGCCAGCCAGGGGACCGCGTTTATTCTGGACGGGGAGAACCGGATTCTGGCCGCCAGCTCCGGCTCCGGTTCGGTCCCTATACCTGAATCGGCTATGGCCTTGCCCGAGGAAGGCAACATCACCAGCATGGATGTGAACGGCAAGAAAATAACGGTGTCCTTCGTCTCCTCCGAGGTGAACAATTGGAAGTATGTTTCCATGGTCCCTTCTTCCGTTTTTCTCGAAAAAGCGCAGTATATCCGCAATCTCACGCTGCTGAGTCTCGCCGCCTGCCTGATCGGAGGTGTTATCATAGCCTATTATTTTGCAAGGAGAAATGTCCATCCGGTTCACGAGCTAATTGAGCTTCTGTCCAAAAAGGGCAAGATCGCTTTCGAGGAATCAAAGAATGAGTACGACTTTATTAAAGGCGTGGTGGCCCATACCTTCGAGGAGAAGGAGGAAATCAACCGCAAGCTGGAGCAGCAGCACGCCGCCATGAGATTGAACTTTATGAAGCGGCTGTTGAATGGGAGGCTGGAGCGCAATTATCCGTTGGACGAGGCCCTTACCAGCTATAATATTACGTTTCACAGCGACCGGTTCGCCGTCATCCTGTTCTATATCGAGGACTATAACCAGCTTTTCACGGATTCCAGCACCCGGGCTACGGAGGAAAAGTTGGAATTCGTTCATCTCATCATCAAAAATATCGTGGAGGAGCTGGCCAATCAGCAGCAATGCGGGTACATGGAAGAGGTGGACAGCATGCTGGCCTGCCTGGTGAACTTCAAGGATGGTGATGATGCCCGGTCCCGGGATGCCGTTGCCTTCATCCTGAGCGAAGCAAAACGGTATGTGCAGGACCGGTTCAACATTCTCTTCACCGCATCGGTAAGCCGGATTCATTCCGGAATCGACGGGATCGCCGCTGCTTATCGGGAAGCTATGGAGGCTATGGAATACAAAATCGTGACCGGGTCCAGCCACATGATCCATTACGAGGACATTGCCGCCCCCCAGCGGGAGCAGCAATTCTATTATCCGGCAGAGCTGGAGCAGCAGCTTATCAACTTCATCAAGGCCGGGCAGCTGGAGCAGGCCAGCTCCGCCCTGCAGGATATCTTCGACCGGAACATGTCCGGGGGGCCGGTGTCCATCGACCTGGCCAAATGTCTGATGTTCACCATGATCGGCACGATGCTGAAGACGCTGGATGACATTCCCCATTCGGAGGAGGCGTTCATGAATAAGAACCAGCCTGTATCCAGGCTGTTCGCCTGCGAGAGCATTCCGGAGATGAAGGTTGTAATCATGGATATTCTTCAGCACCTGTGCCGATACCTGGAGCAAAATAAAAGAAGCCACAACACCGGCCTGCGGGATCAGGTGCTGGCTTATATCTCCGGGCATTATGATGATGTGAACCTGAATATATCTGCCATTGCCGAGGAGTTTGATGTGCATCCCTCCTATCTCTCCCAATTTTTCAAGGAGCAGACGGGAAGCTCCATGCTGGATACCATCAACAAAACCCGGATCAATCAGGCCAAGCTCCTTTTGCGGGAGGGCGCAACCATCGGCGATGTGGCGCTGAAGACCGGCTTCTACAACAGCAATGCCTTCATCCGGGTATTCAAAAAATACGAGGGCGTGACGCCGGGACAGTACAAGGCGGCGTTATAAGCATCCCCAGCCTTGAAGACCTTCCCGCTCATGCCCTGTCCCCTTGAAGCAATGACCAGGACCGTGAAATGTGCGGAGCACCGCGGCAACGCCGGTGCAGAGTAAGGTCACTGATCCTGACGGATGCGAAGGGCAGAGTACTTCACGTCCAGAGAGAGTTGATGTCAGGAGTGACGGCTGTGAGCGTCCGCGACGGGCGGCTTGTTCGCGCTCCTTTCTGTGAATTATTCTATTGTAATATTTTATTTTTTATACCAGATAAAGGTATACAAAACTTATAAATTCTTTGATGACCAGAAAAGCGTCCTCACCGGGCAATGGTGAGGACGCTTTTCTTAGCAGTAAAACCCGTTCCTTGAGAGCAAGCGGAGACGTTAGACACTCTAAATATCCAGATAAGCGCCCTGCTCCAGCAAGACCGGATGCAATTGACCAGGCTGAACGTCCTTGGCCGGGATACCGTTGCGGGCTGCGATGGAAGCAGCCGCACCTCCCGCTTGGCCGATAGCTCCGGCTATGGGGGTCAAACGCAGCGCGCCCTGCGCCTCGAACGTGGCGGATATGCTCCTGCCCACGGTAATCAGATTGTGAATCACCGGATTAACCAGGCTGCTGTAAGGAATGCTGTACATGGAGCCCCATGGCAAATGGCGGTGGCGGCGCTCATCCTCCTCGCCTTCCTTGTCCTCCCCGGCCGGCGGATGGATGTCGATGGGGTATCCCCCGTGGGCAATCACATCGTCAAATTTCCTGCAGGACATCAGATCATCCAGGGTAACGGTATAAGTCCCCTTGATCTGTCTGGAGCTTCTGACGCCGATGGACGGCCCTGTATATTCCACGAATGAGGCTTCGAAGCCCGGCGCTTTTCCCTTGAGCAGCTTCTCGATCTGGCGTGTCTGCTTCCTGCCCTCAATCTCGGCCAGAGACAGGCTCCACGGATCGGTGCTGGAGTGCCCTTGAACACGCGTGGTATTGATGATCACCTCGCCCGGATTATTGGTCTCGAATATGAGTACCTCCTCCCGGTTGAAGGTTACTTCCCCTCGCTGCTGGGCTTCCTTCAGCGTCTTCACGAAGCCGCCGGTGGACAGCTTGGGCGCGTTGTCAATCATGGCAGGATCGTCACCGTAACGGGGGAATTCCTCCGGGTTCTCCCGGATAAACTGCTTCAGCCGTTCTATGTCCACGTTGCACATCTTCATCTTCATGGTCATGGGCTGGCAGGCTCCATCCTGCGGCCGTCCCATGGTGCATTCCACTCCCGACCAGGCGGACAGATCCGCGTCTCCTGTGGCATCAATATATACCTTCCCGGCAATTGTGCCAAGTCCCGCTTTGTTGCATACCTGAATCCCGGTAATACGTCCGTCCTGCACGCTAACGCCTGCCAGCATGGTGTGGTACAGAACCTCGCCGCCGCTCTCAAGCAGCATCATCTCCAGCTCATGCTTCATGCCTTCCGCGTCGAAGGGCGTCACCGTATAAGTGGTTCCCGTGGTATCGAATACATGCCCGGGAGATTTTCCGTTTGCTACCATTCTGTCGATGAGTTCGCCTGTTATCCCCTTCACCACTTGCTTATCTTCTACATGAAAGGTCATCATCGGCCCTACACCGCAGGCTGTCAAATTCCCTCCCAAAAAACCGTATTGCTCCACCACCAGCACCTTGGAGCCGTTTCTTGCGGCGGCTATGGCTCCTACCGTTCCGGAGATGCCACCGCCCACAACAACTACATCATACACAGCGGGTTGGTTGGTTTGCATGCGAGTTCCTCCTCCTGTCTCCTATGATATATTCCACAAACGCTGCACAGTGGCCCGATTGAGGCCTTCCTGTCAAAGGAGAAACGCGCCCTCTTCCTTCAGGCGCTTCCGCAGAAGTCCTGTATCCACCGCATGAACATCATGGCCTTCGGCACGGGCTGCCATAGCCGCTGCCAAGCCTGCCGCCTCACCCATCGCCAGACAGGCGGGCATTACCCGGACGCTTCCCAGAACCGTCCGCTCGCAGGAGACCGACCGTCCGGCAACCAGCACATTGCGCAATCCCTTGGGCGTCAGAATACGGTACGGAATACCGTGAGACTCTCCCGCCCTGTATTTCATCACATGCGTATCGAAGTCCTCTTCCCGGCCGTTATCCAGCTTTTTCTTGCGGGCCCCATGGACGTCGATGAAATAGCTGTTCCGGCATATTTCGTCCTCGAAGCTTCTGCGCTCCACATAATCCTCGAGCTGAAGCACGTAATCCCCGACGATTCTCCGCGTTTCTCTTATCCCGAGCAGCGGAGCAGTAACCGCCACATAGGCGTTGCCGAACGCCTGGGGATGAAATTCGGCAAGCGCCCGTCTGACCTCCTCGGCAATATTCCGCCCCTGGATCAGGGCCTGGGATACCTGCTGCGGATCGGTGTTGTCCACACCGTTAATATGGCTGGCATTGAAGCCTACGGTGCGGGGGGCGTTGATTGTGCTGCATATATGGGCATCCAGCAGCGGGAATTTGCCCGAGGCCAGAATGGCGTGGATAGGGCTGGTCGGATTCTCGCCGTTCAAGCGGACACCGTGCTTGTAGGCATATTCATCCACATTGCCCATGGTAAAGCAATGGGTGGCGGGCTGAAGCGAGCCGTCCTCTTCATCGCCCTTCAGAAACTCCGCCCCTGCCCAGGCAGCCAGATCCGCGTCTCCCGTACAATCCACATAAACTGCGGCCTTGTACGCCGTCAGACCGCCTTTATTATTCACAAGAACCGTGGAGACGCCTCCGTCCCCATCCGTATCCACCGCGCAGAGCATGGTGTTGAACAGCACCTGTGCGCCTGAGCCGGTTACAAGCCGGTCATAGATGCGCTTCAGCTTCTCGGAGTTAATCGCCACCCAGTCCAGGGCGCTCTTGTCGATATGGGGCATTTCCTTCTTCAGATCCTCGAATATGGTTTGAGCCAGTCCTCTGTATACCATCTTCTCCTGGTCGGAAAAGGGAGTCCAGGCAGGAACCAGCCCGGAGGTGCCCATTCCCCCAAGCGCTCCCGTGGCTTCAATCAACAGCGTTTTGGCACCTTCTCTGGCCGATGAGACAGCTGCCGCGCAGCCGGACGGCCCGCCCCCCACCACGATTACATCCCAGTGGTCCTGCAGCGGCACCGCACGTTCCTTCAGCGTATATTGTTTCACCAATCGGTTCCTCCTCTGATTATCCTTGGTCTATTCCGCTCCGAACACCTTCATTTTATAAGACGGGACAGCCTATTCCTATAGTAAAAAGAAGATGATCTATAGTACTTTCATGACCGAATGCCAACCGGCAAAAGCGGCCGGATATTCTCCGGCCGCCTGAACCAAACAACTGATACCTGATCCAATTTGCTGATTCCTGATCCAATCACCTAATTGATGAACCGGACCGCCTGAAGCATGCGCTTCAGCACCACGGCTGCCTCTGCCTGGGATGCGGGAGCATGGGGCACAAAGGCCTGACCGGACACACCGTTCATGATGCCTCTGCGCACAACCTCTGCCACCGCTTCCTGCGCCCATGGCTGAATTTGGCTGTAATCCTCAAAGGAAGCCAGAGCGCCGGAAACCTTGCCTCCGGATTCAGTTTGCTCTCCGGTCACATGCAGCGCCCGGGTGACGGCCACCGCCATCTGCTCACGGGTAATGGTATGGCCGGGACGGAAGGCGCCGTCCTCGAAGCCATCGAATAAATCCGCCTGGACTGCAGCGGCCACCGCTTCGGCATACCAGTCTGACATCTGCACATCGGTAAATAGATTCGGGTCCGCCGGCTTCTCCAGCAGTCCCAAAGAGCGGATGAGCAGGGCGGCAAACTCGGCCCGGGTGATAGGGCGTTCCGGTGCAAACTCCTCCGCGCTTACCCCGCTTATAACCAGCTTGGAGGCCAACTGCTCAATTTCGCGCTTGGCCCAATGGCCTTTAATATCGCCAAAGGTTCTGTCTGTTTGAATAACCGTATAGATGCTGTTGCCGTTGCGCTTGATCTGTGCTTCCGTTTTGCCCCCGGCATGGGCAAAGTATGTCGGGGCGAAGCTGAATTCTCCAGCAGCCGGGTCGTACAGAACCCCGGTCGCTTTTGTCTGATCCACCTTGCCCGTCACCATAATCCCGCGCGTTACGTACGCTCCGCCAAAATCCTTCAGCTCCGTTGCTTTCCCCACCGCTTCAGCAATGACACGGAACTCCACCATCTCCGATATAATTTGCACGCCTTCCGATGCTGCCTGTCGAACCATTTGCGCGCCCGTCTGAGGATCGGCATTTTCCAGTACGATGACAATCTTCAGTTTTTGCGGATCGGCATTCAATTGACCGGCCAACGCTTCCACCGGTATGCCCTTTAGCGGAAGCTTGTAGCTTTTCGTCTCCGTACGAACGGCCAGAACGGCATTGGGAATTGTGCTTCCTTCTTCGGCAAGCATCCCGGCCGGAATCTCCACCCGGACAGCATCCGCTCCCGCATCGGATAATGTGAGAACCGCTGTAGGATTCCCTGCTTGGCTGCCTTCCAGTAATGCCAATGCAGACCTCAGCATTTCCTCGTCCAGAGCGGCTGTCCTCACAACCCTGCCGTCGGGTGCCGCCTGATCTGTCACTTGCACCGCCGTTGCCGCAAGCTGTACTTCATGCTGCGGATTGTCCGGTGCAGGCGTTGGGGAAGCAGATGCGGGCTCTCCGGGGTTCACCGGACCGGGCTCTCCAGGATCTACCGGGCCGGGCTCTCCGGGGTTCACCGGACCTGGCTCCACAGGATTCACCGGGCCAGGCTCTCCAGGGTCCACCGGACCAGGCTCTCCAGGATCAACCGGGCCAGGCTCTCCGGGGTCCACCGGACCGGGCTCTCCAGGATCAACCGGGCCAGGGCCGGGCTCCTGAGGCTCCTCCCCGCTGCTCCAGGTTATGGTAAAGGGGTCTTCTGTCGTCCCTGCCCCCGCTGCAACCGTCGCTCCCGCCTTCAGATAAAGTGCAGGAACGACACCGACAGAGCCGCTGTTCGCATGGGATGCAACAATGCTGCCGCTCCCGGCAACAACCCGCATGCCATAGGAGGTTTCCGTGTAAGGATCGCGCAGCCAGTACGTCCACGGGCTGGAAGTGCTAAGCAGGGAATCATTCTTGAATTCCGATTGAGAAACCGCTTGGGCAGTGGGTGTGCGCACATACGGGAAGCCTTGGTCCAGCACCCACATTTTCAGCTGCTCCGCACTCGGCAGGAAGACCCGGTCCGTTGCGATGAGATAGAAGGCCTGCGGCTCTGCCTGGCCCGCCTCGGCCAGCGAGGTGCCGTTCCAGGGCTGGACAACGCTCCCCGCCTCCTTCCGGGAGGAATCGGCAGTAGATAGATAAACTCTGTTGCCGGTGGGCTGGATCGCCTGCTTCTCCTGCTCCGAGAAGCCGGACAGAAAACCCGCCTCCTCCGCATAGTCGTTAAAGGAAGCCGCCACATGAAAATTGTCGGGAGCCTGGGCGGTATATGCCACTTCCGCCGCATCGCTGTTCAGCCATTCCCGCAGGTTGGACTGCAGCCAATAATTGCTCCCGTAATAAAACCGTTCCACATCCTGTGTGTCCGTCAGCCCGACTCCGTCATAGTCCGTCCGGTCGCCATCGGCATCCAACGGCTTCAAGCTCAGAATATGCTCCGCGTACAAGAGGGCCTTACCGTCTTCATCCCGGTGAATCACTCTCCATAGGACAGGCGCCTCATTATAAGCTCCGAATTGAACATAATTGCCAATCTGAAGGGGTGCTTGCGCCGCCTGCTGCACCTCGTCGGATGCCGCCATAACGGGCATGCCCGTGGCCAGCATCCCAAGCGCCATGGTCCCTATTAGCCATTTCCTGCAATTCCTGATCTTCATTGCATCCTCTCCTCCTTTACCGTATGACCATCCCCTTATTGCACGCGAAACGGAAAGTTGGCTGTACCGATATTATTGTGGCCATCGTACACCTTCAGATAAAGCCTGTAATCTCCTGGCAAGGTAGGCGCATAAAAGTACACGCTGCCCGCACCCTCCCCGCTTCTCTCATACAGGAATTGGGGAATGGTCTGCGGAGGTTTGCTGCTGTCGGTCCCCATCTCATAGCGCAGCTCCCACCCGTATGTCAACGCATCGTTCTCGAAGTCGCTGACGGCAGCAGCAGCCTTGATCCGTTCACCGGGAGCAAAGACAGCCTCGCTTGCCGTATTGCGCTCCAGCTCCATTCCATTCACAGCGAGCGCCTGTACCCTTGGTGAACGGTTGTCGGGGTACTCCCCTGTCCACGCATGCATCATTTCATCCAGAATCGGCGTCTTCATATTGTCCAGCAGCAGGTTATACCAGGTGACCGTACCCGTGCTGCCCATAGCCTCGGCGAATTTGAACACAAAGGAGCCGATTACCCGGTCCTGATGTCCGGCAATCTCCGCTGCGTACCGCTCTCCGTACAAGGCGGCGATCTTGTCGCTGGGTTCTTCGATGGGGGCAACCTCGTTCACCTTCATGACCTCCATCATCTGATCCGGCCCGTACTCCGTTACCATATAAGGACCATTCCAGCCGCCGGTTGCCTCATTGGTGACATTGTTGTAGATATTGCCGATGGCCCGGTAAGAATTGATTCCGATAATATCAATCTCAGGCGCCTTAGTGCGGATATTGACAACCTTGGCCGGCGAAGAGCCTGCAAGCACATTGACAGTGGGATGGTTCGGGTCCAGCTCATGAGCCAGCCTGGCGGCCTCGTTGATATGGTACCAGATGTCCTCATTGCCCTTATCCGCTTCATTGCCGATGGCCCACATGATTACCGCCGGGTGATCCTTGTACTTCAGCACGGTTTTGCGGAAATTCTCCAACTGATTGGCGACGATGGCTTTGTAGGCCGGATTGGAATAATCGATGCCCGCATTCTGCTGCGCCAGCCAGAAGCCCAGCATAACCCCCACACCGTTCTCATGGGCCCAATCCAGGATGGCCCAGGTCTCCGTATCGGAATAAATCGTTCCATACGTTCGGATGGCATTGGCTCCGTATTTGACGGCTTCCTCCATCCCTTCGGAGCTGCATATTCCGTTGATCTCATACGGCTGTCCGTCGCGAAGCAGGCTGAAATTGCCCTCGCTGTCCTGCATAATCTCCACTCTGGACGGATTCCCCGTGTACACAGGCTCCGTCTGGACAGGGATAGTCTGTGTCTCCACCAGCTTCAGCTTCACCGCATCGGCGACAAGGACTCCTGCATCTCCTCCCACCAGCTTGACCGTATAGGTCTTGCCGTCATAGAAGGTATAGGTGCCCAGCTCGGTCCACTCCCCGCCGTGCTGCTGCTGGTTCACCTTGCCGGAAACATCTGTCTGATAGAAGCTTTTCCCGCCAAAATATTCGTCCAGCCGATCCGACGACCGGACATACACCGAAGCCGCGTCCACCCGGTCCGCTCCAGCGGGCCATTTCATATACACCTCATACTTGCCCCGGGTGAGAATCGTGGGTGTGGTCCAGGTGGCCGTTGTTCCCGAGCCATGGTTGATTGCCTGCTTATAGTCGGCTCCCTCGTAGCCAGTGTCAGCTGTTGCTGTGGTCCAATTGCCCGTTGTTTTGAATACGGTGGACACCTGATTGTCCAGAACAGCCTCGTCCCCCACCTGACGGGGCATCTCAACGGCCGCCGGCACTTGAACCGGGATGGCCTGGGGCGTCGCCTCTTGGAACACCAGCTTGACCGCATCCGCCACGGTCACTCCGTTATCGCCGCCTCTGAGTGCAATATATTGCCCATAGTCAGGGGACAACGGATAAGTGCCGATGTAATTCCAGTCGCCGCCGTACGTTTGCTGGTTCACTGTCTTGGCGCTATCCAGTCCCATGTCGAACTTGATCTCCACCCGGGCGGCTTCCGTCCGGTCCGGGCCTTCCTTCCACATGGTGTATATATCGTAATAGCCTGCCGTCAGATCATCGGGAATGCTCCACTTGGCCATGGACCGGGAATGCTCTGCATCACCGGTTGTCCGGTAGTATCGGCTCCCGTATACGCCCTCGGTGGCCGTCTGCGGCGTCCATTCCCCCTCCAGGCTGAAGTATGGGGACAGATCGTCGATCACTGTGCTGGGATGGGGGTCGGGAATAGAAGTCCCGGGCGGAATATATACCAGCCGGACAGCATCGCAAGCCACATACTTTCCGCCGCCTACTCCCTGAATTTTGATGTAGTTGCCTGTACCCGCGCCAAACTGGTAAACGCCCAGCCGGTTCCACACCGGGTTATTGGCTGCGCTTCCATTTTTGGTCTGATCCACGGTAATGGAGCTGTCAATCCCCCCGTCATAGCCGATCTCAACAGTAGCGGCACTGGACCTGTTGGTTGCGGCCACCCAGCTCATGAATATCTCATACCGGCCGGCCACGGGAATGTTGGGAATCCAGGTTCCGCTCACTGTCGGATCATTGCTGGAGAATACCGTGCCGTTCACGGCGTTGACACTGACTGTATTGGCGGTCCAATTTCCTTCCGACTTCACAAAGGTGCTTCCGGCAGTGTTGAAGGAATTGGTATTGTCCACCCATATTTCGAATGGCTCTGCTTCCTCTCCCCCTGCTGCCCCTTCTGCCCGGGCGGCAGCTCCCCCTGACAGCCAAGGGAGCATAGCCGCAAGCAATGCGGCTATGACCAGCTTGGATACAACTTTCTGATACATGACACAACCTCCCATATAATGGATTTTAATATACATAATTCCGGTCTCACGCTGGAGAAGGGTATGGCAGCTTGCAATGAGTCCTCCCTATCAGGAATCTGTCCGACGGAGTGGTTGTGGTGAATCCATATTCATCAGGCAACATTCACTACCGGGATAGGGGTGGCTTGGAAGCTCAAACACGTTTTGCCGGGTTCGTCGGACAGACTCCTGGGTTTGAAATAAGACCCCGGATTTTCCCTTATCGCCTTCAAATCTGGCATAAATGCTCTCCGTATACTGAAATAAGGGAAAATCCCTTCTCTTATGTGCAAGGCTTAAAAGTTAGTCCGGCTGTAGCGCTCTCACAAACTGCAATGGAAGCAGCGTCAATTTCCCGCCCGCATCTCTCCCGGAGTGGTTCCCCAATACTTGCGGAATACCCGGATAAAATAGCTGTCCTCCTTGAAGCCCGTCATCCGCGCCGCATCATGCACCTTGCAGCCGGCGAGCAGCAGCTCCTTGGCCTTCTCCATTTTGTATTCCAGGATATAGCTGGAGAACGCTTTGCCCGTTTCCTGCTTGAACAGCCTGCTCAGGTAGGACGGGTTAATAAAAAGCGAATCGGCCACGGAATTCAAGGTCAGGTCCTGATCCAACTCCTGCTCCACCATGTCATAGATTTTCTTCAGCAGATGGTCCCGCCCTGAGCTTCTCTGCCTGCCCGCGTATCCGGTGATGCTGCGGACAAGGCGGACCAGCCATTGGAGGGCCTGCTCCTTGGTTTGCAGCTGCTTCAAGTCCAGAAAATAGCCGAAATCCTCACCGGTCACCTCGGTTACCGGCCAGCCCTGGGATTGAATGATCCGGATAATCAGGGTTGCCACGGACAGGAGGGACTCCTGGAACTGCTCTACCGTACTGCAAAGGGATATTTGCGGATCAATCCATTGCTCAATAAGCTCGATGGCGTTTGTCTGGTCTCCCGTAACCAATGCAGCCTCCAGTGATTTCAACAAATGCTGGCCGTCCGGCCACAGCTTGCTGCCGCTGTCCTTCTCCGTATAAGGAATGACAATGTCATGACCATAAAGAACCCGCTCGGCAAGCGCCAGCTTCGCCTGGCGGCAGGATTCAGGAGTGCCCTCCAGGGGGGTGCAGGAGCCGATCCCGGCGCTGGCCGTCAGCTTCAGCACTTCCTTGACTACCGTAATGAGTCTGGCGACCAGCGAGTTGACCTTATGGAAAAAACCAGCCTCGTCCAGTCCCCCCTCATCGGCAAACCAGAGGATGGTGTTGCCGTCGGAATCCTCCAGGACCTCGCAGCAGCCCTCTTCTTCCAGCAGCTCGTTGGCGATGCAGCGCAGTGAGAACTGGAGCAGGCAGCGGTCCTTCCCGCTGAATCTCGTCTCCGTGTCGGAGAGAGGGTCCATCTGGGCAACGGCGATGATGTTGCGCCGGAAGCGGGACAGGTCAATGTCCAGATCCTGGCTCCGCTTCTGGATTTCCCAATCCGAATAGATTCCGGTTATCACATTCAGCTGAAAATCCGCCTTCAGCTTGGGCAGATGCTCCGTCCACCGGCGCTCCAGACTCTCGTGATTATGCTTGTGCTCCCATTCCTGCTTCACCAGCGCTGCCGCCTCTTGAACCGCCGCGATGATCTCCTGATCCGGCAGAGGCTTCAGCAAATACTTGGAGATGCCGTGCTCCATCGCCGTCTGGGCATAGGTGAAATTGTCATGGCCGCTGATAATAATCGTTCTGATGGAGCGGTCAAGCCGGTGCATCTCGGCTGCCAGAGTCAACCCGTCCATCTCCGGCATCTGAATATCCATCAGCACAATATCCGGCTTCACCCGGCTCATCAGCCGCAGAGCCTCCGCCCCGTTCTCCGCGGCCATCACCTGATAGCCCAGCTCCTCCCAGCCGATGGAGTGGACCAGATGATTGCGGAACCTGGGCTCGTCTTCCACAACGAACAGGATCATGCTTGCTTCCCTCCTTCATCCATCCGTTCATCCGAACGCTCATTCAACCGTTCATCCAACGGAATCAGTACAAGCACGCTTGTTCCCTGCTTCCCGTCGCTGTCAATCTGCAGCTCCGCCCGCTGGCCGTATATCAGCTTCAGCCTCGCCTTCACATTCCGCAATCCGAACAATTGGGAGGAGGCCGTATATTTCTCCGCGTTCAAGTAGAGATCCTTGCGCTGGAGCTTCTCCAGCTCCTCATTCATATAGGCCAGCTTCTCTTGCTCAATGCCCGGTCCGTTGTCGGCAATCAGCACGGATAAATACCGGCGGGCATGCTGCTCCAAGAGCTCCGTCTTAATCAACAGCACCCCGGAATCCTTCCGCTTCTCCAGCCCGTGAAGAATCGCATTCTCCACCAGGGGCTGCAGCAGCAGCTTCTGAATCTGGACGGGCTGGCTCGCCTCGCTCATCTCCATTTCAACGGTGAACCGGTCCACGAAGCGGATCTGCTGAATGCGGATATAATACATCAGATGGTCCATGGTTTCTTTGACCGAAAAGGTCTCCACCCCCTTGCTCAGGCTCAGGCGGTAGAACCGGGACAAATTCATCACCATCTCTTCAATGTCGGAGGCATCATAGCTTTTGGCCATCAGATAGATGGAATTCAGCGTATTGTACAGAAAGTGCGGATTGATCTGGGACTGCAGATACTTCAGCTCCGCATTGGCCAGCCTGAGCTCGTGCTCAAGCGTATCCTGAATGAACTGCTGATGCTGCTGCGCCATCCGGTTGAAGGAGTCCACCAAATAACCGAATTCATCCTCCCGGAGCTTGCGCAGCCGCACGTCCAGATTGCCCATCTGAAACTGCTTCATTCCCTTGGAGATAAGAGCCAGAGGAGAGGAAATCCGCGAATACAAAATCCAGGAGAACAGCAGCGCCAGAATAATGCTGACGCAGATGATGACAAAGATAAACCTGCGGAGCTGCTCCGTTTCCTTGCGCAATTCCTTCTCCGGCTGGGACATAAGCAGCATCCACTGGGAGTAAGGGGCCTGCGCCCGGATATAGAGCATCTTCTCGGTGCCGCCGGGCGGCTGCTGGATCATCATGTCCCCGGTTGCGCTGTCCCACTCCGGCATAGCGGGGACCTTGCCGGACGTCCCGGTGATCCACACTCCGCTGTCCGTAAACAGGGACAGATCCGTATTCTTGGAATCGGACAGGTGCCGGGCCAGGTCCAGAAGCGTGTCCTTGCTGATGGTGATGGCCAGAATATTGCGGCTGGAATACCTGCCGTAGAGATCCATCAACCGCAGGAAAGTGATGCTCTTGGTATTGAAGATGGGGTCCAGATTGCGGTAGGAGTCGTACAGGTTCTGCTCCGGCATAAGCATCACATTCCTCCCCCTGGCCTCCACCACCTCCTGATACCAGGCTTGCTGCTCCAATTGCTCGATCCTCCTGCCCCCCGATTTGGAGGAAAGCATCATGCCGGAGGGCGAATGAAAGATAGAGATTTCGGCAATCACATGATTTTGCGAATTGACATTGGCGATCTGCTTGACCACATTCTGAAAGTCATAGATCAATTGGGGGCTTAATTCCGCTGCCGGATTGCTGAGCAGACTCATAATGTTCTCGTCTGTGGCCAGCATGGCGGATATATCCTCAATCCCCTGCAGGGTCAAATCCAGATATTCAATGGAGGAAGCCAGGGCGTTGCCGCTGCGCTCCCCCGCCTGATGCTCCAAGGCATTCTGGGAGCGGTAGATGGCGAACAGGCTAACGGCGACCAAGGGCAGCAATATCAAGAGGAAGTAGCAGGTAAGTCTGAGTTGTGTGGAGCGGATTTGCGGCATGCGCATACTCACCATCCTTGTTGATCCTGCTTGTTCATTTCTGCCAGAGGCCGCCCTGTTCCTGCCTGGAGCGCAAATTTACACGGTTGCCTGACCGTAACGGGCGGCTGCGGCTTCTCCAAGCCAGGCCCCCTGCTTGATCAATTGCTTCTGCAAGCTCTCCATATCGATCTCTCTGGAGCGGACGGAGCCTTGCGCGAGCAGCAGCGCCGCCGCAGTCCCCGCCGCTTCTCCCATGGCGAAGCAGTTGGGCATGACCCGGGTGGACCCCTGCGTTACGCGGTCAGTAGAGATGGCGCGGCCCGCCACAAGCACATTATCCAGGCCCGCAGGCAGCAGGCAACGGTACGGAATGCCGTGGGACTCACCGGGAGGAAGATGAACCACCGTCATGCCGCTTGCCGCATTGGCCATATGGATGTCGATGAAATAGGCATTGCGCGCAATATCGTCCGGAAAGGAGCGGCACATCTTGAAATCATCGGCTGTGAGAACATAATCACCCACAATACGCCGCGTCTCCCGGATGCCGACCTGCTCTCCCGTTTGGGTCAGGTAGGCTTGCTCAAAGCCGGGAATGGTTGCCTTCAGCCAACTGACAATATGATGGACCAGATCCCGTCCTTCTATGCCGCCCCTGGTCAAATCCTCGGCATTGGAGCCGTCGATTCCGAACACATGCCCAAAGTTCAATCCGGCGGTATGATCATTCACCCAGGAAATCCCCGCCCAATCCCGGACAACCCGCAGCGTCCCTTCGGCTTTGGCCTGATTGATGGCCTTCTTCAGACTGGGGCCGTGCTCTCTGACGTATTCCATATAGCGCTGACGGTCCAGCCGGCTCAGGACGAAGCACATGGTGCCGGGCTGCAGATCCCCGTTGTCCCCGCCCTTGCTGAAGCGGCCCCCCGCCCGGTACACGATATCCGCATCGCTGGTGGCGTCGATGATCAGCTTCGGTTGAACCGCCTGCGTTCCGGTCTTATTGTGGATCAGAACCGTCCCGACGATGCCGTCGGCTGACAGTACATCTCCTACAAGGGTATGATTCAGAAGCTTTACGCCGGCCTGGCCCATTTTGTCGTCCAGCAGCTTCTTCAGCACCTCCGAATCGATGGGTACCCAGTCGGCCCTGTCTTTCCAGATGTCCAGAAATTCAGGTTCCATCCGGCTTTTCATCCCATCCAATATCTCCAGGCCTATGCCGCGGATGACGAGCTTCTCGTGATCCGTATACGGGCAAAAAGCAGGCACCCGGGACACGGTGGCCATCCCTCCCAGATAGCCCCGTTGTTCAACCAGCAGCACCGATGCCCCGTTGCGGGCCGCGGCAAGCGCAGCACCCACACCGGCAGGGCCGCCTCCGGCCACCAGCACATCGGGCCTTGCATATACCGGAACCGATTTGGCAGGCAATTGTACCGTATTCATCCGTTGTCTCATCCTTTCTGAATCCTTGCGAAAAAGGATGATGCTTGCAGGGCATCATCCCGGATATGCTCGCCGACCGGTTTCTACTTCTTGTTGCTCTTGTACCAGTCGTTCACTTCTTTGGCGATTTCGTCCCCGCCCTGCTTCTTCCATTCCTCGACAAATTTGTCGAAGTCGGAAACAGGAGCCACGCCCATAACGATTTTGGTAAAGGTCTCAGATTCCATCTTGTCGAGCTTGACGCCGTATTTGCCCATGGCGGCAGTCGGGGTGCCCAGGAACTGGGTCTTGATGGGGCTCTTCAGAATACGGTCAATATTCTCGTTCAACCGGAATTGCATGCCCAGCGCATCGTTCTTATCCTTCAGGAACTCCTTGGGCAATACCAGCTCTCCGAGGGTCAAGCGGTAAATATGCTTGTTATGCTCCTCAAAATTCATAGTGAATTTGCCGTCCTTCATGGACCAGATCTCGTTCTCGAACCCGAGCCCCATGGTGCGCTGGCCTTCGCCGATGATGAAATTCAGCATCTTGACGGCGGCATCGGCATTCTTGCTGGTTGCAGGAATAACATTATAGCCCTTCACCGGATTCAGGCCCACGGAGCCGGCTTTGCCGGTGCTTCCCACGGGATATTCCAGCGGCACCCACTCGGCCTTGGGATCGTTCTGCTTGTTGGTTTCAATCGGTCCCCGGGTGTCATACCAGGCGGCGGAGAACAAGCCGGCTTTGCCGCTGGCCACCTTCTCCTCCAGATTCTTCTGCTTATTCAGCGCCCATTCCTGATCCAGCAGCTTATCCTTGTACAATCCGGCCAGGAACTCCAGCGCTGATTTCATTTCCGGCTGGATGCTGCTGTTGACCAGTTGGCCGTCCTTCTCATGCCATTGATTGCGCTGTATGCCGAATGCGCCCATGAACGGTCCGGTCCGCTGCAAATTTTCCATGGCCACAAGCCCCACCGTATCGTTCTTGCCGTTGCCGTCCGGGTCCTTCTCCACGAACGCCTTCATCACGTTTACGTACTCTTCCAGTGTCTTGGGTTCGCTTAAGCCCAGCTTGTTCAGCCAATCCTTTCTTACGTACATAATTTCGTTGCCGGGAATCTGGTTGATAACCGGAATGGCATAGATTTTGCCGTTGATCGTAACATGATCCCAGGCTTCCTGCGGAATCAGTTTCTTCAGATCCGAGCCATACTGGTTCAACACGTCATCCAGCGGCTGGAGCGCCTTCTGGTTCACATAGTTGACCAGCCAATTGGCATCATTGGTGTACAGCAGATCCGGCAGATCCCCGGATGCCATCATCACGCTCAGCTTTTCCTGGTAAGCATCGGCAGGCGGCGTGACCAACTGAACGTCCACCTTGGCATGCTCACGCACATATTTGATATACGGATTGTTGTTGGCGTCCATGCCCTCCGGATATTTTCTCGAACCATTGTTGACAACGACCTTGATGGTTTTAGGCTTTTCCTCGACGGCCGGAGTTTGTGTTGCCCCTGTCTGATTCTTGGCGCTGTCTCCGTTGTCCGCATTGTCACCGCTGCCTCCGCAGCCTGCCAGCAACGTTCCCGCTGCCAGCACCACAGACATAACCACAGGCCATTTCGATGAATTCTTCAACATCTCTTTATCCCCCTTTTTATCCTTTGACGGAACCGATCATGGCTCCCTTGACAAAATGCTTCTGCAAAAACGGATACAAAATCAAAATCGGAATCGTGCTGGCGAACAGCGCAGCGGCCTTCAGCGATTCATTGGCAATCAACTGCTGTTCAAGACTGTCCTTGACATTGATGTTGCTCTGATTGAGCTGAATCAGGTCGCGGAGATAGACTTGAAGCGGATACAGCTTGCTGTTCGAGATATACAATACCGCATCGAAGAAGGCGTTCCAATGGGACACGGCATGAAATAACGATATGGTGGCGATAGCCGGCATGGACAGCGGTATAACAATCTTGAACAGAATGCCCAGATTGGAGCTGCCGTCAATACGGGCCGACTCCTCCAATTCCTGGGGAACATTCTGGAAGAAGCTCCTCATAATAATGAGATTGAATGCGCTGATGGCGCCGGGCAGCAGATAGACCCAGAACGAATCCAGCAGCCCCAACGATTTTACAACCAGATAGGTGGGGATCATGCCTCCGCTGAACAGCATGGTGAACACAATACCCATCATAATCACTTTGCGCCCGCCAATATACGATTTGGACAGCGGATATGCCAACAAACAAGTCAGAAGCACATTAAGCAGCGTTCCCGACACCGTTCTCTCCACGCTGACGATAAAGGAGCGGATAAAAGCTTGATCCTTCAAGACCTCCTGATAGGCCTTCACGGACAGATCCACCGGATAAAGTCCGACCTCCCCCGACATGATCGCCCGGTGGCTGCTTAAGGATTGGGCGAATACGTGCAAGAACGGCGCCAGCGCCATCAGGGCAAACAAACCGAGAACCGTATAAATAACCGCGGACATCCACTTTTCACTGCGGGTCAGCCTCATTCCCATTCCCTCCTACCATATCCCGTCGTGTCCCAGCTTCTTGGCCAGCTTGTTCGAGGCATAAACCAGCATTAAACCAATGGCCGATTTAAACAACCCGACGGCTGTAGAAAAGCTGAACTGGGATTGAGTCAAGCCAACGCGGTACACGTAGGTTTCGATCACATCGGCCACACCATACACCAGCGGGTTATAAAGCACGAATATTTGTTCAAAGCCGACGTCCAGCACGTGGCCCAAGCGCAGGATAAACAAGATGGTGATCGTTGGCACAAGCGCCGGAAGGGTAATATGCCGGAGCTGATGCCACTTGTTTGCCCCGTCCACTGTCGCGGCTTCGTACAACTGGGGATCGATCCCCGCCAATGCCGCCAAATAAACGATGGCTCCCCAGCCGATTTCCTTCCATATATCGCTTGCGACAAGAACGGAACGGAACCAGCCCGGATTAGCCAGGAAAAAGATCGGCTCCATGCCCATCCAGCCCAGAACCTCATTGACGATACCGGTGGACGGGGACAAAATATTGTTCAAGATGCCGGCCACAATAATCCAGGACAGAAAATGGGGCAGGTACGCCAAGGTCTGGATGAGGCGCTTATAGGACATATGCCGGACCTCATTAAGCAGCAGCGCCAGAATAATCGGCCCCGGGAAACCCCAAATCAGCTTGTAAAGACTGATGACCAGCGTATTTCTGAATATGTTGAAAAAATCGGCATCATGAAACATGTCAATAAAATGCTTGAATCCGACCCAATCGCTCTCCAGGATGCCCACAAAAACATTGTAATCCTGAAAGGCGATGACCACCCCCCACATGGGGGCATATTTAAACGCCAGAAAATACACAATGCCGGGAATCATAATCAGGTATAAATCCAAGTAGCGCCGTAAATTCTTCATAGCACGACCGGAAGCCTTAGCTTTCAGATCGAAGGCGCCATGCTCCTCTGCCGCCACCCCTCCTTGCATTTTTGGATCACTCCTTCTGTTGTCGATTGCTCGCGGATATCCGACATGTTCATTATAAGATCCGGCTGCCCCGTTGGTAATAGTAAATCCATGGCCTGATATGATACTCTCATGACCGAAGTGACGCGGATATGCGCGCGGAATTGCAAAAAAAAGCACCCCCTCCTGTCTACCGGAAAGGGTACCGTTCAATTTTTATAGGGGGAGACTTGAAATGCGACAATCGCCTCCAGCAGGTTTTCCTTCAGCATAAGCGAGATCCGGTAGAGCTCAGCTCCCCAGACTGCCTGCAGCTTGGGGTCATGGAGCGGTGCTGGAATGCCCTTGATTTCCTTCTTCAGATCCTCGAATAGGGTTTGAGCCAGTCCCCTGTATACAATCTTCTCCTGGAATGAAGGAACACGGTGAGATTCCGAATGCTTTGGATGGCCTTCGGGGCTGATATGGTCAAAATATGGTCACGTTGTGGAGCGGGAATCAGGTGAGAGCCTGGGTTCGGCTTTTCTTACCTCTGATCATATGTGATTGCTTATAGGGGCTATTGAACATAACCTTTCTTGCTCTTCTAAAGTTACTTGAACACTATGGCTTCGCCTGTGCAAATATGGATCTCCAAGCACCCACAAGCCCAAGATGAGTAATATCAATTTCATGAAACTCTTCTATAAGAGCCAAAAATTTGATGGACCAGATGTTCCAATAACTATCTTTTGTAAGATGCTTAATGGAGATTATAAGCCCAATTAATTTCGAATTTTCGGAAATAAAAGCATCATAACCTTTTGGAAGTTTGATTGCATGAGGAAATGTACAATTAAACAACCTACTGTAATGAGCGCATTTATTTCTTAGAACGGTTATACATTTCAACCAGTTTTCAATTTCCTTATGTGATGTTCCACTATAATAGTCTCTAGATATTTTCTTTTTATCTTTAGTTTTCATATTTGCAAAGAGCTTAGATATCATCCCGATGGTAGCCACTTCAAGTGCTACCCACACAGGAAACCGGTTGTTGTAGTGGTCAATATGATGCTTTATAAACAAATCTTTTGATGATTTTTGTAATGCGTCATTTAACTCTTTCAAAAAAGAAGCGTGAAAATCATTCCTCTTAAAATTCAGTGCTTCTTTATGCCCTTCGCTTCCATATGTATGAGCTATCAAATATGCATTGTGAGTCCGAAATGCTATTTCTATAGGTTCAATTATTTCCATAAACAACAATCTTAATTTTCTGTCAAATTCGTAATGTCTGAACAGTAAATCAAAAGAAGTTCCCGCCACGTACCGATCATCCGCTTTGAAAGTAAGGGCATATGCAGAAAACCGATAATAATTCAGGGTACTCAAAATCTTAATGGCTTTAGCTCTATCGGAAACAACAATGCCTCTACTTTCAAGCAGCAGAATTTGTTCTTCAAATGTTGTGGGAGGCTTAAGGGAGGGAACTGCTGGAGAGGGTAGGCTTGGATTTATAGGAATGATATCCATGGAATGCCCCTAAAATATAGAATGGCCCACCCTGTTACACATCGTTGAGAGGTGCGGGTGGGATCTGTTAACTTCATTTTAGCACACGGACATGCAAGAAATCAACAAAATTATGTTGCACTCATGTTACAAATTAGCCCCTTTCACCCTCCCTGTGGGGGCGAATTGATAGTGTTTTCTCAACTTTTGTAGCATTTAAATCGCTCCATAATCGCCTGCTGTACATACGGATTCTTCGCTCTGGCCAGCGCTTCCTGCAGCCGCCCCGGTATGATCACATCAAGCCGCTTCGCTGTCCAGTTGTTGGCCGCGGCATGCCTTCTGACGGTCTGGTATGGGATTCCATGCTGCTGGCTGATCATTCTTCAGCGTGGTCCGCGGATCTGCATCAGGAGCCGTGACAAACTCTTGTTCCTGCAGCGGCACCCGCACGTTCCTTCAGCGTTCACCAATCAGTCCCCCCTCCGATTATCCTTGTCAAAGGTTTGATCTGTCACATATTCCATCCTCAATCCGGACTATACGATCTGCAACACAGGCAACATGATCGCTATGCGTAACAATTACAAGAGTTTTGTTAAATTCCTGGTTGATCTTCAACAGCAGCTCCAGGATTTCTTGCTCCGTCGTGGTATCCAGATTACCTGTGGGCTCATCTGCCAGAATCACGCTGGGATTGGTTACAAGCGCTCTGGCAATCGAGACTCGCTGCTGCTGCCCCCCGCTCAACTGGTGAGTCAGGTGGTGCATGCGATCTCCAAGCCCAACTCTCTCCAAAATTTCTTTGGCGCGGCTTTGCCTGGCTTTCTTCCGAACTCCCGCGTAAAATAACGGCTCCTCCACATTAGCCAATGCCGTCATATTGGAAAACAAATGGAACTGTTGAAAGACAAATCCTACATGCTTCTGTCGGAATAAAGACAATTGATTCTCTCCCAGCTTGATTATGTCAATCAAATTGACTTTTACAGAACCTGATGTTGGCTTGAGGAAGCCTCCCATAATATTAAGCAAGGTGCTCTTTCCAGAACCAGACCGCCCTTGAATAGCAATCACTTCTCCCTCTCGAATTTCAAAGCTTATGCCCCTTAGCACCTCTGTGCTTTTTTCACCGTCAGAAAAGATATGCACCAAATCTGTAATCTGAATCATGGACCGTTATCCTCTTCTCATTAGCGTCATATAGCTTTTTTGAACCAACAACCGGACCGGAAGCGCACTGGACAGTACACACAGGGCATACAAGCCTGCAGTTACACTTATTAAAACCTGAGGCGGGATATGAAAAATCAACTCCATTGCATTTCGGTCTAATTGAAAGGCTTCGTAATAGATTGATGGTATTCCACCAGTTAATACTAACCTGCGTAAAAAATAAAAACCGAAGGTGACAATTGAAAAACCCGTAACCAGCGCAAAAGACACGAGAATAACACCTTCTAATACAAAACCCAGCATTATTTTTCCGTCACTCGCGCCAATTGCTTTTTTTAAGGCAATTTCTTTGCGTCGCTCCTCTATAGAGCTATGCAATGTATTAATAAAATTTAAGATGGAAATTAGCAGGATTACCAACATAATAACAGAAATCTGCCGCAAAAATTTGCTGGAGCCAGTCAAACTATCCTTGGTTTGTTGCGCATTGTCGATGAAAATGTATCCTTTTGTTTTCAGTTGGCTGACTATTGCAGGCAATGCGTCATTGGATTCTGCTTTGAGATATACCATATCGAAGAACGTTCTTTCTTTTGCTTCACTAAAAAAACGGGAGGATGGCGCAGGGAGCAAGATTCTGTTACCTGTTAGGTCCAACATGTCTGCTTTTAATTGTCCAGTGATTTTTGCTGTCGATTGAACAGGTATGTTCGTAATTGAATCGGTAAAATACTTATGTTCATTGGAAAAGGAAAGAATATGTCCCGTAACTTCCAGATTTTCATTATTTATGTACTCACCAGACAAACTCAGAGTCTGATACTGTTTCACCAGCTTGCTAGCGGCTGCCCCCATCATTTCCAGAGATACAGGCTGCTCCAATCCGAAGGCTCTTCTATACTGCGTTGAGCTTAATATATTGGTTACAAATTCTGCCGAGACGATAGCATCCGGCGCTTTCTCTAATTTCTGCTTCATCAACTTCTGATCCATAAAAAACGAACTGTGGTCAGGATCGTAGTATGAAATATACACAGGCAATACAGCGTAATCATCCATGGTAATGTTCACCCAAGGAAAGGCAGCTGCATTTGATACTGGCAGAACATGCTCTACCCCTTCAATTGCAACAAGATCATTTATCTTGTTTTCATCAAAACGCTGTCCTAATACTTTTACTATTTGCAGCTTTTGGATAAAATCAGAGTCACTTCGGCTAAAAATGGTGTGAATCTGGAACAGCAGGGATAGTAACACGGTTAAAGCAACAATCATTACAGTAATGCCCGTGAACGAAATGATATTTCTTCCCTTGAACCGGAGAAGCTCCTTCCCGGACCGGACGAGATACGATCTCCACACGTCTATTCCCTCCTTGCCAAGCTTATCGCAATATTGGTTCGGATCGTATAACGAATTAGCACGTAAGAGATACCCGTTACGATTAGAGGGACTGCGCCGACCACCAACAGCGTAATGTCTCCCGGCAAATAATAATTCGTATGAAACAGTAATTTATTCCCGCAATTTATAAGCACGAGCACGCTAAACAACCCGAATATGGTCCCGATAGCTGAAATGATACACATCTCCAAAGAGAACAGCAGAAACATTTTTTGCTTCGTAAGGCCAAGCGCTCTTTGCAGGATTAGTTCATATTTCCTTCCCGAAATAACCAGAAAGCATATGACAATAAAACTGACCAAGGAAATGATTACCGCTGTGATATACCCATACGAATAAAACACTTGTTGAACCTTAAGTCTGCTTAATTGCGTTTTATCAGAACCGTCCAGTTGGTATGACCGGGTTACAAAATAACCTGAATTATCCATGCTCTCAATAAACCCGCTCGAAAAGGAATCATCGTTTATTCTTACTGTCATCTTCCCGCTGGCACTTGTAGCCGGCGAAGTAACATCAAGCTTGGACAGACTGCTCTTCAGTGTTAGCGGCAGCCAAACGTCTCCTTGCGTTTGATACCCAATGCCAGGGTCAAATATTCCGACTACCTTTAAGGGTACAGAATTCAATGATTTCATTTCAGGGAATTTTTCACCAAAATCAATCGCGTACATAAACGGCACCACTTGTCCGATTAAGTCCTGAGGGTTAATTTTTGTCCCATTTCCTTTTTTCAGGCTGGCTCGATACGATTCAGGAATGATCGAAATATTATCCTGAATTACACTGCTTTTTGCTACGAAACGGTTAAACAATTCAAGGGAGATGATGATCTCGTTCGGATCCCCGGAAAAGTATTTTCCATAAATTACTTTTTTGTCAAGGCCATACTCTTGTGCTTCCGTGACATCGAGCAATATGGGCTGCATTTCAATCAACAGCTTCTTATCCCATTCGATCCAGGGAGCCAGATACTCGTACTGCCATAAATGATAGGACATATCCTCGTAATAATAACTTTTTTCGATCCCGTCCAATTTGCTTAGCAGTTTAGAGATATCCCGAGTGACAGGCAGGTCAATAGTCTTAGTTGAAACGGTAAATTGCATATAATTCGGATTTTGGTTGGTAATATCTTGCATCGCATATTTATTATTCATTTGCAGATTCGTTACCACAGAGAACAAATAAAGGATGCTGAAGGTGGCAAGGGCAATTCCCATTACCATGGAGAGAAATCGGACAGGAAATCGAAAAGCCTGATGGTAGGCATATTTGCAATACTCAAGAATCATTCTGCGGTTGCCTCCTTACTCTTCAAGGAAGAAAGGGTATCCATTAGTTGATTGGAAGGAAGCAACTCCTGCTGAAATATAACTTTTCCTGCGGAATTGCAAACAAATAAAAAGGGGAGCCTTTTGAATTGCAGGCCCAGAGCTTGATATTGCGCGCTTCTTCTTGCATCAACTACAGCGTGGGTTGCAAAATGATCACTTTGGATCATTTTAGTTAAGGTAGATGAATCACCGGCGTTCATTCCCCATAAATAGACGATCTGGTATCCCTGTTTTGTTAAATTCTCATGATGATTTTTAAAAAGGGAAAAATACGGATCTCCTCTTATAGGAACATCCACTAAAAATACGGTATATGCATAGCTATTACTCTTGATTTGGATGGAGGATTCTATTCCATTCACTTCCTTAATAGGAAGAGTGGCTAGAGTAGACGGAACAGTGGTTTGTAGAGCCAGCCGATACGGAAGCGGTTTGGTGGGACTGAACCACTGTAAGTAAACTAAATAGCACAGTACCAGAGCAACAATAGGAAGAATTATATTAAAAGTTTTTTTCATGAGAGCACCTGTTATTGGGGTTATAGAAATACTCAAATATTTTCTTTTTCCAGACATTATGAAAACGGAGCAGCTTTTGCTCGCAATGGGGACAGGTTTGGAATTCAGGTCGAAAATTGGTGATTGGCGCTTCACCAAGACGGTTTTGCGAAAGCATCGGGTGTCCTCTTTTCTCGGTTTGTTCTCCCTTATCTATTCCACATTCGGCAGGAAAATCCTGTTAGTTTGTTTAGCTGCCGTAGAAAAAAACGGTACCCCTCCTGTCAACAGGAAAGGGTACCGTTCAATTTTTATACAGGGGAGACTTGAAATGTGACAACCGCCTCCAGCAGGTTTTCCTGCAGCATAAGCTGAATTCGGTAGAGCTCAGCTCCCCAGACTGCCTGCAGCTTGGGGTCATCCAATGGAATTGTCTCGAAGCGGGCTTCCAGCATACCGGGATCATATTGCAGATATATCCCCGGTCCGCTCTCATGCCGCAGCAGAATCCGCCCTTTCTCCAGACGGGGAACGCAGCAGCTCATAAAGGTCCAGGCAGCGGGAACCGATGAGGACCCAAGCTTGTAATCGTCAGTAAGTTCAATATAGGCAGGCTCGGAACGGTGGAGGACTACCCTGCGTCTCCAATGCACAATATCGGCTTGCCCGGGATAAGCTCCCGCCAGGTCCATGGATATACCGGATGCCAAGTCTGTCAGGAAGCCGCTCACATCCCGGGCTCGGTAATTCCGCCCCGCCTCCTGTCCGAACCCGTTCACAACAGGAACGTTGTGGCAGCGGGATGCCATGGTCCAGATTTCGTAGCGCTTGGGACTGAAGGTCTTGGCCGTATACACTCCCACTCCCGGGTCAATCAGGACAGGAAGCCCATCCAGATAGACGGAGGTTTGCCCGATGTCATTATGGTTATGGCTCTCCTGGTTATGCCCGCCCTTAACCGCCAAGTGCAGCCCCTGCGGAGAACCTGGACGCTCTCTGGCTGTCAGCACCTGAATGTCCGGCAGCCAGGCATCCCGAAGATACAGATCCGCAGACGAAGGCTCCGCTTCCGGCTCATCAGGGGCAAACAGCTCCAGCAATTCCCGGAACATAAATACCCGCCCGCCGCTCTTGCCCTGTCTCGCCGTCAGCTCCTGCCGCCGCAGCCCGTACAAGCCCAGCGCCTTCATGGAATCATCCCCAATCCGCCGGCCATACTGGCGGATCAGCGAATAATCCAGGGAAGGCCGCGCGGCTCCGTCGGCAAAATTAACATAATAATCCTGATCGACAAACATCTTCACGATATACTGCCCCAGCTTGCCTATGAGGGGCTCTCCGTAAATGCTCAGTGCTCCGTCCGAAGCCAGATAGAGCAGCTCCAGACAATCAAACAGACTCGCTGCCGCTACGCCCCAATAAGAAGCGCCTTCATCACAGCCTCCATCCGCATATTGAACGGCCAGAAACCGGTCGATGCTGTCCGTGATCTTATGCAGAAGGCTTAATCTCCGCTCCCCGTCCTCCTCCAAGAGCAGCGCTGCCGTGAGGCAATTGGAATTGCACCAGGGATTCCAGTTGTTCGGCGCTGCTCCGCCAAAGCCCATCCACCAAAAATCGTCTCTGGCCAAATAGGGGCTCAGAATCCGCCGGTCCACCTCCTGCCGCACCCGCTCCGCCACAAGAGGCGTACAGGCGTTCAACTGATCCTTGAGCAGATACACCACCCAAGACAGCAAGGCTGCCGTATCGGCCGCGAATAAGTCGATAAGCGGCTCATTCACTTGGGGAAGACCTTCCCCGGACCGGGCAGACATATACAGATGGGCAGGAATGCACCATGTGCTCTCCTCGCAGATCAGCCACAGGCCATCGGCCATTTTATCCAGAAACCGTCCCTTAGCCTCGATGCATTCCGCAAGCGCCAAGCAGGCAACCACTCCCCGGCGGCGGAAATAGAGGGATTCGAACTCGTTGCGGTTGCCGTTGCGCTTGAATTGCAGATAATCTCCTGCCGTTATCACCGGCCACTGAAATTCCAGCAACTCCTCCGCCTCACACAGCCATTGATCCCGCAGCCTCACAGGCAGGGACTCCCACGATATCCTGTCGCCGGCTTGCGGGAAAGGAGCGAAGCCTCCCTCCGCAAGCTTCCTCCGGTCAGCCCCGGAGAGTCCTTCAAGATGTGCTCTTAGCATATGGACCATCCTCTATCGCTTTCTATCCCTTCAGCGAGCCGATCATGACGCCCTTGACGAAATACTTCTGGATAAACGGATACACACACAGAATCGGCGCTGTTGCCACCACAATAAGCGCATACTTTAATATCGCAGCAACCTGGGCATTAGCCGCCTGCAGCTCCGGGTCCATCACCATTGTGGGATCATATTGATTCATGATCAGAATCTCCCGCAGAATAATCTGGAGGGGATACAGGGACCGCTCATTCAAGAACATCAAGGCATTGAAGTAAGCATTCCAATGGCCCACCATGGAGAATAAGGCAATAACGGCAATAACGGCTTTGGACAGAGGCAGGACAATGGAAAAGAAGTATCTGAAGTCACTGCAGCCGTCCATCTTGGCCGCTTCCAGCAGCTCATTGGGAATCGAAGATTGAATAAAAGTCCGGGCGATAATCATGTTATAAACCGATAGCGCACCGGGTACAATCATCGCCCATCTCGTATTGAGAATACTCAAGTCCTTAAGCAGGATATAAAAAGGAATCAGTCCTCCGCCAAAAAACATGGTGAAGGTGAAGATGAACATAAACAGGTTGCGGCCCTTTAGAGTGCGCCTTGATAAAGCATAGGCACAAGTCATAACCATGGTAACATTGAGCATCGTACCCGCAACGGTATAAAAGATGGTGTTCAAATACGCCCCGACAATATCCTTATTCTTAAAAACAGCATGGTACCCCTGCAGCGTGAATTCCACTGGCCACAGCAATACTTTTCCCGAGGATACGGCGCTGCCTGACGAAAATGAGGCAGATAATACATAAATCAGCGGGTACGAAACAAGGATGAGCACGAATGTCAACAGGACACCCGAGATGGCATAATAGATGCGATCGGAAGCTGAATGCTTAATCTTTTTCTTTGCCGTCATATAGAGTCGACCGGAAGCTAAAGGTTTGAGCTCATTCTTTGCAGTCATGGTAATCTCTCCTTCCCCCCTGGCTTACCAGAGACTTGTATTGCTGAATCGCTTGGACGCAAGATTAACCGTTATCAGCAAAGCAAAATTGATCAGGGAATTGAACAGGCCAATCGCCGTGGCAAAGGAAAAATCACCGGAGCCTATCGTCATCCCTACTTTATAGACATACGTTGAAATCACTTCGCTTTTAGAAATATTAAGGTCATTTTGCATTAAATACACTTTTTCAAAACCTACATCCATGATATGTCCCACTGATAGAATCAGCATGATGGTTGCAGTTGGCAGGATCGAGGGGAAGTCAATATGCCGTACCCGCTGGAAGCGTGTTGCCCCGTCGATCTGGGCCGCATCATGCAGTTCTTCATCTACGGCTGACAAAGCAGCGATATAGATGATACTTCCCCAGCCGATACCCTGCCAGATTCCCGACCAAACGTATAAATGCGGGAAAGCGCCGGGTTTGGAGAAGGCATCAGGGAGAATGGAGTTGGTGAATAGGGTATACAAGGAGCCAAAAGCCCCGGTTCTTGGATTGAACAGTTGGATAAGCATACCCACAATTACCACTGTTGAAATAAAGTGGGGCATGTAGGAGATGGATTGCACCAATTTCTTGTATTTGGCGCTGGTAAAGGAATTGAGAATCAGGGCAAATATAATCGGCAGCGGGAATGACGCAATCAAGGAATAGAAGGATAGAGAAATCGTATTCCACAGGAGTGTAGAAAACTGATAGGAATCGAAGAACCTTCTGAAATTCTCCAAGCCAATCCATTTGCTGCCCCAGATTCCCAGATTGAAATCATAATCCTTAAAGGCAATTTGGATACCTGCCATGGGAAAATAAGCAAATACAATAATGAAAACAAGCGCCGGCATTAGAAATACATAAAGCTGCCAATTTTGTAAATAATTCTTTTTGAAGCTTTCTGATAGCATGGCTGCATCCCTCCTCTCCGATGAAGGCTAGTCGTTGCGGAATTATTTGGTTCTGTCCAAGGCAGTTTGTGAAGTTGCAATATATTCGTCAAGTCCCATCTTCGTCAGCTCCTTCAGATAGCTGTCCCATTGGGATAAGGGCTTGTTGCCGGTAATAAAGGCAACTGCACTTTCGTTCACATACAGATCGATAGAGGTTTTGTTGTTGGCAATCTTCTTAAGCTCTTCGGAGTTGAAGCTAAGAGCCGGCATAGGGTTCTTCGGAAAGAAGGGTACATAGAGCTTGGCATACGGAGGCTGCCAGTTAGGGCTGGCATTCGTATCGCCCTTCTTGAGAGACGCAACTGCCTTGGAAACCTCAGGAGGTGCATAGGCAGGAGACATTTGGTTCCAATGCTTGTTTTGCGGATTGTTCCAAATCTTCGGATTCAAGACGGCATATTTGGCTTTTATTCCTTCGCTTTCATCAAATTCTCCTACATATTGGGCGGCTATGGCAGGGTCATCGGACCAATCCACTCCCTTTTCACCATAACGGTTTACCATGGAAGGCTCTGCGCCCAGCATGTAATCGCCTACCTTAAAGGCAAGCTCGGGATTTTTGGCATTCTTGGTTACGACCCATAATTTATCCGGCAGTGTTTCATTCCGGGGCGAATACGCAATGCCTTGAGGGCCTTTCACAGGAGCCAGCAGAGTCATCTTATTCTCCGTAATAACCGGGTCAAACGCGCTGTAGCTGCCCGATGGCACAATTCCTACCATACCGCCCTTTACGTTAATCAGAGCTTTCATTTGCGTTTGATCCTGGGTGAAGCTTAACGGAGAGAGCAGGCCCTCCTTGACCAATTTATTCATGTACTCCAGGCCCTGCTTCCATTCCGGCTGGGTGAATGCGGGAGTTACCTTGCCGTCCTTCATATAGAAGAAGGCTCTGTCCGGGTTGGCTTCAATGAAGGAGTTCATAAGATAGACTAATGGCCGTTGCGCCCAGCCGTCCTTGGAGCCTACCATGCCGATCTCATCCTTTTTGTTATTGCCGTTGGGGTCCTTCTCTGCAAAGGCCTTCATAACTTGATAGAGCTCTTCCGTTGTGGTTGGAGTCTCCAAATTCAATTTTTCCAGCCATTCCCCATTAATCCACGCCCGATTGGGACCTTCATTCCATTCCTGCTTAACATACTTAGGGAGGGAATACACGTTGCCGTCGGCTAGCTGCAATTTCTTAAACAGAAAATCTTTTTCCGGGATTTTGTTGAAATTAACTGCAAGGGAAGGATTCTTATAATAATCATCAAGCTTCATAATTACGCCTTTGGCCGCATAGTCGTTCAGGGTCGTTGTATCCAGATAAAAGTTAATCACATCAGGCAGGGTTTGGCCGGAGGAGATCATGAGAGACAGCTTGGTTTTGGCTTCATTGGCATTGCTGGGCAGCACCACAAAATCCAGATCCACATTCATCTCCTTTTCAACCAACTTGGTGAAATAGTTGGTCTCATAATCCTCCACGTTGGGATTGGCCGTTACAGCCACCGTCAGCTTGGTTCTTACAGCGCTGGGGGTGCTTGGGCTGCTTGCAGCACTTGTTCCGCCAGCCGGAGTGTTCACTGCTTCCTTAGTGTCATCCGACTGGCAGGCAGCCAGCAGTGTTCCCAGCATCGATACAGCTATTGCGGCAGGGACAATTCTTCTTGCGTGCGTTCCTTTTCTCTTCAAGCTAAACTCCTCCTTTTTATCTTCGCATTCATCTATCGGTAACCGCTTCCAATACTATACTTCTCCCTGCTTTGTTTAAACAGGCATTCCGTTTTTATGCTGTCAGATCGTATGAATAGCGTACTGACATTTCTCTGTCATACTCTCCGAGAGTAAGAAATCAGCTTATTTATGGGCATTTGCATGCCGAATGTGACTGTGAGCACTATTATTTTCATTGTAAAGAGGCAGCTTAGCACAGTAAAGACAAATTTATTTCTCGTCAAATACAAAACGCTCACGCGATCGCCGGTGATTGGTTGCACCGGCAAAACACGTGAGCGTTACCAGAAGTAAAGTCTGTTGACTGCCGCTTTTTACTGTCCGGTCGTGAAATGAAACACCGCATCCGCCGGCGTGGAGCCGTTGGCATTGTTAGCTGTAACCTTCCAATAATAAGTGGAATGGTGCTGCAAATTATTCACTTGATACGTTGTCCCCGTGACTGTGGAATTGACCAGGGGGTTGAGCAGCTCAACATTATCGGCAAGCGTTATGTTATAGTGATCAGCGCCGAAGGGAGCAAATGCTCTGCTGCCAATCATCTGGGTCCAATCCAGAGTGACTGCAAGCGGATCGACCGTTGCCCCATTGCCCGGCAACATCAGGGTAAATGGACCGGGTGCCGCCCCGTTAATATCCAGATGGGCCACATCCACATTATTGCCGGTTACGGGACTGCTGTTGCGAAGCTCTACGATATGATTGCCGGCTGTCATCACACCCAGACCTACTTGATAATCCACCCACTTATTGGTCAGGGTCCGGGAAGACCGGGAAACAGCCACTCCGTCAATCTTTACTTCAAAGGTCGCGGTGCCTTCCCCTAACGCCCGGATTGAAGCGTTATAGATGCCTGTTCGCGGAGCATGGACGGTCCACTTTCCCGAAGCGCTCATCCAGATCTTGCCCCATCCTTGGGGAGTATCCTTCGTATTGCCCGGGTAATCCGCTGCTGCTTTTCTCTCCGTCATTGTAGGGGCATACTGCGCCAGATAACGGGCTGCAGGGTAGGAATCAGGCGCTGTGGGAGTCGTAAAACGGAACACCGCATCGGCTGGAGTCGAGCCATTGGCATTATTGGCTGTAACCTTCCAATAATAAGTGGATTGGTACTGCAGATTATCCACTTGATAAGTGGTTGTGGTAACCGTAGTATTAATGACCGGATTAAGCAATCCGGCATTATCAGCCACAATAACCTGATAATTGGAAGCACCGAAGGGAACGAATGTCTTGGTGCCTACAACCTGTGTCCAATCCAGGGTAACGGCTGCAGGGTCTACGATTGCTTCATTGGCTGGCTGCATTAGGGTGAACGGACCTGGCGCTGCCCCCGCAATATCCAGATGGGCCACGTCAACATTATTGCCTGTTACCGCACTGCTATTGCGTATCTCAACCGTATGCTTGCCAGCAGGGAGGGTTCCCAGACTGACTTGATAGTCCACCCACTTATTATTGGTCAGGCTCTGACTGGAGCCGGTAACAGTCACTCCATCAATCCTTACTTCAAAGGTGGCAGCGGTCCCCTCCCCTAATGCCCGGATGACAGCTTGATAGCTGCCGGCGCGGGGAATATGAACAGACCATTTTCCTGAAGCGCTCATCCAGATCTTACCCCATCCATTAGGGGTATTCGCCGTACTTCCCGGGTAATCCCCCGCCAGCTTTCTTTCACTCATTGCCGGAGCATACTGCGCCAGATGGCGGGCAGCGGCAGGCGTTGCCGGAGGAGCCGGAGTCGTAAAGCGGAATATTGCGCCGGAGGGCGTGGAGTCGTTGGCATTATTGGCCTCTACGCTCCAATAGTACGTCTTGTTGTAGGCCAGATCATTCACCAGTTGGGCGGTAGAAGCAACTGTCGTCTCCAGAACCGGATTCGCCAGTTCAGCATTATCGGCAACAATGACGGTATAATCGTTGGCACCCAGCGAAGCAAACTGCTTGCCGTCCACTTGCTGTGTCCAGTCCAGAACTACCGTTGGTCCCACGACAGCATGGTTGGCCGGGGATGCGAGTTGGAATGGGGCAGGCGCCGCGCCGAGGATATCGATATGGGAGACATCGATGCTGGTTCCGGGTTCCAGGCTGCTGTTGCTGATCTCCACAGTATGAACTCCTGCCGGGATGCTTCCCAGGCTGCCGGTATACTTATTCCAGGCGCTGCCGGCGAGCCAGGCTGTGTCTGGAACATTCTGTCCATCTACCTTCAGTTGGAATAAGGGATTGACTCCTTCACCATAGACGCTTGCAGTCACATTATAGGCTTTTGTCTCTGGAAACTGGACGGACCACCGGGCTGAACCTGCCGGCCCGATTCTCCCCCAGCCTTCAGGGGTATCGATGAGATTGCCGGGCAAATCCGCCGCTGTCTTGCGTTCCGGAACGGTGTCGGCATACTGTGCCCAATAACGGGCGGCTTGACCGTCAACTGTGAAGCTGAAGACTGCTTCAGATGAGGTCGAACCATTGGTATTGTTAGCTGCCACCTTCCAATAATAGGTTTTATTGTATTGTAAGCCTGTCAACTCATAGCTGGTCGCCGTAACTCTTCTATTGACCACCGGATTGAGAAATTGTGGATTATCAGCAACCGTGAGGAGATAATCATCCGCTCCGAAAGGAGTGAACGCCTTGCCTCCTACGGTTTGCATCCAATCCAGTGTAACGGAAGTATTGGCTATGGTGGCATTATTGGCCGGTGACTTCAGGGATATTGGAGCAGGCGCCACTCCAACAATATCCACATGTGCCAAATCAAGATTATTGCCTGATGTCGGACTGTTGTTATGAATCTTAATGGTATGGATTCCCGCTGTGACCGTTCCCAGGCTTCCCTGATAATTATTCCAGCCATTGGTAAGACTCCAGCCTGCACCAGGAACCGCCTGTCCATCCAGCACGATGCGGAAGGAAGGATTTACCCCTTCACCATAAGCCCGGACTGTGAAGTCATACACACCGGTTTCCGGAAAGTTCACCTTCAACTGCGCTGCTCCTGTCGCCCACACTTTCCCGAACCCTTGGGGAGTATGAACAAGACTCCCGGGATAATCAGTTGGGGCCTTCCTTTCACTTACCCCCTCCACATATTGTCCCAGGTAACGGGTGGACTGCTTAATCTCTGGTTTGGCTGTCAGCTCCAGCATCGTAACCGAGTGAGCCGGGAAGCTGGCTGTGTAGCTATTGGATACTCCTGTAACCGGAGTTCCGGCAATATCAGCAAGCGTACCGTCTTGCGCCACTTGAATACCGTTAATATTCGTTCCGGTTAAGGAATTAGCAGCAGGACCATTCAACACCCAGGCCGATGCTGTGCTTTGCGGGTTAAAATGGGCCAGATTAAGCGTCGCCTGCAAATCCTGGGTCAGGTTCTTGTTCACAACCATTACATACAGCTTATCGTCAACCCCTGTCCGTTTGCTGGCCCATACGGTGAAGTTCTGGTTATCACTTGTGCTTGAAGACACCATCGTATCACCGAAATACCGGGTTAACAGCGGGTAGACGTAATAAGCAGGCCGCAGCTCCTTGCTGATATTGAACAAGGAGTAAGTCTGGTCACCCTGAAGCAGGAACTGAGTAATGTAGTCAATATGGTGATAGGCGAACCGACCCAGCACATCAGCGAGCCACAGGGCTCCTGCCAGACTGTCGGCTACTCCTTCTCCCTTGGAGGTTACCTGCCCCAATTCCGTCAGCCCTATGAGAGCATTGGGAGCATATTGATCACGGTAACTGATCAGATTGTCCACAGGCATTGTTTCGGCTACCTTGTCAGCCCAGTTGATGTAGGAGGGCTGCCAATCCGTTCCTTCATAGGTCAGCAGATTCTCGATGCTGGGATACGCGGATGAGGCTGGGTTGGTCTGGTCACCGGCAAGAGGATACCAATGCACCGAGATCGCATCTACCGGCTTATTATCCTCATGCAATTTTGCTAATGTGGGCTTGACCCACCCGGTCATCAGACCCGTAATTCCGCCATTGGCTGGGCCTACAATTATGATCGATGGATCAACTGCCTTCATGGCCGCTGTATACTCCTCGATCCGGACAGCAAATTGCACAGGCGTAATTTTGTACTCCCCGCCGTAATATTCGGGTTCGTTGCCGATTTCCCAATACTTAATGTTATATCCCTTCTCCACATTGGCATAACGCACCAAATCTGCGGCCATGGCACTGTTGTTAATCCTGGCGTTTACCGTCACGAGAGCCTCGGCACCTACCTCATCCAGCATATCCATGTAGCTGTCGAAGGTAGCCGCCGTTAGCGTCTTTGCATAAGGGGCCGGACCTTGGTACCACTTATAGGTGTTGGTGCGGTCCCAATAGATGCTGTCGGCCTCGCTTCCGGCAGGAAAGCGGATCAGGGTAATGCCCGCCTCCTTGATCAGATTTACATACCGCTGAGACCGGCTGCTGACAGGATGAAACTCGTTATTGGTCCACAGTCCAATATTCGTGCCGCGTATGGTTCCTTTCATTGGAGCTACCACCGTATTGGCATCAACATCCAACTGGACACTGGCAGGAACGTCAGCAGCGTTCGCTTCAGCAGCTGCCTGCAACCCCGGAAAACTGAAATTAACCATCAGTACAGCGCATAACCAGACAATAAGCAACCTTGTAATTTTCTGTAAACCCATTCATCTTCCTCCCTATTCTTCAAATAGAATTCACCCAAATTGTACCATGAGGCGGACATAGGAGTATTTTGCAAAAATTGGACTTTTTTTACCTATTCGAGGTAGCGCTTACATATTCAATTATGCTACAATGCTCATGCGTATACTAAGCAAGCTGTCCTCTGCTTTATCTAAGCCGCGGAACTGGAGGCTGTGCATAGTTGATTTGTTATAAACAAGGAGGCATATGTATGATTCAATTAACACCCATGCCTTGGCTGGACTTGTTTTTGTTCACACACGCCAGCCGTTTCCTGGACCATCCGGTGGAATTTGTCCATGCTCATGAAGGAATGGAGTTCCTCTACGTTCATGAAGGCATGGGTCAGCTCATCCTGAATGGCCGGCAATACAGGATCGAACCGCGTATGCTGATCTTCTATCAGCCGTTCCAGATTCATTCCCTCAACATGGATATTCCCTACACCCGCACCCTTATCAAAATTAAGCTGCCCCTCGATGAACGCTTCTCCAGCCTGTTTCCGTCCATGTATGATTTCATCTCATCCCTCGTTAAGCTGAAGCCGGATGAGCAGGTCTTTCTACTGAATGAAAAACAGGACGCCGAGCTTGTGCGCCAATTCTCCCTGTTCGACGAAACGCTGTCCATTACCCCCGTGTCAGAGCGAAGGCAGCATTTTTTCTCCTTCCTGGCCCCGTTTCTCTCATACCTTCAGACGAGGATTATGGCGGGCAGCCCCCCGTCCGGCCAACCCTCTCATCCCAGGGCGACCGGGCATATCGAGACGGTAATGAACTGGCTTGAACAGCATTATCAGGAGCAGTTCCACTTGGACAAGCTGTCCTCGGAGATTCACCTGTCCCCCAGTTACTTGTCCAGAATGTTCCGAAGCCATACCGGGACAACGATCACTGAATACATGAATAAGATAAGGCTGGAGGAAGCCCGCTTATTGCTGTTGACCACCTCACTGCCCGTTAGTCAAATCTCTTGTAAGGTCGGCTATGCCGATGTCGCTTACTTCTGCCGGTTGTTCAAGCAGAAATACGGAATAGCCCCTCTTCATTTCCGCTATGCCAATGGGTAGCAGCCTAAATAGCCGTGGCAGGGACAAAAGTCCTTCCCACGGCTCAATTTCTGACAGCTAAGGAGACTTTTTATTGATCTCCCTCCAGGCAGTGGGTGAAACGGCATGCCGTTTGGCGAAGGCCCGGTAAAAGGTATTCTCGCTGCCGAATCCGCATAGCTGCAGAATTTTGCTGTTGGAATAATCCGTCTCCATCAGCAGCCGCTCCGCATGATTAACCCGAATCTCTTCAATATATTTGCCCAAGCTTTTTCCAGCCTGCTCCTTGATGAAGGAGAAGACATATTTCTCCGATATCAACAGGTCTGTGGCAATACTGCTGGCCGAAAGCGCCGGGTCTCCGTAATTTTCCTGCACATAATTCAGAATATCCACCTTTAATTTCTCATTATTGCTCTTCTTGTTCATCTTGACGTAGTCACATAATTCCAAGGCCACCTGTCTAAGCGCATGGAACTGCTTGAGCACATCTGCAACCTGGTCATATTGGGGAATGGATAAGGATTGCTCCTCTGCTCCAGTCCCTTCATTCACAATCATCCGTTGAGCGTTATAGACCGCTTGTCTGTACAGGAAGAACACCTGCAGTTGCTGCTGCTCCGTGAACGGATAACGGGCAATCTCCTGCAAGCTGTCTGCGAACAGTTGGGTAACAATAGCCTTTTCACCGGCGATAAGGGCATCATTGAGCTTTAATAGCAGCGTCATGTCAAAAACCTGCTTGTCGGTTTGCTCCGATACGGCGTCAAACAAGTACACACCGCTGGATATCTCATTCTCATTGCTGCTGAATGCATATTTCGCTTGCTGGTAGGCTGTTTTGGCGTTTTTACTGTCAGTCAGAATCTGGCTTAGCCCGATATTGATTATGAAGGAATGGCTGGCATTCATCGCCCTGATCAGCTCGGATAACTGCTCTTTTATCGTCTCTATTTGAACACCGTCGTCCAGGAAAATAACAAATATCACTTCATTAAAATGGAAGTTAAGAGCTGTATATTCATGCTTCATAACTGCCTTGAACGTATTCTCAATCTCGATTACAAGGCCTTGCTGCATGGTACGGGTGACTTGAAGCTCCTCATCCAGCCGGAAGCCCACCTTTGCCACACAAAAACGGTTGAACTGGTTGACAAAATAGCTGTCCGCTTCTTCTCTTTCCCGCTCCGTATATACACCGAGGATAAGCAAATGCTTCAGCACAGAGCTTTTGACAGAGATATTCAAGGCATCTATCTGATCCAGCTGTTCCTTATTGATCGTGCTTATTTCGGTAAAGGCATTGTTAATGTACGAATATTCATTTTTTACGTTAAATATGGTGTTGGTGGATTTGGAGGCTACCTCGACTAATTTCTTGAGCCAGAGCGTTTCCTTCATGGAGAATAGCACCGACATAAGGAGAATAATCAACGAGCCTATGATCATATATAAGGTTACCAATTCCAGGATGGAATTCACATTCTGCTGAAAAGTATTCAAGGGTATGCCAATAACTGTTTGCAGCCCAAGCTTTTCGCTTGTATAGGTAAGGGTGATATACTTCCGCGACGACTGTGTGATTTCACTTAAATTGCTCACTTGACCGGGGATTTCACTGTCATCATAATTATGCGATAAAAGCAAGTTGTGCCGGCCGTCGGTTATGTACGCAAAGTGATCCTCTATCTCCGCTTCATGCAAAATATTGCGGATGATATCTTTTTCATCAAAGACGATAGCCATCATGCTTTTGGGGTCGGTGGCGTTGAAATACGAATTGCCGATTAGGGTGGTTAAGCCATTGAAATATTCACGGTTATAATAATAAGAAAACGCTTGCATGGATGGAAGCAGCCTTACGCTTTCGCTCCCATTAAACAACAAATCATGAAATTCGCCCTCAGTCATATCCTTATAATGGAAAAATTGTTTGTATACATCAACATAATTGTCTGAAGAGATGTAGTTGGAGATAAACACCGGATTATCTCTGAACATGATGTACACATTGGACAGCATGTCCTGCGTTAGAGAAAGGCTCTTCAGCTTGCTGTGCAGTGCGTTCATATCCACGTAATATTCGCTTGGGGGAAATCCCTCGAGAAAGAACAGCCGCTTGAACGATTCCTCTTCTCTAAGAATATTGGTTATCTCCTGTGCCTTGATAATCTCGGCCTCCAGGGAATCCATACCCTCCTTCAGCTTGAGTTGGCTTTGTTCGATGGTCGATTGTTTGGCCATGGTATAGGATTGAAAGAACAACGGTGTAATCATGAGCAGCAACACGGCGAGTAAGGAAAAATACTTCAGCAAGCGCTTGGCCAAAATCACAAGTGTCTTGTGGCTTCTTTGTCTATCCAATAGCAATCCCCCTTTTGCAGAACCTTAACAGCCTTTCCCTTTGTCTCATTTCATATTACTAAATAACCAGGCTTTTGTGTACAAGAAAATCACGGTGTCCTCCTGCTTGCATCACTGTCCGGTCTTAGGCCGTGTTTGCAAACACGCCGTAGGAGAACGGCAAAAGGAGCACCGCCAGGCGCTCCTTCGCTTCAGCAAACTGCCACAAGATGACCGTTGTTTCCGGCATCCGGATGATCCGGCGCTTACTTCTTCTTGCCGTTGGCCTTCAGCCAATCGTCCAGCTGCTTCTGACGCTCGGCGATGACCTTGTCTACGCCTGCCTTCTTGCGGGCCTCAATGAACTTGGGCAAATAGGTGTTGTAGTCTACGGCACCGGTGTTCAAGGCCTTGGAGAACTCCGCCTCGATGGTGGTCAGGTTGGCCAGCTCTGTCTTGATCGGGTCATTAACGAACTTGAAGCTGCCTGTCTCGGGGCGCTTGGCGCTCTCGTTCAGCTGCTTGGTGCGGGTCCAGGTGTCGGCGGGCTGGCCTTCCTTCAGATAGCCGATCAGGGAGTTGCCCATCACCCATCCCAGGTCACTCTTGTAGCCTCCGGCTTGGTTGATCTTGATGATATTGTCCCCCGCCTTGGTGTAGTGCTTGCCGTCAATGCCGAAGGTGAGCAGATTGAACAGGGCCGGATCGGTGTTGATCAGCTCCAGCAGCTGGATCGCCCGCTCCGGATTCTTGCTGGTCTTGCTGATGGCGGTCATGGTCGCCTGGACCCCGGTGAACTCAGGCTCGGAAAGACGGACATACACCACATCATTGCCGCCAAAACGTTTCTTGTCATCCGCTTCGCCGCCCGGCTTCATGGTCACGTTCCACTCAACGGCCACCTTGCCGGTTTTCAGCAGCGCTTCCATCTGGTCTCCCTTGGCCGTAGCCGCATCCTTATAGACATAACCGGCCTGATACCAGCGGCGGACCATTTCCAGGAAGCTCTTGTATTCGGGAGTTTGGGGCACATCGATAATCTTGTATTCCGGATCCCCCACCTTGTAGTTGCGGGGAGCATAGCCGTAATGGCGGCCAAAGTCAAACATGTTGCTCGTATTCAGAATCGGCACAACGTCCTTCTCATTGTCCTTGAGGGTCTTCAGGAACGGCTCAATATCGGATTGCTTCTTGATGGCGGATACATCCAGCTTGTATTTGTCCACGTATTGCTTCTGGATGGCGAAGCCCTCGGCCTTGGCGGCAATCTGATAGTTGGGGACGCCGTAGATTTTGCCGTTGATTCTGGTGTCGTCCCAGATGAGCGCGGGGAAGGCGGCCTTCAGCTTGGGCGCCTTATCAAGCAGGGCGTCCAGCTCCAGGAAGCCGCCCTTGGTCGCCTTGGGCTCATAATCTCCTCCGCCCCAGTTGGAGGTCCACAGGAGGTCAATCTCTTCGTTGGCCGCCAGCATGGTATTGATCTTGTCCTTGTAACCGGATTCAATCAGCGGCATCAGCTTGACGGTGGTGTTCAGCTTGGGCTTGATATAGGCGTTGACGGCATCCTCTACCGCCTGCTGGTCAGGCTGCAGCTCATAAGCAATATAATACCACTTGAGCTGAACCGCGGGAGCGGCGGACGGGGAAGGCGATGCCGCCGTTGTGGCCGCGGCGCTTGGGGCAACACTTGCCGTTGTCTGCGCTGCGTCGTCCTCCTTGGCGCAGCCCATCAGACCGGATAGCAAGACCAGGCTGCAGACAGATGCAATCACTTTGGTACACTGCCATTTTCTCATTTTTCTTTGACCTCCTGAAATGTGGTTGATGTATCATTAACTATTTCCAGGTAAGAACGTATTCTGCTTCGCCCCCTCCAGTTCCTACCAGTCGGAAATAAAATATGCCTTTATGCAGCCTGACAGCTTCAGCGGAGGGAACACCGCCTCCGGGTTGGCTGCCCTTCAAGCCGCGGTTCCTTCGGCGTATGTCTCCCCAACACAGCGGCTTCGGCCGGTTGGATGACCAACGGCACAGATTCATGCTCACCCTGCCGGGCCCCCAGCCCGCGCCTTCGGCCGGATACTCCCCCCCTAACCGAAGGCTTCGGCCGGCCGTGCATTCCTTCTACCCTTTGAGCGACCCTACCGTGAGTCCCTGGACGAAATAACGTTGGAAGAACGGAAAGACGAAGATCATGGGCCCCCCTGCCAGAATAGCCATAGCCATCCGAGCCGACAAGGTGGGGAAATTGCTGGTATCAATACCGAACTGGCCGATAAACTCGCTGTTGCTCGTCAGATAATCCAGATTCTGCATCATGCGCACCAACAGCAGCTGGATAGGGATCCACCGTTCATCATTGATGTACAGCAGGGCGGAGAACCAGGAATTCCAGAAGCCGAAGGCCAGGAACACTCCCAGGGTAGCCAGCGCCGGACCCGCCAGGGGAAGGACAATCGTGGCGAAGATGCGGATTTCCCGCGCCCCGTCCACCTTGGCGGACTCGATGATCTCGAAGGGCACCTTGGACATGAACCCCTTCATCACCATGATATAGAAGGGAGATATCAGCGAAGGCACAATCAGTGACCACAGGGAATTGGTCAGATGAAGATATTGGGTGATCAGAATATAAGAGGGTACCAGTCCGCCGTTAAACAGCATCGTGAAGAAAATATAGAAGGTGGCCGGTCCTCTGTACCGGAAGTCGCGGCGGGAGACCACGTATCCCAGCATGGCCGTGATCAGCAGGCTCAGAACCGTTCCGATCACAGTAACCAGGATGGTGACTCCGTAAGCATGCAGCAGGATATCCGGCGCCTGGAAGATGTAACTGTACGCTCTTCCGGTGAAATCCTTGGGGATCAGCTGGTACCCGTATTCGGCAATGGACTGCTCCTCGGTCAAGGAGATGGAGATTATCAGAACGAACGGTACGATCATGGACAGCGTAACCAGGATAAACAGCAGGTGGATCAGCAGCTGAACGATGGAGAAGGAAGTTTTCTTCTTGGGCTTATTCATGGGACGCGGCTCCTTTCTTAAAACCTCAGAAAGCATAGGCGGTACGATTGTTCGGTTCCGGGCAGACGCACGGTGACAAAGGATGCTGTCAGGCGTTTATCCATGCAGAGATGAATGTGCATGAGATTGGGTTATTTTAGAAAAGCGCGTTTTCATCGTTGATCTTGCGGACCACGTAGTTAGCCAGCACTACCAGCACCAGCCCGACGAAGGATTGGTACAGCCCCACCGCGGAGGACATTCCGATATCGCCGAATACGCTCAGAGCCCGATACACATAGGTGTCGATAATATCCGTGGTCGGGAAGGTCATGCCGGAATTGTTCGGGATGAAGTAATGCAGGCCGAAGTCCCCTTTGAAAATATTGCCAATAGACAGGATAATCAGCACCGTGATCAGATTGGACAGCAGTGGCAGCGTGATCCTGGTGGCAAGCTGCCAGCGGGTGGCCCCTTCGATCCGGGCCGCTTCATAATACTCATGGTTGATGCCCATAATTCCGGCGAAATAGACCAGGGCGGAGAAGCCCACACTCTTCCATAGCTGCACAGTGAGCAGGATGGAAGGCCACGGCTGGGATTCCAGATACCACATATGGGTGTTCTGGTTCAGCGAGGAGAGCAGCTGGTTTAGATAACCGCTGGAATGGTCCAGGAAGGCGCTGGTCAGGTAGCTGACCACAACCCAGGACAGACAGTAGGGAATGAACAGGGCGGTCTGGTGAATCCTGATCCACTTGCGCCTGATTTCATTCATGAGGATGGCGAAGGCGAGCGCCACCGTCGTTGTGGTTATCATGTAGGCGCCCTCATACAGCACCGTGTTGCGGGTAATGCGCCAGGCGTTCTCCGAGACGAAGAAGAACTCGAAGTTCTTCAGCCCCACCCAGGCGCTGCCCAGTATTCCCATGTCATACCGGTAATCCTTGAAGGCCAGCACCACCCCGAACATGGGCAGATACGCGAAGATCAGGATAAGCAGCGCACCGGGAAAAAGCAGCAGCAGCAACTCACTGTTCTTCTTCAAGTAGAACCATTCCGACCGGGAGCGCCGCTTAGGGACGCTTGGGGCGCCAAGGACTGCTTCGGCCGTCTCTGTGGACGATGTGGATGTGTTTTGGTTGGACATTGGACTACCTCCGTCTACAGTCATCTGTGTCGTTCTGGTAGCTCCATCTTCACAAATCCGTGGGCAAAAGAATACTGTGGTTTGTTTCATTCGCTTGATATGCGGCTATGATTATTGCGATTTCCTGCAGTTGGGGAGAGGAACAAGCCGGGAAGGCCCCAAATGTGCTGGCTCCCGCCGTGAACACGTTTGTGGCCCCCGACCTTGTGCTTGTGCTGCCAGTAACTTGGCTTGTCCTGACGGCCAGTTGCTGGCGCTCGCTGCGCACACGCTTGTGGCCCCTGACCTTGTGCTTGGACTGCCAGTAACATGCTTGTCCTGACGGCCAGTTGCTGGTGCTCGCTGCGCACACGCTTGTGGCCCCCGACCTTGTGCTTGTGCTGCCAGTAACTTGCTTGTCCTGACGGCCAGTTGCTGGTGCTCGCTGCGCACACGCTTGTGGCCCCTGACCTTGTGCTTGTGCTGCCAGTAACATGCTTGTCCTGACGGCCAGTTGCTGGTGCTCGCTGCGCACACGCTTGTGGCCCCCGACCTTGTGCTTGTGCTGCCAGTAACATGCTTCAGCAGCCTGTACAGTTAATTGTCGTCCTCATGCCGAAGTTGCCCACCTGGCTTCGCCCACCTGCTTACACATAACGGAAATTTTTTCCGTTATCCATGCGGATTCTTCATTATTCGCTCTTTTAGCGGAAATTTTTTCCGTTATCCCCTGGTAGGCTCCCCGAAATAGGCATATTCACCCGGTTTTGAGCAAATTAACGGAAATTTTTTCCGTTAATTCTTCGCATTTACCGAAAAACCTCCTGATAACGGAAATTTTTTCCGTTATTGGTCGTACCTGCGCTGAAACGCCAGTTGAACGTTTCAGTTCCCGCCTCATGTCCCAGCTATGAGCTGTCGCATGGCATTCGGCAAAAAAGAACCTGCTCCAAAGCAGCCTCGCGGCGCCGTTGGGCAGGTTCTTGCTATGATAAGATATAGGCTTTAGCGGTGTCCGGGGCCTCCCGGACCACCGGGGCCGCCGTGATGCGGGCCGCCAGGACCTCCGGGACCGCCGGGACCTCCATGCCACCCAGGACCTCCCGGACCACCATGCCAACCGGGACCACCCGGTCCTCCTGGTCCTCCCGGGCCGCCGGGACCTCCATGCCACCCAGGACCACCCGGTCCTCCCGGGCCGCCATGCCACCCAGGGCCGCCGGGACCTCCGTGCCACCCGGGACCGCCAAGTCCGGGAAACCATGGCCCCATACCAGGCCATCCGGGTCCCCAGCCGATGGGCAGCGGAAGTGGAACATACTCGGGATAAGGCGCCGGATACGGCGGATAGGGCTGATAAGGGGGATATGGACCGTACGGAGGATAAGGGGGATAGCCTACGGTGGATCCGGGATATGAGCTCAAAACCATCATGCATCACTCTCCTAAGGATTTGCCACATCATATGTGGAAACCGGGATGCATGATACCCGCCTACTAATAAATGGGCGGAAGAGCGGGATATCCGCCGTTCCCTCCCGTTCTACGTCCAGGCCCAGAAGAAGCCGTCCCGGTCCCAGGCCACTCTGCCGCTATGAAGCTTGCGGAAGGCTTTCTTCACTTCCTTTTCTAAGGAAGAATGTCCATTCTCGTTAACAAAAATGAACTCCTCCCCAAAATGTGCCTTGATGTGGGCAACGGCGTCCTCCTGGCGGAGCATGCCCTTGAATCTGATTTCACCCACCATCCACTCTGCGATCTCCTGCGGGGTTGCTGCCACTGTTATCCCTCCCTCTGTTCCCATGGGCGGCTATTGAATTATTGAGATTGTTCATTCATCCTTTATGCCACTCCCGTGTATTCTGGTGCTTAATGATCCATTTCAGGGGGTGATGCTTGCTCAATTTCTCTTTGCATTTTACCGAAAATGGCATCCACCCCTATCCACCATTTGGGGTCTTCGGCATATCTGGTATTAAGCCACATGATGGGATGGGCGTCGGCAGGCCGGCTCTGACTGATAGACACGATGGTTTTGGCAGCAATGCGTGCAGAATCCCCAATGTCGGTATTGAAGGATTGCCAGCTATGATAAACATTGAACGGGTTGTTCACAATCCTGTCCGCCTGCTTGTGATCCCGGGGAACATAAGCCTGCTCCTGGCCGGTGATGGCGAACAGCAGCAGAGGGTGTATGTCGTATTCCTCCGCCGCGTCAATAATGGCTGTGAGATAAAGATCTTCAGCCAGCAGGGAGTTCTTCCCTTCCAGCCACAGCCGCAGCTGGCTGCGATCCACATCGCGGTAGCTGTATTCCGCCGGCAAGGGAGATTGAACCTGCTGCGAGGCTGGTTCAGCGGCAAGAGAGACGGCAGGCGAAGGGATGCTGACAACGGAAGAAGAGGCTAGGGAGCCGGGAAGCGAACCGGACGCCGCCGAAAGCAGGGCAAGCGTTAGCACAGCCGGAATAACCGGGACATAACGGCAAGTCTGCCGGAACAGCCGGAGGAGGACAGAAAGCGCCGTCTCCCCAGGGGCTGGCCCCTTCATATCGATCCAGCGCCGCAAGGATACAGCCGCTTGGATTCGTACATGCAGCCGTGCCCATACCTCCTCCGGCTCCTGCACCAGCTCCGGCCCATGACCCTGCACCCACATGCACTCCGGCCCATGACCCCGCTCTTGCACCAGCTCCGGCCTCTGTGTTCGTTCCCGCCCTTGCCCTTTTTCTCGCTCCTGTCCCTGTTCCCGCCCTTGCTCCGGCCTCCGGCCCCGCTCCTGTCCTTGCCCCCGTGATTGCCTCAACTCTGTTAAGGTCAAGCGGTGCTCCTCCATCCAGCGGGCAAGCTGCTGCAGCCCGGATTCCTCCAGCTCCAGCTTCGTACAGGCCTCCAGAATATCCCGGGAGAATAAGGCAAACCGCCCCTCCAGCCCCATCCGTCTGAGCAGTTCCTGACGAAGCCGCACCTTCACCGGTTCCTCGAAGTCCGGCAGCCGCATATCGATGGACCGATGAACCGCATTGGCCAATAAGGCCGCACGCTGGGCAGAGGTGAAGCCTGGATGCTTGCGTTCAATATACAGCCTGATCCGGCGGATAGCCGCCTCATCCAAAAATGCCTTGTCCTCCACCACTTGCTGAGAAAGATGGTTCATCGGTTATCATCCTGTCCGCTTAAGGGTATGGAGGGATGCTACTTCACAACCGGATAGTCCACGACAACAACCTGATCAAGAATGCCGTCCAAGGAACGGACGAATTCCTGATGCTTGGGATGGGGCCCGTACTGCCGAAGCGCCTCCCGGTCCGTGAAGGTGACCCGGAGCCCCAGCGAATACCCGTGAATATTGTCCGTCTCCTCGGTCATATTCACCCCTGCGGTTAGCTCCACAATACCGGGAATATGATCCTTAAAGGTCAGCAGCAGTTCCAGCAGCTGCCGCTCCTGCTCCGGCCGGTAATGTTCGTTGAACCGGAAGATAACGAGATGCTCCATCATGATATAATAAGCTCCTTTTTGGCGGAATCCTTGTAGACAAGGGTAACGGTATATTGTGCCAAACTTATACAGACACCACTATCAAAACTGTAAGCCAGACAAAGCATTCCAGTCAAGCCTTACTTGCAGGGAGAGCACTTTTCCTCCGTCTCCCCGGAGTGGGGTGCTGCTCTTCAACAACGCAAACAAAGACGCTTCCCCCAATTGGAGAATACGTCTTGTCTGCTCACCAGCATGATGCGGTGTACCAAATGATTTTACCAAATCCTTGTCTCCCGGCTGACTACCGGCAGATGCGGCTGCCCTTCCAACACCGCGGGTTAACCAAGCTCTACTTCAACCGCATAGGTGCGCCCGTCTTCATAAGGAAGCACAGCGCCCACCCATTCTTGGCCGTCCACACGGAGCCAGGCAACTCGCCGTTCCACACCGGTCGGATTGCTCACATGCACAATATATCTGGCTCCCCGGAATATTCGTGATACCTTGAAGCTGCCCCATTCACAGGGGATGCACGGGTCAATGACAAGCCCTGCCGCCGTAGCGCGAATGCCAAGCACATAGTCCAGAACCGTCCACAGCATCCATCCTACGGTTCCCGTAGAATTGTGATGGCTTGACTGTCCAAAGTTCGGTGAATCTCCCAGTCCATAATAGAAGTTTGGGATAAAAATCGGCACCTGTCCGTTCTTTTCCGGAGGATTGTCCGGATTGGTAGGAAGCGTCTTGCGGATCGTCTCATATGCTCTGGACCCGCGACCGGCTTGGCAGTCTGCGAACGCCTTAAACATGGAGGCGTGGCAATAAACGGAGCCGTTCTCCGTGGTGCCGGCCAGCTTGATGCTGATCCTGCCCCATTTGGGGTTCCACTCCGAGAATGGCGGCGTTAGCAGCAAGGGCCCTGCCGGTGTGTCCAGGCTGTCGATAGCTTCCAAACATTGGTCAAGCCGCCCGCCACGGGCTGCTCCGCTCATAACCGCCCAAGTCTGGGTGTTCAGGAACAGCTGTCCTTCCTTATCCCGGGCCGTCCCGAAGGCTGCACCGGCATCATCGAAGCCCGCCACGTACCAGGCTCCGTCCCAGCAGCTGTCGTTCAATGCCCGGTCCAAATCTGCCGCCGTCCGCTCCAGCCGCCGGGCCGTCCCATCGTCCCCCCGCAGTCGGCAAAACGGCAGCAACGCATGAATACCGTATGTCAAAGCCATGGTGCTCCAGGCCGACTCTCCTCTGCCCAGCCGCCCCGGACCGTTGATGGGATCGTTCCAGTCTCCATGCCCCATCAGGCATAATCCGTGAGCACCCGTGTCATTGGCCATATAGTCGATAGCCAGAAGCAGATGGTCATAAATGGAAGACTTATGCTCCGAATCCTTGAACCCGACTTCACGGTCCAGAAGCTTTGCATCCCCTGCCTGATCGATCAAGGCCAGCAGACAGATGACAAGCCAGACCGGACCATCCTTATGGGTAAGCAGACAGAGCTTCTGGGGAGGGGAACCGTCGGTCATGATCCACTGCTGGATGAACCCGCTCTGTTCCTGCCGGGCAAGCACCGTCTCCATATAACCCAGTGCCTCCTCAGGGCTGATCATGGCATAGCCCAACGCATCCTGAAGCTGATTGCGAATCGGACAATAACGGGACATCCGGTTCGTCCGGGTCTGGAGCACAATCTGCTTCTTCAGCCAATGGTTCATGAAATAGTTCAGATGCTCATCCGGAGTTTCGACGACAAAGCGTCCGGCAAGCTCCTCCCAGTGACGGTTCACCTGCTCCAGCAGCTTCTCCGGCCCGGCCGCAAGGATCTGTCTCTTCACCTCCAGCGCTTCCCCCCAGCTCCCGGCACATCCCAGCGCCAGGGTCACGCGCTCCTGCCCTCCGGATGCAAGAGTCAACCGGTGGTGCAGAGCCCCGACAGGATTGTCAGCTTCGCCCCGCTGACTGAAGCAGCTCCCCCGTGCCACAGTCACGGGCAATTCCCCCGCATCATCACCCCCAAAAAAACGCCGCTCACTGCAATCATAAGACTCCGTCTGCCGGTCAGCAAACAAGTATACAAGATTGGAGTGACGGTCATACTTCTCCTTCTCCTCATAGAACACGTGATACGGAAAGGAAAAGCTGGTCAACAGCTGCTCTTTTTCATGATACTGGCATATGCTTCCCATAACCCCCCCGTTCTCGATGGAAAATACGGAAAACAGCGACAGCCTCCGGTCCCGTCCTGATTCGTTCGATAACGCAATCGTCCATATCTCGCACATTCCTTGCAATGGAACGAAGGTCCGTATGGTTGCCTTGACGCCGTCGAAGCAGGAGCGGATCTCTGTATAGCCCAGGGCATGGGTACAGCTATAGGAATCAAGCGGGGTTTTCAGCGGCTGATAGGCCGGGCACCAGACCTGCCCGGACTCCTCATCCCGGATATAGAAATATTTGTATCCTTCCCGGTTATATTCCCGCTGCCGGGGAGATAAAACCGTGCTCTTCCCCTGCCCGGTCTGGGACACCTCCATATAATAGGAGTCATTAAACAAGTAGTTGAACCAACGCGCCGGTGTACGGGGGGTATGGATTACATATTGCGCCCCCGCTGCGGTGAAATTCCCATAGGTCATCTTCAAAGCACCTCTCCCATCCATACCCTATTGCATAAGCCCCATCCTCAGTACAGGTCTGTAGGCTGCGTTATTATATTCCCGGCTGGCGAAGTCCACCCGCAGGGACGAGACGGAATCATCCGTCAGACAGAGGTTCAATACCTTACCTCCTGCTTCCAGCTGCGCTTTCACCATGGATGTCAGATCGAAGCTGTACCATTGACCGGCGGAGGCCACCGTTGCGGCCGCTCCCGTTGCAGCTTCTGCCGCAGGAGCATTAGCCCAGGTAACAGCCAGCTCCGGAAGCACCCCGTCATAGACAGCCCGGTGTACGGAGACCGGCATATTCCGGGTGGAATCCTGCACACTGACAGCATACAGCTTCAGCTCGGCGGTGCCGATACTGCCGGGAACAACTCCCTCCAGGTCGAAGCTCATATACATCTTCCGGGAGAAACCAAGGCCGGGATTGGACTCTTGCTTGACGGTGAGAAGCTGCTCCGTCCCGAAGTTGGCGGTTGAATAGCTGCCGCTGCGCACCAAGGTATCCGCTGCAGGGGATAATTCCTCATAAGAGACAATCGCCTCTTCCGTCAGACCAACGTTTAATACTGGTCTGTATGCCGCTGTGCCGTACTCCCGGCTGGCGAAGTCCACCCGCAGGGAGGTCTTGGAATCATCCGTCAGGCAAATATTCAGTACCTGGCTCCCCGCCTCCAGCTGTGCTTTTACCAGCGATGTCAGATCGAAGCTGTACCATTGACCGGCGGAGGTCACCCCGGCCAGTGAGCTGACAAAGGCGGTTGCGGCCGGCGCATTGGCCCATGTGACAGCCGTTTCCGGAAGCGCTCCCCCGTAGACAGCCCAGTGCACGGAGACAGGCGCTGTCATTGCCTGATTTTCCACGCTGACGGCATATAGCTTGAGCTCGGCTATACCCAATGAATGCAAGGACAGGCTGCTCAGATCAAAGCTCATGTATGATTTCCTGGAATACCCATCGTTTATATTGGATTGCTGCTTAATCGTAAGCAAGGGGTCCGTTCCATAATTATCCGATGAATAGCTGCCGCTGCGCACAAAGGCATCCGCGGTGGGAGACAGCTTCGTGTAAGCGATAATATCCGGCGCTTCCGGTTCCTCCGGCGCTTCAGGCGTTGGTGCAGGCCCGGTATACGGCGGAGCTGCGGAAATATCCACTCCCCCGTCAAGGAAGGAAATCAGCGGATACACATTATCGTTGAAGGACTTCATCCGATTCAGCAAGGACGGGTACGGGTCGTACTGAATATTCAGTATTCCTTTGTTGGCATCTGTGTTGGAGGGATCGGCTGTGGTGTCATACGGATCATTGTCCAGATATTTGAACCAGTGCCACCCGATAATATTTTTGGACTCCAGCAGGGCCAGCGCATAGTTTTGATAAAATTTTCCCCGGTCATCCTGGGTTTTGACGATCCAACCCGCTCCGGAGGTATTGGGAAATCCCGAATCCTCTCCCTTGGTGTACCACTCGGTGATGATAACGGGCTTGCCCGACCATGAGGTCCACAGATTCATCAGCCTCGAATCCGGGGTCCAGGTCATATAATAGTTCATGGCAATTACATCGAGATAGCGGCCGGCTGCCTGAAAGATCCCTTTGCCGAGAAAGCTGGGGTTGGTCAGCCGGGTACCCAGCATCAGGTGGTTGGGATCATACTTCTTGATAGCCTGAGTGGTGACCTCGTAATACCGGCCGTACAGATATTCCAGAAAAGCCTGCTGATCGGTCCAATCAATATCGGCCACAACGGCAGCCTCACCCTTACGCTCCTTAAACCACGTCCAGGCCGCCTGGCCTGTGTAGCCCAGGGCGGGGTCCGCCAAATTCACAGCCAAATATTTATTCAGCAGATCCGGGGTGGAGGGCAGTTCATTGTCGGTAAAATAGCCCAGCAAATACCTGTCGTTCCTGTTAGCTGCCAAGGTGCTGGCCAACTGGTCCGCATATACGGCGAAGCCGGGGTCAAGGATCGGCATCACATCATTGGGATAGCCCTTATGTCCCGATTGCTGGACTGTTATCCCAAGAATATCCGCATAGCCTTGAATAAAGTACAGCAGCCTGGTGGAAGCAAGCCGTTCCGAGGCCTGATTCAGCTTGGTTTCCTGGGTCCAGGCTCCTGTGCCGTTGAAGCCGTTGCCCTTGAGCAAATTCACACTGAAGTCCGCCCATTGGGGCACGCTGCTGCCGAATTTCTGGGCGAAGCTGGCCGCATAGCTGGGACCCGACCCGGGTTCCACACTTACGATGGCTTTATTGATGTAGAGATATCCATCCGGGTCAACCAGCCACCAGCGGCCATCGATCTGGAGGGGATAGAAGAAGCCCTTGGCCTGGACCTGCTTTCCCTTCCATCCCCCGTATTGGCTGTATTCCACGGATTCATCCCCCGCCGTGAATCCGGTGACATTCTCCAGCGTAACCGTGTCATAGGGCTTCCATGAAGGAACCGAGGTCTTTCCTTTGGTGTCTACAGAGACAGTGGGATAGGTGCTGCCGGGTTCCTCCGGCTCCGGATCAGGCACCGTTCCGGGAGCCGCTCCCGGGGTATTCAACAGAAGGAACGGAGAGAATTCCTCCAGACCGTCTTGGCTGGCAAAGCTGGTGCGCACCTCCGGGCCTGATGGTGCGGTAATACACAGACTCACTGTCTTGTCTCCTGCCAGCTCGGACAGGACAAACCCGGTTACATCCAGCGTCACCCAGCGGTTGACTATTTCAATTGTGAGGTTATCCAGCAACACGCCCCGTTGCGGAGCACTGCTCCAGGTGATTTCCTGCTCATTCCATCCGTCATCCGTCACGGCATATACCTGCACAGGACTTGACATATCATCCTGGATATAGGTGTTGTACAGTCTCAGCTTGGCACTGCTGACGGAGGTTTCCGGTATGGAGGACAGATCAAACTTCAGATAAATGTTGCGGCTGTTTCCCGCTTCCGTTGTGCTTTTGACCTCCAGCAGATAATCCTTGCCGAAATTTTGTCCCGAATAGGCGCCTGACCGGGTAAAGGCATCCGCCGCAGGAGCAATGCTCACCATGGTAGGAGCCGATACTGTCCGGGGTGCTTGATCCTTAGCCATAACAGCGCTTCCAATAGCGTTTGTACCTATTAATAAACCAGATAAAAATAATAGCATCTTTCTTCTGACAGATAACCTCATTGTTACTCCCCCTGGCTTGTAATGGATTTCACCGTTTCCAAGTGCTTGATAGCATTACCGCCCTTTGTGGGGCAGCATCTCTCATGGTCAATGGGATGCTGCCCGAAATCAATGCTGTTTAGGATTTCACCTTTTCATACCATTCTCTGGCCCGCTTGGTTACTTCTTCTCCGCCGGACTTATACCACTTGTCTACGAACTCGTCGAACTTTTCAATGGGATATTGGCCGAGAATAATCTTGCTGGCGTATTCCACATACAGAATCCGGTTGTTAATATCCGCATAGCCTTCATAAACACTGGCAGGCATCCCGTCTCCCGCGATCGTCTTCACATACTTCTGGTTCTCCTTCATACTGCTGATAGCAGACTCAATCGCCCACATGCGGTCTTGGGAGGCAACCGACTTCATGCGTGTAATCATAAAATCCAAGGTGGCAATATCATTGAAGGGCTGAAGAAAAGGGTTCTCCTGTGTGCTCTTGTCGGAGGGCAGCAATTCCGTTTTGCCGTCCTTTATTGTATAGTGCATGCCCTCTGCTCCCAGAAACAGCGGATCATTCCACCGGCTCTTATCGTAGAGCTGATTGAGGAATTTCAAGGTAGCATCCAGCTTTTCCCCCTTGTTATTCTTGACCACCCAGACGGGATTGAGTGTTTTCTTCACCGTATAGAATCCCTTATAGCCGGGAACCTCCGGGACAGGAAGGGTGACATACTCCGCCTGAGTTCCGGAGTTCTTGGTAATCTTCTCCATCAGAGTATAGGAAGCCTCTACCCAGTGAAAATAGTTTCCTACCCGGTTGCCCTCAATTTTGCCGTCCCATTTGGCCTTGTTGTTCAGCAGGGTTTCTTTATCCAGCAGTCCGTCCTTATACAGCTTGGCAATGAACTGGAGAGAATCTCTCATATTGGGAGTGACGGCCGAATAAGTCAGCTTGCCGTCGTAGATATCCCAGTCGGGCTTGCCTTCGTTCATGGCAATGCCGTACATGGCAAACAGATGGTCCATCCATACCGCCTGCTCCCGGCCACCTGTAGGAATCTCATCCTTCTGCCCGTTGCCGTTGGGGTCCTTGTCCCGGAAGGCCTCCAGCACCTTCACATACTCCTCCTGGGTTTTCGGTACGGGCAGATTCAGCTTATCCAGCCAGTCCTTGCGGATCATGGCCCCCGTCCGTCCGTAATCAAGAATACCGGGAATGTAATAGATGCGCCCTTTGCCGGTAGGATCATTGGCCTTCACCACATCCCATACCTCCTTGGGAATGGCGTTCCAGAGATTGGGTGCCTGAGTGGGCAAGAGATCGGTCAAGTCGGCAATGGCTCCATTCTTGGCCAGGCTCCATTCAATTCCCTGTTGCGGCAGGAAAAGATCCGGCATTTCGTTAGCGGCAATCTTCAGATTCAATTGGTTCAGATAGTTGGTGCCGCCGTTCCACTCTACATAAGGTTGGATGATGCCCACACCGAATTTTTCCTTGTAAAGCTGATACAGCTTGCTTTCCTTGGTGATCGGCTTGAACCCCAGATTGGTAGCCCATACCTCAATATCCACCACCTGCCCGGCCGGCGTTCCTGCCGGTGAAGTGGAGCCTGCCGGCTGCAGCGTGGCACTGGTTTCTTCCTTCGTGCCCCCGCACCCGCTTGCAACAGAGACGGCAATCGCGCCTACCGCTGTCAGGGTCAAGATTTTTTTCATGCTCATTTTCTACTTCCCCCTCCATCAATCTTCTATATTGTAAAGCCCCCCTGGGGAGCTTACAATCATTACTGCGGATCGCCTGGCCGGATTGCCTTGACGGTCAGCCCTTGACGGTTAACTCTTGTCGTTCAGCTCTGGCGTTTATCCCTTGACCGAGCCGATCATGGCTCCTTTGACAAAATACTTCTGCAAGAACGGGTAAACCATAATTATGGGAATGATGGCGAAGATGACGGTTGTCGCCCGCAAGGTCCGTTCATTGTAAGCCAAATCGATTGGTGCGCCTAACAAAGGTATTTCATTGGAATCGGTGATAAACTGGCGGATCTTGATCTGCAGCGGGAACCATTGGGGGTCCTGCAGGAAGAACAGCGGATGCTGGAATTGGTTCCACAGCACCACGCCATAGAATAGAGCCAGAGTGGCCAGTACGGCTTTGGACAGAGGCAGTACGAAGCTGAACAGCATCCGGAAATAACCGCAGCCCTCCAGTTGGGCCGCTTCCTCCAGCTCCTTGGGGAAATCCTTGAAGAAGGTCCGCATAATAATCAGGTTAAAGGGGCTGAGCAGGTGGGGAATCACCAGTACCAGCGGATTATTGTACAGGCCTGTTCCCCGGACGGTCAGGAAATACGGGACGATGGGAGCCTTGAAGACCATACAGACCACCACCGCCATCATGATAATCCCTCCCAGACGGAACTCTGTCTTGGACAGGGGATAGGCGAACAGGGCCGTAACCAGCAATGCGGCAACAGTGCCAATCACCGTGGAAAACAACGTCAGCAGGAAGGACCTCCACAAGTCCGGTCTGTCGATGATATACGCCCAGGATGCCAGCGTGAATTCCTTGGGCCAGATGGTTACCTGATTAAGATCCACCACCCGGCTGGAACTGAGTGAGGTGGACACCACCGACAGGAGAGGGATGATGGCGATGAACGAGAGTATAAGCAGCAGCACAGTAATGGCAACGGTAAAAGCGCGCTCACTTCTGGATTCCCTGATCATTACCATAACCCCCCATCGGACACCTTGCGCGAAATCCGGTTGAATGTATAGACCAGCGTGAAGCCGATCACCGCCTGGAACAGACCTACCGCCGTGGCAAAGCTGTACTGGGCCTGCTGAATGCCCGTCCGGAACACGTAGGTATCCATAATATCTCCTACGCTGTAGGTCATCGGGGTGAGCAGATTATAGACATGATCAAAGCCCAGATCCATGAAATTGCCAATGTCCAGCAGGAACAACACCAGAATGGTGGGCAACAGCAGCGGGAGGGTGATATGAAGGATCTGCTTGAATTTGGAGGCGCCGTCCATCATGGCCGACTCGTACAACTGGGGGTCAATGGAGCTGATGGCAGCCATGTAGACCACTGTACCCCATCCGGCATCCCGCCAGACAGAGGTAAATACGTATATAATCCGGAAATAAGCGCTCTCTTGCATGACCAGCACCGGATCGTAGCCGAACCAGCCGATGATGATATTGAACAGACCGGTAAGCCCGAAGAAATCAAAGGCGATGCCGGCCACAATCACCCAAGACAGGAAATGGGGAATGTACAAGGCCGTTTGAATCCCCTTCTTCAGTCCCGCCAGTCGGACCTCGTTGATGAACAGCGCCAGAATGATGGGCACGGGAAAGACCAGCAGAAGCTTAAGCGCACCCAATATGAGGGTATTGCCAAACACCCTTGTGAACTCGGGATAGTGCAGCAAGGTTTCAAAATGCTTGAAGCCTACCCATGGACTCTGAGTAAAGCCCTTAAAAACCGAATAATCCTGGAAAGCGATAAGGCTGCCGCCCAGTGGAATATATTTGAAAACAAGCAGAAAAGCGATGCCTGGTATAACCATGACATACAGCGGCCAACATAGCCGCAAATGATGAACTCCGCCCTTTTTCAACATGAATCCCTCCGTTTCTCTCTGTTGTATTCGCTTACAGGGCTTATTATAGCGTCAGCCTGCCAATTGTTCAAAGGGACGTTTTATAGTTTTTGCCCCGTCATTTTTAAGAAAACGGAAAAAGCCCTTCCTGAAACTGGGAAGGATTATCCCATATAAGTGAGTTCCGGCTTCGGCGCCCGCTTCCCGGCTGCCTTGCGGTGACTTCCGCTGTAACCTCGGCTATTGCCTCTCGGGCCGGGGCTTGGCATGCGGGACGCCCGGCACTACAGACCTGACTGCCGCCTGCGGAATTCCGTGGGCTTCAGGCCCACCTGCTTCTCGAACAGCCTGGCGAAATAATTGGCGTCCGTGTATCCTACCAGCTGGCAAATCTCATATACCTTCAATTCCGTCTGCTCCAGCAGCTCGCAGGCCTTGTCGATGCGGGTTTTGGCCAGATAATTCAGGTAGGTGCCTCCGGTCTTCTGCTTGAAGAGCTGGCTTAGATAGTAGGGATTGATAAAGAAGCGTCCGGACAGCTCCGCCAGGCTGATATTCTCCCTGTAATGCTCGGCCACATACTCCTTGACCTCCGCAATGACATCCTTCTTCCTGCTCATCCTATGGTCGGACTTGAAGGCGATGATCCTGCGGGCAGCCTCGCTTAGCCAGTCCCGCAGCTGGTCCATGGTTTTGAAGCGGGCGATTCCATCCAGGGGCAATATGTGGTTGTTCAAAAAATCGTGATGCTGAAGCTGATGGAACGGCAGCTTGCGGAGGCTGGACAACAGAATGGTCAGGCACTGAGATTGGAGAGCGGCCAGGCTCAGGGACTTCTCAGCGGCCAGGCTTGCGAATATGGTGTCAATGGCTGCCAGACTGCCGCCGGGATCGTTATTGTCGATGCAGGTCTCCAGCACAGCAATCAGTTCCGCGGACACGATCACTCTATGCTCCTCCTGGTGGCCGGCAATGTCACTGTAGGCAATCACCTCGTGCTTGCCCGTCAGGGCCCGGTAGCTCAGCGCCTGGCGCGCCTCCTCGAAGGACTTGCTGATGCCGCCTACGGTGTCATAGACCAAGCCGGTCCCGGCCAACACGGGGAGCTTCAGCCGGTTGAGTAGATTCTCCTTGATCCCCTTTACCGCCCGGGCAAAAGCGCGCTCCTCCAATCCCCCGCCACCGACGATAACCGCAAGCTGGGAAGCGGCATACCGGAAGCAATAAATATGCCTGTAAGGATGAAGGCTCATCTCAATCTCTCTGTACAGCGCCTCAATCCGTTCCTCCTGCAAGGCATCCGCTCCCGTGTCAAACTCCAGCAGAGCGCAGATGTAGCCTTCCTCCATCAGAGGAAAGCCGATGGTGCCAAGCAACGGCTTCAAGTGAGCGGGATCTTCTCCTCCCGCATCGATTACATCCCGGAGCACGCTCTCGGCAAGCTTGCTGTGGACCTGCTCCCTTAGCCGGTCCACCTCCCGCAGCTTGGCCCGCTCCGCGTCAATCTCGGCCATCACCCGCCTCACACAGTCCTGAAGCTCCTCTTCCTCCACAGGCTTGTTGATATAGAATTGCACCCCCAGATGGATGCCCTTGCGTGCGTATTCAAATTCAGCGTATCCGCTTAGAATAATGAACTTGGCCGGGCATCCCGCCGCCTTCAGCCGCTGGATCATCTCCAGGCCGTCCGCCTGGGGCATGCGGATATCGGTAATTACAATATCCGGCTTCGCGTCCTTAATCAACCTGGCTCCCTCTACCCCATTATAAGCGGTCCCCACCACGTTGCATTCGGGAATATGCCGCCGGATGATCGTTTTCAGTCCCTCCACGATCCCCATCTCGTCGTCCACCAGGAAAATGTTCATTGGGGTCCCCTCCTAAAAGTTTTGAGTTGACTGCGCAGCACAGCAGCGAGTAGAAAAACTGGCTTCGGAAGCATCGGCTTAGTTTTGAGTTGACTGCGCAGCGCAGCAGCGAGTAGAAAAACTGGCTTCGGAAGCATCGGCTTAGTTTTGAGTTGACTGCGCAGCGCAGCAGCGAGTAGAAAAACTGGCTTCGAAAGCATCAGCTTAGTTTTTCGCCAACGGCTTCAGGCCTCTTGTGCAGGAATCAGCAATTCCACTGTGGTGCCTTCTCCCGGCCGGGAGGATACCGCCAGGGAATAACCGTCCCCGTAATGCAGCTTGATCCGCTCGGCAATATTCTTCAGACCGATGCCCTTGCCGCTCTTCTCGCCGCTGTCATCCAGCTTCAGCTTGTCTGTCTCCGCGTCCAGCAGAAGCGCGTTCACTTCCTCCACCTTCTCCGGAGGCATGCCGCCTCCGTCATCTGTGACCCGGATAAGGATGTTCCGTTCCGGCGTCAGACTGCCTTCAATCCGAATATGCATCTGCCGGCTGTAATCCAGGAAGCCGTGGTTAATGCTGTTCTCCACGATGGGCTGGAAGACCAGAGGGATGATGGCGCTGTTGAGCACCTCCTCCTCCAACCGGCAATCCAGCGTGAAGCGGTTGTCGAAGCGGATGTTCTGCAGCTGCAGATAGTTCCCGGCGTACTCCACCTCGTGCCTGATCCGGTTTTGGTTAACGTCCTTGCCCAGAGCCAGCCGGAACATCCGCGCCAGAATCTTGATCATCCCGGCAATCTCGTCCTGCTCCTTCACCAGCGCCTTCATACGGATGGATTCCAGCGTATTGTACAGCATGTGGGGATTGATCTGGTTCTGCAGCGCCAGGAACTTGGCCTGCCGCTGCTTGATCTCCGCCATATACACATTTTCGATCAGTGATTTGATAGTAACGATCATTTTGTTGTAGCTGTGCACCAGACTGCCCAACTCATCGTTAGCCATCTGCTTCTCAATGGGGGCATACTGTCCGGCCTCTGCCTGCTTCATGCTTCTCCGCAAATTCTTGATCGGCCTGATGATCGTATAGCTTAGAGCCATGGATACGAACATGATGAACAAGGCACATACGACAATCACGAAATAGGTCAGATACTTCATCTTGCCGATCTTAAGCAGCAGCATGTCCCGGGGGATCTCCGTCCTGACCGTCAGCTTGGCATCCGGTCCGCTACCGTTCAGTACAATGAGATTATCGTCATTGACGGGTGCAGGTCCGTCTTGGGACGCCAGAATTTCCTTCCAGGTGCGTTTGCCGCTGGCAGCATCGGAATGATAAACAATCTCTCCCGCCTCGGTGCTGATAATCACCCGCATATCATACCGGTCACGGGCTACCACGAAGTTCTGATTCAGCTTCAGCAGCTGGAACGGGTCAAGATCCATCAGGAGAACTCCGGCATAGGAGCCGTCCGCATTGAGCAGCACCCGCCCTACGGTGAATACCGCCCCCTCCCCCTTATCCTCGTAATAGGAGCGGTCATGCGCCGCGGTAATGAAGAATTTGTCCTCTGCACTGTGAATGGCCTGATACCAGTCCTGGCTCAGCAATTGGGCGTCGTTCACGACGCTTACGCTTGTGGAATATTGGTGGACGGTGTTGCGGCTTGTGACCAGCATCAGACTGCCGATCTCCGGCTTCAGCACGGTCACGCGCATCAGAACACGCTGGATCGTCATCTTGTGGCTAATCAGCTCATCCATGGCCAGCCTGTCCTCCATGCCCAACCGGGAAATGATATCCCCGTCCACCAGCACCGACTTGGTTATCCTGTCATACTCCTCCATAAATTGATTGATCGAGCTCTCAATCTGCGAGGTATACAAAGAGGCGAACTCCATAGAGGAATCCTCCAGATTGGCCGCAGAACGGTTATAAATGATAGCGCTGACAATCAGCAGCGGAATGAGGCAGACCAGCAGATAGCTGGCGGTGAACTTATGCTGGAGCTTCATGTTGCGCATCACGCTGTGCGCCCGACGGATCCATCCGAACTTGGCCATAGGGTTTCCTCCTGCTGCTGCTGTTTGATTCCATACTACATGCTGGCGGAGATTTGGACAATATGCTCCAGTATTCATTTTATCTTTATTAATAAACATACCTCCCCAAAAGAACAGCACAAAACGTTGCCTGACGGCACAATATCATGGTTTTCCCAAGAAATTGCGATTGATCTCCCCAATGTAGTACAGCAATCACCAAAATGTGATATACAGTGATAAATAATCTGATATACAGCCAAGGCTCCTTTCCTTATATTAAGGGAAGTGCGGCCGACACGCTTAAGATGATGAAAACAACAGAAGAAAGAAGGGATACAAAATATGAATAGCAACAGGAAGCAACGGTGGCTAGGCCTAACGGCAGCTGTGCTGATCACGGTGGGGATTTCCGCCTGCTCCGGCGAGGATGGAGCGCAAACGGAGGGCCAGCCCAAACCAGCCCAGTCGCAAGCGGCGGCAGCAACACCCGCAGAGCCCGTTAAGCTAAAAATGTGGCACCCCATGAACTCAAGCGCCTCCGCTGTAGTAAAGAATCTTGGGGAAGTCAAGATGGTGCAGGAATGGCAGAAAAGAACCAACACCGAATTTGAATTCCTTCATCCCACCGGCGGTACAGGACAGGATGTGAATCAGCAGTTGGGCGTTATGCTGGCATCAGGAAATCTGCCTGACCTTATGGTATGGTACTGGAGCAATGCCTCCAAGATGTACAGTGATGGAACGATCGTTAATCTGAAGGAATTGATAGACCAACATGCGCCTAATCTTAAGAAGGTACTGGACGCGAACCCCAGTGTAGCTAAACAAATTAAGGCGGATAACGGGGATATCTATGTCTTCCCTGATCTGAGAACCGGACCAAACGGCAAATACAAGACCTTCAGCGGTATGATTATCCGTCAGGATTGGCTGGATGAGCTTGGACTTTCCTCTCCGGAAACCATAGATGAATGGGAGACGGTATTGAGAGCGTTCAAGGAAAAGAAGGGAGCAACCCCTCTGATTGCCGCCAAGGACTCCCTCTTCGGCTCATCGTCTTCCAAGGATCTGATGGGCGCCTATGGAATTGGCCAAAACTTCTATCAGGAAGACGGCATTGTCAAGTACGGCCCGCTGCAGCCTGCCTTTAAGCAATATCTGGAAAGAATGCGAAAATGGTATCAGGAAGGGTTGATTGACCCTGACTATGCCACCAATGATACCAAGGCCCGGGACGCCAAGGTAAGCTCAGGAAAGGCCGGAGCCTTCTATGGATATATCGGCGGCCAAATGGGCACCTTGTTCCAGGCCCTGCAGAAAAATGAGCCCCAGGCCAAGCTTGCTGCCGTTCAATATCCGGTGCTTAACAAAGGGGATGAGCCTCAGTTTACGATGTCCACATGGGACTTCAATTTTACCGGAGCCGTCATTACCAAAACCAATAAGCATCCCGCGGAAACCGTCAAGGCTCTGGATTATTTGTACAGTGAGGAGGGGACCATGCTCAAGAACTTTGGGATAGAAGGCGAAACCTACACCATGGTGAACGGTCAGCCCAAGTATACCGACCTCATTATGAACAATCCGGATAAGCTCCCGATCGGTCAAGCCATGGCCAAGTATTTTATTGCCAGCTATGAATTTGCCGGGCCTAGCGATGACCGCTACAATGACCAATATTATGCCAATGAAGAGCAAAAAAACGCACTGACCGTCTATTCGAAATATGCGGATAACTATTACAAAAAAGCCATGCCTCCGATTAGCATGACGACGGAGGAGACAACCGAATATTCCAAAATCATTACCGATATCAATACATTCCGCAACGAAACGGTTACCAAGATTATTATGGGCTCCGCTCCTCTGGAAAGTTACGGTGAGGCTATTGAACAGCTTAAGAAAATGAAGATTGACCGGGCCATTGAAATTCAACAAGCGGCTCTGGACCGCTACAATAAGCGGTAACTCATCCGGTACAGAGATTGGTCTGCTGGATAGATCTATCTCTGCCGGATTTTCTGGAGGGAACCTGGTGATGCAAGCATTATTGCAGGATGTGCGGAAGAACCGGGCCATTTACCTTATGGTATTGCCGGTGGCATTGTATTACATCATTTTCAAGTATGTTCCTATGTACGGGTCTATTATTGCATTCAAAGACTACAGCATTGCAGGCGGGATATGGGGCAGCAAATGGGTAGGCTGGATGCACTTCCGGGATTTTTTCGACAGCTATTATTTCGTGCGAGTTCTTAAAAACACCGTGTTGATTAGCCTGTATCAGCTTTTCTTCGGTTTCCCCGCACCTATCGCCCTGGCGATTCTGCTTAATGAAATCCGAAAGAAATGGTTCAAAAATTTGGTTCAAACGATCTCCTATCTGCCACACTTTGTATCCCTTGTGGTGATCTGCGGCATGATTATCGATTTTACCAGTCGTGAGGGCATAGTCAATACCATCATTGAATTTTTCGGCGGACAACGCAGCTCGCTGCTGGGTAATCCGGATAACTTCAGGACTATCTACGTCAGTACCCAAGTGTGGCAGGAACTGGGTTGGGCTTCGATTATCTATCTGGCAGCATTAAGCGGCATTAATCCTGATTTGTATGAGGCTGCCAGAGTGGACGGGGCAGGGCGCTTCCGTCAGATGTGGAACATAACCTTACCGGGACTTATTCCAATTATTATGATTCTGCTGATTCTCCGCATTGGCGGCATGATGGAGGTGGGATTTGAGAAAATTATTCTGCTCTATAATTCCAATACCTACGAAACAGCAGATGTGATTTCCTCATTCGTCTACCGCAAGGGGCTGGCCGAAGCAAATGATTACAGCTTCACTACTGCTGTAGGCCTATTCCAGGCAGTGATCAACTTTATTCTGCTGATCAGCGCCAACCGTCTGTCCAACCGCTTCTCTGGAAGCAAACTTTGGTAGAAGGAAATTTTTCACTTGGAGGATGATATGTCCCATTCAACCATGAAGCATTCTTTGTCCGACCGTATTTTCGATTTTGCCAACACTCTGTTCATGATCATGATGATTGTCATAACGTTGTATCCTTTTTATTATGTGGTAGCTGCCTCACTGAGCAATTCTGACCTTCTTATGTCACACCGGGGGTTGCTGCTGGCTCCGCAGGGATTCAACCTGGATGCGTTCAAACGGGTGTTGGATAACCCTAACATCCTAAGCGGCTACCGGAATACCCTGTTTATTCTGATTGCCGGTACAGCCATTAATCTCCTTTTAACTTCGCTTGGAGCATATGCTCTGTCGCGCAAGTTCATGCTGAGAAGATGGATTATGGTAGGAATCGTGTTCACCATGTACTTCAGCGGGGGGTTAATTCCTAATTATCTGCTGATTAACAATTGGCTTCACATGGGCAATTCCTATCTGGCGCTTATGCTTCCCGTAGCTGTAAGCACCTGGAATCTTATTGTCATGAGAACCTCTTTCGAGGCCATTCCGGAGAGTCTTATCGAATCGTCGAGAATCGACGGTTCAGGAGACTGGGGCATCCTGTTCCGCATTGTACTTCCTCTATCTATGCCGGTCATTGCAGTCATGATCCTTTATTATGGCGTAGGCTACTGGAACTCTTGGTTTAACGCCATGCTGTTCTTACAGGACCGCAACCTATTTCCCCTACAGCTCATTTTGAGGGAAATTCTGGTTCAGAACAGTACAGACACCATGCAGTTAGGTTCTGCAATGGGTGATCAGCAAGCAATTGGGGAAAGCATCAAATATGCCACTATTGTGGTGGCAACGGTCCCCATTCTCTGTGTTTATCCGTTTCTGCAGAAGTACTTCGTCAAGGGCGTGATGATTGGGGCTGTCAAGGAATAGGGAAGGATTGCACAAACCTATACTGGGATCGGCGTACTATGGAAGGATCAGTAAATATTGGAGTTGTTGATCCTATACAGACTACACAGATTTCGTTAAAATTGCAGAATGATGAAACAAAGGGGAGGAAGCAGGAGTGGCACATGGCATAAAGCAGCGATTATTCCAGTTTTGGCTGTACTCCTATCTGATCATTCTCTTCATCCCCATTGTCATCAGTATGGTTGTACTGTTTCAATCCCAGAGTTTGCTTGATCATGAAGTCCGCAGGGCGAATGATACTCTTCTGGCCCAGATCCAACAGTCCCTTGATAATCAGATCAAGGATATCCGGCGCCTGGGTACTCAGTTGTCTGTAGATCCCAAGCTGGTACGTTACCTGGTCTATCCGGAGCTCAACAGCACGGATAAGCGAATGGAAGCAATGGAGCTCATTCCCAGTCTTCGTTCTTATGCGATCGCCAATGGAGTCATCTCCGATTTCTATATCTATATCAAGGAAAAAAATTACGCGCTCACCACCACCACATTGCTGCAAAGTGATCTTATGTATGCCACCTTGAAAGACCAGATCAGCCTTTCTTTCGGAGAGTGGAAGACATGGGCGGAGAAATTCCATTATGGCAGCTTTATTAATTTACGTGCAGAACAAGGAGGTCATAGGCAAGAGGATTCTCTTGTATATGTCCAGTCTATCCCCCTTCAGGAGATGAATGAGGCTCCTGCTACTTTGGTTGTGCATCTAAACCAGGAACGTCTCAAACAATCCATTACTAGTATGGAACTTGCGAATGAAGGAAGTGTGGTGATTGTTGACGGGCTGGGCAGGGTAATTACAGCCACAGAAGGTACGCCCGCCGTGAGCTCTACCCTTCTGGAGGCGATGAACGGCACGAAAGGATTTCTAAAAGCTAAGCTGGACGGAGAGGAAGTGGCACTGTCCTATTTAACTTCCGAGGAAGCGGATTGGATCTATGTGTCCCTTGTTCCATCCAGCATTTATTCTCATAAGGTTACCTTGCTGAGAACCCTGATTTACGTGAGTCTTCTGGTATGTATCATTCTGGGTGGAGTCATCGCTTATTTGCTTGCCAAACGAAACTATCGGCCTATTCGCCAAATGATGGATCTTGTCTCACATGAAGTGAAGCTTAATATGAAGGATACCGGTAATGAATATTCCATTTTACATGCCTTTCTTACGGAAAGCGCCTCTGCCCAGAACAAATTCAACCAGAAGCTTCAAGAACAGCATCAAACGCTGAGAAGCCATTTCCTTGCTCGGCTGCTGAAGGGACGGGTGGATACGGAGGCGGCATTGGCTCAAGCCTTCAAATCCTATGACCTGCAATTCGAGACCGATTGTTTTGCTGTATTGCTCTTTCACATGGAGGATTACCGTTCTCTGTTCCGGTCCAAGGAGGAGCTGGATTCAGAGAAAAAACGCCAGTTTGTCTATCTCATTGTCACCAATATTACCGAAGAATTGATCAGCCGGAATCATAAGGTGTATTCAACAGAAGTGGATGGCATGATTGCCTGTCTGGTAAATATCAAGGGGGCCTCCCTTGATGCAGAAAAAGACTTAATATCGGCAGCCACGGAGGCGCACTCCTTCTTGGAGAATAATTTCCTGATTAAGTGCTCCATAGGACTAAGCAACGTGCAGATGCTGTGGTCCTCCATTCCCGCGTGTTATGAACAGGCTGTAGAAGCGTTGGAATACAAGCTTGTGCTTGGAGCCAGCCAGATTATTCCCTTCGCCATGATTGGCCGCCCTAAGCAGGAACTGTATTATCCCCTGGACATGGAGCGGCAGATCATGAATCTAATGGCCACCGGCAGTTATGAGGAGGCTACAGCCATGGTCCAGGAAATTCTGCGCACTAATTTTTCCGGCGGTACTCTTTCCGTTCAAATGGGAAAATTGCTTATGTTTGAATTGGTGGGCACCATGATGAAAGCCGTGGAGCAAATCCAACTGAGCACGAAGGAGCTGCTGGTGGAAAAAACGGATTTGATTCGGCAAATGACCGAATGCGGTACCTTTGCGGATATGGAAGAGGAAATATTCAACTTCCTCAAGCTGGTCTGCGATTATATGCAGCAAAAAAAGAAAAGCCACAATACCAATCTGAAGGAGCAGATTGTCGCCCATATTGACGGAAACCTGCACGATGCAGGAATGAGCTTGACTAGTCTGTCTCATACCTTTGATATTAACCCGTCCTATCTCTCCAAATTCTTCAAGGAGCAGACTGGAGAGAATTTGAACGAATACGTCAATAAGCGGCGGGTGGAATTAGCGAAACAGCTTCTCGTACAAACGCTTGACACGGTTAATGATATTACGGAGAAATGCGGTTTTAACAACAGCAATTACTTTATACGCGTATTCAAGAAACATGAGGGCATTACACCGGGACAATTCAGACAAATGGAGGAGTAACGCAATCCCGCCTCTGTGAGTGGAGTTGATTCCAAGAGACAGATACCGCATGCCTTTCGGAGGAGCAATACGGGAGAACCTGCTGAATCGAATCAGTGGTCAGGGGGTTTTCTAATGTACGGAATTTCAAATATGGGTTCACTCTATAAAGGGGTAATCCGGCTATGCGTTATGCTTATGCTCGTTACAAGTATCCCGTTGTATGCTACGCTTCCCAAGCGGGCGGAAGCAAGCGGACCCAATCTTGTGGTTAACAGCGGCTTCGAATCCGTTACTACAGGCTCCAGCGGGGGCTGGAGTGACAAGATGGGAACAGGGTGGAGCACGTGGCGGCCTACCGGATCTCCGGTTGTGACGATCAGCGATTCCGTCCACCGCGGAGGAAGCCATGCGCTTGAGATTGAAGCGCAAGCAACAGCCAAGGCAACGGTAAGCAGTACCCCCGGGTTCGTATCAGCGGACTCCCACTATAGACTTGCCGGGTTTATTAGAACGTCGGAGGCCACGCGGGTATTCCTCCGGGTGACCTTCTATAACTCGACCGGCGCCCAATTGGGGGTAGCGGACACATACCCGGTGGAGGGGACAACGGAGTGGAAGCAATATCAGACTGTGGCCAAAGCTCCAGCCTCAGCGGTAACCGCCAAGGTAAGCTGCTATTATGATACCGGTACGGGAACAGCCTGGTTTGATGATCTGGAGCTGGCGCAAGTAGTCCCTGTCGAAGGGATGGAGATTACGGCTTCCCGCGACATCCTGGAGGTCGGAGAAAACCTGGAGCTACAGCTTGAGGTTGTGCCCCAGCTCTCGTTATATCCTTCAGTCAACTGGTACAGCACGGACCCCGGCGTTGCTGCCGTGGAGAACGGTACGGTAACCGGGGTGGGCGGCGGCTATGCCGTTATTATGGTTCAGGGATGGGATACTGCCTTCAATCAACCTGTCTCGGCCCAATTCCGGCTGAGGATTGTAGATCCGCAAGTGAATGTATTAAGCAACGGTGACTTCGAATCTTTCTCTAATGAACAGGGAAGCGGCCAGAGTGCCACGCCCTTGTATTGGAATACGGCGGGACCGGCAGGAGTGGCTATCGATAGCGCATTCCACAAAATGGGCAGCCGCTCGTTAAGAATCGATGGTCAAGCAGGCGTTGTCGGTTCTGTCTACCAGCAGGTGGAGGTTGAACCCGGGCAAATGTACAGATTTACACAATATGTCCGAACCGGGGAGCCTGCCCAGGAGGGCCAACCTGCTACTCGTCTGACCTTCCGGAATGAGCATGGAGACGTGGCAGGCACTCCCTGGCAAAGTCCGGTTATTGCCGAGACGGGAGTATGGCAGTTCATTGAGGCAATGATCCCGTCACCTATGGAGGCAGTAACCCTCTCGGTGGAGAACTCCAATGACGGCATGGGTACCATCTGGTTTGACACCGCCATATTAGAGCCGTATATTCCCGTGATGGACATTGCAGCTGTTCATAACACAATTTCCGTTCTGGCAGGAGAATCCATGCTGCTCCAGCCGGTTGTGCTGCCTAGCCATGCAAGCGTCAGAGAGCTTACATGGAGCACGTCCAACAGCCAGGTGGTGGAGGTGTCTTCCGGGTTCATCCAGGCAACCGGCCTGGGGACAGCTCAGGTGACTGCCTATGCAGAGAATGGCACAGTTTGGGAGACATACACGATCACCGTAGAAGCGCCGGGGCTGCTGGCTAACGGAAGCTTTGAGGAAACTCTGCCTGCATCAGCGGGAGACAAGTGGACCGGGGTGAAAGCAGCGGGCTGGGCCTCGCCATGGCTGGCCAGCGGCAACCCGGAGGTGACAGTGACTCATGATGTGGCTCACGAGGGTGGTCATGCTCTCCGCATCTCCGCCTCTTCTTCGGCGAAGGCCACAGCCGGACAGAAGAGTATTCCTGTAACGGAGGGGCTGATATATAAGTTCGGCGGTTGGGTCAAGACGGAGAACATCACTGGAGCCGCTTTTATACGCGTTTATTTCTATGATGCAAGCGGAATTCAGATAAGTGCAGTGGATACGGCCAAGCTGGCCGGGACGAAGGAATGGGCATTGTTGCAAAAGACGATTGCCGCTCCCGCGGGGGCAGCCAGCGTCCAATTTACCAACTATTACGATACGGGAAGCGGAATAGCCTGGTTTGATGATACATTCATGAAGCAGGTGATACCCGCCGAAACTTTGACCTTCCAGTCGCAGCTAGGGGCCGTCGCTCCCGGGGAAGCGATCTCTGTTGAGCCCGTGTTCGTCCCATGGAATACCACAGAGCGTCAGCTTGATTGGACCAGCTCTAACCCGTTAATCGCCGTTGTGGAGAACGGAAGCATCACAGGAATAGCACCTGGAACAGCTATTATTGAGGCATCCGCCCGGGAGGGTGGCTTAGGGGCCAGATTCCTGGCGTCGGTGACCGATACTCCGGGTACACTCCAAACGGAGAATGTTGCGGTTCAGACCTCGGAGGGTGCAGCTTTCCATGGTTTCTTCCCGTCTGCCGACGAACAAGGCCGCCCACTTTCTTATTACTGGCTAAACTCACCTGGAGCTGGCGTGCTCCACTTGAAGGAAGATGGGCAATGGTCCTATTATTCCCAGGACGGTCAGAGCGGACAGGATTCCTTCACTGTAGGCGTAGCTGATTCAACAGGCAAGCTCGGTATGTTTAGTGTTCTTCTGACCATCTTACCTGTGAATCATGCACCGGCCTCGGAACCGGCCATCGTATCCACCGAAAAGAATACGCCCGTCAGCGGTTTCATTAACGCCGTGGATCAGGACGGAGATCCGTTGATCTACACCCTTAGCGAGTCTCCAGCCCACGGATCCGTTGCTGTATCCTCAGACGGAACCTGGGTCTACCTTCCGGAAGCGGATTACGTCGGTCACGACAGCTTCAGCATTCGCATAACCGATGGACGCGGGGGAGAAGCCTTCGCAGAGGCAACGGTGATGACCCGCATGAGCATGGCGGAGATTACGGCTGTGCTGGAGGAACGGAATCAGAACGGACGGCAGCCCCGTCTGCTTGCAGGAGCAGCTGACTTTGAGCGGATCCGCCAGTTGACCGCCACCGATGCCAACATGGCGGGCTGGTACAGCCTTATCAAGAGCAGTGCAGACCAGCTCCTGACCGAGCCCGCATCTTACTATGAGCTGCGAGATGGCGTTCGTCTGCTTATGGTCAGCCGGGACGTATTGGAACGGGTTAAGACTCTTGCCATGGTTTACCTCATAAGCGGTGATCAGGTCTACGCTGAGCGGGCGTGGGATGAGCTTGCCGCCGCAGCCGCTTTTCCTGATTGGCATCCCGCCCACTTCCTGGATACGGCCGAGATGACCGCAGCTGCAGCTATTGGCTATGACTGGCTGTACGATTATTTGACGGCTGAACGCCGGAGCATTCTGCGCAGCGCCATTGTGGAGAAGGGATTGATGGCTGCCCGGCCATTCTATCAAGGGAAGCTGGACTGGACCCGGCGGATCAATAACTGGAACGCAGTATGCAACGGAGGCATCGGACTGGGCGCATTGGCTATTGCCGGTGACGACCCTGCATTGGAGCCGCTGATTGCAGAGATCATTGCAGGGAGCATGGAGAGTCTGCCCATTATGCTGCGTGAATACGCGCCTGATGGCGGCTGGCCGGAGGGTCCCATGTATTGGGAGTACGGCAGCTCGTATCTGGTTTATTATCTCTCCTCCCTTGAGCAGAGCCTGGGGTCGGACATGGGATTATCATCCATGCCCGGACTGGCGGATACGGTTTTGTTCCCCATCTATATGACAGGAACCACCGGTGCGTTCAATTTTTCTGACGCCGATGCAGGCTATGTAGTGTCCCCCATTGTCCAGTGGTTGGCCGACCGATTCGATGATAACCGCTATATCTGGTTCTACAAGCAAATGGCAGGCCGGAAGAACGGTGGTGTGCTGGACATGCTCTGGTATCAGCCTGAACGCTACGCTGCTGCCCGGGAGCCTGAAGAGCTGGAGCATTCGTTTTCGTACGTGGAAGCGGCCAGCATGAGAAGCGCATGGAATGACACTCAGGCAGCTTATGTTAGCTTCAAGGTAGGGGATAATCAGGCCCCCCATGGTGATCTGGATATTGGCAGTTTTGTGTTCGACGCGCTGGGTGTCCGCTGGTTCTCCGATTTCGGAACAGAAAATTACAATTTGCCGGGGTATTGGGACTACAGCGCCAACGGTACACGGTGGAATTATTACCGCAAGCGGGCGGAGGCTCACAATACGCTGGTAATCAATCCCCACACCGGTCCGGATCAGAATCCGCTAGCCCGTGCTGAACTGGGCCCTGTTTCCTCCGGAGCTCATGATGCTTGGTCCGTTATCGATATGACTCCCGCTTATTCGCAGGATATTCTGTCTGCCAAGCGCGGTTTCCGTCTTGATAAGAAACGCATGGAATTGGTTATACAAGATGAGATTATTTCTAAGGCTGAATCAGACATCCGGTGGCAGGTTCATACTCAAGCTAACGTTACAGTGGCGGCTGATGGCAAATCGGCGATTCTCCATTTCAGGGACCGGCGTCTCTATCTGGAGATTGGCTCGCCATCCCGGGGAGTATTCTATACTGCCGATGCTTTACCTTTGGTTAGTTCTCCCAATCCCGCAGGGCAGAAGAGCAATAGCGGGTATAAGACTCTGGGTATAAGACTGGAGCATTCCTTAAACGAAACGATCACAGTGCGTATGGTGCCTCTAATGCCGGGCCAGACCATACAGAAGTCCTCTGCTCCTATTGTTCCGCTTGAACAGTGGGAGGTGTCCGACCAGGAAAGAGCAGTCCTGAGCGGAATTAAACTGGAGGGTATTCCCTTAGCCAACTTCCAAAGCGGCAAAATGGTGTATGAAGTTACCCTGCCCCAAGGCGCTCAATCTGTACCTGTTATTACAGCCGCGACAGAGCAGCCCGGTGTCGTGGTGCACGTTTCTACTCCTCCTTCTCTTCCCGGAGCCGCGGTCATCACAGCAGAAGCACAGGATGGCTCCATGGTAAAGAGTAACTATTATGTGCAGCTTTCTGTTCGTCCGTTGTTGGGCCTGCCTGAGGATGGCCAGATTCTGCCGGTGTCGTCCGTATCAGCAAGCGCAGTGGATCAAGCGTATATTCCCGAGCTGACATTGGACGGCAGTCTGGAGGCGGAGTCCCGTTGGTCCTCTTCCACCGGCAACTGGATTCAATACGATCTGGGTGAAAACCGAACATTGAAGGGGATTGCTCTTGCCTTCATGAGAGGGAACCAGCGCAAAACCTACTTTGAAGTGCTGGCCTCAGCTGACGCGCATACTTGGCACTCCGTCATGCAAACAGCCAGTACAGGTGAAACCTTAGGCTATGAGTATTATGAATGGGGCGAGCTGGAGGCCCGTTATATCCGGATTGTGGGATACGGCAACGCAGATAACAATTTCACGAGCATAACAGAGGCAGCCCTGCTTGGAGCAAGCGTACAGCCATAATGAAATAAAGGAGCATACCATGAGCAACCGAATAATGACTAAATATGCGGGCAATCCTGTAATCCGCCCCTCCATGCTGCCGCAGGAGGTGCTCTATACCTTCAACCCGGGAGCGATCAAGCATGGGGAAGAATACATTCTGATGATGGACGCAACTACCTTGGATGACATCCACCGGATCTGGATCGCCCGGAGCAAGGATGGTTACAGCTTCGAGCTCGATCCCCAGGCCGTATCCTGGCCGGCTCCTGATCCCGGCCATCCGGAGACCTGCACCTACGATCCCCGAATTACCAAGATCGGCGATGATTACTACATCCTGTATGCCAGCGACCTGTCGCAGAATGACGTCCGGATAGGCATACTGAAGACTTCGGATTTCCGCAGCTTTGAACGGGTAAGTATCGCAAGCGAATTAGGCAACCGCAACGGCGCTTTGTTCCCGGAGAAGAAGGACGGCCTGTACATGCGGCTTGACCGGCCTTTCGGCAACGAGCTGAGTCCATGCTATATGTGGATCAGCTATTCGCCTGATTTGGTATTCTGGGGAAAAAGCAAGCCTTTAACCTATGAAGGCAAACCGTTCCGCGACGGATACAAAATGGGCGCAGGGGCCGTTCCCATCCGGACGGAGGAAGGTTGGCTGGAAATCTATCATACCGTTTCCCAGACCTGCAACGGTTTCATCTACCGTTTGAAGGCCTGTCTGCTGGACCTGGAGGACCCGTCCAAAGTCCTCAGGTATACCAGGGAATTCCTGTTATGGCCGGAGCATGACTATGAGATGACTGGAAGGGTAGCCAATGTGGTCTTCACCTGCAATGCGTTGCTGGAGAGGGACGGGACGGTGAAAATTTACTACGGCGCCGCGGATACGAATATCGGGCTGGCAGAAGGCAAGCTAAGCGATATTATCGGTGCCTGCGAGTAACGTAGAACGTAGTGCCGATTGGCTAGCGCTCCAAAGCCCCCTCCTGAGGCATATGCCTCAGGAGGGGGCTTTAATGATGCCTATCTCTTTCGCTCACCCTGAAGCTTCATCACAATATGCAATGGTTCGGAGGTACGGAGGATTGGCTCAAGAAAAGCCAACAGGATAATAAATAAAGGGAAACGCCAATGCTATATCGAATGTGACAGTATGAATTGATTAGCAGCATTGTGAATATGCCGTTAAGCAAAGGTGGTGTATTGGTTAATGACAAAAGACTGGCACTTTAGAAACGAAACCTCCGTATGCCTTTTCAGAGCCGCTGGTGTATTATTGCGAAATAACAAAATTCTTGTTCAATGTGACAAAGGGGTATATGCCTTACCTGGAGGTCATGTGAAAATAGGTGAAACGTCAGAAGAAACCCTTATAAGGGAATACGCAGAGGAAACGGGTGCCACAATCATATGCAACCGGCTGCTTTGGGTGGAGGAAACCTTCTGGGAATGGGACCAAAAAAAGGCTCACGGAATCGTTTTTTACTATCTCATTTCCTTAGAAACCAACACTGATTTACCCGAAAACTGTTTTATATCACAGAAAGACAACCGCAATATTATGCTGGAGTGGGTCCCTATAGAGGAATTGAAGCAGCTGCAAATTTATCCTGCTTTCATCAAAGAAAAAATTGCGCATATTCCGAATGGCATCGAACACTTGATTAGTTTTGAATAGCGTAAACAGTTCGTCGGACCTGGGGCCGTTATCCTTAAAGGTCGCACTAATCAAGGAACGATAGCTCCATAAATCGCCTTTTCACCAATGAGAAAGATCTGGCGCAAGATCACCGTCAAGTCCTTTTTACGTTTCCAAAGGAGTAACGCCTTACGGCAGTCCCGCCCCGCTTACTCCTAACGGAAATTTTTTCCGCTATCTCTGCAAATTCATCATTCCTCGCTGATTTAGCGGAAATTTTTTCCGTTATCTCCTCCTGGACTCCCCGAAATTGGCATTCGGACCTGGTTTTGAGCGAGTTAACGGAAATTTTTTCCGCTAAATCTCGGCAAATACCAAAAAATGCCCCGATAACGGAAAAAATTTCCGTTAACCTCGTCCATGCGCCCTTGTTTCCAGTTTCTTCAATACTTGATCTAGGGAGAAAAAGCTCCTCTTCCTCCGAATGATATATTTTCTGACCTTCTAACCAATGGATGATCATTCTGTGTCATCACGACAAAAAACCGCCCGGACATGCTCCGGCGCGGCTCCTTACATGCTCCCGTTATTCCTCATCATCCACATCAATCAGATCGATAATTTCGCGGATATCATCAATGTCCAAAGCCTCCGCTATTCTTTCGATATGACCGAAATTGATGCTCTGCCGTTTGCCGTTGACCAGTTCGCTTATTGCAGCATGGCGGACATCTGATAGTAAAGATAACTCCCTCAAGGAAATTTTCTGTTTTTGGGAAAGCTGCCGTAATTTCAACACTACTTTTTTGCCCATCGCTAACCACCGCTACCTCTAGATTAAGTCTCCGCTATGCACCAGAATGTGCCATTTGTTCATTGACTATACGCATAAACGTACCATATAATTAGCATATGGTTGGTACGTGTTTGCGAACCAGGAGCGATTAATGCCCGAATACGGGGCAGGAGCAAGACAGGAGCGAATGTGCGATGGATGAGCTGATGAGGCGTTACAATGGATTGATTCTGGAGGAGGATACCTTATATAAGCGGATTGAGGTATGCCAGGAATGCGTGGATCTCGTCTTGGATTACCTATCAGAAAAAGCCGAAACCATCCACCTCCCGACAGCAGAGGGGATTATTTCGACGATTCATATCAGACGGCTGGCTATCGAAACAGAGCTGCTTCAGCTCCGGATTGAGAAAGGTGTACTTAACAGCAAAATTTGCAGGATGAGGCGAAATAAGTAAAACTCCATCCCTAAAGAGACGGAGTTAGCCCCATACATCTAAAGCCGGAGTCCTGCTGCAATCTTCCTGACGGCAAACCACAGCTCCACATAACCAAACTCGGAACTGCCCCCGTAAATTTCGAAATCCGTTCCCTCGACCTGCTCATATTCCGCCGTGGGCAGCCACTCCGAGAAAAATCTTCGGTACAATGTCTCAATGGTGGCACCGAATTGATCCCACGGGAATTTCTCCGAGGGGAATATGGCCCAAGTATGCGCGGGAATCGTGACAGTGGTGTATCCATCTGTTTTACTGGTTTTGCTCTTGAAGGCACACAGCATGTACGGGAATGTATGGTCATCTGTCTTTCTGTAGCTGCAAGCCCCGTGCACCTTGTCCAGATCCTGATTCACAAACGAAGGCAGGTCTCCCGCATTGGCAGCAAGCCGCTTAACCTCACCATTGGCATGACATTCCTGCCATAGCCGCGCTGGCGTATCCGTTGCTTCTTCGCCCTCGTCCGTCTGAAAGACCCTTTCAATTCCGAATATCTGGAACGCTTCCTTGGCTTCGATCCGATAATTCATCGCTTCCGCTCCTTTGACCGAGATGAGGAAGGAAAGCCTGGGATAAGCCTTAAGCGCGATTCCCCCTTGACGGGCCATTGCCGGAGTGACGCCATGCAATAACTGAAACGCCCTTGCAAAAGAAACCGGCGATTCATAGCCATATTTAAGGGCAACATCGATCACCTTGACAGCATCGCTATTTTGCAATTCAAGTGCAGCCAGAGTAAGCCGTCTCCGCCGAATGTATTCCGCCAGCGTCACATCGGTAATAAACGAGAACATTCTCTGAAAATGATGCGACGAACAGCAAGCACGGCGGGCAACCTCAGCCAACTCAATTTCTCCGGACAAATTCATTTCAATATAATCCATGGCCCGGTTCATCCTCGTAAGCCAATCCACCCGATCCCCTCCTCTCGTTCGAAGTATAAGGCAGTGAAGGAATCGTATCGCAACTATTTGTGCCCAATTGGGTTGCTGCTGCCGCGGCGGACTCTTGGCCAAGCTGCGTTTTACTTTGCCACATATCTTGTCAATCTGCCACTGCCAAGTTTTTGAATCAGTTTTTTTTCCAGCATTTCCTTAAGCATATTAATTGCATGGGTTGCTCCAACCCCAAGGGCATTTTCAACATCACTACGAGTAATTTCTTTTTGATTTTCAAATAATCTAAGTATTGGTAAATACCTTTCATTTTCTATGCTTAATTTTTGTGCATGTATGTTAGGTAAAATCACTCTAAATGCACCTTCTACATTTTCAAACTTTGGTTGTACAGGTAAACCTTTATAGCAGCTGATTATTTTACCAATGCCAATCCCATATGCCTCAATCAACTTCATTCTATAGAATAAGCTTGCAAGCTTTTCATTTCTTGGTTGAGACGCTCCCAGCATAGCTGCCTCTAAGGATAACCCGGAAACCAGCCCCCCTAAAGAAATCAGCTCTAAACGATCCGAATATAAATTTATGAAGGTACTGCCACTAAAGGAATAATCCCGATGAACAATAGCATTCAGCAATGCTTCACGGACAGCATCTTCTGGATAATCCCTCTCATCTGTGCGCAGTAAATCATGGAAAGAGGCTTTTGTACCATTATAAAAGTCAATGGTTCTATAGGCATCTGTAAGCTGAGCAAATAGGGAACCCGTAAATTCTTTTCTATCCCTAAACACTAACTTGTCTGAGCCTTGGAAAATTGCAAATTTAACGGAATGTTTGCATTGGTCTGAAACAAGTAATCCCATATTTGTATAAATATGATCGGAAGAAAGAATGCCTAAGTTTTTCATCTGTACTTTAGTAAATTCTAAGCCCCTTTTTTGCAGCTCGTCTTCTAATGCATGGAAAGTCAGTTCCTGAATTAGAGAACGATTTGTCTCAAATGAATCCCCGTCCGTCATTTTTATCATCATACGAATAGCATCTTCAGATGCAGGAGCAGATGTTGTTCCACTTCGAACATATACACCTGCTGGTTTAAGACCTTTATCTGATAGGTAATAAGGCTTTTTAGTGCCTTGGCTAACGGTCAGTTTAATAAGGAACTTCTTTTCTTCTTGTAATAACTCCATGTTCGTAAACATGGAGACATCAGGTCTGATGCGGTCTCTTAGAGAGTTGGAGATTTGTTGCATGACAAAGTCAGTGTTATCAACACCAATCCATTCTCCATTATCCCGCACTCCAATATAAATTGTCCCACCATTCGTATTGGCAAAGGCAACGATTTCTTTGTTTAAATCAGCGGTGTAGATTTCCTTCAATTCAACTGTTTCGCTTTCATACAGCCTCATAATACCGCTCCTTCTACCAGTATCTATCACTTGTAACACAATAATACCGCAACGAGTGATAGAAAGCAAGAAAACCCATCTGGCATAATAAAAATGGGACCAACATCATCGCGGCAATGGATGTGCAGAAGCAGATCATGCTTTCTTAATTTAAGCCAGAATTGAGCGTACATTCCGCAGAACAAGCCTTTAGAAAGTCGGATTCAACCGGCACATTCCCCACAATCTTTGTTTTTCGTTTCCGTACATCCAGGCTTGTAAACTGATCGGTCAAGACAACTCCTTCAAATGGCACGCCCACGGGAAGGGGAACTTCAAATGCGTAATCCTTTACTTGGCTGGTGATAGGGCAGACTACTGCAAATCCGGTCCATTCATTAAAAGAACCCTCCGACAGAACAAGAGCGGGACAGCGTCCAGCCTGCTCCCGTCCTGCTTGCGGGTCGAAATCCAGCCAAACCAGATCGCCGCGCGTGAGGGTACTCAAATGATCTCCTCTCCTTCAGCTCTCAAATCGATTTCTTCATGACGAGGAGAATCAGGCTGTATCCTGGCAAGCAATGTCTTCAGATGGACCCGCAATTCCTCATTCGATTCCGGTACCTTCAGGGGACGGAGTAAGATATGGTTCTCCGGTGTGAGGACGATCTCCAATTCCATCCCCTCTATTCCCCCCAAATCAAAGTAAAGACCAGAACATTTGTTCACATAACCAAATCCGTGTGGTAGAATGGGTGCCATACATATCTATGGAGGCTCGGAATGGGAATAAAATCATTTCTACGCAGGTGGACATTCTGCTTCAGCCAAAGGATGATGGACAAAAGATATACCGATTGAAAGTAGGCGGACTGCTTTTTGTTATGAAAACACGTATTCCAATACGTATTTCAATTGACACGTGTTTAAATACGTGCTAATATGTATTCGTAGAAAGGCGGTTCACTGCAATGCAGTCACGTGAGTTGATTAAGCTTATCGAAGCTAATGGTTGGTACTTTGTTAGAGCAAGTGGAAGTCACTATCAATTCAAGCATTCTGAGAAAGCAGGATTAGTAACAATTCCGCATCCTAAAAAGGATCTGCCGATTAAGACAATCAAAAGCATCCTAAAGCAAGCCGGGCTACAATAGGCCCTTCATGCTTTAGCCATTATCATAAAAAGGAGAAATCCTCAATGCGTAAGGATTGGTACAGATATCCGGCTATACTTACTTATGCCGATGACGGAATTTCAGTGGAATTTCCAGATCTGCCTGGGGCGTATACGTGTGGGAGCACAGAAGATGAAGCAGTTGAAGAAGCGAAAGATTGCCTGGCTCTTCATTTGATTGGTATGGAGGAGGAAGGGGAAGCAATGCCAAACCCCAGCCCCCTTCCCAAGGTTGTTCACGGTAGCAGCCAAGCTGTGACTCTTGTGGAAGTATTTTTGCCGCTGTATCGAGTAAAAACAGAAAAGCCGGTTAAAAAGACACTTACCATACCAAAATGGCTCAATGATACTGCTGAAGAGAATAACGTCAACTTCTCTCGTATCCTTCAAGAAGCGCTAAAAGAGCACCTCGGCATGTCGGATCGAAACCACTAGGAATGATACCGTTGAGAAGGGGCTCCCCTGGCACATAGCTGCTCAAAGTTGAGTACCCTCCCGATCCTCTTCCCCTTCTCGCTTTGCAATGGTTAGAAATTGTTCGCTTATTGATTCAGGATATGTTGTGAGAATACCCGCCGTCTCAGCCAGCGTATCCATCAGTTGCTGTCTCTTCTGCTGGTTGCCATCTCCAATATGCTCCTGCAAACGGATCACAGCTCCTTCGCGTCCTCATCTATTCTCATATGATCAAACTGCCTAATCTCCCCAAGCTCCAGCACAATCGGGCAATGGTCGCTGCCCAGGATGTCGCAGTCGATGGCCGCGGCGGTGAGGAAGGGGGTTAGCCGGGCGGAGGCCAGGAAATAGTCGATGCGCCAGCCCACGTTCTTCTCCCGCACCTTGGGCATATAGGACCACCAGCTATACGCGCCGGTCTTGTCCGGGTAGAAGTAGCGGAAGGTATCCACAAAACCCGCGCCGAGCAGTTCGGTCATCTTGGCCCGCTCCTCATCGGTAAAGCCGGAGTTGCCCCGGTTGGACTTGGCATTCTTGATGTCGATCTCCTCATGGGCCACATTCAGGTCGCCGCAGACAATCACCGGCTTCACCGCATCCAGCTGCAGCAGATAAGCGCGGAAGCGGTCCTCCCACTCCATCCGGTAGGGAAGCCGGGACAGGTCCCGCCGGGCATTGGGCGTATAGACATTCACCAGATAGAAGCCCCCGAATTCCAGTTGAATGATCCGCCCCTCCGGCTCCAGGTCCTCCTCCATGCCGTACCGCACCGACAGCGGCTTCACTCTGGTGAACACCGCGGTGCCCGAGTAGCCCTTCTTCTCCGCGTAATTCCAGTATTGGGCGTATGCCTCGCCGGGCGCAAGCGGGCTCTGGCCCGCTTGCAGCTTGGTCTCCTGCAGACAGAAGATATCCGCATCCGCCTGCTTGAAGTAATCCTCGAATCCCTTGTTCATACAGGCTCTCAGCCCGTTCACGTTCCACGATACCAGCTTCATCCGTCTACTCTCCTAAGCCACTAAGGTTATTGGTTGATCCCAAGTATAGCAAATACAGCCGTTCCCGGCCTTTCCTTTGACAGTTTCGGTTGGTCTCTGCCCTTACTCCACACCAAACAAACTCACCACCATGGAGACCACATCCCGCTTCAGCACATCATAATCGATAAAGTCATGCCGGTGATAGACCGCCTCATGGCAATAAACTTCAATCAGATTGAACGCCAAATGGATCTTTTCATGGGGATGAGCCAGCTCCAAGCCCCAGCTTCTCAGCAACTCGGCCAATTGAAGCACGCTTTTCTCCTCAAATTCCTTCATGAGCTGCCGGACATCCTCATCCTGATACGTCATGGACATCATCTCGTCATGGGCGGCCCGGGTTGCGGAATGCGTCTCCATCGACAGGCTGATGATCCGGTCCACAACCTCACGGTATTGGATGGGGGACTGTATTTCCCGAAGAGCATGGTACACCGAGTTCATAATCACCTCGCAATAGACATGAAGCGCAGCCATGAAAATAGCCTTCTTATCCCCGAAATAGCTGTAAACCGTTCCGACGGAGACGCCGGCGCTCTGGGCAATTTCCATGGTATTGGTGTTGTGGTAGCCCTTATCGGTAAAAAGCGCAAACCCGGCCTGAATGATCCGGTTTTTCTTCTCAACGGAACGTTTTTGCTTCGGCTCCCTCACGTTTGGATTTCCCATGGTACCCCTCTTTGTTTTTCTATTATTATACCATTGTAATATATAACCCCGCGCAAAAACAACAAACATGAGTATTATTTCATGTTTTCATTGACAGTTGCCAGAAAATTCATTACGATGAAACATGAAATACATCTCATATTTCGGAGGCTGCAATGGGCGGAATGATTGAATTCAAGAATGTGACGAAATCGTATCAGCTGGGCCAGGGTGATTATTTGGCGCTCAACCAGGTCAGCTTCACCATCGACGAGGGAGAATTTGTTGTGATATTGGGCCCGAGCGGCGCGGGCAAATCAACCGTGCTCAATCTGCTAGGCGGCATGGACACGGCCACAAGCGGGGATATCATCGTGAACGGCAATAATATCACGGCTTGCAAGGATAAAGAACTGACCCGCTACCGCGCCGAAAATGTAGGCTTTGTCTTCCAGTTCTATAATCTGCTGCCTACCTTGACCGCCCTGGAGAATGTGGCGCTGACCAGAGATATTGTCAGAGATGCCCTGGACCCTTCGGTTATGCTGGCCTCCGTTGGTCTGGGCAAGCAGGCCAGCCAGTTTCCGTCCCAGCTCTCCGGCGGCGAGCAGCAGCGGGTCTCCATTGCCCGGGCCATCTGCAAGAATCCAACGATGCTCCTCTGCGACGAGCCGACAGGGGCTCTCGACTCCGAAACCGGCATCGTCATCCTTTCCCTGCTGCAGCAGATGAGCAGAGAAAATAACAAAACCGTTATTATCGTCACCCACAATTCGGCTCTGGCTCAAGCCGCCGACAAAATCATCCGCATCAAAAACGGCATGGTTCAGGAGGTTGTGAACAATGAGCATCCCGCTTCCATCAGGGAGGTGGCCTGGTAATGCTCTTCCGTAAAATGCTGCGGGATATGTTGAACAATAAGATGCAGTTCATCTCCATCTTCCTGATGGCTTTTCTCGGGGTGGGAATCTTCACGGGGATTGGCGGGGAATGGAGAGGACTTCAGGAAACGGTGGACGATTATTATGAACAAACCCGGCTTGCCGATATTGTTATTTACGGTAACAGCTATTCCATAGAGGACATCGACAAACTCACAGCTATTCCGGGAGTGACTGCAGCGCAGAGACGGCTGACGCTTGAAACCATCGGCAGCTTTGACAACAAGCCGGTGATTACCCTGCATATTATCGAGGAGAACAGCATCTCAAGGCCGCAGCCGGTCAGCGGATCGGAATTCTCCCCCGGACTGGACGGGGTTTGGCTCGATGAGCGTTTTGCCGCAGCCAAGGGTCTCCGGCCCGGAGATTCCATCACCTTCTCCTTCAACGGCATGACCTTAACCAAACCGATCCAGGGCACGGTGTATGGGCCGGAGCATGTGTTCTTCGTCAAGGATGGCGACCTGTCCCCCAACTTCGCCAATATGGGGTACGGCTACCTGCCCGCAGGCGCGCTGCCCCGGGAACTGGACATCCCGTATAACGAGCTCTTGGTAAGCAGCGGACGCGGGGACCTGGACCAGTTGGAGAAGGAAGCAGCAGCAGCATTGTCCGGCCGGTACAGCGTGTTCCTGCCCCAGGCCGACAACACCAGCGTGTCCATGTTCCAGAATGAAATCCGGCAGCACCAGGCCATGGGCTCCGTCTTCCCTGTTGCGTTCATCGCCATAGCCATTCTGACCATTCTGACCACCATGACCCGCCTGGTGAACAGCCAGCGCACCCAGATCGGTACACTGAAGGCCATGGGGTTTTCTTCACGGATTATACTGGGGCACTATGTGTCCTACGGCTTCTGGATTTCCCTGCTGGGCTCCTTTCTGGGCGCGGCGGTAGGACCGCTCACTCTGCCCAGGCTGTTCTTCCCCTCCTTGTCGGCTTACTACACGCTGCCTCAGTGGAAGTCTGCCCAGACGCCTCTCTTTTACCTGGTTGCCGGATTGGCGGTGTTGGCTTGCACCCTGACTACGCTATGGGCCTGCGGCAATGTGCTGAAGGATACGCCTGCCGGGACCCTGCGTCCCAAAGCCCCCAAGGCGGTCAAGCAGGGAGGGCTGGAGAAGCTCGCTCTGTGGAAAAAAGCCAGCTTCAACCTGAAGTGGAATCTGCGGGATATCACCCGCAACAAAATCCGCTCCGGCATGGCCGTAATTGGGGTGCTAAGCTGCACCGCCCTGCTGGTCTGCGCCTTCGGCATGCAGGATTCCATGAACGATGTGGCGCGCTGGCAGTATCAGGACATCAACCGCTTCGAAACCAAGCTCACCGTGGACAAGACGGCTACTGCCGGGCAGACGGCAGCGGTTATCCAAAGCGTCAACGGACAGGCACTGATGGAAGCCCCCATCGAGATCAAGGCCGGGGAGACGAAAAAAACCGGAACCGCCACCATCACGGACCAAGTCACGCTGATGAAGAACACGGATAAGTCCCGGCGGTACATCGAGCTTCCGGCAGACGGAGTTTCCATCAGCTACAAGATGGCGGACCTGCTGGGCGTGAAGGAGGGGGATGAAATCACCTGGCATCTATACGGTGAGGAGAACTGGATCACCTCCCGGATTGCCGCTGTGTACCGGACGCCCACCAGCCAGGGCATCTCCTTGACCAAGGAGCACTTCGCAGACTTGGCCGGCAGCTTCACGCCGACCTCCATTCTGAGCGCCGGGAAGGCCACGGGGGAATTCCCCGGCATTTCCGGAGTATGGTCCGCTTCCGAGCTGGCCGACAGCTGGGAGGATACCACCGAGGCGATGAATCTGATGGTGTATGTGCTGATTTTCTGCGCTGTTCTGCTGGCAGTGGTGGTGCTCTACAACCTGGGATTGCTGTTCTTTACCGAGAAGGAGCGGGAGCTGGCTACGCTCAAGGTCATAGGCTTCCAGGCCAGACAGCTCCGCGGGCTGCTGCTGACCCAGAATGTCTGGTTATCCGTCATCGGCATTCTGGCGGGCATCCCATGCGGCAAGTGGCTCATTGACGTGATGATCGCCACGATGGGGGACAGCTTCGACATGATGACCGTTGTCAGCCTCTCCAGCATGTTGACCAGCATCCTGATTGCCTTATCCCTATCCGTTGCCGTCAACCTGATGTTTTCGGGCAGAATCAAGCGGGTGGACATGGTCGGCTCCCTGAAGGGAGTGGAGTAATTTTCTTAAAGGGGGGAGCTGTGATGCACGTGATGCACGCTCCCCCCGGGACAGACCAGCGGCTGGCCGCGGCATATCGGATGCCGGTTTTTCCATAGTTATCCAATCTCTTATTCCGCTTGAAACTCACCCATCCAGCAAAGTTACTCCTATAACCATTCGTTTATTTCTCTCGTTTCACCCTTATAGTGGAGGCGGATGGCGCCTTCACTCTCCAGCAGCACAGGCTGCTCCAACCAGCTTTTTTTACAGTATTCCTTATCAATCACACCTAAGACGGCACAAGCCATCACCGTTTCTCCAATCTGGACATCCCCTTCGAGGACGGGCATGACTGCTCTTGGATGCAGCAGATTGGTATTGGGCTCCGTTACTTGCAGCCGGGCTTTTCTGTTTCCATTCAAATCAATAATTCCGCTGCAGCTCCATGGATAAAGGGCGCAGACGGAGTTTTTCGTCTCTAACTTTTCCAATTGTTTTATTTCGTCACCCCATGCTGCAGAGAAACCGCATTCGGCTGTGACGAGCCGCCGGCTTGTTTGTATCTGGTGAATTCGGATATGATAGGCACCCAGAGGAATTAGAACCGTTTTGATAACCACATCCTCCCACGGCCTCCAAGTCGAAATAATGGAATTCCCCCTCATCTCAACCTGTTCGCAATTCTGCCGGACCCGGTAAGCTCTGCCGTCTTCCGACAAAGCAAGCATAGAGTCAAAGGCCCCTTGTTCTACTGTCCGGTTTGACCTGGAGACGCTAAAGCCGAAAATATTGGAATAAGCGAATTTGGAATACTTGGCTTCATTATGAACCGGATTAAAATCCGCGTACTGCCCTGAGGTTAAGGCAACTACATGCCTGTTTTCCTCCATATGCTGGATGATCATTTTGGGGTGTTTTTGAACCGACAGAGGGTTTAGCAGGGGGAAGGGCTTTTCCTCCGCAAGCCAAAAGGCATGGTCATCCGGCAGCGCAAGCACCAAAAAGCTCTTTAACGCCCAATAAGGGGAACCCGGCGCATTATAGCCCTCAGACATAATCAGGTTGGGATAGCCATATCCAATTGACAAAATACCGTCACGGTCAAAAACCGGTTTATTGAACCACCACCGCAAATGCCTTAAAATAATCCCTTTTACCACACCCAGATCCTCATCACCGCCACCGGCATACACATAGGCACTCCAAAATGCCGTTTGGGCGAATCTGTAGGTCAGACTCCGGCCAAAGGGAAGCGCATCCCCTTCACTGGAAAACCAATGGATAAAGTCTTTGGCAAAGAGTCTGGCGCGTTCAAGATATTTATGCTCACCCGCAGCCTTTCCATAGATCAGTCCGTAAAAATGCATGGCAAAAGCAATATAATAATCGAATTGCGCATTTCGCCCATCTCCGTACCAGCCTTCTCCATAATAAAAGGAATCCAGCGTATCCAGCGATTTTTGCAAAAGAACACGATCATACTCCCTGCCTGCCACTGCAAGCCCCATGTCCACCATGACCCTGAAAAACTGCCAATTGTTATGATAAGGCTCATGGCGGTTAATTCCATTAAGCCCATAAGTCAGGTTATCCCGTTCATGATCATTCAGCGGCTGCCACAGCTTATCAGGCACCAAGGCAATGGCAAATCCCACCGCGGCCATCTCCACCATGCGGATATCTCCTGCATGGGCATTGCCCCAGTACTCCGGATGCTCCGGATTAGTACCGTTTTTTATCCCTGCCAGATAGTTCTGCTCAAGACCGCTGTCGCCTCCTCCCAGCAAAAATGGGGCAAGTCCCCAGAGCACCCTGGAGAATCCCTCTAAAAAAGCAACGTTCTCCGGATACGAAGCGCCTGTATGACCGATCCGCAATTGGGCGTATCCCGGGCTGTAAAATTTCTTAAGCGGTTCAGTAATCTGCAGAAAAGCATCCTGTAAATCCTTTTTTGTCCGTAACGGATTATTGCGGATTGGCAAGTGAAAATCAACCATCCTTATCTCCTCCCCGGGAACAACGTATATTGGAATGCCATTAACTATGGTTTCCTTGAGCTGCTTGCCGTTATAGTTGGAATGTATAATGGTAAAATAAGAGCAAACAAACGAAAAAGGTGGAGATTTCATGAAGCTAACGGTTATCGGCAGATGGGGCGCTTTCCCGGCGGCGGGAGAAGCTACGGCAAGCTACCTGTTGGAAGCAGGCGGGCAAAAGCTGCTGCTGGACTGCGGAAGCGGGGCTTTGTCTGTCTTGCAGCGCTTTGCTCCAATCAGCGAATTATCCGCCGTCTTTATCTCGCACCAGCATTACGACCATATGGCCGACCTGGGCTGTCTTCAGTATGCCTGTCTGATTGATACGGATCTGGAGCGCAGGGATCAGCCCTTGCGGCTGTTCATTCCCGGCGAAGCGGAGAGCAGCTGGCCCGTTCCCGTCATGAAAGGGACCTCCTCCTCCAGAATTCACGAGAACGCGAGGATATCCTTGGACGGAGGGATTGAGCTGTCCTTTTTCCGGACCAATCATGGGGCATATTGCCTGGGAATGCGGATCGAGGCGGAGGGTAAAGTCCTGGTGTATACCGCGGACACCCGCTATGATGAATCCCTCGTTCCTTATATGTTGGATGCCGACCTGCTGATCACGGAATGCTCCTTTTATGCGAACTTCAACGCAAGCCAATACGGCCACATGAACGCCCATGAAGCAGGAAAGCTGGCTGCCAAGGCAGGGGCAAGGAGTTTGCTGCTGTCGCATCTGCCCCACTTTGGCGATGTGCAGGTATTGAAGGAGGAGGCAGCAGCTTTCTTCACCGGGGAGATACAGGTAGCAGCGCTTGGGCTGGAGGTTGAAATTTAGACGGGACAGCTGTGCAAGGACCGGACGGGATAGGTGGGCGAGGACTGGTCGGGACAGGTATGAGAGAACAGAAAGGGCTGCGTGGACTGGTCGGGACAGGCGGGGACGCAGAGCTAACGGACAGGAGCGACGCTTAAACGGGCAAATGGGGCTATGAACGATTGTAACGGACAGGAGAGGCCTTATGGGTCCACAATTGCCTGCTAGAAGGCTATTGGGGAGCAAATAGAGGCTTTCCGGTCCGTTAGAATTTCCAAGGCCTGCTTTTGAGTCGAATAAGGGCTTCTCTGTCCGTTACAGCTGGAGCGCCCGTGCTCTCAACTGCATCTGATCTCGAAAATCCGGGCATGATCCAAGCCGTTGGTGTCCAGGACCTCCAAGCGCAGTCTGCTGACCTGGTCCAGTTGGACCTCGCACGAAACCTGCCGCTGCCAGTTGTCCCGGACATGGATCACTTCACGGATGCCTTGCTCGACACCCCCGGCGAAATAGGCCTTAACCCGAAACTCCTTCACTGTCTCCGGCTGCGGTCCCCATACATTCTGCTGGTGCAAATGGTCCTCATGCGTCAGCGTCAGCCGGCGGTGCATCCCCGTGTCCAGCACAATGGTGATTTCCCGGATGGATACAGGGGCTGGCCATACCAGCTCGATCCAAGGCTCCGGGTCATCCGGCTGCGACATCCAGCGGTGTGTACCGGCGGGGGCAAGGCCGGGTCTGACTCCTCTGGCTCCGTGTATGGAACGGGTATGCCCGTCGATGATATTCGACGCTTGCCCTTCCGGCTGCTCCGATGAAGCCTGAACGGCAGCCAGGCTGGCCAAATTGCCATCGGCGGCAATACCGGGGAGAAAAGCATCCTGCCGGATCAGCCGCTGCTGCGTCATCCGGACCAATTCCTTGTTCTGCCATGCCGTTCCCGGCAGCAGCCCTTCCTGAACCGCCAAGGCGGCGAATGTACCTGCCCCTTGCCCCATCACACCGCAGGTCGCCATAACCCGGGTGCTGGAGAAGGCAATATGCGTAGCGGAGATATTGCGTCCGGCAAACATCAGATTGGCCACATTGGCGCTGACCAATGCCCCCAGCGGAATCCCATATACATAGTTGGTAACAGGCTGACTGCAAGGATCGGCATCCTTCGCCTCGATTCCCTGTGGAGGATGGGTATCCATGGGCCACCCTCCATAGGCAATCACATCGTCGAAGTGGACGGCCTCTTCCAGGTCCGATTGTGTCAACAGGTGCTTGCCGATAAACCGCCGTGATTCCCGCTTGCCGGGTACAAAACCGAACCAATCCAGCGCCCAATTCTCCGACTCCGGATGATGCCCGCTGTTCTTGATATGATCCCAGACACCCATCATAATAGCCAGCAATTCATCCCGGATCTGTTCGTTATCCGCAATCGTGTCCAGCAATCCGCCGAACTCCACCCACCAATAGCCGTACTCCCATGAGCTGTGCCCGCGGTGCTTCAAATCCTCTTCCGTAAACCGTCTCGCCCATACAGGCGGTATAAATTTCATGGTCTGCCCATATTCCGGGCGGTAAACAACAGCGATGAGCCGAGACGGTAGGAATCCTCTTCTTCGCCCGCATGGGACTCCCCATATTGCCGGGAGGACTCCCGTCCCGTGGCAAACCAGGCCCCGGCCTCCATGCCGAGACGGCCGTCTCCCGTACAATCCAGGTAAATCTGCGCCACTATCTCAAAAGCATGCTCCGTACTTTCCCTGGATGCCGTAACCGATACAATCCGATCCCCATCCATCTGCACGCCCGTAACCGAAGTATTCAGCATCAAGGTCAGGTTGGGTTCCGCCCTGCACTTCTCGTACAAGATAAGATCGAACATGGAGGCGCTCCGCTGCGGATTGCGGACGGCGCATTCCAGCAGGATCTCCTCCAGAATGCCCCCTTCTCTCGCTTCCGTCTCCAGAGCCATCCTCCGCTTGGAATTGGCCGCTCCCACGATGTGCATGCGAATTTCCGAAGAGGCGTTCCCCCCCAAGACAGGGCGGTCCTGGCATAGAATCACTTTGGCTCCGTTGCGGGCTGCCGCCAACGCAGCGGCTACTCCGGCCATGCCGCCCCCGGCGACCATTACATCCGTATACATCAGCTGCTTTTCCTCGTTCCGCTTCATAACGGGCCACTCCCTCCCGGCAGTCGATGTTGAACAAACATCCGCCGTATCTCTATTATTTTACAGTATGATATCCATTGCCCAACAGTCAGCAGGCAGTGATAAGGCTGAATAATGGGCTGTTTCGCCCGTGAATTTCACTCCCGTTGCATGCCGGCTTCAGGTCCTGTTAATGAAGTCCGCTTCGGCTCCACCTCCCATGTTTCTTGCTGTAAGAGCGTACCACCCGCCGCTGCTCCCTCTTCCTCTACAGGCTCGGACTTCCGGGGAACCACCGTAACATATACCCGGATTGTCGCAGCAGCTTTTCCATCATATACCGCAATTTCAAATGCGTCTGACCCGCCCGCATTCCCATATGGCGTATACACGAACTCGCCTTGGAGCGGATCAGCTGCACTTACAACTCCCAAGCTTCCCTGGGCGGCAACACTGTATACCAGCAAATCCCCCTCTGCGTCCGAGCCGTACACGGAGAATGTAACCGTTTCTCCGGAAGCGACAGTCAGTGCTCCGACTGGCGCCAGGACGGGAGCGGTATTAGTGAACTGCAGTGCAGCAGCGCGGGCGGAACCGCTGTCCGGCACATAAGCAAACCGGACCGCGTCGGCGATAAGCAAATTCACCGTGTTGGTCAGCTGCACATACCCGGCTTGCCCCGCGGCAAACGAATGCTGCCCCAGCAGAATCCAGTTGCCTCCCGGTACAACCGTCTGATCAACGGGATAAGTCTGAGAGCCGCCGTCATAATACACCGTATACGGAGCAGTCTTGGTCCGGTCGGTCCCCCCGTCGGGAAGCCGGACATATACCTCATAGTCCCCGGCGCGCCATAGATCCGGCCTCCAAACCATCGTTTGTGTGCCGCCTCCGCTTCGTGCAACCGCATAATTGGCTCCATAGTAATTGGCGTTATAGGTGGATGTGGTCCAGGTCCCCGTCAGCTGCGCCTGATCATTATCCACAACAATATCCGGCACAAGAACGAAACGGACCGCATCGGCAATAATCAAACTCGCTGTATTCGTCAGCTGCACATACCCGGCTTGCCCCTTGGCAAACGGGTGGGTACCCAAGGAAACCCAATTGCCCCCCGGCACAACGGTCTGGTCAACGGAATAGGTCTGGGAGCCTCCGTCATAATACACCGTATAAGGAGCATCCGTTGTCCGGTTGGACGAACCGTCGGGAAGACGCACATACACGTCATAATCCCCGGCCTCGCCGATATACGGCCTCCAAACCGCCGTTTCCGTTCCATCCCCGTCTCTGACATAAATATAATTGGTGCCGTAGTAATTGGGGTTGGTGGTGGAGGCCGTCCAGTTCCCCTTCAACTCCGCTTTATCATTGTCGATAATAATATCCGGCTCCAAGGACACAGGAGGCTCCGAAGCAAGGGCGGTCACAACCAGATTGTCAAAGAGCGCCTGGGTATTATTGGTCAGGAACCCCGCTGTCCCCTGGTCAAAGCTTGCGTCCACCGTATCCACCAGCAGCTGCCCATTCACATAGAGCCTGATCCGGTTGGCGTTGAACTCTCCCTTCAATGCCAACTGGTCTCCTGTCTGCAAAGCGGGGGCCGCGACGGAAGCAAGCTTGGTGACCGCTCCGCCGTCAACCTTCTTCAAGATGGCATATTCTCCGAAATAATACCCGAGCAGATAGTAGTTGTTCACATTGGTCACCCGGCCCAATAGAAGAATCTGCTGCGCCTGGCTGCCCGTATATGCAATATCCGTGGACACCGCATAGTCCTGCCAGCTAAAGCCCGCTGCCAGCCAGGCCCGGCTGAGTCCGGTGCCTGCCGATCTCAGGTTCCCGGCCCCCATCAGGGAGAAGCCTTGTTTTCCTGTCCATGTGCTGCCATAGGCTCCCGGGCCGAAATCATCCTCATACAGCGTCACGCTGTCCGACTGTCCGCTCATTTCATTGGACAGGGGGCTGCTGCCTGTGGCATTGCCGGCCGAAACCGCAAAGTAATAGGGCACCCGGGCAAAAGGAAGCTCGATTTCATAGCCGGACTCCGTTACTCCCTCGATTGTGTTGGTATACACCCCGGGGGCATTCCCGTAATGAATTGTATAGCCGGTATTCAGCGGATCTGTGCTGAACTCAACCAACACACTGGAGCCTGCGGGAACAATCGCTTGCAGCACCGGCTGAACCGCCGTATTGACAGCAGGTGCCAGCGCCATTTCATTGGACAGCCCGCTTTCGCCATCCAGCGTGACGGATGATAAGGCAAAGTAGTACACCGTACCGTTGGCGAGCCCGGTTACCGTTTCCGATTCATGCCTTCTTGTATTCAGCGTATGCGTATAAACCCCCGGTGCCGTACCGTAATGGATATTGTAGCTGATGGCATCGGGAATCTTGCTGTAGTTCAATGTGAGCTGATTCTCTCCGATGCCGACGGACGCAAGCTCCGGTGCCGTCGGGGTAGGATACTGTACAATGACTGCATCGAAGTTGGCTATGCTCTGGGTGCCTATGAACCCTACTCCGCCCCGGATATTAGCCGCGGATGAATCCGTTGCCGCAAGCAGCTGGCTTCCGTTGATCGAGAACGTGATGGACTCCCCGATGAAATCGGCTTGGAACCGGTATGATTGATCGGCATTCAAGGCATGCGGTGCCTCTGCCAGAGTAGTCACGGTTGCACCGTTCCTTTTCTTGATGGCGATCTTCTTCTGGACATGATCGTAGACGAGCATATAATAATGCTCCGCATCGGCTGCCCTTCCGATCAATCCGATTTCGGAGGCGGCATTGAACTGAACCCATGCCATATATCGGACGTCATTGAAGCTGCGTTTCGAGTAGGCAATGGCCTGGCCGCCCACACCGGAGAGCTTCAGCGACCGCTCCTGCGGATCGCGGACGCCGGCAGCGGGAAACTTGGAATTGGTAGCCCGCTTGATATTGTAAGGCACGATGACCTTGTACTCCGGCAACCAGCTTCCTCCGCTGAAATTCCAGTTGGACCCGGCAGTAAAGGCGGGATCAGAAGCCATGGGATCATAATTAAAAGTATCGTTCCAGGCGGCAGGCTGATACAATCCCCGCGCAGCGGCAAAATCGGACATGACATCATTGCTGAAATAATAGGTTTGCGCGCTGGTGGAGGATACGGTATAAAATCCGTTGACCACCTTGGTGTAATAATCGTCAAGCCCGACCTTTTGCAGCTCCCCAATCTGATGACTGGCCTGCGGATAGCCGGTATGGGCCATAAATCCGTAATATTCGAATAAGGCCCGGTTCATCAGCGCCGGGTCCACTCCATGCTTGGAGTAAACCGAGCTTTCCCGGTTCCCTCCCGAGTCCGAGGAGCGGAATTCCTTCAGCATGCCCGGCTGCCCCATGTAATGGCCCTCTTCGGCAGGATGCTCGAAGGTGAACTGCTCCAGCACGGCGAATGCCCCCACCGGGTCCTCCAGCAGCTGCTTCATCGTTACCGTATGGCCGCTTGTGGTTTTGTAGCTCCAGGTTTCTCTGCGGACAACCGGCTGGATTTCGGCCGCCGTTGTTTTAGCGAAGGAGGCGCTGATCCGGCTTAGGCCCTGATCTGCCAGTTCAGCCGTAAATTGCGCATGATTGTATGTCTTCAGAAAATCGTCCGCGTGCGGCAAACCCAGGATCATCTGCGCTGCGAACATCACGCCGAAGATGGGCTCCATATAATTGGGGCCGGAATGGGGCCAGCTGTTGGTGGTGCCGTCCATTTCCCTGCGGCTTGTGCCGTTGGCCCGGGCGCTGCCGTTGGCATTCTTGTCGCTTAGCACATATGCGCTGGACACCAGCTCCGCCTTCAGGAAGGAGATAAGCTTGTTTTTCTCCGCTTCGGTAAACCCGTCCATGATATCCGCATGGGGCCATACCAGCGCCAGCCCGTAGGTCAGGCTGATATTGTTGCGGGCCTCCAGCCCTCCGAACACATCCGGCATGTAGTCGTATTCCGTAACCATCCTGCGGACCGCATCCGTGAATGCCTGCACCAGAGCGGGGCTCCGGTCACCTCTGGCCAGTTCCGTCGCCAGCACGGCGAACTTCCGGTATTCCTCGGTTACTACCCCGCGGTCGGCCGGAGTCTTCATATTCAGAGCAAGCGCCCGCTCCACCATATCCGTATGAAACCCGGGGTATGGATATACCGCCGTATAAGAAGCGATGGAATCCGTCTGCGTCTGCGACGACAATATATTGCCGAACACATCTCCCAATGAATGGGCGGTCAGCTTTATCCCCGCCACACCGGATACTGCCTGCTCCAGATCAATCACCAGGTGGTGGCTGCTGATCTGCACTTTGTCCTTGGAGCCAAGGGGAACAAAACCGGAGCCGTTCCTCTCGATTGACACCGCGGCCTTCAGATCGGAAGCGGCGGCAGTCAGAGGTTCGTCAAAGCGGAGCACGATCCGCTTGTTGAAGGAAAGGATGTCCACCCCCTGATAGACGGGCGCTTGGAAATCAAGAAGAGCGGCAGCGGTTACGATACCCGATACATTGCCCTCCGAATCCTTCAGAGCGCCGGCGGCGATTTGAATTTCTGCGTTTGCGGTCAAGGCTTGCCCGAATTGAATGACCAACTGCTTGCCGCTGACCGTTACCGTGTCCCCGGCCGCAAGCGGAACCAGCCCCGCACCGTCCCGCGCCACGGAAACAGCCGCCTTCAACGCATCCCCGTCCGCCAAGTTGTTGAATATGTCTTCATCGAATTCCATGGTTACCTGCTTGTTCATACCGCCAACAACCGTGCTGCCCAGTGCCGGAGGGGCAGCATCGTATTGAAGCGGCACGGTCAACCCGGCAACTGTGTTGCCGATTCTATCCTTCAAGACATTGGCCGCCAGCCTGATCCGGGCGCCGGAGACCGTTAACCGTTCCTCCAAGGAAACGGTCAATGTGCTGCCGTTGACAACAACCGTGTCATTCGTCCCCAATGCCCCGAATTCCCCTCCATCTGCCGAAAGCGCAACAGCTGCCTTCAAAGCCGCCGCAGTCGCCAGGTTATTCAGAACAGGTTCATCAAACCGGAGCTCAATTACCTTATTCCCGCCACTCACGGCAGATCCGATCAGTACCGGCGGATTGCGGTCCGTTGTGACCAGCAAATGGGGTCTTTGGGCTGTATTGCCGCTGTTGTTGCTGGCGAAGTAGACCTTCTGGTTTTGCGACCGCAGGGCAATGGAGGCAACCCCGTCTCCCGCCTGCTGCTGGAGGATGTAGTCGGTCAAATCCCACTCATACCAGCCCGCTCCGTTGCCAACCGTGGTTTTGTTCAGAAAAATTCCGTTCAGTTGGGCCGCGGTCATTCCTGACGGAAACTCAAAGCGGTTGAGCCAGTTCAACGTGCTCTCATCCCATGCATCATACGTAGTTTTGTATACGCTTACATACTTATCGGGCGCCGTATACGTACAATTGGACACACAATACATGCGAAGTGTGGCATTATTAAAATTTCCCAATTCGCTCAGGTCAAACTTCATAAAGCCGATCCGGTGATTCTGGGGAGTGGCAAAACTGTCATTATAACCGTATAAGCCAGTGGAGCCTGCTGTTCCAAAGGATTTGGACTGTTCTGCAGATGTTCCGGGTGAAACTCCTCCGTCAATATAAGTATCCATAACCGGGTATAAGGCCTTGTTGATCTCGTCTTGCACTTCCGCCTGCACAGGGGCTGCGGCCAGTCCGCCGGGAATACCTGCCGGCACAAGCCCCAACAATAATACAAGACATAACGAGAAACTGACGATACGTTTCCACTTCTTAAACATTACGGACCATCCCCTTTAAGTTGGATTGGGACGGAATTCGGCATTCCGCAGCTCAAGGCGGGACCGCCCTTGCCCCACATGGGTGATTCAAGGGCGGCATAACACGCCTATATCCGATTTGCCGCCATTTCCGGCGCCGATTCGATCTTGACGTTGGCCGTCGTTAGCCGGGTATTTCCCGACTAGCGCCTGGCTATTGCTCCGTTATCGCTTTACCGTTGCTCACGTTGCCTGGCTATTGCTTCGTTATCGCTTTGCGGTTCACGCTGCATGGCTATCGCTTTACTATTGCACGCTGCCCGGCTATTGCTTCGCTGCCGCCGCCTGTTGGATGCTCAGCATTTGCTCAGCGCCCAATTCCTTCAGCCTCGCTATGAACTTATCATAATTCGCCTCGATGGGCTCTGCTCCCAGCACCCATTTTTGCATGGTTTCTTCCACATAGGTCGAGAGCGGCCCTGATATTTTGCTGTTCGTCTGCCTGTCTTCCACGCTCAGCGTCAAGGGCGCAGCGGGAGGAGTAATGTATTTGTTATTGGTATATTCATCGATCCCTTTAAGCGCAATCCCATTGGTCCATTGCCGCTCATACTCGTAATCCTGCTGGAAGCCGATCTGCTGCTGGGCGCCGATCTTGTTCAGCTCGCTCACTACGCTGGGCTTCGCCAGAATATCCGCATTCAGCTGGGGCTTTCCGTTCACCATCGTATAGGTTAGCCCTTCCACCCCGAAGTTCATCAGCTTGCGTCCTTCTTCCGTGAACCAGAAATCAAAATATTTGATCAGCTCCACAGAATACTTGGTTTTGGCGGATATGCCCCAGCTCAACGTGCTGCCGTTGGGATAAGGATTGCGCACCGTATACTCCTTGATGGCTCCCGTGGCGCTGGCCGGAGGCGCGATGGGCACGAAATTGATTCCCGGTACTTTGTCCTTGAAGGTGGTGTTGTAATTGGCTGTACTTGCGAAGAAATCGCGCATCATGCCGCCCTTGTTGTCTCCCAGCAGGATTTCCCTGGCATTGTTGCCCCGGGTGAAGATTTCCTTGTCAATCAGCCCCTCCTTGTACCACTGGGCCAGGGTGGTCAAGGCCGTTTTGAACTGGGGCTCCAATGGCCCGTACAGCCTCTTGCCGTCCTTGGTATACAATCCCATCTGCGTATCCCACAGCGCCAGCAATTCATAGATGCCATAACGGCTGTCGCGGCTGAAGAACGGCACTTCGTCTGCTGCTCCGTTGCCGTTGGGGTCCTTTTCCTTGAACGCCTTCAATACCGTATACAGCTCATCTACCGTTTTGGGCTGCTTCAATCCCAGCTTATCCAGCCAGTCCTGGCGGACAAACCACCCCTTCTGTGCTACCCCGTCGAGAACGTATGGAATGATGTACAGCTTGCCGTCCGTATGCAAGGCCGCTTTCTTGATGACTGGATTGTCCTCGAAGAACTTCTTGATGTGGGGGGCATGCTGGTCGATCAGATTGTCCAGCGGCTGCAGTCCGCCCTCCTCAGCCAGCTTCTTCAGCTTACCGTCATAGAAGTTGATGATATCAGGAAGCTCCCCGCCTGCTACCATCAGATTGTACACCTCATCGCTGTTGGTTGATGCCTTCGATGCCGTCCCTTTCAGTGTGATATTGGTCAGTTCAGCAGCCTTCTTGAACACAGGCCAGTTGTTATCGAATACCATGTTGCCGAAATAGTGCATATGAATGGTGGCTTCGATGGGCTTATCACTGGCTTTCAAGCTGGCGGACGGATTGGCGGACGGTGATGCGGTCTGTACAACCGCTGGCTGGCTGGCGGCCGGGCTGGCGGCAGCGCCGCTGTCCTTGTCATCCTGTGAGCAGCCTGCCGCAAGCGAAGATAGCAAGACCGCTGCGACTGCTCCGGCTAGTACTTTTCTTGGCTTAAGCATGTACTTATTGCCTCCCTTTATTCTTTATTCTTTGTTCTATTAGGACAGCGGGAAGAGATGTCTCCCGCGATCACTCATCCCTTGACGGAGCCGATCATTACCCCTTGCACGAAGTATTTCTGGATAAACGGGTAGATGATAATGATCGGAAGGGCGGCCACCATAATGGTAGCGTAGATGACCGTCTCCGGAGTTACGCTGGCCCCCACATCCTCGATGCTGAGCATCTGCTCGCTGGCCTTCATCTGGACGATCAGCTTGTTGAGCAGTACCTGCAGGGGAAGCTTATCCTCGTCCCGCAGCAGGATCATCGCCCAGAAATAGCCGTTCCACTTGCCCACCGCATAGAACAACCCCAACGCTGCAAAGGCGGACTTGGCCAAGGGCAGGTAAATCCGGATCAGGATTTGCGCACCGCTGGCACCGTCAATTTTGGCGGCCTCCTCCATTTCGTCCGGGATGGAGCTGAAGAAGGACCGGAGGATAAAGACGTAGAAGGTGTTTACGGCAAACCCGATAATGAGCGCCAGACGGGTATCAATAAGGCCCAAATTCCGGTAGTTCAAGTAAACCGGAATCAGCCCCGGACCGAACAGCATGGCGAAGGTAATGAACAAATTGATGGGCTTGCGGCCCAGAAGTCTTTTTTTGGACAGGGGATACGCCCCCATGGTTGTGAACATCAGGTCGACGGCCGTACCGACAATCGTATAGAACAGGGTATTGGCGTATGCAATCCATATTCCGTCATAATGGATCACCTTCACGTAAGCCTCCAGATTAAAGCCTACCGGCCATACCCATACCTTCCCCTGGGTCACCGCATCGCCTGCACTCAACGAAGAAGCAAAAACATACACAAAGGGATACAGGGTTGCAAGAGCGAGAAGCGCCAGAAACACGTAATTGAATACGTTAAACACTTTTTCCCCGCTGGACAATTTATACATGCGCTTCACCTACCATAAGGAAGTCTCCGAAACCTTTTGGGACATTTTGTTGGCGATAAAAATCAGCGTCAGCGACACCACCGAGTTGAAAAATCCCACGGCTGTGGCAAAGTCATATTTGCCTTCCTGCAGACCGGTGCGGTATACATAGGTGCTGATCACATCCGCTGTTGAATAAGTGGACGGCTGATACAGAAGGATGATGTATTCGTATCCCACACTGAGCAGGCTGCCGATTTTCAGGATCAGCATAATAATAATGGTGGGCGCGATCCCGGGCAGGGTAACATGAAGAACACGCTTCCATTTGTTGGCCCCATCGATGACGGCTGCTTCATACAGCTCCGGATTGATGCCGGACAGGGCGGCGATGTAGAGAATGGCGCCGAAGCCGACCTCCTTCCAGATGGTGGAGCTGATGTAGATGGTCCGGAAGTATTCCGCCTTGGTCAAGAAGTAGATCTTCTCGAAGCCCAGCTTGTCGAGAATGATGTTGAACAAGCCGCTGGTAGGCGCGAGAAAGTTGGTAACCAGCCCGGCAACGATGACGATGGATACGAAATGGGGCAGATAGGTCAGTGTCTGCACCACCCTCTTGAACAGCGCATGCTTCACTTCATTGAGAAGCAGCGCCAATGCGATGGGTGCGGGGAATGCGAAGAGCAGATTATAGAAGCTGATTAGAAAGGTATTCTTTAAATTCCTCCAAAAATAGGGGTCTCCGAATAAATCCTGAAAATGCTGGAGTCCTACCCACTCGCTTCCTAATATTCCCTTAAAGAGCTTATACTCTTTGAAGGCGACCTGCAATCCGTACATGGGCGTGTATTCAAAAACAACATACCACGCAAGGAACGGGATGAGCAGCATATACAAGAACCGGTCTTGCATCAGCGCCTTCTTGATCACTGTTATCCGGCTGTTCCTCTGGATCGCATTGTGCTTGGATAATTTGTGCTTGGATAAATCCAGTTTGGCTTCCTCCATCTCTCTTTGTACCTCCTTGCTCTGTAATGGCGACCTCGCTTGTAAACGTTTACCGGCCTGTAGCCAAACTGTAGCATCCCGGCAAGAAGAGCGTAAATGTCCGAAATTCCTTGTTTCGTGTGCAATATTGCCAATCGTCCATGTGCAAAATCCCATGTACATTATTGGTGATCGCTCTTGCCATAGTTCGTGTGCATTATTCCGGATTGCTCCTGCGACAGTTCATATGCAGGAAACGATAAAGGACATGCCTATTCGGCATGCCCCTCCTGTTCCTTCAGGTATTGACCGGGGGAAACCCCCTCGTATTTCTTGAACATCCGGATGAACGTATGCGAATTGGTGCAGCCTACCCGCAGCGCCAGCTCATTGATTTTCACATTTTCCCGGCTCAATATTTCCTTGGCCTTGCCGACGCGGTATATATTCAGATAATCCTTGAAATTCTCCCCGGTATGACTCTTGAACAACGTGCTGATGTAACCTGAGGACAAGTTGAAGTGTTCCGCCAGGTATTGCAGGGATAAATCCGAAGCGTAGTTCTCCGTAATGAACTCGATCATCTGGCTGACCGTTGTGTTGTCCACCCGGTCTTCCTTGCACTTGACCTTGCTGATGATGCATGAGAACAGCTTCCTGATCTGATTGGGCATATCGGATCTTACCGGAACCAGCTTCAGCTCCGCATACAGCCCGATTTCTTCCCCGAAGAATTCCTCAGGCTTCTTGCCAAGCTGCTGGACGATCCGGTTGACGGTGGTCATAACAGCGAAATGGAATTGAGATAAGGTTTCCTCGCTTAATGTCCGCTTCGTGAAATTTTCTTCCAGCACCCGGTTCAGCAGCGTTTCCGCTTCCCTGTCCTTGCCGCGCAGCAGGTAATTGATAAAGTTCGACTCCAAGTCCAACGGATAGAAGAAGCTGTCCTGAATGGTCGCTTCCATATCCCGCCAGGTCAGGATGGTCTGATTATGGGTTGAGAACCAGTAATCCATGATTTGCAGCGCGTTCCGGTACGATTTCTCGATATGGGCCAGCGACTCGGCGGGGCAGCCGATGGCCGCAACCATCTGAAATTCCATGCTCGCTTCAATAGCAGCCAAGGCGTCGCCCAGCATCTTTTTTAGCACAGACGGGTCGGTTTCGCGGATCATGAGCACCAACCCTTTGTACTCCAACTCGACGATCTCCGTCTGTGCCTGCTGCCGGAGCTGCTCCTCCAGGATAATCGCCATTTGCGGCTTCAGATTGAGAAAAAGCTCCTTGGAATACTGCTCCTCCAGTTCCTTATAATTGGCGAATTCCAGGACAGCCACAGTCAGCGGCCCGTTGAAGCTCTCCAGCTCATGCAGCCGTAATTCCTCGTGAAGCCTGTGGCCGGATACCATGCCGCTTAGCAGCTCCCGGATAAAATTGGTCTTCAGGGGCACCTGGTAAGAAGAAAGCATCGCCCGGAGATTGGCGTTGGCCGTGTTGATTCTCGAAGCCGCCTCCTGAACGAAGGCGAATTCATCCTTGTCCCCGCTGTCGATCCCAATGCCCTTGAAGGCGTAGACCAAATTGCGGACAGGCCGGTACATGCGCCTGGAGAACAGATAGGCCAGACCTCCCCCCAACAAGCCCAGAGCCGCATAAACCAAGAGCGATTCCAGCAGCAGATTGCGGGTATTATGCTCCATTCTGCTCTTGGGCACCAGGTACACATACCGCCAATCCTGAATCACCCGCGAAGGAACGGCATGGATATAGTAATTTTCACTCTCCGTCCGGAAGTATTCTTTGCTCTCCATCATCCTCAAGCGGATAGAGGGAGCCAGAAGCTGCTCCACATAAGCCGGTTCCAGCCCGGATTCCATCGTCACCAGGCTGTTGCCGTTCATGATCCCGAATGCCTCCGATTCAGGAGACCGCAGCTGCAGCGAAAACTGCTCTTCCAGGAAGTTGACAAACACGATGAATTCGCCGGCTCCCTCTATTTTCTCCTTGCGCACCAGCGTCAGAGCAGGACCCTGCCCCTTGCCGTCTGCATGGAGCGGCTTGGGCACCGTCAAGAATGCGCCGGCCTTGCTGCTGTCCATATACTCCGACACAGCCTGGATTTCCTGGGGACTCAGATTAATCTCCTGGTAATAGCGGGCTTTGTCGATAGTATGCGCCGGCGTTATGACGTTGGGATCGCCCCGCTTCGTAACGCCGATCAGATAGCCGAAATTGGCGAATGCCCCCACCATATCCATCAAGTCCAAATACACCTTGGTTATTGTATAAGGGTCAGGATCGGCGCTTTTGGCATAGGTAGTGATGTAATCATTCGTGCGGAGCTGGTAGATGAGATTAGTCGCTACCAGCAGATAAGTGTCCACCTTCTCCTCCGCCTGCTCCACCAGCTGCTTCTGGGCATGGTTCAGGTCCAGATTGACGATCTCGTTGTTCTTATAATAGAAGACACTGGAGGCAATAAAGGTATAGATCACCACAAAGACCATAATGGCCGCGAATAATTGGAAGAAAAACTTGTTTTCCTTCATAAAAGGGGCAGGAACCTCCTTCTCTAAAATGTAAGCGCTGTATTATTTGAACGAAGTTCCTTGAGAAACCCATATTATCACCGCTTTCTACCCCGTGTAAATGAACATTTTTGCGAATTGGATGGACGAAAAAAGCAATGACCCATAAGAGGCCACTTTTCATCGTGTCCATCTTATGGGTCAAAACCGGTGTCCGCAGGGTTCATCTGTTCTTGCAAATGATTCCTGCTATTCCTTGGCCGACACAGCTTCTCTGGCATCATACTTGCCGTAGTACGGATATTCCCTCGCCGCAGGCTTGGCCCAACGGACCGCGTTGCGGATTACGGTGCGGATCTGCTCATTGTAGTAGGTGGGATAGGTTTCGTGGCCCGGGCGGAAGTAGAAGATTTTGCCTTGGCCCCGCAGGAAGGTGCAGCCGCTGCGGAATACTTCTCCGCCTTCAAACCAACTGACCAGAAGCAGCTCATCCGGCTGCGGAATATCGAAGTGCTCTCCGTACATCTCCTCGGCGGGCAGCTCGATATATTCCCCGATTCCTTCCAGAATGGGATGTCCGGGGGAAGTAACCCATAGCCGCTCCCTGTCCCCTGTCTCGCGCCACTTCAGATCGCAGGAGGTACCCATCAGCCGCTTGAAGATTTTGGAGAAATGGGCGGAATGGAGCACAATCAGCCCCATGCCTTGAAGCACCCGCTTATGCACCCGCTCCACGATCTCATCTTTTACCTCGCCATGCGCCATATGCCCCCACCAGATGAGTACATCCGTCTCATTCAAGCGTTTCTCGGACAGGCCGTGCTCCTCATCGTCATCCAGGGTGGCGTAAGATACGGCGAACCCCTCGCCCAAGCCTTCCCCTACAGCCGTATGAATGCCCTGCGGATAGACAACGCGGACCTTCTCGCTGTGCTTCTCATGACGGTGCTCGTTCCATACGGTAACCTTTATCGTTTCCCCCATTTTAAGACGCCTCCTCGTAATCGGAAATCCACACATTCAGTATAAGGACTCCGCAGCATGAATGATATGCGTAATCTTGTCGGGTTCTTATACTATAGTGTCCTTGGTTGATGGCTTATGGGAAATTGCACGGCTTATGCCGGGTGGCGCCGCTTCATGCCGCTGCTGTCCCACTGTGCGCGGGTCGCGTCTCACTTTGTACCTCTACCGGCTATGTGCCATGCGCATCTCACCAGATGCAAGCTCCAAACTGCTGTCCCGCTTTAAGCGTTTATTCAGCAGGGGCTCAGCCAGGTTTAAGATCCGGATGCCACAATGGAACCAGGATACGAAGAACTTGGATGAGAGGGAGGAGTCGCTTTGAAGTGGAGCAGGAGGAAGAAGGCGCTCCTTGTTGCAGGAGTGCTGCTGTTGATCATAGCTGTGGTGCTGTATAAACTGGCAGACCGCTATCTGATCGAGCATGTGGAGCTTGTGGTTCCTGCGGCAAGCAGCATGCCGGACAACCCGGGGCAAGAAGAAGCCCCCGGTTCCGTGATTGCCGATGACTGGAATTACCGGAGCGGAGGCACTGCCATAAGCATCCGCAAGGTGGAGACCGGCTCCGGTGAGGACACGGTGACCTATTATGTGGCGGATCTTCAGCTTAAGGATGGTGCCAGCCTGCAGTCCGCCTTTGCCAAGAATGCCTTCGGACGCAATATTATCGAGAACACCTCTGTTATTGCCGCCAATAATGCGGCTGTGTTTGCCGTTAACGGGGATTATTACGGGTTCCGCAATGACGGGGTGATTATCCGCAACGGCACTCTCTTCCGGGATGAACCCGCCCGTACCGGTCTGGCCCTGTATGCGGACGGGTCCATGAAGTCTTATGACGAGACGGAGCTAACCTCAGCCTCCCTGCTGGACAGCGGGGTGGTGAACAGCTTTTCCTTCGGGCCGGCACTGCTCCGGGATGGCGCGGTTGCAGACAATCTGGAGCAGGTGAAGGTGGATACCAACTTCGGCAACCGCTCCATCCAGGCGTTGAACCCCCGCACGGGGATCGGGCTGATCGCTCCGGGCCACTATGTATTCGTGGTAGTAGACGGAAGAATGGCGGGTTACAGCAAGGGAATGACGCTGGTCCAGTTTGCCCGGCTGTTCGAGGAGCTTGGTTGTACGGAAGCGTACAACCTGGACGGAGGCGGCTCTTCCACCATGTACTTCAGAGGGAGAGTGGTGAACAACCCTCTGGGCAAACAAAGCGAGCGCGGAGTCAGCGATATCCTGTATGTGGCGGAATAAGCACCAATTACCTAGGAGGCGAGACAGATGACTGTGCTGATTCCGGCATATGAACCGGACGGGAGGCTGCTGGAGCTGATCTTGCAGTTGAAAGCCGCAGGCAATCCCCGGATTTTAATCGTCGATGACGGCAGCGGAGAGGCATATTCGGACGTTTTCCACTCCGCCGGGAAGCTGGGCTGCATCATCCTGACCCATCTCGTGAACCGGGGCAAGGGACGGGCCCTGAAGATCGGCTTCGAATATATCCGCGGCTCCCTGGGCGGAGATGATGTGGTCTGCGCGGATAGCGACGGGCAGCATCTGCCGGGGGATATTATGGGCATCGCCCGCTCCATCCGGGAGCACAAGGGGCAGATTATTCTCGGGAGCAGACGCTTCTCCGGCAAGGTGCCCCTGCGCAGCAAACTGGGCAATACGGCCACCCGGAAGATCTATTCCTTTGTCTCCGGCATCACGCTGTATGACACGCAGACCGGGCTTAGAGGCTATTCCGCGGATATGCTGGAGTGGCTGTGCCGGATTCCCGGCGAAAGGTTCGAATATGAGATGAACCTGCTGCTTGAGGCGCCCCGGAACGGGTACCCCCTCTATGAGGTGCCCATTGATACCGTTTATCTGGACCATAACAAATCGTCCCATTTCCGGCCGGTAGCCGATTCCGTCATGGTCTATCTGCCCATTCTCAAATTCAGCGCGGTTTCTCTCATATGTGCAGCCTTGGATTTCCTGCTGGTCCTGCTGATCCAATATGCCGCCTCGAATCTGCTGCTCTCCGTAATGGTAGCGCGGTTGTGCAGCTCGGTCTGTAATTATTCCCTTAACAAAGTATTCGTATTCAGGAGCGGCAGCCCCACTCCTGTCCGCCGTTCCATGCCCAAATATTTCGCGCTGGCAGCCTTGATCTTCCTGCTGAACTATGGGTTCATGTACGCTTTCCATGAGCAGCTTGGCCTGCCCTTGCCGGCCGCCAAGCTGATAACCGAAGCAGCGTTGTTCGTGTTCAGCTACTGGTCCCAGCGCCGGTTCGTATATTAGTACGTCCTCCCGCCCTCCCGGGATTGTGATTGACGATTCCGTATGGTACGCTACTTTCATATAAGACACCTAAGAAACAGCAATACCAAATCACAACCGGCGAGTGGTGAACTGTTTGAACTTTAGAGCTTTAATGACCTTCTCGGAGTCCTCCTCCTCATCCAGGCAATCCATCTGGGTTCACCGTTTCCTGCTGATTTACTGGCTGGTTATTGTGCTGCATCTTCTGGCCCAGTTAGGCTCCTATTGGTGGATTCCAGCCTACCCTATGGATTCCCATGAGTTTTATTATGAAGTGATTCTGTATCCCCATCTGCTGATGGGCGGAGCAGTGGGGAGTGCCCATCTGATATACAAGTTCTACATCCGCTACTCCCTGTATGCTCTGTTTCTCTGCGGAACCGTGGTTTGTATGGAAATCATCCACCTGAATATGGACATCCGCATCATCGGAGCGACTATGCTGCTGCCGATTGTTGCCTCTGCAATTTTCTTCAGAGTTGAGCTGACTTTGTTTACCGCGGCGCTGCAAATAACCGGATTTGTCATGATGTACCGGATGGACTACTGGTTTAAGGTCTACTGGACTCCTTATGACTTGATTGCCATCCCCATCTTCTTCCTGGTGGGGACGCTGGTAGCGATCATTATTATCATTAACGGCCGTTCCCTTATTGATGATCTGGAAAAGACGCTGCTGGCCAAGCAGGAGCTGGTGATTGAGAACGCCATCATGTCCAAGCTGAGCAAGACGGACGCGCTGACCCATCTGTACAATCATATTTCGTTCCATGAATTTTTCGAGCTGGCGCTGAAATACGGGGTGGAAGGCCAGGCCTTCCACCTGGCTCTGATCGATATTGACCATTTCAAAATGGTGAATGACCAATTCGGCCACCGTGCGGGAGATATTGTCCTGTCGCAGGTGGCCCGAGTCATCAGGGAATCCTGCGGGGCATCGGACATTGCCGCACGTTACGGCGGAGAGGAGTTCGCCCTGCTGCTGTTCGAGAAGAACTTCGAAGAGGCCTATCAGGTGGTGGAATCCATCCGCAACAAGCTGGCAGCCATCGTGCATAAGGAACTGGGGGACAAGGCGGTTACGGTAAGCATCGGCCTGAAGAGCTATTCTCTGCATGAGACCAAGGAAGAGCTGTTCGAAGCCGTGGACCGCATGCTGTACGAAGCGAAGCGGGCCGGACGCAACCGGACTGTGACTCCCCTCCATCCGGCCGGCCTTCACCAGGAGAACCGGGACACCAGCACTTTCCGCCCGGACCGGGGGGAGCAGCCTTAAGAGGAGGGGCGCGGAAGCACTCGCCGGGCGCAGGGCACTGCTGCTTATGTCTTGCTGTCTTCTGTATTATGGTTGATGCCTGTTTAGTACAATTGCCTGTGCCTGGTTGATGCTATTGTTTGTGCTTGTGTTTGTGCTTGTGTTTGTGTTGTGCTTAACGGGAATTTTTTCCGTTAACGTTCCATCCGAACGGGGGGATTCCCTTCCCAAACAGCTCCCCCAACTCAGATCAGCTTGTGCTTGTACCACTTCTGCCCCCGGAAACGCAGCAGGAAGATGGTCCCCCGTACGCCCCATTCGCAGTTCATGGCCAGCCACACACCGATAACGCCAAACTCCAGCGCTACCCCAAGTATATAACCCAGAACAACGCGGAACAGCCACATGGACAGCATGGCCACGATGGAGGTGAATTTGGAATCCCCCGCCGCCCGCAAGGCAGCAGGCGTGATGAAGCTGATGGACCATAGCGGAATCTGGGCGAGCAGGTTAATGAGCGTCAGCAGGAACAGATCATGCATAATCTCGTCCGGAGGGCCGAACAGGCTCACCAGCGGACCGAACAGCGGCAATATCAGCAAGGTCATGCCGAGAAGAGACAAGGATGACAGCCAGATGAAGGACTTGATGAACTTCCGGGCATCCGCAATGTCCCGCCGTCCCACACACTGGCCCACAACTGTCACAATGGTCAGAGACATGGCTCCGCTGGGGATCTGGGACAAGCCGGCAATTGTGCCCCCGATGGCGTTGGCGGCAGTGGCGTACGTACCCATTCCAACGATAAAAATCTGGGTCAGCAGCTTGCCTCCGTTGAAGAACATCTGCTCCGCGGCGAAGGGAACGCCGATAAACATGATCTTCTTCAGCATGGCTCCCTGGATATGGAACATCTCCTTCACACGGATGCGCATGGTTTCTTCCTTCTTGAACAGATAGAACAGCGCGCAGGCCGCTCCGATGTAGCGGGCCGCATTGACGGCGATGGTCATTCCCTCCACGCCCATATCCAGCAAGGTAATCAGCACAAGATTCAGCAGCACATACGTCACGTTGGTAATCAGGGACAGGAACAGGGACTCCCTCGTTTTGCCGATCCCCCGGAGCGCCCCGCATACGGCTTGGACAATTCCGATTCCTGTAAAAGACAGACCGCTGCCGATCAGGTAAATTCTGGCGTTGTCCAGCACTCCCGGCGAGGCTGTTCCGAACAGCAGCTGAATAATGGGATTATGCAAGGCGATGACCAGGGTACTGACGGCCATAGCGATCAGGGTAACGGATGCAATGGCGCTGGCCGCGGACTTGGACACCATCTGGGGGTTGCCGCTCCCCTTGTATTGGGCCACCACCACCGTCCCGCCGGTAGCCACGGCAATAAAGACGTTGACCAGGAACATATTCAGCGAATCTACCATATTGACTGCGCTGACCGCCTCCATCCCGGAGGAGCTGATCATGGCGGTATTAAGCAGATTAAGCCCCACCACGAACATCTGATCGATCAGAATGGGGATAAACAGCGCAATGATTTGGCGGTAATTCATCGACTCGCCGCTAAAATATTTGTTGAGCAGGCCTTCCGGCCGCAGCTTTTCCTTCTGTAAAGACAACCGGCTCATATCATCACATTCTTCTTTCTAAAAAAATGAAATGGCCCCACCACGTGGAGCCTCAGCTTCAGGGACAAATTGTTTACTCTACTAAAATCCGTCTGGCAAGCCTCGCACTCTTACTCTATGCCTTTCGGAGGCAACAGTCAACTATAACAGTCAACTGTATTGGTACAAGGAACATGTTCCCAGGAGTCTAGTATAACGTCTCGTAAATTCGTTCCTCATTCTTGAGGCCGGTCCTTCCCGGCTTGCAACGGACCTGAGAGACGCTAACCGGGGGAAAAATGGGGGTTGGCGCGGCTAACGGACTGGAAAGACCTTATCCGGGCCAATATCCCTCTGGATGGGGGCAAATTAGTCCAATAAGAGCGTTCGAGTCCGTTACAATTCCAAACCCCCGGTTTTGGACCGAATAAGGGCGCTCAGGTCCGCTACAGCCTGGGGCGTGTCTAAACACCCGCTTGAGGGCATCCTTTCACCGCCTTTTCACCTCGAGCTATCGTTACTTTCGCTTGACGTACCCCGGTACGCCTGCCCGAAAGGGCCTGGTCGGAAACGATCATCTGGGAATTATCTCCTCCCCTCAGAGGTTCAGATACGCCCTAAAGCGGTGACTCTACTTCGCCAAACTACTCCCATAGGAGTCGCTTCCCTTTTGTGCTCACAGTGTTTAGCCCGTCCGGGTTCTTCTCCTGTAGGGAACGAATTTACAACATGATGTACTAGTTCATGCCCCGCTTGGCCTTGATGCACTTCAGCTGATAGCTTCGCCCGTATGCGCGGCCGTAGCGGATAATCCGCCGCAGCATGCTGCCGTCCTGAAGCTTGGTGAACGGACAGGGATCGGGATAGGTGTTGACCTCCAGAATATATGGAACAAGCGTCCTGTCCAGCGCAATATCCACTCCGATTTCGTTCAGACCGGGATAGGCGGAGCTTAGCCTGACGGCAGCCTGGACGCCAAGCCTGTTCATGGCGCTCACCAGCTTACTCCCCTGCTCCTTGCCGGCATAGGATTGCAATAATACGGCCGCGGGATAGATGGTCCCTCCTTGGCTCCCGTTGGTGACGGCCTTGCGGGGATGCGCTACCCGTCCGGCCACTCCTGTGGCCTCCCACTTGCCCTTGGGGCTGCGCTGCACCATCACCCGGATATCAAATGGCCTGCCATTGTGGCGGAGCAGCCGGATTCCCTTTTGCACCAGATAGGGTTTGCCTTGGGTTTCCTTGAGAATTGCCTGGTACATGGCTCCGTAATCGGCAAATTCCTTCACTGCGGTCCCGGACTGATAGCGGAATTGGACCGGCCGGAGTTGGTTGGGCCTGCTGCCCCTTCTCCCGCTTGCGCCCGCTCCGCTGCCTTCTCCGTCCGCTGCTGCATGCTTCTCCACCCTCATCACTCCTTGTCCGCAGGACCCGCAGCAGGGCTTCACGTAGACCATCCCGTATTTCTGCAGCATCTCACGTAAGATGCCCTTGGTTAACATTCTTGTCAGAGGGATATGGCTCCTCAGCTCTTCGCTTCTTTCAAGCACTCTCGTTTTGGTCAGCTTGTTGGAAATCCGGGTGACAGGCGCCTCACTCTTTCCGCTTTCCTTATTCATATTCCGCCTCCGCTCTATTGCTCTATAGCTTACATTACGGCAGGGCGGCAGCCTTTGACTGGGCATGCACACAATATTTGAACCTGCGCCGGAAATCCACATAGATTATGGCGAGATGTTTAACTATTATGAGGCTGCTGCATGCGGCCTGCGGGAGGCGGCTGTCATGCCGTTATATCATTTGCCGGATAAGATTGCGGAGGTTATCCGGATCTACCCCTGGTACAGTCAACTGCTTGGAGACAAGCAAGAAGATGCGCCCTTGGAGAAGCTTCCCCTGCTATCGGCAGAGGTGATGGAGCGTTTCTATTATACGCAGCCCCCTGCCGATCCTTCCCTCGCGGCGTACAAGACTTCCGGCACAAGCTCGGGGCAGCGCAAGACCATCTATTATTCGGAAGAGGACGACAAGCGGTATGTGGAGATCAAGACCCGGCTGTTCGGGGAACTGATTGCCGGCAGCGGCTGTACCCGGGCGTTGGCAGATATGGGGACGGGTCATGCGGCCAGCACGGCCCTGATTATTTTCGAGAAACTGGGGCTTGCCGGGAAATCCATTGCCTTTGAATTGCCGGTAGAACAGCATATTGAGCAGCTGCTCACCTTCCAGCCTCATCTGCTGTATACGATGCCTTCCATTCTGGATCATATTGTGCATGCTGCAAAGGACCCCCGTTCCTTCGGCATCCGCAAGATTATTCTGGTGGGAGAGGTCGCCTCGCCGGAGTGGCAACGGAATATGGCCCTTATATTCGGCCTGGAACCGCAGGATATCACCGACACATACGGCTCCATTGAGATTGGTACAATTGCTTATTACTCCCATGCGTTGGGAAGATATCTGTTTGCTGAAGGCATCCAGGCAGAAGCCGTCCGCCCTGAGGAACTGGGCGGCACGGTTGAACCCCTGGGAGAGGGCGAGTCTATTCTGGCGCTTACCTCCTATGTGCGCCAGATGCTGCCGGCCATTCGGTTTGTTACCTATGACGTAGTGCGGGATTTCCGGACGGTACAGCTGGATGGAGTAGAGCGGCAGAGCTTCCGGGCTATTGTGAAGCGGGTAGGGCGGGAGCTGAAGCACGGGGAAAAGATCAGCCTCTACGATATTGAGCGGGTGGTATACCGGCATGTCCAAGACGGGGTAATCCGGGTCAAGGTGGCGGAGAATGCGCTGACCGTATCCATCCGCAGCAAAGCTAGTGTGGAAGAGGCCTTGCCTGCTATCCGTGAAGGGATCAGGGACAGCATACCAGAGATTGGGCTGATGATCCGCAACCGGCTGCTTGACGATATCTTGGTAGTTGCGGCAGACACAAGCAAGCCGCCTGCAGCAGGGCCGGTCAAGGGCAAGAAGCTGTATGTGGAGAAAGGCAGCACAGTGACAGGGGCTTCAGCGGTGGAGAAAAGTGCAGCGATGGTGGAGAAAACCGTAGCGGCGGAGACAGGAGCTGCAGCAGCAGAGAAAGGCATGACAGCGGCAGAAAAAGACGAGACGGTGTTAGAGCATAACGGGGCAGCAGAGGGAGGGGCCGAAGCGAAAGCAGTAGCAGAGGAAGAAGCCGAGACAAGAACAGCAGCGGTGGCTGAGGTTGCGTATGGGGAACTCACCGGAGGCATTCTGGGGACCATCGGGCATACTCCTCTGGTCGAGCTGGACCGGCTTTTTGCGGGCAGCAATCTTAAGGTGTACGCCAAGCTGGAGCTGCTGAATCCCGGCGGGAGCGCCAAGGATAGACCCGCCCTGCGGATGATTCAGGAAGCATGGAAGGCGGGGCGAATCGGCCCGGGCAGCGTCATTATTGAATCCAGCTCGGGGAATATGGCAATCAGTCTGGCGATGATCTGCCAATACCTGGGCATGCCCTTCATCAGCGTCATCGACCCCCGGACAACGGACACCAATATCAGTATGATGAAGGCTTTGGGTGCGAAGATCAGCTATGTGTCCGAACCTGATCCCCTGACAGGCGAATTTCTGCCCGCCAGGCTGAACCGGGTGCGGCAACTGCTGCGGGATATCCCCGGAAGCTACTGGCCCAATCAGTATGAGAATCCCGACAATTACTTGGCCCACTACCATACGACTATGGGAGAAATCGCGGCGCAATTGCAGCGCTTGGATTATTTATTCGTAAGCGTCAGCACCTGCGGCACCATCCGAGGCCTGGCCGAATACGCCCGGGATCACCAGCTTGGCGTGAAAATCGTGGCGGTGGATGCGGCGGGCAGCGCCATCTTCGGCGGCAGCAAGGAGCAGCGGCGTTTCCCCGGGCTGGGCGCAGGAATTGTGCCGGTATTCCGCAGGACAGAGCTCATCGACCATATTGTGCATGTGTCGGATTGGGAGATGGTGGCGGCCTGCCGGGCGCTGGCCCGTGAGGAATCTATCCTCGCCGGCGCCTCTTCAGGAGCGGTGGTTGCTGCGGTCAGACGAATGGAGCAGCGATTGCCCCTTGGCTCCGTGTGTACGGTAATCGTCCATGACAAAGGGGAGCGGTATCTGGATACGGTATACTCGGACGCATGGATTCAAAGCCAATTTGGCCGGAAATGCTAAGCTTTACGAAAGGAGCAAACGGCATGCTGTATTTAAGCGATCGGGATATTCACGCTGCTGGAGCGGAATGGAATAGCCTTGTAGATGCCATGGAGTCGGCCGTGCGCATTATGGATTCAGGCGATTATGCCCAGCCGGTGAAGCCTTATCTGCGGTACAAGAACCCGGCCAACCGGATTATTGCCATGCCGGCATACATGGGGGGCACGGTGAATGCGGCAGGCCTGAAGTGGATCGCGAGCTTTCCGGACAATATCCGCTCTGGCCTTCCCCGGGCCCATAGTGTGACCGTATTGAATGATCCGGATACTGGCCGGCCTTCCGCCGTTCTGAACTCTCCGCTCCCCAGTGTGCTCCGGACCGCTTCGGTCAGCGGCCTTATGATCCGCAGCTTTTTGCGGGAGCGGCCTGAAGCGTCCATCCGTCTGGGCATTATCGGCTGGGGGCCGATCGGCCGCTGCCATTATGAGATGGCCGCGGCATTGTACGGGGACCGGATCGAACGTATTCTCGTTCATGATATAAGGGGAGTGGATCTGTCGAAGACACCTTCTTCTTACCGGGAGAAGACCCGGGTGGCGGGCACCTGGCAGGAGGTTTACGGGCAATCCAACGTCTTCATCACCTGCACCGTCTCCAAAGAACGGTATATCAATCTCTCCCCTGCTCCGGGCATGCTGCTGCTTCATGTCTCCCTGCGGGACTATCTGCCGGAAGCCCTGGCCGGGATTCGCACCATTATTGTGGACGATTGGGAAGAGGTATGCCGCGAGAACACAGACATTGAGCTGCTCCACCTGAAGGTGGGGTTGATGCGAAACGGCACCCGCTCTCTTGCGGATGCCGTTATCCGCCGCTGTCTGGCAGAGGCTGCACCGGAGCAGCCGGTTCTTTTTTGCCCCATGGGAATGGCCGCCTTCGATATAGCCACCGCTGTCTATTGCGTCAATCGGGCCAGGGAGCTGGGCTTTGGAATGGAGCTGGAATAAGCGTCCCCCCCCTGCACCCAGGCGCTGGAGCAACCGGCTACATGGGGGGCTTGCCGTATTCACCGCTGTTAAGCCCCCCTAATGTTCCTTCCCTTACAGCTATAAGCAGCTCGGCAGTGCGTTCCAACCGCTCCTTCACCAGAATGCAGTCCCTGTAACGGCTGGGGATGCCGCGGTAACCGTAATGAATTCCCGCCAGCCCTCCTGCGATAGCCCCAATGGTATCCGAGTCGCCCCCCAGATTAGCCGCGTACTGCACTGCGCCCTCAAATTGTTCTGTGTTCATCAGAATGTACAGGACCCAATGAAAGGTGTGCACAACGTAGCCGTCCGGCGGACAATCCGGGGCAACGGTGAAGGAGCTTGAATAGGCCGTTCCGGCTGTTTCTCCCGGGATAGCCCGGCTAAGCTCTTCTCCGGCAAGCAGACGCCGGGCAATCTTGTTATAGATCACACAGGCTTCATCACAGCGCTCATCATAATGAGTCATTCTGGACTGCATCCGGGAGACAGTCTCCATCAGGGCGGAATCGGCATACGCCAGCGCTGCCGGCAGGCATCTCATCAGGGAGCCGTTGCCGCCGCTTTGTCCCAGATCCAGATCGGTTAGGAATGCGGCCTCAAACCAGTTGTCCCGGTAATGCTCCATGGTATGCCGGATAATATTCCCAATATCCTTGGGTCTGGAACGGTACCACTCCAGGAACCGGCGCCCGATTGCCTCCACAGGCTGGGCCGGATTCTCCACGATGCCCTCCGCCACGCATAGAGTCATCATGGTGTCATCCGTCACCTCGCCCGGCTCCAGTCCCCATACCCCGCCGCCGATAACCTCGGTCAGATATCCGTATCGGGCCTTGATCTCCTGCCGGGTCATGAACTCCGTCGTTCCGCCCAACGCATCGCCAACAGCCACGCCGTACAAGCCGCCCTTGATCTTATCCAATATCTGTTCTCCGTTCATCGCACCCCTCCTCTGATCCTATCCATCATCTGTTCTCCGCCCAGCCAACCCTCCTCTGATCCTATCCAATAACTGTTCTCCGTTCATCGCACCCTTCCTCTGATCCTATCCAGCATCCGTTCTCCGCTCATCTCAACCCTTCTCTTACCTGCCTCCAGCCCGACTGTATTCCTAGTGTCGCCGTCCGACGGTCTGCTTCTCTCTTATTTCGTTTATTCCAAGCACTCCCAAGCTAACTGCACCCGGCTACAGCAGGTGCTGCCCGATCAGGCTGCGCTTCAGCTCCCATACCGCTTCGCTCAAGTCAACAGGGTGTGTCTCCGGGTTCAGCTTGCGCAGATATTCCGGCCAGAACTGCTCCAGCTGCTGCCGGTGATAGGCACGAATCTGCTCCAGATCCGGGAGAGGGTATACCAGCTCCCCTTGACGGAAGATCGGCTGCAGCACCGCAACCGCATCATAATCCTCCACAATCCGCTGCAAATAAGGATGCACCGGATCGAACAGCTTGATGGGCCGCCCCTCAGCAATATCCGTTTCGTCCTGCAACGCAATATAATCGGCGATGGCCTTGCCGCTTTTGCGGCTTATGATCCGGTAAACATCCTTCACGCCTGGGGTGGTGACCTTCTCCGGATTCCCTGAGATCTTGATTACAGGCACATAGACTCCGTCCCTCTCCCGGGCCACCAGCTTGTAGACACCGCCCAATGCAGGATGATCCGCCGCCGTGATCAGTTGGGTGCCCACTCCCCATATATCGATCCTCGCCCCCTGGGCCTTCAGGTTGAAGATAATGTTCTCGTCCAGATCATTGGAGGCGACGATCTTCACATAAGTCAGTCCGGCGGCATCCAGCATCTCCCGGGACTTCTTGGACAGATACGCCAGATCGCCGCTGTCCAGACGGACGGCGTTCATCCTCTTCCCCCGGGCCTCCAGCGCCTTGGCTGTCCGGATCGCGTTAGGGATGCCGCTCTTCAGCGTATCATAGGTATCCACCAGCAGCGTCACCTGATCGGGGAGCGCCTCGGCATACCGCATGAATGCCTCCTCCTCCGAATCATGACCCTGCACCCAGGCATGGGCATGGGTCCCCTTGGCCGGGATGCGAAACAGCATGCCCGCCCGCATATTGGAGGTGGCATCGAATCCGGCCAGATAAGCGGCCCGCGCTCCCCAGACTGCCGCATCCCCTTCCTGGGCCCGCCTGGTACCGAATTCAAGCAGACCGTCGTTGGGGGCAACCTGCTTGATCCGCGCCGCCTTGGTGGCCACCAGCGTCTGGTAATTGACGAAGTTCAGAATGGCCGTCTCGATCAGCTGCGCCTCGAAAATTCTGGCCTCCACCCGGATAATCGGCTCTCCCGGAAACACCAGCGTGCCCTCCGGCGCCGCATACAGATCCCCGGTAAAACGCAGCCTCCGCAGCTCCTCCAGAAACCCGGCGGGATACCCTTCCTCCTGCTCCCCCAAGTAAGCCAATTCCTCATCACCGAATTCCAAGGTCCTGATATAGTCCACCACCCGCTCCAGCCCGGCAGCTACGGCGAATCCGTTGCCGAAGGGCAGCTTGCGGAAGTACACATCGAACACCGCACGGTCATTCAGTGTATGGTGAACCCAATGGGCATACATCATATTGATCTGATATTTGTCCGTATGCAGCGCCAGATTGCCGTATGTCATCACATTCCCTCCTCCCGGATTGCTATACCTTTTTCCACCAATCATCGTACAAGGTTACCGGACCTCTGCGTTTGTGCTCACTTACGGTATATCTCCTGGCAATCAACGCCGCCCGCTCCCCGGAAAGTGCTGCGCCCTCCAGATACTGGTCCAACTCGTCGTAGGTCATTCCCAGCGCCTCTTCATCAGGCAGTCCGGGCTTCAGGTCCTCCAGATCGGCCGTAGGCTTCTTCAGGTACAGCTTCGCCGGGCAATCCAGTGCCTGGAGCAGCTGCTTTCCCTGCCCCTTGCTCAATCCGAAGATCGGCGTCAGATCACAGGCCCCGTCCCCATGCTTTGTAAAAAATGCCGTCACCGCCTCAGCCGCATGATCCGTCCCCAGCACCAGCATCCCGTAATGAGCCGCCAGATCGTACTGGGCCTTCATCCGCTCCCGCGCTTTGGTATTGCCTTTATGGAAATCGCTGAGCTTCTCGCCCGTGGCCTCCTCGAACTGCCGGACCGCCGCATCCACCGCAGGCTTGATCTGAATAGTCACCACCTTATCCGGTTGGATAAAGGCAATCGCCTCCTGGGCGTCGGCCTCATCCTTCTGAATCCCGTAGGGAAGACGCACGGCAATGAACCGGTAAGTCTTGACCTCCGACTGCTCATTCAGCTCATTCACCGCCAATTGCGCCAGCTTGCCCGTCAATGTGGAATCCTGTCCTCCCGACAACCCCAGCACATATCCCTTGGCCCCGCTTACCAGCAGATACTCCTTCATAAAATTCACCCGGCGCCGGATTTCCTCCTCCGCATCAATCACGGGCAATACATGAAGCGCATCAATAACATCCTTCTGAATGTCTGGATTCATTCCAATCTCCTCCTCATCAATGATTTGCAGCAGGACGGCAGCCATACTGCACCAGCCTCTGCATGGTCTCCCTTTCAAGGGTTAGGCACGCGTTATGTCCCCCCCAAGGCAAATACATTCATGCCTGCACGGGCTGACCGTCCCTCAGCAGCGCGGCCCCCAGGGTATTGCGGAAGTGGCCCAGCGCCCAATCATGTCCCGGCTGGCTGAAGCTCGCCACGGCATCGGCATGGATGGCCAGAGGGAAGCCCTTGTTGTAGGCATCCACAGCGGTATGGAGAACGCAGATATCCGTGCATACTCCCGCCAGCTCCAGCTCCCCGATTCCCCTGGCCCGCAGCTGAAGCTCCAGATCCGTGCCGCAAAAAGCGCTGTAGCGCGTCTTATCCATCCAGCAGATGCTGTCCCGGTACTTCTCAAACACCGCCTTCAGCTTCCCGTAAAGCTCCCGGCCGGGCGTCCCCTCAATATTGTGAGGCGGGAACAACCGGTTCTCCGGGTGAAACCGGTCGTCCCGGTAATGAAGATCCACAGCCATAACCACCCAATCTCCAGCCAGAACAGCAGCCTCGCACAGAGCCGCAATCCGCTCCTCAATCTCAATGGCCGGCTGGCCGCAAGGAAGATTGCCTGTAACAAAATCCACCGTATAGTCGATCAGAATGAGCGCCTTCATTGCATTCCCTCCCATAGATATCAATTAGCTGTAAATCGACAGCTGCGGCGTCAAGCCGGTAAACCGGTACAGCTGCGCCGCCCGTTGGGAATAGCGGTTGGACAGCTGCGGCTCCCCCGCTGCATCCTTCACCTCTTCTATGATCCCGTAGCGGCTTCGGGTAGACGTGATCTTGCGGATGAAATTCTTCTCCTCAAAGTCGGGGACAACCGTCTGAATCACCTGATACAGCTCGCCCAGTGTGAATTCCTCCGGCAGAAATTCCCCGGCAATGGTGGTTGTCAGCATCATCTCCCTGATTCGTCCAAGTGCATCCGTCAGAATCTCCCGGTGGTCAAACGCCAGCTCCAGCCGGAATGCCTCCTCCACCGGAAACAGCCGCACATCCGCCGCATCATCGTCCGCCTTCCGGTTAACAAGCCAGCGCTCCTGCACCAGCGCAACAAAAGCATGGGAGATGATCCATCCCCGGGGATCTCGTCCCGGCTTGCTGTACACATTCAGATACTCCATGTGCACATCGGTAACGCCTGTCTCCTCCTGCAGCTCCCGCAGCGCACACTCGTACATGCTCTCCGTTTCCTTGCAGAAGCCCCCCGGCAAGGCCCACTGCCCCTCATACGGCCACTTCTTGCGCTCAATCAGCAGTACCTCCAGCTGCCGGTGGGGCAAGGCCTTCTTCCCGGTCTGTTTCTCCGTGGAGGTAATCGTGAAAATCACAATATCGCCGGGTGCGCCATCGGGAGTGCGGTACTTGCGGGATGTGTAGTTCTGTTCATTTTCCATGGATTCCGCGATTCACCTGCTCTTCTCGATTTAATAATTGTCGTTTTGATATTATCATTATGACATAATAAATTGAGATGTCAAGGCAATTCACGATGCCAATGAGAAATTTTATTAAGACGGCAAAATGAACAAACAATAAGGATAACGATGACACCTAATTCTGTATGAAATTTCGCATACGTTGGGCCACTACGCCCACCGGCAGGCTCATTCTGTATGAAATTTCGCATACAATGAGCCACTACACCCACCGGCAGGCTCATTCTGTATGCTTGCCGGTCTCCCATCTCCCTCCCCGCTTTTTTATACGTTGGCCTTGCCGTTGTAAAAAATTAAAAGGAATGCCCGATTACCGGACATTCCCGCTACGCTTCATCCTTCCCACCCTTCACAAGGAATAAGTGCCTCAACGCCCGAGGCATTCCCGGCGGTACTTTTGCGGAGTCACTCCGAAAAAATTCTTGAACAGGGTGCAAAAATATTTCTCGCTATTCAGCCCTATCAGGGCGCATATTTCCCCGTTGGAATAGTTCCCCTCTCGCAAATAGGCGGCTGCCCGCTCCATCTTCCTCCGGTTGACATAATCCGTTACCGGCTCGTTCATTTCCTTCTTGAACACGGAGCTGAAGTAGCTGGCATTCATGTTGGCTATACCGGCCAATTCCTCCAGGGACAGACGGTGGGCGATGTGCGCTTCGATATAATGCCTCACCCTGACAATTTCAGTCCTCCCGGAAATGGCCGTCATACCCGCCTGAATAAAAGCGGCCACCGCCTCCCAATGCACGTGAAATTTCGGCTCCAGCGCCGCCAAATTGGGCAGATCCGGGCCGTCCTCGCGAAACAGCTTCCGGTGCTCGTGCAGTTGTCTCATAAAATCCGTCAAAGCCGTCCCCAGCAGACGGGGCTCCAGCCTGATCTTCAGCAATTCCCGTCTGACACTGTCCAGCACCAAGGCCACCTGGCTGGCAGAGTATTCAGTCCGGCATACGGACAGCAGTTCCTGCATATGGGGTGCTATCAGGCTTTGGTTGTCGGTAAAGCAGCCGGCATAGGCCTGCTGCTCCAGCCACACCTCTCCTGTCATATGATAATAAGCGTATTCAAGGAGCCGGGATACCTGATTGTAAGCACGACTCAGGCCGGACCAGGCAGTAAACGGCCTGCTGACCGCCACATGCACATCCTGCTTCAGATAGAGACGAATATTGTGTATGATCCTGCTTCCCAAGGTCTGCAGGCGGCTGAACTGCTGGCCTGCACTCTCCCGGGGCAGGGACACCACGCCCAGGATGCGGTGACCGGATATTTCACAGGCGAAGCCTGTTCCCGCGCTTCCGATGGTTTCTTCCAAGATATTGATACTGCCGTAACGGATGGTCCCCTGATCCTGGGCATTATAGTCCCCGCGGAATTTTGTCGCGTCTGCCCACTCTACTGCAAGGCAGCAGCAAACCCCAAGGTCGGGAGCAATATTGACTCCCTCCGCCAGCGCCGCGAACCTGTCCGCGCTCAGATTGCCCTGAAGCAGCTCCGTGAGCATCTGCCGCCTCATCCGGTACAGATTATGAAGGCGGTATTGGTTGATCTTGAGAAATTCCTCTTCCTTGCGCCGTGACGAGATCAGGGCTTCCCTGGCCCGCCGCAGAGCCTGGAGAAGCGCCTCCTCCGATAGCGGAACCTTGATGATATAATCCTGCACTCCGTTGCGGATGGCCTGCTTGGCATACTCAAAGTCGGAATGGGCAGTCAGCAGAATAAATTCTGCGGAGGGAAGCTCTCTTCTGAGACGCTCTACCATCTCAATGCCATTCAACTCCGGCATCACGATATCCGTCACCACAATGTCCGGCCTCTCCCGCAGGGCGATCTCGATCCCTTCCTGCCCGGAGTAGGCCTTGCCAACCAGCTGGAACTCCTCCCGGTGCTTGTCGAAGAAGTGCTCCAACCGCTCCAGAATGAGATCCTCATCATCAGCAATCAAACAACGCAGGGTCATGTACGGTTTCCCCTTTCAGGAGTATGGGAAAAGAGGCACGGACGATGGTGCCGGGGCCGGTAACAGCCGGAAACTCCAAGCCATAATCGCTGCCGTAATAAAGCGCGATCCTCTGATGGATATTGGACAGTCCGATGCGCCTGCGCTTTCCGGAATTCCAAAGCGCGGCAGAAGGCTCCAGCACGGTCCGCCGCAATTCGTCGGGCATTCCCGTTCCATAATCCCGGACATCCACCAGCACCCGATCCTTTGTCCGGTAGACAGATACACGGATAAGACCGGGCAGCCGCCCTCCTTTATACCCGTGAAACAGGCTGTTTTCCACCAGAGGCTGCAGCGACATCCGAAAAACGGGATAATCCCAAAGCCCCTCCTCCACCTCTGTCTCCAACTCATAGAAGGAATTGTACCGGATATTTTGAACAAATAAATAATTCCGCACATTGTCCAGCTCATCTTGCAGGGGAACCCGTTCCGACACATCCGCAATACCGTATTCCAGAATATGAATCAATGCTTGTATGACAGCATCCACCTTGTCTGTTTTACCCAATGTAACCATGTTGCTGATAGCTCCCAAGGTATTGTACAGGAAATGCGGGTTGATCTGGGATTGCAGAACCTGAAGCTCCAAGAGCCGCTTCAGTTCCTTCTCCTGCTCCACGTTGCGAAGCAGCTCTCTGATCCTCGCCAGCATCAGGTCGAAGGACTGGGACAGATCCCCGAACTCATCCTTTCTGTCCAGCACAACGGGAATATCCAGATGTCCCTGGCGGATAAGCCTCATCTTCAGCATTAACTGATGCAGCGGATTGCGGATATAGCGCGTAATGAGGAAAGCGATCAGCAGACTGGCCAGCAGGCCGACTGTCAGAAAGGTAAAGCGGATGTGCTGAAACCTCTCGAAGGACCGCTGCAGGAAGCTGTCATTGGTGAAGGTGAGAATGCTCCAGTTATAGCGGGTGCTGGACGATTTCGTCATGAACCATTCCTGGACTCCATTGGGACTGTTCACCTTCAATTGCCCATAATCTCCGCTTTCACCAACGAGCCTCCGGGAAGCGACCGAGCCCATCTGAAAAGTGGGATCATGCGGGTTGGAGCTCATTGTGGCACCTATCGCCGCAGTATTCCCGGAAATCAGCCGGCCCTTGGAATCTACAATCGTGGTTACTACTGTCGTCCCCTGATTAATGTCGTACAATACATATTCCAGCCTCTTCAGATCAATATCGACAGCCGCGGCGCTCAACGGCTCGGTCCCGGGAATATACTTGGCCATGGTCACTGTCCAGCCATTATATCTGGAGAAGTACGGGTCGCTCACAAAAATTGTTCTTCGATCCTTGTTAACCCGCTCCAGAATCGGCTGTCTCCATTCTTCGGCTCCGTCATAAGCGGCGCTGATATTGCTGCCTCCGATGATGCTGGTATCGGATTGAATAATGTATATATCCTGAATCAGACCCATATTGACCTCGAACAGCTTCTTAAGAAACCTTTGCAGCTCCTCGGGGTTGTGGCCGTTGGACATATAAGCCGCTTCCGCCACATACAGCATGGATTCCAGAGAGGAATGCATCAGGCTGATATTCTGGTCTGCCTTGGCCTGCAAATGCTGGATAATCAAGTTGCTGTTGGAGCGAACCTCCTGCTCGAGCAATCCGTAAGAAAAATGGAACACGGCAATCACCGTCCCGAATACGAATACCACGCACATGACGAATAAACGAAAGGGCAAGCGGTTGAACTGGGACACATGGAGACCTCCGTGTTCCAAATTAAAGGGCAACCTTATTTTACCACAGATCACAAATCAGCAGACTTACCGGTGCAAAATCATTCCCCTGTCCATCGGAGTGGAAAAGTACAAGCCGCCGGACCTTATGGCTGGGAGAATTGAACCGGCCGCAGCTCTCCGCCGCCCAACTGCTCCGTTTCACCGTTAACGGCGGTTGCAATCAACTCGTATTGAAAGGTCTTCGACGGATCATCCACCTTGATCAGGAATTCGTAGGGATAGGTTTCGGAAGCGGCCGTTTCCTCCGTTCCGTCTCCCACCCGGTATTTCAGCATAACGCTTGAAACCGATGCGGGCCTGCGCGTGACATACACGTACGCATAATAATGATCCGGAGCCATCTGCAGCACCATGGCCTTGCCGTCCACATGCTCCGACACCGTCTGACCAAGCTGGGGATTGCTGTCGAGCGCATAGGACAGTTGGGAGAAAGCGGGCGCCGTTACCCCGGGAATATGGATGACAGCCGCTCTTAGGCTTTTGGCCGGTATGGTTGCCGCAAACTTGCCGTTCACTACCTGGACCTCCACCGCAGGACTGGAGCCCGGAGTGTAGATGCTGGCCGTTCCCGAGAAGGAACTGCCTCCCGGCACCTTATCCCCCAAGGTCACTTCGGTGGTTATATCCGCCGCGCTTTCATTCAGCAGAGCCAGCCCCAGAACGCCGTCCTTTCTTGCAGCGAGCCAATCCACCTGAAGATGCCCCGATTCCATAATACCTTCGTCCAGCCACAGCCACATCTCCTCTTCACCGAAAAACTGCCCCGGCGCAAAGCCGTACTGGTTCGAGTTGAAGTAAGCGTAGCCCTGCTGCCTCAGAGACGGAAACTCAATCTGTCCGTCGGACCAGACATAGGTCAGATTGATTAGAAAATCCTCCAGCATCGCCAGGAACGGCGGTAGATGATGCCAGTAAATCCCCGTATAATCCGGCCCTTGAGCGGCATATTCAGGCTGTTGCTGGAAGGTGGTGAAGCCGTTCTGATAGTAGCCGGAATACGTGGAGAAATGCCCGATAATCGCATTCCGCGCCACATCAGCCAGATACTTCTCTCCCGTATAGCGGGACAGCTTCAGCAGGTCCCCCGCCCAGTTGGACATGATGATATTGGCGCTCCTGTCATAAGTGGACGACTGCTCCAGACTGAGTCCTACCCGGGATGCAACCCAGGCGGGAGCCTGGCCTGCCTGGGCTTCAATCAGGCTGTTGCTGCTCACATCCCCCGGATTTCCTGCCGGTCTGCCAACCCGCTGCTGCTCATCCCCATGCCACCAGAAATGGCTGTTGCTTTCATCGTAGTAATGAAACCGTTCCGTAATCTCCCCGATATCATTCACATCCACGTTCCTGGTCAGCTTCTCTCCATCAATACCGGGAACCCATAAGGTAGTAGTCAGCCACCGGGCGGCATATTGGGCGGCATCCAGGTACTTCTGCTCCTGCGTAAATTCGTACAAGTCCACCAGCGAGGCTACATTGGGATAATAAGAGATAGCGATGAAATCGGACCAGCCTACAGGCTTAGTCTGCGGCTTGTAGACCACATCACGAAGATACTGGTCCGCCTGCTGCTTGGCCTTGGTCAGATATTGCCCGTCGCCCGTGTACTTATACAGAAACAAATTATTGGAGAAGAGCGGGATGGAGCCGTAGGAATTGGTAACGGTGCTCTGCCCTTTTTGCAATCCGTATTGATACAAATATGGAATAGCGCCCCTGGTCATCTCATACATGCCGCCGATTACATTCAGATTGTAGCCGGCTATGGGGGAGCCGATGGGATGAGGCAGATTGGACACATTCCAATACGAGGCGCCTCCATATTCCGTAGTCCGGTTAAAATGCAAATCGTTGCGGGTCAGGAAGTTGGCAATGGTGGGTATCGCCCGCCGCTCCAGGATTTCCTCATCCTCCGTCAGCAGATAATCCTGCAGCGCCTGAAGGGGATTGGCCGATGATGTGACATTTTTACCCTCCATGTTGTAGTGAGCCTTGTCATAAACATCCCAACCGCCCAGCTCATCGTCCATGATCAGCTCCCTGGTGTTGAAGATGGCGTCATTCAGGGAGGTGTATACATTTTCCCGGTAATCATGAACATCGAACAAGTCCTGGGCCACATATTTATACGCTTCAAACCAGTCGGCCACCTGGCTGATAACGCGATATTGCAGGGTGTAGCTGTCTCCGGCGGCAAATACAGAGTCCGGGGCGCCCAATACGGGAGCGAACACCGAGCCCTTCGGACTATAGCTGGTGCCTCTCATAGCAATGCCGAAGGCTCCGTTATCGCTGTATACCCACCGCAGAGGAATCCATGACGGCTCCACGGCAACCCCCTTGGTCACATGCCCGCCGGGATAGTATGGATTGCCTTCCCCAAGGGTCAGCGTCCCCATGGGAGTGAACAGATACTGCTCCTTGAGAAGTCCGGCCTCCGCGGCGATCCGCTTGCCCTGCATTCGGTAAGGCGCCAGAGCGAACTCATACTGGTTGTCATTAAACTCGCCGCCCTCCCAAGCGCCGATGGAATAAGCGCCTGCCTGATGGAAAACAGCGTCAACCGTCACCTTCGGAGCCTTGTTGTCCTCCTCCAGCTCCCATACGGCGCTGAAATCCGCCAGCGGATTGTTGAACAGCAGCTTCAGCTTGCTGCCGTTCTCCAATACTTCATAATCCACCGGGACAAACCAGTTGGGGGCGCCGGCCCTATAGATATCCGTACCCTGATACGAGAGGCTAAGACCATCCCGCCGGTAGTCGCTGTCGAATACATGAAAGTCCCGTACCTCCGCAGTCCAGCCTGCGGAATCGGCAGCCATAACCAGGTAGCCCAATTCCTCGGTGCGGTCCTTGGTCTTCACCCAATTGCCGTTATGGAGAGCGTAAATCTCATTTTGCACAACCTGCCCGTTATCTGTATTCACCTTATAGAACACTACTCTTGTGCTGTCATTCTCAATGGACATGCTTGCCGCAGGAGTATTTTTGGACAAAGCCCAAGACGGGAAGCTCAGCCCTTCATTGCCGAAGGCGCTGATGGGAACCGCCGCCTTCAATATCAGATTGTAATCCTCCGGAGGAACATAGGTCAGATCCTTGGTAAGCAGAATAGCGTCGCATCTGGCGTAGAAACCGGAGGTGTCGTACAGGCTAACCGTATTCACCCCCTCCTGCAGGTGAACCGTCCCACCTTCAGCCCAGCTAAATCCCGTATTGCCGTGAGTGCCGAAGCTGCGGGCGGCTTGCTGCCCGTTGACCCCCACGTGGAAAAACCGGGTTCCCTGCTGATTGGAGGCAAAGTCCCGGGAGCGGACCCATAGCTTGTAGCTTCCCGCCTGCTCCACTTCAAAGGATGCTGTGGCAGGACTTGAAGCGCCGGGATCGGCATCCCCCGGCCCGGCGACAGCTCCATCAGGCACAACCGGAATCAGTCCTCTCATGGCGATGCTCTCGAAGGCACCGGCCATGCTGGTTTCCACTGTCCATGTGCCAAGCTGCTGGAAGCTCTCCGGTCTTAGCAGATAGGCGTCCTTGGGAATAGAGGCCGCGATGAAGGCGGTCCGAACCGTCCCATTCCAGCTTACCGCAGCGCCAAAATAGTTGGTGATGAAGGTCAGGGGAACCAGAAGCGTTCCTTCCTTCCATACAGCAGGCTGATCCAGGGCAACACTTTTGCCGTTAATTAAAGCACTGGCGGCTCCCGCCGTTACCTTGAAAAATTTGCCGTTCTTGTACGCTGTTTCTGTTTGTGAGTACACATCCTGCTGTACGGTGCTGCCCAGAGCCTCAAATACAGCCTGGAACGGCAGCAGCACTGTGGCGCCGGCCTGCTCCGGCTGTACGGCCAGCTCCATATAGCTGTTGTTCAGCTTGACGGCGATATCCACATCGGGCCGGGTTGGATCTCCGGCAGGATCATTGGTGACGCTGCCCGGCACATACAGATGCTGCTGCACCATCGCGTTGAGCTTCTGGGCCGTGTCCTCGATGGTGAAGTCCAGATCATCGGTAATGATGATCATATCGAAGCGGGCATAATTCCCCCTAACATCCAGCGCCTCCAGATCATATTCACCCTTGATCAGGGCCAGCGGACCGCTGCTTTGCCATTGCCAGCCATCGAAGCCGTGATCACCGAATATCTGGTTCAGATTGTCCCCCAGCTTCACCCGGAACAGCCGCATTCCCGGACTGGCCGCATAATCCCGGGAGTGGACCATCACCTTGTACATCCCGTCGGCAGGAATGCCGTATTTCGCTGTGGCAGGGGTTGTGCTGTGGCTCACCTGATCCGTGCTGCCCAGCATAATCCCCGGCAGCAGACCGCCCTGGGTTTGCGTCGAGTACGTCCAGTTGCCCCTATTGCCGGCGAAGCTGTCCGCTGTCAGGGCAATATAATGATAAGGCGGATCATTGGTGACGGTGCCCGGCACATACAGATGCTGCTGCACCATCGTGTTGAAATTCTCCGCCGTGTCCTCGATGGTGAAGTCCAGGTCATTGGTAATGATGATCATGTCGAAGCGGCCGAAACTGCCGCGGAAATCCACCGCCTCCAGATCATATTCGCCCTTGGTCAGAGCCAACGGACCGCTGCTTTGCCATTGCCAGCCGTCATAGCCGTGATCGCCGAACACCTGATCCATAATGCCCCCCAGCTTCACCCGGAACGGTCTGATTCCGGGATTCAAGGCAAAATCCCGGGAATGCACCATCACCTTGTACGTCCCGTCGGCGGGGATGCCGTATTTCGCCACAGCCGGAGTTGCGCTGTGGTCCCGCTGATCCGTGCTGCCGAACATAATAACGGGCAGCAGGCTGCCTCTGGTTTCTGTGGTATAGCTCCAGTTGCCCGGATTGGCGGCGAAGCTGTCCGCTGTCAGGACAATGTAATGATAGTCCACCACCGGAGGATCATTGGTGACGCTGCCCGGCACATACAGATGCTGCTGCACCATCCCATTCAGATTTTCCGTGGTGTCCTCGATGGTGAAGTCCAGATCATCGGTAATGATGATCATATCGAAGCGGGCATAATTTCCCCGGATATCCAGCGCCTCCAGATCATATTCACCCTTGGTCAGAGCCAGCGGACCGCTGCTCTGCCATTGCCAGCCGTCATATCCATGGTTGCCGAATACCTGGTTCAGATTGTCCCCCAGCTTCACCCGGAACAGCCGGATTCCCGGGCTAGCCGCATAATCCCGGGAGTGGACCATCACCTTGTACATCCCGTCGGCGGGAATGCCGTATTTCGCTGTGGCCGGGGTCGTGCTGTGATTCGCCTGATCCGTGCTGCCCAGCATAATTCCCGGCAGCAGACCGCCCTGGGTTTGCGTCGAATACGTCCAGTTGCCCCTATTGCCGGCGAAGCTGTCCGCCGTCAGGACGACGTAATGCTTGCCTTCCTGCAGATCAGCCGTTATCCCTGTTCCGTCCGCCAGCAGCGGCCGGCTCCAGAACGACATCAGCAGACTCATGATCAGGATCATGCTTAATGCTTTTCTCATCATGCCACACCCTTTCTGTTCATAATAGCGCTTACATACCCCCGTCTGCAAAGCCGCACCCATACATGGAAAGGAGGGGGAAGCACTCCCCCCTGTCCAGCCAACCGGCCTTTATTTTATGATTGCTTGCTCCTTTAGCTGCTTGAGTGCTGTTTCCTTGAATTTGGACAGGGCAAACTTGGTTTCGAGGGTTTGCACGTAAGCGCCCCAATTGGTCAGCGGCTCCTTGCCGGAAATAAATTTCAACAAGGATTCGTCCATGTATTTGATGCGGTCCTGGTACATGGTATCCGATGGGTCCTCAGTAATAAACGGCGTAATATGATCTCCCTTGGGGAACAGATACTTATTGTTGATCCCCAGGAACTCGGCCGTCTTCGGATAATTATAGTTGAAGTACAGGGCATCATTGGCGCGTCTGGGCAATGCATAATTCGAAACCCACGAGTATTGCTGGGCAAAATCCACATTGCGCTTTTTATCGGAAAGATACTTCACCTGACCGTTCTCCATCTCCCAGAATACTCCCTTGGGGCCGTATGCAAAGTATGGATATGCTTCCTTATCCGTGTACCAATATTCCAGAAGGGTCATGATCCGCGCCACTTTGTCCGCGTCACTGGCTGCCTTGACCGAGATGCCCCACACGTTGTTTTGAGCTCCCTTCAGGTCGGAAAACTGCTGTCCGTCGGGACCCTTGGGGGGATCGATAACGATCCATTCCGGGTTCTTCTCCTTCTTATCGCCCTCCATCCGTCTCCAGTCGTTGTATACAATCCCCACATTGCCGATGCCGAGCATCCGGTTGTCCAATGCGCCGATATCGTTAATGGTGGTCCAATCCGGGTCCACTACCTTGGCCTCCAGCATCTGCCGTATAAAGGCGATGGCCGACTTCATCCTGTCATCTGTATTAAGAACCGCAAGTTCCCCGTTCACCACTTCATAATTTCCCTGGTAGACGCCAAACATCATGAAGATGGCATCCCAGCCCAAGTCGTCAAACTTGCCGTTCTTTCCCACTCCCCCCACGAATCCGTACGTATCATTCTGGCCGTTCTGATCAGGGTCATTAAAGGTGAAGGCCTTCATCACCTCCAGCAGCTCTTCCGGGGTAGTGGGAGCCTTCATATTGACGTTTCTCAGCCAATCATTGCGAATCCACCAGCCGCGAATCCCCTGCACCATTTCATATCCCGGTATTCCCAGCGTCTTGCCTTTGTAACTGATTTGCTTCCAATAGGTCTCCGGATAATGGGATTTCAGCGCCGGATATTGCGCCAGAATCGGGGCCGCGTCCACAATTACACCCTGCTCGAAATATTGTACGGCAGTGGCGCGGTCCTTGAAGAAAACCAGATCCGGAATGTCGCCGGAGGCAATCATTGTGTTCAGCTTGGTGCTGATCTGGTCAGCGGGAGGAAGCGTCATCTGCAGGTCCGCATTCACCTTGGCCTCCAGCATCTGGCGCAAAGGATCATCTCCCCGGGACGGCATGGGAGCCGCAAGATTGAAGCCCGCGGAGTTGAACAGGGTAAGGGTGATTCTCTTGGAAAAATCAGCCTGGGGACTGGCCTGCCCCGTCTGCGCAGGTGATTGGCCCGGTGGTGACGCTTCGGGGGATTGCCCTGCGCTGCCGCTGTCACCGCCGCAGCCGCCCAGAATGGCAATGGCCGAAAAGACTGCCAGCAAAACAGATGCTGCACCTTTCTTGTACATGTTTGACCTCTCCTTTAATCCTTTGGTATATTGTTCATCCGGCTGCAATAACCGGTTCAAACCTTAACTGAACCTATCCCTTGACCGCCCCGATCATCACCCCCTTGGTGAAGTGCTTCTGAACAAACGGATACACCGCAAGAATCGGAACCGTAGAAACAATTACCGCGGCCATCTGAATGGCGATGCTGCTCACGTTCTGGGAATTCCCCTGCTCACTGGCCTGTTGAAACTGGGCGGAAAGCAGAATTTTGCGCAATACCACCTGGAGAGGCATCAGATCTGCCTTATTGATATACATGATCGCATCGAAATAGCTGTTCCAATGCCCCACCGCGTAGAATAGCCCGATGGTGGCCACCACCGGCATGGCCAGCGGCATGATAACCTGAAACAAGATCGCCATTTCTCCGGCGCCGTCAATAATGGCCGCCTCCTCCATCTCCAGCGGGATGCCCTCAAAAAAACCTTTGACCACAATCAGGTTGAATACACTGATCATGCCGGGGAGCACCAGCACCCAGATGCTGTCCAGGAGACCCAGGGATTTGATGATTATGTACGTAGGCACCAGCCCGCCGCTGAACAGCATGGTGAAGATAACAAACAACAGCAGCCCGCTGCGCCCCGGCAGCTTCTTCTTCGACAGCGTATAGGCTGCAAGCAGCGTAAAAAGCATGCTCAGCAAGGTGCCCGCCAGGGTGCGGAACAAGGTGATTTCGTAGGCGCCCATTAATCCGAAGCCCTTGCCGAATACGGTTTTGTAGGCGGCTGCCGTCACCTGGTCGGGAATCAGGACGATTCCCTTGTTAATGGCTTCCGTTTCCGGCGTTATGGAGAGCATGAGCACATAGATGAACGGAAACAAGGTAATGACCGATATGAGAATAAGGATAGCATAAATCAAGGCCTGGCCGATTTTTTCTCCCACGCTGCTGTGCCCCATCTTTTTTACCCTCCTGCTACCAGATTTGTCCGTCAAAGCGCTTGGCCAATTGGTTGGCCCCCACCAGCAGAAGGGTTCCAATTACCGATTTGAACAGTCCTACGGCCGTGGCCAGCCCAATCTGCAGCCGCTCAATGCCCTGCCGGTATACCCAGGTATCGATAATATCCGCCTTTTCCTGGTTGAAGGAATTGGCCAGGATGAAAATCTGGTCAAACCCTGCATCCAGAATGCTGCCCATACGGAGAATTAGCAGGATCATAATAACATTGCGGATACCGGGAAGCGTTACATGCCATAGCTGCCGCAAACGGGAGGCGCCGTCCATCCGTGCCGCTTCGTACAAGTGGGGATCAATGCCCGCCAGTGCCGCCAGATACAGAATGGCGCCCCAGCCCACCTCTTTCCAGATATCGGAAATATAGATCAATGGGCGGACCCAGTTCACCTCCGTCAGGAAGTTCACAGGGTCAAATCCGTATTCCATCAGCAGTTGGTTAACAAAGCCGTCCCCCGGAGCCAAAAGCGCCACAAGCAGCCCGTATACAATGACCCAGGAGATAAAGTGGGGCAGGTAAGTCACTGTTTGCACCATCCGCTTGAACCAGGAAACCCGTACCTCATTCAGCAGGAGAGCCAATATGATAGGGGCGGAGAAGCCCAGGAGCAGCTTGTTAAGGGAAATGATCAGCGTATTTCCGATAATGTTCCAGAAATACACCCCTTCGACGAAATGCCGGAAGTTCTCCAAACCTACCCAGGGGCTGCCCCAAAAGCCCAGGAGCAGATTATACCGCTTGAAGGCGATAACCAGACCAAACATAGGAGCATAACGAAATAGACAGAAGTAAACAAGAGCCGGCAGCAGCAGCAAATATAATACGCGGCATTGCCATAATTTCTTCCAGATGCTTGTGTGCTTGCGGTATAATGGTACAGTTGCCGCTACGGCATTTTGACGCATAATCCTCACCTCTTGTAGTTGATTATACAGTGTCATGTTGCAGCAAAAGTTCCGAAATCCCTAGAAGTTGTTCCACTTTTTTTGGATACCGGCATAGAGCTTCAATAGAAGAATAGTCGCTATATTCACAATGTTGGACTTCACCCAGCGAATGACACCTTTGGCCTTGGAATCGTAGCACCAAAAAACAACAAATCGGAAATTTGCCGCGGCATGATGTTGATGCTGCTTGGGAGGTAACATAACAATTTCTACTACGTTCGAAAATATATAATATTACTTATATGTAAAATAATATAAAAACATTTGATACCCGTTCTCTACTCGTCAAGAAATGACGTTTCATTAAGAAGGACCTGGCGGAAGAACACCGCCAAGTCCTTTTTACGTTGCCAAAAGGTGTACCGCCTTTTTCGTGGTAGTCCCACCCCGCTTACTCCTAACGGAAATTTTTTCCGCTATCTCTGCAAATTCTTCATTTCTCGCCGATTTAGCGGAAATTTTTTCCGCTATCTCCTCC